>CAYSPG010000005.1:0-208218 GCA_964432885.1 uncultured Flavobacteriaceae bacterium
AATGACACCGAAGGTGATTTTGGTTTGACGGTGTTTCCGGTTCCGGCAACAGATATGTTAAACATAACGGTTAAGAGCCAAAGCCCGCAGGAGCGATTTAAGGCCGTGCTTATTGACATAACCGGCCGCAGGGTGTTTGACGGAAAGATAGAACACCGGCATTTGCTTGATGTAAGCCGTTATGTAGCTGGTGTATATCAATTACTGGTAACAAACGGTAATGGGGGTGTTAAAAAGCAACGGGTGGTAATAGAGTAGGTTGACGTTTGCTCATTAAACAGAACAAAACCCACTTTCTCTCAGCCTGACTCGATTTGGTTAGCAGCAGATTAAGTGGTGTCTCTGCCTGACTCGACTTAGTCAGTGGCTCTTTAAAGTAGTTTATTGAACAAAAAACTGTTTGTACTCAATCATCCATCCTCCAACTTCTAACCTCCACCTCCAGTTCAAATCTTCTTTTCTTATCATTCATTTTATTGTGTACCCATTGTGGCCATTGCGCACTGTTTTCGGCATCATACACACGCACATGCTGCCCTTCCATAGGTTTAATTAACTCTTCGGCCTTGCAATTTAAAATTTTTGCAGCGGTTTGCACACCCGAATTGCTGGCACCACCCACGCCATGCGCTAAAATACTTGCACCACACATATACAGGTTTTCTATTTCTGTTTTTGGGTTGTATGAATTTAGCACTAGTTGCTTAAAAGTTTTTTCGGTGCCATATACATTTCCATCTGTAGTATTAATATAAAACTCCGAAGTCATCGGGGTGCCAAGTTCTGCGTGTACAATATGATTGCGCACACCGGGCAAAGCTTTCTCTACTGTGTTCAGCATTTTTTCTTTCATGCGCTCTTTGTGTTTAGCATAGGCCTGTGTGTGGTAATCATTTGTGTTGGCAAATGCACCATACGATTTGTACTCGATAAACGTAACCACTTCAATGGTATGATGGTGTCCGTTATAGCTTGGTGGATCTTTTAACGTGGGGCAACTAATAAAACATGCCGGAAATTCCTCTCCTTGCACAAGGTCTTCTACCGTCATTTCTTTGTATAGTTTTTCTAAATCTTCGTGTTGCAAATACCAAATGTTGCCTGAGTCTATGCCACTCTTGCGCACATCCATATCCACCGTAAGAAAAAGAAACAATGCCGTTACCGAATATTTTGTTTTTTCAAGTTTATCCTGCAATTTTTTACTCAGGTTGTTTTTACCCACCATATCAAATGTTTTTCCCGGGTCGGCATTTGACACAATCCTGTGTGCCCAAATAATTTCACCGCTTGACAGTTCAACACCTGTGGCTTTCTTTTTTTTATCGCCTTCGGTTAAAATACGTTTTACACTTTGTCCTGTTCTTATTTCGCCACCGTATTTTTTTATGGCACTTGTCATTGCTTTTACAATAGCACCGCCACCGCCCATCGGATAAAACCCTCCTTTAAAATAATGCCCCATTACCACACAATGAATAGGAAAACTTGCTTTCGATGGAGGCAAACCATGATCACCGCACTGCACATTTAAAACCGCTTTTAGCAAAGGGTCTTTTATATGCCAGTCAATTACACGCTTTAAACTAAACAAGCCATACTTGCCCATGTGCCTTGTACGGTATGCAATGGTCAGGTTATCCCAAAAACCGTTCATCTTTGGTATTAACTGAATTTCGTCAGCAACATTTTTTACCAGCGTAAGGTATTTTTTTAATCCTTTTTTTTCGCGCGGAAAACGTTTGGCAAGTGTTTCAAAAAGCAAATCAAAATTTGCAGGCATGTCAATGCGCTCATTTCCTATCAGGCAATGCTCATAAGCTGCAGGGTTCATTCTAAAAAAAACCAAATCGTTTGCTATTCCCAATCCCTGGTAAAGTTGGTTGGTGCTGTCTCCCTCGTCCATCAATCCAATGTAATGCACACCGGGACTAAACCGATGCCCGTTTAAATAAAAGCTGTGGCACCAGCCACCGGGTACATAATGCTGTTCAAGCACCAATACTTTTTGCCCGGCACGGCTAAGGCAAAGCGCAGCCGAAAGCCCGGCTGCACCCGAGCCTATTATTATCGTATCATAAATAGTGGGCGTTTCAGAAGTCATAAACAGTTGGGGTAATAAAATTGCTGAAATAGTTAAAGCGAATAAAAAAATGCTTTTGTTGTGGCTTGGGTTTGTTTAAAAATAGAGAAAGTAAAAATATGGAATAAAAGGGCAGGTATTTCTTATTGTTAAATTTTCTAAATGGATTTTTATTTACAATAATCATTTACTTTGCCATTGTATGATAATACGGTGGTACAGCCTTGTATCTTTTATTTTTTGTTTGCCATACGGAATTTCCGCTCAGGTACAATCATTTATTGCCGAAAAAAGCCTTGGCATCGAATCCGATTATTCCATCGAAGTTTTTAATTCTGAAAGCGGGCTTCCGCAAAACTCGGTTATAGATATACTTCAAACTGCTGACGGTTACCTTTGGTTTTCTACCTTTAGCGGACTGGTGCGGTTTGATGGAATAAAGTTTACTTTACTAAACAGCCAAAACACAAAAGGAATAATTCCCAGCGCCATTGTTAAACTGTACGAGGACAAACAAAAAAACGTTTGGCTTATTGATGACCAGGGACATCTTTTTAAATTTGATGGCAACGGGTTTACCGGTTTTGAAAAATCGTTTAACAACATTCGGGTAAAGTCACTTTGCTTTGCCGATGATGGAACGTTGTTTATTGCAAATGTAAATAACGAGGTGTATTCGGTTAATCAAAATATTCTTGATTTTATTTACCGTGTTAATCAGGGCACACTTAATTTTATTAAAGCCGGTAAAGACAATTCGGTTTTAATTGCCGCATCAACTGGTTTGTACCAGTATAAAAATGGTACTACCAAGCAGGTAAGTGCATTGCCGCAGCACAATGTAATAAGCGTTGACTATGACCAGGAAAACTTTTTATGGGTGTGTACATCCCGTGGCATTTTTAAGGTTAGCGAAAACAAAGCCGAACGTATTTTATTTCCTGACGAGAATTTTAACTCGGGTAACGTGGAAGTATTTATTGACAGGCAGAATAACAAATGGTTTTATAACAACGAAGGCATTTATGTATTAGGAATAACAGACTTTACCCAAATAAGCGAAGAAAACGGACTTTCGTCAAACAGCGTACGGTCAATAATCCAGGATTTTGAAAACAACATTTGGGTGGGTACAAACAGTGCTGGTGTAAACAAATTGCATTACAAAATTTTTAAAACCTTTTCGGTTGAAGACGGACTTATTTCAGATGGTGTGGCACCTGTTATGAAATCAAAAAAAGGAATAGTATATGTTGGCAATAACTGTGGCGGAATAAATAAAATTATAGACGGCAAAATTATAAGACAGGAAATTCCAGAAGGCAATACCTGCGTGTGGTCATTGCTGGAAGACAGCAGTGAAAATTTATGGATAGGTACTTATGGAGGAGGTTTGTTTAAATATAAAAATGATAAGCAGGTTATACACTATACCAAAAGCAACGGCCTTCCCGATGAACTTGTTTTTGCACTTTACGAGGACAATACAGGTAAAATATGGCTGGGTACTGATAAGGGAGTTTATACTATAGTAAACGACAGCATTTATCCATTTAAAAAAGAAATAATAAAATCAAAAACAGTTTACTTTTTGCAGGACAATGAAAGCAACATTTGGATAGGCACCACCAACGGATTGTATTATGTAACCAGCAACGATGTAAAAGCATTTACTACCTATGATGGTTTGCCTTCAAACAGGGTTAGGTGCATGCATTTTGACAAGGATAATGTATTATGGATAGGAACTATTGGAGGCGGGCTGTGTCATTACAAAAATCAAAAGTTTTTTGCTTACAAGCAGCTATCAGAAATTACCGACCCGGATGTGTTTTGCATAACCGAAGATGCCGGTAACAATTTTTGGATCACCACAAACAGAGGAGCATACTCAATTAAACGAAGCGATTTGACCGACTTTGCCGATGAAAAAATAAATTCAATACCATTTCAGTATTACGATAAAAAGGATGGGTTAAAAACAAACGAATTTAACTCAGGCTTTCAGCCGAATGTGTTGCAGGAAGATGAATCGCACATTTGGTTTCCAACGATTAAAGGGGTTTCGATCCTTAACACCAAACGCATGCTGCCCAATGACTATGTTCCGCAAATAGCCATTGAAAAAATAAAAATTGATAATGGCGAAATTTATGCTTCCGAAAATTTTGTAATTCCCCGTGCCAATAAAACACTTGAAATCTATTTTACAGCTCCCCGTTTTTCAAATCCGCAAAAACAATATTTTCAATACAAACTCGAAGGGTATGATATTGACTGGAGCAAACCCACCAGCGACAGGCTTGCACGTTATTTCAACTTAAAACCAGGTAACTATTCATTTAAAGTAAGGTTGTATGGAATTATTTCGACAGAGAAAAATACATTTATGCAGGTGCCTGTTCCTTTTTGGCAAACCCAATGGTTTTTGGTTCTTACCTATATTGCCGGCTTTACCCTGCTTGCACTTATAGCCGTTTTCCGCATCAGGCGCATACGCGATAAAGAACAGCAAAAAACAGAGTTAAATAAAAAGTTTGCCGAGTTTGAATTAAGAGCATTGCAGGCGCAAATGAATCCGCACTTTATTTTTAATTGCCTAAACACCATAAAGTATTTTATTACCACCAGCAATCATGCAGCGGCAAATAAGTATTTGGGTAAATTCTCAAAGCTGCTGCGCATGTTTCTTGACCACAGTACATCAAATTATGTAACGCTTGAGGAAGAAATTAATTTGCTGAGGTTATACATAGAACTTGAGCAAATGCGTTTTAATGAAGGATTTAATTTTCATTTGAAGGTGGACGATAAGATAGATTATAAAAACATTGAAATACCGGGCACCCTGTTTCAGCCTTTTGTTGAAAATGCCATTAATCATGGATTGGTAAACCTTAACCGCAAAGGAAATTTAACCCTTACCTTTGAACAACATAACGACATAATAAGAGGCATAGTAGATGATGATGGCATTGGACGCAAAGCGGCAGGGCAACTAAAAGAGTCGGTACCGCATGGGCACATTTCGCGCGGTACGCAACTGATTGATGACCGAATCAAAACATTAAACTACATTCGCGACAATAATATTGCAGTTGAAATTATAGACAAGAAAAATAAGAATAATGAGCCTGAAGGTACACGCATTGTAGTATCTATCCCAATTGAAAAAAACTAAACATCATGTTACAAACAATTATTGTAGATGACGAAAAGCGCGGACGCGAGTTACTGCGTATGGTATTGACCACACATTGCCCCGAAGTAAAGGTGGTAGGCGAGGCATCAAACGTAAAGGAGGCCTATACCCTTATTTTACAAACCGACCCCGATTTGGTTTTTTTGGATATTGAAATGCCTGGCGGTTCGGGTTTTGATTTGCTTACAAAGTTTGATGAGATAAACTTTGAAGTAATTTTTGTAACTGCATTTGATAAGTATGCCATTAAAGCCATAAAGTTTTCGGCAATGGATTACCTGCTTAAGCCGGTTGACGAAGAAGAACTTGTTAAAGCCGTGAAAAGGGTTGAAGAAAATCAGAATAAAAAATCGAACAAAGACCGTGTTAGCAACCTGATACAAAACGTTCGCAAAACAACCGATAATCAGAAAATTGGGTTGACTTCAAGCGATGGGTTAGAGTTTATTGAGATAAAAACAATTTTGCGTTGCGAGGCTGACGGCAAATACACATCGGTATTTTTACATGACGGAAAAAAATTGCTGGTAAGCAAAAACCTAAAAGAGTTTGAAGATTTATTAACCGAGTATAATTTTATACGCATACATCACTCGCACCTTGTAAATCTTGATTACATAAAGAAGTACCAAAGCGGACGTGGCGGCTACGTGGTAATGAGCGATGGAAGCACCATTACAGTATCACAGCGAAAGAAAGAAGATTTTTTGAGCAGCTTAAAAAAGATTTAACACGTACTCTTATTTTTCCTGCCCGGTACTTTATCTTCTCTGATTGTTAATATAGCTGTTTAATTCGTCTATACTGCTTTCAAAGGTAAACATATCGTTTACTTTAAAGTAATTGCCAATGTCATACGTATAGTTGTATGCGTATTTGGCAAAATCAAGTTTGGTTTCTTCAAAAGTAAAAAGACCCATAATTTCTTTTACCTGCGACACTACAAGGCAGTTATTTTGCAACACCTGTTTTGCGATGGTCATTTTGCTGTCTTCAAAACTTTTTGATGCAATGGAGTTTTTTAAATCAGAAAAGTCAGCAGGGTTCATGGGCATGGGGCAGCCAATGTTTCCATTGTAACCGGGTAAATAAGATGGAGGAGGCGGTGGAGGAACAGGGTCAACATAGCTTGTGTTGTTATTGGTAGTGGTGTGCGTTACAGTAGTTGTTGTTGTGGTGGTGGCAGTGGTTTGCATGGCATTATCAAATCCCGAAACATTAACGCTTACATGAGCGCCTACATCGCCAGCATTTATGCCCATTGAAACGTTTCCGTTTGGAGATGCAGTAGTTGTTGTGGTAGTGGTTTGTTGTGAGTAGGTAGAACTTTGAGGTATGGTTCCGTGTACGCCTTCGGGGTTAAACATTATTACTGTTTGTGCAGGTGCTACAGGTGCAGCCTGTGCAATGTCAACTTCGCTTACCGGGCGGAGTACGTATTCGCCTTTGGCATTTTTTTTAACTGAGAAACTTGTTTCCATACCCTGGTTAAATGCGAGGTTAAAACTTTTTTCGCCCAGTGCTTTGTCTTCAAATATAATTTTGAGTTTGTAAAAAGTAGCGTTTAGGTCAGTAATCTTTACGTTGGTTTCGGCTTTTTCGTTTTGGCGAAGGCCATTGAGTATTACATAAAAGCGCTCACCGTTTTCGGTAAACAAAATTACGTTTGATGTTTGTGCAAGGCATGCAAGTGCAAGCAGGATAAATGTAAATGTTGAGATTATTTTTTTCATAAAATTATTTGTTAATAGCTATGCAATAATACAATCAAGAAGTTTCAAAACTATGAAAATGGGGTAAAGGTTTTTTTGGTAAAAAATATTTTTTTTAAAACATTTATAACATCTAGATATGCCATGATAGTTTTTTCAATTCTTATCTTTGAGCCGTTAAATGTATTATGCCTGATATTTCATTTTCAAATACCCAAAATGCTTTTGAGTCAAAAAGCGATGCCGACCTTAGCCGCGCTTATTGGCTGTTTAAAGCCATAAGCAGCAACTTATTGGTGCGTATTGGGCCGGCCATTACCAATTTTGCAATTGCTTTGCGATTGCCCATAAAGCCAATAATAAAGGCTACCATTTACAAGCACTTTTGCGGTGGCGAAACCATTGAGCAATGTCAGGCAACTATTGAGCATTTAGCAAAATACAATGTAGGCAGCATACTTGATTATAGTGTTGAGGGCGAGGAGGACGAAAAAGTGTTTGATGAAACCTGTTCAGAAATTATCCGAACAATAAATCATGCTAAGGGAGATGCTAAAATTCCGTTTTGTGTTTTTAAAGTTACCGGCATTGCGCGGTTTGGCTTGCTTGAAAAAATTAGTGCTCGCCAAGGTTTAACTGCTATTGAAACCAATGAGTATGCTAAAGTTAAAACCCGCGTAAACGCAATTTGCAAAACTGCATTTGATAACAATGTGCGCCTTTTTATTGATGCCGAAGAATCATGGATTCAGCTGGCTATTGATAACATGGCTGATGAAATGATGATGCAGTATAATCGTGAAAAGGCGATTGTGTTTAACACCATTCAGTTTTACCGTCACGACAGGCTTTCATTTTTAAAAGACTCAATAGCGTTTGCAAAAAACAATAACTTTTTTACAGGTTATAAACTGGTGCGTGGCGCTTACATGGAAAAAGAAAGAGCGCGTGCGCAAAAAAATAATTACCCATCGCCCATACAGCCCAGTAAGCAAGCCAGCGATGATGATTACAATGAAGGATTAAAAATTTGCGTAACTAACATTGACCGTGTTTCTATTTGTGCCGGTACGCATAACGAAGAAAGCAGCCTGCTACTGGTTGATTTGATGAAAGAAAAAAAAATTTCGCCATCAAACCCAAACATTTGGTTTTCGCAATTGCTGGGTATGAGCGATAACATAAGTTTTAATTTGGCCAAAGCCGGATACAATGTGTGCAAGTATGTGCCTTACGGGCCTGTGGTTTCGGTGCTGCCATACCTTTTCAGGCGTGCGGCCGAAAATACTTCCATAGCCGGGCAAACTGGCCGCGAACTAAATTTGATTATGCAGGAAAAGAATAGAAGAAAGAGTAAAGAGTAAAGAAGCAAGAGGAATTAAGAAAGATTCAGTCCTGTAAATTTTAATCTGTCACAATATACTGCAATATGGCAGGCAACACCTACGGAACACTTTTTAGAATTACAACCTTTGGCGAATCGCACGGGGCTATGGTGGGTGTGGTAATTGATGGTTGCCCGGCAGGAATTGAGCTTGATGTAAATTTTATTCAGCAACAGCTTAACAGACGCAGACCCGGACAGTCGGAAATTACTACACAGCGCAATGAGGATGACGTGCCTGAAATTATTTCGGGAATTTTTGAAGGAAAAACCACTGGCGCTCCTTTGTGCATGATTGTAAAAAACAAAGACCAGCGCCCTCAAGACTATGCACACATACAGCAAGCTTATCGCCCATCGCATGCCGACTTTACGTACGATGCAAAGTATGGCATACGTGATTATCGCGGCAGCGGACGTGCATCGGCACGCGAGACAGTGGCTCGTGTTATGGCAGGTGCTGTGGCGCAACTGGTGTTAAATAAAATAAATGTTCAAATCAACTCGTATGTAAGCAGCATTGGCACGGTGTGTATTGAAACCAAAAATTTTGTTGCTGATGCGTTGCAAATAGAATCAAACGCGGTTCGATGTCCTGATGCAATAGCTGCAGCCAAGATGATTGCACTTATTGAAGAAACAAAAGCAAAAGGGGATACCCTGGGTGGGGTTATAAGCACCGTGATAAAAGGTGTGCCTGCCGGATTGGGCGAGCCGGTTTTTGATAAACTGCATGCCGAACTTGGCAAAGCCATGCTTAGCATTAATGCTGTTAAGGGTTTTGAAATTGGGTCGGGGTTTGGCGGCACTAAGCTTAGCGGCAAGCAACATAATGACGTGCCTGTAAAGATGGAAGATGGAAAAATAAAAACAGCAACCAATCATTCGGGCGGAGTAGTGGGTGGCATTACCAACGGTATGGATGTAACATTTAACGTGGCGTTTAAACCGGTATCAACTTTGATGCAAAGCCAGCAAACGATAAATGATAAAGGCGAACAAGTAACTATTGAAGGCAAAGGCCGACATGATGTATGTGTGGTTCCGCGTGCAGTGCCTATTGTGGATGCGATGGCGGCTGTGGTTGTACTTGATTTTTATTTAAGACACAACAGTAGTTTTATCAAATCAGGTTAGTACATTCACATTGTACTTCTAAAAATTTTATACAATGAAAAAAACAGCAACCTTACTGGCATTTATTTTAATAGGCACATGTGCATTGGCACAATGGCAGCAAATGACTTCGATGCCGTCAGACGCACGTGTAATCCCAAACATTTTTGTAATTGGAACCAATGCATACATTGGCGGTGGATTTAAAACCGGCTACGTTTACCTAAGCGATTTTTGGGAATACAATACCACCAATGATACATGGACACAAAAAGCAAACATGCCTGCAAACATTGGTGGTGGTGCTGCATTTGCAATAAACGGAAAAGGATACATAGCCTGCGGATGGATAAATGGAAGCAACAATGCCGGTGTGCATGAATACGACCCGGCACTTAATATGTGGACATCAAAAAATAATTTTCCGGGTGCTGCGCGTTATTCATCGGCCATTTTTGTTTTAAATAACAAGGCGTATATGGGATTGGGGTACTCGCCCTTGATGAGTGATTTTTGGGAATACGATGCCACCATGGATACTTGGACACAAAAAGCAAACTTTATGGGTGGTGTTAAAGAAGGAACTGTGCACTTTGCGTTAAATGGCTTGGGGTATGTGGGGCTTGGGCTTAGCAATGCAACTACTTATGCGGGCACGGATGATTTTTATTCATACGATGCAGGTACAAATACATGGACACAGCTTGCAAACTTTCCTGGCCCTGCGCGCCACAGCGCTGTATCGTTTGTAATTAATAACAAAGCATACATAACAACAGGCAACACCGGCAATGCAAGTGGCACCACGTATGACGATTTGTGGGAGTTTAACCCCGGCAGCCTGGTGCCATGGACACAACTTACCAGTTTGCCCGCAGGTGCACGGCAATCGGGTGGGGCGTTTGCTGTGGGTAACTGCGGCTATGTTTTTGGAGGTTTTTATCAATCGCCTGTTCCTGCTTTTTTTAACGACCTGTGGCGCTGGTGTGCAACTACCGGTGTTGATGAAAGTGCCACTGAAAATCAGGTAACCATTAGTGTTGACCACAACAGTTTACAGTTAAATATTGATTCAAAAAAATATCTTAAAGCACACTGTCTTTTTGAAATATATCAGGTGGATGGTAAAAAAGTTTTGACACAAAAAATTACATCTTCTGTCACACACATATCCATTGCAAACTTGGCAAAGGGAGTTTATATGTGGAAGTTTTTTGATGATGGGAATGTAAAAAGCGGTAAGGTGGTTTTGTAAAAAGTTTTTACTTAACTGTGCAAACATTTTTCACCATTGTAAAAACATTTATAATTACTGTACAAACATTTTGCACCACCGTACAAACTTTTATAATTACTGCACAAACATTTTGCACCACTGTACAAACTTTTATAATTACTGTACAAACATTTTACACCACTGTACAAACTTTTTAAAGTATTGCACAACCATTTTGCAGTAGTGTAAAAACTTTTTAAAGTATTGTACAAGCATTTTGCAGTAGTGTAAAAACTTTTTACAGTACTGTAAAAAGTTTTAATTTGTTGAAAATCAATACTATATTTAAAAAGCACCCCCCAAACACCATTTTTTGGCAAAAAGAGTTAAAAAGGGCGTTTTTTGGAATATTAGCGGGAAAAGGGGGTAGGGAGTGGGGTTAAAAAACCTACTTTAGCACAACATGAAATAGCCATATACAATTTTGGCCACCTGAAGACTTATAAATATGGCGTATTCCATCTGGCCAACAGAAAAAACAAAAATATACGGATGAAAAATCTAAAACTATTGTTACTGCTTTTTATAAGCACCCTTTGTTGTAATGCACAAAAGGAATACTACAACTGGAATTTTGGCGAATATGCCGGTATAAGTTTTAACACCGGCACTCCTGTTGCATTTACTGGCACTGCGTTTAATCAAATGGAGGGCAGTGCTTCAATTTCTGACAGTGCGGGCAATTTACTTTTCTATACCAATGGAATGGAAGTTTATACTTCGGCCAATGCACAAATGCCAAACGGCTTTGGCCTGATGGGCAACCACTCCTCATCAATGAATGCTGTAATACTTAAGCAGCCATTAAGTGGTAGTTTATACTACATTATTACGGTTGATTACAATCATGACGGGCTTGCACTTGGTGATGGTTTGCGATATTCAATTGTAGATATGTCTTTAAACGGAGGGTTGGGTGATGTAACAGCAAAAAATGTATTAATACGATTGCCTGTATACGAAAAAGTAGCTGCCACAAAACATGCTAATGGTACTGATTATTGGATTGTAATAAATGATTGGACCAATGACGATATTATTTCTTACAAACTTGATTCGGCAGGACTTGATACAACACCAGTATTTAGCAATGCAGGCCCAATACATTTTAATAATGTAGCCCGTACTACCGGTTGTATGAAGGTTTCACCTTGCGGTGATAAAATTGCCTTGGCGCTGTGGGGAAATTCTTCGTATGAATTATTTAACTACGATAACTCAACAGGTATAGCATCAAATCACTTATCAATACAATCACTGGATATGTTTTGGGCTTATGGGGTGGAGTTTTCGCCTGACGAGTCAAAACTTTATACAACAAAGTTAGATGCACCCGGCTGCTTGTATCAATTTGATATTTCAAACTGGAATTCACAATCTATATTAAATAGCCGAGCTACTATTGATAGCAACCAACAGCAATATTATTTCTGCGCATTGCAATTAGCACCTGATGCTAAAGTGTATTGTTCGATTAGTGGAGCAGGTTCACTTGGCGTAATAGACAATCCAGACCAGCAAGGTTTAGGTTGCAACTATATAAATAATGGCCCTTCTGTGGGATTTGGATATTGCAGATATGGTTTACCTAATTGTGTTTACGATTGTTTTCTTACCACGTCAACCTTTTTTCCTTTATATGAAAACGAAGTACAAATTTTTCCAAACCCTGCAAATGATTTCTTACATGTTTCATTTGGTACTGCTTCTAATAATTGTTTTTATAGAATTTTTGATGTAACAAATAAAGTTGTGGCCCGATCAAAAGTTGATGAATCCAAATTGAAAATAGATTTGAGCGCAATAAACAATGGAGTTTACTTTATTCAATTGTTTGATGGCAACCAATACATAAGCAAAAAATTTATCGTACAAAAGTGATAAGTTTGCGCACTAAATTTTACTTTATAACATGACGCGTAGCAAAGCCATAGTTCAGTTTGCAGGATTAATTTTTAAAGATTTTGGAAATGTGCTTAAAGCACTTTTAAAATATACCGAAGAGGCAGACAAACGCATTTACGTACAAAACAAGTTGGGCTTTAAAAACGGATTGCCTTTTGTTGATATAAATGATTTGGTAAAAAACCTTGACGAAAAAATTGACAACTATACTTTCCTGAGCGGCACTTCATACCCAAACGATATACTTTTTTTAAAGGCCATTTGCCGTAACTATTCCGATTGCGAATATTTTGAAATTGGCTCGTGGCGTGGCGAAAGTATTTCAAACGTAGCCCAGGTAGCAAAGCACTGCACCTCATTAAGTTTATCAAAACAGGAAATAGTTGAGCTGTTTGGAAATAAAACAATGGCTTCAGTATTAAAACTTTTTTCAGAAGGCATTCCAAACATTACCCACATCGAACATAACTCAATGTCGTTTGATTTTTCATCACTCAATAAAAAGTTTGATGTAATATTTGTTGATGGCGACCATAGATATGATGCAGTCAGGTCAGATACAGCCAATGCATTTAAATTATTGAAAGACGAAAACTCAGTAATTGTTTTTCACGACTGTGGGATAGACAGCGAAGATAACCGCTATGAAGTTATTGCCGGTGTGCTTGATGGAACTCCTGTTGACAAGCGAAAAAATATCTATCGTGTTTCAAATACTTTGTGTGCAATTTATTCAGCCAAAGAATTAAATCCAATGAAAAAATCAAATCCGCAAACGCCTGATAAAGTTTTTTCAATTGATATAAAAGCTCAGCCGTATAAAATGAAATAAGGTTTACGCTTGTTTAAATTTTGCATTGAAGTTTATTATTAGTTCGACAAAAATCATGTTCTACTACCACTTTAACCCAATGCCGTAGGCATGAAATTAGTATAAAAAATTCAATGATGGTAGGAAGAAAACCCCGGAGGGGTGATATACCACCCATACGGGGTTAACTACATTCTGCTGTTATATGATTCTACAATAATGCCATCCCTTTGGGATTTTTTTTAGCAGTAATTGTGTAAACAACTAAGTGAAATTCTTATCGCATTGTTTCAAGTTGAGAAAATAGAACACCGAATCACCTTCTTGAAAATTTTTCTGAAATAAAATTATTTAACTCTGGCAACTGTTTGCTCCAATAAACAATAACGGCAAATAGTATTGTGATGATGCAGGAGTGAAAAGCAATATCAATAAAATGATTCGCATAATGCGGAAGCAACCAGTCAATAAAAGCAATGGCTGCAATTAGTACAACAGATTTTAATGTGCCGCCATCAAACGGATGTGTTTTATAAAACTTCCATACAAAAAAAGTATTTACCGTATTCATACATATTGCCGACAGGGCAGTTGCCATAGCTGCACCTATAACCCCGTAAACCGGAATCAGCCAAAGCAATAAAAATATGTTTACTACCACAGCCACAATCATTGTTATGGCTCCGTAAAAAAACTTTTCGCTGTAAAATAAAATTTGCGAGTTTAATCCTGTGGCCATATTCAGCAATGTGCCAAAACTTAAAATCAAAACAACATCATAACCGTTTCTGTATTTCTCAGGCAAAAACTGAAACAGGCTTTCGCAATTTGCATTTATCATCAAAAACAGCCAGCCCCCAATTAACAGTAAATATTTTGCCGAGCGTTTATAAATATCCGATACAATGGTAATATTCTTGTTTTTAATTGCTGTTGAAATATTAAAGGTGGCTATTTTATCAATAGCGTTAAGCGGTACTTCAATCAAAGTTGGAATAAACGCAGCAACCACATAAATACCAACCTGGTCAAGCGTAATTTTTGTTCCGAGTATTACGGTTGATAATTCTTTTAAGCCTGTACTTGCAACCGAAGCAAACCACACCACAGCGGCATAACCAAACATGTTATTCCAGCCAACATTTTTAAATTTTGGCAAATCAATTTTAAAGCCGGGTGTTTCTTCATAGTAGATATAAATAATAATGAGTAGTACCTGTAGCGCATACACACCTACAAAGGCAGTAATAAAAAACGATAATGTAATCCACTTTAAAAAATAAACCGATACCAGGCCAATAACAAACAATCGAGAAACAACATCATTTAAAAACACAGGCACTGTGGTTTTGTATAATGAAAAACAATAAAGATTTAATTGCGTAATAAATGTGAGAAAGAAAATAAGCGGAAAAACAAAGTAGAAGAAATCAGTAAACAACTTTGATTTTTCTACATATTGGTCAAGAATTAAATTTCTACCAACCAGCAAAAAAACGCTGATGACAATAAACCCAATTAATGTGGCAAAAACTATAAACCCAAAAAATCCATGGTGTTTTTTTTCGGGATTTCTGAAATGCGGAAAAAAGCGGATAATAATATTTGCCGTTCCCATAGGAACAAACGTGCTAAGCAATAGCGCAAACGAATACAGCACCCTTGTTAACCCCAACTCCTCGGGCGTTAAAAACCTTGGTTGCACCACCAGCACATTTACAAAGCCAATAAGCACCCCAATATAACTGGTAAAAAAATTTTTAATGCTTTGGCGTTGTATTACTCCCATGTTTTAGTAAATAGGTAATTGGGTAATTAAGGCGTTTGCTTTTATTAATCCTTCGCTTTCTTAGTTATCTGGTGTAATAATAATTACCACTAAGGCACTATCCCGATAGCTATCGGGACACAAAGTTACACTAAGTTTTTTTCTTAGTGTTTCTGCGTGCACTATGTATCTAAGTGGTTTTGTTTTTTTTTTACCACAAAGGCACTAAGTGCACTAAGGTACACTAAGTTTTGTGTTGTGTTATTGGTTTATGGTGTGCAATCATTCGTTACTTTTGAAAAAATTATGACTACAAAACAACGATTAAACATTTTTATAAGTGATTTTGAAAAAACAGTAACCGGATTTTCAAAATCAATACGGCTTGATGTAAAATTATATAACGAAGACGAAGCAGATACTTTACAAAACGGCATGATTCAAAAGTTTGAAATTTGTGTAGAACTTGCATGGAAAACCGCTAAAATATTTTTGGAAGATAAGCACGGAATAATTTTAAATTCGCCCAAGCCGGTTATTAAAAGTTTGTTTACCGAAAAAATTATTGATGAAGTGCACTACCTAAGTTTGATTGATATTATAGATGCACGAAACAACCTTTCGCATATTTATAAGCAGGAAAACTTTTTATTTATTTTACCTGAATTGCCCTCTTATCAAAAACAACTTGAATTACTTTTAAATAAAATAAAAACTCATGCTGCATGATTACGTTGCCCTAACAAAACAAATTGTACTACAGCAAGTGGACAAGTTGCAATATGATGTTTTTCTTTTTGGCAGCCGCGCTACCGCTCTTCATCATGAGATGAGCGATATTGATATTGGTTTTTCAGGAAAGGAACCGTTACCTGTTTTGATTAAATCAGCCATTGAAGAAAATCTTGAACAAAGCATTGTACCTTTTAAGGTTGACCTTGTTGACTTTTCTAAAGTGTCTGACTCGTTTCGCAATCAGGCTTTAAAAAAAGTTGTTTATTGGAATAAGGTGAATAGCCAATAGGCACACTAAACTTTACCAAGTTTTTTTTCTTAGTGTTTCTAAGTGCTCTGTGTGTCTAAGTGGTTTATTTTTTTTACCCCTAAGCCACCAATTGCACCAATTTACACTAAGTTTTTTTGTGATGTCCTCAGTGCCTTTGTGCCTCTGTGGTTAATTTTTTTTTTACCACTAAGTGCACTAAGGATTTTAATAAACCTCAATGCAATTTTTTTTTAATCAGGCGGTCTTATTTTAAAAAAAGGATTTAGCCTGTACGCTTTTTGCTGCATTTCAAAAGCCTTATCGGTGTTGCCTTTATTAAGATAAGCATCGGCCAAAAAATAATACCCCTCGGCAAAGTTCTTGTTTATACTAACCAACCCTTCCAATAATTCAATTCCTTTATCGTGCATGCCCTGCTGTAATAAAAGCCGCGCCATCACATAATTGGTGTTGCTATTGTTTTTATCTATGCTAATGGATTTGCCAATCCATGTAAGCGCATTATCCATTTCATTTTTTTTAAAATACAAAAACGCAAGGCCGGTGTAAGCATCTGCATAAGTAGAATCTAACATTATGGCTAACTTAAATGCCAGCCTTGCTTTTTCAAATTGTTTAGCGCGTGTATGCACATAACCCAAAAAGTAGTACGACATTGTTTTAAGTGGCTTGTATTTTTTTGAATCCGTAAAACATGCAATGGCCGAATCGGTAACGTACAAGTTCATATAGCACCGGCCCATCATATAACGTGTTTTATAAAAATCATCGGTTGATGCCAGCTTTGTTGACAAGGCACTGTAGTAATTTGATAATGCATGTTCATAGTGGTTCATGTTAAATTCCTCATCAGCTTTTAACATGCGGTTTTTATAATCATTGCGGCTTGGTTTTTTTGGCCCGTGTTCAAGTGTTTCAAAAACATCATTTACAGGAATGGCAAAATTTATATTTTGCACACCTTGCCCCGCCATTTGCATGCTGCTTATGCCAAGCAAGCGGCCTTTGGCATCTACCACTGCGCCACCGCTGCTGCCGCCCGATATAGGTGCCGTTATCTGAATCATTTTTTTAAGCGTGTCGGATTTTATTCGAATGCCGCTAACTATTCCTTCTGAAATAGAATTTTCAAAATCAAGCGGGCTGCCTATGGCGTATATGCGCTGGCCAATGGTAATATTATCGCTGTTAAAAATTTTAAGGTCGGGTATGTTGTCCAATTCTTTTCCGGTTTTGGTTTCTATCCTAATAACCATCAGGTCGGTTTCGTTATCAAGAAGCAAAACCGAATCGAGCAAAATTTCTTTTCCATTATGTTCGGCCACCAAAATGCTTCCTGTGGCATTATGGGCATTGGTAATAAGCCATTTTTTGCTTTTTAAAATTACACCGCTGCCCTGGCCTGTGGCCATGCGGTTATTGTTGTAACTATAAAGTTTAACTACTGCATTGTTTACTTTTTTAAAAACTTTTTCGGCAGTGTGCAGTTGTGCGCAAACGCTAAAGGGAAAAATTAAAAATAAAAGCAATTGCCGTTTCATTACTGTATAATCAATCAATAGATATGGCTGTTCCACCATTTTCAAAAACAGAGCCTGTTATGGAAAATCCGGATGACATGCTGCTGTTTTTTTCGGGTGTACAAAGTAAGTAATAACCGTTTGGCAAAAAGGCATCTACCCATACCTTTAATTCACAACGTTTTAGTTTTTCATTGTAGCCTGCTTTTTTTACAACAAACAGTACTTGTTTGGTATCTGTTGAAACAACTGAAAATTCGCTGATGGTGTTAGTAACTTTAACTCGGTTTGTTTTACTCACAAGTTTGCTGTTTTCAATTACAGCTAAAGGGCTTCCGTTTTTTTCAAACAGGTGTAGGTTTATAATCATAGAGTCGTTGCGCGATTTTATATCGCATACATCCGTTCCCTGGTATATAATTATGTGGTCCATATTTATGTAATGGTTGCCGCCTATGTGTATGGCGCATACATCCGGCCCCGCTTTGGCTTTTTTTGCAGTATAGTTTTGTGCGTTAACAATGTTTGATATTGTGGCTAACATGATTAACAAAAGAAATCTGATTTTTTTCATCTCTTTATAATTTTATTGATGGTAAAATTAATTTATTTTGTTGATTGAAATTTAAAGCAATCAGTAGTTCACATTTAAAATCGGTATTGTCTGATAAAACAAAATAGATTCCTCATTATATTCGGAATGACAATTAATTCAGAGGGAACTGCGAGGAGGTTGGGCTTACTTTTGCACGGAGAGCAAAAGTAAGCCCAACCTCCTCCTTAAAAAGAATATTACACTTTCATTCCGAATGAAATGAGGAATCTCAATATCAAAATATCAAATTTTAATCGGACAACAGTGATTTAAAATTAATTAATAGGCAAAACACATTGCCTGTTTAAATGTAAACAAACTATAACAGACATAAAATACGATGAGCGAAAAATGGAAAGTAATTAAGTTGGGTTTTGAATACACCAACAATGTAAAAATTGAAGTATCGGACAGGGGGCGCATACGCACGTTTACAAAAATTAAAAAAGGAAATATTTTAAACGGGGCATTAATAAATGGTTACCGGGTAATATCGTTTAAACTTTTTAAACCGCGTACAAAAAAAAACCAGCAGCGCTTTGATTATTTAAGCAATCAAATTTCTAAACTCACGCGGCAAATTACACCGGTGCGAGCTAAGTTAAAAGCCAAAAAAATTAAAGACAAAGTATATTTTAATTACAAAAAGCAGGTAGCCGAAGCTGATAAGTTGCTTAGCGTAATGAAAGAAAATTACCGCAAAGAGTTTAGTGCCGATGAAAAGCAACGAACCATTTATTTTAATCCGTTGGTACATCGCTTGGTTGCCGAGTATTTTTGCAACAAGCCATCAGAAAAACACAACTTTGTAATACATCTTGACCATAACAAATTAAACAACCAAGCAAAAAATTTAAAATGGGCTACACAGGCTGAGGTAACCAAACACCAGCAAACCAATACAAAATATAATAAGCGCAAATCCAAAGCTAAACGAGCCGAAAACTCTAAAGCATTTAAACTTAACAGCACCAGCGTTGCCATACTTAAAAAAAGAATTACTCAGGGTAAATCAACACGGTGGTTGTGCAAGCAGTTTGGCATTTCAAAAATGCAACTGTGGCGTATTAAAAACGGACAAAACTGGGGCGATATAGAACCTGCGCGTTAATTTTTAATAACCTTCACATGCACAATGTCAGTAGTGATTCCTCACTGCGTTGGGAATGACACTAATGATTAAATAAAGGAGAGGGGGGGGCTGAAAAACCATTGATACTTTAAAAAAAGCCCCCTCGGCAAGCTCGGGGTGACAGATTGATTCTAAAATTAGCAGGAGGGAAAAAATGTGAATTTGCCAGAGGCAAATTCACATTTTTTCCCTCCTGCTTGACAAAAACAAAAACCTGTCACCCCGAGCTTGCCGAGGGGTCTCATGATTAGGAACGGACATTTTGGGACAGCGCCCTCTCACTAACCAAAATTAAACTGTCATTCCGAATGCAGTGAGGAATCACTACTTAACTTAATTAAATAGCCTACTTGAAGGCAAACATCAGGATTACTCAACAATTTTTTTTATCCTGCCAATTAAAATATCAATATGGTAAAGTTTTATGGCAGGGGTAAATTGATGTTGGTTAAGTACCTTTTGAATTGACTTTATTATCTTTATTATATCCATAAACTTTTCGGTCTGCAAAGTTTGTGAGTTTATTTCTTTAAGCACCCATTGCAAATGGTCGGCTTTTTTTTGAAGCTCGTCATTTTGTTTTCGCAATTCAATTTTATCGTTGGCAAGGTAGGTAACAGCCCGTTGCAATTCTTCTATTTGTAAATTGTATTGTTTAAGTTGTTCAGCAGTTTTATTTTGTACATCGTGCAGTTGTTTGTACAGGTCTTTAATAACTAAGTTTTCGTTATGTATTTCTGCCGGCACATAACCGTATTTAGTTTGTACAAAATGTTTTCCGTAAGCATCTTCATACACATTGCCATGCAAATGTTTTAACCCCAGGCATGCGGCTAATATGATAAAAGCCGAAATTTTTTGCTTGTACATTTCAGCATCATGTGGGTTGGTTGCCTGTTTTTGGTCTATGCTGTGCATAGCGTGCAAGGCACGGCTTATGGCATTATATTTATGGTCATCATCGGGCATGGTATGTTGGTTTTAATTGGGTGCAATAAAGGTATAGTAAAAAGCATGTACAGCCAAACCTTTTTTTGTACCGGCAACTTTTGTTGGTACACCAACAATCTTTCTCATTGGCCATTAAACCACAATTAAAGTGGTGGCAAATATTGGGTAAAAATTAGTTTCTTCTGGCATAGTATTGAAGCAACCTGTAACAGGGTTGCTTTTTTTTGTTGGGGGAAATTAATATATTTGAAAAAAACAGCAGCATGAAAAAACTATTACTCTTTTCGTATTTACTTTTTATAGGTAGCATAACTTATGCGCAAACTTATGTGTGGACACAGAAAGCGAATTATGGGGGAGGGGCAATATATTCTCCTTTTTCATTTTCTATAGGTAGTTTGGGCTACGCGGGAGGCGGAAAAGATATAAATGGAATTTATCATACAGATTTTTGGGAATATAATCCTTCAACAAATTTGTGGACCCAAAAAGCCAATTACCCAAGTTCAGCAAGCTATGCTTGCCGAACGTTTGTAATTCAAAACACCGGTTATGTTGCAACAGGCCATTCTTCAACATCGGGTTTTCTAAATCAACTTTGGCAGTATAATCCTGCAACTAATAGTTGGTTGCAAAAGGCATCTTATCCGGCAGCAGGAAGATACACTGCTGTGGCTTTTGCTATAAATAATAAGGGTTATATGGGAACTGGTTCTCAATTTGGTAACAACTACTATAATGATATGTATGAATATGACCCTGCTTTAGATAGCTGGACTCAAAAGGCAAATTTTCCGGGGGCGTTGCGGCAAGCCGCAACCTCTTTTGTTTTTAATGGCTTTGGTTATGTTGGGCTTGGAAGCAATGCAAATGGAAATAATTACACTGATTTTTACCAGTACGACCCAAATAATAATATATGGACATCAATTGCAGGTTTTCCCGGTACGGGTCGTAATGCAGCGTTCTCCTTCATAATAAATAATATTGCCCATGTAACGCAAGGATATAATTACACAGGCTCATCCAGTGCCACTATTTTTAACGACCATTGGACTTATGACCCTGTTTTAAATTCGTGGTTACAGCTTGCAAATTTTCCGGCAGTACCGCATTTTGAAGGGGCTTATTTTTCAATAGGCGTAAATGGATACATGGGAATGGGAGGGGTTAATACTTCGTTTACGTCTTTTTCAAATACCTTTTGGGAATATGCGCCTGTTTTAGCAGCTAACAATTTAACTAAAACAGAAAATACAATACTCATCTATCCTAATCCAACTAAAAATGTAGTAAATGTAAAATTGGAAATAGCGGCTTTAGATGGAGTATGTAAAATTTTTGATGGAGCAGGCAAAATTGTTTTTTCAAAAAAATTAAATCAGGTTAACACGCAACTCAATTTATCAGCATTGCCTAATGGCGAGTATACTATTTGCGTATTTGATAAAAACAAAAAAATAAGTTCTCAAAAACTCCTGTTACAGTAAGGCTCCAAATTAATACATTTGCCTCCTTATTTTTTATCAATGGCAGAAAAAATTTTTGATGATTTTAAGCAAGTTTTTGAAAGAGACAAATCGCAATTTATACAAGACTGGCTTGTAAAATGGGATTACCAGGTAAAGCGAAAACAAAGAAAGCTTGCTGCCGAAGATGGCGAGCCTGCAGATTTTTTTAATTACTACGGAGTAAATGATTTTGTTGAATGGATTAACTGGTTAAAAGAACCAAGTCCAAATTACTTAGGCGATTATGTAAAAGACCTTGTTGAGTTAAGTGCCGAAAACGACAAGCAGGTATTTAAGAATCTTGGAATAGAAATAAACTGGGAGCGCTATAAATCAAACATTGATTTTATGAATGCTCACGATTATATCTTCCCAAACTTTTATCCGCATCCATTTAGATTTAAAATAAGAAATGTATTAGACTTTGGTGCTGGTTATGGCAGGCAGGCAAATCTGTGGACGAGCAAGTTAACCGACTTTACTTTTATTGGCATGGATGCTGTACCTAAATCATACTGCCTGCAAAATCAATACTATCATGCTCTTGGAAAAAAAGTCAACGATTACATCGAACAGCAAAATTTTAAAATTGACTTTTCAGGAAACGTAATAAATCACATCCCCACATGGCGTTATGATTTAATACCTGATAATTCTCTCGATTTGGTTTTATGTGTACAGGTTTTGCCTGAGTTAAATTCAACTCTGGTTAAGAAAATGATACAGGAGTTTAATCGTATGCTAAAACCTGGTGCAATGCTAATGATACGCGACCATGGAATGTTTTGGCGTCCGGCAGGAGGAGTTAATGCCGATGACTTTGCAGCAGAAAATAATTTTGTGTTAGAATTTCACCCGCACTTAAAAAGCGAATCAGAAATACATGGTGTTCCCCGGTTATATCGTAAAATAGATAATGACGTAATGCAATCACACATGCCTTCCGCAAATAGGAAAATACGCCAGCACCTTGAAAATTTTGATGCGTTGGTTGGAGGAAGACTTAATAAATTAAGTAAAGCAGTTCGTAAGTTCAGAGAGAAATAAACCATGCCCAAAACCCTCATCACCGGAGGCTGCGGATTTATAGGCAGCCATGCAGTTGACCGTCTTTTAAAAGAAGGCTACGATGTTATTGTAATAGATAACATGACCACTGGCCGCAGAAAAAACCTCGACCATGTAAAAGATAATCCTCACTTAACAATTGTTGAAGCCGATATAAACGATTGGGAAAAAACTTTTAAGTACTACCAAGGTGTTGATGTGGTTTTTCATTATGCTGCCCTGGCAGATATTGTTCCTTCAATAGAAAACCCGGTTGGATATTTCCGCAGTAATGTTGATGGAACCATGAGCGTGCTTGAAGCTTGCCGTAAGCATAATGTTAAGCGCATTATTTATGCAGCCAGTTCATCATGCTATGGCATTCCTGATAATTATCCTACACCCGAAACAGCAGAAATACGTCCGCAGTATCCTTATGCACTTACAAAATATTTAGGTGAGCAAACATGTATGCATTGGGCACAGGTTTATAAAATGAACATAACCAGCATGCGCTTTTTTAATGTGTATGGCCCGCGTTCGCGCACCAGTGGAACCTATGGGGCTGTGTTTGGAGTTTTTCTTGCACAAAAATTAAATAACAAACCATTTACAGTTGTTGGTGATGGAACACAAACGCGCGATTTTACTTTTGTTACTGATATTGTGGATGCATGTTATACCGCATCGCTTAGAAATGATGTTGGCGGAAAAATATTTAATGTTGGCAGCAACAATACGTATTCTGTAAATCGTTTGATAGAGTTATTAGGTGGTGAAAAAACTTTTATACCCAAACGCCCCGGAGAGCCTGACTGCACTTTTGCTGATGTTTCAAAAATAAATTCCATTTTAAACTGGAAAGCAAAAGTTTCTTTTGAAGAAGGAGTAGCCGAAATGATTCGCCATATTGATTATTGGCGCGAAGCACCTGTATGGGACCCAACCTCAATTGAAAAAGCTACGGAGGGTTGGTTTAAGTATTTGGGGTAAAAATAAACCACTAAGGCACTAAGAACACAAAGGAACACTAAGCCTTAGTGTTCTTAGTGTATTAGTGGTGAATAAATGATGATAACACAAAGACATATTAACGATTTGGCATATAAGATTGTTGGCTGCGCTATTGAAGTGCATAAGCATTTAGGGCCAGGTTTGTTAGAATCAGTTTATCAGCCATGTTTAATTGATGAGCTAAAATCAAATGGATTGGTAGTGCAATCACAAGTATATGTTCCGGTTATTTATAAGGAAAAAGACCTTGGTGGAATTTTGAAAATAGATTTGCTGATTGAAGATTTAATAATTGTTGAACTAAAAGCAGTTGAAGCTATGATTCCTCTTTACAAAGCTCAATTACTTTCCTATTTAAAGTTGGCGAATAAACCTAAAGGACTGCTCATTAATTTTCATTCAGAGAACATTACAAGCCAACTTGTACCTTTAGTAACCGAGGAGTTTGCGAAACTGCCAATGGAATAACCACTAAGACACTAAGAGCACTTAGGCACACTAAGGCTTAGTGAAACTTTGTGGCCTTAGTGCCTTAGTGGTTTAATTATCGAGTAACAGTCTCATAAAACTTAAGCAGCCTTGGCAAATGAACTCTTAAAGAAATTTTAGGCCGGTTTGTTTCAATGTTCCGAATCAATAAAGCGTAATCTATTTTCTGAACAATTGATTTTAGGTTTGGAATATCTTTTTTCTCGATGGCAATGCCCATTCCATAACGTTCAACAATCCAGCTCTGAAAAACAATTTCCTTTGTTGATATAACTGGAATACCGGCTTCAACATAGTTAAACAATTTTAAAGATGTTGAGTATTTAAATTTTGCCCAATCGTGCATGGTGTCCTTAAAGAAAAAAGGAATCAACCCAAAATCATATTGTGATAGCTCTTTGGCAAGTTCGCTTTGATGAACAGACTTATGCATGTGAACAAATGGATTTTCTTTTTCCATTTGTTTGTATTCATCAATATCCTCTTTCATAGTGCCGGGTGCAGCATATAAGTGCAGGTGAATTTTTTGTTTGGAAAATTCTTTAATGATATGATGAAACTGGATGGTGGCAAACTGCTTACTGTCGCGAAAACTACCCGCTACTTCACCAACATATACAACATGAAATTCATCGGCATTAAATTTTCCTTTTTTACTTTCTTGCACATCATCATCACAACATAAAGGAAAAAAAATATTATTTGGTTTGTTCTTTATTTCATAGCGCCTTATACCTTCGTTAAATTCCAAACTATGGGAAACAAAACCGTTGCAGTTTTCAAGACAGTATTTTTCATAGGGCAATTCTTCCCTATACCACCTGATTTGCGGCTGCAATCCGTAGTATGTTACAAGCACGTCCTGCATATCATATACAAATGGAATTTGAGTCGACTGTTTTGCAATAGCAGGATAAAAACTCTTTGGGCCAAAAGCATGAATTAAGTTTACATCTTTAAGTTGTTTTAAAATTCTTTTCAAATGCCACTTATTGCGGAAAAGAAAAACTTGGTCTAACGAGGGATTTACATACTTATCCCTGTAGCCGTCTTTATGGCAAACCAAAACTGCTGTATAGTTTTCAAACCGTTTATGCCATTTAATAATTCGTGCAATGCGCGCAGGAAGGTTTCCGCCTAAATAAACAATAACTTTTTTGGATGATGAAATAAACTTAGTGTTAATGGCAGGAACTCCAAATGTAAACAGTAAAAAATCGAAAGCTGAAGACAAATAAATGCCGCCAAACATTTTAAGTTTGTTAAATAAAATTTTCAGTTTTATAAGTTTATCTTGCATGTACAATCAAAAAGTACCAGAAGTGAAAATTTGCGGAGGCAAACATATAAAATGGTTGGCTGTCATTCGTAAACTTTCCTTTTCTTTGCGGCTGTAAAAAATTAAACCACTAAGACACGAAGGGCACAAAGAAAACACTAAGTTTTTTCTCAGTGTCCCGAGTCTTCGGGACTTAGTGTACTTAGTGCCTCAGTGGTTCTTCTTAAATATGACCAACTCCAAAATAAAATCCCTTACCGAACTCTCACAACTTATTGCTGACCTTAAAAAACAAGGCAAAAAAGTTGCACAAAGCCATGGCTGTTTTGATTTGCTTCATGTGGGTCACGTAAAGCATTTTGAAGCCATAAAAAAGTTTGCTGATGTTTTGATAGTAACACTTACACAGGATAAGTTTATAAATAAAGGCCCCGGTCGCCCGTTGTATAATGAAAACATGCGTGCTGAATATGTGGCTGCATTGGAAGTTGTGGATTATGTGGCCATCAACCATTGGGCAACTGCCACCGAAACAATAAAGTTGCTAAAGCCAAACTTTTATGTAAAAGGCCAGGAGTATAAAAAGCGTGAGGATGACATTACGCAAAAAATTTACGAAGAAGAGGATGCTATAAAGGAAATTGGTGGTGAAATAAAATTTACCGAGGAAATAGTTTTCTCATCTACCAAAATTATCAATGCGCACATGAGTCCGCTTGATGATAATGTGCATGAATATATTTCGCAATTAAAACAAAAGCACAGCGCTGCCGAAATAAATAAAACGCTTGACGATTTAACCGATGTAAAAATTCTGGTAATTGGCGATACCATAATTGACGAGTATCATTACTGCACTCCTCTTGGCAAAGCAAGTAAAGCACCTGCCATTAGCACCATCTTTCATCATGGCGAATCGTATGCCGGTGGTGTGCTGGCAATAGCCAATCACCTTAATCAGTTTGCAGGCAATGTTGAATTGGTAACATTGCTTGGCAAAGAAAATACACAGCAGGAGATTGTAGAAAAGAAAGTTGCATCAGAAGTGAACACAAAACTTTTTTTTCGTGACGATGGCCCAAGCAATATCAAGCGCAGGTACATTGACACTTATTTAAACAACAAACTGTTTGAGGTTACTTTTATGAACGATAAATTTATAAAAGACGAAACAGAAAAGGATGTGATTGATTATTTAAAAACAAAAATTGCTGGTGTTGATATGGTGATGATTGCCGATTTTGGGCATGGATTTATTACACCGGGCATTATCAGCTATCTTGAAACTACAGGAAAGTTTTTATGTGTAAATGCGCAAACCAACAGCAATAACTATGGATTTAATTATATAACCAAATACAAAAAGGCCAATTATATTTCTATTGACGAAAAAGAATTGCGCTTGCCATTTGGAGATAAAAACGGAAAACTTGAATTGCTGATTGAACAATTAAATAAAATAACCAACTGTAAAAAAATTCAGATTACGCTTGGGCAAAGCGGCTCGGTATATTTTGAAGCAGGAAAATATTACCGCGCTCCTGCATTTGCAACATCGGTAAAAGATTCGGTGGGTGCAGGGGATGCGGTGCTGTCGGTTACATCGTTGCTGGCTTATAAAAATGCTGCCCCTGATTTAATTCCATTCGTTGGCAATTGTACGGGAGCCAAAGCGGTGGAAATAATCGGCAATGCGCATCCTGTTTATAAAAACGATTTAAAAAAATTTATTGACCATTTTGTGAAGTAAGCCACTAATTTCACTAATTAGCACTAATTAATTATTCGTGTAAATTCGTGTAATTCGTGGCAAAATAAATTATGGATAACTCAGATTTTCAAAAAAAATATCTCTCATCATTTGATGCAGCATTAAAGAGTATTTCGGTTACGGATGCTACCGGAAATAAAATAGAGTATGCGACTGCTGTAGAAAAAATAGTTGTGTTGCTAACTAACGTTCAGCAGCAAAACAAAAAAGTAATGATGATTGGCAATGGGGGCAGTGCAGGCATTTGCAGCCACATGGCTGTTGATTATTGGAAAAACGGAAAAATTCGTGCTACTGCTTTTAATGATACTTCGTTGCTTACCTGTTTAAGTAATGATATTGGCTTTGAAGAAGTATTTTCAAAATCAATTGAAATGTTTGCCGATGCCGGAGATGTTACGTTTTGCATAAGCAGTTCGGGTAAATCAAAAAATATTTTGAATGGTGCCGCAGCATCAAAAAATAAAAAATGCACCACTGTAACTTTTTCTGGATTTGAAGAAAGCAATCCGCTACGGAAAATGGGTGATTTTAATTTTTATGTTCCTGCCTTTTCGTATGGCTTTGTTGAACTCATTCACAACCTTATTATCCATCACATACTCGACCAAAAAATGTATGTGAATGACAGAATTGATATTTTTAATAAAAACCAGCCACTTTAATTTTTTATAAGTTGTGCTTTGCTACCAGGTTCGTTTTTAAACACCACCAAAAATTTGCAATAGCTATCTGTTGAAGTAATATCAAAGTTCTCTTTGCGTATGCCGTTATAAATTTTCCATGTAGCCTTTTGCATCTCTTGCGAATTTTTTGCTGACTTATAAAAAATCACAAAGTCATTGATGTTTTCTTTTTTTAACGTAAACGAATTTTTTCCGGTACTCAAAACATGTTCCTGTGATTCGAAATGTGAAAAAGCAGGAGTTTTGGTGCTGCTGTTGTTGTAAAAATTTATTTCGCTCAATAGTAAATTCTTTTTGGGAGGCATATTTCTGAAAGTAATTTTTATTTCACAAGCAGTTACCGGTTTTGATACAAACAACTTTGTTTTACCTTCGGCTGTTGTGCTTTTTATTTTAAGTGATTTAAATTTAGAAAGCGAATCCTTTTTGTATTCAAAGTCAATATCCAGTTTGTCAATAGTGTCTGAAATACCTCCGATAAAAAAGTGTTCAACATCTATATTTTTTTTAAGACTAATGGAGATGGCTAAGTGTGTTGGGTTAACACTGTCGGTTTTAAATGCATACTGATTTGCCTTATTGCCATCAAACAAAGAACTGTAATTTTTGAGTTGAGAATTAAGGTTGGTGCTTAAACTTAAAATATTGTCGGGCTTAAGAAGATACGATGTATAAATGTTTGGTTCATACATATTGTTTTTATTTATTGCAGGTACCGAATAATTGGTGTCGGTAAGCAAACAGCCAAACATACCCGGCACAGGTTTATTGTATGCATACGTGCCCCACAGCATTTCAAGGTCGTGATAAAATATGTCGTTATACAAATGGTACATGTGTTTCATTTGCACCACCTGAAATTTCATATACCATGGTCCCACTTGTTGCCGTTCGCCTAAATCATAAAGTATTCCGGTTCCGTAATCGTATTTATAAACCGACTGCTTGTGTGTTTTAATACACCGTGCTAATGTTTTTTTTGCTTCGGTATCATTAGGGAACATATAGCAATATTCGCGCAAGCCCATTATGGAAGTAATAAAACCGTTTATCACCTGTGGTTTTGATTTAGAGTTAGGATACTCTTCAATCCAGGCTGTTGTATCAGACAGTGCATTGTAAGTGCCGCTGTCTTTTACCGATACCATCATAAAATTATAGCAGCGTTTAATGTACTCCAAAGCGCGAACATCTTTTGTGAGATAATAATAACGTATTAAGTACATAATGCCTTCGGCCTGTGCAAGACCCGAATACCAGGGTGGTTTTAAATCGCGCCAGCTGATAAAATACGGAAACGCAATAGAGCCATCCGGTTTAATATGATACTGAGTTGAGTCTAAAAAATAACGAAACTGTGTAATGCATTTTTTCTTGTAACTTTCATCATTGGTATGCCTGTACATATCAAAACAAAAAATACCATACTGAAATAAATTTACCGGATGGTAATTGCCGCCCGTCATTGCAACACCGTTGCTATCGTATGACTTGCCTGGTGTTTTATCAAAATGTTCAATAGAAAGACATTGGCTTAAAATATAAAAATCGGTTAGCCACTTAAAATCACCGGGCGCTGCATCGCTTACATCAATGGGCTTGCGCAGATTTATATAAAATGATGAGCTAATGATTCCGGCAACAAAAAGCACAGCCACGAAAAAAAATTTATTAAAACGAACAAGAAGTTTTTTAAATAATCTCATTAAAATGATTTATGACTATTGCTTTTTTAATTATTTGTGCGAAGATACAATTATATGTTTTGGAGAAAATTTTTGAATTTGAACAGCAAAATGATGGATTGAAATCTGCTGCTTATTAAAAAAATCTTACAAAAATTATTTCTGATTAAACCCTTTTTTAAAACCAACGTCATAACTGCATAAAACAAAAACACAATACAAGATGGAAAAGTTAAAATCAAAATTAAATGCATCGGTAATAATACTGATGGCAGTGGGACTAATCACCTTAAATGGTTGCCGTAAAAAAGACACTAATGACGTTACCGATGTAAGCAATGCCGATGTAACCACATCAAGCAATGTTAGTGAAAGCGAAAGGGTAGGGGCTGATGCCGAAAACATGGCCGATGCCGCTTACCAGATGAAAGTAGTTGCAGACCCTAATGTTACACCTGCAAACACATTTGCATCCTGCGCAACGGTTACGCTCGACACAACAGTAAATCCACATCACATGGTTATTGATTTTGGTACCGGATGCATGGGGCTTGACGGGCGTTATAAAAGCGGGCAAATTATTGTTGACTTTTCAGGAAAATATTTTGATGCCGGATCGGTTCGCACAGTTACGTTTAATAATTATTACGTTGACAGCAATCATGTGCAAGGCACACGCATCATTACAAACAATGGAATAAACAGTGCAGGCAACATGACATGGAGCATTGATGCGCAAAACATGCAAATAACTAAACCCGGTGGCGCATCGCACACATGGAACAGCCAGCGCACCCGCGAAATGATTGCAGGCTATGGCACCAACACAATATGGGACGATGTATATTTAATTACAGGATATTTTAATGGTACCGATGCCAACGGCAATGCGTATGTTGCAAACATTATAAATGCACTGCGAAAAGAAATGGGTTGCCACTGGATAGTGAGCGGTACAATAGAAATGGTTAAAACAGGAAAGCCATTAAAAACACTTGACTTTGGCAACGGTAGTTGCGACCAGTATGCAACTGTTGAGGTAAATGGTAATATTAAAACCATAACGTTAAAGTAAAATTGGTTTAAAAGCTATGGGTTGATGTTTGAGGTTAACTAATCTCAAACATCAACCCATAATCATTTTATCTCAAGCAATGCCACACACTCTACATGGTGTGTATGCGGAAACATATCAACAGGCTGAGCCTTTATAAAAGTATAATGCTCTTTCATTAAAGCAATATCACGTGCCTGTGTAGCAGGGTTGCAACTTACATACACAATTTTTTTTGCGCCCGAATGGCAAAGGGCTTTTACTACATCAGGATGCATACCGGCACGCGGAGGGTCGGTAATTAGTACATCCGGTTTTCCGTGATTATGAAAAAAATCCTGGGTAAGAGTTTCTTTAATGTCACCTGCAAAAAAATGTGTGTTGGTTATGTTGTTTATTTCCGAATTTAATTTTGCATGTTCAATGGCTTCTTCTACGGTTTCAATTCCGGTAACACACTTTGCATTGGCTGCAATAAAATTTGCAATAGTTCCTGTTCCGGTATATAAGTCGTACACATCCTCGCTTCCTGTTAATGCGGCAAATTCTTTTGCAACTTTATATAATTGATAAGCCTGCAATGGATTGGTTTGGTAAAATGATTTAGGGCCTATTCTAAATTTTAATCCATCCATGTTTTCGGTTAAATAATCTTTGCCTTTAAACGTATGCACATCCAAATCAAAAAAAGTATCGTTGCCTTTTGTGTTGATGATGTATTGCAATGAAGTTATTTCTGGAAACTTATCTGCAATGGCATTTAGCAATTTATTTCTGTTGGCTTCATCATCGTCTCTAAACATTACTATCACCATCCATTGGTTAGTGGTAGTGTTGCGCACAATTAAGTTGCGCAAAAATCCTTGTTGAGAATAACGGTTTATAAACGAATAGTTATTTTCGAGAGCAAACTCCTTAACAAAATTTCGGATGCTGTTGGTAAAATCATCTTGCAAAAAACATTTTTTAATGTTAAGTACTTTATCAAACTTGCCCGGAACATGAAAGCCCAATGCAGGCTGTGCAACATAGTTTTGGTTTTTTATTTGTTCCTGTGTCATCCACTCACGGTCAGAAAATGCGTAATCAAGCCGGTTACGGTATTCGGTTATTTTTTCAGATGCAATAATTGGCAATACTTCGGGGCTTTCAATTGCTGCCAGTCTTTGAAGGGCATCTTTAACCTGCTTCTCTTTAAAGGTAAGTTGGATTTGATAGCTCATGTTTTGCCATTTGCAGCCTCCACAAATTCCAAAGTGGGTACAAAAAGGTTCGGCCCTGTTTGCCGAAAAAGTGGTGGTTTCTTTTACCACTGCTTCAATAAATTTATTTTTCTTTCGCTTTATTTCAACGTTTACAATATCGCCCGGCACAGCACGGTCAACAAACACCACGCGCCCTTCGTGTTTTCCCATAGCCCTGCCTTCGGCAGCTATGTCTGTAATAATTAAATCGGTAATTGTTTTTTGCACGGGTGCGAAAATAGCAGATAGTGAGATTAATAAAGGTATTGATACGGCATCTGTTTGATACAATAATTGCTAACCATTAAGCGTTTACATTTCTTTTACCAAACCTATCATTCATTTGGTCAATTAACCCAACTTTTTGTTACTTTTGAATCATAAATTAAGCCTCGAAAACGTTACTGTATAAATTTTGTTGTGTAATAAAATCCGCATGCTGCGAAAATTAAGTTTTGTATTTGTTCTTGTGCTGCTTTTGCAGGCGGATTTTGTTATTGCAAAACACATAGTAGGTGGCGACTTTACCTACAGGCGTTTGCCCGGCCCAGGCAATAAGTTTGAACTTACCCTAAAGCTTTTTCGCGATTGTTACAGCAATGTAGATTTGGACAATCAGATTCAGATTGGCGTATTTGACCGTGTTACCAATGTGCGCATTGACACGCTTACCATGGCATTGATTGACACATCGGCTCTTACGCTTACCGGCTCGGCATGTTTAACTCCGCCCGAAGTGTGTGTTGACCTTGGTGTGTACATTGATACCATAAGCATTCCTAATAATCCAAACGGGTATTACATAGCGTGGGAACGCTGCTGCCGCAATGCGGCCATTACTAATCTTACACAGCCGCAAAACACAGGCATTGCTTTTTATATGGAAATGCCCAACCCTGCAACGATAAACAGTTCGCCATACTTTGCCAACGACCCTTTTCCGTTTATGTGTGTTAACCAAAATTTTGAATATGACTTTAGCGCCATTGACCCCGATGGCGACCAGCTTGTGTATGAACTTACAACACCTTATGCCGGTGATTTGGGGTATCCGGTTAATTCTCCCGCAGTTGCCATTTGGAGCACACCAACTGCAGGCCCTTATCAACCTGTGCAATGGTTACCCGGTTACAGCCTTGCAAACGTATGCAATAGTACTGTTCCACTTACAGTAAACTCATCAACAGGTTTAATGACAATGGCAGCAAATACACTTGGCTTTTATGCAATGGCTGTAATTGTACATGAGTTTAGAGGCGGTGTAGAAATTGGTCAGATAAGGCGCGAAATAGAATTTACCGTAATTGCATGTGATGGAAATACGCCACCCCAGCTTTCGTTTAGCAATGCAACTTACAATCCTGATGGGTTGGTGTTTACCATTTTTGAAACCGACACACTGTGCTTTACACTGGTGGCAAACGACCCCGATACCATGACGCTTACTTACAACGGTGATATTTTTGCAGGCAGCCCCATACCGGCACCGTATGCAACCACAACCACTGCTCTGGGTAACGGCACCGTTACAAGTTCATTTTGCTGGAACACATCATGTGCTCATGGCCGCAGCACTCCTTATCATGTAAATTATATTGTGCAGGATAACGGATGCCCGCTAAGTACCACATCAACCGATAGTTTGCTTATTTATGTGCTGCCTATGCCTGTGGTGCCACCGCCTGTTATGGTGTGCATGGATTTGGATTCAACAGGTGTGATTAAATTAAATTATGCCGATACGTTTTCGTTTAAGCGTTTTACAAATTATTATGTAGTGTATCGTGGCATTGCCGATACCGGTTATGTGCCTTACGATACCATTTACGGTGGGGGAGGAAGCAACTACATTGACAGCAACGCCCTGCACAACGATACCATTAACTATTGCTACTTTTTTATTGGATACAATAAGTGTGATGATGTGGGAATGATTAGCGATACCATAAAAAGTGCCAAGCAACTTGCAGTGCCTGTAAACCCCATAACAGCAGCCACCGTTGACGGACCGCATACGCGTTTTGATTTTGTTTCGTTTGCCGATAACAGGTATTCGGTGTTTTATGTTGAACGAAAGATAAATGACTTCGGTAACGATTACTCTCTTTATACAACTGTTAAAAATCCACCAGACGATTTTTTAAATGACAACAACACCAGCGTGGATGCCGAATCGTATTGCTATCGCATTACAAAAGAGAATTTATGTGGCAACATAAGCCCGGCAAGCAATGAGGCGTGTACCATTTTGCTTACAGGAGAAAGTTTGCCCGGTCAAAACATTTTAAACTGGACTGCTTACCGCGAGTGGAGTGGGGGAGTAAAACAATATACAGTGTACCGCAGGCCCGAAGGCGATGGGCCGTTTTCACCGCTTGTAACCTTGCCCGATACGGGTTTGTTTTTTATTGACACACAGTTTGACGTAACTTCTCCCAAGTTTGAATACCAGATAAAAGCTACCGAAGACAGCATAGGTTACGAATCGGTATCAAACAGTATTATTCTTGAGCAAAAGCCAACCATATATATTCCATCGGCATTTACACCTAATAACGATGGCGCTAACGAAACATGGTTGCCACTAACTTTTTTTGTAAAAGATTTTCATCTCACCATTTTTAACCGCTGGGGCAACCTGGTTTTTGAATCGTACGACAAAACCTTTGGCTGGGACGGTAACTATAAAGGCGGCAAAGCCCAGCAGGGTGTGTACTACTACTTTTTAAAGTACACCAATTACGCTGACAACACGGAGCAAACCAAAAAAGGCAGCGTGGCTTTGGTGAGGTAACAGTATTTAAACAATCTTTTGTTCAATTGCTTTGGCTACGGCTTCGGTGCCTGAGCTAACGTGTAGCTTTTCGTAAATGTGGCTGATGTGTGAGTTAACAGTAGGGTAGGAGATGTTGCATTTGGCGGCAATCATCTTGTAACTTAATCCTTGAACTAAGTATGCAAGTATTTCCTGCTCGCGGGTGGTAAGGTCAAAGTTGTTTTTGGGGATGCTATGGTGTTTGTTATGGAAAAGCATCAGCACTTGTTTGGCTACGGTAGGTGTCATGGGTGCGCCACCTTGCACCACATCAGCAATGGCTTCGAGGAGTTTGGCCGGGGGTGTTTTCTTTAGCAGGTAACCATCGGCACCGGCAACTATGGCATCAAATATCTTATCCTCGTCTTCAAAAATGGTTTGCATAAGTACCTTAACATCGGGAACATGCTTGCGGATAAGTTTTAGTCCTTCAATGCCGTTAACGTAAGGCATGTCAATATCCATCAGCACCACATCAGGAATATTGGCAGTTATGTTACTTACCACATTGCGGCAGTCTTCATACGCGCCTGTGCATGTAAGTCCTTCGCTGCTGTTAAGCAGGAGTTGCAATAATTCCCTGCGTGGGTTGTTATCGTCAAATACGGCTACCTTTATTGTTTGCATGTGGCAAAGATGATGGGTTTGGTTTTATGATGCAATAGTTGATATCAATGATTTTTAAATGCTAAACTCCAAAACCACTTCTGTTCCTTTATCTATTTCAGAATTAATTTTTACTATTCCGTTTAATTCATTGGCGCGTTTGCGCATGCTGGCTAAGCCGTTGCCACCAAAGGACTCGCTTCTGTCATTGCTACTTGCAGTTGCAAGTGTGGCAAACCCCACTCCATCATCTTTAATCTTTAACACAAGCTTGTTGTTTCTGTTTATGAACATGTCAATCCATACATTATGGCATTGGGCATATTTGGCTGCGTTGTTAATTGTTTCTTTAAATAGAAGGTACAGGTTCTTACGCTGCGCCATGTCAAGCTTAAGGTTGTTTAGCTGTTCGGAAGCATTAAAGTTTACCAGACAATCTTTAGGTTCTAATATTTCAATGGCAAAGGCTCTCATGCGGTTGATGACGTTATCAAAGCGGTCGTTTTTGGTGTTGATGGTCCACACAATGTCGCTCATGGCTTCCATCATGTTATTGGTGTTGTTGCTTATTTGATTGAGCAATGTATTTACTTCGGGGGCGCTGCCGTTCATTTTGTTTTGGATAACAGCACTTGAAAGGGCAATGCTGCTGAGGGTGCTTCCTATTTCATCGTGCAAGTCGGCAGCTATGCGGTTGCGCACGGTAAGGAGTTTATGCTGTTGTTGCAAGCGGTAACGGTACAAGGCATACACACTGCCTGCAATGGTAAGCAACACTGCCAGCCTAAACCACCAGGTTTGGTACCATGCCGGTAAAATGATGATGTTGATGGATGCGCCTTGCTCGTTCCAAACACCATCGGTGCCAGCGCCTTTTACCTGAAAGGTGTAGCCGCCCGGAGGCAGATTGGTGTAGGTGGCGGCATTTTTTGTTCCGTTAGGTATCCAGTTGTTGTCAAAGCCCAGTAGCCGGTAAGCATATTGTTTTTTAGTTGCAGGTGATGATTCCAGTGCTGCAAACTCCAGCGTGAACATGTTTTTGTTGTGCGGAAGGGTGATGGTGTTTGCATAGGCAATAGGTGCTTGAACAATGGTGCTGTCGGAGGTGTGGGTTGCCGGTTTGTTGTAAATAGATAACTCCGTAAGCACAATGGCAGGTGCAGGGTTTTGTTTTAATATTTCGGCAGGGTTAAAGATGGTAAAGCCGGCTGTGCCTCCAAACAGCAACTCGCCCGACTGTAGTTTGAGCTTTTCGTAACGGTTAAACTCATTGCCGGGCAAGCCGTCATCGGTAGAAAAGTTTCTGAACGCGAGAGAAGAAGGGTTAAAACAACTTAATCCATTATTGGTACTCATCCAGAGGTTGCCTGCATTGTCATTTAGCATGGCGTACACAACGCTGTTGGGCAATCCGTCTGCTTCGGTGTAGCGGGTGCATTTGCCCGTGGCATAGTCAAAGCGGTTTAGTCCATTGCCATTGGTGCCTATCCATAAATACTTAGTAGGTTCGATAGCATCGGGACAAACAGAGAAAATCATATCCCCGCTAAGGGAAGCATTGTCTTTTGGATTGTTTTTCCATTGCTGCCATTGGTTCTTTTTCTCATCAAAACTAAACAAGCCCTGCATGGTGCCAAACCAAAACACATCTTGCGCATCCTGCCAGTAGTCAGATATAAAGGAATATTCCTGCATATCGGCTTTAATTGGGAACTTGTATTCTTTAATGGGTGCCTTGGTAGCTTTATTAAACTCCACCAAACTGCGGCTGTTATCGGCATGATGTTTTAACATCCATAACCGGTTGTTGTTATCAACAAACAATTTCTTGTACTCAATTCTGCCTGATTGTGCTATTTGTTTTACATCTATAGATTGGTTAGCGGTGTTGTACCAAACTAAATAGTTGAAGTTTGGTTTATCTACACACACCACCCACAGCATGCCCTCTTTATCGCATTGCATGCTTTGTATTGCCACGGTGCCATCATTCCACAACCCGCCATTGGGTTTTACGTTAGGAAAAGGAATATCTCCAATAACCTTACCCGTTACAGGGTTTATGCGTTTTAAAAACTGTTGGCTATCAAACAATATTACATCGCCTGTTTTGCCCTGGGCATAATACCAACTGCCTATGCCGGGGTTGCGAAAACGTTCTTTGCGGGCATTGTAGGTGAATATGCCGTGCCCGCTGCTGCCCACCCATAACGTGCCACTTCGGTCGGTAAAGCCGGATATGCAAATGTCAAATGATTTAAGATTGCTTGCCACAGGTTTTAGTTGTAGCGTGCCAGGGTTAAAGCAGTAGTTACCCGAAGAGGTGCTGAAGTAAAACCGGTTGTGGGCATCTGAGAAATTACCACCATCGCCTATTATGTTAGTGCTGTTTACCTCTGAAGTATGCAGTATTTTTAGTTGCACAGCATCCACAAGGTGAAGCTTTGAACCCGCTCGCACAATAACATTGTTTTGATTGGGCAGTGGTGTAACTGAAAAATACGCGGTACCGGTGCCGCCAATTTGCGTAGCAGCAAAGGCGCTGTGCTGCCATTGGGTAAAGGCTTTGTTAAAGGAATACACATGAAGGGTATCGGGAAAGGTTATCCATAGCGACTGATTGTTTATCCATTTAATACCATATACGCTACCGAGAGATAACTGATTACCTGAATGCGATTGTTGGGCATTGTAATCAAACAGCAGTTTTATGCTGCCAAGATTTGGTGTAGAAAAATTACCGGCAGCAAGTGTGCTGATGTCAAACACGTAAGCATTGTTGATGGTGTTAACTAAGAGTTTGCCATTGGTGCTTTTAATGGAATGAATGGCTTCGGCTCTTTGGGTAAGGAAGGAAGCGGCAGGTATGGCATAGAATCTTTCGGTGTGTTTATCATACAGGCAAATGCCTTTGGTGGTGGTGCCTATCCAGAAGTTGCCTTTATCATCTTCCTGCATCCATCTTACATAGTTATCGGGCAGGGAGTGAGGGTTTTGCGGGTTGTTGCGAAACACAGTTATGTGGTAGCCATCGTACCTGTTAAGCCCATCCTTGCTGGAAAACCACATGAAGCCTTCTTTATCCTGTATGATGCATTGCACCATGCCTTGCGAGAGTCCATCGTTTACGGTAATGCTTTCAAAGTTCATGCGAACCGTGTCGGGGCTGTACTGTGCATGTGTACTGAGGCAGAGGTGGAGGAAGGAAAGTAAACAGAAGAGGTGCTTCATAGCGGAGATACAAAGAAAAGAGATTTGCGGTTATCTGCTAATTGCTCTGACAAGGCTTCGGTTCTTTGAAGTTGACTAAAGTAAGGAGATTCCTAAATGCGTTCGGAATGAAAGTGCAATGTACTATATGGAAAACGAGATTCCTCACTGCGTTCGGAATGACAGTTGGTTGATGATACCAAGAGAGAAAAGGGAAAAGCAAAGGCGAGCTTTGCTCGCCTTTGCTTTTCCCTTTTCTCTCACCAACACGCGCTGCTCTTGTCATTCCGAACGCAGTGAGGAATCTCTACGAACAAATACGTTTGTCATTGGGAACGTAGTGAGGAATCTGCCCTTACATCATTGACATCAATGACAAAACCACACCCATCACCACACAAAATCATTGGTATGAACTATTGACGGGCGCAGTTGGGCAGGGCATCTTTGTAGCGTGAAAGAAAAGGTAATTTGGTAATTAAGGGATTTGGTAATTAAGGCACGACAATAATCAATAACAAATAACACCATAACTAAACATCAAACAAATATGCAACACACAACAAACACAACATTCAGTAGGCAACAAGCAGTTAGCAGTAGGCAGGTTCGCTTTGCTAATTGCCAACTGCCCTTTGCTAACTTCGCTCTCCTGCTTGCATTAGCACTCTGCCTCACAGCAGGTTCTCCCTTCGGGGAGCAGGGGGCTTATGCCCAATCGCCCAACGCCATACCTTACCAAGGCGTAGCACGTAACAATACAGGCGAGGTATTAAGCACACAAGCCATAGGCTTACGCATCAGCTTGCGAGATGTAACCGCAGGCGGCACCATCGTGTATCAGGAAACACACACACCCACCACCACAGCCTTAGGTTTATTTAACATAAACATAGGCACAGGCACACCAGGCATAGGCACACTTGCCTCAGTTAACTGGGCTGGCGGTGCCAAGTTCATACAAGTAGAAATGGACCCTGCCGGAGGCACAAGCTATACCGATATGGGCACCACGCAGCTTATGAGCGTGCCGTATGCACTCTATGCAGGCAAGAGCCATGGCGGTGTTAACTATGCCGGAAGCTGGAATGCAAGCACCAACACACCCGCTTTAATAAGCAGCACAGGCACCAAAGGAGATTATTATGTAGTTAACACAGCAGGCACCACCTCCCTTAACAGCATTAACGAATGGAAAGCAGGCGACTGGGCAATATTTAACGGCACCGTTTGGGAAAAGGTAGATAACACCGATAACATCTCCGATGGCACAGCCCTTGGCAACACCATGCGCTGGAACGGAACTGCATGGGTGGCTGATAATGCTTTGTTTAACAACGGCTCGCGCATTGCCATTGGTACCACAAGCCCCAACACCAGTGCAGCTTTAGACATAAGCAGCACTACCGGCTCTTTACTTGTACCCCGCATGACAACCGCACAGCGCAATGCACTTACCCCCACAGCAGGTATGGTAATATTTAACACTACTGCAGACTCATTACAGTCATACAAAGCAACGGGTGGTACTGCCACATCAATAGATATTTCACAAGCAGTATGGAGTATAAACTATGGTATTGCCCGTTACAGTCAGTCTTTTATACCTACTGTAAGCGGCACATTATACTCGGTTACCTTGTTAATTGATGGTGGAACAGGTTCATCTACACTAAATATATTCAGCGGTGCAGGTGTAGGTGGCACTTTATTAGACACGCAACCACTTACTGTTTCAACGGCAGCAGGCACCGAAATAGAAATAATTATTGCTACACCGCCAACCCTTACAGCAGGCAATACCTATACGTTTGATGTAACCACATCAGGCTTTGGCTTTAGGGTGCAAAACACCAACGTATATGCCAATGGCAACGCTTACCAAAACACAAATTCACAACTAACCCACGATTTGTATTTTAAAACTAAAATGACCGTTGCCACCGGAAGTTGGGTAAGCAGTGGTCCCGGAGCCACAGGTGCAACAGGTCCTGCCGGAGCAACAGGTGCAACAGGTCCTGCCGGAGCAACCGGAGCCACAGGAGCACAAGGTCCTATAGGCCCAACGGGAGCAACTGGACCTACAGGCTTAATAGCCAATGGCACTGCAGCAGGCAACACCCCTTACTGGAATGGTACATCATGGATAGTAAACTCAAGCAATATACACAACAATGGTGGCAATGTAGGCTTAGGCACTACCACACCTGCCAGCAAATTAGATGTTGAAGGCGGCTTGGCAGTAGGCGCAACTTACAGTGGAACTACTGCAGCACCTGCCAACGGTGCAATTATAGAGGGCAATGTGGGTATTGGAACAACAGCTCCATCTACAAAATTAGATATAACTAAATCAACTACCTATAACGCTACAACACCAGGGTTAGATTATTATAACCTTCATCTATCTGCTCCGCAAAATGCGGTGAATGACGAAGCTACAGGTATTACCTTTGGTACAACCAATAACCTAAATGCGCAGGCAGGTATTTATGTGCAAAACTCAACTCTATATGGTACTAAAATGAGTTTTGGTACTACCAATAGTTATGCAACAGGGAGTCAAACCCGAATGACAATAGATAATATCGGCAATGTGGGTGTTGGAACCACAACACCGGGTGCCAAATTAGAAGTAGCAGGACAAGTTAAAATTACAGGCGGTGCGCCCGGTGCCGGCAAGGTTTTAACATCTGATGCAGCTGGCTTGGCAAGTTGGACTACACCAAGCGGTGGACTTGCCAATGGCACTGCAGCAGGCAATACGCCTTTTTGGAATGGCTCATCATGGATAACCAACTCAAGCAATATATTTAACAATGGTGGCAATGTAGGTATTGGAACAACAGCACCCGCTACCAAGTTGGATGTAAGCCGTGCTGATGCAGCTGGTGATGGCGATGCCATTTCATTTGGCAGCCAAACCTATAAAATGGGTAAACTGGGCGAAATCACCTCAGATAATGGAGTTTATTTAGCCAATGTCTATGGGGCAAATGCTTACATTGACTTTAGGGTTGCAGGCAATGCAGTAGCTAATACTAAAATGCGTGTACATGGGAACGGCAATGTGGGTATTGGTACAACAGCGCCTAACAATCGTTTAGATTTAGGAACAACATTTGGCACAACACTTACTGACCCCATTTCTAAAAAACTTGCAGTTTATAACTCTGCTGCAGGAGATGCATTTAGTGGTTTGGGGTTTAGTTCTACCGGAGGGTTTAATAATTTGGAATTTCATTGTAATTCAACTCAAACTGAGGAAGCCGGAATGGTATTAGTGGGTAACGGAAATGTAGGTATTGGAGATCGTACTCCAACCTCACGGTTATCTGTTGCACTCTCTACACCAAAAACTACCTCAAATTTTAATCTAACACAATGGTTAACTTCTGATGCTACCAATCCTCAAAAATTGTATATGGGTTATTTAGGCTCGGCAACTCCTGGTATCAGAACTTTTCTATTACAAACCGAAGAGGAAGGGGTAAGTAGTACAGGAGCTATAACGCTTCAACCTTATGGTGGCGTAGTAAATATTGGCGCTATTAGTACACAAACAATAACCCCACTTAACGTCAGAAACGATAACGGTATTAGTCCGCTTGTATCATTTGCTAACATCACAAACAATCCAAATGCTAATAACCCCGGTTTATACATTTTAGCGGGTGCCAATGCTCCAACTGTTGGAAGTTATCACATGGCCTTTCTTAGACCCGATGCCACCACTGTTGGCTCAATATATCAAAACTCTGCCACCACAGTTGGCTATTACACCACATCTGATAAAAGAATTAAAACAAACATACACGACACCAAACTTGGTTTAAAAACAGTGATGAATATTGATGTTAAAGATTATAACTATAAAGACGATTTAACTAAAGAACAAACCGGCTTTATTGCTCAACAATTATATGAACAGTTTCCACAGGCAGTATTAAAAGGTGGCGATGATGCTAAAACTGAACCCTGGATGGTAGATTATGGTAAGATGACTCCTTTATTGGTTAAATCAATACAAGAACAACAAACCCAAATAGAAGCACAGCAAGCTCAGATAGATTTACTAAAAGCCGAAATAGAAAAACTAAAAGCAGGTAAATAATTAAACGACTTAACGCACAAAACGATGTTTGTTATGTACAAAGTTGCAACACATTGTCAGGTTGAACGTCCGTTACTTCAATCATCTGCAACACATTGTCATGCCGGGCGTCCGTTATCTCAATCCTCTGTAACAACTTGCCTTGACGGGAAGCCGTTACCTCAATCCTCTGCAACACATTGCACTACCGGGCGTCCGTTATCTCAATGCTCTGCAACAGATGGCACTGCGGGAATTTCAAACAATGAGATTCCTCACTTCGTTCGGAATGACAAAAAATATTCATATAATGGTGAAGAGAAAGTTATAAGTTTAAATTTACACGCAAATAAACTTATTCTATCAACTTTATCACTTATTCCTATGCCTAAAATCAAAGCAATTATGGTAGCTGCTCTTATGCTTGCTGTCACCCTCACACATTCACAATCGCCCAATGCCATACCCTACCAGGGCGTAGCGCGCAATGCCGCAGGAGATGTACTCGGCACACAAAACATAGGCTTGCGTATTAGCTTGCGCGATGTAACAGCTGGTGGCACCATTGTATATCAGGAAACACACACCACCACCACCACTGCCCTTGGCTTGTTTAATGTAAACATAGGCACAGGCACACCACTTGTGGGCACACTTGCCGCAGTAAACTGGGGCAACGGTGCCAAGTTTGTGCAGGTAGAAATGGATCCTGCCGGAGGCACAGCTTATATTGATATGGGCACCACACAATTAATGAGCGTGCCGTATGCTTTATATGCAGGTAAAAGCCATGGTGGTGTTAACTATGCAGGCACATGGAATGCAAATTTCAATACACCGCCTTTAGTAAGCAGCACAGGCACGCAAGGCGATTATTTTGTTGTAAACAATGCAGGGACTACACTACTTGACGGTATTAACGAATGGAAGGTTGGCGACTGGGCTATATTTAACGGCAACGTTTGGGAAAAGGTAGATAACACCGATCACATTTCCGATGGCACAGCCCTTGGCAACACCATGCGCTGGAACGGCACAGCATGGGTATCCGACAATACTATATATAATGATGGCACCAACATAGGTCTTGGCACTGTTATACCCCAAAGCAAATTGCATGTGGCAAGCAACCTGTTTCCACCGGTACAGTTGCAGCTTAACGATAACGTAACGACCTTTTTTGCAAACCCTACTGCAATTATTACCAACGGCTCGCAAACAACAGGCAACTGGTCATTTATTGGATTTGCAGACACAGCCACTGCAAACCCTTTTCTCTCAGCCAAGATTGGAGCTAAATTTACTGATCGCACTAATAACTATGCGTCACTTGGCTTCGGAACTCGCTCAGCAACAGGCATGGCAGAGCGCATGACTATTTCCTCTGATGGCAACGTGGGCATTGGCACTGTGTCTCCTGCCTCAAATTATAAGTTACATGTAGTACAACCCACTTTGGGAAATTTTGCAGCTACCTTTGAAGGTGTGTTTCCTAATACCGAAGCAACCATTGCCATCAGATTAAACGGAAACAACGCCTACGTCTCACATGGCGGATGGGGTATGGGTCCAAACTTTTTAGGCTTTGGTGGCGATGACCATGCTTACCCCGATATGGTAATTAATACACCAACAGGCAATGTGGGCATTGGCACTACTTTGCCTAACTATAGGTTATCCGTTCGTAACGATATAACAGGAAGTAACTTTGTAGCTGCAATTAATAACCTTTCCAATATTAATTCTGCCTTTAATCACGGTATGTTTATAAGAGCTGGTCACAGCACTTTTAGCAGCTTGCAATCATCTTTTATTATCTTTTACACACCGGCTGGTGTTAACATAGGAAGCATTAACCAAACATCGGGCAGTAGTGTAGCATACAACACTACCTCAGACGAGCGCCTTAAAACCAACATCACTCCTACTAAGTATGGCTTAAAGCAACTAAAGCAAATAGAAGTTAAAGACTATTACTATAAGAATGATGATAAGACAGCACAAAATGGTTTTATAGCACAACAGCTTTATAAGATATACCCCTTTGCTGTATCGCCCGGTGGCGATGATGCTAAAACCCAACCCTGGATGATGGACTACGGCAAGATGACTCCATTATTGGTTAAATCAATACAAGAGCAACAAACGCAAATAGAAGCACAGCAAAAGCTTATTGATACTCTTACCAAACGCCTTGAGGCTTTGGAGAACAAATAATCATTCATATCAATGACTAAACAAAGCATGTTAATCTCCATAAATCATTCATATCAACTATTGTGGATAAACAATATCACCAACATCTTTGTGCAGTTAAACATACATCCATAAACCAACAGCATCATGACAAAGCTTATCAAACTACTTAGCATCATTGCCTACTGCTTACTGCTTACTGCCTCCTCATTCGGGCAGAGCATCAGTCGCAAAGTAATCTCCACAGCCGGAGGCACCCTCACAGGCGGCAGCAGCCAGATAACCTTTAACATTGGCGAAACAGTTATCCCAACGCTAAGTGCAGGCGGCAGCATCATCACCCAGGGCTTCGAACAGCCGGGCGAACAAATACGCACCGGCACCATAGCCACATTAAACCTATGTGCAGGCAATGCCGTAAGCGTACCGTTTAATGCCATTGACATTGGCGGAGGCAACACCTTTACAGCAGAACTAAGCGATGCATCAGGCAGCTTTGCAGTACCCGTTAGCATAGGCACCTTGGCGGGAAATGCAAGCGGAACCATCAGCGCTACCATCCCTGCCTTAACACCTGCAGGCATAGGCTATCGCATACGTGTAGTAAGCAGCAGCCCCGGTGCCAAGGGTACTGACAATGGCGTAAACATCATCATCAACACCACAGCCCCTGCCCAGCCTGCAGCAATTACCGGAGCACCGCTTGACGTTTGCCCACCTGCCACAGGTATAACCCTCACCACTACCAACGACCCCACTGCATCCAGCTACACATGGTACATGGGGCCGGGCACCAATGGCGTAACGTTTAATCCAGCCTCAACAACAAACACGCAGGTAATAGACCTGGCCACTACCTCCAACAGCACGTATGGAATAAGAGTGGTGGCAAACAATGCCTGTGGTGCATCAGCGTATCGCAGCATAAGCATACGCAGAGCAGTAAGCACACCTGCAGCAGTAACAGGCCCGGTTACAGTATGCGCCAACGGAACCTACGGATACTCAACAGCACCGGTAACCGGTGCCACCAGCTACCTTTGGAGCGGCCCTGCCGGAACCATGTTTAACGGCAGCAACCCTACACCATACACCACAGCAAGCAACAGCGTATCGGCAACATTACCTGCCGGCTTCACCACCGGAACTATAGGAGTGGCTGCGCAGGTAGCCTGCTTTACCAGCACAGTTAAAACACTTGCAGTATCAACATCAGCCGTGGCACTTGGCGTGATAACAGGCAATGCCGTAGTATGTCCGGGGCAAACCTATGCATACACTGTTCCTGCATCATCAGGCGCAGCCAGCTATACATGGACATTGCCCGCAGGGGCTACAGGTACGTCATCTACCAACAGCATCAATGTTACCTATGGAGCAAGTGTACCATCAGCCAATGTGTGCGTAACAGCCACCAGCATTTGTGGAGTAAATACATTGCCTCGTTGCAAGTCTGTAGCACCCGGCATACCGGCACAACCTGCCAGCATAACAGGACCAACAAACGGCTTGTGTAATCAAACCATTAACTACACATGCCCATCACAGGTTGGAGTAACCTATAACTGGACAGGCCCCGCAGGCTCTGTTGTTAACAGCGGACAGGGTACCAATGGCATCAGCATAACGTTTCCAATCTACAGTGATGTACCTGCCAAAACACTTTGTGTAACGGCAAGCAACAGTTGCGGAACAAGTGCTGCGCGCTGCATTACTGTACGCGGAGCACCTAATACTCCGGCATCCATTACAGCCAACCCATCGTCATGGTGTGCCAACACTTCGGGCATTGAATTTAATGCCAACACTTCAAATGTAAGCGGTAATTATACCCTTAGCTGGACATATCCCGGCCCTTCAGTGGCAACGTATGTAATTGGCGGAGGCAATACCACCATGCTGTTGCTCGACTGGGGCACTGGCAGCGGCAACGTTACCGTAACAGCACAAAACGCCTGTGGCAGTGGTACAAAAATTCTTGCTGCGTCAAGCACATGCCGTGAGGATGAGATAGGAGCAGAGGCAACAGCCATGCAGGTATATCCTAATCCATCCACCGGAATTGTGAATGTTGACTTCACAGCAACAATTTCCAACGTAATAATGCTAACAGTTACTGATATGGCAGGAAGGATAGTAACCTCGCAACCTGTGGAAACAGCTGCCGGCATCAATCGCTTGCAGCTTGATTTAAGCCACGTTGCCAAAGGAGTATATACGCTAAACCTTAGCGCAACATCAGTTAGGAGCAGAATAGTTATAGAATAACGTACAATGTTTTAAGATAGGGTTATGCAACCCCTTCTGCGAAAGCAGAAGGGGTTTTTGTTTGAAACAGGCTTTGGGTTTAACAGTTTTGTCTGTAACAAACGTTGCACGCGAAACCTTGAACCCTAAACTTCCTGCAACCCTAAACCTTTCACTATATTTGCACAATGAAACTCGACATCTCCACCATGAACAGCCACGATTACATTGCCTTAGAGGATAAGTACGGAGCACACAACTACCATCCGCTGCCCGTAGTGCTTTCACGTGGTGAAGGTGTTTTTGTTTGGGATGCCGAAGGCAAAAAATATTACGACTTTTTATCAGCATACTCGGCATTAAACCAGGGACATTGCCATCCTAAAATTATTGCGGCATTGGTTGAGCAGGCCAGCAGGCTCACGCTTACATCACGCGCATTTTATAACGACCAGCTTGGCGAGTATGAAAAGTTTATCAGCAAGTATTTTAATTACGATAAAGTGCTTCCAATGAACAGCGGAGCCGAGGCCGTAGAAACTGCCATAAAACTTTGCCGTAAGTGGGCATACGAAAAGAAAGGCATTGCAGCCAATAAAGCCAAAGTAATTTTTTGCGAAGGCAACTTCCACGGACGCACAATATCCGTTATATCCGCCTCAACCGATCCAAGCTCCACTTCGGGATTTGGGCCTTTTACACCGGGCATTACAGTTATTCCATATAATAACCTTGATGCATTAAAAGCAGCACTTGCCGATGCGGATGTTGCCGGCTTTCTTGTTGAACCCATACAAGGCGAAGCCGGTGTGGTAGTTCCTGATGACGGATACATTGCAAAGGCATACGAGTTATGCAAAGCCCACAACGTATTGTTTATTGCTGACGAAGTGCAAACAGGCATAGCCCGCTGCGGTAAAATGCTTGCCTGCGATTACGACAATGTGCATCCTGATATATTAATACTTGGAAAAGCCCTCTCAGGCGGTGTATTGCCTGTGTCTGCTGTATTAGCTGATGACGATATAATGCTGTCAATAAAACCGGGTGAGCATGGCTCAACCTACGGTGGCAATCCATTGGCATGTGCAGTAGCCACCGCAGCCTTGCAGGTTGTTAAAGACGAAAACCTTGCGGAGAATGCCATGTATCTTGGCGAGATACTTAGAAAAGAACTCAGCAGCATCAATCATCCAATGCTTACATTGGTGCGGGGCAAAGGATTATTTAACGCTATTGTTATTAAACCCCTTAATGGTAAAGATGCATGGGATGTTTGCCTAAAACTTGCCGAAAACGGACTGCTTGCAAAACCAACACACGGTGATATCATCCGCTTTGCTCCTCCACTTATCATTAGCGAAGAGCAGCTACTTGACTGTGCCGAAATAATTAAGAAAACTATTTTGAGTTTTTAACCCGCCTGTGTGGGCTGTTCAGCAAAAGGCCCTTCGGGATTTTCTTTTTTCATGATGGCTGCCATTATCAGCGAAACAATTACTGAAACAACCATCATCCACGCAAACATCCATACCGACATCATTACCGGTGTCATAAACTTAGCTTGCATTTTTAAAGCCATTTCCATTTGTTCATCAGTCATGCCACCGCGGTTTTGTAATTCTTCGGCAGCTTTGTCCATCATAAATGATATCATTTCAGGATTGATAAACTGAAAATAGAAAAATATAAAAACAGCATACACCAACCATAAAACAAGTGAGGTAAGCATGGCAGTGCCAAATGCTTTTTTGAAAGAAAGAAATCCGTTATGAAAATATTTTTTATCGTTAATGGCTGCACGCAGGCAAAAAATTACAACAGCAAAGGTTACAATGTATCCAATGGTTTTTAGTTTATCCTGGGTTTCGTTTCCCATTACAAATCCTACAAGCGACCAGGCTGCAAGAATTCCTGCGCCTATTAGTCCGTATTTTATGTGTGGTTTCATGTTGAAATTAGTTTGTTGTTTGAAGTTTATTTTTTTTTAGCGATTCAAAAGTAAAATAAAAATTATTATTAATTACTTGCTAATTACTTAACCTCAAACAACAAACCTTAAACCTCAAACAATAAGGTAGCCGCTTCTTGTCCCACCAAACTTCCAATGGCAATGCCCATGCCGCCCATGCGCACTGCGCAATACACATTGGGTTTAATTTTTTTTACGATGGATGATTTGCTGTTGCCAATTCCCATAATGCCGCTCCAGCGTTGCTCAACGGTGTATTTTGCGTTTGGAAGTATCACTTCTTTTAAAATAGCCTCAAGCGATTGTTGAATTTGTTCAGTCAATCCAAACTCAGTGGTTGTTTCTCCTGTAAAATTTAAATTTCTCCCTCCACCAAATAAAACCCTGTTGTCAACATCTCTAAAGTAATAATAGCCTTTTTGATAATGAAAGGTGCCGGCAAGTTTTAAGTTATTGATAGGTGAGGTGATTAATACCTGTGCACGGGCAGGCTCCACATTTAGCTCAGGCATTAATTGTTTTGCAAAACCATTGTTACACACCAAAAGTTTTTTTGTTTGAAACGAAAATCCTTTGTCTGTTTCAACTTCAACTCCATCATCACTTGAATAAATGTTTTTAATTTCAATTCCGTTAATCACCATCACACCTTTTTCTCGGGCAAGATTCAGCATCGTAATCATCATCTTGCCTGTATCAATTTGCCCTTCGCTTTTATTCAGGATAAGATTGTCCACTTTATTAAAGCCAAACTCCTTTATCTTTTCGTTTTGTAATCGGTAAGTTTCTTCATTTCCTGTTATGGCTTTAAGGTTTTTATTCAGATACGAAATTTTTTGAGCGCACTGTTCAAACAAATCATTTTCAGTATGAGTAAAAACTTCGTACCCGCCTTTGTTTTCAAAATTTATTTTGCCATCGCCTAATAAATTTCTAAGCCTCAATAATCCTTTCCATCTTTTTTCAACACGGGCAAAAACTTCCTGCTCACTTTCATTCGATAAATCATCAAGCAATTCGCTAACACTGCCAAAACACGCAAAGCCTGCATTGCGGGTACTTGCTCCATAAGGTAAAAATCCACGATCAACAACTAAAACTTTTAACAATGGGTTTTTTTCTTTCAAACAAATAGCAGCATTTAAACCAACAATGCCGCTTCCAATGATTGTAACATCAATGCTTGAGAAGTAAGATTGTTTTTCCCAATAGGATAGTTGCATAAGAGACAAAATGGAAAAGTAAAAGTAACAACAAATATCTTGTTTAATAACAAAATGCTTTATGTTTTATCAATACTTTCGAATTGTATTTTTGTTGACATGATTCCACCACTCCAGCATTTGGTTGTAAAATCTGTTCTGAAAAGAAAAAAACTTCAGCATAAACAAAATACGTTATCGCGGTTTTTAGTGGCTAAAGCTTATCGTGAGTTTAAGCTTAGCGTTATATCACTGTTAAAAGATGCTGTATTAATTTTTATTGGAATTGCATCGGCAGCTTTTGGATTAGAAAGTTTTTTATTGCCTAACAATTTTATTGATGGTGGCGCTACGGGTATTGCACTTCTGTTTAGCGAAGTTTCTAAATTCTCGCTTTCTGTTTTGCTTATCGCGGTAAATCTTCCGTTTATATTTTTAGGGTACAGCATGCTTGGAAAACAGTTTGCCTTTAAAGCATCGGCCGCTATATTAGGATTGGCATTAGCCATTGCGGTTTTTCATTTTCCGGATGTTACACATGATAAACTTTTGGTTGCTGTGTTTGGCGGATTTTTTTTAGGTGCAGGTATAGGTCTTACCGTTCGAGGTGGGGCTGTGCTTGACGGAACTGAGGTGCTTGCCATTGCACTTAGCCGCAAACTTGGCACCACTATTGGCGATATCATCATCATAGTAAACGTGCTTGTGTTTTCTTCTGCAGCATACTTTTTGTCAGTTGAAACAGCATTGTACAGCATGATTACCTATTTAGCCGCAAGCAAAACACTCGACTTTGTTATTGAAGGTATTGAAGAATACACCGGTATTACCATTGTATCATCACACAGCGAAGAAATACGGTTAATGATAACCAACACACTTGGGCGAGGTGTAACAGTGTATAAAGGCAAGCGGGGCTATGGAAAGCATGGCCACATTTCTGAAATTGATATTATTTATACGGTTATTACCCGGCTTGAAATAAGCAAACTTAATATTGAAATTGAAAAAATAGACCCAAATGCTTTTGTGGTGATGAACAGCATTAAGGACACTAAAGGCGGTATGATAAAGAAAAGACCGTTTAAGCACTAAGTGCTGTAAGTTGTCTTTTATACTTTGGTTTTTACCGAACTCCATTTTTTTACCTGCCACTCAATTATCCCAGTGCATAAATGATTGGCTTTAGCATCAAAAATCATTGGTGAAAGTTTTAGAGTTACCGATTCGGAAGTTTTTAACGGCAATAAAATTTCTGCGTCTGTAATTTGTTTGTCTATTTCAAAATTGAGATAGGCATCGTTTTTTCCCTGAAAAAAATAATCCATGTGTATGCTTTTTAAAATAATCCGGTACTCATTTTCGGCAAGCGAAGTTGTAATACAAAGCCCGGTTGCATACTCGCACAATGTGGCAAGCGCACAGGCATGAAGGCTGTTGATATGGTTTTTGTTTCTGCGTATAAAAGGCAACTTTACCGAGACTTTTCCTTCGGCTATGGAAGTGATTAAAAATTTGTGCGGTGAATTAAATGGAACAACCCTCCAAAGGCCAACGTTTAGTAACCACAAATAAAATTTAGAGGTGGCAGATTTTTTTATTAAAGAATTTAAACGCACAGTTTAATTAGTTAGATGTATTTTCAAACAAATCATCAAGCTCATTTTTTGCCTCTCTCATTTCCGAAATCATATCTAAAATTATTTGTTTGCAAGGTTTAATATCATTTATAAGTTCCACTGTTTGCCCTGCACACCAAAGGTTGTTGTAATTGCCAGGCTTAACAGCTTGTTCAAGTTTTTTTAATCCTCTTACCTGCACCAGCATTTTAAAATATTTTTTTGTTTTAGGGTTATTGCTCAGAAATTTTTCAAAAAAGTTTTGATGGTAACCAATTTTTTTTGCGTAAGTTGTATTAATAATATTGCAAGGTGTTCCTGAAAGTTTTTCTGTTAATACCACATTGTCCATCTTTGAATCTACTATTGCCTTTTTATATTCATTGCTTACAGTTGCTTCGACAGATGCTATAAAGCGGGTGCCCACCGATACACCACTTGCACCTAAGGCTAGCATACTAACTATGCCGGCACCAGTTGCCACACCACCGGCAGCTATGACTGGTATTTGTGGAAATTTATTTATAAGTGCAGGCACAAGCAATGCAAGCGGATAGGGCCCCGCATGACCTCCTGCTCCCTGGCCCACAGCAATAAAACCATCGCATCCTTTGGATGCTGCTTTTTCGGCATGAGCAAGATTGGTTACATCGCAATAAACCTTTGCACCATAGGCATGCGCTTTTTCAATTACATGTTGCGGGTTGCCAAGTGATGTGATATAAAAAGGAACTTTGTTAGCAATACAAACCTCTAAATGTTTTTGATAAAGAGGATTTGTTTTTTGAACAATAAGGTTTACACCATAGCTACCCGTTTTATTTGTTTTATAGCTTAATAATGTTTTGCATACATCATTTAGCTGGCCTTCCTTCCGGTAGTTTAACGTTGGAAAAACGCCCATTACCCCATTGTCAATCGCACATTTCATCATGTCTAAATTGCTTACTAAAAACATGGGCGCCATTATAATAGGATGCTCAATTTTTGTTTGCAGTGTAAATGCTGTTTTAGCCAAAATCATTTTTCAATAGTATTTTAAATTACAACGCACATTTTTTCTGAACGCATATTTTTTCAACGGATAAAATTAATTACGGCAGGCTTTATTTGGTAAAATAAATTTCTACTTTTAGCAACATCATTTTTATAAATAGGAAAGCTATTTAATTTCAACGTAAAGCTGTAAAGTTAAAACAGGATATAACATTGCCTAATAAATTATAAAAAATGGAAGTTACATGCTTAGTAGATTTATTTCCTTATCAATTAGAAAAATATCCAAAGGAAGATGCATTGTGCTTTAAAACAAATGGCGAATGGAAGAAATATGCTACATCCGAGATAATTGAAATAGTTAATAATCTTAGTTACGGTTTGCTTGCATTGGGTGTACAAGCCGGTGATAAAATTGGAATAATCTCAAATAACAGGCCTGAATGGAATTTTGTTGACCATGCATGCCTGCAACTTGCCATCCCTGATGTGCCGCTTTATCCTACCATAAGCGATAAAGATTTGGAATATACACTAAGTGAGTCGGAAGTAAAATACGTATTTGTTTCAACCAAAGAATTACATGAGCGAGTGAAACAGTGTGCACAAAAAATTTCAACGCTAAAAGATGTGTTTACATTTAACCAAGTTGATGGGGGCAAACATTGGACTGAAATTTTGGAGCTTGGTAAAAGAAATGTTGCTGCTGAAACAGTAAATAAAATCAGAAGCGAAATAAAACCCACTGATCTGGCAACCATTATATATACTTCAGGCACTACCGGAAATCCCAAGGGTGTAATGTTGTCGCATAACAATATTGTAAGCAACTTTAAAAGTTGTGATGTTTTATGTCCGTTTAAAGAAACATGGAGAGCACTGAGTTTTTTACCTCTTAATCATATTTACGAGCGTATGCTTTCGTACCTTTATGTTTATTTTGGAGTTTCAATTTATTATGCCGAAAGTTTAGAAACTATAGGTGATAACCTTAAAGAAGTTAAGCCTCACATCTTTGTTACGGTACCACGATTGCTTGAAAAAGTGTACGACAAAATTGTATCCAAAGGAACAGAACTAACAGGAATAAAAAAGGCACTGTTTTTTTGGGCGCTTAACCTTGGATTGCGATACGAGTTAAATGGAGCTAACGGCTTTTGGTATGAAACACAATTAAAGCTTGCGCGCAAATTAATATTTAGCAAATGGCAGCAGGCATTGGGAGGAAATATAGTGGCTATTGCATCAGGAGGCGCAGCCCTGCAGCCCCGGCTAGCCAGGGTTTTTCATGCTGCCGGAATTATGGTGCTTGAGGGTTATGGCCTTACAGAAACAAGCCCTGTAATTGCGGTAAATAATTTTCAGCCAGGCTGCGTAAAGTTTGGCACTGTGGGCACTCTAATAAAAGATGTGCAAATAAAATTTCGTGATGACGGGGAAATTCTCTGCAAAGGTCCTAATGTAATGTTAGGCTATTACAAAAAGAAAGAACTTACCGATGAAGTGCTTGATAAAGAAGGCTGGTTTCATACGGGTGATATAGGCATTATGGAAGATGGTCGATACCTGAAAATTACCGACAGAAAAAAAGAAATATTTAAAACATCAGGTGGCAAGTACATTATACCTCAAATGATAGAAAATAAACTTAAGGAGTCGAGATTTATAGAGCAGGCAATGGTTATAGGAGAAAATCAAAAGTTTGCTGCTGCACTCATTGTGCCATCATTTGCTTTTATTAAAGATTGGGCTGCACGAAAAAACACAACGTTTAACAGCAATGCTCAAATTGCAACCAGCAAAGAAGTGCGCATGCGCATATTGGAAGAAATAGAACAGGTTAACAAAACACTTGGCAACTTTGAAACCATAAAAAAGTTTGAATTACTCGACCGCGAATTTTCAATAGAAAAAAATGAACTTACTCCTAAACTAAGTTTGCGCAGAAAAGCCATAATGGAAAATTTTAAAGAGCAGGTTGAAAAAATTTTTGGATGATTTAAAACTTTACATACAAACCTGCAGTAAGTTGGAATACCGAAACAGGTTGGCTGTACTTTCCGGCATTAACAACAGTGCCTTCCTCATCTTTTTGGGTAACATTTTCAAAATCAAATTGGGTTGAATACAAATCACCTGAAACAGAAATACCTGTTTTGTCTGAGATTCTTAGGCTGAAAGTTACGCCAAGGTCAATAACAAAACTTAGCGCATCATCAGCAGTTTCATCAATAAATTGTGTTTTAGTACCGTCAGTAGCTGTATAATGAGCTGTGGCAAAAGTTGCGTTGGCTATTCCAACCATTCCGCGTAGTTCACAATCGGTTTCGTCCAAATCAAATCGTGCAGCTAAGCCCACTGTGGCACCATATACTTTCCATGCATCGGTTTCAACTTTGTATTTAAGTTCGCTGGGATTGTTTGGATTAGAAGTAATACTATTTAAAAGCGTTTTTGCATCTAACGGATTGTAAAAATAAAAGCCACTTGCCACAGCCCAAAAATGAGACCTGATTGCATATCCGGCTTTTAATCTTCCGGCAAGACCTGTTAGCGCAAGTCCTGATTTTTCGTTATTTAAATTACGGTCGGCATAATCGCCAAGCGGAAAACACGGGCCCGCTTCAATAGATACATAAAATCGATTTTCTATTTCACGCTTTGGTTTGTTAACTTCTGTAGTATCTTGTGCTGTGCCGGATTGCACACTTGCTGTAATCAGCAGTATGGTAATAATTTGCTTTATCATGTGTTTTAAAACACCATAAAGCTAAAACAAATTATTAAAACAAAAAACTAAAAAGTTTTGTCTTTAAAGCAATGTGTTTGATACGGTTTTTTACAACACCTTTTTTATCAAACCTGCTTACTATAATACCGAGTATAATTAGCGACAAATTTTGTGGGGTTTAGTTGTTTATTTTTTATTCAATCCTTGTACTCTTTTTATTCTATCTGAATTAATCCGCCAAATCGGCCTCTTAGTTCCATTAAGATTACTGTATTAAATTTACAGTTCCTTTTTTGCTTGCTATTTTTCCGTCAGGACCTTGTGCAGTTATTTTATATACATACGAACCTTGTGGCGCTGCCTTACCTTTATAAGTACCGTCCCATTTTTGGTTGATGTTATTTGATTCAAATATTTTGGCACCCCACCTGTCCCAAACCTGCATGGTATAATTATTTACCGACTCACCGTATGCACCAAATGTTTCGTTCATTCCGTCACCATTCGGTGTAAATGAGTTGGGTATATATAATGACATGGTAGGAATTACAATTGTTTCGTTTGAAGTACTTGTTATTGAAGTATTGCCGGCTTTATAAGCTATCACGCGGTATTTGCGTGTATAGTTTGTTTGACCCTGGGCAAATGTTGAATAAAAAATACCTCCGATACATGCTGCCATTAATGTGATTTCAAAAATCCTTTTCATAGTTTATAGTTTTATATTTTATTTGCTCAGGTATTTGCAAAATGCTTACCTAAATGCCGTATAACATGATGTAAAATGCAGCTTTATAACTTTTGTAAGGTTTAATTTAATTGCATTACAAATTAGAACTCCTTATTTCTAAATCACCCTCTTAAATCAAGTTTTTACAGTTTGTTTTTATGTTTATACAGGCAGTAATGTTTTTAAAAAAGTATAGTGTTTTGGTAAAGGATAAATAAAAAACCACCTAAAAAACCAACATTATTTCATTTCAGTTTAAATCAACCGGATAATACAGCCAGAGTAAAATAATGAAATGAGTGTTCCAGTCTAAAAAAAATTTGCCGTTAGCATTTTGTTTAGTATTTTTCGGAATAAATTTTTAAGATCATGCAAAAAATAGTACTTACTTTTGGATTGTTTCTAACATCTGCTTTAATAAGTGCGCAAACCACCCAGGTATTTTGGGCCGAAGATTTTAATAATAATTGCAGCAGCAATTGCCTTGCGGGCACCTATACCGGCCCCAATGGAAGTTGGTCGGTTACGGATGTAAATACACCTGGCAATGTTGCTAATGAGTGGTTTATTTCGTGTGCCGAAAATGGTGAACCCATAGGAAGTTGTGGTGCCGGATGCGGTAACAATGCAACATTGCATATAGGTAATGTGCCATGTAATTTGTGTCTTGTGTGTCCAAATGGCGATTGCGGTGCAGCGTATAATGCCGGACCTGCATTTGGTGGCGAAAATCCTACTACTGATAAACGAGCAGTTTCACCTGTGATAAGTACCATTGGATATAGCAACATTATTTTGGCTTTTAAATATATTGAGCGTGGGCAAAACACCAATGATAATGCAACTGTTGATTACAGTACCGATGGTGGCATCACATGGATACAACTTGTAAATACAGCAAAAACAGCCACCACCTGTGGAAGTGGACAAGGGCTGTGGACAGCGTTTACCGATACTTTGCCTTCATCGTGCAACAATTTGCAATCATTGTTATTAGGGTTTAGATGGAAAAATAATTCAGATGGCATAGGAAGTGATCCATCTGTAGCAATAGATGATATAACACTTGCTGTAGAAATTACAGGTAACCAGGAATTAAGCCCTTCAAATTTAGTGTTGATTAACTACAATGAAGGTACAAATAACATTTATATAGCTTTTGAAAACAACAGCAAGCCTTTAAAGGTTGCTTTGCTGGACGCAGCTGGACGTTTTATAATAAATAAGCCGTTGGGTTTTAATCAAAGAGGTTTAAGTTTAAGTACAAGCCAGCTTGCCAAGGGTGTTTACACACTCGAGGTAATTTTGCAAAACGGCAGAATAAATAAAAAACTTTTAATCAAATAAAAATATCATGCACACGTATCAGCAATTACAGGAAATGCTTGCCGAACATAAAGAGTGGCAGGGCAAAATTAATTTCTACAAAGAAGAGATTAGTAAACTTAGAAATGAACTGGATGCATTTGTTGCCACAGATAAAAGCAGCGATAACTTAGCTCGGGTAGAGCATTTTCAAAACCAGTTTATCCGGCAGCGCGAAGTGCTTGATATTATGCGGCATGATTTTAAACAACACGAAAATGCCATTGAATGTCATGGCAAAAATCCGTTACAAAATTTAGCTGCCATGCACATGGCCGAGCGCGAAAAACTGGTTGTGTTTGAAAAAATTTTTCGCGAATTGCGCGAAGAGTTTCACAGCTTCTTGCACAACGAGGCACTGTTTTAATTTACAAACATCAAATAAATTAACGCTGAAAGCATTCCGAGAATAAACATTTCTTCGGCAAAGAAAAGGGCAACATGGTTTTTGTCAACCGAACTTTTCTTAAAGTACTTTTCTGTGGTTGAAGGCTCGTCACGCATGTGGTCAAACGTAATTACAGGGTCATTTTTTACCATAGGTTTTTATTTTGATGGCAATATAGGATAGTAATTAAGCCTTTATGGTAAAATTATGCACGAAAATTCTTTTTGTAAGATTTTTTGCAAATATATTTTTGGTAATAACGAATAACACTGCAGTTATAGAGTGTAAACGTTTAACGCGATAATAAAAAGTCGGTATAAAAACTGTTGTAAGAAATCAACTGCTTAGATTAGTTTTTAGGAATATTGTTTTTAAAATCATCAACAGAAAGAAATTTATTGCATCTAAAAAGTTCATCAGACTGGTTATTTGATGATACAATAATAATGCGTCCGGATGAGAATTTTTGAAACATCATCTTATACCATTCTATGCCGCTGCCATCAAGGTTGGTGCATGGCTCGTCAAGAAAAAGCACGGGAGTGGCCGATGCAAATGCAAGTAAAAGTTTAACCCGTTGCTTCATACCACTCGAAAAGTTTTTAACTTGCTTATGCGTGTGGTTGTGAATGTTTGCCGTCTGCAATAATTCATCAACGGAAGAATCACTGTAAAGAGGCTTAAATTTGAAATAAAAATCCATCTGCTCCTGAAGTGTAAAGTCTTCAACCAACTCAAGAAAAGGGGATGACATGCTTATATATTTATAGTAGTCATCCTGCTCGGTTTTCTTTTCGTCAATAAAAAGGGTTAGGTTTCCACGGTCAGGAGTCATGTATCCGGCTAAAATTTGAAGCAAGGTTGATTTGCCTGAGCCATTGCTTCCGGTAATTCCAATAATATCGTTTTTAACAGCAGTAAACGAAATGTTTTTAAAAATCCATACCGAATTAAACTTCTTTGAAATATGTTGTGCTTCTAAGCGCAAGGTAAAAGGGGTTTATGCAATAAAATCACATTACTCTTCCTCGTCAGCAGTGTAGCCTTTCATTAAACCGCGTTGCGAAGATTTGATAAAGTCAAGTATCTCAGTTCGCACTTCCGACTGAGGGATGGTTGATTCAATTTCTTCGGTGGCTTTTTTAAGGTTAAGGTTTTTTACAAAAAGTATTCGGTATATGTCCTGTATCTGGTTAATGGTATCGGAATTAAAATTTCGCCTGCGCATGCCTATAGAATTAATACCAACATAGGCTAAAGGTTCATGTGCCGACTTGGTAAAGGGCGGAACATCCTTACGAACCAACGAACCTCCTGATATCATAACATGGCTCCCAATATGAACAAACTGATGAACCGCTGAAAGGCCGCCAATTATTGCAAAATCATCAATGACAATATGGCCAGCAAGGGTAACACCATTGGCAAGTACGCAATTGTTACCAATCATGCAATCGTGTGCAACATGCACATAGGCCATTAGTAAATTGTTTTTGCCTATACGTGTTTTTCCTGCCGCTTTTGTGCCTTTGTTTACAGTAACGTATTCGCGAATAATGGTACCGTCACCAATTTCTGCAGTGGTAATTTCGCCCGCGTATTTTAAATCCTGAGGAACGGCCGATAGTACAGCGCCCGGAAATATTTTGCAGTTATTGCCTATGCGTGCACCATCATAAATAGTAACGTTTGAACCTACCCAAGTGTTATCGCCAATAACCACATCACCATAAATCATTGTAAAGGGTTCAATGGTAACGTTATTGCCTATTTTTGCCTGCGGACTAACAGATGCTAATGGTGAAATCATTTTTACAAAGTGCGACAAATTTATACTTTACTCTGTTACAATTTAGTTGCTTTGCATTTGTTTTCAACATTTAAACCTATACAGTTTTGAAATTTACTGAATTTAATTTTGAACCCGCTTTACAGGAAGGTCTTGATGCTATGGGCTTTGATGAACCTACTCCTATACAGCAGCAGGCCATTCCCATTATATTAAGTAACACCGATTTAATTGCCTGCGCACAAACAGGAACCGGCAAAACGGCTGCTTTTGTTTTGCCCATACTTAACAAGCTTTGCAAAGTGCATCGCGAAGAAGTTGATACATTAATTGTGGTACCCACGCGCGAACTTGCTCTGCAGATTGATCAGGCCATACAGGGATTTTCGTATTTTACTTCAGCAAGTTCCATTGCTATATATGGCGGCAGCGATGGTATGGTTTTCGAAAAGGAAAAGAAGGCTCTTGTTTCGGGTACCAACATTGTAATAGCTACACCCGGTAGGCTTATGTCTCACTTAAATTTAGGATACGTAAAGTTTAGCCACCTTAAACATTTTATACTTGATGAAGCCGACAAAATGCTTGATATGGGATTTGTGGATGACATTATAAAAATATCCACCTATCTTCCTGGCAAACGGCAAACACTGATGTTTAGTGCCACCATGCCTCCAAAAATTCGAGGGCTTGCTAAAAAGCTGCTTCAAAATCCTGAACAAATAAATATTGCCGTAAGTAAACCCGCAGAGGGTGTAATGCAGGCTGCTTATGTGGTTTACGATTCGCAGAAAAATAAGCTGATAAAGGAATTGCTCACCGGAAAGGAGATAACCAGTGTGCTTATTTTTTCGGGTACCAAACAAAAGGTAAAGGACTTAAACAGAGATTTACAGCAAGCAGGCTTTAGGTCAAATGCCATACACAGTGATTTGGAGCAGGCCCAACGCGAAGAAATATTAATGAGCTTTCGCAGCAGGCAAACCCAGATTCTTGTTGCTACCGATATTTTATCACGCGGAATAGACATTGAAGATATTGGCTTGGTAATAAATTATGATGTACCGGGCGATGCAGAGGATTACGTACATCGTATTGGCCGAACTGCACGCGCTGCCTCTACTGGTGTTGCATTAACTTTTATTAATGAACATGACATGGGACGATTTTCACGTATTGAGCAGCTAATAGAAAGCGAAGTAAAAAAACTGCCTGTTCCAGATCACCTGGGTAAGGTTCCTATATATGATCCTAAAGCAATGCCAAAAAGAAATTTTAAAGGAAAAAAGCACTTTAGTAAATCCCAAAAACGGAATTAACCCAGCTTATGAACAAAAAAAAGATGTATTCGTTTTTGCTTTTTGGCTTTATAGCAGTTGTATTAACTGTTACCTATTTGTACTTAAAAAACGCACCTTTAATTGTTGACGAAGTTGATGGTTACCAGCAGGTGTTGAATTTTGTTGAGGGTAATAATAAGCTCGAAAAAATTTCGGCCATGCCAACCTATTATTATTTATTGGCAATGGTTGCAAAAATTACAGGCATCACTTCCATAGCTTTTATTCGCACCATTACCGTGGTTATAAGTTTGCTTACGCTTTTTGCATTTTTTATTACATCGCGTAAAATAGCTGAGCATGGTGGCGAGATTAAAACACTACTATTACTTTTTATGCCAACTCTGTTTGTTTTTTATTTTCTTATTTATACCGAAGTGCTTTCGCTGCTGTTTATTTTGCTTATGGTATATTTTGGTGTGCAAAAAAAACATGTACTTGCGGGCATGTTCGGTATATTTAGCATGTGCATACGGCAAAACAATGTTATGTGGGTTGCGTTTATGATGATGTACGGCTACATTGCAGAAAATGGTTTTTCCATAAGTGTAACTCTTGTAAAAAACTATGCCATCAGAGCCTTAACGTATATAACAGGCTTTGTTTTATTTGCCGTATTTGTGGTAATAAATGGAGGAGTTGCTGTTGGTGATAAATCAATGCATCCAGGCAATGTTAGCATAGGTAACATTGTATTTTTTCTATTTGTATTTTTTATTTTGTTTTTGCCTCAACATATTTATAGCTTTAAGAAGGTTATAAAAATACTGACTGAAAAAAAGTGGATGGTTGCAATTGCTGTAACATTGTTTGCTCTTTTTTATTTTCTGTTTAAGAACAACCATCCATACAATCAGATTTCGCCTCATTACTTTATGCGCAATAAGTTGTTAATTTACATTACTTCGGCACCGTGGATTAAAGCAATGTTTGTTTTAACTGCCGTATATGCTTTGCTCTCGCTTTGTGTTACACCGTTGCAAGGCCCTTATCAATGGCTTTTTTATGCTTTTGCTATTTTGTTCCTGTTGCCGTCTTGGCTTATTGATGTGCGCTATTATGTTATTCCATTTACGTTATTTATTTTGTTTAAAAAGCAGGAGAACAAATATGTTGACTATATAACGATAATTTATTTTATCGCTATGTCGGGATGGGTTATAAAAATGACGCGCACCAGTACTTGCTTTGTGTAATGTGTTAAAAGGCGCACACACTTTTTCTTTTAAATTTGCCACGTGTTAAAATTACACTTGTTATAAATGAAATTTTCGGCTCAGCAAATAGCTGGTTTGTTAAAAGGAACCGTTGAAGGCGATTCGGCAATTGAAGTGGATTCTCTCTCAAAAATAGAAGAAGGAAAACCCGGTTCTCTTTCTTTTCTGGGTAACCCCAAATACGCACCCTATATTTATACAACACAAGCATCGCTTGTTATTGTAAGCAATGATTTTGTGCTTGAGCAGCCTGTTTCCTGTACGCTCATCCGTGTGGAGAATGCCTACAAAAGCTTTGCTTCATTGCTCGAAATTTATAACAGCATCATACACGATAAAAAGGGAATTGAGCAGCCATCATTTATTGATGCTACGGCTAATATAGGAGCCGATTGTTATGTTGGTGCTTTTGCTTACATTGGTAAAAATGTTGTGGTTGGAAATAATGTTAAAATTTATCCTCAGGTTTTTATTGGCGATGATGTGGTGATTAAAGACAACACCACTTTGTTTGCTGGTGTTAAGGTTTACACACAATGTGTTATTGGTACCAACTGTACACTGCATGCCGGTGTAATTATTGGTGCCGATGGATTTGGCTTTGCCCCCAATGAAAATAATAACTACAAAAAAGTTCCTCAAATAGGAAATGTGGTTATTGAAGATCATGTGGAGATAGGAGCCGGTACCTCTGTTGACCGCGCCACACTTGGCTCAACCATTATTCGAAAAGGTGTTAAACTGGATAACCTGATACAAATAGCACACAATGTTGAGATAGGAGAAAACACTGTGATTGCCGCGCAAACAGGTGTTGCCGGCAGCACCCGCATTGGCAAAAACTGTATGATAGGAGGGCAGGTTGGCATTGTTGGGCATTTATCAATTGCTGATGGAGTAAAAATTGCTGCGCAAAGCGGAATAGGAGCAAGCATAACCACGCCTAATGAAATTGTGCAGGGCTCACCTGCCTTTAACATCAGCGATTACAAACGCACCTATGTAGTGTTTAAAAAACTACCACAGGTTGAACGGAAAATTAATGAACTCGAAAAACTAATTGCTGAATTAAAACCTGTATCAAAATAATATATGAGCCTAAAGCAAGTAACATTAAAACAAGAAGTTTCAGTAGAAGGGTCAGGCCTGCACACAGGAGTTAACGCTCGGCTTACATTTAAGCCCGCAGCCGAAAATCACGGTTATAAGTTTAAGCGTATTGATATGCCCGGACAACCTGAAATAAACTGTGATGTGGATAATGTTGTTGATACCTCGAGGGGTACTACGATAAGCCAAAACGGGGCTAAGGTAAGTACAACCGAGCATGCCCTTGCTGCCCTTGCAGGACTTGAGGTGGACAATGTGCTTATTGAAATTAACGGCCCCGAAGTACCTATACTTGATGGCAGTTCGCAACCGTTTATTGACGCTATTTTAAAAGCTGGACTTAGGGAGCAGGAAGCTGCTCGTACGTATTATGAGCTTAAAGAAAATCTTACCTATGAAGAGCCTGCCCGTAATGTAGAAATGCTTGCCGTGCCAAGTCCTGATTACCGCATTACTGTAATGGTTGACTACAATAGCCCCGTGCTGGGTACCCAACATGCACAAATGCATAAGGTTACTGAGTTTAAAGATGACATTGCACGTTGCCGCACGTTTTGCTTTTTGCATGAACTTGAAATGTTGCTTAAACATGACCTTATTAAAGGTGGCGATCTTAACAATGCCATTGTAGTGGTTGATCGCGAAATTTCACAGCAAAAACTGGATGAACTTGCCACCCTGTTTAACAAACCAAAGGTTGAAATAAAGCACAAAGGTTTTTTAAACAATGTGGAACTGCATTTTCAAAATGAGCCTGCTCGTCATAAATTGCTGGATATAGTTGGCGACTTTGCTTTGCTTGGAGTGCACCTAAAAGGACACATACTTGCAGCACGTCCTGGCCATGCTGCCAATGTGGCTTTTGCAAAACAGTTTAAGGAACTTATACGCAAAGACAAAAACAAAATAAAAGCGCCTTTTTATGATGCGAACAAGGCGCCCCTTTTCGACATTAATAAAATATCATCTTACCTGCCTCATCGTTTTCCTTTTTTAATGATTGACAAGATTATTGAACTTAGCGAGTCGCATGTTGTGGGTGTCAAAAATGTTACGCTTAACGAGTGGTTTTTTCAGGGACATTTTCCCAACAACCCTGTTATGCCTGGGGTGTTGCTGGTGGAGGCCACCGCACAAACAGGCGGTATATTGGTGCTTAGTACCGTACCCGACCCCCACAATTACTGGACCTATTTTATGAAAATAGAAAGTGTTCGGTTTAAACAAATGGTAAAGCCCGGTGATACGGTAATTTTTGACCTTGAACTTTTAACACCCATCAGGCGTGGTATATGCCACATGGGCGGTCGTGCTTTTGTTGGCGATAAGGTGGTTATGGAAGCCGAAATGATGGCACAGATTGTTAAAAAAAGTTGATGAGTTGGATTTTGGAACTGTCTTTCTCGTTATTCAGTTAATGTTTCATTCTTACACCAGTAATTTTCCTTTGTTCTCAATTTAAGCCTCTGCACTAGTCTTATTAGTTGTTTATTCTGCTTTATCAATTGGTGAAAAGCGTAGATAAATTGTTTAAATCACGATTTTTGAAATAAAAAAGGATAGATGGAGTGAAGCAGGCAGGTTTTTATCTAAAAGCAAGTTAATTTATGATGCGATTGTGATTAGATGTTTATGTATTGTTACGATAAGTTTTTTTACTTTTACCCTTCTAACTTACTAAATCGAATTATTTTATGATTAAAAAAGTTTTAAAGTGGGTACTTGTATTGGTTATACTACTCATCATTGGTTCGTTGTTTATCTCAAACCAATATTACATTGAAAGATCAACCATGATAAAGGCTCCCATCCAATTGGTGTATGACCAGGTAAATATTTTAAAGAACCATGAAGCCTGGGATCCGTGGAAAAAAATGGATTCGACATTAAAGCTTACTTATAACGAAATACCTGCAGGTGAAGGGGCAGCTTATGATTGGGATGGCGAAGGCAAATATTCAGGCAAAGGCCGCATAGTAATTACCAAAACCGAACCCAATAAATTAGTTGCATACAGCCTTGACTTTGGAGGAAAAGGCGGTGCCAATGCCGGCCATAAACTTGAACAAGTTGGCGACAGTGTAAAAGTAATCTGGTATCTTGAAGATGATTTGGGATGGAACCCCATGAATAAATACATGTGGAAAATAATGGGTGGATTTTTAGGTGAAGTGTTTGACAACGGTCTTAAAGACCTTAAACAAGTATGCGAGAGTATGCCCGCAACACCTGCCTCTGCTTATAAGATTGAGCAAATTGAAATGAAAGATACAATGCCCTACTTATGCATACGCACCAAAGCAACCGGTGAAACAATTTCGGGCGAATTAGGAAAATGCTACGGTATGATTATGGAAGCGATGAAAAAGCAGGGGCTTAATTTTAGCAGTACCGGTAAGCCATTTGCCACCTACTATGCCTGGGAAAACAACAATTTTGAATTTGATGCAGGCATACCTACTGATAAAGCCGGTAAGGAAGATGGTAGTATAAAAGCAGGTGAGGTAGCGGCAGGCAACTATCTTTTTACAAGCTATTTTGGAAACTATGAAGGAACTGGTGCGGCACATATGGCTGTGCAGGATTACGCCAAATCCAATAACCTTAAAATTAAAATGGCCGCCACCGAAGTCTATGTTACCGATCCTATGACGGAAAAGGATACGGCCAAGTGGCAAACTGATATTTATTACTTTATTGAGCAGTAATTTTTATTTATAACCTAACGCTCTGCCAAAGTTGAAACAACTTTGGCAAAGTTTTTTTATGTATGAGCAAAAAAGAATTAGCATTTATTCCTGCATTTCTTTTTTTAATTCTATACCTAATCCTGTCGGTATACAATTGTTTTTCGCACGATGATTTGCAGTATCTTAAAAGTGTGCAGGCTGTTGGTGTTGTTAAATCAACTGTATTAAACTACTTGGGTTGGAACACCCGATGGGCTTCGGTATGGCTTGCCAATTCGTTTTTCTGCATTATTCAACAAAGCCAATGGCTTGTAATTTTTCATGTGCTTACACTTGTGTTGATTTGGCTGTCGGCTTTTTTTCTTTTGGGTTCGATAAATAAAACGTTTGGATTAAAAATAGAATTTGCAAATCGCTTAACCTACTCCTTGTTGTTTATTTTTCTTTTATGGTTTAATACGTTTTCGGTGGGCGATGTGTGGTTTTGGCTTAATGCTTCGTGCATGTATTTATGGAATGTTATAGCATTGTTTTTTGCCATTGCACTTATTTTGAATGTTTCAACTTCTATAACAAAAACGGTTGTTGTATCTGTATGTGGTATTTATATTGGTGGCAGTAGCGAGCCGTTTGTTGTGTTTACCTTGTGCGCCATTGTATTGCTTTATTTTATTTTTAAAAAGCACCATATTATTTTTTCAGCACACATGGTTTTAGTTTTTGTGGTTGGGGTTGCAGCAGGCTTTTTGATAAGTTATGTTGGCGAGGGGAATTCAATCAGGTATCAGGCTTTGCCACAAACATCTTTTATCCAACGCAATTTTATTTTTATTAAAAGCCTTGCCAAATTTTGGTTGATATATATGCCACTAAAAATTGTTGGCTCTTTAGTTATTGCTGTACCGTTTGTATTTATGGGAATGCAGTGCAAGGCAAGTGCAACTGCGGTTAAAATAAAAAAACAACTGCTTTTGTTTGTTGCATTGCTTCTTGTTTTTTCGGTTATAAATTTTTACAGCATTGCTATGATTATGTCTGAAGCAGGGCCTGAGCGTGCATGGACATCCATGTCGGTATTAATTACTTTTTGTTTAGCGTATTTGTTTTTTGATGCCGGCAGAGCCCGCGTTTTTTCCCACCCATCATTCTCTGTTTTTTATACGTCATCCATCGTTGTGGTATCATCGGTATTAGTATTGCTTGCACTTAATCAAAGGCAGGTTTTAAAAAAATACGCACAATCATATCACATGCGTACGCTTATTTTAAAAAATCTAAAAAATAAAAACCTGAGTGGAACGGTTTATCTTCCACCTCTTAGCCAGCCGGGGCTGCTTAGGTCAGCCGAGATAAGCACCAACCCAACCTATTATACCAATCTGGAATTAAAAAATTTTTATGATTTATCTTTTGATATAGCTATTCAAAAGCAAAGCCAGACAACTAAACCTTGATTCCAAATTTTTTAAAAACAAAACCAAGTATCCAGGCAGGGCCAATAAGTAAAAACTGGAGGTCGGTAACAAATGATGGTTTTTTTCCTTCAATTTTATGTCCATAAAACTGACCAAGCCATGCAAGTACAAACACAGTTGCCGACACAGCCCACAGCGGCACAGGCGAATATTTGTTGACTAAAAAAATGACAGCCAAAGTAAGCAACGAAAACAAAGCCATGCCAATAAAAACAGGAAGTGATAACCGCAAATAAAAAATTAAGCTGGTTAATACTACAAGTTCGCCCAAGTTAAAATACGGAAACAGGTGTGGATGATTAAAATGCGGAGGGGTAAAGCTTATATACGAAAGTAGCCCGATAAGGCTGATAAAAATTAAAGGCACACAAATAAAATGAATGGTTTTATTGGTAGGGTGTTGATGATTGAGGCTATACTCGTCAAACCACTGTTGGATGGTTTTGGCCATAGGCAATTATTTGGTACAAACAAATGTAATTAATTAAGTATGGTTTAATTTTGTTTTTAAATTTAAATTATAAACACATGTTTGATAAACTAGCCACAGCGCAAAAAAAGATGCAGGAAATTAAAGCCCGCCTGGAAAATATTACTGTTACCGGTGAAGCAGAAGCAGGAAAGGTGGTGGTAGAGGCTACCGGCAACAGCCGCATAAAGGCGGTAAAAATAAACGACTCGCTATTTAAAGTGGGCGATAGGGAGGAAGTGGAGGAACTGATAACCGTGGCCACCAACCGCGCGCTTGATGCTGCCGAAAAAATTATGCAAACCGAAATGGCTGCTGCTTCAAAAGATTTATTGCCCGGAATGTTTTAAAAACGGTTGGCTTCTTTCTTTTACATAGGCTAAGTGCCTTTTTTTCAAAGTTAAGTGCTAATACGTTTTACTCCTTTGGATTATTTAGCAAACTCGGCTATGATGCTTACGCTGCCGGTAACTTTTTGGTTAAGCTGTACATTAATTTTGGCATCAAGTGGTAAAAACAAATCAATTCGCGAACCAAATTTTATAAAGCCAAGTTCTGCTCCTTGCCTTACCATATCGCCTTGCCGGGGGTAGTAAACAATACGTTTTGCCAAAGCGCCTGCTATTTGTCGTAATAAAACTGATTTGTTTTTGTCGCGCTCTATTACAATGGTGCTTCGCTCATTTTCGGTAGATGCTTTTGGGTGCCATGCCACCAGGTATTTTCCCTTATGGTACTTAAGATACTTTACCGCACCTGAAACCGGAAACCAATTGGCATGTACATTTATTGGCGACATAAAAATAGAAACCTGTATGCGTTTATCTTTATAGTACTCTGTTTCTTCTGTTTTTTCTATCACCACAATTTTTCCATCTGCGGGGGCTATCACCAAACTATCGCTGCGCGTTTTGGTGCGGTGCGGATAACGGAAAAACTGAAGTATCAAAATAAAAAAAACCAGTGTAATTATAAATACCGGAATCTGGATGTAGTTGTTATCAATATTAAAATAAACCAACAATAGGTTAGATGCTGCAAAAAACAATCCTGTGCCTATTACCCATCCTTTACCTTCGCGGTGTATTTGCATGTGTGTGGTTCTTTGTTGAAATATGCTTAAAAACTGCCGCGCGATTTTATGCCCAGCTCAATTTTTTCAAGCGCGTAAATGTAGGCAGCTATGCGCATTGAGGTTTTATATTTTATAGAGCGGTCCCAAACGTTGCCGAAGGCTTGTTTCATCCAGCGGTCAGCACGTTTGTTTACTTCATCTTCGTGGTAGTAATAGCCGGTGCGGTTTTGTACCCACTCAAAGTATGATACGGTAACACCGCCTCCGTTGGCCAATATGTCAGGTATAATGGTAACACCTTTTTTATTCAGTATGGCATCTGCATCATCGGTGGTTGGGCCATTGGCACCCTCAACAATAAGTTTTGCTTTTACCTTGTGGGCATTCTCATCGGTAATTTGATTTTCGAGGGCACATGGTGCAAGCACATCTACATTAAGTGTAAGCAACTCATCGTTCGAAATCATTTTTCCTCCTTTAAATCCTTTAAGCACCCCGCCATTTGAATCGCGGAATTTTATGGCTTTTGCAATATCAATTCCATCTGGATTATAAAAAGCACCTGTGTGGTCGCTTATGGCAACTACCTTTAATCCCTGTGCCTCTAAATGCTTGGCAGATATTGAGCCCACGTTGCCAAAACCCTGTACAGCAGCGGTACATTTTGATGGTTTCATATTTAATTTGTTCATGGCCTCAATTGCCGATGTCATTACACCACGGCCTGTTGCTTCTACACGACCCAACGAACCGCCAAGGTGCAGCGGTTTTCCGGTTACAATGCCGGGTGTAAAACCTCCTTTTATTTTCGAGAACTCGTCTACTATCCATGCCATTTCTTGTGGGCCTGTGTTCATATCAGGTGCAGGTATGTCTTTGTCAACACCAAAAATGTCGGCCATAGCACCAGTGTAAGCACGTGTTAAGCGTTCAAGTTCGCCTTTGCTCATTTTATGCGGGTCACAGGTAATGCCTCCTTTGGCACCACCATAAGGTATGTCGGCTATGGCACATTTAAATGTCATCCATGCTGCCAGTGCCATTACCTCATCCTCATTTACATCCATCGAGTACCTTATTCCTCCTTTTGACGGGCCTAAAGCTGTTGAGTGAACTACACGGTATCCTTCAAAAACCTGTGTTTTCCCATTATCAAGTTTTACAGGCAAGCTGCAATAAACAAGGCGGCTTGGTTTTTTCATTATCTCATACACATCATCATCCAGTTTCATAATTTTTGCTGCCACATCAAGCCGCTTTATCATTTCTTCAAATGGGTTTTCTGCTACATGCACATGCTTTGCTTTTTTTGTTTCTGCCATATTTGTTTTTTTTAGGAGGGTGCGAAAATAATCAATTCGTGTAAAAGTAAAAGGGTAAACTGCCAAGTAATCATGTTATTGGTTGTTGATAAATACACTTTGTTTTTTTTTACGATATAAAGTTTGGTTGCTTGTAAAAAAGAAGAAACACAGCTTGTATTTTAGATGTTTTATTAAAACGATTAGCCAACAACATCATTTCATTAAAATAAAAAAGCCTTCACAACGGAAGGCTTTTTTATAAGTATTATTTGTACTTGTTATTTCTTTTTATCAAAGTCTATTTTTTCTTCGATGCGGGCAGCTTTACCTGAAATATTGCGCAGGTAAAAAATGCGTGCTCTGCGAACAATACCTCTTTTGTTTACCTCAATTTTGGTGATTTTGGGGCTGTAAAGCGGAAAAATACGTTCAACACCAACACCGCTTGAAATTTTGCGAACGGTAAAAGTTTGTGTATTGCCAGCACCTTTGCGTTGAAGTACTACTCCCTGAAACTGCTGTTCGCGCTCCTTGGTACCTTCGATAATTTTATAATAAACAGTTACGGTATCGCCTGCTTTAAATGCCGGTGTTTCCTTTACAGGAATCAAATTTTCGGCTGCTACTTTCATTAAGTCCATGTTATAAATGTATTGTGTTATTCTGCTTTTTTCTTTGGGGCTGCAATAATAGCAAAATTTTGATTTGGAATAATTAAATGCTTAAAAATAGTTATTGATCATTTAAACCGGGCCGTTTTTGTGCAGTACGTTCAATAGATTGGTTATGACGCCATTCAGCAATTAATTTTTCGTTTCCGTTTAATAAAACATTTGGTACCTGCCAGCCTTTATAATCTGCCGGCCGGGTATAAACGGGCGGGGCAAGCAGGTTATCCTGAAAAGAATCGCTTAATGCTGAGGTTTCATCATTTAACACACCTGGCAAAAGTCTTATGATGCTATCGCATAAAACGGCTGCCGGCAGTTCGCCACCACTAAGTACATAATTACCAATGGATATTTCGCGGGTAACAATATGCTCGCGCACTCTTTCGTCAACACCTTTGTAATGGCCGCACAACATTATTAAGTTGCTTTTAAGTGAAAACTGATTGGCTATTTTCTGATTAAGCAATTCGCCATCGGGCGATAGATAAATAATGTCATCATAGGCGCGTGTTTTTTTTAAAGATGTAATGCAACTGTCAATCGGTTCAATCATCATAACCATACCAGCACCGCCACCAAAAGCATAATCGTCAACCGATTTATGTTTGTTATTGGCATAATCGCGAAGGTTTATAATGTTTACCTGCACCAGCCCTTTTTGTTCAGCACGTTTTAATATTGAATGGTTAAATGGCCCATCGAGCAATCCGGGATGAAGGGTTATTATATCTATATTCAACATTTAATTGCTAAATTGATTTGTTGTTAAATTATTTTTTGCCAACTGTCTGCTCACTTCTCTTGGCTTCATTCCAGTACACATCCATTTCATCAAGACTCATTTCGGTTAATTTTTTTCCGTTTGTGGCAGCGCTTGTTTCTAAAAATTTAAATCGCGATATAAATTTTTTGTTGGTTCGTTCAAGTGCCTCATCAGGGTTAATGTCTATAAATCGGGCATAGTTGATAAGCGAAAAAAACACATCACCCAATTCATTCAGCATTTTTTCTTTATCGCCTGCAAGGCTTGCTTCTTTAAATTCTTTAAGCTCTTCTTCCACTTTATCCCACACCTGGGTTTTGTTTTCCCAGTCAAATCCTGCACCCCGTGCTTTTTCCTGTATGCGTTGCGCCTTTACCATGCTTGGCAGCGAGCGTGGCACTCCTTCAAGCACCGATTTTTTTCCTTCCTTAAGTTTTAACTGTTCCCAGTTACGTTTTACATCTTCTTCGTTATTTACTTTTACATCACTATATATATGCGGGTGGCGCGAAATCAGTTTGTCGCACTCGGTGTTTATTACATCGGCAATGGTAAATTGATTTTGCTCTTCGGCAATTTTTGCATAAAACACCAAATGCAGCATTATATCACCCAGTTCTTTTTTTATCTCATCGGTGTTGTTGTCAAGTATTGAGTCGCTAAGTTCATACACCTCTTCAATGGTAAGGTGCCTAAGTGTTTCATTGGTTTGTTTTTTATCCCACGGACATTGTGCACGCAACTCATCCATTACAGTAAGTATTCGTTTAAAGGCCACAAGTTTTTCTTCCATTGGTAAAAGCATTTAATTTGCAAAAGTACAGATTGAGGTATTGCTAAATAGTTTAATTGGTAAACAACTTTTGTCAGTTCAACAATTTATCAATAATGCATTTATACTGACTATAGATAAAAGTGATGTATCAAAATTTTATTCGTGTATTTGTATTAATCTTTCAGTGTTCAATATTTAATATTCAATTTTCCACAGCACAGCCCGATTCATTATCACGAAACATTTCGGCTGGTATCCGGTTTCATTATGGATTTGTAATAGCGCACAGGCCGGGCATAGTGGCCATGCAAAAGGCGCACCTTGGCGGCTTTGACTTAAACATTGCCGAACAAACTACTGGCAGAAAAAGCTGGCACCAGCATTTTGGTTATCCGCGTTTAGGATTTAAGTTTGGGTATTATGGATTGGGAAATAAAAAAGAACTTGGCCATGCTTATGTACTTTACCCCTATGCCGATTTTGATTTGGCTCGTAAAAAATTTTGCAGTTTAAACTTACAGGTGGGTTGGGGATTGGGTTATATTGATAAACCGTTTACTCTTTTGGGCAATTATAAAAACGTAGCTATAGGCTCGCGTGCTAATGCAACATTTAATCTGAATATAAGTGCCCGGCTAAACTTTTCGGATAATGACAGGCTTTATGCCGGGCTGGGTTTAACACACCTTAGCAACGCAAGTTTAACAACACCCAATCTGGGTGTAAATCTTGCCACGATTTCGGTTCAGTATTCACATTTGTTTGGAAAAAATGTTTCGTATAAACAACATCCCATAAAGCCATTTAATAAACAATGGGTAAAATGCGTTTATGCTGGCGGGTTTGCCAAGCAGGTTTATCCGGCAGGCGGAAACTACTTTTTTGCAGGAACCATTTGTGCCGATTTTGTAAGGCGCTACAGTTACCAAAGCGGAGTCGGGTTGGGGGCAGATTATTTTTATGATGAGTCAATAAATCATAAACTTCGTAACGATGATAAAAAAATAACACCTTTTGTTTCTGCATCACGGCTTGGTATAAATATTAGCTACCAAATGTTTGTTTCAAAGTTTACCGGCACCTTTGCTATGGGTGTTTACGGGTACTCAAATTTAAGTACGGATGGCAGCCTTTACCACCGTATGGGAGTTAGGTATCTGATTAGTAAAAAACTTTTTGCCACCGTAAATTTAAAAACGCACTTTGCCAAAGCCGATTACCTTGAAGCAGGATTGGGTTACAGGTGGTAGGGCAGGTGTTCTGTTTCAGGTTTTAATTATATACTTTTACCAGCACTTACAAACTACACCTCCCGTTCCACCCACGAATGCTTTTTAACTCATTAAGTTTTGCTGTATTTCTGCCCATTGTTTTTTTGCTTTACTGGTTTGTAACCAATAAAAACCTTAAGCTTCAAAACTGCCTGCTGCTGGCCTCAAGTTATTATTTTTATGCTTGTTGGGATTGGAGGTTTTTGTTTCTGTTGTTTTTTTCAACCTTGCTTGATTATTATACGGGCATTAAAATGGCCGATGCGCCCAATAAAAAAGGCAAACGATTTTGGTTTTGGTTAAGTGTGGTTATAAATTTAGGGTTCCTTGGATTTTTTAAATACTATAACTTTTTTGCTGATTCATTTGCTCAGGCTATTTCTAATTTTGGAATTACTGTTAACCCATGGACATTAAGCGTTATACTGCCTGTCGGCATTTCTTTTTATACGTTTCATGGCCTGTCGTATGTTATAGATATTTACAATGATAAAATACATGCCGAAAGAAATTTTGTAACCTATGCAGTATTTGTAAGTTTTTTTCCGTTGCTTGTTGCCGGCCCCATTGAGCGTGCCACACACCTGTTGCCACAAATAAAACGTAACCGAAGTTTTGATTACAGCAAAGCGGTTGACGGTATGCGTCAGATTTTATGGGGACTGTTTAAAAAAATTGTTATTGCCGACCAGTGTGCCATTTATGCAAACATGATTTTTAACGACTCAGAAAATTATTCGGGAATTACACTGGTGCTTGGTGCTTTGTTTTTTGCTTTTCAGATATATGGCGACTTTTCGGGTTATAGCGATATAGCACTTGGCACTGCTCGCTTATTTGGCATTGAACTACTGCGCAACTTTGCATTTCCATACTTCTCGCGCAATATTGCCGAGTTTTGGAGGCGATGGCATATTTCACTCTCTTCGTGGTTTAAAGATTACCTGTACATACCGCTTGGCGGAAGCAAGGCCGGCACTGCAGGGCGGATGCGAAACACATTTATTATTTTTTTGGTTAGTGGCTTTTGGCATGGTGCCAACTGGACTTTTATTGTGTGGGGATTGCTTAATGCACTATACATCATGCCATCCATAATTTTTAAATCAAACAGAGATTACCTAAATGTGGTGGCCACAGGTAAAAGATTCCCAACGTTAAAAGAATTTGGCCTTATCGTATTAACATTTGGTCTTACCGTGTTTGCATGGATTTTTTTCAGAGCCGAAAGTTTGCATCATGCGTTTGGTTTTATTGCAGGAATTTTCGACACTAATTTTTTTGCGTTACAAATAGATGTGGCTTACTCGCTCTTGATTTTAATACCGGTTTTTATAATGGTTGAATGGTTTGGGCGCGAGCAGCAATATGCCATTGCAAAATTTGGTAATGAGAAAAGCAAATGGATAAGATGGAGTTTTTATTACCTGCTGGTGGTGGCAATATTTTACTTTGCCGGAGGCGAACAGGAGTTTATTTATTTTCAATTTTGATGCAATGAAGAAATTTTTAAAACAGTTTTTTGTGTTTGCCACCATCCCGCTTGCCGCATTTATGCTATTGCTATTTGCATTAACTGTTTTAAATAAAAGAGCCATTGATAATTTTAAAATTGAAAACAACATCACAACCTTGTTTGTGGGCGATTCGCACATCGAAAAGGCAATGAACGATTCGTTGATTGCAAATAGTTTAAACATTGCGCAAAATTCAGAGTCGTATTATTTTACTTACTATAAGTTAAAACGAATATTAGATGCCAACAGTCAAATAAAAAATGTTTATCTCGGTTACAGCTACCATAGCTTAAGCAATTACCAGCACGATTTTGTATTTGGAAAGTTTAGCCATGAAATTGCAGCCCGTTACTTTTTTATTTTACCCATAAATGAGCAGTTAAAAATTATAGCGTATAACCTGCATAACTTTAATGAATTTACCAAAAACCTGGTAACGATGGGAATCAAAAATGTAATAACCGATAAAAATAATTTTTCCTTTGGCGGAGGATTTAAAAACGATTTTGAAAACTCGGCAGTAATTTCTAAATCTGTGTTTAAGCGATTGGCGTTGCAGTATTATAAAATGGGTGGTGTTAGGGGTTTTTCGGAAACAAACATTTCCTACTTGCAAAATATTGCAGCCTTATGCCGACAAAAAAAAGTAAACCTTGTGCTTTTGCAAACACCGTTGCAAAGTTTGTATGCAGCCAATGTGCCTATAGCATTCAGGCAAAAGCTTGTTGAGGTAATTCAACAAAACGAATTCACCTTTGTTGATTATGAACGCCTGCCATTAAACGATAGCTGCTTTATTCCTGATGGCGACCACCTGAGTGCTATAGGAGCAAACCAGTTGGCATTGGTGTTTAAGTAAAAGGTGATATGTTAGCAATGATTTTGCTCTTTCAAAAATTCACACAAGGGCTTATTTTGTAAAAATATTTACACTTGCCCCGCACTTATTACCTGCCTGATAAATACCCTTGAAGTATCCATTAGTTATTGAAAAAATCTTTTTACTTTGCAACACTTTATATTATTAAATCATTAACAAAATAAAAAATAACATGATTAAACACCGACTCATTGCAGCATTTGTTTCTATCCTGATGGCTGCAAATTTTAATGCCATGAAAGCGCAAATTGTTATTAACGAATTTTCTTGTTCAAACCTTAGCCAGTATGTAGATAATCATAACGACTACAACGACTGGATTGAACTGTACAATACCAGCGGACAAACGCAAAGCCTTACGGGTTTATTCCTTAGCGATGACTCCCTTAATCTTTTAAAGTGGCAGTTTCCTGCCGGAACCACCATAGGCCCCACTTCATTTTTACGTGTATGGGCATCAGGCCGAAATGAATCTGTGGGAACCAATCACCATACCAACTTTACGTTAAAGCAAACCAAAAATAATCCTGAGTATGTATTGCTATCTTACTCATTTGGGGTAATTATTGATTATGTGGTTATAAATCAAAAAACCCAATTAGGTCATTCGTACGGACGTACAAACAATGGCAGCGTGGCTTGGAGTATTTTTACCACACCCACACCCGGTGCATCTAACAACACCAGCACACCTTACGATGATTATGCCGATAAACCTGATTACAGCATTGGTGCAGGGTTTTATTCATCGGCACAAACGGTTACCATAACCACTACCGAGCCCAATGCCGACATCCGTTACACCACCAATGGAACTGTTCCTACATCAACATCCACTTTATACACCGGGCCAATTACCATTTCGGCCACCACTGTATTAAAAGCCCGAACCTTTAGCACCGACCCATTTATATTGCCAAGCTTTGTTGAGTTCGAAACTTATTTTATCAACGTTTCGCATACTTTACCTGTGGTTTCTATCTCAGGAAATTCATTAACAACACTTGCTAATGGCAATAGCACCCTGTATCCTTTAGGAACTTTTGAATATTTTAATACCAGCCAGCAACGCACAGCCAACACGTATGGCGAGTTTAACAGCCACGGGCAGGATTCATGGGCCAACAGCCAGCGCAGCCTCGACTTTGTTTCGCGTGATGAAATGGGTTATAACCACAGTGTGGAAGAACAATTGTTTAACACCACTGTTCGTAACAATTTTCAGCGCGTTATATTACGTGCTGCCGGTGATGATAACTATCCTGCCGACCACCATTTGGCAAATCTTGGAAGTGCTCATTTACGCGATGCATACATCCACAATCTTGCTATAACCGATAATCTGGATGTGGATGTAAGGCGCGGTTCTAAATGCATTGTGTATTTAAACAATGCATATTGGGGAGTGTATGATTTGCGCGATAATCCTGATGACCACGACAACACAAAATATTATTACGGACAGGATAAATACCATTTGTATATGATTGAACGCTGGGGAAACCGCTGGGCCGAGTATGGTGGAAATGCGGCTTTAAATGAATGGGACGCTTTTGAATCATTTATTATGAACAGCAGTATGGCAGTACCTGCCAATTATCAATATGTAACGGACAGGCTTGATGTAAACAGCCTTGTTGATTATGTTGCTGTAAACATGTTTACCGTTTGTAGTGACTGGCTAAATTATAACACAGCATGGTGGCGCGGATTAGATTCTACAGGAACGCATTTAAAATGGGGCTATTCGCTTTGGGATAATGATGCCACATTTGGTCACTACATCAATTACACAGGTATTCCTAATACCAATGCTACAGCACAGCCATGCGATGTAGAATCTCCACAGTTGGATGATCCCGATGACCATATTACCATCTTAATGCGCTTGCGCCAAAATCCTGCTTTCAACACATATTACATTAACAGACTAACGGATTTATGGAACACCACATTTAGTTGTGATAATATGATTCCAAAATTAGATAGCACTGTTGCATTAATTGACCCTGAGATGACAGCACATGCCGCACGCTGGAACGGAACTTACACCGAGTGGCAAACCAATGTGCAGATACTGCGCAATTTTATTTTACAACGCTGCACCACCCTTACTGCCGGATTTATGAATTGCTGGAATTTAACTGGCCCTTATGAAATGACAATTACCACCGATCCGTTAGGTGCCGGTAATGTGCAGCTAAACTCGCTGTTGCTTTCACAGTTTCCCTGGACCGGAACTTATTTTGGAAACATTACAACATCAACCGAAGCAATTGCCAACAGCAATTACAATTTTGTAAACTGGACATCGGGTAGTCAAACTTTTTCGCCCAATGCAACTGCCGCACCTGTTACATTTACATTAAATGCAACCGATACCATTGTTGCACATTTTTTAACTACTGGTGTAAACACCTTTTCTCCAACAAGTGCTTCTGTGGCTGCCTATCCAACAGCATTTAGCAACTCAACCACCATTGAATTTAATTTGCCCGAAGCATCACAGGTAACTATGCAACTGTACTCAATGCAAGGACAAGAACTTATTCAAATTGTTGACCCCGGAAGAAATTTTGCAACCGGACATCATGCCGTAAAACTTGATTTATCAAAAAGTAATTTAGGTGCCGGCATGTACTTTGTAAACTTTACGTCAGGCGATTTTAAAAAGACAATAAAACTTTTTTATTCGCCCAACTAATTTAGTTGTCGTTTAATCTATAGACAAAAAAGTAAGTCATACTAAACAAATAAAATTAACCTGCTTTGGAAACAGAGCAGGTTAATTATTAAATAGCAAACAATACCAATGAATAAATCAATACCTGCAATAGCTTTATTGCTGCTTATGAGCAGCATTTTGTTTTCGTGCAAAAAAGGTCCGGGCGAAGGCGGCACATCTTCCATAACAGGGTATGTACATGTTACCCGATACAACTCGACATTTGTGGTGGTTGATACCATGTTTGATGGTTCGGATGAGGACGTGTTTATAATTTATGGTGACGATGTAAGTTTTGGCGAGCGCACACGTACCAATCCCGAAGGCAAGTTTGAGTTTAAATATTTGCGCGAAGGCGATTATAAAATTTATGTTTACAGCGAAGGCAACCGCGACACCTTTCCATCGGGCAGCTACGCTGTTTATAAAGATGTTGAGATTACCAAAAAGAAACAAACTGTGGATGCGGGAACTTTTGAGATTAAGAAAAACTAATTTTAATGAGAAGAGAAAAAATAATTTATACACTTATTGCGGCAGCAATTTCTTTTTGTTCAGTGGCTCAAAGCAAAAAGGATATTAAAAAACTTGGAGTTAAATCTGCAAAAGTTGATGTTACAACATATAGCGAAGGCAAAGAAACAACACGCACCGAGTTAAACGAAAAGTACGATAACAACGCCAATGTAATTGAAGAAACCGAATACGATAAAGAAGGAAAGTTTAAGAAAAAGCAGACGCGAAAGTTTAATAAAAACGGAGATGTAACAGAAGAGATTGAGTATAAAGAAAACGGTGATGTAATTTACAAAACAGTAATTACCTATAACAACGACAACGATAAAAAAGAAGAAATAACCAAAGATGCCAACGGAAAAATTACAGAGTGGATAAAATACATTTACAATGCCTTTGGAGAAAAAACAAACGAACTTTGGTTTGATGAAAACGGATTGCTTTTGCAAAAAGCCAGCTTTACCTATAACAAACAGGGATTAAAATCAGAGAAAAAAATTGAAAAGCCAAACGGGCAGGTGTTGATGGTAAAAAAATACACCTACACATTTTAATTTCTAAATTAAAAATGTACAAGCTATTCAATGTAAAAAGCTAAGTTGGTTTAAAGCAGAAGACTGAAAAGAAATAATGGAATCAATAGCCTCGATTATAAAATCGTTTGAGCCAATAACACTTGAGGAGATGGACAGTGTTAAGCTTATGGACAGGCGCGATACAAAATATGCTTTCAGGCAGGATGAGCTTGCAAAATTTCTTACACAATTAAAGGATACATACCGTGTGCTTGAAGTAAAGGGAGACAGAATGATTAATTACGAGTCGCTTTATTTTGATACGCATAATTTTGATTTATACAATCATCACCACTGCGGACGGTTTAACAGGTATAAAATAAGATACAGAAAATATATGCAGTCGGGTCTTAGTTTTTTTGAAATAAAATTTAAAAGCAATAAAGGCCGCACCATAAAAAAGAGGATAAAGCAAAGCAACATTTTTGAAGTGATTGAAAACGATGCAAAAGTTTTTTTTGAGAAACACTGCACAATGAAAGTTGAATCGCTTGAGGCAAAAATGTATATTGGCTTTAACCGCATGACTTTGGTAAACCGTAATTCACCCGAACGGGTTACCATTGACTTGAATTTAACGTTTAGAAACAAAGACGTGAAAAAAGAAATAGAAAACTTGGTAATTGCCGAGGTAAAGCAGGATAAAAGTTCGCGCTCTGAGTTTATAAGGCTTATGAAACAGTATCATGTGCGCGAAGGAAGCATAAGCAAATACTGCCTAGGAATAGCAAACCTGTTTACCCAATTAAAGATTAATAATTTTAAACCACAACTAATTAAATTTAACAGAATACAATATGGTACTGCTTCAGGTTATTGATACTACCACCGACCCCACTACGTTTACATTGTTTGAAAAACTGCAACCCAAGTTTTTTATCCGCTTTGCGGTTGATTTGGTAGCCGTATTTCTTTTGGTTCGTTTTATTTATTTTCCGCTTTATCGCAGCCGCGAAAACGTGTTTACTTTTTTTATTTTCAATATCATCATTTTTTTAATTACGTTTTTGCTAAACAAAGTGGAGATGAGCATGGGCGCAGCCTTTGGTTTGTTTGCTGTGTTTAGCATGTTGCGTTACCGCACCGAAGACATCAGCACCAAGGACATGACCTACATGTTTTTGGTAATTGCAATGGGATTGATTAACGCTGTAAGCAAAGGCAATTGGGACGAGCTCTCTTTGCTTATGTTAATCATCATCACCATTACCTATTTGCTCGAAAGCAATTTGCTGATGAAAAAAGAAGTTTCAAAAATTGTGATGTATGAAAACATTGAACTTATAAAGCCCGAAAGCCGTAAAGACCTGATTGCCGATTTGGAAAACCGCATGGGTGTAAAAATCAATCATGTGTCTATTGGTAAAATAGATTTTTTGCGCGATGCCGCACAAATACATGTGTTTTACTATGAATAGATTTTTTTTGAATTTTGTTTTAGCGTGTAGCATAAACTGTTTAGTGCAGTTTAGCTTTATGCTTCATGCCAATGCACAAGTTAACGATGCAGGTCTGTGGGCAAGCGTGAGTGTGGAAAAAAAAATCACCAAAAAAATTTCAGCAACACTTTCAGAAGAATTTCGGTTTAACGAAAACATTACCGAACTGGGTACGGCATTTACCGAAGCAGGAGTTGATTACAAAGTGATAAAAAATTTAACGGCCGGTGTTGCTTACCGCTTTATTCAAAAACGAAAGGTTGACGATTTTTACAGCCTCAGGCACCGCGCCATTTTTGCTCTTACATATAAAATAAAAATTAAAAAATTTGAACTCACCATTAAAGAACGTTTTCAAATGCAGTATGCCGATGTAAATACAAGCGAGGATGGTAAAATTTCTGAACAGTATTTGCGAAGCAAACTCACACTACGGTACAACTCACAAAAAAAATACACACCGTTTATTTCTGCCGAATTGTTTTATCAGCTAAATAATCCTGCCGGAAATGAATTTGATAATGTCAGATATGCAGCAGGCTTTGATTATAAAATAAACAAGTTTCATAGTGTTGATTTGTTTTACCTGATTAACCGTGAGTTTAATGTTAACAATCCCTGGACAGAGTATATCACAGGCATGGCCTATAATTATACGTTTTGATTACTCACCGGCTACTGCAAATTTTCCTGTAACAACTTTTTTGCCTGATACCAAACGGTAGTAATAAATTCCATCTGCAAAGTTGCTTACATCTGTTTTTACCCGCTGAAATCCTGTAAGCAGATTTTTTTGTGAAACAGTTTCAATCACTCTTCCGGTTGCGTCAAGTATGGATAACGCAAAACTATTTTCTGCCGATAGAAAAAATGAAAATGCAATGCTGCCGGTTGCAGGATTCGGAGCAACTAAAATTTCTTCTTTGTAATTATTGGTTTCATTTACCGAAACAAATTGCTGCAGATAAACCTGTGTAATTGCCTCAACACTGTCGGATAAATTATTTTTTACAAGCAGGCGCAATAAATAATTTCCGGTAGTTAGTCCGTTTGTATTCCAGTTTGCAAGTATGCCGTTGTTGTGAACTTCTGCCAGCGAGTCAATAACAATGGGTGTCCATGTGCCAGCGCCTTGTGGTTGATAATACATACTGTAACTTCCAAAATTCATCCATCCCCCTTGCGGGCCGTTGTCAATCCATGCATTGCCGGTAATAGGCACCGTTGCATTTATGCTTGCCGTATCAGGTGACGAAATATTTTGCAGCCATGCCACACTTGCTTCATACGGGATGGGGTCTTGCGCCAAATCATTTTGTACACACACAATTAAACTGTTGCCCAATGCCGCAGGCGGCATAAATGGCTGCCAACTATATGCCAGCACAAAAATTCCTTTGCGCTCGCTGCGTGCAGTTGTATAAATAGTAACACCTGCTGCCACAATTCCGCTTGTATCGGTACTCCAAAAATAGCCTCCGCTGCCGTCAAGTAAAAATGGATTTGCTGTAACGGTTGCACTTTGTTGTGTGCCTACTTCGCCAAGCTGGCAATTGTCAATGTTTATGTGTGATGAATCAAAAACATACATGCTCCATGTTTGCACCGATGAATTAATCAAGTGCAAATTTCTATCGTTAACAGGCATTACATAATTGGTGTATGTTGAATTATTGTAAACGCCCGAAACAGTAACAGAATCGCCACGCTCAAACCAGCAGCCTATTAATCGCAATGTTGAATTTGAAATGGTAATGTCAGACCCATTTACAGGCATCATTGCCCACATCACATTGTGGCAGCTATCGGCTGTAACATTGTATCCAATGCCGTTTATTCCACTCACATTATTATTACATACATAGTTGTAAACCGTATCGCCATCAGGAAAAGAATAATTTACAACAGCCGTGTCGGGAAAGTAGTGCCACAGAATTAATGTATCTGCATTTTTAAAATTAGCGTTGCAGTGGCTTGTTAAAATATATTCACCTGTAATGTTGCAACCGTTAATGTTTATTGTTGGATTGCCAAACAAGCCACACGTAGTAAAATCGTTTTGATGAACATTGTAGTATTCAACTACGGCTGAGTCGGCTACCAGCAAATTGTGCGAAAAACCACTGTAATTAAACGAAGAATTTTGAACACGCATGTATCCGTTTTGCACCACATACAAACCACGCTCGTAAAAATATTGCTGCGGAAAAGTAAGCGATGATGAATCGGCAAATAATTTTCCATTGCCAAAAACATAAATATCGCCCGTATCAATTACGGTGGCATGGTCAAAAATTAATACGCCATCGTTTAAAACCCAAATGGGGCCTGTGTGTGTAAAATAGCCTGTTATAACCAAGGTATCGTTTACCTGTGCGCCAACAATAATTGTATCAATACTGTTTATTGTTTTTGAAATTTGAGGTGGAACAAGTCTTGATGATGGATGAATCAAATTTAAAAGTGAAGATGGTGAGGAAAAAGATTTTGTTGTGCCATTTAAATTATTGCTTTGTAAAGCAAGTGAACTGGTATTTTGCGAGGCAAGAAAATTATTTAATGCGGCACTTATTTTTTGCTGAGGAAACACAGGGGGGCTGAAATTCTGTGAATACGAAATCGGGCTTTTCAATAAAAGCAACACAAAGAAATAAATGGGAATGAATTTTTTCATCAAGTGATTTTTCTTTTTATGATATCAAAATTTTTTTTGCATGCAAGTTTGATTTATTTTTCGCCTTGCTTCACAATTTAATTTTTTCGCATTTGCATTTTTTCTTTTTGTAAAACGGGTCGCAAAAGTGCGGGTCGTCCTTATCCACTTTTTGGTTGTACTCAAATATATCACGCTTAGAGTTAAAATGATATTCGTTGCCATCAATCATAAACGTAGCGTCTGATTTGCTGTGCGTGTATAAATCATAAATATCGTTTTCGATGGTATGAATACTTCCTTTTGTTTTGTAGGCAAGATTTAAAAACTGAGGGTTGATTCCTGTATAAGTTCCACACAAAATCACTTTTACCGGAACCGTAATTTCGTTTAGTAAACAATAATCGCGCATGCATGAATTGTTATCGGCAATAAGTATAACGTTATTAAAATCAGGATACTTTTGAATGCCTTTGATAATAGCTTCCAGGTTGTTTTCTTCCGTATCGCCACCATTGCCTTTCATTTTAACGCGGTTAAGCATGTTTACAATTTTTTTCAGGTTCTCGGCTTTTTCAAAATAAATTCCACCGGTGCGGCCAATTTTTTTTCGTGTGTCATTATCGCCATCATTAAAAAAAACAAAATACTTTAAACCCGACTTGTTAAAGTTAAGCGAGTGCCACAGCACAGCTTGCCCGCCATAAGGATACATACTGCCTGTCCAATCCATAATTACCAAACATTTATTCCATTCGGGATGGCGGTTTAAAACATTAAACACGGTACTGTCTAACATACCACCGTTTGAATTAATAAAGTTTGATATTTTTTTTGACTCGGCTGACGGTTCTGCTTTTTTTATTTCGGAAACGATTGGCTGTAATGTGTTTTCATTTTTTACCGAGTCTGATTTAATTACCTCTTCGGCTTTTTTTATTTCAGAATACGTAATGGATACACCATGAAAAAAAGTACGAGCTTCTTTATCGCTGTTGCAGGCCGTTTGCAAAATTATTTTGTAATGAATGTTTTCGTTATTAAGTGATGGGTCAAGTGTAAACAAAACTTTTAACCGCTGCGCAAGCAAAAGGTGGTAATCTGTGAGCCAAAAATTTTTGTCTTTGGGATATTGAGTGTAAATTAAACTTATTGTGTCCACCTTAAAGCCTGTGCCAAGTGGTTTCCACAGTGCTGGGTTTTTTAGTTCTGATTGGGCATACCCGTTTTCAAGAATAATAGAGTTTGACGATGGTGCTATTACATATACGCCTGTCAGTTCTGTATCAAAAGCATTTTCAATTTCATTGACAAATTTTTTTGGTTCATTAATCCACTCCGCATCAAATTTGGTTTCCTGCGCATAAAGCCAACTGCTGAAAAAAATAAATACAGGAAAAAGTTTTTTCATTTCGGATAGAAGAATTTGAAACAGAAAATGTAAAAAAGTTGTTTGACTATTCCAGATACACGGCATCATTGCCTGATGCAAATTCAACGCTAATGTGCTCTTTTACGGTAGTGCTTAATGTTAACCCAACATAATCGGCAGCAATAGGATATCGTTTGTGGTCGCGGTCAACAAGCAGTACGGTGCGTATTTTTTTTACATCCGATTCCAGAAAAGGGCGCAAACTGTACATCAGCGTTTTTCCTGAATTCAATACATCATCAACCACAATTATCACTTTATTTTTTAATTGCTTGGAGGAAATATCGCCCGACAGGGAAGGTTGAAACGGTTTTTCTTTATCAACATTTACCTGAATTAAAACTACATCAATCGAGTACGTTTTTTTTAGCACAGCCACTAATTTTTTTGCAAACACATAGCCGCTTTTTGAAATACCGGCCACGGTAATTTCCTTTTCATCATAGCAATCTTCAAAAATCTGGCAGGCAATACGCTGAATGCGCTGCGAAATTTGTTTGTTGTTTAAAAGTAATGTGCGCATACCTCTTCTGTAAGAGTTAGTAAAATGTTATTTGCCAAATGTAAAAGATTGGGTTTAAAAAATGTGAACATATTTTTTAAAATATTTGGAGTTTCTAACAATTGATTTTGTACAGGATGTTATCTTTACCGCACCATTAAACCTTTACTTTCGCTACGTGAATATTGCCATTATAGATTGCGGTACCAACACTTTTCACCTGATGATAGTGGCCACACGCGCGCATCATCAGTTTGAAGTTATTTTTAAGAAAAACGTTGCCGTAAAACTTGGCGAGGGGGGTATAACTTCAAAGGTTATTTCGCAAAACCCGTTTTCGCGCGGCATGAGTGCGTTGCGGTTTTTTAAAAAAGAAATTGAAAAACACCACGTAAAAAAAACAGTAGCCTTTGCCACCGCTGCTATCCGTAATGCAAAAAACGGACAAGAGTTTATTACACAGGCAAAAACCGAAACAGGAATAGAAATTCAAACCATTGACGGCTTAAAAGAAGCTGAGCTTATTTACCTTGGCGTAAGACGTGCAGTAAGTTTTGGCACCGATAAGTATCTGGTAATGGATATTGGAGGAGGTAGTGTGGAGTTTATTATTGCCAACAAAACAAAAATTTTTTGGCATCACAGTTATGAAATTGGCGCAGCACTGCTTCTCGAAAAATTTAAACCATCAAACCCGATAACCACGGATGAAATAAAAACGATTGAAAAATATTTGGATAAGGAACTTGCAGAACTATTTGCTCAGTTTAAAGCAGCAAAAATAAAACAGCCGGTGCTTGTTGGCTCAGCCGGTTCGTTCGAAACATTTGCCGAAATGATAGCGCACCAGTTTTTTACACCCGAAATTTTAGAGCGAAAAATTGAATACGAAATAGACTTAAAACTTTATAAAACCATCCACAAACAACTTATTGAATCAACCCTTGACCAGCGCAAAAAAATGAAAGGCATTATTGCCATGCGATTGGATATGATTGTAATTGCATCTATACTTACCAATTATATTTTGAACAAGCTGGGTATTGAAAAATTGATTTTAAGCACCTATTCATTAAAAGATGGAATGCTTTATTTTGCTATGGATGTGAAGAAGAAGAGTAGTGAGTGGGCAGTAGGCAGTAGGCAGTAGGCAGTAGGCAGTAGGCAGTAGGCAGTAAAAAATAAGGACAGTAAACCTAAAACTTTTTGAGCAAATCGAAATCTCTTTTTTAACGGGAAAACCACAAACTTCAAACCACAAACTTCAAACATCTTCCTCACATGTCTCGCATATTGATTATTGACGATGAAAAAAGCATTCGCAACTCGCTAAAAGAAATTTTAGAATACGAAAAATACAAAGTGGACGAAGCACCTGACGGCATCGAAGGGATTAAAATGGCTGAGAAGGAAAAGTACGATATTATTTTTTGTGATATTAAAATGCCAAAGATGGATGGCATCGAAGTGCTTGAAAATTTGCAGGCAAAAGTTCCTGAATCTCCTGTGGTGATGATAAGCGGACACGGCAATATTGATACCGCTGTGGAAGCCATTAAAAAAGGAGCGTTTGATTTTATTGCCAAGCCACTTGACTTAAACCGCATTTTAATTACCGTGCGTAACGCACAAGACAGAACAAGTCTTGTGAAAGAAACCAAAACGCTTAAACGCAAAATCACCAAAACAAGTGAAATGATTGGCGAAAGCGAAGGCATGAAAAAAATTCGCGATATGGTTGACCGCGTTGCACAAACCGATGCCCGCATAATGGTAACCGGAGGCAACGGAACCGGAAAAGAATTGGTGGCACGATGGATACATGAAAAAAGCAATCGCGCAAGTATGCCATTGGTTGAAGTAAACTGCGCAGCCATACCCAGCGAGCTTATAGAAAGCGAATTGTTTGGTCATGAAAAAGGAGCATTTACATCTGCCATAAAACAGCGTGTTGGAAAATTTGAGCAGGCCAACGGAGGCACTTTATTTTTAGATGAAATTGGCGATATGAGCCACAGTGCACAGGCTAAAGTGTTGCGCGCATTGCAGGAAAACCGGATAACAAGGGTAGGAGGGGAGAAAGAATTTCCTGTGGATGTGCGGGTAATAGCCGCCACCAACAAAGATTTAAAAGACGAGATTGCAAAAAATAATTTCCGCGAAGATTTATACCATCGCCTTAGCGTAATTTTAATTCACGTGCCCAATCTGGATGACAGAAAGGATGACATTCCTTTGCTTGTAAATTATTTTTTAAAAGACATTTGCGATGATTACAAAATGCCCGTGCGCACCGTTGATGCGGCAGCCATTGCCGAATTGCAAAAACTAAAATGGACAGGCAACATTCGCGAACTGCGCAATGTGGTTGAGCGTTTGGTTATACTTGGTGGCAAAACTATTTCTAAGGAAGATGTTTTGAGTTTTGTTTCGATGCCGAGGTAATCTTTGGCCATAGCCCCGAAGTTTCATGGAACAGATTAATAATTATTAGAAAATGAATGTTCTCAGTTTTTTAATTCTGTGAACTTATTTAATGTGGTCTTCGGCCTATTTCCTCAAAATCAATGGTAGTTTTCTAAAAAGTAACCAAGATTTTATATCGTTTCTGAATAAAATATTTAATCACGTAAAAATATTCACCTTTCGCCAAATAAAATCGGGTTTACCTACACGTAATTATATATTTGGTTGCTTCTATTAAAATCACCTGTTATGTATAAAAAAATTACTATTTCAATGTTGTTTTTTAGCTTATGTGTTTTAAAAAGCAATGCCCAAATGCAAAAAGCCAATTTCCAGGATTCGCTGGTAAGCAGCGGATGGAACCAGGTGGAAGGTTTTGAGTTTGATGCTACAGGACAAATGTATGTTTGGGAAAAAGATGGATATGTTTGGGTGGTAGATACCAACGGTAACAAACTTGCAACCCCACTTTTAGACATACGCGAAGAAGTTGGCGGATGGCGTGATCATGGATTAAATGGTTTTGCTTTAGATCCAAACTTTAGAACCAATGGGTACTACTATTGTATGTACACTGTTGACCGGCATCATCTAATTAATTTTGGTACCGGTTCATACAACAGCACTTTTGATACATACTTTGCCGCCACCATTGTGCGTGTAACACGATATCAGGCAAGCAGTGCTACAAATTTTACAACAACAGTAGCAGGTAGTCGTTTTGTATTGATTGGCGAAACCAAAAAAACAGGAATTCCATTGCTTCACGAATCGCATAGCGGAGGGCAGTTGGTATTTGGTGATGATGGAACGCTTTTAATTACAACTGGTGATGGTGCAAGTTATGGCACTGTTGACTCAGGAAGTATTTCTCACACCTATTATTCGCAGGCACTTACCGACTCAATTATTACCACAAAAGAAAACGTGGGTGCGTTTAGAAGTCAGTTGCTTGATTGCCTTAATGGAAAAGTTTTGCGTATAGATCCAATGACAGGAAACGGTGTTGCAAGCAATCCTTATTATAGTGCTGCAGAGCCACGAAGTGCTAAATCAAGAGTGTGGGCATCGGGATTGCGTAATCCGTTTAGAATGTGTAAGCGGCCTAATACCGGTAACACCGACCCAACTGCTGCTGATCCCGGAACGCTTTACATTGGCGATGTGGGTTGGACTATTTGGGAAGATATTAACGTGTGCAATGCACCCGGACAAAATTTTGGATGGCCCAATTACGAAGGGCTTACAGTACACAGCGGTTACAATAGTTGCACTACCAAAAATCTTGATTCACCAAATCCGCTTTATGGTGTTGGCGGTTGCACGCGCCAATATTTATATTTTAACGAGTTAATTAAGCAACCCACACAAAATGGAGTAGTTAATTTTCCGATTGTTACCTGTAACGGGCAAACCGGAAATGTGCCTGCAAATATTCCACATTGGGTGCATACACGACCATCTATAGATTACCGCCACGGCACCACCCAAGCCCGGACAGGAATTTGGAGCGGAAACAACGCTGCCGAAGTTAATTTAGGTGCAGGCGGAAGCCCTGTTACAGGAGCAAGTTTTCCGGGTAATGCTGCTGTGGGTGGGGTTTGGTACACTGGAAATAAATATCCGGCACAATTTCAAAATACTTATTTCCATGCTGATTATGGAGCTGCCTGGATTAAAAATTTTGTTTATAACGCTGCTGATGTTCCTTTAGCTGCTGACTCATTTGGAAAAAATATGGGTGCCGTGGTTTTTCTTACCATGAATCCCAAAGATCAGTTTTTATGGTATGTACGATATCCCGATCAAATTAGAAAAATTAAGTACGCTCTTTCGGTAAATAATTACCCAACTGCCGTTGCAACACAAGATTTCGTTTATGGAGCTTCAGGTTTAATAGTAAACTTTACGGGAAACCAAAGCACCGACCCCGAAAACCAACCTCTATCTTACTCGTGGAATTTTGGTGATGGCACACCTTTATCTATAGTTGCAAACCCTACACATACATTTAATGCGCCCCCAGGAGTGCCGACCACCTATACGGTTTCGCTTACTGTAACCGACAATGCTTTGCAATCAAACACTACAACACTTAAGGTATATATAAATAATACTCCTCCTGTTATTCAAATTACCAGCCCTGTAAACAATTCGCTTTATACCATGGCCTCAAATTCAAACCTGATGTGCACAGCCAATGTTACCGACCTTGAGCATACAGCCGCACAACTAAGTTATCAATGGCAAACAATACTGCATCATAACTCGCATGAGCATCCTGAAAGTGTAAATACAAACACGATTGCGTCAACTACCATAACACCTCAGGGCTGCAATGGCGAAACATTTTTTTACGAAATAAAATTAACGGTTACTGATGCCCAAGGATTATCTGCTACTACCAGTTCTTATATTTATCCTGCATGTAGTGCTTCGGTTGCTGCTTTTACTGTTAGCGATACGGTGCCTTGTACAGGAGCTGCAATAAACTTTACCGACCAAAGTTCAAGTCTCCCTGACACGTATTTATGGTCATTTACGGGAGGAACTCCTGCAACATCATCTGTTAAAAATCCTTCGGTGGTTTATAGTTCACCAGGAACGTATCCTGTAAGTTTAACAGTAAGTAATATTTGGGGAAGTAACACGTTAACAAAAACAGGTTACATCACAGTTGGATTAAGTCCTGTAATAAATATAAATCCATCTTCAGCTTCTATTTGTTTTGGCCAAAGCGCCAGCCTAACTGCAAGTGGAGCACAAGTTTATAACTGGAGCCCATCAACAGGGTTAAATGTTACAAGTGGAGCAACTGTAGTTGCAAGCCCAACTAACACAACTACCTATACGGTTACAGCAACCAATCCGGGTTGTGCGTCAGCCGCAAGCGTAAGCATAACGGTAACAGTAGCTCCTTCAAACCCTGCAATAACACCATCAGGCATCGTTTCGATTTGCGAAGGAACAGCTACCACATTAACGGCAACTGCCGGTTTGGGATATTCTTATCAATGGTATAAAAACAATGTACTGCAGGTTGGAGCTACAAGTGTAACTTTAGCAACCGGAGATGCAGGAACTTATTCCTGTAAAATTACTTCAGGACTTTGCACTGCATCCAGCAACAGTGTAGTTGTAACAAAAATAAATAACCCCAACCCTAGCGTAAGCTACACAACACCTTTAACCTTTTGTTCACCAGGAAATGTAACGTTCACAGCTAATACTTTTGCAGGTGTTGCATATCAGTGGCAGAAAAACAGTGTTGACATTTTAGGAGCTACTAACCAAACATTTGTTGCCAACACAACCGGTAAATACCGAGTAAAAGAAACAGCCAATGGGTGTACCAAACAAGGACAGGATGTACAGGTAAATGTAAACGCCACTTCGGTAACTGCTGTTATAAGTGCGGCAGGCCCTGTTTCATTTTGCACCGGTGGGTCGGTAACACTAAGTGTTGATAATGCTATACCCGGTTATAATTACCAATGGAAAAATAATGGAACTGATATATCAGGAGCTACGTTAAATAACTATGTGGCAACAAGTGCCGGAGTTTTTACGTGTGCAATAAGTGCTTCGTGCGGCACCTCGGTATCAAATGCCATAACTGTTTCAACCAGTGGAATTGCGGCTTTGGTAAACCCAAGTGGTTCGATAATAATATGCAATGGTGCTACTGCTAATTTATCGGCAAATACAGGAGCAGGCTATTCTCATCAATGGTTATTAAACGGAGTAAATATTGCTGGCGCTACAAATGCAACTTACAATGCAACTACTGCAGGAAATTATTCTGTTGCCATCAACTCGCCATGCGGAAATGCAACATCGGCTGCAACCACGGTAACCATTGCACCATTAACAGCAAGTGCATCGCCCATACTAACTACAGTTTGCGAAGGACAGGCTGCAACCTTTACAGCCAATACAGGATATAACTTTTCCTATCAATGGATACGAAACGGGGCAGCCATATCAGGTGCTACTTCCTCATCCTATGCCACATCGCAGGCTGCAAACTATACGGTGATGATAACTCAAGCAGGTGCTTGTACAGCAACATCGAACCAGGTAACGCTTAGTGTAATTAATAATCCAAAGCCAACAATAACAGCTGGTGGCCCCACCACATTTTGTGCGGGCGGAAGTGTAACATTTACCGCAAATACTTTTGCAGGAGTAGTTTATCAATGGCAAAAAAACTCAGCCAACATTGCCGGTGCCACTCAGCAAAACTATACGGCACTTACCACAGGACAGTATCGTGTGGTTGAAACAGCAAATGGCTGCAGCAAAATAGCCACACCGGTGCAAGTAACAGTAAACTGCAAACTTAATGGCGATGAAGTTGATCATGCCGACATTAAGGTGATGCCTAACCCTACCAATGGTAAATTGAAAATTGAAATTGAAAATTATGATGGCAATGAACTTGCATATAAAGTAATAGATATGCTTGGTAAGATAGTTTTTGTGTCAGAGGCTTTCCAATCAGAACATGAAATTAGTTTAAACGAGCTTCAAGACGGTATTTATTTTTTAAATATCAAATCGGCAGGTCTTAACAAAACAATTAAAATTGTGAAGCAGTAGTATTTAAGCTAAATATTAGCTTCTAAAAAAAATCACGCACTAATTTGTGCGTGATTTTTTTTAAGGTTCTACAGCTTACTTAGAACTCATCTCGGCATAGTATTTATAAAAGTAAGGAATGGTTTCAATGCCTTTATAAAAATTAAATAGCCCATACTTTTCATTGGGTGAGTGAAGGTTATCGCTATCAAGCCCAAATCCAAACAAAACACTTTTTAAGCCAAGCTCTTTTTCAAACAATGCAACAATAGGAATACTGCCACCACCACGTGTGGCAATGGGTTTTTTGCCAAAGGTTTGTTCCATGGCTTTGCTTGCTGCTATAAAAGGAATTGAGTCGGTAGGTGTTAACACAGGCTCACCACCATGATGTGCGTGCACCGATACCTTTACATAAGAAGGTGCAATGCTTTTAAAATGATCTTCAAAAAGTTTGGCAATCTTCTCGCTGCTTTGGTTTGGAACAAGGCGCATTGAAATTTTAGCATTGGCTTTTGAAGGCAATACTGTTTTTGCACCTTCGCCTGTGTATCCGCTCCATATTCCATTTACTTCAAGGGTAGGGCGTATGCTGGTGCGCTCAATGGATGTGTACCCTTTTTCTCCCCACACTTCGTTAATTCCTAAATCTTTTTTGTACTCATCTTCGCTAAATGGAATTTTTGCCAGATCGGCCCTGTCGGCATCACTTACCGTTTGCACATCATTATAAAATCCTTTTACGGTAATGTGATTATTTTCATCATGCATACTTGCAATCATTTTACACAATATAGTAGCAGGATTAGCAACCGCACCGCCATACACTCCGCTGTGCAAATCGCGGTTGGGGCCAATAACTTCCACTTCCATGTAAGCCAATCCGCGCAAGCCCACATCAATGGATGGCGTATCATTAGCAATCATTGAAGTGTCCGAAATCAAAACCACATTGGCTTTAAGTTTTTCTTTGTTATCGCGAATAAAAATGCCAAGGTTGCTTGATCCTACTTCTTCTTCTCCCTCAATCATAAACTTAATGTTGCAAGGCAATGTATTTGTTTTCATCATGGCTTCAAATGCTTTTACGTGCATATAAACCTGCCCTTTATCATCACACGAACCGCGCGCGTAAATGGCACCTTCGGGATGTAAATCGGTTTTTTTTATCACCGGTTCAAAGGGTCCGCTGTGCCAAAGGTTTAGCGGGTCGGGAGGTTGCACATCATAGTGTCCATACACAAGCACTGTTGGCTTTTTTGGGTCAATTATTTTTTCGGCATATACAATGGGATGTCCTGCTGTAGGGCATATTTCGGCTTTATCAACATCGGCATCAAGTAAACGTGCTTTAACAAATTCGGCAGCACGTATCATATCATCTTTATGTACTGAGTTGGCGCTTACAGATGGAATTTTTAGCAAGTCAAGCAATTCGTTTAAAAAACGGTCTTTGTTGGTTTGGATGTAATCGTGGGTTTGTTGCATATATAAAAATGTTTGAAGTCCCGATACTTCGGGAGATGTTAAGGGTTTGTTAGTTGTGAAAATTAAATACTGGACACAACGGCTTCTTTGTTTATTTTTTTTATCAACCCCTGCAGCACCTTGCCGGGGCCGGCTTCAATAAATTCGGTAGCGCCACCGGTCATCATGTTGCCAATGGTTTGCGTCCAGCGCACAGGAGCTGTTAGCTGCGCTACAAGGTTATTTTTTATTTCGTCTGGGTTTGAATGAGGCTGCGCATCTACGTTTTGATAAACAGGGCATACCGGGTTATTAAATTTTGTATTGTTAATAGCAGCGGCAAGTCTTTCGCGGGCAGGCTCCATAAGCGGTGAGTGAAACGCGCCTCCTACCGGAAGTATAAGAGCACGCCTTGCACCGGCAGCAGTTAACTTTTCGCATGCAGTTTTTACACCATTAATACTACCCGAAATAACAAGCTGACCCGGGCAATTATAATTGGCACACACCACCACATCGTTTACCATGGCACAAATTTCTTCCACTATATTGTCGTCCATTCCTATAATAGCAGCCATGGTTGAGGGTTGCATTTCGCAGGCAGCCTGCATGGCCAGCGCACGTTCCATAACAAGTTTAAGAGCATCTTTAAACGCGAGGGTTTTATTTGCCACCAAAGCCGAAAACTCACCAAGTGAATGGCCTGCTACCATGCCCGGTATAAAAGCACTGCCCGCAGTTGCAACCAGTGCGCACGAGTGAATAAATATGGCAGGTTGTGTAACACGAGTTTGCTTTAGTTCTTCATCTGTACCGCCAAACATAATATCGCTTATGCGGAAACCAATAATGCTATTTGCGGTTTCAAATATATTTTTTGCAACTTCTGATGTCTGATATAATTCATTGCCCATGCCAACAAACTGCGAACCCTGCCCGGGAAAAATGTATGCTTTGCTCATAAAAAAAGGTGTTGGTTAAATTCTGATACAAATAATGCTAGAAAATATTAACAGCACGAAGATAGAAAAATGTGTTTATTGTAAAACATGTAAAATGGTTGTTAATAGCTTTATTTGTATCCAATTAAAAAACAGCATTGGGAGTTGCATTTGCATTGCTTACAACACTTTCGTGGTCCATCGGTATTTTCCCGTTCACCGAGGCTGCCCGAAGGTTGGGTTCAAATTCTTTAAATCATTTGCGCCTTGGCATTGCTATTGTGTTTTTAACAGTGGCATCGCTGGTTGTAAATTATAGCGGTTTGTTTGCAATATTCAGCACGGATTATGGCGTTGCCTGGTTTTGGTTTGGTGTATCAGGATTAGTTGGGCTTGCTTTGGGCGATTACTTTTTCTTTGATATGTACGCTATTTTAGGTGCTCGCTTCGGAAGTATTTTTACCACCCTGTCACCAGCAGCAGCGCTCGTTACCTCAAAATTTTTGATTGATGAAAAAATAAATGCTATTGGCGTGGCCGGAATTTTTATAACCATATTAAGTGTTGCTACCGTGGGCTTCTCAAAAAAAGAAACCACTAAATCCGCTGCCCTTGAATTTGGAAGTGTGTTACGTGGCAGCGTATTTGGGGTGCTTGCTGCCTTTTGCCAGGGCATTGGGTTGGTGCTTGCAAAAAAAGGATTTCTTTTTACACAGCAAAATGGTTTTGAGTTGTCGGCTGTTAATGCCACCTTTATGCGTATGGCGGTTTCGTTTGTTTTTTTATCGGCCTTTACCATAATGATTCAAAAACACAAGCAGGTAATATTACCCATAAAACAAAACCGCGAAAGCGGAATTAAGTATGCTGTGGCTGGTGCGCTATTTGGGCCATGCATAGGTGTATCTCTTTCATTATATACCATTATGTTAATTGAGGCTTCGGTGGCGCAAACTATTTTTTCGCTTGTGCCATTGGTTGCATCATTTATTTCGTTTGTGTTTTATAAAGAAAAACTAAGCATAGCATTTTTTACGGCAGCTCTAATTGCTGTGGCCGGTGTTTTGGTGCTGATTTGGAGAAATGAACTGATGGGTTACTTTTACTGACAAAAAATATGGGGTTGTGCTATATAAAGAATTTTAGGCCAATATGTGTATTGGTAATCTTGATTTTTAATACCAGCGTGGCAGCATCACAAAATTTAGAAACGCGGTTAAGCGAAGCCATAAAACTAAGAAAGGAATTAAAATACGAACAATCGTTTAACCTGTTTAAACAACTTTTAAAAGCCGACTCGGCCAATGCAGTATATTTGGCAAACACCGGTTTTCTGTATGCCAAAATTGGTTATTCGCAACCCACCGAAAAACAAAAAACACATTATTACACAACGGCTTCGTATCTTGCAAAAAAAGCAATTGCCATTGATACAAACAATGCATATGCGCATTATGCGTACGCATTTGCACTTGGCAGACTTAACGAAAATGCAGGCACACGCCAGAAAATTGCCAATGCAAAACGAATAAAATCCGAATGTGAAAAAGCGCTGCACCTGGATGCATCACTTGGTGGTTGCCACCACATCCTTGGCCGGTGGCACCGTACCGTTGCCGGATTTAGTTTTGTAGAAAAGCTGGCCATAAACAGCCTGTTTGGTGGGGTGCCGCAGGGCGGATCGTATGATGAAGCCATTACGGAATTTCAAAAAGCCATTGTGCTGGAGCCACATTATATTTTACATTATTACGAGCTTGCACTTACTTATTATGAGCGGAACAAGGCAGGTGATAAAAGTTATGCAAACGTATGGGCGGCCAAGGCTCTTGAACTTGCACCCAATCCATTTGATGCCGATGACTTATCAACGCGAAACAATTGCAGTGAACTTTTGTTGCAATTAAAATAAACCTCAAAAAAATGAACAGCAAAAAAGCAAGAACTGTAATAATTAGCCTTGCAATGATAACGACATTGTTTACATCGTGCAAAAAAGAAAAAGATAAGGATGAGCCAACCTCAACCGAAATGGAACTATATAACATGGCAAAAAGTGCAAGCGGCTTTACCTGGTATAAAAATTCTTCGGCTTTTCTTTCAAAAAGTTCAGGAAGCGGTCATTCGTTTCCATTGCTGCGTACGCGCTATAATGCAAACGCAGCATCTAAACTAGATGCAAACGGAAAAATAATTGCCGGGAGTGTGTTTGCTGAAAATTCACTTATTGTAAAAGAGCTTAACAGCGATGCATCAACCCTTGAGCGGTATGCTATACTTTATAAAAAACCTGGCCATGCCGATGCCGATGAAAACGGGTGGGTTTGGGGTTATATAAATGCCGACCAAAGCATAGCTTCGCCCTCAGCAGATAAGGGAAGCGCATGCAAAGGTTGCCACTCACAGTCTGATAATATTGACTATATGCTTATGAATAAGTTTTTTCAGTAGAAGGGTGTAGTGTTATGTATAAGGAACTGCGCCTTTTCGAAACACTAAATGCAAAACCAATCAAAAAATAAACTCCAACTGTATTATCCAACCCATTAATATAAAAGAGGCTGGCTTTTAAATTAGGCCCGCCTCTTTTACTTTTGCCATCTGTAATGAACAAAAAACTAATCTATTACTTTTCAGTTGCCGGTGTTTTTATCAGCCTTATTTATTTAATTATTGGCCATGCGCCTGTGGCTAATAAAGCCAGGATAGTAAGTAACGTTAATAATGCTGTAAGCGCACCTATTACAGGCTGGCAATTTAATTTGCTTGATGCAAACATGCATCATCCCCTAAGCATATTGCTGTTGCAGATAATTGTAATACTATTTGTGTCAAAACTTTTTGGCATTGTTTTTACACGCATAGGCCAGTCGGCAGTGATAGGCGAAATTATTGCCGGCATATTTTTGGGCCCATCCTTGCTTGGTTATTTTTTTCCGGATATAACGGCTTTTCTTTTTTCGCCCGAATCGGTAAAAAATCTTCAGTTTCTTAGCCAGATTGGGTTAATGTTTTTCATGTTTGTGGTGGGTATGGAAGTAGATATGGATATGCTTCGCAATAAAGTAAAAGGTGCTGTGGTAATAAGCCACACCAGCATTGTGTTTTCTTTTTTTATTGGCGTGCTGGTTGCCGTGTATGTGTATGAAGATTATGCACCAGCAAATATTTCGTTTACTGCTTTTGCATTGTTTATGGGAATAGCCATGAGCATTACTGCTTTTCCTGTGCTGGCACGCATACTTAAAGATCGCAACCTTACCAACACTCCCCTTGGTGTGCTTGCCATAACCACCGCGGCCATTGATGATGTTACGGCCTGGTGTCTTTTGGCTTTGGTAATTGCCATTGCCAAAGCAGGTAACCTGACTGGTGCTGCTTTTGAAATTATACTTGCCCTTACCTTTGTGGCAACTATGTACTTTGTTGTAAAACCGTTGTTAAAAAAAATTGCAGATCGATTTACCATTGATCAAAAAATAAGCAAAACACTTATTGCCATTTCTTTTTTTCTGCTGCTGGTATCATCCTATACCACGGAGGTTATTGGCATACATGCCTTGTTTGGCGCATTTATGGCAGGGCTTGTAATGCCTCATAATGCGCAACTAAAACAAATTATTACCGATAAAATTGAAGATGTAAGCATTGTGCTTTTGCTGCCTGTGTTTTTTGCATACACGGGCCTGCGCACGCACATTAATTTACTTGCCGACCCTTCATTAATTTTTATTTGTGTACTTATCATTTTTGCCGCCATCACAGGCAAGTTAGCCGGAGTCACAATTGCAGCACGGGTAACCGGCCATTCAAAAGCCGATTCGATGGCTATGGGCATCCTTATGAATACCCGGGGGCTAATGGAACTTGTGGTGCTAAACATAGGTTTCGATTTGGGTATTTTATCTCCTCAAATATTTGCTGTTATGGTAGTAATGGCTATTGTAACCACCATGATGACCAATCCGATGCTGAACATAGCAGGGGTAACTTCTTTACACAAAAACTAACCGTAAACATGCCCCGATATTTTCTTGAGCTATCCTATACAGGCACCAACTACAGCGGCTGGCAAATTCAAAAAAACGCCATCTCGGTTCAGCAAAAAGTTGACGAAGCCCTGCTCATTATGCTTACCTCAATAAAAAGTCAATCGCTGAGTCAAAATGTTGCCTTAACCGCAAACCGTAAACTGGAAACTGCAAACTCCTTAACCACCGGCTGCGGTCGTACTGATACAGGAGTACATGCCACGCAATATTTTGCTCACTTTAACAGCAATAAAGAAATTTCAAATAAAGCCGATTTTGTTTTTAAACTCAACGGCATATTGCCTTTTGACATCACCATCCATAACCTGCACACTGTTGCTGATAAGGCACATGCCCGTTACGATGCCATAAAGCGAACATATCACTACTACATTCACACAACTAAAAATGGTTTTTTACGGCAGTTTTCGGGCTGTTATTATGCTGCCATTGATATAAAATTATTAAACGCTGCTGCCGCTGTTTTTTTACAGAATACCGACTTTAGCAGCTTTTGCAAATCGCGTGCACAATCAAAAACCCCGTATTGCAAAATTTATGCGGCACAATGGAAACACAGCAAAGGCTTGTTTGTATTTGAAGTTACAGCCGACCGCTTTTTGCGCGGAATGGTAAGGGCTATGGTGGGTACCATGGTAAATGTGGGTGTTGGCAAAAAACCAATAGAGTGGGTACAAGAAATACTAAATGGAAAAAACCGGCAAAAGGCAGGCGCAGCAGCACCGGCTTGCGGCTTGTATCTTACCAAAATAGAGTACCCATATCTTAGCATCGCTAATAATTTTGAATTTCCGTTTGTGATAAATGGTAAATAAAAGCATAGTAGGATTGATGTTAAAAATTAAATATTGCCGGACCCGCAGCGAGGCTGATTTAAAATGTGCATTTCTGTTAATGAGGGGTTTTTTATACATGCATGATTTTTGAGACAGCTTATTGGGGTGAGGTGCGCGTAGGCTTTGAACGAATAAAGTTTTATCCTAACAAAATTGAAACGAAAAATTTAAAACAGGTTTGCATTGAGCACAAAAGTTTCGGGCAAAGCATTTGATTTTAATTTACTAAAGCGTGTTTTTGTTTTTGTAAAACCATTTCGCAGCTACTTCTATTTTACGGTTTTAACAGCACTATGCATTGCAGCGGTATCGCCCCTTCGCCCGTGGCTTACGCAGCAGGCGTTGGATAATCATGTGTTAAAAAATGATTTGCCGGGCCTGATAAAAATTACGCTTATCATATTGGGTGTTTTAATTTTTCAATCGTTGCTGCAATTTGTTTACACCACGCTTACCAACAGGCTGGGGCAGGAGGTTGTTTTAGGCATGCGCAAAAGTTTGTTTCAGCGACTGCTTTCTTTTTCAACTGCTTATTTTGACAAAACACCCGTTGGCACCACCATAACCCGTTTGGTAAGTGATATGGAAACCATTGCCGATATTTTTTCTGACGGGCTTATACTCATTATCAGCGACCTGATTCAAGTAATAGTTATAGTAGCAGTGATGTTTTACATGGATGCTAAGCTGGCACTAATTTCGCTCTCCACCATACCGGTGTTATTAATTGCCACGCGTATTTTTCAAAACAAAATACGCACCGTGTTTACCGATGTGCGCAAGCAAGTGGCAAGGCTTAATGAGTTTGTGCAGGAGCATTTAACGGCTATGCGAATTGTTCAGATTTTTAACCGCGAAGAAGAAGAGTTTAAAAAGTTTGATGCGATAAACAAAGCCCATCGTAAAGCCAACATTGATTCCATTTGGTATTACAGTATTTTTTTTCCGGTGGTAGAAATATTATCGGCTACTTCTATTGGTTTAATAGTGTGGTATGGCGGAGGTTCGGTTTTGCACAATACGGTAAGCTTTGGAATTATGGTAGCATTTATCCAATACATAAACCAACTGTTTAGACCCATACGCGAACTGGCCGATAAATTTAATACCTTGCAAATGGGCATGGTAAGCAGCGAGCGTATTTTTAAACTTTTTGACGAACACGAGACCGAAGAAAATAACGGAACAAAAGATGCATCAGATATAAAAGGCAGCATACGTTTTGAAAACGTTTGGTTTGCCTATAAAAATGAGGAGTGGGTATTAAAAAATATTTCGTTCGAAATAAAAGCAGGACAAAATGTGGCGCTGGTGGGAGCCACCGGATCGGGCAAAACCACTATTATAAGTTTAATAAACCGCTTTTATGAAATACAAAAAGGCCGCATACTTATTGATGATATAGATATAAAAGAGTATGACCTAAACACGCTGCGAAAACAAATAGCGGTGATGCTACAAGACGTTTTTTTGTTTTCAGATTCGTTGTTAAACAACATATCGTTATATGAACAAAACATTTCTGAAACCGATATTCGCCATGCCGCAAAGCTGATAGGGGCTGACGATTTTATCAAAAAACTGCCCGAATCTTACAATTACAATCCGGGCGAAAGAGGTGCCACTTTAAGCACCGGCCAACGGCAGTTAATTGCCTTTGCACGTGCCTTTGTTCATAAACCACGCATTATAATATTAGACGAAGCCACCTCCAGCGTAGATTCGCAACTTGAGGCTCAGATAGTAAAAGCTACAGAGGTAATTACCGGAAACACCACATCGGTAATTATAGCGCACAGGCTGGCTACCGTGCAGCGCGCACACAACATAATGGTGATTGACAAAGGCGAAATAAAAGAAATCGGAACGCACAACCAGTTACTTAAAAAAAAAGGGCTTTACAGCCAATTATATTACATACAGTTTAACCATGTCAATAAACATTTGGCACAAAATTTTAAGGAGTGATGGAAACAAAAATTAAAACTATGTTAACGGCAATCTTATCAGTAACAATGTTAATGGCCAGCGGGCAGCAGGCCGAAAAACAGGCAGACGTAATGCATAAAAGTGCCGCGCTGTCTGAAGTGCAGGATGGTGTGTACTTTACCTTTAATGAGTTAAAGCAAAACAAACCATCCATATCAAAAGAACAGTTGATAAAATCGTATTATGATAAAGCCGACTTTACCTTAAGCCAGTGGGCTGCCACCGACAACCTGTTTTACTTGGATGCCGAAGGGGTAAAGCGCAAAGTAAGCCACGACAGCCTATGGGGATATGTTGAAGAAGGTACTCCGTTTATATTGCTTAACGGTAGGTTTCATAAATTCTCTACTGTAGGTTCAATCAGTGTGTTTACTGAAAGTTACCCCACCGTGCAGCAAACCATTGCACCAGTGCTTACCGATGTTCGTAGCGGTACTTACCTAAGGTTGTTTGATTTTGCGAGCGGACAAATAGGCGATTACGATGTAACAAACCTTACCACGGTGCTTGCCAAAGACACTGCCCTTTTTAACGATTACCATGATTTAAAAAACATGAAAACAAAACGCAAAAAAATGTACAAGTACATTGAACGGTATAATGATAAACACGAATTGTTTCCTGTAAAATAAAATATTTGCCGCCCATAGTTTAGCCAGAGGTCGTTAGCAATAACGGCCTTTGGTTTTTATACCGTTTAGTTAAATGAGAAAGAAGAACTACCAAGCCATCTGCCCGTTTCAATTATTCCAAAGCATCGGAACAAAATCCCCCGAAGGGGAATAAACTTTGTAGGTGCAAAAAAACACCCCGCTTTACAGCAGGGTGCCTCGGTAGTTATTTTAACCTGTTACATCGCCTTGTGTATGGTAATATCACTTCAGCCGTTTATGCCTGTCGTGCTTATGGTGCCAACGCGAAAGGCGTACTCTCTGCTGCTTTCAAGCTCCTTGGAAAGGTAGCTAAGCTTGCCGGTAAAGCCTGCGTTAGTCCATTTGGTGTCATCACCCAGTGTATCGCTAAGTTGCAAGGTGTACATTTTATGCTTTTTAACATCGTTCCACCTAAAGATAATTTCGCCCGTGTGCTGTCCAAAGTTACTGCGTAAATTACCGGGTGCCTCCAGCAATCCCAAAGAACATGCTTCGCGCTTAACATTCGCTACCAGGTTTATTTTGTCAGGGTCTCCACCGCTGGTAGTTTGCACATATCCCAGCAAGGCCGACATGTTATACAACAGCTCCTGCCTGTCAAGGTACATTTGTGTGGTGCGGTCGGTGCCGCCCCTACGGTGCTTTTGATTTATGAACGCTAGCTGTTTAACTAATATTTCGCTCCTATGGAGCTAAAGTGTTATTAAAAGAAGCTCCATAGGAGCGAAATATTGGTAATAAATAAATCTCTTAAAAGAAAAGCCCCGTATGGGCGGCATATAATTTTTTTTATAAAAATTTAAACAGGCTCCTAATGTTTGGCTAAAATGTCAGGTTGTTAAAAAAAACGGTTCCCGTATTTTTTAACCAGAAAAGCACCTGCCAAACCCCTCTCAACTGCACTAGCTCAATTCTCAGCCGCTTGTTTTTGGAATGAATGGGATTGTGCAAAAAATTTGAACCTTCATAAGTGAGGTAATTAAGCCCCTGCACCTTTACATTGTTTTTTTGGCTTATGTACTTCATTAGCTTGCACAGGCTGTTTATTTATGCACTAATTCTTATTTTTGCATATCAACTATGTATGTAAATGGAAAATGTAAAGCAACAGCCAATAAGTGCCGAACTTTCGTTTGATGATTTTAAAAAGGCAATACTCACCGATTATCAAATAGCCACCGAAAGCCGTCAGGCCAGCTTACTCGGTCGCAAAGAAGTGCTTACCGGAAAAGCCAAGTTTGGCATCTTTGGCGATGGCAAGGAAGTGGCGCAGATAGCCATGGCCAAAGTATTTAAAAATGGTGATTTCCGCTCTGGCTATTACCGCGACCAAACATTTATGGTAGCAGCAGGCTTGCTTACCTGGCAGCAGTACTTTGCACAGCTATATGCCCATCCTTCCGTAGATGCCGAGCCTGCCACTGCCGGCCGCGCCATGAACGGGCACTATGCCACACGATTGTTAAACAACGATGGCTCCTGGAAAAATTTAGTTCAGCAAAAAAATTCATCAAGCGATATATCACCCACAGCAGGTCAAATGCCAAGGCTTTTGGGGTTGGCGCTTGCAAGTAAATTTTACCGCAACAACCCCGAACTTAAAGAAAAACGATTCGAGAATTTTTCAATTTCCGGCAACGAAGTTGCCTTTGGCACCATTGGCGATGCCAGCACCAGTGAAGGTTTATTTTTTGAAACCATTAATGCAGCAGGTGTGCTTCAGGTGCCTATGGCCATAAGCGTATGGGATGATGGATATGGAATATCAGTTCCCAATAAGATTCAAACCACCAAACAAAACATTTCCGAAGCCCTTGCAGGATTTGCCCGAACAAAAGATAAAAACGGATATATTATTCTTACCGCCAAAGGATGGGATTATGCCGAGCTATGTGAGGTATATGAAAGAGGCATAAATGCCTGCAGACTGGAACACGTACCTGTGCTGTTTCATATACAACAAATGACACAACCGCAGGGGCACTCCACATCTGGCTCGCACGAAAGGTATAAATCAAAAGAGCGGCTTGCATGGGAGGATGAGTTTGACTGCATACGCAAAATGCGCGAGTGGATACTGGCATCGGCCATCGCCACCGAGCAGGAACTTGCAACAATCGAAGCGCTGGCAAAACAAACTGTTAACGATAGCAAACGCAAAGCATGGGACGCTTTTGTTGCCGAAATAAATTCCGAAAAAACTGAATTAAAAAACCTGCTCGAAGAACTTTCGGCACAATCTGCAAATAATGTTTTTATAAAAAAGATAGCTGATGAACTAAACCAAACTGCCCACGTTGAACGCAGGGATATTGCAGTAATTATAAACCGTGCATTACGGCTTGTGATAAACGAAAATAGTTCTGCAAAGAAAAATTTAATATCATGGTATGATAGCTGGAAGGCACTAAATGCCAACCGTTACAATTCTAATAACTACAGCTTGTCAGAAAACGCAGCGCTTAACATTAATGAAGTAAAACCAACTTATGCCGATGATGCACCTATGGCCGATGGACGTGAAATTTTATTGGCAAATCATGATGTACTGTTACAAAAGTATCCTGAATACATTGCCTTTGGCGAAGATGTTGGTAAAATAGGAGGAGTAAACCAAACCTATGCTGGCCTGCAGGCAAAGTATGGCGAACATCGCGTGTTTGATACCGGAATTCGCGAAGCAACAATAATTGGGCAGGGGATAGGCATGGCCTTACGTGGATTGCGCCCACTTGCCGAAATACAGTACCTGGATTACCTTGCTTATGCCATCAATGTACTTACCGATGATTTGGCATGCTTGCAATACCGTACCAAAGGCGGACAAAAAGCTCCGCTGATAGTAAGTACACGCGGGCACAGGCTTGAAGGAATTTGGCATTCAGGTTCGCCTATACAGTTTATTTTAGGCGCATTACGCGGAATGCTTGTATTGGTGCCGCGTAACATGACACAGGCAGCAGGTTTTTACAATACGCTTATGGCAAGTGATGATGCCGCCTTGGTTATTGAACCATTAAACGGCTACCGAACAAAAGAAAAAATGCCGACAAACCTTGGCGAATTTAAAGTACCTGTAGGTGTGGCCGAAGTATTACAACAAGGCGATGATGTAACACTGGTAACGTATGGGGCATGTGTAAGGCTGGCGCAAGATGCATGCAAGCAACTTGCCGATGCCGGTATAAGTGTTGAGCTTATTGATGCACAAAGTTTATTGCCATTTGATATACATAATATCATTTCTCAATCACTTGCCAAAACAAACAAGATTGTATTTGTTGACGAAGATGTTCCAGGAGGCGCATCGGCCTATATGATGCAGCAAGTGCTTGAAAATCAAAAAGGCTTTGAAATGCTGGAAGCAGCACCTGTAACCGTTACAGCCAAAGAGCACCGCCCTGCTTATGGCAGCGATGGCGACTACTTTAGCAAGCCCAATACCGAAGATATTTACAATGCCGTTTATAATTTAATGCACAATTGCAATCCGAATCAATTTCCTTTTATTTTTGCCTGACCTTTATTACCTAACCACCATTAATGAAGACGATAAAAGCCACAACCACCCTGGTAATTTTATTGCTGTGCTCTCTGTACATGTCGGCACAAACACGTTACCGCACCACCGTTTATTTTGCTTTTGACAGTTATAAACTCACTGCCACCGAAACAGCAAAAATTGACAGTATATTAAAACTCAAAGATTCGCTTGTATCGTTTACCATTGGAATTTGGGGTCATACAGATAATTTGGGCTCTATAGCCTATAACGAAATACTTGCCACCAAACGTGCAGGCGCTGTTAAAAGCTACCTGGTAAAAAAAGGAATTACCGATAGTTTAATTACTACCGGCTCGTATGGCAAAAAACAACCCGTTGCCAATAATTCATCCTTGCTTGAGCGTAAGCTAAACCGCAGAGCCGAAGTAATTATTACCGGTGAAATTATTGGCGGGGCACCAATCCTTGCCGATACAACACAACAGGTTTCCACTGCTTTGCCATCCGACTCTATTATACGAAGAACATTGCCAAACGGAGTAATAGTGGAGGGTAGCTATAAATGGATTTTAGCCAATGAAATTCTTTTATCAGGCACAGGCAATCTTCCGCTAATCAGAAACACAAAGGATTTATTGCTGAATCAACTTAACACCGTAAAGTCAGACTTAACACCACTGGCCTCAAACGTGGTAATGTGCATACCGGGAGCTACCGATTGCGAACTTACAAAACCCGTAACCTTTTACATGCTGGTGCAGGAAAATTTTTGTACTGGCGAAAACTCAAAAGTATATAAGCAGGTAAAGGATGCGGTAAGCAATGTTATGTACTGGCAACAGGTAAACGAAACTGCATTTGAAACCTTTGATGGAAAAAAATATTTTAAGTACACAACCTATAACCTTTGCCCACCCTGTGTAAATTTTGCCTGCGAAGTAACCGATTGGGAAATAGTTACCGTTAAAGTAAAACCGCGCAAATACAAAGTGGAAGATTTTAAAGCCATTTTTGAAAACTCGAATGCGGTAATACTTGCCGAACCTAAAGAGAACAATACTTTTTTGATTAAGAAGCTTAAGCTTGAAAACGAAAAACCTCAGGTAATAGTGCGCTTAAGTAAAGGAAGCAAAAAAGAATTTATAAACAAACAGCTAACTTCCTTTAAGTTCAGTACCAAAAGGAAAGCATATATTATCCGTAAAAAGGATATGAGGTAATATTGCTAAAGTGCCTCAAATAATTTTTCTTTAATTACTTTTTTATTCTGGCAAACTTTATCACGCCTCTTTTATCTGCCGATCGGTCAAAAATGGTGTAATAGTTATTTATTAGCGGCAGGCCAAAAAGATTTTGTTCCTGCTCTCCTGAAATTTGAAAGACCGCTTTGCCATAGTCAGGAAAATTTACCTGCCAATAGGTGTCGGGCGTACAGGTAAGTTTGGTGTCTTTTCCTTTAGAATTTGAAAAAATAAAATGTATATCCGGCCATTTTGATAAAAAAAGTTGTGGCATGGGAACCCCATTTTCTGAATGATTAATTAATGGAAGATAACGTGTGTTTAATGAATGTAACGACTGTAGAATAGAATTGTAAACCTCAGTGGTAAGTGCCAAAAAACTTGTGCCGCTGTCGATAATAGAATTGGTTACATAAAATGATTTGTGTATGTGGTTTACAGGTTTTACCGGAACAGGAGGGCAGCCATCAACCTGTATGGCTTTAAGTGTAACATTATAAAATATGTCGTGCATTACGTCTAAGGAAACAAAAGATCCTGTATATAAATCCTTTTGTTCTTCGCCACCACCTAAAATAAAATAGCCATTGTTAAGCGCATCCTGGCGTACCCCTGTTTTTTGAATATTTTGGTAATGCACCCACGACCGTAACGTATAAAACGAAAACTTGTTTGCAGTAAATCCTTCCTTTTCAATTTCTGTAAAATAGGGTTCAATTTCTGTCTCGTTTAATTTTTCTTTTTGCACAAGGCTGTTAAACTGCACCAAAAACTTTTTAAAGCTATGCGATTTTAAAGGCCACGGAAATGTAACGGGTGATGGCGATTTGTATTTTGCAAAAAATGCTTTAAGGTTATATCCTTTGTTTAGCGCATTGTATGCAAGGCCTAGGATGCCGTCAGGACCTTCAAAACTTCCCTTTTGCTGAATACAGGCAATGGCAACAGGCGAATTATTTATGGTAACAAGATTTTCGGGCACGCCCAAGCTTACACTGGTTTTTATTACCGGGCCGGCCCAGCCGCCACTTCCATATTGCACCTGTTGAAGCAACGTTGTTGGTTTTAGATTTTTATCGTTTAACCCATTGTAGGTTTTTGCGCTTACGGCAAGTGTACTGCTGCCTGTATCAAGTATTACGTTTGCAGAAATGTTTCGGCTGCCAATAAATATTTGAGCTGTGTAATCGTTGCCATCATACACATTGGTAATGGGTATGCGGATAGATTTAGCTGCAGGCTTTTTTTGCGCTTTGGATTTTGTGCCTGCTGTCTTTTTTGCAACAGCCTTTTGGGGTTTAGACTTTTTAACGGTTTTCTTTTGCATATCGTTAAAGTTTGTGTCTAAGGTAGTGAATAGCTTTTTTTATCTTCAACTATTTTATTTTTCCATTTACAATTTCTAAAATCTCGTTTTCGGCACGTATTGCTTCCTGCTCAATTTTTTGACCTTCGGCAATTACGGTGTTTACATAATTTTTATCATCATACGATGCCGAGTTTATTTTTACGTTTAAAAATGCACCCATTACAGCAGTACGTGCACACAAAGCGCCCACACCTGCATCTGATACCGAGTTTGGATTTCCATCCTGTGCCATTGCTTTAATAATTTCCATAGATGCATAAGATAGCCTCATTACTTTTAACGGAACCTCAATAGCAAATTTAGTGGCGTCCTGTATGGCTTGTGTACGTTGTTTTTTTTCTTCGTCAGTTGATTTAGGCAGTTTAAATGCATCCATAATTTTGTTAAAGGCATGTGTGTCTTCGTCAACCATTTCAACCAACTGTTTTTTTAACTGCTGTCCTCTTTCTGCCCACTGGCTAAACTCCTGCCAACGGCTTTCCCATCCCTTTTTTGATGCCGAAAGGTTTGCCACCATGGTAGCAAGCGAAATTCCCAATGCTCCGGCATAAGCCGAAATAGAACCGCCACCGGGTGCGGGGCTTTCGCTTGCGGTTTCATCGGCAAATGCATTTAGCTTCATGTTTATAAGCGGGAAGGTTTTTGCATCTTCCATTACATACTCAATGATGCGTTTGCGTGCGTCAAAAGGGGCAAGTTCATCAAGCCCCATTGATTTTACAGCTATGTGAATGAGTTCTGCATCGCTTACGCCTGACGAAAGTTTTTGCTTATTTAAAAAATATTTTCCGGCATCAAGCATTGCAGACAGAGGAACCAAGCCCACCAATTCGCTTCCGGTGGCGCGGTAGCCGCGCTCGTATGCGCTTTTTGCACACTCGTCAAAAACAATGTGCAAGGGTGTGTCGCGAAATTTGGTTATGTTAATTGAAACCTGCGCCACACCGTATTCTTCAATATACCATCCAATGGCTTTTACGCCTTTTAATTTTCCGGGTATGCGTATTTCGTTGCCATCTGCATCCAGTATCTTTTTTCCTTTTTCATCGGTTTTTATCCGGCCTGCTTCGCGTATGTCGAATGCAATTGAATTGGCACGCTTTACTGATTTGGTATTAAGGTTTACGTTGTATGCAATTAAAAAATCGCGTGCGCCAATTACAGTGCCACCGTGCTTTGCCGGAAATTGGTCAGGGCCAAAGTCGGGTTTCCATTGCGGCTGGCTTATTTTTTTGAAAAAGCCTTCGTACTCGCCTGCACGTATGATGGACAAATTGCTTCTTTCTTTGTTGGGTTGAGATTCTTCGTAGAGGTACACAGGAATTTTTAATTCTTCTCCCACACGCTTGGCAAGTTTAGTAGCCCACATTGCTGTTTCCTGCATGCTGATGTTGGCAACGGGAATAAAGGGGCATACATCGGTGGCTCCCATGCGAGGGTGCTCGCCACGGTGCGAGCTCATATCAATAAGTTGTGCCGCTGTGGCAATGCCTTTAAATGCTGCTTCAACAACCTGTGCCGGTTCGCCTACGATGGTTACCACGGTGCGGTTGGTGGCTTTACCGGGGTCAACATTAAGGAGTTTAACGCCTTTAACACTCTCAATACTATCGGTAATTTGTTTAATGATTTCAAGGTTGTTTCCCTCGCTAAAATTGGGAACACATTCGATTAGTTGTTTCATTCTGTATAACAATTGTTTTTTGCTGACCGCTAAAGTAGGTGAAAACTGGCAAGCAATCCGAGTAAGTGTAGCAATCACTCTAAAAGCGTCTGACCAAGCCAAGCGGATTCAAAGCAACCTGCAAAAGATTAGCAGGTAACTATTCAGAAACCATTCACTCCCCCTTAGCTATCTGCACTAATTTTTTTATTGAAATAAGTTTTAATAAAAAAGCCGAAGCAACAGATATGACAACAAAAACCGAAAATGCGGCTATCCAATTTCTTATATACAAACTCAAAATTTGAGCGAGTGCAAAGGTTAACGCAATAAAAATAACAAAGCGCGCAATCAGGTTTTTATCAGGTTTTATTTTAAAAACGCTTATAGAAATATAAACCTGTACCAGCGCTGTTACAGTTTGTGTAATAAATCCTGCCAACGATGCGCCATATGCTTTTAAGGTCGGGATTAAAAACAGATTTAACGATACATTTAAAATCATTCCACCGGCAGCCATGATATTTAGTTGTTTAAGGCTTCCGTTTGCGGTAAGCAGTGTACCAAAAATGTAGGTAGTTGCCATGCTAAAAAAACCTATCATAAGCACACCAAAAACCGGAGCAGAAAATTCTGCATGCTCATGGTAAAGCAAATTCATAATCTGAAACTGAAAAACCTGTGCAGTTGCCATTAATATTATGGCTGGAACAGCTATAAGTGAAAACGATAGTTTGATTAAATCATCAATGGGTTGCTTTTGCTTTATCATATGCGAAAACATAGGCAGTAGTAAGGTGGCAAATAAAAAAGCAAACATGTTTACGGCATCTAATATGCGGTAAGCCTGCGCATATATGCCTGATTGTAATGCACCATCTGGCAACATGCGCTCAAGCATAATAGAGTCAATACGGCTGTAAAAAGTCATGAGCAAAATAAGCAGCGCAAACGGAAAACTTTTTTTAAGAATAGCTGCATAAAAAGCAGGTCGCCACGCCAGTTTTTGAAATTGGAAGTTACCTCGCAAAAACAAAAGTGCAATCAACGCAGTAATAACGTATGCAATAGTTTGCGCGTAAATAAACCACTCAATTTTAAAGGGGGTTGATTGCATCCACAGAAGGTATCCGCAAAAAATAATCATTAAAAACCTGTCGGCAACTGAAATTATGCTATCGCGGGCAAACAAGTGCAAGCCGGTTAAATTACTTCGTATGTATAAAATAAACGAAATTAAAAACTGATTGATGAGCAGCAAAACCAGAAAATGAAAATCGGTAAGTGAATAGCCAATAAATAAACCTGCAATTACACTAATGGCAATATAACCACCGGCAAGCAAAAACCTAAGAACCACAATGCCCGAAAAATGTTTTGCGACCAAATGCCTGTGTTGCGAAATGTTTCGGTTATTAAAATTGGTAATGCCTAAGTCGAGTAAAATATTAAGAAGAAAAGAAAAGTTAAGCAGCGCATAATATTTACCATACACTTCAGCACCCACTGCGTTTTGAACCTCGCGGTCAATGCCAAAAATCCAAAATGGCTTTACCAGCAGGTTTAAAAAAACAAGTAAAGCCAAATTGGTTACAAATTTTTTTTGCATGGTTGCAAAAGTAGGGTTATTGGGTGCAGTAGTAATCCGCATAACAAATTATAAATTTGCCAGGTGCTTTATATAGTTTTGATTTCAAGGTGTATGTTTTTTCTAAATGTATAGTTTTAAAAACATATGTTATTTATTTGAAAACCAAATTACTTATGGTGTGAATAAATTGGTTGCAATCTTCTGTTGCCAAACCCGCCATTTTTGCTTTTATTTGCAGCCTCAAAACAGTCAGATAAATAAACCATTCCCATTCTGATTTTAAAACGCAATACATGAACGAATATGGATTAAAAAACCCAAAGGCATCACTTGCCGATTTGGGATTAAAACACGTTGGAGCTGCTTATTGGAATTTAACAGTACCTGAACTTGTTGAAGAAGTTATTTTAAAAGGTGAAGGCGAACTTACCGACTTTGGCGCATTGGCTGTTGATACCGGTGAGTTTACAGGTCGCTCACCAAAGGATAAATTTATTGTATGTGATGCCGAAACCGAAAAAACAGTTTGGTGGGGTGATATAAACATAAAATTTGATGCGGATAAGTTTGATCAACTCTATTCCCGAGTAGCGGCATATTTAACAGGTAAAGAAGTGTATGTACGCGATTGTTATGCCTGTGCCGACCCACGTTACCGCCTAAACATACGTGTGGTTACCGAATCACCCTACCAAAATATTTTTGCAAACAACTTGTTTCTTCGTCCTACCAAAGAAGAAATTTTAAAACAGGAAGCCGATTGGGTAATAGTGGCCGCACCGGGATTTAAAGCCGATAAAGAAATTGATGGAACTCGCCAACATAATTTTGCCATTGTAAACTTTACCAAAAAAATAATTTTAATAGGCGGCACCGGCTATACAGGCGAAATTAAAAAAGGTATATTTTCAGTATTAAACTATGTGTTGCCTCATCATAAGAATGTGCTAAGTATGCACTGCTCTGCAAACATTGGTGCCAAAGGCGATACGGCTGTTTTCTTTGGATTATCAGGTACCGGAAAAACAACATTAAGTGCTGACCCTAACCGTGGATTAATTGGTGATGATGAACATGGATGGAGCGATAATACCGTATTTAATTTTGAAGGCGGCTGCTATGCCAAATGTGTAAACCTTTCTGCTGAAAAAGAACCACAAATTTATAATGCCATACGATTTGGATCACTTTTAGAAAACATTGAGTTTTTTGATGGTACCACTGCTGTTGACTTTGATAACATTTCAAAAACCGAAAACACACGTGTAGCCTATCCTATAAATTTTATTGATAATGCTGTTGAGCCATCAGTAGCTGGCCCCCCTCAAAACATTTTCTTTTTAACGTGCGATGCCTTTGGTGTGCTGCCTCCTATTTCGCGTTTAACACCGGGGCAGGCCATGTACCACTTTATAAGCGGATACACAGCTAAGGTTGCCGGCACTGAAGTGGGAGTTACCGAACCAACAACAACTTTCTCGGCTTGTTTTGGTAAAGCTTTTTTGCCACTGCATCCAACACGCTATGCCGAACTGCTTGGTAAAAAACTAAACGAGAATAAAAACATACGTGTGTGGCTTGTAAACACAGGCTGGAGTGGTGGTGCTTACGGAGTTGGCTCACGCATGAAATTGAGTTACACACGCGCTATGATTACCGCGGCATTAAATGGCGAGTTAGACAAAGTAAAATTTGAAACCCTTCCGGTGTTTGGATTAGCGTTTCCAACAGAGTGCCCTAATGTGCCTGCCGAAATTTTAAACCCGCGCCAAACATGGGCCGATAAAAATGCGTATGATAATAAAGCTGCCGACCTTGCTGCCAAGTTTGTAAAAAACTTTGAGCAATATGCCACACAAGCCAATGACGAAATTATGGCTGCTGCACCTAAGGTTGCTGTGGTTGCATAAGCCTATTTTTGTAAATACATTTAAAAAAGCCGCTTCATTTTTTATGAGGCGGCTTTTGTTTTTTAGTTGGTTGGAAAAATCAAAAGCAGACTACAAGTTTCTTTGATTAAAAGTAGTGGCCGGATTTTTCAAAATAAAAATTCCTCAATTCTGCCGCAAAGATTAAACGGCAAAATTGAGGAATAAAATAAAGAAGTTACCTGTTTAAGAATTAATAATAGGTAAGCCTTATAACATTAGATAAATATTTGGAAAAACGAATAACCTGGCGGCTGTAACCGTACTCATTATCATACCACACATAAAGTACTGCCGTTTTACCATCTTTGCTTACAATGGTAGCGGGGCTGTCAACAATAGAGGCACAGGGGTTTCCTACCAAATCGGTTGATACAAGTTCATTGGAAATAGAATACTGAATTTGCTCAATCAATTCGCCTTTTAAGGCAGCATCCTTAAGGCTTTCGTTAATTTTATCCTTGTCCGAATTTTTTTGAAGCGTAAGGTTTAAAATTGCCAGAGATACATTGGGTGTTGGAACCCGTACGGCATTACCTGTAATTTTTCCTGCAAGTTCGGGTAGGGCTTTTGAAACAGCCTTATCGGCACCGGTTTCGGTTATTACCATATTCATAGCTGCAGAGCGGCCTCTGCGGAATTTTTTATGGTAGTTATCCAACAAATTCTGGTCATTGGTATAACTGTGTATGGTTTCGATGTGTCCGCGTTCAATGCCAAAATGTTTGTTGATTACTGCAAGCACAGGCACTATAGCATTGGTGGTACAAGATGCTGCGGAAAGAATTTTTTCATCATCGGCAACCTGCGATTGGTTAATGCCATAAACCACATTTGGTATATCACCTTTGCCGGGTGCGGTAAGTAAAACTTTTTCAACTCCTTTTGACAATAGGTGTTTGCTTAATCCTTCGCGGTCGCGGGCAACACCTGTATTGTCAATAACAAGGGCATTGCTAATTCCATATTTTGTGTAATCAATTTCTTCGGGATTTTTTGCTGATATCATGTGTACTGTGTGGCCGTTTATAATAAGAGCGCGGTTTACAGTATCAACAATTACTGTTCCAGGAAACGGACCGTGAACTGAATCGGAACGAAGCAAGTCAGCACGTTTAATAATATCTTCGTCAGACTTATCACGTGTAACAATAGCGCGCAGGCGCAACTGTTCACCTTTGCCGGCCTGTGATATTAACTCGCGTGCAACAATGCGGCCTATGCGGCCAAAGCCATACAACACCACATCCTTTGGTACCAGAGTAAGTTTGCCTTTGCCAATAAAATCTTTTAGCTTATCGGCAATAAATTTTTTAACGGTTTGGTATTTATCTTTTTCGTTATGCCACTCGTATGCAAGCCTTCCAAGATCAATGCGCGAAGGAGCAAGTTCAATTTGTAAAAGTTCGTTGGCAATATCAAGCGAATCGTGAACATCAATGGGTTTTTTTACAATTTCTTTTGCATACTGATGCAGCTGTAAAATTTGGCTGGCACTGCGGTCAACCAACTGGTTACGAAAAATTACCAACTCAACCGATTTATCAAACCACAAGGTGCCTGTGGCATGAATAAGTTCAATGGCTGCTTTTTCGGCTTTTATCCAATCGTGTAAATCGCCTTCGTAGTTTACTGCTTTAGAAGATGCTGTTGCTGCTGTTGACATGATATAGTTTTAATTTAAATGATTAGAGATTTTTATTTTTTATTTAGAGGCGCAAAGATAAATTTTATTGGAAATGGAGAAACCGGTTATGTACCAAGAGGCAAAGCATAGAACGAAACAAATTTTATGATTAACAATGAAAGAGACAATGTATGTGGTGCTTTTGTATAATTGCAGTAACTTATACGTATGAAACCACACACTGCAACCCAAAAACCTTTAAACATAATTGTAATAGTAGCGGCACTTGGGTATTTTGTTGATATATATGATTTAATACTTTTTGGCATTGTGCGCACACCAAGCCTCAACGGGCTTGGCATTACCGACCCAAAACTTGTTACCGAATACGGTCTGCATTTGATAAGCATACAGATGATAGGTATGCTGGTGGGTGGTTTGTTATGGGGAATTATGGGCGATAAAAAGGGCAGGGTGTCTGTTTTGTTTGGCAGCATATTGCTTTATTCGGTTGCCAATATTGCCAATGCGTATGTAAAGGAATTTGCCGATTTGCTCAACTGCTCCATCATTGATTCATATTCTATTTTACGGTTTGTAGCGGGAGTTGGCCTTGCCGGTGAACTGGGAGCAGGCATAACCCTGGTAAACGAAACGATGACAAAAGAACATCGTGGATACGGAACCATGATTGTGGTATCGTTTGGCGTATTGGGTGCTGTATTTGCGAATGTGCTGGGGCATTTTATTGAGTGGAAAACATCGTACATTGTGGGTGGCATAATGGGGTTGGTGCTTTTGTTTTTGCGCATTGGTGTGTACGAAAGCGGCATGTTTGCCCAAGTAAAACACAGCCAAACCCAACGCGGAAATATTTTAATGCTGTTTAATAACCGCAAGCGTTTTATTACTTACATAAGTTGCATTGCAGTGGGTGTGCCTATTTGGTTTATGATTGGAATATTGGTTGTGTTTTCGCCAGAAATTGCGGCAGCGCATGGCATTACTGGGGTAAAAGGTGGTGATGCCATTATGTATTTTTATATGGCAACAAGTGTAGGCGATTTTTTAAGCGCTTACTGGAGCCAGGTTTGGAAAAGCAGAAAAAAAGCCCTTGTATTATTTTTGGTATTAACCACCATAGCAACACCCGTTTATTTGTATTTACTAAATGGCGCTTCGCTTGTTGTTTTTTACAGTGTATGTGCTTTGCTTGGATTTGCATCGGGCTATTGGGCCGTGTTTGTAACCACAGCATCTGAGCAGTTTGGCACCAACCTAAGAGCTACTGTTACCACTACTGTGCCTAACATGGTGCGCGGTTCGCTTGCGCTGCTTACCATTTTGCTTGCCTGGTTTAAAGATAGTTTTGGAATGTCGCACATAAATGCAACTATGGTGGTGGGAATTATAGCCATTTCTATTGCCTACCTTTCGTTGTTAGGGTTAAAAGAAACGTATGCTAAAGACTTAAATTATATAGAAGGATAAAAAAATGGAAGAGAAAAAAACGCTTGTAATAGGCGCATCACAAAATCCTGCTCGCTATTCGTATAAGGCAATTCATAAATTACGGTACTTTAATCATCCTGTTGTTGCCATAGGAAAAAAAGAAGGATTGGTGGATGATGTAAAAATTGAGGCCGGCAAACCTGCTATTACCAATGTTCATACGATTACTGTTTATCTTAATAAGTCAAATCAAAAGGATGTGGAAGATTATATTTTGGAGCTAAAGCCCAAACGGATAATTTTTAATCCCGGTGCTGAAAATGCGGAACTAAAAAACCGTGCCGAAAAAAATGGAATTGAAACTATTGAAGCATGCACATTGGTAATGCTTACCATAGGAGCCTTTTAATATTTTATCTACCCCGCTTGTTTACTTTATTGCGGTTACCCTGCTGATTTTGCCCTTCAACTTTGCGTACGGCTGGTGGTGTATTTTCTTTTTGGGTGTTTCGTTGCTGACTTTGATTCACGTTGCCCCCTTCGTTTTTTGGAATAACAATTACCGGTGAGTTATTAACCGGCCGCGATTGTGGGTTGGTGGAAGTTTGTACTGCACGTACATTTTGTGCATTGGTATATGAAGTAAAAATACTTCCTGTAAGTAAAAACAAGGTGGTGTATAGTTTATTCATCAAACAAAATTTTATGTTTCAAAATTAAAATGTATGCTGTGAAATTAGTATGAATCTATTGGCCATTAAATGTTACGGTAAATGTAGAACCTTTATCCGTTTCGGAAAAAACATTAACATGAATACGATGAAAGTCGGCAATGGTTTTTACAATAGCCAAACCAAGTCCGTAACTTGGTTCATCGGCATTGTTAAAACGCTTAAATCGTTCAAAAATAAGCGGCAAGTTTTCTTTTGTTATTCCTTTTCCTGTGTCGGTAATTTCCACCTGGTATTTTCCATTTAAAAATTTGGTTGATACTGTTACACTTCCACCATGGAGATTATATTTAATAGCGTTTATAATCAGGTTTGAAAACAAGGTATAAAGCAACGAACGGTTTGCGTTAAGGCAAACATATTCTTCGGTTAAGTTGGTATGTAACAAAATATTTTTTGACTGAAATCTTTCATTTAGTTCTTCCAGTATTTCGTTAAGCAGTGTATTTATATCCACCTGTTCGTTTTTAAGAAACTGTTCGTTTTCTATTTTCGAAATCATGAGCAATGATTTAATGATTTTGCTCATGCGGTTAAGTTTACGTATTGAATCTTCCAGTTTATCGGCAACATCATCTGGCACACTTTCATCGGTAAGCATGTTTTCAAATCGTGTTTTTAAAATAGAAATAGGCGTTTGCAGTTCGTGCGATACATTGGTGATAAATTCTTTTTCAATTAAAAATGCATCCTTAATACGTTGCATAAGGCTGTTAAGATTATTATCAAGCGCTTTAAATTCCTGAGTTGAAGTTTTTACTTCTGAAAAATCGTACTGAACCGGGTCTTTGGTAAGGCGCAGTTTTTTTTCAAGTATTTCATTAAAGGGTCTTAGCGTTAATCGTGCAAAAGCAATATCAATAAATACCGAAATGATAATTACAATAATGGTGGCCCAAAGAGCAAATTTTGAAATGGTGTTTTTTAATTGTTCAACGGACGAAATTCCTTCGCCAATATTTAGTTCGTACAATTGGTTATCGTACATAAACGACTGCCGGATGATGCGGTGGTTAAGGTGGTCGCCTTCAATGTCCCACTCCTCATTTATTATTTGAGCCGGCTTTACCTGCGCTGTGCTGGTAAGCGGAGCTATTTTAATAAACTCCTCCTTTAATATGTTATAACTTTCAAAAGAGCAGTCTTGTTCAAGGGCAATATCATTCAGTCCGCCTTTTTCAATAATTTTTAACACCTTTTGCAAGCGTGCTTCCAGGCGCTGGTCAATGTGGTCGTACACTATGCGCTCAACAAGCATTGGCAAAAAAGCGCCAAAGGCGAGTAATATTACCGCCTTTGACAATGAATTGTATATTGCAAGTTTTAACTGTAGTTTCATTGGCTGTTAACCATAAGTTGAAACGTGTTTTTGTATATCAGTTAGCAATCATATTTAACCTGTATCCAATTCCTCTTACGGTTTCAAGCCACTCTATGCCGGCATGTGCCGATAGTTTTTTTCTAAGATTTTTTACGTGCACATCAATATAGTTTGAATCGTAATCATCATCCATAACATCGCCCCAAATATGCTCGGTAAGTTGTGAGCGCGAAAGCACACGGTTTTTGTGCATGGCCAAATAGTGCAGCAAATCAAATTCTTTTTTTGTTAATACCACATTGGCGCCATTGTGAGTTATGGTCCGGTTTTGGTAATCCATTTCAAAACCATTGATATTTATTATTTGAACCTTTAGGCCATGTTTTCTGCGGAGTATAGCCTGCATACGCGCTTGAAGTTCGGGCAGCGAAAATGGTTTTGCCAAATAATCGTCAGCACCCAAATCAAGACCCATTATTTTATCATTGGTTTCGCTGCGTGCAGTTAAAATAATAAATGCGCTGTCGCAATTATTCTTTTTGGCTTCTTTTAAAATGTCAAAGCCACTCATATCTGGCAGGCCTATGTCTAATAATACAAAGTCATAGGAGTTAACAAAAATCATTTCGGATGCTTTTGCGCCATTAAACGCTACATCGCAATGATAACCTTGTTTTGTTAAAAAAATTTCCATTTCGTGTGACAAGCTGCGCTCGTCTTCAACAATCAGTACGTTCATTTTTTTTTTAGTTTTTAATTGTTTTGTTTTTAAACAAGTTTACTGACCAAAAGTAAACTTCATAAACATGAAGACAAAAGTAATGCCCAAATGGTTGTTTTGGGTAGTTTATTTAATTGGGTTCAGTTTATGTTCATGTGAATGTTTAATGATTGATGTTATCCAAGGGAACCTAATGATGTTTGATGTTATTTAAATGCCACTATATAATAACATAGTATAGGATTAAATTTAGTTGGTGGCATTATCATACGTATAAAGCTGAGCACTAAAGTTTTTTATCAAAAAAGCTTTAGCGTTTCTGTTCCAAATATAAATTTTTAGCCTGAGGCCTTTTGCATTAAGCGATGGTAATGCCAGCCGGTACTCAAAGTTTTTCCATTCGTTTATTTGTGTCCGGGGAAGGTCGTTAATGCGTAATGAGTTATAGTAGTAAGTTTCTCCTTTTGAATTGGCATATTCAACCACTACAAGTGCATTGCGGCAAGCATCGGTTTGTGTTTCGAGGCGGGAAAGCGAGGCTTTGAAAAATACCGGCTGGCTTATAATACCGGCTGTATCGGTAAACTCAAATGTGCAACCAAACTCTTGGTTGCTATCAAATTTAAAAATGTTGTCGAGTTGTGTGTGTTGTAAAACAGGTTTAGGATTTAGCGGCAGGTAATGATCTTCGTTACCTCCGCCAAGGCAATTAATATAGTGGGGGGATGACTTTAAAAACACATAGGCATATTTTTCTTTATTCATTTCTTCGGGATGAATAATGCCCCAAAGGTATTGCCATGTTTGAAAAATATTTAGCGCCAAGCATATAAAGCCAAAAGAGATAAGGGTTTTTTTTATTTTATTGTTTTTAATATCAAGGCAAAATGCAAATGGAATTGCAAACACGGCATACCAATCGGTAAATGCCCGGTGGCCAAAGCCAGGGCCGTAATACCAGTTCCACCAGGCTGCTATTAAATATATAGCGGAAAATAATGTTAACGTTATTCCGGCAAATAAAATGCGGTTGCGTTTAAAAATAAAAAATAATCCGGCTACCGAAATCATTAATACAGGCGAGTAAATAAACAATCCTTTTCTAAAACTAAAAAGCACGTTACTTATTTGCGGATGTAAAAAATAAAAACCTTCGTTGCCATACGACCATACAATAAACTGCCCGCACTGTAAGTAGTTTAACAAAGGTTGAATAAATGCCGGTATTAAAAATAAAAGCATAGCGATATTCAGCGCTTTGCTTTTGGCAATAGATATTAGTTGTTGCACTGCTTGATAAATACCTGAAGCATTTGTAAGAAACGGAACCATGAGAACAATTAAAATGTTAACCGGTCTTATTAATGAAGTTATCCCAAGCAACATTGCTGCTATGTAAAGATTTTTATTGCTGCGGTTTTCAAAAAAGTTTTTGATGTAAAAAATAAATGCTGCATTGATGGCAAACGAGTACACATGTGTCATTGAAGGATGAAATGCTGCATAGTAAAAAAGATTGGTGCCAAGTGTTATTAAAATCAATGTGGCGTTTATGGCCATGATGTTTTGAATATAAAACGATAAAATTTTTTTGATGTAATACAACCCTAAGCCCAGGTAAAACAAAGCGCCAAGGCAAACAAAAAACTGAATAAGCGGTTCGTAGCCGTTTACTTTTTGTGCAACGGCATATTGCAGCATACAGCCTGCGGTAAAAAATGGCACAAGCAGCAATGCTTGGCCACAGTATGTTTTTAAAACGGTTTTACCGTTTGCCGGAGTTAAAAAGCGCGGGTTAAAATAGCGTGCTATTTTATTATTCTTTTTTTCTTCAAAAAAATTAAAGCTTAAGTCGTGGTAAATAAAAATGGCAGGTAGGTATGCGTAGTAGCCTTTGCCATCGCTATCTATAATTTGTGTGTACATGGTATTTCGGTTGTTAAACCATTGGTAAAATACCGAGGTGAAAAGGCAAAACAACAAGGTAAAAGAAATGGCAATGTTTGATTTCATTTAACGACTGCTGGGGCGGTATGAAGTTTAAGGTTCCAGGTTTAAGGTTCAGGGTTTGTAGTGTTGTGCTCTCTAAATCCTACCCCCTCAATCCTGAATCCTGTTTTATTGTATCACAAACCTGCTTGTATAAACCCTATCTCCACTCACAACCTTAGCCACATACATGCCTTTGGGGTAGGTGCTCAATGGGATTATTATGCTTTTGGTGGCGTTGCTTACGGTGGTGGTGTAGATGATTTGACCGAGGGAAGAGATTAGTGAAATGGTTATTGAGTTATTGAGTTGATTAGGTAGGGTGATGGTGATGTTGTCTTTGGCTGGGTTAGGGGTAATGCGGAGATTGAATATTGAAGATTGAATATTGAATATTGAAGTGGCGGTGTCGGGGGCGAGTTTGATGATCCAGTAGTCGGTGGTACATTGCGGAATGCAATTGGTGTCAACGTTGTTTTCTGTTTTATCGCCCGAAATGTTTGAACGGGAATACCCGCTAAGGATATATCCGTCATCGGTAGTTTGTTTAATGAAACCGAGTTCGTCAGAATGATTTCCTCCAATAGTGTTTTGCCACTGAATGTTTCCTGTGCTGTCTGTTTTAACAATCCAATAATCCCAATCACCAATGCAGTTTTCTGCTTTATCGCCAGAAATGTTTGACTGTGAAGTTCCGCCAACGATATATCCTCCATCAGCAGTTTGATTGATTGAGTAAAGCCAATCACTGTTGTTCCCCCCAATGGTATTCTGCCATTGTGTGTTTCCTATGGCATCGGTTTTTACAATCCAGTAATCCACAACTCCAATACTATTTTCGGTTTTATCGCCTGAGATGTCTGATTGAGAATATCCACCAAGCATATAGCCTCCATCTGCGGTTTGTTGAATGGAACAAAGCCAATCACCAGTGTTACCCCCTATGGTGTTTTGCCATTGTATATTCCCAATGGAGTCTGTTTTTACCATCCAGTAATCATAATTTCCAATACAGTTTTCCGTTTTATCGCTTGAAATGTCTGATTTGGAATTTCCTCCAACAATAAATCCCCCATCATAGGTTTGTTGAATGGAAGAAAGCCAATCCTCATTGTATCCTCCAATGGTGTTTTGCCATTGTATATTTCCAATGGAGTCTGTTTTTACCATCCAGTAATCCCAATTTCCGATGCAGTTTTCAGTCTTATCGCCAGAACTGTCTGACCGAGAATGTCCGCCAAGGATATATCCTCCATCTGTAGTTTGTTGGATGGAAATAAGATAATCTTCATTACTCCCCCCAATTGTATTTTGCCATTGTATATTTCCAATGGAATCTGTTTTTACGATCCAGTAGTCATTACCACCATTGGTGTTTTCCGTTTTATCGCCTGAAACATGTGAATAAGAATATCCACCAAGTATATAGCCTCCGTCAGTGGTTTGTTGGGTGGAAAGAAGATGATCGCCAGCGCTTCCACCAATTGTATTCTGCCATTGAATGTTGCCTAATGAATCTGTTTTTACTATCCAGTAATCAAAATTTCCAATACTATTTTCCGTTTTATCACCTGTAATGTTTGAGATTGAACTTCCCCCTAAAATATAACCGCCATCATTTGTTTGCTGAATAGAATTGAGTAGGTCGTCATCATTCCCCCCAATCGTATTCTGCCACTGTATAGCGGGGCCGGTTTGGGCGGGGGCGTTGATGAAGGCAGCACCAAATGTTAAAATAAGCGGAATTGCAAAAATTTGGGGTGTAATTTTGGATCCAAAATTGGATCTTTTTTTTGGCGGGGTTTTCATGCATCCAAATATAGCCTTTTTCACTCTGTAAAGTAATAAAATTTAAGTTTTTTATCAACTCCAAAAGCCGCGTTTTTGTAGTGTCCAGACAGGACAAAAACCCCCTTTTTTGACCCCCTAAATATACTGTTTGCAAGCGATTGACAATGACTTTGGCATGCCATAGATTGGTCGCCCTTAAAATCAAATGGTATGAAAACAAATCAATACAAGCGTGCGCAAGACCTTATGGGCCACGCCAACTGCCTTGCACTGTGCGATGCGCTGGGTGCTTGTGCTTTTACCGCTGCCGGATACAAAAAATATGTGGCCGATAAAAAAATTGAAACCCTGATTTTAAATAATCATTCGGTTGCTTATATACAACGTAAAACCGGGCTTAGCCGCTCAACGGTGTGGCGTAAATATAAAAAGTTTAAATAGCTTACTGATAGTACCGGTTTAAAAATTTTGTTTCAGGTTTTAAAAATCTGAAACAATGGTGATACTACTATTGCCATTGATTTGGCAATTGCAACTGCTGATGCCGTTGTTTGTAAACAATAAAGGGAGAAGTTTAATCAATGATGTTAACCGGTTAAACAATAAAGCCAGACACTGAATCAATGTCATCTCCGACTGACGCAATGTCAGCCTGGGGTTAAACAATAAAGTCAGAGGGTAAAACAATAGCGTTACCCAATCAAACAATAATGTCAGATAGGTAAACAATAACGTTAGTCATACAAACAATGCAATCAGATAGTTAAACAATAATCTCAAACAGTTAATCAATGCATTCAGTCATTAAATCAACGGTGTTAGATACATAAACAATGGAGGCAGGGGTATAGTATATGCGTGTAAAATGGCAAGCAAAACTGTATCAATACTCATCACTACATTCAAAAGGGTTTTAATCTAAAACAATAAATAAAAAATCACTATTGTCCGATTAAAAGAAGATGTGTGTTATGCGATGAAGTAAAATCAGAGATCATATCCCCTCTCCCTTGGAGAGGTGTTGCCTGCCTGCCGGTAGGCAGGGGGTGAGGTGCGCGTTGGCATTTAGCGCATTACAAGGTTAGTTGGACAATCATGATGAAAAATAAATAATTAACAACAAACATTTAAAATTATGGACAAATTACAAGAAGACATTTTAAACATGTTTCAAACCACCAATGATGTAATGCTAACCCATGCAGCCAACTATGCAGGCAATATACCACTGCAAGATGCCGTTACCGAACTTGGCGAGGGTATTGATAATATTGAAGACCTGCGCGACCAGCAGGAAGAAGCCACCACCGGAGTAACGCAGGATAAAGGAAATAAACGCGAAACGCTTGAAACCCTTACCCTGCAGATAGGCAGCGTAATTGCCTTTTACGCGGCAAAGATTAATAACCGCACACTGATGGATAAAGTAAATTTTACCAAAACCGAATTGATGCGTGCCCGCGATAATGAGTTGCCCGGCATGAGCGAGCAGGTGCACCAGGAAGCCGTAACCCATGCACCGGCCATACTTCCCTTTGGCGTTACAGGTGCCATGACAACAGTGCTGGCAACAGCCATTGCCGACTTTGTTACATACATCAGCAAGCCGCGTGCGGCCCGCACCGAAACCAGCGCTGCCACATCGCTGCTGCCGGGCGCCTTTGATGCAGTAACTGCTCTTTTGGAAGAACAAATAGACCGTGGTATGGAGTTATACCGCACCAGCAATCCCGATTTTTTTGCCGCCTATGAAAGCGCGCGCGTTATCGTTAACAGCCCCACGCTTAAACGCGCCCTGGAAGCAACGTTTGTTGACAGTGTTACCAATGCCCCCATAGCACATGTAAATGTTAGTGTTAACGATAGCATTAAAAGACGCAGCAGCGCCTATGGAAACATTCGCGTGCAGTCTCTTACCGAAGGGGCGCATACCATCAGCGGCAGCATACCGGGCTATAACCCCATCAGCCAAAACTTTAATGTAATTACCAGCGAAACCACTAAAATTATACTTGAGATGGTAAAGGTGTAAGGAAGAAGTATTTGCCTAACTGCCAATAGCGCAATGAAATGAGTAAGAAAAACTCTTTGCGGACTTTGCGTTTTTTATCTCAACGTTCTTAGCAGTTAGACAAAAATCACCACTGAGGCGCTAAGTTTACATAGAAACACTAAGGCTTAATGCGCCTTAGTGCGCCAAACCGCGTAACCTAAATTCCGAAGGGATTAAATTATTATAGCATATAAAAGCGTCACAAACCTTAATCCCGTAGGGATGACATATCACCCCTACGGGGTTTTGGATGGTATGATGCGATGTATTTCTACAAACAGGTTACCCCTACGGGGTTGCTATCACCGGCTTTTTAACGGAAAGCATACCATCATTTTAGACAGCCACAAAGGCACAAAGTCACAAAGAAGAAAATCTTAGTGCACCTTAGTGCTCTTTGTGTCTTAGTGGAAAATTTATTTATTGCTTCACAAGTTTCTTCACCTCACGCATACCATCGCCTTCAACCACCACAAAATAAACTCCGGCAGCAAGTGCGGCAACGTTAACGGTAGTGCGCTCAGTTCCTTTAGCGGTTTTATATATAACAGCATTACCTAACACATCGGTAACAGAAATGGAGTAGGGGAGGGTGGGTTTTAGGTTGGAGAGGGAAAGTTGAGAAGCGGCAGGATTAGGATACATTCCCAAAGATGCATAGACCTGGGTTTCTACACTGGTTATTGGCTGGCTCATTTTATGCACAAAAGCAGAATTGCCAGACGAGGAGGGCGTCAAATTATATACTCCCGCACCTAAATCAAAATCAACCGCGGTACCAAAACGCCCTGTAGTATATATATTCAGCATGGAATCAACTGCTATGGTATGATCCCATGCCATTGCGACACCTGCAAAATCATAAGCCCAAACAAAATTACCGTTAGCATCCAGTTTATTAATAAATACATCACCATTCTGGACATTAACAGCATTTAAGAAATATGTCCCCGGTCCTGGATCAAAATCAACATTACCTTGAAAAAGCCCGCAAGTGTAAACACTACCTAGCTTATCAACTGCAATGCTTAATCCTCCATCACCCAACCCGGCACCTAAGCTACGAACCCAAACATAATTCCCTGCCGTATCAAGTTTACTTATAAAAATATCAGAACTTCCCTGCCAAAGAGGATAAACTATGCCCTGTCCAGGGTCAAAATCAACAGCACCTAAAAAACTGCCGGTTGTATAAACATTGCCAACAGCATCTACACTTATTGAATACCCAATATCAGCATCCTGTCCAGTAAACTGTTTTGCGTAAACAAAATTCCCTGCTGTGTTGAGCTTCAAAATAAAAACATCATACATGGCTTGGGGAGCTGTAAGAATAAAGACTCCAGGTCCGGGATCAAAATCCGCAGGGCTTCTGAAGGCACCAGTAACATAAACATTATTAAAATCGTCAAGAGTAATAGAATATGGCCAATCTTTATAGTTTGCAACTTGTCCAGCCCATACAAAATTTCCTGAGATATCTAGTTTATTGATAAAAATAGCCCCGCCTAATGGTTGAGAAATAAGATTATAGACTCCTATTCCTGGATCAAAATCAACAGTATCACAAAAAACACCTGTGGTATATACATTTCCTAAATTATCAGCTGTAACAGAAACGGGTTTGTCCCATTTATAAGAACCAAAACTTCTTGCCCAAAGAAAACTACCTGATGAATCAAGTTTGCTGATAAAAATATCATACCAAATGCTTCCAGCTGTGGATGTAAGATTATAAACACCTGGTCCGGGATCAAAGTCTACAGTGCCCGTAAGTGAACCTACTGTATAAACACCACCAAGCTCGTCCACAGCTATAGAAACACTCGAAACGCCTCCGGGACCTCCTAATTGGCGTGCCCAAATAAAGTTACCTGCAGCATCCAGTTTGCTTATATAAGCGCTCCCGCTTCCAGGATAGGTTGTGAGATTAAAAACACCGGGTCCCGGATCGAAGTCTGTGGTTTGAGTAAAATTGCCAGTTGTGTAAACATTTCCCCATACATCTATGGCTACACCATTTCCCTCAATATCATATGTTCCGGCAAGTTGCTTAGCCCATTCAAAAGTTTGGGCAATAGTCAGGGTATAGCAAGAAATAAAAAATAGAAGTGCCGAAATTTTTTTCATGCTTTGGGTTGTAATTATAAACCAAAGATAAAAGAAATTTTCAATAAGCACCTTTTACTGTTTAACAAACTTCTTAACCTCACTCACGCTATCTATTTTGGCAGCTAAAAATGCACAAAGTCACAAAGAAGAAAATCTTAGTGCACCTTAGTGCTCTTTGTGTCTTAGTGGAAAATTTATTTATTGCTTCACAAGTTTCTTCACCTCACGCACACCATCACTTTCAACAACCACAAAATAAACACCGGCTGCAAGTGCGGCAACGTTAACAGCAGTGCGCTCACTGCCTTTTGCGGTTTGTGTGATAACGGTATTGCCCAAAACATCGGTAACAGAAATGGAGTAGGGGATAGTAGAATTTAAATGAGAAAGTGTAATGGATGAATGAGCAGGATTGGGATAAAGAAAAATGTTGCTGTTTTTATCAGCAACCGCACCCACACCCAACACCCCAATGGGAGTTTGTGTAGTATTGGTTGTAACGGGCACATTAAAATCAAAAACAATATGAGCCGTGTTTTCAATGTTCATGCCATTGGTTAAACCAACCAGCGGCTTTATGCTATACTTAACAAAACCGCAACTGCCAATAAAATCAACACCGCTGTCGGGCAGCAAAATATTGTTAAACGTAAACTCCACAATACCATGTTCTGAAATTACAAAAGACATGGCATGGCTTGAAGCCTCCAAAGTAAACGTGGGTATATTAAGCAATGCACTAAGCGTATCAACCAGTATTACAGTAAAAGCAGTATCGGTGCCTGTGTTTTGAAAGTGAATGGTGTAGGTAAGCAGCGTAGTGTCGGCCTGTGCAGGCAGCAAAGCGCCTTGTGGAGCTACATCCTTATAATTAGGATCCCAACTGCCCTGCGCAATAAGCGTTAGCTTGTCTTTATTATTGGTAGGATTTAAATCGGCACTGTCGGGGTATATATGACATTCGGAGGTAACGGTGTCGCCCAAGTTGGCGGTAACCAAATATTCTGTTAAAATATTCTTAGAATGGGTTGGCAGCAGTGTATCTAAATCAAACTGCAAATAATAAGGCGCAATAGAATCGGCAACAGGGCTTGAAGAATAAAAAATTAAATTATTTGAATAATCGGCAGTAACCTGCGGAGTAGTGGTAACCGTACCGATATTAGATGCCGAAAGCACCATACCGGCCACAAAGCCCGGCCGCGCTGGGCCAAGATTGGTGGCAGTAATTTTTAAATCAAGCGCATTAGGCTCAGGCTTTAAAGCAAAGTTGTTAGCCGTATCCACCTGTGTATTACCTGTCATAAATATAGCAGTATCTGCTGCCGGGTAGCAAGTCATATAATGCGCAGGAAGCGCAGGTACCGAAACACTGTAATTACCCTGTTCCACATAACAGTAATAATCACCGGCAGCATTGGTGCTTGCATAATACCCCCCGGGGTTAACCTGCACAACCACATTCTGCATAGGCACATCACCTGCATTATATATACTATCGTTATTAACATCCGAATACACCTTGCCGGAGATTAAATAGTGTTCGTCTTTGAGGAGGTATTTGGAGATGAAATAATCTGAACCTCCAAAAGAGCTAAAAATTGAAATCCCTGTTGTAAGATCAAAGTCAGCATTAAAATTAAAGCCACCTTGTATAAATAGCTCATTATGGTTTAATAATTTTAAGTCGGATATACCCCAATTAATGAGGCTTTTAAAACTTATTATATATCCGTTTGAATCAAATTTAATTAAGGAAGGAGTATGCAGCGCACTGGGAAGACCAAAGGAAGGATTACCAATAACTATTCCGCCAAAGCTTGTGTAAGCATATATATTATCCGATGAATCAATAGCCAACTTACCACATACATCACTGGATGCACTTCCGAAACCATGACCCCAGATAAAATTACCTAAGCTGTCATACTTTGCCAGTAATGCTTCATTTGCCCCATTTGGGAGCACTATATAAACACCAGTACCGGGATCAATATCAAGTGCTGTAGTGCGTATAAATCCGGATAATATAATGTTGTTTTGCCTGTCAACGCCAAGTGAATTAATAAAATTCAAATCTCCTGTAATTAATTTATGGAAGATGTAGTTGCCAGCACTATCATATTTTGCAAAGAACTGCCCTGTTCCAACATTTCCACCACCTAAATCTGCAGTACCATCAACCCAACCGGTTGTAACTATATTACCTGATTTGTCAACTTTTACATCAGCAATAAGTAATTGGGATAATGGTTGGGGAGTAAATACTCTGTAAAATAATAACTGACCGGCATTATTGTACTTAACGAAAAAGGCGGTAAAACTTGAAGTATTTACAATGGACTGTCCAGGCCCAGGATCAAAGTCAATATATCCTAGAGCAGCATAACCTGTTACAAAAAAATTACCGCCATCATCAATGATTAAGGTTTGATTTTCTGCCCAACTGGACTCGATCTTATTTGCAAAAAGAAGAGTACCCGTTGGAGAGTACTTTACAATAATAATATTCATATCATTTCCTGCATTGCTTGAAACAATGGTATCATATCCTCCCATTCCATCTTCAATAATTGCCGTGTGGCTAAAGTAGCCAGTATAAAAAACATTTCCGGTAACATCGGTTTTTACATTGAAAAAGACACTGGTGTTGTAGAAAGAAGCAACTCTATGCCAAAGATAGTTACCTGATGAATCGTATTTAGCAACAACATGGTCAAAGCAATTCGGTCTATTTAATAGTCCAATTAAAACTGTTGAACTGGTATCGGGATCAATATCGTAATCATAAAATGTTTCAAAAAATAAAACTGTATTACCAAAAGAGTCAATCGTTGAATAGGGGCCGTAGTTATTGTTATTATCCCCAATTTGTTTAGTCCACAAATGTTTATACTGCGCATAAGCGCAAAAAGAAGTAAAAGCAAAACAAGTAATCAGTAAAACTTTTTTCATCGCATCAGCAGTTGGTTAATCATTAACTTCAAAAACAAAGCCAGAAATAAAATCTATTCATCCAGCATCTTTTGCACTTCGGTTTTCAGGAGGGGTAAATGCCTGTTAACAATAATCCAAACACTATCATTTTTTACCGAATCGTACTCGTAAATAATTATGTTTCTAAAAGATATAATCTTTCTCATACCTGTAATTTCAAAATCAGGCAACTGTTTTTTTATTTGTGTTACCGCTTCGCCAATAATAGACAGGTCGCGTTCAACGGCTCTTCGTACTGTTACATCGTCACTGTATTCACTAAACGATTTAACCTTTGATATATGAATCGCAATCTCATCAATGGCAAATAGAATATCCTGTAGCCTTTTCTTAATTTCCTGGTTCATAAATCAATTTTTTATTTTCATTAATGCTTTCAATAAGATATTTATTTCTCAATTGTTCATTGGTAAGCAAGTCAATCTTACGCCCAAATAAATCTTCAAGCTTAAAATAAAGTTCCCACCAGTTTTCGCCACTCACAAGCGGGTCGGGTTCGTAATCAAAAGTTACCAGCAAATCAATATCACTCTTATCAGTAAACTTACCGTTTACCACCGAGCCAAAAACATAAGCCCGCTTTACATGATGTTCTTTCAAAAGGCGTTTAACCTCAGGCAATTTTTCTTCAAAGAGTGGGTGAAGCATAATACTTAATTTATAACCGCAAAGTACGCAAAGTTTTTCGCAAAGAGCGCAAAGCCTTTACAAATTATTAACCACCCGCTTAATGCCATCTTTCAGGTAAGTAACGTTAAAGTTAATCAACAAGCCAAGTTTGTAATTTCCCAGCTTCATATATGTTAGTGTTTGTGCAAGATGGATATCGTTTAAAGCCTCAACACTTTTAATTTCAATTACCAATTTTTGCTCAACAAGCAAATCAATTCTATAACCGCATTCAAGTTTTACTTCCTCAAAAACTAAGGGCATTGGCTTTTCTTTTTCAACTGAAATACCAGCCTGAGCAATCTTAAAAAACAAACATTCTTTATAAGCACTTTCAAGAAGGCCCGGCCCTAATGCCTTATGTACTTCAATGGCTAATCCGATTATTCTATTAGAAAGCTCGTTTTCAGTCATACTATTTGTTTCTTTAATCACAAAGGAAACAAAACATCTTGGCGAACTTTGCGCTGTTTTTTCTTTGCGTGCTTTGCGGTTAATAATTGTACTACAAAACTAATGCAGACCTACATATTTCTCCTATACTGCCCCCCCACCTCAAACAGCGCATTTGTTATCTGCCCCAGTGAACAATATTTAGAAACCTCCATCAACTTCTCAAACATATTTTCATTGTGTATGGCTGTCAACTGCAAATCGTGAAGCATTTGTTTTGTTACCGTTGCATTGCGCGCATGCAGGTTTTTAAGCGTTTGTATCTGTTGTTCTTTTTCTTGTTCCGTTGCGCGGATAACTTCTTTGGGTAAGATGGTTGGAGAGCCTTTGCTGCTCAAAAATGTATTCACACCAATGATAGGAAACTCTCCCGTGTGCTTCAACGTTTCGTAATACAAACTTTCCTCTTGGATTTTTCCCCGCTGGTACATCGTCTCCATCGCGCCAAGCACACCACCGCGTTCGGTAATGCGGTCAAACTCTGCAAGCACTGCTTCTTCCACCAAATCGGTAAGCTCTTCAATAATAAAAGAACCTTGCAATGGATTTTCGTTTTTAGCAAGCCCCAACTCGCGGTTAATGATTAACTGAATAGCCATAGCCCTGCGCACACTTTCTTCAGTGGGAGTTGTAATGGCTTCATCATAAGCATTGGTGTGAAGAGAGTTGCAGTTATCGTAAATAGCATACAGCGCCTGCAAGGTGGTGCGTATATCATTAAAGTCTATTTCCTGAGCATGCAAACTTCTGCCTGATGTTTGAATGTGATACTTGAGCATTTGCGAACGTTCGTTGGCTTTGTATTTAAGCTTCATAGCCTTTGCCCAAATACGCCTTGCAACTCTTCCTATAACAGAATACTCAGGGTCAATACCGTTTGAGAAAAAGAAAGAAAGGTTAGGAGCAAAGGCATTAATGTCCATGCCGCGGCTCAGGTAATATTCAACATAAGTAAAACCGTTACTTAAAGTAAAAGCAAGTTGCGAAATTGGATTAGCACCAGCCTCAGCAATGTGATAGCCACTTATTGAAACAGAATAAAAGTTGCGAATGGCTTTATCAATAAAGTACTGTTGCATATCACCCATCAGCCGCAACGAAAACTCAGTGGAGAAAATGCAAGTATTCTGTGCCTGGTCTTCTTTTAAAATATCGGCCTGCACCGTACCACGCACCTGCTTTAAAGTATCGGCTTTAATTTTTTCGTAAACATCACGCGGCAAAACTTTATCGCCCGTAGTCCCTAAAAGCATAAGCCCCAAACCATCATTACCGTTTGGAATTTCACCGTGATATTTTGGGCGCGTACCTCCCTCCCCTTCGGGGAGGGTTAGGGGGGGGCTGTGTTGTTTAATATACAATTCGCATTGCTGATCAATAGCTGCATTCATAAAGTAAGCGCATATAATGGACGAAGGACCATTGATGGTCATGCTTACTGATGTTGCAGGATTGCAAAGATTAAAACCGCTGTAGAGTTTCTTGGCATCATCCAAACAACAAACACTTACACCACTGTTACCAACCTTACCATAAATATCAGGACGGTAATCGGGGTCGTTGCCATAAAGTGTTACACTGTCAAAAGCAGTACTCAATCTTTTTGCAGGCATTCCCAGCGAAACGTAATGGAAGCGTCTGTTGGTACGTTCGGGACAACCTTCGCCTGCAAACATACGCGTAGGGTCTTCGCCTTCGCGCTTAAAGCGGAATACACCAGCAGTAAAAGGAAATTCACCCGGAACATTTTCCTGTAAAATCCATTTCAATAAATCACCCCACGCTTTATACTTAGGAAAAGCAACCTTAGGAATGCGATTGCGCGAAAGGGATTCATCAAACGTTTTCAGTTTTAAAACTTTCTCACGCACTTTAAACTCATAAAAGTCTTGTTTGTACAATTCGGCTTTCGCAGGAAAATCTTCCAATGCTTTTTTATTATTGCCATCAAAATTTCTTTCAAGAGAAGCATATTCCTTTTTTAATTCTTCAACAGCAGAAGACTTGCCAAGTATTTCAATAGACTGATGCAGCGAATAAAGTTTCTGAGCCAAATCGCTTTGCTCTTCAACCCACTTATCATACGAACGATTGTTCTCAGAAATTTCACTGAGGTAACGTGTGCGGTTAGGAGGGATGATGTAAACTTTTTCACTCATCTCTTCCGTGGTATGATAATCGCTCTTCAAATCGGCACCGGTTTTTTCTGCAACTTTATTCATCACCGCTTTGTAAAGTTGGTTCATGCCAGGGTCGTTAAACTGCGATGCAATAGTTCCAAACACCGGAATTTTTTCATCGTCAATATCAAATAACTTATGGTTGCGCTTGTATTGCTTTTTAACATCACGCAGCGCATCCATAGCGCCTCGTTTATCAAATTTGTTCAGTGCAATTAAATCTGCAAAGTCGAGCATATCAATTTTTTCCAACTGTGTAGCGGCTCCATACTCAGGTGTCATTACATACAAACTCACATCGCTGTGTTCGGTAATTTCCGTATCGCTTTGTCCAATGCCCGAAGTTTCAAGAATTATCAAATCATACTGCGCAGCTTTTACAATATCCAATGCTTCTTTTACATGCTTGCTCAAAGCCAGGTTGCTTTGCCGTGTAGCCAGCGAACGCATATACACACGTTCGTTACGTATGCTATTCATGCGTATGCGGTCGCCAAGTAATGCACCGCCTGTTTTTCTTTTGCTGGGATCAACGGATATTATGGCAATGGTTTTGTCTTTAAACTCTAACAGGAATCTTCTAACAAGTTCATCAACTAAACTAGACTTACCTGCACCGCCTGTACCGGTAATGCCAAGTACCGGTGTGTTTGAAGTTTGTTGTTTGTTGTTTGAAGTTATCCGGGGATAAAACTTTTCAAACTCGGTATGATTATTCTCTGCGCACGAAATCAGTCGCGCAATGGTATGTGGGTTTTTCCGGGTGAGTTCATCCACTTCGCCATTTAAGTTAACACCTGTTGCAAAGTCGCATTTCTGCAACATGTCGTTTATCATTCCCTGCAAACCCATACTTCTTCCATCATCAGGATGATAAATGCGTGCAATGCCATAAGCATGCAGTTCTTTTATTTCTTCAGGTAAAATAGTTCCGCCACCACCACCAAAAATTTTTATGTGACTGCATCCGCGCTCTTTCAGCAAATCAAACATGTATTTAAAATACTCAACATGTCCGCCCTGATAGCTTGTCATGGCTATGGCATTGGCATCCTCCTGTATGGCGCACTCAACCACTTCTTGTGCGCTGCGGTCGTGGCCTAAATGAATTACCTCGGCACCGCTTGCCTGTATTATCCTGCGCATGATATTAATAGAAGCATCGTGCCCGTCAAAAAGAGAGGCAGCAGTAACAATGCGAATTTTGTTAATAGGGGTGTAAATTTCTGTGTTAGTCATAATGTCAACAAATATAAAGCTAAACCGCAAACCCTAACCGCTAAACCATTTAAACCCTAACCGCTAAACCCAGAACCCTCTTTTTTCCTATCTTTATTAAAAAAATTTTAACCCCCAGGCAACGAATTGCCCCAATTTGTAGTCTTAGGTATGGGTTAGCTAATCAGCCCCTATGACTGACCGGGAACTTATTGAAGGATGCTTGCGCAACGACCGATTGTGCCAGGAGAAGCTATTTAAAAAATACTCTCCTCTGGTGAAAGCTATTTGTTGGAGATATCTAACTCAAAGGGAGGATGTTAATGATGTTTTGCAAGAGTCATTTATAAAAGTGTTTAAAAATTTAGACAGGTTTAATTTTGATGGTTCATTTGAAGGTTGGGTAAAGCGTACAGTGATAAATACGGTGTTTACAAAAATTACACGATACAACTTTAACGAAGAAGTAGAGTTGATACCCGAAATGCATGAATCGTACGATTACAGAGAAATAATTGATGCCATTAGTGTTAAAGAACTTAGGCAGGAAATAGCAGCCCTGCCAACCGGATACAGATTAGTGTTTAACATGCACGTGATAGAAGGATATAATCACCGTGAGATTGGTGAAATACTTAAGATAACCGAAGGTACATCACGCTCTCAATTAATTAAGGCGCGTAAGATGTTGCAAATGCGATTACTAAAAAAAGAAAACAAATTTATAGAACATGAGCAGCGATAATAATTCTTTTGATGATTTGGTGCGAAGCAAGTTTGATGGCGATACAGAGCCTGTTGAGTCCTTTATGTGGGATGCGATAGAAAAACAATTGCCTGCAGGCAAAACACGCAAGCGCTTTGCATACTGGAGGCTTGTGGCATTGCTTCTTCTAATATCCATTCCGGCATCGGTAATTTATTATATAAATAATGATAAAGCGTCAAGCGCTGAAATTGCAACTACAGCAGCATCGCAACAGCAACAGTCACAAACCGGCATCTATAGCACTCCAACTGCTGGTAAGTCCCAGGCCCCAAATCCTGAGGTTAACAACAGTTTAAAAAGCCAACTTTCAATCACAGGCCCCAATGTTGCAAAACAACAAAGCTCCGAGAACAAAAAACCGATTAGCCAAAAAAATATTTCTCCGGCAGCAACAAATGATGGAAACAATACCATTGTAAAAAATGAACAACAGGCTGATGCTGCAATACCTCAATCAACAAGCTTTCAATCTCAAGAACCAAATAACAATGCTGCGCAGCAACCCTCTGCTGCCAACACCCAAAACACAGATATCCAAACAAGCCAACCCGATTCAGCAACCAAACAAACACAACCCGAAGCCATTAAACCCGACAGTTTAGCACCACAAAAAATAATACCGGCAAATTGGTTTGTCGAAATATTTTATTCGCCCGATTATGCAAACCGCACATTGCAGCAAAACAATGATGATGCAAATTATCTGAAGCTGAGAAAAAATACCGAACAATTTATTTATGCACACAGTTACGGTATTCGTATAGGCCGAAAAATAAATAACAATATACAAATAAAAACAGGAATGGATTACACCGATGTACAGTACCAGCTAACGTATGGATATTTTCCAGGTCAGGTGCCATTGCCTGCCGGACTTAAAATAGATTCAATCACCGGAATTGTAATTGACCCGCTTAACAACGGAATTGTTACCAATACCGATACCATCGTAGCCAATTACGAACTTGTGGGACAAAACTCTGTTGAAAACCGTTACCGTTTTTACAACATACCGGTAATGATTGGTTACACCGTAGGAAAAAACAGAATGAAACTAGAAGCATGCGTTGGCGGATTTATCAATGTAGCATCAGCTCAAAAAGGAAGCATTATAAGCGATGATAGAATTACCCGCATTAATCTTGAAGAAGATAAAGTACGCACACCCTATAAATCATCAGTGGGCGTTGGTCTTTGTGCCGAAGTGCTGATGACGTACAGCATACGGAAAAACGTTAAATTTATACTTGGCCCACATTCAAAATATTACATAGGTAAACTAAACAAGAGCAATGCACCGCTTAACGAAAAACTTTTTAATGCCGGCCTTCTAACCGGTTTTAGGGTTGAGTTTTAATAAACTGTTTGCGGTTTTGTATGAAATGAATTACAGATTCTTTAAAATGTAATCGGTCATCATCTCGTACACATGCGCACGAGAACGCGAAATGCCGTGTGCCTGATTCGGGTAATAAAAACTATCGAACTGCTTTTTGTTTTTTACCAGTGCCTTTACCAACTCAGCCGAATTTTGAAAATGCACATTGTCATCAGCCAAACCGTGTATCAGTAAAAATTTTCCTTTTAACTTATCGGCAAAATTTTGTGGTGAGTTATCGTCATACCCTTTAGGATTTTCCTGTGGTGTTTGCAAATAACGCTCAGTATAAATGCTGTCGTAATATCGCCAGTTGGTAACAGGAGCTACCGCAATACCCACTTTGTAATAGTCGGCACCTTTGGTCATTAATAATGAAGTCATGTAGCCGCCATAACTCCATCCATGCACACCGATGCGGTCTTTATCAACATAGGGTTGAGCTATTAAATATTTTGCTAATTCAATTTGGTCGTTAACCTCGTTATGACCCATGTTTTTATAAATAGCATCGGCAAATTCTTTACCACGGCCTGGTGTACCTCTATTGTCAACAGAAACTACGATGTAACCTTTTTGCGCAAGCAAATGATACCAAAAGTAGGATGAACCTCCCCAGCGATTAACAACCGTTTGATTGCCCGGGCCACCATAAAGAAAAACAAATACGGGATACTTTTTTGCAGCGTCAAAATCCGGAGGCTTAATCATCCATCCGTTTAACTCAATGTTTTCAGAAGTTTTAAATTTAAAGAAGTCAAACTTACCAAGATTATAATCGCCCACTTTTTTAACCAATGCAGCATTGTCTTCAAGCGTGCGAATTTTATTTCCTTTTGCATCGTATACATCGCACACATGTGGTTTACCAACAGCAGAATATGTATTTACAAAATATGTAAACGTAGAGTTGAAATTGGCATTGCATGTTCCAGATGGTTGAGATAAAAGTTTTTTGCTTCCCGAAAGGGTAATGGAATACACCTGCCTGTCCATCGGGCTTACTTCGGCACTTTGATAAAAACAGGTTTTTGATTTCTCATCATAACCATAGAAGCTCATCACATCAAAATTACCTTTTGTAATTTGTTTTACCATTTTTCCAGTCATGTCATACAAATACAAATGTCGCCAGCCATCTTTACTACTGCTCCATACAAATTGTTTTTTGTCTAACAAAAAGGTAAGGTCGTTCTCAATTTCAATAAACGTTTTGTTTTCTTCGGTAAGAAGGGTTGAAGTTGTGCCGGTGGATGCATTGCACAACAACAACTCAAGTTTGTTTTGATGGCGGTTCATTTTAAAAATGCAAAGTGTGTTTGCATCAGCCGTCCATTTAATGCGCGGAATATACTGGTTGGTTTCGGTACCCACATTTGCTTTCACTTTTTTTCCGGTAGTTAAATCATACACGTAAATATCAACCAATGAGTTTTGCTCGCCAGCTTTGGGGTACTTATACCTCTCTTCGCGCGGATATAAACTATCGTAATACGTAAGTGTAAATTCTTTTACCAGGCTTTCGTCAAAGCGGTAATAGGCAATGTGCTTTCCATCAGGACTCCATTGATAGGATTGGCTGAATGAAAATTCCTCTTCGTAAACCCAATCGTTAGCTCCGTTAATTATTTCGTTTTTCTTTCCATCGGTTGTAATGGCGTTTTCTTTTCCGGTTAAAATATTTTTTACAAAAAGATTGTTGTCACGCACAAAAGCAATATGGTTTCCATCGGGGCTAAATTGGGCGTACATCTGTTTTCCGTTTGCCGAAACCGCTTCAAGCGATTTTGATTTTATATCATACACCAAAAAATTTGCTTTGGTACTATGTCGGTATATGTTTTCTTCTTCGGTGGTTAATAATATTTTTGATTCATCGGGGCTAAATGCGTAACCCGAAAAATCAAAGTCTTTTATTTCGGCCAAACTTTTAGCTAATGAAAAATTTAGCAAGGTATCTTTTGCATTTCCGGTTTTGTAGTCGTAGCGTATAATGTTGTTTTCTTTATCAATGTCGGAATAGTGCAATCCATCTTTCATGCTGTTAAGCTGGCTTACGGTTTTCGAAAAAAATGTAGGTGCGCTCCACAGTTCGGAATAGGAAAGGTTTTTTAAAGTTTTTGGTTGAGCATAAATGGTTAGGTTGCCAGCAATAAAAAGTGCAATGGAGAGGATAATTTTATTGTTCATGTAAATGTTAAATTTAGATTTCAAACGTAAATAAATGCAATTATAAGATGTAGTTAACGAGTGTTAAACTATTTTTTCCAGTTGGCTGTGTAAACTGTAAAGCGTTGGTTATCGACAATGGCAGTAATTGTTTTTTGCAGTTCAGGCACCGATTCAAAAACATTTTTTTTTGATTTATTAAGAATTAGTATACAGTCAAACGGAAGGGTTAATGCTTCCAGTATCTGGTCGCGTTCCCAATGTATCACACAAAATCCCTGCCTGTCCATCATAATAAAGGGAATGTTGCTGCTGTAGGAGTTAAGCATCAGAATTTTTTTTGATTTGTCAATACCTATTTTATCCAAAAAAACATTTGCATCTTTAAATGCAAGTTGCATTTGATAGCTCATATCATTGGTTTTACTGCCGCAACGCTGTTTTAAGGTTTTATTGCAATCAACAAACGCAACTATTGCAAATGCTGAAAAAAGTACAGTTGAACAAACAAGCACTATTTTTTTTCTCCAGTTAATGATGCTTAAAAACAAAACAACCATAAGCAATGCAAGTGCAAAAAAAGTATCAAGGCAATAATAATCGTGATTAAACTGGCTTTGCATTAAAAAATAAAACGCAGTGCATCCCAAAAACAGTATAAGGCTTAATTGAAACATTGATTTTTGAATTTTGGAAAGCGAATGTTTATTTAAAATCAATTGACCCATTCCAAAAACAATAAGCAGTAACATTAGCAGGTAATGCCATTTGGTAAAATAATGCAGCACCCAGTTGTTATATGCTTCCATAAATACTTCTGCAAACCACTTTAAGTCCAAAGGGCGAATTGTTCCTAAAAATGCCGAGCCGTATATTTTTTGCAGGTGGATATTGTATAGCCTGTAGACAATAATGATGGTAAAGGCTGAAAAAAAATAAAGCAAAACCTTTCCTACATTTTTTTTATCCTTAATAATTATCAATACCTGATGAATAAAAAATGCTGTGAGGTAAATTAAAAATGTCATCCGCGAAAGCGAAGCAACGGTTAAACATAGCAGTGCAAAAAGCAGATAACGGTTTTGGTTATTTGATAAATACAAATAATATAAATATAATGCACAAAGTGTTAATGCAAACGATGGAATTGTAGGAATAAATCCAGCCTGAAAATAATTGTATAGCGGGCATGTAAATGTAAAAGCGGTTATTAAAAATGCGGGTAAAACATTTTTAGTAATTAAAAACGTAAATCTGAATAAGCAAAACAAGCCTGTAAGGGCAAGCAATAAAGTAACCAGCCTGCATACCATTACTGAGCGTGTATTAAACAGTTTCATAATTACAGCGCTTAGGTAGTCGTAAACAGGTAAGTCGGCAGCGGTTATTCCTAGATATTGTGTTTGTTTAACTACAGGTTTTATTTGTGGATTTAGGTAATAGGTTTGGGGATGAAATAAGTCAAGTCCGTTTTTGGTAAAGCCAAGAGTAAGTGCATAATGATCGCTTTGTGTCCATGCATGCATATACATTGGAAACTGTGTAATTAAATTGCGGTAATAATAAAACGAAAGGCATATAACCAGCAGCCAAAAAGCAAGTATGTGTTTTGTTTTCAAACCTAAAATTTATTTTATAAAAATAAAAAAGCATCCATTACAGAATTGAGCATACAAAGAAAACTTTTAGTTTATCTGGAAAACACAAATCATATACTTTTACATCGCAGGTATTTAATTAATTTGTACTTGTTTTTATAACAGCCGAAACTATGTTGTCATTCAAATCGCAAAATTCCTCCAAAGTCAAAATTTCGCATTTCTCATCAAACAATAAACTTTTTCTTTTATGTGCGGTATAACCGGAGCCATAGCTTTTACCATTGGGGGGAAAAATAAATTATCTCTTGTTAATTCGGCTACCGATTGCATAGCCAGCCGAGGACCTGACGGGCATGGAGTTTTTACTGACAGCTTTATTGCACTTGGCCACCGCAGGCTTTCTATTATTGATACAAGCAATGCAGCAGCACAACCTTTAACGGATGCAAGCGGACGCTATACCATAATTTTTAACGGAGAGTTTTTTAATTACAGGGAGCACAGGCAGCAATTGTTGCAAAAAGGAGTTTTATTAAAAAGCGAAAGCGACACCGAAGTTTTATTAAACCTGTACATACATGAAAAAGAAAAATGCTTAGATAAAGTAAATGGCTTTTTTGCCTTAGCAATTTACGATAAGGAAGAGAAAACTGTTTTCATTGCACGAGATAGAATGGGAGTAAAGCCGCTGATATATTTTGCTAATGATGATAATTTTTTGTTTGCATCAGAAATGAAAGCCATGTATGCTTTGGGAATACCCAAGATGATTGATGACACTTCATTATTTCAATATCTACAACTTAATTACATTCCTCAACCATATTCTATTTTTAAAAATGTATTTAAGCTAAAGCCAGGGCATTACATTACATTAAAAGCCGGAGAAAAGAATACTGTTGCAGAAAAAAAATACTATCAAATCCCATTTTCTGAAAACACGCAGCAAATTTCATACACATCAGCGCAAGATAAATTAATTGAGTTGATGGAACAATCGGTAAAAAGAAGGTTGGTGAGTGATGTTCCGCTTGGCGCCTTTTTAAGTGGTGGAATTGATTCGTCAGTAATTGTTGCTATTGCGGCAAAGCATGTAAAAAATTTTCATACATACAGCATAGGGTATAAAGACGAACCTTTTTTTGACGAAACATATTATGCAAATCTGGTTGCTAAAATGCATGGCACCAATCATACAGTGTTCAAGTTAAGCAATGATGAGTTGTTTGAAAATTTAGATGCGATATTAAATTATGTTGATGAGCCTTTTGCCGACTCATCAGCTATTGCTGTAAATATTTTAAGCAAGTACACACGAAAACATGTAACTGTAGCATTAAGCGGTGACGGTGCAGATGAACTATTTGGAGGTTACAATAAACATCGTGCCGAGTGGATAATTCGTAATCGTCCGATTGCCAATGCAGGAATGAAAATTGCTTCTGTTTTGCTTACAAAAAATAAAGGATCACGACAATCATTGTTTTCGAATAAAGTACGGCAGGTACACCGCTTTGCCGAGGGTGCTAAACTTAGCCCTGGTGAACGTTATTACAGATGGTGCGCTTTTGTTGATGAGCAGGATGTAGAAAAGCTTTTTTATTTAAAAGAGAAAAAAGATTTTTTTAAACGTAAGCAGAATATTACGCAGGCAATTACCGGAGCTAAAAATTTGAATGATGTTTTATTAACCGACATGCAATTGGTTTTAGCAGGAGATATGCTCACAAAAGTGGATAGCATGAGTATGGCTAACAGTTTAGAGGTGCGTAATCCGTTTTTGGATTATGAGCTAATAAACTTTGCATTTAGCCTTCCATCTGATTATAAAATTGATAAAGCGCACCAAAAGAAAATAGTAAAAGATGCCTTTAGAAATATTTTGCCTCCACAATTATACACTCGCAGGAAAAAAGGATTTGAGGTACCTCTTTTAAAATGGTTTAAAACCGAATTAAAATCAAAGATTGAAAACGAATGGTTAGAGGAGAGTTTTATTCGGGAGCAAAATATTTTTGATGTAAACGAAATCAGAATATTAAAGCAACAATTGTTTTCAAATAATCCGGGCGAAATACACGCTCGCATTTGGGGATTAATTGTTTTTCAAAACTGGTTTAAAAGGTGGTTTGCTGTTTAGGCAAGCGCTTTTTATTAATGCTTTTAAAGTCAATTTTAATATTTAACGTAAATGGTGGGGGGTATTTTGTTGTGCTGGTTGTTAAAGCAGGTTTTACTTTTTAGATACATTCAAGAAATAATTTCCAATTTATATTTTGTGGTATGAAATATTTTGCATTAACTTTGCGTTACAAAGTACTTTTAATTATAAAGAAAAATGGACAAACAACAAGAACAATTAGAAACGTTGAAAGAAATTCGTGTGTTGATGGAGCGTTCGTCACGGTTTATTTCGCTCAGTGGTTTTTCAGGAGTAATTGCGGGTGTCATGGCTCTTGCGGGTGTAGTGGCAGTTTATTGGCGTTTTGGTTTTTTATTCTCCGATGAAGGGTATTACAAACTAGCAATTTTAAGTAATGGTGAACAAAATCTTTTGTTTTATCAATTTATAATAACGGATGCAGCTATTGTATTGCTGGTTTCGTTGATTGCAGCAAGAATTTTAACAATTAAAAAGGCAAAGAAACATGGTGTGCCTGTTTGGGATATTACTGCTAAACGCCTTTTGATTAATATGCTTATTCCTCTTATTGCAGGAGGTATTTATTGCGTAATTCTGTTTTGTCATAACGCCATAGCTTTTATTGCCCCATCTACACTTATTTTTTATGGCATGGCGTTGTTAAACGCAGGGAAATACACATTAAATGATGTGCGTTATCTTGGAGTTGTACAGCTTATAATAGGCCTTATTGCAATAGCAGAAATTGAACATGGCCTTTTATTTTGGGCATTGGGGTTTGGGGTTGTGCACATTGTGTATGGTATAACAATGTATTATAAATACGAACGGTGAAAAATTATATTGAAGATTTAAACAAAGCTTTTGAGAGTAGAGTACGGCTGGGTATAATGTCAATACTGGTTGTAAACGATTTTGTTGACTTTGCCACACTTAAAGGTCAATTGCAAGTTACGGATGGCAATTTGGCAAGTCATATAAGTGCACTTAAAAAATTAAACTATATCCAAATTAAGAAACAGTTTGTTCAACAAAAACCCAATACATCCTATGCGGCAACTATATCAGGAAAAAAAGCATTTACCGAACACCTTGATGCTCTTGAGCGGCTTATCAGCTTATCCAACTGATTTAATTAAAAGCAAAATAAATCTGATAAATAATTTGAAAAAATAAACATATCATGAAAGAAGAAATAATCAGCAACATTGAAAACCCGAAAGAACTGGAAAGGCTTTACCGGGAAAATAAAATTGGTTTTGAAAAAGAATTTAATCTTGTTTATCCTGAGATTAGTGATAAAGCAATGGCTAAATTCTGGCACGAGCGTCTTAATTTTGGAGGCGGAGAAATATCATGGGGCTCTCGCAATGAGCTTTTGTTTGTGGTTGTTGCATCATTTATAGCAGGACTGGTTGCCAAAATTCCCGAGTTTATTTCAATTAAGGAAGATATTTTTTATCCACGCAATATTTCTTTTATTGTATTTCCTTTTTTGGCAGCGTATTTCGCCTGGAAACAAAAGTTGAAATCACCAAAGCTCATTGTAATTCCTATAATTTTTATTGTTTCGGCCATTTATATTAACCTGCTTCCAAACAATTTGAAAAGCGACACCCTGATTTTAGCATGCATACATTTACCCTTGTTTTTATGGGCAACATTAGGTTTTACATTTGTTGGGGGCATGTTAAACAACTATGGCAGGCGAATAGAATTTTTAAGATACAATGGCGACCTTGTGGTAATGGCAGCCGTAATGGTTATTGCAGGTGGCTTGCTTACGGGAATTACGCTTGGGCTTTTTGAACTCATCGGTCTTAAAATTCATGAGTTTTACTTTAAGTATGTTGTGGTATGGGGGGCTGCGTCTATACCCATTATTGGTACATATTTAGTGCAAACAAATCCTCAGCTTGTAAATAAAGTATCTCCAATTATAGCTCGTATTTTTACACCACTGGTTCTTGTTACACTTGTTGTTTATCTTTTGGCTGTAATTTATACAGGTAAAAATCCATATAACGACAGGGAATTTTTATTGCTTTTTAATTTCATGTTGATTGGGGTGATGGCAATTATATTGTTTTCGATAACAGCAAGTTCGAAAACTTCGGGCAATAAACTTGCAATGGTGCTATTGCTATGCCTGTCAATTGTAACAATAGTTGTAAACAGTGTTGCTTTGTCAGCCATTTTATTCAGAATATCAGAGTGGGGGATAACACCAAACAGGCTTGCTGTTATGGGGGGCAATGTTTTAATACTTATTAATTTGCTGATTGTAACATACAGATTGTATAATGTTGTTACAAATAAAAGCGGAATAGTCGAAGTTGAAAACGCTATTGCAATGTTTTTGCCGTTTTATACATTGTGGACTATAATAGTAGCCTTTGCTTTTCCTTTATTATTTTGGTTTAGCTAAAAAGCGCTGTCGGGTTTAAATTTTAAATATCTCACCCTGCCGAATTCCTTTTTCGGTTTGGGTAAGGCGGCAACATTCATTAACAGGGTCATGCTCAAAAAATAGCGTAAAGTTTTGTGTTAATGCATGATTTAAAAAAGCAGCTTTTTCTTTTAAGGTTACCAAAGGCTTTGTGTCGTACGCCATAACATAGGGCAACGGAATATGAGCAACCGATGGTAGTAAGTCAGCCACAAAAGCAATTTTGTTAGTGCCCGATTCAAATACGGGTACCATCATGGCATCGGTATGGCCACGCGCAACAAAAATTTTTACGTCAGTATGAAAATTGTTTTGCGAAATAACTTCTATTCCTGAGGTATCATCAGCATTACCTTGAATAAATTTTAATTGTCCGCTTTCTTGAATTGGCAAAATATTTTCTTTTAAAAAACTAGCTTTTTCACGCGCATTTGGTTTGGTGGCCCACTCCCATTGGTCGGCATGGCTCCAGTACACAGCGTTTTTAAATGCGGGCTCATATCCGGTTTTATCTTTATTCCATTGAATGCTACCTCCACAATGGTCAAAGTGAAGATGAGACAAAAACACATCGGTAATATCATCGCATGTAAAGCCATGTTTTTTTAGTGATTTTTCCAATGTATCGTTGCCATGCAAATAGTAATGGCCAAAAAATTTTTCGCTTTGTTTATTTCCAATTCCATTGTCAACTAAAATTAGCCGCTTACCATCTTGCACAAGTAAACAACGCAGCGCCCATGAGCACATGTTGTTTTCATCGGCTTGGTTTAAGTTATTCCAAATAGATTTAGGTACTACACCAAACATGGCGCCACCATCTAACTTAAAGTAACCTGTGTTTACTGAATAAAATTGCATTGAAGTAAAGAAGAGAATTTTACAAACTATGCTTTAACTAATGCAGGGAATTTCCACTTGGTAATGGAATAGGCTCCAAATAATATAAGGTTGTAAAACAAATCGCCCATAATGGTTCCTCCAAAAAATGGAATGGCTTTGATGTAGCAGTCAATTAAACCAGCAGTAGTAACCGGATAAAATCCGCTAAAAAGCCACATGCCAAAGTTGGTTACAAAAAAGAAAATGAGCGAGCCTACCAGAGAGCATACCATTATAGTTTGGCGCTGTACCAATTTTCGCAGATAAAAACCAAGGGTAGTTATTAATGCAAAACTTCCATACACCCAAAGTATGCCTGGATAAAACAATTGAGAGCTGGTAAAAACAGCCAGTAAAATGTCGCTAATAAACAATGCAAGCAGTGGAATTGCAAATGCTTTTCGCTTATCGGTAAGATAAGTTCCACCAAATAATGCCATTGCACCAATAGGGGTAAAATTTAATGGATGTGGAAGAAGTCTGCTAACGGCTGCAAGTAAAACAGCAACTGCAATAAATTTTGTTTTGTTATCTGACAAAAAATTATTCATGATATAATTGTTTAAGCCGCAAATATAAAAAAGTTGAACAGGTTGTTTATGTTGGTTTATCAGAAGTTTGTGTTTTATACAAAACAGGTTATTAGGGCGTTTGCTTGTTCCATATTTTCCATGACTCTTCGGCCTGAACCTGCAGCATGTAAAGGCCATTGGTTACATTGGCCTTGCATTGAATACCTTTTTGCATAAATGCAGTAACGGAAGGATTGTAGTTAAGATCAAATAAAAAATTAGAGTTTGTTAGTAAATGATATGGCAATGGTGGAAGTAAACTTGTATGAGGAATTTTACCCAGCGGGGTGCAGTTTACAATTAGCGGATAATTGAAGATATGCGACTGGTTAAGTTGGTGATAAGCGATTGATTTATCATTAACCGGATTGCGCGAAACAAACAGGTAGCTTACCTCCAGCATTTTTAAAACATATTCAACAGCAAGAGCCGAGCCACCGGTGCCAAGTATCAAAGCATTTAAGGATTTTCCGTTTGTAAATTTTTCAACAGCTGTTTTAAATCCAATCCAGTCAGTATTATGGCCTGTAAGTTTTTTGTTTTGTATTACAACTGTGTTAACCGCGTTTATGGTTTGCGCCACATTATCAACCTTATCTAAAAAGGGAATTATATTGGATTTATACGGTACAGTAATATTAAGCCCGCATAGGTTTTCGTTTTGAGATACAATGTTTATTATATCTTCAATGTCGGCAATTTCAAAATTAACATAGTCGCTGTTGGATATGTTTTCTGACTCAAATTTTTTTAAAAAGTAATTGCGCGAAAAAGAATGCACAAGCGTTTTACCTACAAGGCCATAAAGCGGCATTTACTTCGAAAATTTTTGACGTAGTAAGCCAATAACAATAGGAAGTAATGAAACACCAATGATTCCAATAACCACCAGCGAAAAATTTTGTTGAACAATTTCAAGCTTTCCAAAAAAATAACCGGCCCAAAGGCAAATGTTAATCCACAGGGTACTTGCAAGTAAACTAAATCCAATAAAGCGCTTATAAGTCATACTTCCCACACCGGCCACAAAAGGAGCAAAGGTTCGAACAATAGGAACAAAGCGAGCATATACTACAGCTTTACCTCCATGTTTTTCGAAAAACTGGTGAGTGCGTTCAAGGTACTCGCGTTTTAATAATTTAAAATTTCCCTGAAACGCTTTTGGACCTATGTAACGTCCGATAAAATAATTGGTATTGTCGCCACCAAAGGCGGCAACAAAAAATATGAGTATTAGCAGGTAAACATTTAGTGCTTCGCCCGGAGGGGCAGCCAGCGCACCTGCAGCAAAAAGCAGTGAGTCTCCAGGTAAAAGTGGTGTAACCACAAGTCCTGTTTCGGCAAATACAATTAAAAATAAAATGAGATAAGCCCAGGTGTCGTATCGAGAAACAATTTCGTAAAGGTGCTTATCGATATGCAGAATAAAATCAAAAAGATATTTTATGTATTCCATAAAACGTTTACGGTTTGGGTTTACAGTTTGTAGTTATTAAAGCAGTTGATTAACTTTAATTTTAATAAGTTGGTATGGAAGGATCTACTTCCTTGGCATAGGCAATAATGCCGCCTTTAAGGTTGGCAAGGTTGGTAAAGCCGTGTGCACGTTCCAATTGTTGTATAACGGTAGCGCTTCGTGCACCACTGCGGCAATGAATAATTACGGGTTTTTCTTTCGAAATTTTTTCGGTGGCGTTTAAAATTTCGCCCATCGGAATAAGTTCACCATTTAAATTAGCAATATCATATTCGTATTCTTCTCTAACATCAATAAGTTGAAAGTCAACTTTGTCGTCAAGCATTTTTTTTAGCTCCTGTACTGTTATTTCTTTCATAATGGTACGTGTATATTAAACCATTCCTTTAGTAAGTCCTTTGTTTATAAATTGAAAAAAAGTGTCGCTTCGCAAACCAAGACGCAACGTTTCAACCGCAATAACTTCGGAAGGTGCAATGTTGCCAAGATTAACATTGGCACCAAAGTGTTTTATAAAGTATACCTGCCCTGATTTATTAGGTGTTTCCCAAATAATATTTTCGTGCGGTATTCGATTGGTAATTTTATTTATAAGCATTACGTGTGCTTTTCCATTGGGTCGGTAAATTCCCACAGTTCCGCTTTCGCGTGCTTCGGCTATTACACGCCAAACACCGGCAGCAAGTTCGCTTTCTATCATTTGTATCCACACGTTAGGTCTTATAATTATGCCTTCTTCTTTGCTTCCAACTTCCGAAATAACGGTTACTTGTTTTGCAAGTTCTTTTATGTAAAATATTTTTTCGGAATGAGGGATGGTAATTGACCCATCGGAAATTTCGGCATGGGTAAGTTTGTATTTATCAATCAGGGCAAGATAATTTTTAAACTCGCCTCTGATAATAAAAGCCTCAAGCAAAGTGCCGCCAAAATAAACCGGTATACCTGCGTTGCGGTATGCATCAATTTTTTTTTGGAGGTTAGGGGTTACATATGAGCTTCCAAAACCCAACTTAACCAAATCAACATAGGGTGCTGATGCTTCAATAAAATCTTCGGTTTCGCGTAAGCTAAGGCCTTTGTCCATTACCATCGTTAGGCCATGTTGCCTTGGCTTAGAGGTTCGCTGTGGAACCTGACTGATGGTAAAATTCATTTCTTGTTTCGGTGTTGTTCAATAAGCTGTAAAATAGATTTATCATTGCTAAAATCGGGATTAAGATTTAGCAGCATTTGGTATGAATCAAAGTCTTTACCCAGCAAGTATGCAAGGTGCAGATAAGCTTCTTTTAATTGTCCGTCCATATAAAGGTAAAAAATATAATAACAATGCATTTCGCTATTGTCGGGGTGGTATTTAATACCGGTGTAAATAGTTTCTATAGCATCAAACATTCGGTTTTGCTGGTAAAGAAAATCAGAGTAGCAAAGCCATACTGCATCGTAATCGGGGTCAAGTTCAAGCGCTTTGCGATAGCAATCTTCGGCCTCGGTAATGTTTTGCAGTTTGTATTCGTTTTCGGCAAGTACAAACCAGTACTCACCAACATTGGGATTAAGTTCGATGGCTTTTTTTAAATAATGTATCGCTTCGTACCAGCGTTCTTCCACCTCAAGTGTTAAGCCTATACAAAACCAGGCTTGTGACATTTCGGGTGTAATTTTTACTGCTTTTTTAAAATAGGTACGGGCCTCCTGATAATTTTCAAGTTTATCATAACACTCGCCAATATTAAAGTAGGTAAGTGAATCAGGCGTAAAGTATTCAAACGTTTGTTTGTATTTATCAATGGCATCATTATATCGGCCTAATAATGATAATACATTGGCTTGGTCTAAGTAAGCCGGATAGTAATTTTCGTTTATAATTAATACATAGTCCAATGCTTCAAGTGCTTTTTCGTACATGCCCATGCGGCAGTATAAATCGCCTAGCCCATACCATGCCAAAAATGAATATGGATCCTTGTCAATTAAAACTTTAAAAAATGCAATGCCTTCTTCCACGCGTCCGGTAAGACCAAGGCATACGGCAAGTTCTTCAAGAGCCATTTCATGATTAGGATTTTCGGTAGCACACATTTTATAATAATGTATTGCCTGGTGATAATCCATCATACTTTGATATGCCTGAGCAATGTTGTAATAAAGCTCATCGCGCAAATCGGTTATGTTAAGGGCTTTTTTAAAGGATACTATGGCTTCTTCAAACCTATCTAGAGAAGATAAAATATTGCCACGGATAATAAAAATCTCGGTTTCGTAAGGATATATATCCTGCAAGCGCTCAAGCATTTCAAGGCCATGGTCATGTTTGCCTGATAGACTATATAGATGCGCTTCGCGTATTTTAAACGATAATGTGTTAGGGTGAAGATTGCTTGCGTATTTGGCTACATCAAGCGCTTTTTCATATTGTATTCCATCAATGTAATAGTCTATAATTTTAACCAGTGCTTCCACATCAAAAAAATAGGTGTCGTGGTTGCGCAACATTTCTTCAAACCGCCTTACACTGCTTCCTATGCTTTCGTTTTGTTCGTCAAAGTTCTCAAATTCGTCATCTTCCATCATATTGCAAAAGGTTTTAAGTAGTTACAAACCTACGGCAAAAATAAAATTTAAAGGCATAAGGTCAAGTGAGTTATTAACATGAAATGTAAAAGGGGCAACTAAATTTGTGCCTGATAAATTAAATTGGCTGCGCTTAAAACCCATTACCCAATTTCAATTCTTTTTATTCTACATTTGTGGCCAATCTAAACGCCAAACAAAATGAGTTTCTCTTTTTTACAATACTTAGTACCACAAGACAAAAAATTTTTTCCATTATTTGACCGCGCTGCTTCTAATTTACAGGATGCCGGCAAGGAAATGTATCAACTGGTAATTTCATCTACGCAAGATGAGCGTATGAAACATTTTCGTGAAATAGAAATATTAGAACACAAAGGCGATGAAATTACTCACGAAATTTTTCAGGAATTAAGTCGCAACTTTATTACACCATTTGATAGAGAGGATATTTACCGTTTGGTTAGTGCCATTGATGATATTATTGATTTTATACATGGCAGCAGTAAGCGCATGGAGTTGTATAAAGTTACCACATGCAGTAACGATATGATAAAGCTGTGCGAACTATTGCAAACTCAAACCGAAGAATTACGCAGAATTATTTTTGAACTCAAAAACAAAAAGAACATGCGTAACATAACTGAGTCGCTTGTTCTTATCAACAGCATCGAGAATCATGCCGATGATATTTTTGACAATGCTGTGGCACGTCTTTTTGAAACCGAAAAAGATGCCGTGCAGATTATAAAAACTAAAGAAATACTTTCGGCACTTGAAACCGCTACCGATATGTGCGAAGATGCTGCCAACGTTATTGATTCCATCATCGTTAAAATGGCCTAAGGCGTTATTGTATGCAAATAGATTTGTTTGTTATTGTAATAGCATTGGCACTTGTTTTTGATTTTATTAACGGGTTTCATGATGCAGCTAATTCAATTGCCACTGTAGTTTCAACTAAAGTACTAAGCCCGCTTACTGCAGTGCTTTGGGCAGCTATGTTTAATTTTATTGCCTATTGGATTTTTGAATTAAAAGTAGCCGACACTGTTTCAAAAACTGTAAAGTCAGAGCACATAACTTTAGTGGTTGTATGTGCAGGATTAATTGCAGCTATCATTTGGAATTTACTTACCTGGTGGTGGGGCATTCCGTCCAGTTCATCTCATACGCTAATAGGAGGATTTGCAGGTGCCGGTATGGCTAATGCAGGAACGCTGCATGCAATACAGGTAAGTAAGGTTATGCCAGTGATTTATTTTATTGTTCTTGCTCCCATATTAGGAACTATTATGTCGTACCTCATTACGGTGCTTTCAATGCATATTTGCAAGCGAACCAATCCTTCTAAGGTAGATAAAATTTTTAGACGGCTTCAACTTTTGTCATCAGCAGCATATAGTCTTGGGCATGGTGGTAACGATGCACAAAAAGTGATGGGAATAATTGCAGCAGCTATGATGGCGCATGGAACCATTGCTGATATTAAGCATATACCCGAATGGGTTCCGTTTGCTTGCTACAGTGCCATTGCATTGGGTACCATGTTTGGTGGTTGGAGGATAGTAAAAACAATGGGACAACGTGTAACCAAACTTACACCGTTTGAAGGTTTTGCAGCCGAAACCGCTGGGGCCATTACACTTTTTGGCACTCAGCATTTTAAAATTCCCGTTAGCACTACGCATACCATTACAGGTAGTATAGTGGGAGTTGGTATTACCAAAAGAATTTCGGCAGTACGCTGGGGCGTAACACTTCAGCTAATATGGGCTTGGGTACTTACCATACCTGTTTCTGCAGGCCTGGCAGCCATTATTTTTATGCTGCTAAAAAATTGGCTCTGATAAATAATTACTTTTTGTGGGTTGCATTTATTTCCTCATCTGATGGAAATTCTAACGTGTTATCGTTTGACTTTTTGGTCCAGTATAAATATTTGCCTGTGCCTAAGCATGCAAACCCAGATATGGTATCGTTAGGCATTACAGCAGGTCTGGTAAAAGTGCGCCAACGTTTATGCTCCTCTTGTACTGCAATTTTTACAGCAAGTGTTTCGGCACATGTATTTACAAATCGCACTTTGTATGTTTTGCCTCCGGTGGTGCATCCTTTGCATTCGGCTCCCCATTTGTAATCAACTTTGGTAATGCAGGTGTTGTAATCAATGTCGTCCTGAGCAAAAATATTTTGTGTAATAACCATAGCAGGTACTAGCACCCATAACTTTAATTGCTTCATTAAATAATCTTTTTTTTATCAATCATTCAATCAATCATTCAATCATTCATTCATTAACTCATCTAACACCTCACTTGCACCTGTTGTTCTTAATAATAATATAGGCTTCATCATTACCCATTTTTTTACTCTTAAACCAATCCTCGCAGGCACCTTCTTTATCACCCAAAGCTTTTTTTGAAAAACCTCGATTGTTATATGCTTCACAATCGGTGGGCTTTAATGTAAGTGCTTTATTAAAATCATCTATTGCCTTGTTGTATTCATTAACCTTGTTATAGGCGCCTCCGCGTGATACATAGGCCCACTCATGGTCAGGTTCAAGGCTTATTACTGAAGTAAAATCTTCAATAGCATGCGCAAAATCTTTTATTAAAGCATAACAAAATCCACGCTGTAAAAATGCATTGGTATGCTTGGCATCTTTTTCGATAGCTGCAGTAAAATCTTTTATGGCATCTTCGTAGCTGCCGTTGTTGTACTTAATTTTTCCCTGTATAAAAACCGAATCAACAAACTTTTCACTTCCTGCCTGCGCGTGAAGGCTGCAAATCAGCATCATTAAAACTGTTGTTAAACTTAGTTGTTTCATTTTTTTTGTTTTATTCAAATGGTTCTGAACTTTTGTATCCTCTTTCATTTACAAGCCTGATTAAATGTTGAAACGCCTTAATCAAACCGTTTGCCGTTTTTTCACCGGCATTAATAACAAAGCTTACACGATTGTAATATAAACGCTTATCAAGAAACTCGCGCGTTACGCATTTAGCTGTTGGCGACTTGCAGTTTATAAGCAGCATTTTTGTTTTGGCATTGTAGGTTACCTTGCCTGCATCCAGGTCTTTAATCAGTACTTGATCCTCTCTGTATTTTTGCCCGCCCTCCTGGTAAATGGCCACCATACTTCCGTAGTTAACTTCAACATTATAGTTGCCACCAAACTTTTGATTAATGTAATCTACGGTTTGCTCCATTGTAATATCCTGTGCATTTAACCTGTAAAAAAAGGATGTAATAAAAATACATAAAAAGAAAATCTTTTGAGCAAGGCCTGCGTAAAACGAAGCGTGCTTTTTGATGATGGCAGTTAAAAAAATCATTACAAACTTTACTTTAATTTTAAAATTGAATTAAACAGAACTTTAAATTTGTGAAGCGGATAAATTGGTTTAACGGAATAAAATTACAAATGTTTAGAAAACAAAGTACAGGTTTGCTTAAACGCTTTTTACCTCTTCTTACTTTTTTCATGTACTACTGTACTTTTTCATATAGCCAGGCCAATAAATACTATACCGTAAACGCAAAGTTTAAAATGGAAGGCAGTTTTGATTATAAAGATGCTTATATGGTATTATCCCGAAATGGCAAAGCCATCGAAACGCTTCCGGGCCAGTCGAGCTATAAGATAGATTTAGAGTATGGCGGTGATTACGTTTTGTCATTTAGCAAGCCGGGTTACATCACAAAAAAAATTAACATTAATACAGTGGTAGATGATGAGGAGCGCATTAGCCAGGGGTTTGAATCGTATCCATTTACCGTAATTTTAATTAAACAATACGATGATGTAAACATAGTGGTGTTTAATCAGCCAGTGGCAAAAATAAATTACTCAAAAAAGTTTGACGATTTCGATTACGATACAGATTATACCAAGTCCATTCAATCAGCAATAAAAAAAGCCGAAGACGAACTAAAGGAAAAAGAGAAGGAATTAAAAGCCAACCCGCCTAAACCTGCAGTTGACAGCACAGCAATAATTGCAAAGCAGAAAAAAGAAGAAGAACTTAAAGCCAAAGAAGAAGCTAAAAAACTTGCCGAAGCCGAAAAGAAAAAAGAAGCGGAGGAAAAAGCGGCTAAGAAAAAAGAAGAAGAAGCCCAGGCTGCTGCACTGCGCTTAAAAGAGAAAGAAGCAGCCGATGAAAAGAAAAAGTTAGAAGCCATTGCAGCTGCGGATGCTCGCAAAGCTGCCGAAGAAAAGGCTGCTGAAGAAAAACAACGTAAGCTGACTGAAAAAGCAGAAGCCGATGCCAAACGAAAAGCAGATGAGCAAGCCGCTGCCGATGAGAAGAAGGCATTAGCTGAAAAAGCTGCTGAGGATAAACAAAGAAGGATTGCAGAAAAAGAAGAGGCTGATGCCAAACGCCAGGCGGATGAACGGTTAGCAGGGGAGGAAAAACGAAAAATTGCTGAAGAAAAAGCTGCAGAGGATGCAAAAAAGAAAAAAGCAAATGAAGGAATAGGTGAGGATGGTAATAAGGATTTGGCTATGGCCGTAGGAAACGATGGAGTAAAACCTAATATTAAATTATCGGGCGGAAGCGACAGGAAAGAGGATACAGTAAGCAAAACAAAAGGACAGGATGCAGCCCCTGAAAGTAAAATTGAAAAACCAAAACCTGCTGAGGTATTAAAGCCAGCCACCGAAAAAATTGATGATAACATATCAATAAACCGCGAAGAGATTAATGAAGATAAAAAGACCATTTCGCACGTGTGGGTAACCAAAGGCGATAAGACAGTTTTGTTTAGCCGCGTAAAGTATGCCTGGGGTGGTACTTTTTACTTTCGTGATATGAAAATTTCAATAAGCGAAAACATGTTTAAGCTTGCTGATGCAGGAAAGGTTAATTTTTAAGTTTTTTTCTGCCGTTATCCGGCTTTTTAACAAATATTATAACACTTTGGCCAAAAACCTTACAGTAATCTGTCAAATGGCAAGTACTTTGCATCAGTATAAAAAAACAAAACTATGTTGCTCGACAATTTCTGTATGGGATATTTTAAACCTTCAACCGATAACCAGGTGTCATTGCTTGAAGATATTAAAACCATTAAGACATTAAAGGGAAATCCCAATAAACTTCAGATACTGCGCTCAATTGCCAAAACGCGTAAGTATACCAAAACCGTGTACCCTCCTAATTGGAAATTTGCCTAATACCTGAAACGGTAATGCACTTTTAATAGTTCAACCACATTAAATACAATAGGGCATATTTTATAATTTTCAAAAATCCCTAACGTGCGAAAAATAAAATTGGGTTTCTTCAGGTGTGGAAATTCTGCGCACGAATCCGGCCTGTATTCATAAACGCTGCATTTATTGTCTTTTAAAAAGACGCATGGCGGATTTTTGATATAAAATACATTATCCATTTCATCATGCTGGCAATGGCGTTGTGTAAACTCGGCTTCAGAAAGTGAGATGAATGGAGCGGTTCGCGAAATTTCTTTTGAAGTAAACGGTGCATTTAATTTTTTACAACAGTTACCACACTGGGTACAATCAATTTGCTGCGAAACAGTTTTGTTCAATTCAAAAACAACAGCATCAACTTCTTTTGAACGTTTTCCTTTTAAAAATTTTCTGAACACATCATTGCTTCGCTCAAAGTTTTTTGCAACGGCCTCAACTTTTTCAGGCTTTTTAACTAGTATGTAATGCTGTGTCAAATTGTTTACAGGTTGTCTTTAAAGTACTGTCTAATTTTATTCATCAGGTGCACTCTGTCTCTTCCATGCACGCTATGTGGATCGTTTGGGTAAACAAATAATTGAAGGGACGAAAGATGGCGAAGAGTATGGTTGCATTAGTATAATGCTCTTTATTAAAACATAAAAATGTACTTTTTTCGAATTGTGTTTTGCATCCAACATTGAGATTTATCCACTTATAAACTTTTTCCTGCTCGCCATCTCTCTGTGCCTTTAGGTTTGTAGTAGGTGTAAATCTATTTGGTAATAACAATTTTACCTGAAGCAGTATACTTATTTTCATCAACAGCTCTCCAAAAATAAATGCCATTTTTTAAATTTCTTGAACTGTAAAAGTGTGACTCGTTTCCGGCCAAAAACATTTTCTCAACTTGTTGTCCAATAGAATTAATAAGGTAGAAAGAAATAGAAAAGGCTGAATGATTTTTAACTATAAAATAATCTGCTGTTGGGTTTGGATATATTTGTAATAATTGGGTACCAAGTTCAGCATCTGGTCTGGATAAAGTAAAGCATTGATTAAATGTATAAACAGGAAGATTTCTAATAGCTGGAGCCAGATTACTAATTGTAAAATTAATTGCGTAAGGTGTTAAGCTAAAAGCATAAGCTTGTGGGGCAAAATTAGTTAAGACTGGAGTAAATGAATGAGAATTACAAAATCCATCAAATAAAGAATCCACTTTACCAATATTAAAACTGCTATTTCTTGTCACAGCAGCTACCCACCCATTATCCTTGGTGGAAACCACGGATCTTATTTCAGTAAATTTCCAAAAAAATTGTGTTGAATCTCCTAGTAGTTTCCCCCATTCAAAAGCCCCGCTATTATTAAACTTCATTGCAACAGGGTATCGCTTCTGAAAAGTTTTACTAGTATTAGTTGTAATAACCATACATCCTCCATCCGCAGTTGATAACAAAGAACTCGGAATCATAGAGGTGTCAGTGGTTTCAATAAATTTAGACCAAGTCAATTGATCCTGAACATCAAAATACATTAGAGCAAGTTTTTTATAGCCAACAGAATCACTGAGGTTAAATATACAATAATGACCTCCATTGACTGCTCTTTCAATTAATTTGCTTTGGTAATAATTTGTACCAAACCCTTCCGGGATATAATACTCCTTATAGTTCAGAACATTGCTTGAACTATCAGTTCTGAAAAAAGTAAATGGATTTGCATTCATTCCTGTTGAAATCCCCATTGCATTTCCGCAATACACATATTGATTATTTCCGTCATGAATCATATCAAATACTTGTACGTTCAACATAGAAGAACTTGTGTATGCGTGTTGGGATAGAATATTTCCATTGCCATCGAATCGCACGATAATATTACTGTTATAACAACCTCTCCCCGCAAGCACAAAGCCTTTATCAGGTGTTGACGCAATAGTAGTGAAGTTGGAATTATTTATTTTAGAAATCCCCTTTATCCATAAAACATTACCAGAAGTATCTGCTTTAACAAGAATATTTGAATAAATTGGAGAAAAAGGAAAAATCATGAATATAAATGTTGAATCAGATAGCTTTGTGCCTCCTGCCTGTGAAATATGGTATGGAAAAGAAATTTCTTTACTCCAAACAAGTGTTCCTGTTGTGGAAATTTTAGAAAGAATCATAATGCTATCTTGCCCCGCAGCCCATTCCATAAAACTGCCATCATAACTTTCCAAAATGGCACTCGCGAAATGGGTTGTCCCCCATATTGAAGACGGAATTGTATCATAGAAAGAAAAAAAAGTATTTTGAGCAAAACTTGTTTTGCTTATTAATACAATAATTAATAGGGTTATTTTTTTCATGCGGCACTTACCTAAAATGAAGCGTAAATGTATTATAATTTTTAATTGATTTGTTTTTGCTAGCTCTTGGATGTCTTTTTTTATTTCTCACACAACTATTACAATAAGTTCAACCCATCGGGTTTTGACTTACTGCCAATCACCAAGTGATAGCATTTTTGTAAAAAAAAATACACTTGTAACAAAACTCTGAAACGGTGAATTAAATTAAATAGCATCCTTACCTAAGGTGGCACCTAAATAAGTTTAGTCATGAATGCTTCGCAATAAAACATGTTTGAGCTTTAACTAAGCAAGTGAATTTTTTCTAATGCAGGTGAAATTGGATAATTAAAGATTTTCTTTAAAGTATTGTGTTATTTTATTCATCAAATGCACCCTGTCTTTTCCGCGTACATTGTGAGGGTGATTGGGGTAAACAAAATAATCGAGTTGCACGTTTTTGTCAACTGCTTTTTTTAACAGCATTAAAGTATGTTGCCAAACAACTGTATCGTCAATGCCACCATGTATTACCAAAAGTTTTCCTTTCAGGTTTTCAATATTATTTAGCAAGCTGTTGTTTTTATAACCGTCAGGATTGGTTTGTGGTGTATCCATGTAGCGTTCGGTGTACATTACTTCGTAATAGCTCCAGTCAATTACAGGGCCACCAGCCACTCCGGCCTTAAATACTCCGGGGTGCCGAGTCATTAAACTTGTTGTCATAAAACCACCGTAACTCCAGCCGTCAACTCCCAGGCGCGATGTGTCAACATAACGCAGCGTTTTTAAATATGCAACGCCCACAAGCTGATCGTCCATTTCCACGGTACCCATTTGGCGAAACAATGCTTGTTCAAAGTTTTTGCCACGGTTTCCACTTCCTCGTCCATCAATTGTAAAAACAATAAATCCTTCTTGTGCCAGATAATGAAACCACAAATCGCCCTGGCCGCCCTGCCAACTGTTGGTAATTAGCTGAACATGCGGCCCGTTATATACATACACAATTACAGGATATTTTTTTGAAGAGTCCATTGCATCAGGATAATACATGCGGCAAAACAATTCATCGCCTTTAGGATTTTTAACCGAAAAGATTTTCATCGAAGCAGTTGCGAAATCTTTTAATGGATTTTCTGCATTAAGTAAATCTTTTTCGGTGCGACCACCTGAAGATAAAATTGAAATTTTGCGTGGAGTAGTGGTGTTTGAAAACACATCTATAATTTCTCCTGTAGTAAAATTGTATTTGCAGGTGTGTGTGCCATCACCATCCGTTAGCCGTTTTACTTTTCCATCATCAATGCTTACTGAATACAAATCACGGTTAAGCGCACTTTCCTGCGTTGATACATAAATAATTTTTTCACCTTTTTTATCAAAGCCAATAAAATCAATAACCTCCCATGGGCCTTTGGTAAGTTGCCTTATAAGTTTTCCATTTGTATCGTATAAATAAAAATGGTTGTATCCATCGCGGTTGGTTTGATAAATAAACTGTGAGGCATTACCCGGAACAAAATAAACAGGGTGAAGGGGCTCAACATATTTTTCGTCACGCTCTTCAAACAATGTTTTGTCAAAGGTTCCTGTTTCGGCATTGTACCGGTTTAGCTTCAGGTGGTTTTGGTCGCGGTTTAGTACCTGCACATAAATAAATTTTTCGTCAGGGCTCCACGATATATTGGTGAGGTATTGGTCTTTGGGCTCGCCTGTTTGTAAAAAAATTTTCTTTTGCGATTTTACGTCATACACACCAACAGTAACTTGGTGGCTTGCGCCACCCGCCATTGGATACTTTATGTTGTTTATTTGTGCAGGTTGTTTTGATATATCCATAATAGGGTAATCGGTTACCATAGTTTGGTCCATCCTGTAAAATGCAAGTTTGTTTCCTGTTGGACTCCAAAATGTACCCTTGGTTATTCCAAACTCATCACGATGTACCGAACTTCCGTTAACAATGTTTTCGTTTTCGTCATTGGTTACCTGTGCATTGTATGTGCCAGTATATACAAACAAATTGTTTTTTACGGAATAAGCTATTTTGCCTGTTGCAGTATCCACATCATTTTTTTCGGCACCATCATTTAAACTTACTGTACGGTTAAGGTAAACGGCATAGCGTGTAATGTCATACTCAAATTCGTTTTTACCTATGGTAAATACAAACCGTTTGTCGGTTTTCCATTCTACTACAGGGAACTTAGCCAGTGTATCGTACTTCAGTCGTTTTAGCCGGTCGTTAATGTCAACCAGTGTAATTATTTTTTCGTCAGCTTTAATGGATGTGCTGCCTGCATACATGGTAGCTGGTGTTTCGGTATTGTTTACGTAATAATAAACATCCGAATTTTTTATCCAGTTTAACTGCGATAAATTTTTTGGCGCCAGTGTAGTACGTGCATTTACAATGGCATCTTCCATTGTAAGTTTTTTGTTTTGTGCAAAAACGTTTGATGAGAGCATTAATGCAAGTGCGCATACAACGGTTGTGGTATTTACTTTAATCATATTTAGTGGTTGTAAAAAAAATTCAGCGTTTAATGCAGGCAAAATTATTCATTTGCCAACACCAAACGCTGAACGAAAGGCTTTAAACGTTAAACCCTTTTATTTCTTCGGTTCTTCTTTGTCAATAGAAATTAACTCAACTTCAAAAATTAAAGTTTCATAGGGGCCAATTGCGCCACCGGCACCGCGTTCGCCATACGCTAAGTTATATGGTATATACAGTTTCCACTTACTGCCAACGGGCATTAGTTGCAGGGCCTCTGTCCAACCGGGAATTACCTGGTTTACGCCAAATTGCGCAGGCTGCTTGCGGTCAACCGAGCTGTCAAACACTTTGCCGTCAATCGTTGTACCATGATAGTGTGTAGTAACTTTATCTTCAGCAGTTGGCTTAGCGCCTGTGCCCATAGTAATAACTTCGTACTGCAAACCGCTGGCTGTGGTGGTAACACCGCTGCGTTTTTTGTTCTCATCCAAAAACTTTTGTCCTTTTTCAATGCTGGCTTTACTTTTTTCTTTTTCGCGTGCCTGAAAAAATGTTTGAATTACTCCCTGGCAGGCTTCCTGTTGTATTTTAAGCGAGTCGCCTTTTAAGGCAGCTTTCATTGCAGCATTTAGTATGTCGGCATTTACAATAGCATCAAGCCCGTCTTTTTTAAGACTTGAGCCAACGCTTGCGCCAATGGCATAGCTGATAGAATCGGCTTGTGTTTTTAATTCAACATTGCCACCGGTGTTTTTTTGTGCACATGCGCTAAAGGCTGTTGCCAGAAAACATAAAACTGCTTTTTGAGTGTGTTTCATTTAATATGATTAATTGTTGATTTTAAAATGAGCGCGCAAATGTAAAATAATTTGAATATGGTTTTATTGGTTATCGTATCCAATAATATTGTTTTATTTGTTTTGAGAAAAGGAATTGAAACATATTTTTATGGCTGAAAAACTGTTAAATTGAATAGCGAAGTTACTATCCTAAATTTTAAAGTTTTACTTGCATTTTTAATATACAGTAATGTATGTTTTTGTCAAAAAACAAAAATAAATTTTGAAACATTTACTGATGCGGACGGATTGTCTAGTAATTCAATTCAGTCAATAACACAGGATAATAAAGGCTTTATGTGGTTTGCTACTGAAAACGGGTTAAACAAATATGATGGATATACCTTTAAAAGTTTTAATAAAAATGATAATGATTCGCAAACAATAAGTAATAACCGGATTGAACAGGTATTTGCCGATAGCTTTGAAAACTTATATCTCAAAAGCGGTGATGGTTCGCTTAACATATTTGACTTAACAACTGAAAAAACAAACCGCTATACAGATTCACTGCCTAACGGAATTCCCAATAAAAACATTGCTTACATTTTGCCAGCTTCAAATAATATTTTATGGTTGGGCACTAATGACAAAGTCATTTATAAAATATTTATTGAAGGAAAAGGTATTACACCCGAAACAAAATATTTTAAGTACAAAGTTCCTCAGGAGCTGCAGGACGAATCCAGCAGACTTTTTTCAATGTACCATGACGACAAGGGAACTCTTTGGATATCTGACGTAAGTTGGATCTACATAAAAATGATTCCTGATGAAAGGGTGTTAAATAAATACAGGTTTGAAAAGTTTGATTCTCGTTTTCTAAATCAAAATAACCGCTACCCTTTTCATATTGGGTCCATTGCTCAGGATAAGAAAAAAAATTATTGGATTTCGACATACTATGAAGTAATACAGTTTAACGCTCAGGGCAAATTGCTTAATACATGGTCGCCAGAAGGCGAAGTGAGAGGAAATTTTGTTGAGCAAAATAATTTTATGTGGTTCTCAACCAATAAAGGCATTGCACGAATTAATACACTGAATAATGAACCCGAATATTTTAATTACGAGGCTGACAATAAAAATTCTGTTGCATTTATTTTTATTAATGGTATTTATATTGACAAGCAACAAATAGTTTGGGCAGGAACTCCCAATGGTTTAAGCAGGTTTGATAGCAAAGTAAAAAAGTTTGCATTGTTTAACAGAAAAAATGGTTCTCAAAAAAACGACTTGCTTGATAATCGCATTCGAGCAATTGCTGCCAATGAAAAAGGAATTGTTTGGCTTGGAACTGACCAGCATGGCTTGAGCAGGTACGATGTAAATACTGGCGTTTATAAAAACTTCGTTCACACAGGAAAAAGTAAAAATGAAATTGCCGATAACAGTTACGGAAGTCTTTACTGTATTAACGACAGTGTATGGTCCGCTGTCCGGCTCTCAGAAGTGCAGGTTATTGATGATTTTAATGGAAATATTTCAAAGTGCAAAACGGATAATAAGGAAGCGTATATAGTTAAATCAATTGCAAAAGACTTGAACGGTTTTTTATGGTTGGGTGGCAATAACAGTCTTTGCCGGTTAAATCGTTTTACAAATAAAATTTCGATAATTGATTTAAAAACACTTGGCATACCCTTGCCATATTCCGTGCGCGCTTTGTCAATTGATAGTTTAAATACGCTTTGGATTGGTTTGGAATCGGGTGGTATTTTATGCAACATAAAACTTGATAAAAAGAGTGAACCAATAAGTTTAAAAAAGTATATATTGCCGGGAAACCTAATTGGAACATATAATGGCAATACTATTAATACTATTTGTGTAAGAGGTAACAATATTTGGATGGGCACTTATGGTGGAGGATTAAAAACATTTAATACAATAAAATCAGAATTTAAAGTATGGGGTAAAAACAACGGACTGCCCGATGAAATTGTGTATGGAATTATGGATGATAACAAAGGCAATCTGTGGATGAGTACGAATAAAGGAATTTCCAAATTTATAATCAGCACAGAAACATTTTTTAATTATTCATCAGCCGATGGACTTCAGGGTAATGAATACAATAGTGGGGCTTACTGTAAAAATTCTACTGGACATATGTTTTTTGGCGGCACCAATGGTTGGAACATGTTTCATCCGGATAGTATAAAACAGAATACCTTCGAACCCGAAGTTGTATTTACCGACTTTCAAATTTTTAACAAACCTGTTCAAGTAAACGAGAGTTCTGTACTCAAAAAAAATCTGAACTATGCTGATGAACTTGTTCTTCAAAGCACCCAGTCTGTTTTTTCGTTTGAATTTGCAGCGCTTAATTTTACCAATAGCGTAAAAAATAATTATCAATACAAACTTGACGGCTACGATACCGATTGGCAGCACACCGGCACCCGAAGATTTATAACCTTTACCAATCTTAACCCGGGTAATTATACGTTAAAAATAAAAGGCAGTAATAACGATGGTGTGTGGAGTACAAAAATTAAAACGCTGCGCATTGTAATACTTCCTGCATGGTATCAAACATGGTGGTTTAAAGCACTTATTGCATTAGCTGTATTTCTATTGATTGCAACAGCGGCATTTTTTGTTGTCCGCTTCAGGCGAATTAAAAAAGAAGAGCAACGCAAAATCCGCGACCAGATAAAAAAAGATTTGCACGATGATTTAAAAAGCGATTTGGCAGCTATACAAAGCAAAGCAGGTTTGGTAGCAAAAGTGTTGCAGCGTGGTGATAACGAAAGAGCAATCGCACGTTCAAACGAAATTTCTGAACTTACACAACGTGCACTTTCAACAGTGGATGATTTATCGTGGGCATTTAATCCTGCCGAGGATTCAACCACCGAACTTTTTAAGCGCATGAAAAATTTTATTGTAGCCATAATGCCCGAAGAAATTAATTACTCACTTGAAACTCCACAGCACGATGTTGATATTGTATTGCCATTTAAAACGCGCAAGCATTTTTATTTGATTTTTAAAGAATGTTTATACAATATGGTTAAACATTCAAAATGCAAAAACGCATTTATTCATTGGGAAATACAAAACGAAAAACTTTTTCTGACTATTAAAGATGATGGCGTTGGATTTGATTTAAAAAACCTTTCACGTAAAAACGGACTCACTCACATACAGGAACGAGCCACAGAAATAAATGGAAAACTAACCATAGAATCACAACCAAACAGGGGAACAATAATTACCCTTGAAATAGCTACTACATGATTATGTAGTATTTTTTAAAACTCCAGCGCAATACATTTGTTGCATCAAACTATGGACTCTATCCGATTACTTATTTACGAAGACAAAACCGTAACACGCGAAAGCCTGTGCGAACTTTTTGAAGACGAAGCCGGCTTTGAAATGAAAGGCGCTTTTTCTAACTGTAACACCGTAATTGATGATGTGGAAAAACTGCAACCGCATATTGTTATTATGGATAAAGAAATGCCGGGCACGGACGGTTTGCAGGGATTGATAAAAATAAAATCAACCCACCCTGAAATAGATGTGATAATGCACACCGGCTTGGAAGACGATGAAACCATTTTTAAATGCCTACAGGCCGGTGCATCGGGTTATGTAAAAAAAGGTTTGCCTTATTTGCAATTGCTTGATTATATACGCATAGTAAAAAATGGTGGTACCATGTTTTCGCCCAGCATTGCGGGCAAGGTGCGTGATTTTTTTTTGTATGGCGCACCAAAAAATTCAAACGAATACAATCTTACTCCTAAGGAAAAACAGGCGCTTGGTTTTTTATGCGATGGCTTAAGCCAAAAACTTATTGCGGAAAAAATGGATATATCCATTAACGGAGTAGCAGCACACTTAAAAAATATTTTTCGCAAACTGCAGGTAAACTCAGCACCTGAGGCTGTAGCCAAATCAATCCGTTTACGCTTGATAGAACGCGATAAACTTCGGTTTGAATAAAGATTTATTTGACGTTTGATGTTTGAAGTTGCTATAATACAGACCACACTAACAACAAACATCAAACATCAAACATCAAACATCAAACTACAAACAACAAACTTCAAACCTCTTTCCTTACCTGTTTATGTAATTGACGCGCGCTTTTTTTCACTACATATTTGTCGCATCAAATCATAACCAATTTAAAAACAAATAAAAATGAAAAAGTTAATCCTATTACTTGTTGCCATATTAAGTGCACAATTAACATCAGCCCAATCCATGCGAGATGTGGTTTATTTAAAAAGCGGTTCGGTTATAAAAGGAATTATTACCGAGCAATATCCTGACTCGCTTATTAAAATTAAAATTTCGGACGGAAGCATCATGGCTTACAAAACATCTGAAATAGAAAAAATGCTGCGCGAAGAAATGCCTTCTATTGCAAACGCATTAAAAGAAAAACCAAATACCAAAGAGTATGGCGGGCATTTTGGAATTGGAGTAGCTATTGGTGGTGGTGGTATTCTTGGTGTGCCAATGCGGGTGGGCTTAAGCAATATGTTTGTTTTAGAGGCCGGTGTTTTTTTAAGACCTTCTTATTACTATAAAAAAACTAAAACAACTCATAAGGTAATTGACAATAATGGAAATGTTGTTTATGAATATTATGATGAGAAGGAAGACCAGAAGTTTGCGTGCCCGCCAATGATTGCCGGAGGCGCAAATATTTTCTTTGGAGAAAATTATAATGAGCGCTCAGGAAAAATAGTAAGAAACGGAATGACATTTAAAGTGGGGCACACCATTACCCCCGATTTTACCGAAAACATGTATGCCGTTGGCTGGGCACGCGAACGTTTTTTAGAAAAGAGAAAACGGCAATCATACATACTTGAGCTTGGATTGGGCGTTTTGCATTATGGTGGCGACAACTCTCCTCTTGGCGAAGAAATTGATGAGGATATTCCTGCCATTCCGATAATTTTCTGGAAGTTTCATTGGAACTGGTATGTGGTAAAATAATTTTTTAAATCATCAAACTAAATCACTAACACTTAAAACAAACAAATTATGACACACATTAAAAAAACATTATTTGCAATGCTTGCAATAGGATTTGCCTTAAACTCATGCACCGTTGAAAAAAGAAAACATCTTTCCGGTTATCATATTGAATGGAACCGCTCTGCAAATACGGCAAGTAAGACGCAACCCGTTCAACAAATAAAACCGATAGGACAAATACAGTTGTCAAATCATTTTGCCGATAACTACCATTTAAAAACAGAAGTTTCTATACCTGACAAAAACCTTACTGCATCCATTACTAAAAATCAAATGGCTTCAACCAAAAATGATAAGATGCCAACTGTATTAAAGAATGAAATTGTTCATGTAGAAAATGAATCGCATACCGCTTTGCATTTCTCAAAATCAGGAAGCGAACTACCTGCTGTTAAAAAGGAGCAAATCAAAAGCAAATTGGCAAATAACTTTATTTATAAACTGCTTGTTTTTTTTGGTATAGGAGTAATACTACAGAAATTACACCGGGCCATTAAACAAAACCAAAATGCTGCGCATGAAAAAAAGAAAAATAAAACATGGGTGTTGATTTTGTTGCTGGTGGCATTATTATTAGCATTGGCTGTGTTTTTAACAACCTTGGCGGCTTTGTAAAAATTGAAAATTTTAGAATTAATAAAAAACAAAATAAAATGAAAAAGATAATACCGTTTTTAGCTTTTTACTTTTTGTTCATAAGTAATGAAATTATGAGTCAACAAATATTACTAAATGAAAATTTTGAATCCGGCACTCTTAATCCATTCATATCATTTCAATCATACGGAACATTTAATTCTAATCCTGGAATAAAAAACATAACCAATTTTGGTAGTACAAAATCCTTTGGGTTTGGTATTTCTACATGTCCATCAAATTGTTTTAATGGTTATTTGACTGATTTTACTTTAACATTTCCACCAATGACATTTGTTGACTCAATGCAATACTGTGAAATGGAATTGTTTGATAATTGGGGTTCAAAAGGAGACATTTATATTAATGGAAATGTTCTTGCTAAATCCTATATTGGAAATGTGCCTTCAAATGATGGAAGTCCGGATGTAACCCCAAGATGCAAGACAATTGTGATTAACCAACAGGTCAATACTATCGTTTTGCATGTATGGGATATTACAACCCTAAGTGAAATTAATATTGATGATCTGATTGTTTATGGCACTTCAATATCTCAAACTACTGAAATTGACAATACATTAAATAAATTATCAATTACACCCAATCCTTCAGCCGGAAGGTTTTATGTATCAACTCCTCAAAAAATAAATTACGGTGATTTAGAAATCTATGATAAATTTAGTAATAGAATAATCAAAGAAAATTTTGTTAATGAATCTAAAAAAGAAATCAATCTCGAAGGTAGACCTAAAGGAATTTATTTTGTAAAAGTAAGTGATGGAGAAAAACAATATGTGCAAAAATTAGTAATTCAATAAATACAATGAAAAAAATATTCTTTTATCTAATAACGGCAATCGCTTGCAGCAGTTGCGCATCACTTGATGTAAAAAAAATGACCGTTAACGACCCTGCTTTTGTATTTGAGCCAACAAATAAAAAAGTTAAAGTATTGACCTATAAATCTTTTAAATCAAATGTTATTGATTTAAAAAAATTTAATGGCGCATTAAAATCAAGCGTTAGCAATTCAAAAATTTTTATAACCGACACCACCAATGCCGATTATAAAATACGTGCAACGTTAGTTCACTGGATGCAACCGCCTGTAAGTTTAAATTTTCATACCGACCTGCGTGTAGAATATAAAATAGTAAAGGGAGAAGAATTGATATTTGAAAAAACGATTGAAACCAATGGATTGGCAACTATGGGTGATGCGATAGTGGGAAGCAAGCGTTCCCTGATGTCATTTGAACGCGCAATAAAGAAAAACATTGAGGAGTTTTTAAAAGCCATTTCGCAGGCTGAAGTTTTTAAAGCAAAGTAAGAGCCTGTTTAAATTTCATAAATATAAAATCGTATTAGTCAACCACCACTTTTTTAGTTACCAACTCATTGCCACATGTTATAGTTACAAAGTAAATGCCTTTGCTTTTCATCTTTATTTCTGCACCTGTATCAAAGGGTGTTGCCTGGTAAACCAGTTGGCCAAGTGTATTAGATATTTGAATCAGCGTAATTGCGCTTGAAGTTGTTATGGTAACACGTCCCTTTGAAGGGTTTGGAAATAAATATATGCCGGGTTGAGTAGAAGAGCCTGCATCAAACAATCCCAACGGAGAACCAGGATTACAGCTTGCTAAATCACCGTTTAAGGTAACAGGTGTTGGCACAGGTGTGCCGATGATAGCTGTGGTGCCCGAAAATGTTACAGGCAATAATGTGTTGGGTGCAGTAGGGTTTCCTGGGCCTAACCCTAAATACAATGTATCGTTTACCAGGAACATACCATACGCATTTCCGGTGTTAAATGTAAATGCATATTGATGCAGCAGCTGGCCCGATGGCGAGATAGCCACAATGCTATCGGCTTGTCCAAAGCCGTTTCCTGAAACCACCCATGCATTGCCTGAAGCATCAACTGCAATATCAGCAGCCGAAACTTTTTTAGGAAAAAAAGCATAAACGGATGCCATTGTGGTTCCGTCATACTTTAATAAGTAATCGTTTGTGGCAGCATCCTTGCCATGAAGATACATGAGGTTGCCAAATCCGCCCATATTATAAAACGCGGTAATGCCTGTAGGTATTACCGGTGAAACAGTGAGCCATCCGGTTCCATCATAATATAACAAGCCACCTGCAGTAGGCAATTCTGTATAAAGAGTGGGGCTAAATGGGTTGCCGTTTAAGTTATTGCAAAAGGCAAGGCTGTAAGATGTTGTTCCGGTAATTACCTGCCCGGTTGGGGTAATAATATTTCCTGAAATCGAAAACTCCTCGGCATTGTTTCCAACACGTGCCCAAAAAGTGGTGGTGCCGCATGATAAACCTGCGCTGTTGTTTTTAATACTGGTAAAAGATGATGTGTTTTGCACTGGCACATTTTCATAAAAAGGTTCAGCCGGATTGATGCCTTGTTCAATGCCAGCATGGTTGATGGGGTTTTGTGCGAAGCATATTTTGCATACCGCTAAAAAAAATAAGGTTGTAAATTTTATTTTCATTGCTGTTTTTGTTTTCAGCAAATGTACCGCAATTACAACATAAATGAAGCAGATGTTTAGTTGATAAATCTATAACCTTGTCTGCATTTAGTCAACAACTTTTTTTTTATGACAGGTGCATTTAGATTAATGCAACTGATTTAAAAATCAGGTATATTCACACTATAATACATAATAGAATATTAAAATGAAATTACTTTTATCCAGAACCGTTTTAGTGAATGCTTATTTATTAATGCATTGCACACTTGTGTATTCACAGTGCGATTGGCAGGAGAGGCCAGAAAAATGGTTGTACAATGTTGGCTTTTACGGATTTACCAAAACCGAACCCGAAAGCATAAAATATGCTTCCAGAAAAGAATTGTTTTTTGATGCATTTGTGTTTCAGGCCATGTATAGTTTTGTGCGCGGTGAAAAAGATATTTACTTCTACCTGTTTTTTTCAGGGCCATCATCATATACTTATGATATAAACGAAACCGACTCGCTGGCATTTTATTTTTTTGATAAGCAGGAAATAAAACTTGCGCCACTGATAAAATATTATGGCAAACCCGACCGGCTTATAGCGTTTTATAAAATGGATACTTTGTTTTTGCAAAAAATGGCATTTACTGAAATTGATTCAATAACGATGAATTATACTCCGGTGATGAAACCACGTGAAAAAGAAAAAGAACCTAACCCATTGACAAAATATACATTTAAAAATTTTAGTAAAAAGCACCAAAGGCTTTTTAGAGAAAACGCCATTTGTTTTAAGGAGCGCTTTGCGCGCAAGGTTAAGCCTAAGTAAACAGGTAATCAAAACAAAATATGTTTACACCATCCTCTTTGCTTTATACTATTTGCACAAAAGATTATCTGAATTGAAGCATTAAAACTGAGGAAGGAATATCTTTTGATAAATATGATTTTGAAATTGGGAATTAACTATTGCTTTTTAGATTTACTTGTATTTATTTTAAAAATCACACCTGCGCTAAGATATTCGTTAAGCATGTGTAATGATTCGGTGTAATTAACTTGGGGTCTATTAGAGTTGTAACCATAAGTTTTAGTAGCTTTTATTTTAAATCCGGTAGCATTTAAATATCCTCCCTGAAAAAACAATTGTACCGGGCCAGTATAAACCGACATTAATACAAAGGGCTGAAAAATCCAACCCTGAGGATACTGGTTGGGCACATCTACTCTATATTCAAGATATTTTGTAGAGGCCGAATAAAACTTTTCCTGAAAATACTTGTATTCGTATGAATAAAAGTCGAGGTACGTTACTTTGCAGCCTAATCCAAAATAAAATTTGTCGTTACAAAACCCCAAAGCGGAATGGGCAGCATATTTATCTGCTCCATTATTTGCATCCCATGATATTGATTTGTCATACCAAAAGCTGTTGTCTGCTTTATCGGTTGAGTGGCATCCAGATTTACCTCCTGTTATTCCGGTTTCAAATTTTAATTTTTTAAAAAGGCTTGTATAATAAACCAAGCCGCCTTCAGCAGATAAACTTGCTCCTGCTGAAGCCTGAACAATACACGCCAGATGTTTGATGGGTGAGTAGGCAATTTTAAATTCAATTCCGTTTGATGCCATTTGCCCCGAAACCGAAAAATCATTTTTGTTATCAAACTTTGTAACAGCTGCCGAGTTTACCGAGCAGGTACGAAATGTTGGCTGGCACGATGACATAAGCACCATAAGCAATACGTACCCAAAAACAGTTTTTACTTTATCCAAGGATTATGCGTAATACATAGGTGTAAAACTTTTAATTTACAATGCACCATTACCACATTTCATTTTTCAATATTCTCCCAATGGTTCGGGACTAAATATTCAATCACACTGCTCCCTTTACAATATCATCCACCACAGTGGGGTCAAGCAGGGTAGAGGTATCGCCTAAATTGGAGGTATCACCTTCGGCAACTTTGCGTAATATGCGTCTCATGATTTTTCCTGATCGTGTTTTTGGTAAGCCCCGCACCACTTGTATTTTATCAGGCTTTGCAATGGGGCCAATAAATTTATTTACGGTAGCCAAAATTTCTTTACGCAGCATTTCAATATCATCATGTTGTTTGGTAGAAATTACGTAGGCATAAATTCCTTGTCCTTTTATATCATGCGGATATCCAACAACTGCTGATTCCACTATGTCGGCATGTTGATTAATGGCACTCTCAACCTCAGCAGTTCCAATTCTGTGTCCCGAAACATTTATTACATCATCCACACGTCCTGTTATACGGTAGTATCCGTCTTCATCGCGCTTGCAGCCATCACCGGTAAAGTACAGGTTGTTATAAGTGGCAAAGTAATTTTGACGGCAGCGTTCGTGGTCGCCATAGGTAGTTCGTATAATTCCCGGCCACGGAAATTTAATACACAAGTTACCTTCTACACCATTGCCTGTAATTTCATTTCCTTTTTCGTCAACCAGCATGGGTTGCACTCCCGGCAGTGGCAGAGTGGCAAAGCCGGGTTTAGTTGGAGTAATGCCTGCAAGCGGAGAAATTAATATGCCTCCTGTTTCGGTTTGCCACCAGGTGTCAACAATAGGGCATTGTTTTTTTCCAATGTTATTGTTATACCAATGCCATGCTTCTTCATTTATAGGTTCGCCCACAGTTCCTAAAACGCGCAATGAAGAAAGGTTGTTGCTTTTTACATAATCAAGTCCAAATGCTTCAAGCGCGCGTATGGCAGTTGGTGCTGTGTAAAAAATATTTACATTGTACTTGTCAATTATTTTCCAAAAGCGGCTGGCATCAGGATGCGTTGGCACACCTTCAAACATAAGTGTAGTTGCACCGGCAAGCAATGGTCCGTAAACAATATAACTATGGCCAGTTACCCATCCAATGTCGGCCGTGCAAAAATGTATTTCGCCAGGCTGATATTGAAATACATTTATAAACGAGTACCATGCATACACCATATATCCGGCAGTTGTGTGTACTACACCTTTAGGTTTACCGGTACTACCTGATGTGTATAAAATAAAAAGCATGTCTTCGGCATCCATTACTTCGGCATCACAAATCGTGTTTGCATTTTTTATTTCATCGTGCCACCACACATCACGATCTGGTATCATTTTAATACTGCATTTGGAACGCTCATATACAATTACTTTTTGTACTGAAGGGCATGTTTCCAATGCCTCATCAACAACTTCTTTTATTGGAATTTCTTTGGGTCCGCGAAAAGCGCCATCGCTGGTAAGCACCATCATGCAGTCGCTATCTTGTATGCGACCGGCTAAACTGTTGGCACTAAAGCCGGCAAATACTACTGAGTGAATGGCTCCAATGCGGGCACAGGCCAGCACCGCAATGGCAAGTTCGGGCACCATGGGCATGTATATGCAAATGCGGTCGCCTTTTTTTGCTCCATTGCGTTTTAGCACATTGGCAAATCGGCAAACTTCTGCATGAAGTTCACTGTAAGTAAGCGTGCGATTTTTTTCTTCAGGATTATTAGGTTCCCAAATTATTGCGGTTTGGTTTCCTAAGGTTTGCAAGTGTCGGTCAAGGCAGTTTTCGGTAATATTTAATTGCGCGCCTTCAAACCATCGTACATCAGGTTGGGTAAAATTCCAGTTTAAAACAGTATCCCATTTTTTTTTCCAGATAAAATTATCCGCTATGCCTGCCCAAAATTGTTCGGGATTATTCAGGCTGCTTTTGTATTCGGTTTGATATTGTTCAAAAGATTTTATTTGCATGATGAACTAAGTGGTTTGATGTTTACAGTTTACAGTTTGTTGAGCGATGCAAAATTCCTTTTTTTAACGAGGTAAAGTTTGATGGGGTGCCATGCATAGTTGACTATTCACCACTCACCACTCATCATTCACCTCAGCATTTTGTTTTGCAAATATTAAAATTAATTTTGACTACATGATAGCATACTGAATATGCAGACTCAAACTCAATCCTTGTTTTGGAGTGTAATAATTAATCCGGTTTCCGGTAAGGGCATCGCTCGCGATAACTGGAATGTTTTATCATCATTGATTGCGCAGCATGGCATTCACTTTACCCATTGTTTTACTGAGTATAAAGGACACATCAAAAACATAATTGCCACCGAGTCAGAAAAGGGAAACACACACTTTTTAATTCTTGGTGGCGATGGTAGCCTAAGCGAAGCAGCAAATGCAGTGATGAATTTAAATTTGGCTTTGCGCGAAAAAATAGTGCTTGGTTTAATTCCAATAGGTTCGGGCAACGACTGGTGTCGCACGCATTCCATATCCCGCAACTATAAGTTGGCAATACAACAATTTGCAAGCGGACAAATTATAAAGCATGATGTTGGCTATGTATTATTAGATAATCAATCAAACAAACACTATTTTATAAACATAGCCGGTTCAGGTTACAATGCTCATGTGGTAAAAAAAGTCAATGAACAGTACCCAATCAAAAAGCCGGGAAAAATTATATACTTGTTATCATTGTTAAAGTATTTAGCTGCTTATAAATGCAGGAATGCCTGCATTAAAACGGAAAATACCGTTATAAACGAAAAAATATTTTCGGTTTGCTTTGCTGTATGCAAATACAATGGAGGAGGCATGATGCAAGCACCACAGGCTATATTTAACGATGGCCTGCTAACGGTAAACATTATAAAATCAAAACCCAAGTGGGAAATAATCAGGAATTTGCCCCGCCTTAAAGACGGTAGTTTTATTAAAAACAAATATGTAGTAACCGATAATGCAATACATATCAGGATTGATGGCCCAAGTCAGTTTATTGAAGCCGATGGCGAAAACATAGGATTTGCTCCTGCACACATTTCAATAATAAAAGAAGCAATACAGGTGGTGCTTCCTAAAAACCAGGAATAAAAAATTTTCACCAATCTACTTGCATTTATTAAAAGCCGATGTATATTTACACCGCAATTCATAAAAGTCAAACAAAAAAACTTTGTTTTACCAATGGCAAAATCGTCAAAAAAGAAAAAACCAGCTGTAAAAAAGAAGGCAGCACCTAAAAAGAAAGTTGTAAAAAAAGCCGCTAAAAAGAAAGCAGCACCTAAAAAGAAAGTTGCCAAAAAAAAGGCAGCACCTAAAAAGAAAGCAACAACTAAAAAGAAAGCTGTTGCAAAAAAGAAAGTCGCCCCAAAGAAAAAAGTAGTAGCTAAAAAGCCAGCATCAAAGCCTAAAGCCAAACCTGCACCAAAAGCAAAATCGGCTCCCAAGCCCAAAGCTGTAAAGGTGGAAAGCAATGATGACTTTCCATGGAAAAACACCGGAGCAAGCACAACGGCTGCTACGGCTGCATCATCTGACTTTACATGGAAACCCGATGCTGATGATGCCGATAACTTTTCTTCCGATGCAGATATGAATGATGATGAAAAAATGGATATGAAAGACGAAATGGTTGACGATGATAACATGACCTTTGATGACGACATGTTTAGCACCGGTTCCGACACAGATGATGACGATGACGATGACTTATAATATAACTTAAACTAACCAAAGCAATAAAAAGCTGTTTCGCAAGAGACGGCTTTTTTTAATTTTAGCTATTCCGGAAAACTAAACCGGTACTTTTTTCTTATCAGCGATTTTCGTACCACCAACACACCCCTTACCTTAACATCGCTTCTGTCATTTTTTAATATAGATTGAATACCTGAAAGTGCTAACCTGGGTAACATACTAACTTTAGGTTCAACCGTAATTGGTACGCTGGTAAGGGTACCTGCCAATATCCTTTGTTTATTATCTATTCCAATGGTTGAAGTCACACTATCATCCATAAACGTATCCAGCCTCATATTTTGTAAGACAACACTAAAATTGTTGGGATTTTGTATCAAAACATCAAATTTTACCCTTATGCCCGAAGATTTATCATCAAGCTTAATATTCTTTATTCCAGTAATTATCGGTTGCTTAATACTAACACAGCTACAGAGTGAAAATGCAACAAAAACACTTAAAATTTTTTGATTTTTAAACATGTCCAAAAGTAGCAAATAGGCTTAAATGTAAGATTTGTGAATTTTTTGGCAAGATTGTTGGTTATAAAAGCATAACCGCAAATAATCAAATGCCCTTAACCAAAAAAATCCAATCAAATGAGGCAATTAAAAATTACACACAGCATTACCAACCGCAGTAGTTCCAGTGTTGACATTTACTTAAGCGAAATAGCCCGCGAGGAAATACTAACACATCAGGAAGAAGAACAACTGGCTCGTCAAATTAGAATGGGAAACGCTTCGGCAATGCAAAAACTTATTAAATCTAACCTTCGATTTGTAGTAAGTGTAGCCAAGCAGTACCAAAATCAAGGACTAAGTTTGCCCGATTTAATTAATGAAGGCAACATTGGGTTGATAAAAGCAGCTCAAAAGTTTGACGAAACCAAAGGATTTAAGTTCATCTCATACGCAGTGTGGTGGATAAGGCAAACCATAATGCTGGCGCTGGTAGATAAAGTGCGCATGGTGCGCATACCCTTTAATCAGGTAAATATGCTTACGCGAATAAAAAAAGCACAGCAGGCATTTGAACAGCATAACGGGCGCGAGGCACATCCCAATGAATTGGCTGAATCCTTAGGTGTTTCATTATCCATAATAAAAGAAACTCTTCAGCTTAACTCATACCCACTATCGCTTGATACACCTATTGATAACGAAGAAGGTTCAACATCACTGCACGAAGTGTTTGAAGACAAAGAAGTGCTGCCGGCCGATTCGCAACTAACACAGGAATCAGTAAGACATGATGTAAAACAAACCCTTGGTACACTTAAACCCCGCGAGCGCGAAATACTGAAAATGTATTTCGGCATTGAGCATGAGGATAACTATTCAGTTGAGCAAATTGCCGACCGTCTTGAACTTACCCGCGAACGAGTGAGGCAGTTAAAAGAAAAAGCCATTAAAAAACTTAAAATAGGTTCGCGCTGCAAAACATTGCAAATGCACCTCTGTTGAAACTTTTCTCTAGCTTTGGTTTTAGGTTTTATTTTAGTTCGCAGTGTGGTTGCTGCGAACTTTTTTATTTCATGCTTCCCAACTCATTAAAAACAATACTTGAAATACCACTTAATACCTCCGGTAGTTTTTTAATATCCTTTCCTTTTGACATTACAGTAATCACATATGGTGTGTTACCGTAAAACACTATTCCTGTTTCATGTAGTTGATGAAGCGTTTTATTTCCATGCTCACCAAACTTATGTGCAACCTTAATGTTAGGTGGAATTGCTTTGGTAATTCCTTCGGTATAATCACTTTCTGCAAGCAAATCAAGTGCAAATTGTGAGTTTTCAGGTGTTAAATAACTACTGTTATACAGTATCCTGAAAAAACGTGAGTATTCACTTGCGGTAATAACAAATGCAGGGTCGTGTATATTGGGCTTGTTAAGTCCCAAATCAGTAAACAGTTTTTCAAATGCCCCTACATCCATATTTTCATTCAGCAACAAGGTAGCATTGTTGTCAGAATATACGGTAGCATACCTAAGTAGTTCCTTTACAGTATATTTTTCACCATAAACAATTTGGTGCGATGTAAACGTTTGGCTTGGAACTTTTACCCCCGGTCTGATAAATGGAATTTCTTTGGTGAGCCACGATTTATTTTGTTCTGATAATTTTAAATAAGTAATCAACAACGGAACTTTTATTAGGCTGCCAGGTGAAAATGTTTTGTGTGGATTAATATTAAGCCACTCTCCTGTTGTTTGAATCCGAAGATAAACAGAAGCATCAGTAATAGTACCATTTGTTGATAATTCATTAAGTTTAGTTTCAATTTTACTTTTCAGTCCTGCAAGGTTTTCTGATTCGCTTGGAATATCAACCATAAGCACGGGATGTGTAAGAGAAAAACCATCAAGGTTTATATACTTTAGTTTTTGAGTTGAATTTGTTGGTGTGGCTGCATTTTGAACCATCGGAATGGCCTGTGGCATATTTAGTTTTGAGTAATAATAATATGCCACCGACAAAATCATAGAGAACGGTACAACAACTATTGCAGGCATTTTTTTTAACAAAAAGAGTTTAAGAATTGAGATAAACTTAATCATAAGAGGATGGTTTTTCTAATTGATTTCAAAGGCAGGCAGCGAATAAATAAAGTATCTTATATCCTAATTTTGATGTGGTTAAAAATTACATTTATTTTATCTTTATTTCATGTATTATCTGAATTTATTCGCATTTATTTGTGGGTGAACAATCAATATTATTGGGTAAACGTCAAATAACTGATGGCGAAAATATAAAACATAATTAAAATGAATAATGAAGTTTTAATCAGCGCGTTTTCTGAAACGGCTCAGTTACTTAAGCCAACCAATATTAATTTTTCAAACTCTACTAAGCAAAAACAACCATCAATGAACACACTTTTAATTGATGCCGATTTTAATTTATTTAACAAGGTAGGCGAAAAATTGTCGAAGACCGGCATTTCGTTAACGCACGTTTTTAACACAAACGAAGCTTTGGAAGAAATTAAAAAACAACATCCCGATTGCATTATTTATCACCCGTTAACATTAGATGCACATGCATTTGACTTTGTGAAACAAACAGGCAGATTAAACTACACGGGCGGGCTTATTGTAGTATCCTTAAACCGAAATGTTGAACAACAAATAAGAGCACTTAATGAAGGTGCTGATGCCTTTTTGCCTTTACCTGTTGATACCAACGAATTAACAGCGCGAATTAAATCTCTAAGCAGGTATAATACTTCTCCTGAAAAAAGTTATGTTGTATACAACGAGTTGAAGTTGGATAAGCCCGAACGCAGGTTTTATATAAATGACGAATTGATTTTTTTAACACAAACCGAGTTTGATATATTGTTATACCTGATTGACCATAAAGGTAAAATAGTTACGCGGGATGAACTTATCATAAATTGCTGGAATGAAAAACATCACATTGAACGTTACAAAACAGCTTTGTATAGTCATATAAAAAACGTAAAGAAAAAAATTTATGATGTTCTTGAAAAAGAATACATACAAACCGTTTACGGTGTTGGGTATGGAATTAGGGACAATGGAAGTTAAAAATCTGCAACAAGCTGTACGGCATACGTACGAGGTGACTCTATTTTTAAAGGCCGTAAGGTGTACTCGGTATTAAAGGCATTATTGATAATAATGGAAGCTTTTAAAAACCTAAATGCGCTGTAGGAAATTCTGAAATCAAAAATGCGCGCTCCCTGGTTGTTTTTTTCACGGTAGGTTTTAATTCCTGTAGGCAGCACACCCGGGTTATCTAAGTCATAAAAGGTTTTATCAATATTGCGCATAAAGGAATAATACCTCCAACTTGCACCCACCGAAATTTTCTTTTTCCAGCTAATTTCTATATCTGCTTTTGCCTGGTGCTGTATGCGGTATTTTAAAATATTGTCGGTAGTATCAGTGCTGGTGTTGAGGTATGCAAGCTCGGTGGGTTCAAATCCATCTGCTGGGCTGTCAACAGCAAATACATAAGCCGGATCAATGCTTTGCGGAAGTATGTAGGTGTATCCGGCTAATACGGTAACCGAAATATTGCGCGACAGGTTTCCCTGGCCGGCAAGTGAAAAATCAAGCCCACGTACCCTTGTGGGGCCTGTGTTTACAAATTTAAACCCTGCAGAGTCGGGTCGCCAAAGGGCATAGATGTATTCAATGGTGTTTTTGTATTCCTGCCAAAAACCGGCTGCATCAACAAAGGCTAAAAAATTTCCAAACTTAATTCCTTGTTTAATTCCTATCTCTGAATTCCAACTTGTTTCGGGTTTTAGTTGTTGGTTTGGAAAAACGGTTATTCCTCCGGCTGAAGTTTTTATAAATTTTTCGGCAATGGTGGGGTAGCGATAACCTTGTCCGTATGAGTAACGCAAAAATGTTCCTCGTGCAATTTTTAAGTTAAGCCCGGCTCTGAAAATTGGGCGTATAACGGTTTCAATTTTGTTAATGCTAAAGTATTCGCCACGAAATCCTGCGGTAATAGTTAGTGTTTTTTCGTACGTTTTATCCAATTGTGTATAAACGGCCCAGTTTTCTAACTTATTATTTGGGGTTCCGCTTTGGGAAAACAATTCAGCACTTGAATGAACCTGATTGGTAAATATGCCGGTGGTGAGTGTTAAGCCTTCAGATTCAAATTCTTTCAGCAACTGGTAATCGGCCATGTACAGTGTGCTTTTGTTGCTTTGGCCGTTGCTGTTTTTGTTATCGGTGTAAAAATAACGTGCATGAAGGTTGTGCTTTAATCCAGATGGAGAATAATAAGTTATGTAGGGGTCAATGTAAAAGGTGGTAAACTTTGTAAGTGTCATTGTACCCGGAAATGCGCGGTAAATATTTGAACTGCTGTCGCCCCAAACAAGGGAAAAGTTGGTATGCGATTGCATAAAGTTTCCGTTGATACCAGCGGCAAGGCCTTTTATTTTAGCAAATCGGTGGCGGTAGTTAAAATCAAAACGATACGACTTGTCTGCAACATCATCTTCTGTAACAGTGTCAACTTTAAATGGTAATGCGGGGTTTGGGATGTGGGGGCCAATGAAGTTATGATCGTACAATGCAGATATGCCCACTGCTACATCATTTGTGCCTAAGCGCTGTGCGTGCAATGCATTGATACCGTAAAACGATGCAGTGCCATTCCACCATTTGGCAGAGTCGCGGCTGGGGGCGCTGTAAGCACCGCAGTAGGTACGCATATAAGTGCGTGTTTTTTCTTTAGGAAATGCAGTTAAAAAATTTATGGTTCCGCTTAATGCGGATGAGCCGTATAACACGGATGAAGCTCCTTTAACCACTTCAATCTGTTCGATGTTTTCGATAGGGATAAAGCTCCATTCGGTTTTGCCGGCATCACCGGTCATGATGGGAAGTCCGTCAATTAAAGTGGCAACACGGCTGCCTACACCAAAGCTAAAGCCGCTGCCGCCACGTATTTGCGGTTCGCTGTCAAGTATATTCAGGCCAGGAACCTGTTCCAATGCAGATTCGATGCTGGTGGTGTTTTTACCTTCAATGATGTTGGGTTTTAGAACTTCCATGCTGGCTATCGACTCTTCAATTTTTTGCTCGCGCCTGCTGGCTGTAATTACAGTTGTTTGCAAATCTTTTTGTACCGGAAAAAGATAAACATTACGGGTTTGTGACTGCCGGTTTGTGCTAATTACCAGCGTATCATTGGCCATACCAATAAAAGTGCAGATAAGATGTGTTGTGTTTTCTGATACAGTAATGGAATATTTACCATCAACATCGGTAATCACTGCATTTTGAATATTGTTAATAGCAAATAAGGTAGCCCCAGGTAGCGCCTCATTGGTTTGTGCATTAAAAACGGTGCCTGAAACTACTGTTTGCGCTTTTAAAGCGCAAGAAACAAACAGTAGGTAAATAACAACGAGGTGTTTTTTCACAATTAAAAATTACTTGGCAAATTTTGCTGTAACTATTTCACCACTGTTGTTGCTTATGTTTATAAAGTACAATCCGCTATTTAAAAAGTGTAGCGAAAGTTGCAGGTTGCCGCTGTGTTTTTGGGTATAACAAACAGCGCCTGCTGCGTTCATTATTTTAATAGTATAAGTTTGGGTATTAGCCGAAGTTATTTGCAGGCTGGTATTTTGAGGAGAGTATAAAATACTATATGTGCCGGATGATGCATTGGAGGTGATGGCCGATGGGTTAAAAATTAAATCAACATCATCAAATATTGCCATGCTGTTTACCACCTGGTTGCTGGGGCCGCTACTGGATAGTATCCATTGGGAGATAACTGGTGTATTGGTATTAAAATAAGCAATGGGTGCCGAAAAACGAGTAAAGCTGCTTACAGTGGTTGATGGTAAGTTAAATCTTACGTATCCTGCCGTATCGTTATTGGCATCAAACAGTGAGAATTCGGCAAAGCCGTGATCGTTATTTACTGGTGTGCATTTGTACCAGCCCACAATACTATCAGGGCGTTGTGTAAATGGTAGGCCACCGGTAATGCCATAGGGTGGGGTGGTTATTAATGTGCCTGTGGTGGCAATGCCGTTGGCAGTTTGCCCAAATACGCTTTTGGTGGTAAGTTTAATGGCATAGGTGCCTGTGTGTACATCAGCACCGGTGGCACGGGTGCAGGTAAGTACGCCTACAATGGCGGTGTTTGGATTAAGGGTGTTCCAGTTATCAGGATCCCAATGATTGCCGTTTTGAGTCCAGTTTTCAAACGATGGGTTGGGGGTAGCGGCATTTTGAGCAGTGGCAGTATTTATACCAACTATAAGTATAAGCAGGGTGAGTAATTGTTTTTTCATCAATATTAGATTTTATCAGGCAAACGTAGCAAAAAAGGAGTTAACCTTATATATCTTATCAGGTGTTAAGAATAAAAAAATGACACCTACTAAAACATCCCCTTAAACTTTTTTACCACCCACCCGCCAACAGCAAGCTGCATGATTTTAAAAATAAGTTTGAACGTTTTATTCTCTTTAAAATCATCCGGCAACAGGTTTTCAACCCAATCGGCAAGCCAAAATATTTTTTCCATGGCTGGATTATCTTTTACCACCTTTGATGATTTAAAAGAATCAATTATCACATCGCCAAAATTTTGCTGAAGGTGTGTAAGTGATTGGTTAAGTTCCATTTCTTTTTGACGGCACAGTGCCTGCAGGCGTTTGCGCTCGGCAACCAGTTCTTCAAGGGTGCTTACGGGGTTAGTTGCCGGTATCATCGGATGTAAGTATGGTTACTACTGTGTTGGTAACACGTTTTTCAAAATGCTTTTTTCGCACCATCATAAATACAGCTATAAGCAACACATACATTAAAGCCACCAGCCCAAAGCCAAGGGCATTGCTGCTTAACAATTCACCCAAATAAAATGCAGCTGACAAAAAAATAAACAGCAATGCAAAAAACAACAAAAACATAAGCACCATTGTTGATGCCAGTGCGGCTGATACTTTGGATATTTTTTCGTAGGCTACCAACTTGCCAACCTGTGCCTGTAACTGCACATACCCGGTTATCTGTTCTTTAATATCTAAAAACGGATTTTTTTCCGAATCGTTCATGGTAAACGCTAGTTAATAATAAACTTAAACGCCTAAAATATCATCCGTTTCTTTTGCCACATCATCGGCCAGTTTCTGGCCTTTTTCAAGCACGCTTTTAATACCGTCTTTTACTTTAGCTGCTGTTTGCTTAATGTCGCCAATCAGTTCATCTTTTTTTGGGCTGGCCAGTATGTAGCCAATGGCGGCACCTGCTGCCGCTCCCAGTACAAATGCCATCAGCATGGCCGATTTATCTTTGCTTTCCATTGTGATTTTTTGTTTACACAAATATAAACAATCCTCTTTGCCCTTTATCTTTAATTATTTAAAGGCAGAAATGAGTACTCTTTAGCATACTCAATCATTTGAGGAATAAACTCCTGATTACAGTCAACCGTTACGTTAATAATGCTGTCGCCATCCATTATAGGAATAAGCTTAGGCTGAATAAAACCCATGTAAGGAGCTATGTTAAGGTTTTTATACCGCTGGTGAACTTCTGCAATCAACGCTTGGTCGGCTTTTACACCGTAGGTTTCAACTAAGTTTTTTCCGGCCTCAAAATCGCCTTCGGATTTAATGCGCTGTATTTCGCGCAGCAAATTGCCAAACAAGGTGCGCAGCTTTTCATAATCGTTTATGCGAACGTATGTTTTCCCATCGCGTGTAATTTTTTCAATCACATTGTCTTTTTTTCCGTTTTCGTACGACCACAGGCAAATCAACTGGCGGTTGCGCATGTGCGATTCTTCAATATTATCGCCCGGCTTAATGCGGTACAGTTGCGTTATCATACCGTTAAGCAAGTAAGCATTGTACTGCGCCTTGCCCACATCGGTGGTTTGCATAACCCCCATATCTACTAATTTTTTATCCATAATGTAATACAGCGCTACCAGGTCGGCACGTGCTTCTTCCAGCGTGCTTGCATAGCCTTTAAGCGTAACATCGGTGGTGCTAACGCCTTTGTTTATTTTACCCGAAGCATGGCCTATTACTTCGTGCATGTCGGTATGCAAATCGCTGCATATTGCCCCGTGCTGCTTAACCAGTTTTTTTACTTCATCATTCTCGCCAAACTCATCAATGCTGGGGCTTTTGGCCTTGGCATAGTTATAAGATGCTACAATGTTTCCAAGCGAAACTGATTTGCTTCCGTGTATTTCGCGAATCCAGTCGGGGTTTGGCAGGTTTATGCCAATGGGTGTTGAGGGGGCCGCATCGCCAGCCTCGGTAATTACAGTAATTACTTTGGCCGAAATGCCTTTTACTGTATCCTTTTTATGTTGGGGCATCAAGGGGGAGTTATCTTCAAACCACTGAGCCTCTTTTGCAATGGCGGCTATGCGCTTGGTGGCTTCAAAGTCTTTCATGCTAAGCACTGTTTCAAACGAGCCTTTGCGGTGCAGGGGGTCAAGGTACACTTCGATGAAGCCTGTGGCAATGTCAATTACCGAGGCTGTGTCTTTTACCCATGATATGCAGTACTTGTCATAATCGCGCAGGTCGCCAGTTTGATAATATTTTATAAGCGCCTCCAGCGTTTTTTGTTGTGTTTGGTTTTCGGCTACGCTAACCGCTTTTTGCAGCCAGTACACCATTTTTTCTATGGCCGGGCCATACATGCCGCCCACTTTCCACACCTTTTCGGTAATCACCCCGTTTTCTTTTACCACTTTTGAGTTTAATCCCCAGCTTGGTTGTTCTTTAAGGTTAGGAATTTTTTTGGCTTTGTAAAAATCGTCCACTTCTTTTTCGGTAACGCCCTGGTAAAAATTGTTTGCAGATGCCAGTACGTGGTCTTTATCAGCCGAAAGGTCAATGCACTTGCCGTCAACTGCGGGGTTAAACAAAATGGGAGTGAGGAAAGCAGCCAGTTCATCGGTGCTTTTGCCTTCAAGTGGCAGTTTGGCGGCATCGCTTTGGGCCAACAGTTGTTTCAAATACTCAGGTTTAAACTCGGGAAGCATTTTGTCGGCAGAGTAGTGGTGATGTATGCCGTTGGCAAAGAAGAAACGCTTTGCATACACTTCAAAACTTAGGTAGTCGTCAGCCGATTTATCTCCACTGTATGTTTCTAATATGGCAACAAGGGTTTGCCTTATGAGGAGGTTGTGCCTGTACTTTTGGTCCATAAAAATATCGCGTCCGCATAAGCCCGCCTGCTGCAGGTAATAGGCAAGTTGCTTTTGCTGAAGGGAGAGGTCATCAAAGCCGGGTACATTGTACCGCAGGACTTGTATGTCGGCAAAGCGGTCGGCAATAATTTCTTTGGCATCAAGTGAAGTTTGATTTTGTGTTTGCTCTTTTTTGTTTTGGGTTGAGCAGGATGCAAGTAATGTTATGGCTGCGATGGCCAATGTGTTTTTAATGTTGGTCATTGATGATATTTTTTGGAGGTGTGAAGGTATGAATTGGCAGCCAATGTAAGCAAGGGTATGGGGGATTGAAAAAGTTTTTGGCAGTATGCTGAGGTTAGTGGGGAGTGGGTTAGGGTATGTGCGGAACCGATTGAGGTTAGAGCGGAATATGGGCGGATGGATGGTATGAACAGGATTGAGAAAGCACAGGGCTTTACTTACCCTGTGTTGGGGGTATGCCGCTGAGAAAAAGCACAGGGCTTTACCCTGTGTTGGGGGTATGCCGCCCTTGCAGGGCTTGAAGAGTTTATTCAAGAAACTGTGTCAAAGAAAAATGGAACAAAAATTACCACTGAGGCACTAAGTGCACGGAGGTACACTGAGGGGGATTAGAAAGCATAGGGCTTTACTTACCCTGTGTTGGGGGTATGCCGCTGAGAAAAAGCACAGGGCTTTACCCTGTGTTGGGGGTATGCCGCCCTTGCAGGGCTTGAAGAGTTTATTCAAGAAACTGTGTCAAAGAAAAATGGGACAATTAAATATTTTGAGGTAACGATTATGCTTTTACCTCAAGCCAATTAAAATTTTCTGTGTTCCAGAAAATCCTTTGCTGCCTGTAAGCCGCAGGTAATAGGTGGCGGGTGGCAGGTTTGGTAGTTTTACCGTTACACTTCGCGCAGGGGTGGCATTTAGCCTGTGGGCGTAAGCAAGCCTGCCTCGCTCATCAAACAGTTCCAGGGTATGGGCGCCCTGCATTTCGCTGCTAAAGGCAATGGTAACCTGGCCGCTGGTAACCGGGTTGGGAAATACTGAAAATGAGGCCTCGGTAAGCTCTTTTACCTGCGATATTCCCGGAAGGTAAAGCGTCCACAATTCGTTTCCGTTGGCGGCATCGGTGGCAAGAAACAATACATGATCATTTGGTAAAATAACAAATGAATTGGGGTATGATCCGTTGCTGCCGCTGTATATGTCGTGCACCTTTACTGTATTTGTGGTGGTGCCATCTGTTTTCCACAATTCATTATCAAAATTGCCAAGCTCATAGGCATTAAAATAAAAGGTATTGCCATAGGAAAAAATATTGTAAAAATTACCCACAATACCCGAGCCTGATCCCGGCATTATATCTTTTAGCAGCATGGTGCCACCCGTTGTGCCATCGGTTTTATACAACTCGGTGCCAATGCTTGGTGTATATGCATTAAAAAACAGTTCGTTGTTAAACTGTACAAAGTTGCGCGGGTTGCTTCCTCCGTTGCCGGGTTCAATATCTTTTACCATAACTGTTCCAGCCCCTGTGCCGTCTGACTTCCAGAGTTCTATATTATTATTGCTTACCACACTGTTGTTATCATTGGCAATAAAAAAGAACGAACCGTTGTGTTCCCATACATTGGTGAGGCCGAAAAAGAAAGTGCCGTTGTAATCAACAAAGCCTGAGTTGCTGCCCGGGAAAATATCTTTTACCATGGCTGTACCCCCCGATGTGCCATCTGTTTTCCATAACTCGGTGCCATTGTTAATGGTATAGGCATTAAAAAAGAGTGTGTTGTTAAATACCATAAAGCGGCTGGGGCGTGAGCCTTCACTGCCGGGCTGTATATCGCTTACCATTACGGTGCCGCTGGTGGTGCCGTCTGACTTCCAGAGTTCTATGTTGTTATTGTAAGGGATGTTGTTGTTATCATTGGCAATAAAGTAAAAGGAACCGTTGTGTTCCCATACATTGGTGAGGCCGAAAAATGAAGTGCCGTTGTAATCAACAAAGCCTGAGTTGCTGCCCGGGAAAATATCTTTTACCATGGCTGTACCCCCCGATGTGCCATCTGTTTTCCATAACTCGGTGCCATTGTTAATGGTATAGGCATTAAAAAAGAGTGTGTTGTTAAATACCATAAAGCGGCTGGGGCGTGAGCCTTCACTGCCGGGCTGTATATCGCTTACCATTACGGTGCCGCTGGTGGTGCCGTCTGACTTCCAGAGTTCTATGTTGTTATTGTAAGGGATGTTGTTGTTATCATTGGCAATAAAGTAAAAGGAACCGTTGTGTTCCCATACATTGGTGAGGCCGAAAAAGAAGGTGCCGTTGTAATCGATAAATCCTGAGTTGCTGCCCGGGAAAATATCTTTTACCATGGCTGTACCCCCCGATGTGCCATCTGTTTTCCATAACTCGGTGCCATTGTTAATGGTATAGGCATTAAAAAAGAGTGTGTTGTTAAATACCATAAAGCGGCTGGGGCGTGAGCCTTCACTGCCGGGCTGTATATCGCTTACCATTACGGTGCCGCTGGTGGTGCCGTCTGACTTCCAGAGTTCTATGTTGTTATTGTAAGGGATGTTGTTGTTATCATTGGCAATAAAGTAAAAGGAACCGTTGTGTTCCCATACATTGGTGAGGCCGAAAAAGAAGGTGCCGTTGTAATCGATAAATCCTGAGTTGCTGCCCGGGAAAATATCTTTTACCAGTGAGGTGCCGTTGGTGGTGCCGTCTGTTTTCCACAGCTCATACCCTGTGGCTGCAGTGTATGCAGTAAAATAAACGGTATTGTTAAAAATAACAAAATTGCCAGGCCAGCCATCACCACTACCCGGGTTAATATCCTTTACCAGAAAAGTATTGGCCGTGGTGGCATCTGTAATCCAGAGTTCGTTGCCATTGGTGGCATCTGTTGCGGCAAAAATGTAATTGCCGTTAAAAATAATGCCGTTAAGGAAGGTGTTTGAGTTGTTTACTCCGGCATTAATGTCTTTTACCAATACGGGAGTTTGCGCAAACAAGCCACATGAGCCAAGTAAAAAAAACAGGGTAGTAAAATAGTTGTGCATAGTACAGGGTTTTTATAGTGCGCCAAAAATACAAATTCTTAAAAACTGCCAATGCTTGTGGTTTCACCTGACGGGTAGAGCAGCCAGATGTCGCAGAACAAAGAAGGTACGAGCGGAAAGGGCGCTCGCGCATACGGGGGCTGGTGCTGGCCTAAAGGCTTGGTTGGTTAAATAACCTGACGGGGATTGCAACGCACAGGCTTACGCTAATGATCCGTGAGGTGAAATCACTTTTCTTCAGAGTACGCAATCACCTGGCAGGGGTTTCGCAGAGGGGCGAAACGACCTCAGGTGTAGCATGAGCGGAAAGGACGCTTGCGCCTACGGGGTATTAGTTTTACTTTATAACAAGCTTTTTTGTTGACACTGTATTATCACAATACAAGCTTACGAAATAAACGCCCTTGCTGAAGCTGGTAAGAGGAATTGCAATTTTATTGTTAGTGGCATTAGCAGTAACATTTTTCCGGTAAACTATTTCGCCAAGTGCATTAATGATAGAAATTGCAGAACTACTATATGCAGCACTCCCCAGCTCAATAGTAGCCGATGTGCTTGCAGGATTTGGATAAATGCTATTGATAATTGCAAAAGCATCCATGTTATCAGTGCCAACATTAAGACCACAAAACAAGGGAGGAAAATAATTAGGCAAACCATGCGCAGCAATTCCCGAACCCAGGAAAACTGCACTGTCAACAAAGTTGCAACTGGTGCCCATGCTATCGGGATAGTTGATAACCGCAAGATAATGCCCGTTTACATGGGGGGCATATATTCTTCCGTCAGGGCCATTCTGCAAGCCACCTATATATAAAGTAGCTTGGGAATATATTACAGTGGCCGAGGCGATGATGGCAGCAGGGCTTCCGGCATTCATATCGTACTGCGTAATAACGGCAGGGTGCTCCACACCAACATAAAGCTTTGAGCCATCAGGGGAAAACTCAACGCCATAGAGGCCCCATGAATTGCCCAAAGCAAAGGTATCGAGCAAAATACAGTTGGAAAGCACGCCCGTGGCATTATCAAAATCAAAAACTTCTACAACGCTAATCCCATGTACAGATACAGCAAGCTTACCGCCACAGGGCGATGTTTTCATAGTTCCAATACCGTTATAAAGACTTCCGCCATGATAGCTGCCTATGGTAGTAATAACGGGCGTATTTACGAAGCCGGTGTCCGTAAGCAAGTAGGCTCTGAAATCGTAGCTGTTATACGGATGACCCAATATCCACACATCTGTGCCATTGGCGTGGGATGCAGCAGTAACTCTTTCAGTAGAGGGGGAAAAGACATACGAATTTTTAACGGTAACATCTCCCCGGCCATTGTTTAAAGTCATATCTACAATAGAGTAGTAAAACCCCTGTGCATTTTGGGGTGGAGTAAAAATATAATAGAGCGAGCTGCTGCCGGGCATGGGAATAATAAGCGCAGCCTGGCTGCTGGTGTTGCCGCTGTAAAGCCCGGAGCCGTTGGGCATGGGCACGTGTGTACTATCCCAAACGGTAGCGCCATCTGAATAAAACAGCAAACGGCCGGCAGCATCAGATATAGAGGCGCATCCTTCATCGGTGTGAAGAGGGCTTCCGGTTAGGAAAGAGGGTGGAGAGGTGTTGAACGTAATAGCAGCATTATGTCCGAAATACCAGTTGTTGGCTTCACCCTGCGCGTTGGCATAAGAGCTTATTGCAATTAACATGCAAACAGTAACAAGGAGTTTTTTCATAGGAGCAGCGGGTTTTATTTTGTTTTAATTTTAGTTTATAACAAACTTCTTAGTCTCCACACCATCACGATTACGCACGCTCACAAAATAAACGCCCTTGCTGAAATTGTTAACGGGTATGGTAACTTCACTTTCGGTATTGCCAGCGGGTATGTTTTGATAATAAACTTTCGCGCCAAGTGAATTGACAATAGTAATATGTGTGGCGCTGCTTATGTTTGTGCCAAGGCTTATGCTAAGCCGCGTGCAGGCAGGATTAGGATACAGGCTAAAAGTGTTAGTGCAACATTCCGCTTCATTAGGGCTACTCACAACACTATTAAACATAGATGAAATAAAATTAGGCAACCCCAACCGGGCCCTGTTAGGAGCCAGCGGAATATAGTTGAGTGTAAAATTACATGCCGCCCCCTGCAGATTGGGATTGGTGATGCAGTGCAGGTAAAATGCATTGGCGTAAGAGAGATACATACGGCCATCGGGACCATTTTGCAATGCAGCGCAGGCAGCCAGCAGGTTGTCCTGATAAATAGTATCGCATGATGCGATAATAGCCGCTGTGCTACCGGCAGCCATATTATACTGCATTACAATGTTAGGCCCGCTAAAACTCACGTACAGTTTTGTGCCATCAGGAGAGAACTCAACCCCGTAAGGGCCGTTAGGCAGCGTGGGCCAGTTGCCAAGTTGCGCGCTGTTGGTTATAGCACCCGTGGAGGTGTTAAAGTCATAAATTTCTAAAAAGCCATTGTGTTGCACTGCAGCGGCAAGCTTAGTGCCGTCAGTCGATGTTTTCATACAGCCAAGATTGCTTAAAATGTTGTTGCCGTAGGGTGTGCCAACAACGGAAATAACAGGCACAGGATTAACCCCAAAAGCGGTTACTAAGTAGGTGTAAAACGTATCGGTAACCTGTTTGTGGGTAATTACCCACACATCGGTACCATTGCTGTGCTTTATGGCAGTAAGTTTTTCGGTGGAGCCTGTATAGAGGAGTGTGTTTTTAACAGACACATCGCCCAAGCCCCCGTTTAAAGTCATATCAACAATAGAATAGCCCACGCGGTTGGTATCAAAAACATCGGGTACGGTAAAAATAAAGTACTGCGTATTATTACCCGGATGGCCAATAATAATAGCAGACTGTGATGAGGAAGTGTGGCCCCACAGGCTATCGCCATTAGGCATAACAGTGTGCGTACTATCCCACACCTTGTTGCCATTGGTATAAAACATAAGGTTGCCGGCAGTATCAGAAATTACCGAGCAGCCTTCACCAGCCCACATAGCGCTATTAAAAACGGGAGTAGGAGGGTTTGTGCTAAACGTAATACCTGCCTGCGCGCCAAAGTACCAGTTATCAGCTTCATGCTGGGCAAGGCAAACGGTAGTACTTATAAATAGAATTGCAGTGTAAAGTGTTTTCAAGCAAATACTGTTTCGTCAAAAGTACATAAATAACCTTATATGAACAATAGTTGAAAACAATTTTTAGCCTCCAGGCAACGTCTGTGTACGCAAGCCCCTAAAGGGTTTTGAACCCTTTAGGGGCTTGTTTTATTACGTTTACAGTGCCAAGCAATTTACCTAACTCAAACTTGAAAAACCATAAAACCCCGCTGGAGCGAGGAGAACAAAACACACATGAGGCAAAAGAGCCTCGCGCGCACGGAGTCGAAGAACAAAGAAGGCACGAGCGAAAAGGACGCTTGCGCCTACGGGTTAATGCTTACAGAATAACCTGACGGGGATTGCAACGCAGAGGCTTACGCTAATGACCCGTGAGGTGAAAGCAAAGAAGGCATGAGCGGAAAGGACGCTTGCGCCTACGGGGGGTAATATTCTGGTTTTTTTTACGCACTTATCCCTAATTGATGCTGAATTGTTAAACAAATCGCAACCTTGATTGGGTTGATTTCGTTAAGATGGTATGTTTTGTTTTATTTTAAAGGTGGCAAAATAAAACAAAGATAAAATTAAAACGCCACATAATACTAATAACTAATTTATAGATATCATGAACAAAGTACAAAAGAATCAGCAGGTGATGGGAACATCAGTTTCAGAAACTGCTACAAGTTATGGTTCGGTATGGGCAGGAAGTGAACTATTTACCGGCACGGTGCAAGCGCATAATGAAAATCTTATCACCGTTAAAGCGTTAGAGGTTAAGCAAAACCAGACATTTGAGTTGCATGGGTTGGTGCGCGATAAGAATTTGTTGCGTACTTTTATTATTGCTGAGGCAAACCCGATAGTGGCTGCTATAAAAGGGTATGCGGTATCGGCAAATAATCAGATGTTGTATGCAAGTGTGTCTCCGTTTACGAACAGTAAACTTAAAAAATTGTCGGACACTAAGTTTGCCACAGCAATACAGACCATAAAGGAAATAGCTACTACAAATGCTGCTAATATTTTGCCCTTTGGTATTACGGCTATTATGATAACAGATTTTGGCGGAGATTGTGCGGCATTTGCCGCTATTGCTCCAAAGCCAAAGGCATTGCGTGCGGTACTTAAGATGTTTACCAGCCAACTGGGAACAGCAGTGAAGGCAATGCTAACTCATTTGAAGGAGAATATGGATAACCAGGTAAAATCATTGTATTCGAATACTGATTTTTTTACTGCTTATTTTAATTCGCGCAAGATTTATAATTATAATGAAACTGTAACGGGCATAAGGGGTACTATACGGAATGCGGATACAGGCCATGCGATGCGTAATGTGATAGTGGAGCTGGTGGGTTACCCAACCCCGGAGCAAAACGGTATGCGTATTACGAATGCTGCGGGTAATTATGCGTTTAAGAAGATAAGCTTAACTACTGCTACGCTGCGGTTTAGGGCGATAGGTTTTGTTACGTCAGAGTTTGAGGTTAATGTTGTTGAAGGTAAGCTTACTGATTTTGATATTGAGCTTGCTCCGGCTACTGCACCAGTTCCGGTAACTGCTTAAGGATATATTATTTATTTTTTTAGACCCCGCTCCTGTAAGGGCGGGTTTTTTGTTTGGAGATGGAATGATGGCAGGAGCCTGGCACTTCATGTTATTAAGTTAAGCCATTAGTTATATAATTATTTGGCTAAAGCCCTGTGGGTGATGCTTATTTTTTTTCGGCCTAAGGGGCGAGGCAATTATGGGCATGTTAAGAATCTCATTGCTTAATGACATTGGTTTGGCGCTTAGGAGGGCCTAAAATTCATTTTTTTTCACTGTTGTCCGATTAAATAGAAAAGATTCTTCGACTTAGCCCGGAATGACAGGTTACGCAGAGGTGCGATGGTAGAGAGTGGGCTTACTTTTGGGCGAAGCTCAAAAGTAAGCCCACTCTCTACCATCCAAAATTCTAAATGCTTGTCATTCCGAGCGAAGTCGAGGAATCTAAACTTAAAAAGTAAAATTTTAATTGGACAATAGTGATTTTTTTTATTTCGGACAATAGTGAATTATTTTAATATTTTTGCGCGCTTATAAAAAAAACAAAAAAAACATGCCGTATTTATTTACATCCGAAAGCGTTTCGGAAGGTCATCCGGACAAAGTAGCCGACCAGATTAGTGATGCATTGATTGATAATTTTTTAGCTTATGACCCGCAGTCGAAAGTAGCGTGCGAGACATTGGTAACCACGGGCCAGGTGGTGTTGGCGGGCGAAGTAAAGTCAAACGCTTATCTTGATGTGCAGGATATAGCACGCGATGTAATTGAAAAAATAGGCTATACGAAAAGCGAATACATGTTTGAGGCGCGTTCGTGCGGAGTTTTTTCGGCCATACATGAGCAAAGCGCTGATATTAACCAGGGTGTTGAACGCAAAAAACCGGAAGAGCAGGGAGCCGGAGATCAAGGAATGATGTTTGGCTATGCCTGCCGCGAAACGGATACGTATATGCCCCTGCCCATTGAGCTGGCGCACCTGCTGCTGCGCGAACTTGCCGCTATACGCAGGGAAGGGAAGGTGATGAAATACCTGAGGCCCGATGCAAAATCGCAGGTAACAATTGAGTACAGTGATGATAACAAACCGCAACGCATTGATGCCATTGTGATATCTACCCAGCACGATGATTTTGGCAATCAAAACAAAATGCAAAAAACCATTAGGCAGGATGTAATTGATATATTAATTCCGCGCATACTTAAAAAATTACCCAAACGCGTACAGACGTTGTTTAATAACAAAATAAAATATCACATTAACCCCACCGGCAACTTTGTGATTGGCGGCCCGCATGGTGATACCGGCCTTACCGGGCGCAAAATTATTGTTGACACATACGGGGGCAAGGGGGCGCATGGCGGTGGCGCATTTTCGGGCAAAGACCCCAGCAAGGTTGACCGCAGCGCGGCTTATGCTACACGCCACATAGCCAAACACCTGGTAGCTGCCGGTGTGTGCGATGAGGTGCTGGTGCAGGTAGCATATGCTATTGGCGTGGCGCAACCCGTAGGGCTTTATGTAAATACGTATGGTACTTCTAAAGTAAATATGAGCGATGGGCAAATTGCCAACATTATTTTAAAGATGAAAGAGTTTGATATGCGTCCATACTTTATTGAAAAACGATTTGCGCTGCGCACACCCATTTATCTTGAAACGGCCGCTTACGGCCACATGGGGCGCGATTGTAAAACCGTTGAAAAGGTTTATAACAAAGGCACTGCCACCGAAAAACGGGTTAAAGTAAAACTATTTCCATGGGAAGAGCTTAACTGTGTGCCTGCCACCAAAAAAGCATTTGGGCTTAGCTGATTTTTTTAATGCGCTGCTGTAACTTTCTTTTTATATAAAAGGAAAAACAGAAAAGTGCTAAATGATATTTGGATATTTTTAGAGCCTGTTTAAATTTTTAGTAGTAAAAATTTAAACAGGCTCTAACTATTTGTAGTGCAAATAACCTTATCGGCAGTTGTACAAATGGGTTAAACAGGTAGTACCTCTAATGTCTCCAAATTATAACAGGCGTGTTTATTGCAGTGCCGTTGTTTAACCAAATACTTGCGTTATAAAATCCGGGTGCAATGGCCGAAATGTCAATACCAATTTTTTTGTCAGCATCTAAAGATTTATATTTTTGGGTAAACACCAATCTGCCAGATAAATCGGTAAGTGAAACTGAAAATGCACTGCTTATATCAAGGGCTGACTGAATATACAAAACATCGTGAGCAGGATTTGGAAACAAGGAAAGATTACTAAGAGATAATTCATTGAAACCTGTTGTTTGGTTAAGATTGATATTATCAAGATACAGATTGTTGCCATAAGCTGTTTTAAAAATAAAACGGATAAGCAGGTTGGCAGATGATGCATAAGGAGCCAGTGAAACTACTTCGTTTCGCCATTGTGATGCTGTTGGCACAAAAGGAGGAAGGTAAAATCCGGCAACAGTACCCAGCTGCATGGTAGTTTTTGCATATACCGAAGTCCATGTTAAGCCACAGTCGGTAGAAACCTGTACTTGGAGAGTATCGCGGCTTAATGCCTGCACATACCGGTAAGCCACATCAAATGTTATGCGGGGTGTACCTGTAAATACGGTCATATCGATAGGCTGGCTAAGCATATATGCGGTACCGTAACTTACAGTGTAATAATTAGCGATAAGGCTTGATGTGGATAAGCCAAAGCCTCCGGCCTGGTTGGTGATGTTTAAAATAGAATTAGGGTCGGTAATGGTAAAGTTAAACGGTGCGCCAGCAGTTTGAAAATCTTCGGTTACAGGCGGTATGGTGGATGTGGTGGTAACCACAAATGAAACCGCAACGGAATCGTTAAAGGTATGCGGGTCGGCAACACCGTTAGGGTTTGATATGGCTACTGCAAGGGTGTGTGGGCCATTGGCAAGCGACATGGATGGTAAAGAGTACAATGCAGTGGCAAGCGGGTTTAAATTTCCTGTCCATGCAAGGACATTCCATGCTCCGTTATCAATGCTGTAACTGATGGTGGCATTAATCAAAGCAGCCGATCCGTAATTTTTGATAATTACATCAGGAACATAAGACGAAGCGCAGATGTTTTGAGGAAATGTGTTAAACGAAACCAGTCCGGCATCATCATTGGAAAACACTGATGTGGCAAGGTCAGCTTCCCAAATTCCACGGCCGTAGGTGGCAGCGCGCAATTTGTTTAGAGAAGGGATAATTTCGAGTTCGGCAATCATTACGTTTGGCAATCCATTCATATAAGGCTGCCAGTCGTTCATGTTATTGTCTTTATAAAAAACACCTACATCGGTTCCCACATACACCATTTCATTGGAGCCGGGCTGGTAAATGGCACATGTAGCAGGCAGGTTAGGGAGGGTGCCCGAAACATTGGTCCATGTTACCCCACCATCTGAAGAGTGGTAAACTTTTTTTCCGGCTGAATAGCCAGAGAGGGTTACCCAGATATAATCTGGATTAGATGTGCTAATGCAAATATCACTTAGCGCAGCTTGTGCCAGGGGCAACCCTGCGGCAATGGATACAAAGGTAAATCCACCATCGGTTGATTTTTTAATTTGCGACAGCGTTCCGGCATAAATATAATTGGTGTTAGATTGGGCAATTTTTAAAATGGTAAAATCACCACCGCCAAAAACATTACTGCTAATGCTTGACCAGTTGGTACCTCTGTTTAATGATCGGTATAAATCCTGGTAGCCAATATAAATAGTTTGGCTGTTTACGGGGTCAACAGCTATGGGTGTAACCCAATCACCACTTTGGCCAGAAGGGGTAATGTTGGTATTGGTGTTTCCGTTATTGCTTGTGCGCACAAAGTTTCCGTATTGCCATGAGTAATATGCATACTGAGTACTAAATGGGTCGGTGGCGCAATCCATGCCGTCACCCCCGAGTACTTTGCGCCATGTGGAGCCTGTAAACTGGTCGGTTCCGTTGTCTTGAGCGCCAGCGTACATTACTGCGGGGTTGCTTAGTGAGGATGCAATTTTATAATATTGTTTAATATGAATGCCTGCTCCAATGTCAATCCATGTTAACCCGGCATCATCGGTTTTAAAAATTCCGCCATCGTTTACGGCATAAAATACCTGTGTTGAATTGTTTTCAAACTCAACACCTTTTTGGTCGGCATGCACATAATCGCTTCCTCCGTTATTGGCGGCAAGAAACCAACTGGTACCCCCATCAAACGAAATCAATGGGTCAATACCTCCGGTTAATACTTGATTTTCGTCAGCAGGTGAGGTGGCAAGCACATTATCGTAATACCCGTAAAAGGTGGTAAATCCAGCGGGTGAGGTTTTGGCTGTAAACGTTACTCCGGCATCGGTTGATTTCCAAAAGTTGCCATTTTCACTTAACGCATATACTACATTGGGATTGTCGGCAGTAACGGATATTGACATGCGTCCGGTACCTAATGTTTGCGTACTTGGTGTATAAGTAATACCTCCATCGGTTGATTTATACACTTTGCTATCGTTGCAAGCATAGACTATGCTGGGATTTCCAGGTTGAAATTCCATATCATAAAAATGGCCGTTTAAAACGCGCGTCCATGTTTGCCCTGCATCAGCAGAGTGGTAAACATACTGCCGCGAGCATGCAAGCAGTACATTGGTATTAACGGGATTTATAAGCAGCCGCTGAAAAATATTTTTTGATATCTGTACAAACGACATGGGTGTGGCATTCCAGATATTGCCGCCATCGCCCGAAACAAAAATGCCACCCGTATAAAGTCCTCCCCAAAAATCGCCACCTACTTCGTACCCATACCCATCACCTGTGGCAATATAAACCGAGTCGGGATAATTGGGATTAATGGCAATATCTGCTATGGAAATAGAGGGAAGCAAATCTGTGCTTGTTGTCCATGTTGCGCCACCATCTGTAGTTTTCCATACACCACCGCAGGCAGCACCCACATAAAGTATTTGATTGTTAGTTGGGTGAATGCGCACTACATTAATTCGTCCAACTCCGCCTCCATTGGCAGGCACCATGTTTTGTCCAATGTACGTCCAAGGGGCTGTGGCGTTTAATGATTTTAAATGATTGTTTTGTTTTAGTTTATAAAACTCTTTATACAAAATATCGGGGTCGTAAAACTCACCGGTAGGGTAGGTGCGGTAGCGCATCATGTGTGCCCAGCGCATAAACTGTTGGTGGCCGCCTTCATTGGCATTTTCTTCTTCCTCTTCTTTAACTTCTCTGGTGCTCCAGTAGTCGGTAAAGGCTTTTTCAATGTCATAAAAGTTTACTTGTTTTTTTTCTTTGTAAGCATTGCTTACCTGGGGCAATTGCTTTAGCCATGGCTGTGAAAATACTGTTGTGCTAAAAGCAAACAGCATAACGAAAAATAGTTTTTTCATGTTGAATTATGTTTGTTAGTTGAAGTGTAAAAGTACCCAAAATAGGTTTGCAATAAAGGGTTTAACATTTTTTAAGGTTTTATTATTGGTAAACAAATTCTGACTATCCATTTGGTATTGCTGTCAAATAATAAAGCAAAGAGTTTCTTTAGTTTTTTTTTTTTCATTTCTTGTATTTCATGTTTTAATAACTATAACTTTGCTTGCACCTAAGCGTTACACACTAACCAACCAAATCATGAGGCAACTTCGCATAACCAAAAGCATAACCAACCGCGAAAGTCAGTCGCTGGAAAAATACTTGTCAGAGATTGGTCGTGAGCCATTGATTACTGCGGCCGAAGAAGTTTTGTTGGCGCGAAGAATAAAAAATGGCGACCAGGATGCATTGTCTAAACTGACCAAAGCCAATTTGCGTTTTGTGGTATCGGTTGCCAAGCAGTACCAAAGCCAGGGGCTTAGCCTTCCGGATTTAATTAACGAAGGCAACTTGGGATTGATAAAAGCCGCTACCCGTTTTGATGAAACCCGTGGGTTTAAATTTATATCGTATGCCGTGTGGTGGATACGCCAAAGTATATTGCAGGCTATTGCCGAGCAGGCGCGTATTGTAAGGCTTCCGTTAAACCAGGTTGGCTCATTGGGGCGTATAAGCAAAGCATTTTCTAAACTGGAACAGGAATTTGAGCGCGAACCATCTGCCGAAGAAATAGCTGAGATACTGGACGTGCCATTGGATAAAATTTCTGACACCATCAAAGTTTCGGGAAGGCATGTTTCTATGGATGCTCCATTTAGCACGAATGAAGAAAGCAGCTTGCTTGACATTATGGAAAACCCCGACTCGCCTAAAGCCGATTTTATATTAATGAACGAATCGCTTAAAAAAGAAATTGACCGTTCGTTAAGCACACTTACCGAGCGTGAGCGCGATGTTGTTAAATTATTTTTTGGAATAGGAGAGGCCCATAATTTTACTATGGATGAAATTGGTATGCGCTTTAACCTTTCGCGCGAACGCGTGCGTCAGATAAAGGAAAAAGCGATAAGAAGGTTGCGGAACACGGCAAGGTGTAAACTTTTAAAGTCATATCTTGGATAGTTTTTTTGTAGATAAAATACGCATGCGTTTTATTAACAAAGTAATTATTTCAACACTTGCTGTTTTGCTGGTAAGCAACATTTTACCCGGTGTGCATGTCGAAAACATTTTTATAGCATTGCTTGTAGCTTTGGTTCTTGCTTTTTTAAATGCGCTGGTAAAACCGCTGCTTATTTTATTTACGTTGCCCATTACAGTTTTTACGCTGGGTTTATTTCTTTTAGTTATTAATGCCATTATAATACTACTTGCCGATAAATTAATTGACCAGTTTGCCGTTAGTAGTTTTTGGACTGCTGTACTGTTTAGTATAATCTTATCAATGGTTACTTCGGTATTTGAAACGCTGGCAGGAAATAAAAATCAACACCATGACCAACCATAAATTATAAATCAGTATTGTCCGATTAAATTTGAATAATATGAAAAGAGATGCCTTGGCTAGGCTCGGCATGACAGGGTATTCGTATTTTTGTAAAGGAGAGGGGGCTTTCTGATGTCTTCAAAACTTGTCATGCCGAGCGAAGCTGAGGCATCCAAATAGAAAAGACTAAAATTTAATCGGACTACAGTGATGATAAATATCAAATCCAAAAAAAAGTTTTTATAAGGGAATAATAAAAAAAAATCCGGAAGACAACAAGCTCCGGATTTTTTTTGGGGGGATTAGCAGAGGGCTATTCCAGCAACAATTTTTTTGTTACCACATCATTGTCATAAGAAATGCGAACAAACATTACGCCTTTATTTGCGGTAATTAATCGTTTGGTTACACGTTGTTCAAATGCAGAGGGATTATTTATAGCAGTAACCACACGGCCTTTCATATCAATAACTTCAATTTTGCGCATAGGCTGGTTATGTGATGAACTTACTGTAAAATAATTATTCATAGCACTGTTGTAAATATGTATTGCCGAGCTATTGGTTTCAACAGCATTAATGCCAGTAGGTAATCCTAAGCATAAAACCACCCGCGGATTTAAATATCCCATAAGCGTATCAATGTATGCAAGCGCTTTTGCTTTGCTCATACCCGGATTGGTAACCAACGAGTTCATGTAACATGTATCGCCATAACCGGTAGTATAACCAAATGCTACAGCTAAATTTTGGGTAGCTACTTGGTCGTACCATTCCCATGGTCCGGCATGGCCATAAGGCGAAGGTGTTTGTATTAATGGAAACAAACCTTCTTGTCCGCCATTTATTGAATTGGCGCGTACGGTATATACATCGGTAAAGTTATTTGGGTTAAAGCATGCATTATTGTTATACGCATTAGCCCATTTAATTATTTCGCTTGATCCAATTACATCTACCACGCTTTGTGGTGGAGTAGTGGGTACATACACAATGCCCACACCATAAGGAGCAAACGGATCATCAACACAGTGCAGTGCAACCATTGGCTCATCACCTGCTTCAATCCATGAGCTATCGCCCATAGATCCACCCATGTTAAATACAAACTGAACGGCACTTGAAAATCCGGGAGAGTTATTAGGGTTATTAAAAGGAGCAAATCCACCAAAGCCATCAAAATCGCCAAGAGCTGCCTGATTTACATAAGGCTGTCCGGCCACCAATCCCAGTGATGGGATGGTGGTATTGCTTATAAATTTTGGCAAGGTGATTTCAGCAGGGTCGTCAAGTACGGCATAGTTCATTGCAATGTATCCACCAGTACCCTGTCCGCCTATTATTATATTGTTTGGGTCTATTTTGTAAACATTAGCGCCCGCTGCATCGGCTCTAAAAAAACGCACGGCACATTTTGCATCTTGTATAGAACGGTAAACTGCGTTTAGTAATGTTCCGCGTCTGCCATCAAGGCTGCTGTTTAAAGGATCCCATCCCAAACGGTAGTCAACATTGGCTACCACATAACCTCGCCTTGCAAACTGTTTGCAAATTTCAACAGTGGCACTGTCGTTTCGGCTGCCGGTAGCATTGTTGTTTACAATTATTGGCAAATAACTGCCTGTATGAAAAAAGCAAATAAGCGGACGCTGTAATAAGGGGTCAACAGCTCCTGCAGGCTCATACACATCAAGTTTTAAATCAATAAGTGTGGGTTGCGGTGCAGGCGGAAATACAGAGTAGTTTGATGCATAAGTAACGTTGGTGGTAACGGATACCGATGGAAACACTTCGGTTAAAAAGCGTTGAGCGGTAACTTGCAAAGTACATGTTGCAAGGGCAACAAAGCAGGATAGTTTTAGTAATGTTTTTTTCATTGTTATAAATTTTAAAGTGATTGTTTATTCGATTGTAAAAATAGGTTATTTTTTAAAACGGGTTATTAAAAATAACAATGCGCACGAACCATCATAATTGTTACAATAAAAAAGAGGGATTAATTAAATGCAGTTTATTTAATCACCACTTGCGGCCCAACATAATGGTTAAATAAAAATTAAAAAACACCTGCCTGTTTTCTGCAAATGCCATCAGGGGAATTTTTTTGGCGTATGCATCAATCATAACGCCTGCCTCAAGTGCTTTAACACCCGTGCTAAGGGGTGCATATTCAAATAAAGTACCTGCCTTTAAATACAATCCCGGGTAGGGCTTTAGCTCGTCAAGCCCTTTGGTAAATTCAGCACGGCCATAAATACTTTCCAACGCATGGTCGGGATTGTTGGGGTCATACTTTTCGGTAACCAGCGGATCTTCCAGGTTATCGTTGTTTACAAAAACAAGATATACCGGTTTGGTAATGCCCAATGAAATGCCACCGGTAAAGTTGGCTCTTATTTCAATGTTTACATTATCAGTTTTTCCAAAAAGTACATATTGTTTTGAATAGCCTCCATGTATAACCAGCATCGAGTTTAGCTTTCCAAACACAAACGATTTCGGTTTTTCAGACAGGTAGCTTATCGTTTTATATTCCTTAGGATGTTTCATACCCACGGCCTCAATCTCGTACATTTTCTTTTTTGATACCGTGGTGTTTTTTCCCCGCCTAAAAAGTAATCCCCAGCCATTGCTGTGTATTACAGGTCCGGCTTCAAATTCTTTGTGCAGCAATACGGTGTGTTCTTCCTCGTACTCAAACGGGTTTTCTTCTTGCGCCATGCACCCTAACGGTACACTACATGCTATCAGTAAAAAAAGCTTTTTCATCTTTCACAAAAATATTATTATTTCTGTTAATGTTTGGCTACGCCACCAAATTGTATTTTTGTTTTTATGATAACAGCGCAAACCACTTACACTACAGAACTTCGAACCGAAAATAAGCACGTACGCTCAGGCACCGTAATTATTACCGATGCTCCACCCGATAACCAGGGCAGGGGAGAAGCGTTTTCGCCTACCGATTTACTGGCCACATCACTGGCTAACTGTATGCTTACCATTATGGGTATTGCATCCAAGGCGCATCATTTTTCTATTGATGGTACACGCGCAAATGTTACCAAAGTAATGGCCGATAACCCCAGGCGTGTTTCTCAGATTCATGTCGAATTATTTTTTCCGCCTAATCATTATTCTGATAAACAAAAAGAGATAATAGAGCGCATTACCAAAACCTGCCCTGTAGCACTTAGTCTGCATCCGGATGTAAAACAAATTGTAACCCTACATTATTAATGATAGAGAAAGAAAAATTTATGCAAGCCGCTGCCGAACTATCAGGCAAAGCAATTACCCAAAATGCCGGTGGGCCTTTTGGATGTATAATAGTTAAAGACGGAAAAATTATAGCCGAAGGCAGCAACTGCGTAACCATGAACAACGACCCCACAGCACATGCCGAAGTAGTGGCTATACGCGAAGCGTGCCGTGTGCTTAATACATTTCAGCTTACAGGTTGTGAACTTTATACATCGTGCGAACCATGCCCAATGTGCCTTGGTGCAATTTACTGGGCACGACCCGATGCCGTTTATTTTGCCAACTCAAAAACCGATGCTGCTGCCATTGGTTTTGATGACGCATTTATTTACAACGAAATAAACATCCAGCCCCACTTGCGAAAAATTAAAATGATTCACCTCCCAAATCAAAAAGCACTCCAGGTCTTTGAGCAATGGAGAAATAAACCCGATAAAATCGAGTATTAAAAAAACTCTTTTACTGGAAAAAAAAGTAAATGGAGTAAAAGGGCTTTAAAGATTTGTTTTCATTTGAAGATGATGACGAAAATCCGGACGATGATGGTGATATTTTAAAGTGACTTTTCCTACATCTGCATATCCTGCAACCCATCGGTATTTATTTTTAAATTTTTGCGTTTAAAAATGGAAGTATCAAACTTACCAAAGCGGTAGCTGAATGTTAAACGCATTACCTGTGCATCGCGCTTGCGCAATGTGTTTTGTTCATAAAAAGCACTTTCATAATGCGTATCGTTTTTCCGGGTTTTAAAAATATCCTGTATGTTAAAGGTAAGCGAAGCGGCTTTGTCTTTTAAAAACTCAAATTTTATTCCGGCCTCGGCACTGTAGCTTTCGCGTATATAGCCCTGTGTTGTTGACTGCGGCCCTCCACCAAATCCACCACCCATACCGCCACCGCCCATGCCGCGCATCATGCCTCCACCACCAGAGTTTTGTTGTAGCGATGTTTTACTTTGGTAATCGCCACTTAACTGCACGCTAAAGTTTTTAGGCAACTTTATATTAAAACTTATTTTGCTGAAATAACTAAACCGTTCGTTGTCTAAATTGGTTTCAATATTACTGCCGTCAATGCGCGACTGATATGCGTTTATGTTAAACGTAATATCTAATTTGTCTTTTATAACATTGTTTTGTGCAGTAAGCTCAAGGCCGTATGCATAACTTGAGTTTGCATTGCGATACGTGCTAATAAGCGCACTACGGTTTAACACAGTGTCATACCGATACTCGATGTAGCGGGTAATAAGATTGTTTGTGTTTTTAAAGTAGGCTGAAATAAGCAATGTGTTTTTGCGGTTAAATGTTTTTTGGTACGACAATTCCATTGAGTTGGTAAACTCTGGTTTTAAATCAGGATTACCCCGGCTTAAGTTTAGTGAGTCGCTGTAATCTGTATAAGGAATTAAATTAAAAAAGCCCGGGCGATTAATTCTGCGTGTGTAGTTTAACTGCACACTGTTTTTTTCGTTTAGCTTGTAACTTACAAATGCACTGGGAAATAAGCTTACCGGATAGTCGTTTTTAAAAGTTTGCGATGTGGTTTTTAAATCACCAATGTAAAATGAACTTTCGGCACGCAGGCCTGCACTGTAATTAAATTTTGCAAGCTGTTGCGAAAAGGTAAGGTAAGCGGCATATACCTGGTCGGTAAAAGTGTAATCGGATGTTTGGTTATCAAGCAAAACATAATTCTGTTCAGTATCATCAAAAATATAATTAAGGTTTGTGCTTTCGTAGGTGCGGTAACTTCCGCGTAAGCCGGTTTCAATTTTTATTTTATTGTTTAATGGTTTTGCATAATCGGCTTGCCCGGTATAAAAAGTATTTTGGCCTTTTATATTTTGACTTTGTAGAATTTGGTTTCCTATAGGATTGTAATAAGCATTATAATTTTGCGTATTAAACGTTGCTTCCACATCACTTTTTATGCTGTTGTAATTTATGTCAGCCGTAAACTCTTCTCCATCTTTCGGAAATAAATGTTTAAACGAAATGGTACCGCCACCATTTCTAAAATTTCGTTCGTTATCCGAATGCCGCATCGAAATTCCTGTGTTGGTATAATCCTGATATACGGTATCTGTTGCGGTAGTTAAATCATCCACAGGGTTAAAATGTCCGCGTACATAATTGCCCGAAATGGTAAGCGTGTTTCTGTTATCCAGAAAAAAATCGAACCCGCTGCGCACAAAAGCAAAGTAACCGTTTGTGTTTGATTTAGTGCTTTGATACAAATTGGTTGTTGGCAGTTGACCAAAGTTTTCTCTTTCGGTAATGGCAGTACCTTTTGACTTACGCTGATTAAAGTTTCCGCTTCCAAACCAGTTTACTTTTCCCTCGCGGATGTTTAAATCGGCACCGGCATTTGCCCGCAGGCGCGAATCGGCACCGACTCTCAGATTTCCGTTGTACCCAATGCGCCTGTTTTTTTTGATCACAATATTTAATATGCCGGCCATACCACCGCTTGCATCATATTTTGCCGATGGGTTTGTAATAATTTCTATTTCCTGAATGGCATCAGCAGGAATTTGGTCTAATGTCATGGTGGTTGGTCTGCCATCAACAAAAATTTGTGGTGATGCATTTCGCATACTCACATTTCCATCAATATCCACACTTACCGATGGCACATTTTTTAAAACATCTTCGGCAGTGCCACCTGTGTTTACAGGATTTTTTTCAACGTTATAAACTTTTTTATCAGCACGCAATTCAAGTATAGGTGCGCTGCCATCAATAGTTACTTGTTTTAAATCAATACCAGATGGCTGAAGTTTTATGTTACCCAAATCTTTATCAATCATACTAAGCGCCTGCTGCCAGTTGCCTGAACCAATATTTCCCTTTTGCAAATTGAATTTTACTTTATCCTCGTAAGGGGAATAACCCATTGCAGAAATGCGCAAGGTAAATTCGCCCATCGGCATTAAACTATCTAAACTAAAATCGCCATTACCGGAAGTAAGCTGTCCGGTAACTAATTTTTCTTTTGTTCCGGCAACAGTATCTGTTTTTCCCTGCATCAATTGCACAGCGGCAAACTCAACAGGTTTTTTTGTTGAAGCATCAATTACTTTTCCGTAAAAGCGGCCCACATTCATTTTGCGTCCGGCCATATTTCCCATTCCCGAAGGAAACTGCGCGTAAATAAATGAAACAAAAAATAAAAACAGAATAGATAAAAAAATTTTTCTTAGCATGATTTAAAATAAATAATAAAACACTGCTGCTTTTCTAAAAATATTTTGTTGTTAATCCACTTGCCTCTTTTCTCTTTATTAATTTTTTTTACAATGAGGCAAGAGAAAAGAGAAAGCCGGATAAATATTTTTTTTATCCGACAAAAATGGTATTTAAAATAACATGACAATTCTCGTGAAGAAAAGTTTAACCATTTTTAATATTGACACCAAGGGTTAAAAAAGTGTTATTAAGTTTCATTGTAGTCCGATTAAAACAAAATAGATTCCTCATTTCATTCGGAATGACAATTAATTTAGAGAGAATTGCGAGAAGGTGGGGCTTGCTTTTGCGCGTCGCGCAAAAGCAAGCCCCACCTTCTCCTTAAAAAGAATTTTACACTGTCATTCCGAATGAAATGAGGAATCTCAACATCATAATACCAGATTTTAATCGGACAACAGTTATTAAGTTTAATAATTATCTTTTGCTTATTCAAAAAATTCTGCTTTATTTTACATCAACAACTAAAAAACATGTAACATGAAAAAACAAGCCCTTCTATCCCCCCCCCCCCCGCAAAAAGCGCAATTATAACTTTTTTTGCACTGGTATTTTTTAATTTGCCTGCGCCAATGGCTAATGCACAAACCCTAACCCTAACACCCAGCAACTACAATGGCAATAACATAAGCTG
>CAYSPG010000006.1:0-197993 GCA_964432885.1 uncultured Flavobacteriaceae bacterium
CCCCCCCCCCCCCCCCCCCCCCCCCCCCCCCCCCCCCCCCCCCCCCCCACCACAAAATGCATATGGCTACCAATATCCAAATTCTTTTGATACATATATGGGCATAGGGTTTTACAGCCTGCCTCCATTAAATAATTTTAGAGAATATATTGAGGGCACATTAATTGACACATTAATTAACGGGCATATATATTTAGTTTCATTTTATGTTTCGGCTCCTGAAAATTGTAAATATAAAACGGATGCTATTGGTGCGTATTTATCTACCGATACTATTGGAGACAACACCAGTAATTTAGTTTTAAGCAACTACATTCCGCAAGTAGAAAACACAGTGGGAAATATTTTAATGGATTCGGTAAACTGGATGCTCATTAGCGGATATTTTACTGCACAAGGAGGTGAAAAATTTATAACCATTGGCAATTTTAAAGATGATGCACACACTACCTTAGACACCATACCAAACACTACTATTCATGGAGGATATTATTACATAGATGATGTATCAGTAATTGATTGCACAGCAACCGGCATAGCAGAGATAAACAACAATTTAAACATAAGTATAACTCCTAACCCAACCCAAAATAAAATAAGCATTACAAGCAACTGCAAAATAAATAATATAACACTACTAAATACACTTGGAGAAATTGTTTTACAACAACAATTAAATGAGAGTAAAAACAAAATAATTTTAGATGTAGCGGTGTTGCCCAAGGGTATTTATTTTTTAAAGTGTATATCACACAAACGGAATGCGATAAAAAAGTTTGTTAAAATATAGCCAAGGCAAACTCTGCAAAAAAAAACAGCAATGGTGAATCGTCAAAGCAGTATGGTAAAAACCTTCGCCTAAGGCGGAGAGATTTATTGGGGCTTATCGTAATCGAAAATCTCATAACCGGTGGAGCAGCCGTGAAGTATTGCAAGGGTTATACTGTCATCGAATTTTGAAGATAATGACGATATTGTAAAGCTATATGCTGCTTTTATAAAAACAATTACGCCTTACCAGTATATTTGCCCGTCAAAAAAAAATAGAAAATGTTTTTTATTGCGGCAATTGTTTGTGTGTGTATGTTGTGCCTGATGCATACATACCTTTTTTTTCCACTGCTGCTGCGTGCTTTATCATTAAACAAAAAAAACAATTTAAATGTATATTCACATAACGAGTTGCCGCATGTAACCATTGTAATGGCTGCGTATAACGAAGAAAAAGTAATTGCGCAAAAGCTGCAAAGCATTTTAGATGGTAATTATCCAAAAGAAAAATTGCAACTAATAGTAGGCTCAGATAACTCAACCGACAAAACAGATGACATTGTAAAATCGTATGCATCCACATTTTCTTTTATCCAGCTTATGCGATTTAATTCGCGCACCGGAAAAATAGGGATTGTAAATAAAATAATTGAGCAGGTAACGGATGAATTTGTAATAATAACCGATGCCAACGTGCTGTTTGATACCCACACCATTTATGAGTTGGTAAAGCATTTTAAAAATCGTGAAGTTGGGTTGGTTGACAGCAACATGATAAATGTGGGCTTGCGCAAAGCCGGAATTTCGCATCAGGAAAAAACCTACATACAAACCGAAGTGGGAACTAAGGAAGCCGAGAGTAAAATATGGGGCTGCATGATGGGCCCCTTTGGCGGATGCTATGCCTTGCGCAGAAAATTATTTACACCGGTGCCATCTAATTTTTTGGTAGATGATTTTTATATAAACATGAAAGTGCTTGAGCAAAACTACAAGTGCATTAACGAAACCAACGCACTTGTATTTGAAGATGTAAGCAATAACCTGAATGAAGAATACAGGCGCAAGGTGCGCATAGCAACCGGAAATTTTCAAAACCTGTTTGCATTTAAGCACTTGCTGTTAAAAGGAAAAGGGGTGGGATTTTGTTTTTTATCGCATAAGGTGCTGCGGTGGCTTGGGCCGGTTTTTCTTATTGTGTTATTTTGCTGCCTGGGAGTGTTAACTTTTTTGAACACGCAAAACAATTTAACTACCGGGTTATATACGATATTATTTGCAGGCATGGTGGCAAGCTTGCTTTTAATAATAGCCGACAGGTTATTAAACGCTTTGGGAATTCACTTTTTATTATTACGGTTTAACACCCACTTTTTTTATATGAATGCCGCCATGCTTGCCGGTATGCTGCGCTATTTTGGCGGAGTGCAAAGCAGCATTTGGGAGCCTACACAGCGCAACCAGTAATTGGTTGATTAGTTTAGTACACAACCTGATGTGTATATGTTTTGGTGATTTGCAAACAATGATTTTTTTATTGTTTCTACTTTTCGTTTTTAAATTTTCAGCTCCAAATGTGTAACTCACCATTCACCATTCATTATTCATAATATGGCCTTAAGTAAAATCTGGAGTTACATTATTTTATTTTCGATTGCCGTTGCAGGCTACCATTACATAAATGGCGATAAAAATATTTTTAATGATTTGGTTACCGGTGAAAAGCTTAAAGAAGGAAAAGAGTTTAGCAAAGTAAAATATTTTGTTGCCGATACTAATGATGCAGTTGTTCAATTAAAACTAAATACGCTTTCATCAAAATTAAATTCGGCCAACTGGCAAGGTACCAGTCAAATTCTTGAAGCCGATTATATACTTGTTGCCACAGAAAACACAACGCAAGCCCGGTTGGATTTAAGAAACAGCACACTTAACACCGAGAAATTAAATCGTCAAAAAGTAATTTCGGTTAATGATGTAGGCTATTATCTTCCTAAAAACATTGATGGCATTTTTGAAACCGGAAAATTTTCCATCACACTTGTAATTGGGTTAATTGGAACGCTGGCTTTGTTTATGGGCTTGCTTGCCGTAGCCGAAGCGGCAGGAGGAATTAGTTTTTTAAGCCGGTTTATCAGCCCGTTTCTTTCAAAACTGTTTCCTGATATTCCAAAGGGGCATGCCTCATTCGGACACATGGTTATGAATTTTTCGGCCAACATGCTTGGGCTTGATAATGCAGCTACACCTTTTGGATTAAAAGCCATGCAGAGTTTGCAGGAAATAAATCCTGAAAAAGAAAGAGCAAGTAATCCGCAAATTATGTTTTTGGCTTTGCATGCTGCAGGGCTTACCATTATTCCTGTTTCGATAATTGCCGTGCGCGCTGCAAATGGATCGCACAACCCCAACGAAATTTTTATTCCACTTATACTCTCCACATTTGTTTGTACGCTTACTGCTATGCTGATTTGTTCATTCAAACAACGCATCAATGTTTTTCAGCCCAAAATTTTTGCGCCTGTTTTTGGAATTATTGCTTTGCTGTTTATGTTCGTTTGGTTTTTAAAATCACTGGCGCCTTATGCATTAGAACAATTTTCGGATACGTTTAGCAACGGAGCCATTCTGCTTGTTTTTGTTTTGATAATTGGAGGAGCCATGATAAAAGGCACCAATATTTTTGATGCATTTGTGGAGGGAGCCAAAGGTGGTTTTGAAACGGCTGTGCGAATTATACCATACATGGTAGGCATGTTGGTTGCCGTAAGCATGTTGCGCACCAGCGGTGCGTTTGATTTAGTTATTATTCCCATCAAAAGTTTTATAGCCTGGACGGGAATGGATACACAATGGGCAGAAGGTTTGCCGGTTGCATTACTGCGTCCGTTTAGTGCAGGTGGTGCCAGAGGTTTTATGGTAGATGCCATGCGCACCTACGGGCCTGATTCTTTTATTGGAAAAATGGTGTGCGTGTTGCAAGGTTCAAGCGAAACAACATTTTATGTGGTGGCGCTTTACTTTGGTTCGGTTTCAATTAAAGATACGCGCTATTCTATTCCGCTTATGCTGTTGGCCGATTTGGCCGGTGTGATTTTTTCTATTTGTATTTGCTATTATTTGTGGGCGTGAAATAGAACACGGATTGGACGGATTAAACGGGTTTTCACGGATAAAAATCTGGTAGAGCCTGCTAATAAAAAAATCACTGTTGTCCGATTAAAATTTAGTCTTTTCATTTTAGATGCCTCGGCTACGCTCGGCATGACAAGTTTTGAAGATATAAAGTAGTAGAGAGGGGACTTACTTTGGGCTTCGCCCAAAGTAAGTCCCCTCTCTACTACAAAAATATTATTACCCTGTCATGCCGAGCGTAACCGAGGCATCCCTTTTCTATAATTGTTAAATTTAATCAGACAATCGTAAAAAAAAACCACTTTTAACCTGAGGCATTCGCTGACTGCACTGCTTTGGCTGGTTTATTCGTGTTCAGTTACACACTACTCTACTTGTGTTTTACAAAATTAAATTCCACTTGGGCAGCTGGCTTTTTTATTTCGGTTGATTAAAGGTGTCGCTCAAATTTAAATCGCCTGTAGTGTATCCAAGCTTAAACCAATGCATGCGCTGCTCTGATGTGCCATGAGTAAAAGCATCGGGCACCACATAGCCTTGCGCTTGCTTTTGCAAATGGTCGTCTCCTACAGCACTGGCAGCACTTAATGCCTCTTCAATATCTCCTTCCTCTAACGATTTAAAAATTCGGTTTTCGTGGTGCGCCCAAAGGCCGGCTAAAAAATCGGCTTGCAGTTCAAGCGCAACGGAAAGGCGGTTTGCTTCTTTTTCGCTCACCATTTGTTGTTTTTGATGCACCTCGCCCGATGTGCCCAGCAGGTTTTGAATATGATGACCCACTTCGTGAGCAATAACGTAAGCAATTGCAAAATCGCCTCCCTTTGCGCCAAAACGATTTTTTAGCTCATCAAAAAATGCAAGGTCCATATATACTTTTTGGTCGGCAGGGCAATAAAACGGGCCTGTGCTGGCACTGGCATTGCCGCAAGCCGATTCGGTGGAACCGCGAAACAAAACAAGTTTTGGCGCATCATACGAGCGCCCGGCATCGGTAAATATTTTTCGCCACACATCTTCATTGCTGCCAAGCATTACACGCACAAATTGCCCCATCTCTTCTTCTTCATTGCTTAACGGAGCATCGGCTGTAGCAGGGCTAACATTAATTTGTTGCTGCGCCTGATTTAATAATTGTGCAGGGTCGCCACCCATAAAAAACTGCACCAATAAAATTATAATTCCTATGGCGCCACCGCCAAAGGCAATTTTTTTACCTGAAAATGTTCTGCGGTCTTCCACGTTATCGCTTTCGCGTCTGCCTTGCCATTGCATAGTATTTAGTTTTAAGTTTCTTGTTTTTATCTTCTGTCCTGTAAAAGTAAAAACAAAAATTTAAATGCAAATTATAAATGCAGCGTCACTTATTATTATCAGCGTATGTAAAAAACAAAAGAGGCTGTCTCAAAAATCGAGACAGCCTCTTTTGTTAAAAAAAAATCAAGTTATAGTCCCATTGTTTTTTCCTTATGGCGCGTAATTTGTCTTTTTAAAGCTTCTACAGTTTTACCTGTTGCTTTTTCAAACGTTTCGCACTGCTCTTTGGCAAACAAAATTTTGCCAGGCGTATTTAACCTTATTTCGGTTATTTTATTTTCGTGATGATTGTTTTTATCAAGGCGCAAAAAAACTTCGCCATCAATAATGTTTTCGTAAAAGTGTTTAAGGTGTTTAACCTTTTCTTCGATAAAAGCAATCAGCTTTTGGTCGGCATTAAAATGAATGGATTGCACTTTAATATTCATACTCTTATATTTTTTTTCCAAAGACAACGGGTTCCCGCGTTAACCCTGTTCTTTGAGTTTTACCTTGATGCGGGATGATAAAAGAACGCTAACCACTTACTGTGAGCAGTTATAAAACGGTGTACGTAAATGGTGTGGTATAGGTTAGTTCAAATAAAAAAGTTTTTTATAGTACGGTAAATATACATAACATTTAAGCCTTGGGGTGAGCCTGTTTATAAATATTTTTTAGTTTATCAATGGTGTTATGGGTATAAACCTGTGTGGCTGCAAGGCTGGCATGGCCAAGTATTTCTTTTACAGCATTTATTTCGGCACCGTTATTAAGCATTTGCGTGGCAAAGGTGTGGCGCAATACATGCGGACTGCGCTTTTGCAAGGTGGTAACTTTGGTTAAATGCTGTTTCACTATACGGTAAACATAGCCACGGGTAATTTTGTTTCCGTTTTCTTTAATAAAAACAGGTGCTTCACCTTTTACCCTTTCCGTTCGCTTGTTTTTTTCTTCATGGTATGCCTCCAGGTTTCTTTTCATTTCAAATGTAATGGGTATCATGCGCACTTTATTGCGCTTACCCAAAACATTTACCGATAAATTTATTAAGTCAATGTCGGTTTCTTTCAACTCAACCAACTCGGAAACACGCATGCCGGTTTGGTAAAACATATTAATGATAAGCTTATCGCGAATGCCATTAAAATCAGTATCAAAATGCTCACCATCTAAAAGCAAATCCATGTTGGATGCATTTACAAACGAAGGAAGTTTTTTGGCAACCTTTGGCGAAATAATTTTTTGCATCGGATTATGCGCAATCTCCTTGCTGCGCAAAAGGAATTTGAAAAACGATTTAAGCGTTGAAATTTTACGATTTACCGACCGCGAATCCACCTTAGATTCTATTAGCGAAACCATCCAACTGCGCACATAAAAGTGTGTTATTTCGCCCGGCTCATTTACCTGGTAGGTTTTTTCTATAAAAAGAAAAAACTGCTTAAGGTCATTGCCATAAGCAGTTAATGTATGGGGTGAATATCTTTTTTCGAACTGTAAGTAACGAAGAAATTTTTGAAACGGCATTGCAAAATGTTTACTGTAAAAGTAAACGCGCCAATGCTACAAAAATTTTAAAAAGACCGGTTATTTAACTTCTTATTAAACAACGGATGTTAAAAATTACATTTCGCCCAATGCCTCGCGCTGCAACGATGTGCGGTGAACCGCTTTTTTAACAATCGTTCTGCGTGTTACCGATGGCTTTTCATAAGCCTGGCGTGCACGTAATTCTTTTACAACACCGGTTTTCTCAAATTTCTTTTTAAATTTTTTAAGCGCCTTGTCAATTGGCTCATTGTCTTTAATGGGTACAATAATCATGTGTATTTGTTTTTTTATTTGGGACGACAAATGTAAAAATTTAGGCCACACTACAAGCAAAACTCCGATATTTTTATTTTTACTTATTTTGAGAGATAAATGGAGGTTTTTACATCCATTAATGGGCTTATTTTTCTTGTTCAGAAATCATTTTTATACCTGATTGCTGTTTTGGTTACATTTGAATCGTATTTATGGAAGTAACCGCGCAAACCACCTTAAAGAAAAAATTTCTTACCCCTGCCCAAAGCGAAATTATTCGCACGCTGGTGTATTTTAATATTTTCAGGCATCCGCTTACCAAAGTTGAAATTGAACGCTTTTGCCGGTATGCATTTAAAAATGATGAGTTAAAAACCGCATTGGATGATTTGCTTAATAACAATTTGATTTTTTCGGATGGGTTCTGTTACCTTATTCAAAAAACGCATCATGTAATTGAGTACCGAAAACTTGGAAACCAACGTGCCGAAAAAATAATGCCTGCTGCCAAAAGATATTCAAAGTTAATTTCTGCTTTTCCTTTTGTTAGGGGTGTTTTCATTTCGGGGTCGCTTTCAAAAGGAGTAATGCAAGCCGACTCTGACCTTGATTTTTTTGTTATCACATCACCTGAACGTTTATGGCTTTGTCGTACGTTGCTTATTTTTTATAAAAAAGTTTTTCTGCTCAACTCACACAAATATTTTTGCCTTAACTATTTTATTACCGAAAAAAACTTATCCATTCCTGACCAAAATCTGTTTACTGCCATTGAACTGGTAACACTTTTGCCCATGTACAATGTGCGCCTTTACGAAGAATTTTTGGTGGAGAATAAATGGGCGCTCGATTATTTTCCAAATGCAGTTATAAGTTATAAAGAAAGGGATGTAACCAAATTAAAACATCCAATAAAAAATTTTATTGAAAAAATATTTTCGAACAAGGCAGGAAATGTGCTTGATATAACGTGCCAGCGTTTCACAAATTATTTTTGGAAAAACAAGTACAGCAAAAATTCGAAAATAGATTTTGAAAACTCGATACGTTCATCCAGAGAAGTGTCAAAGTATCACCCAAACCATTTTCAGCATAAAACATTATCATTGCTTGAAAACGGGTTGCAAAAGTTTGAAGCAGTTACCGGCTTCAAACTTTCTAAATAAATTATAAGGCATGAATGTACTTTTTACCCATTCTTATTTTTTGCGTTTGGATGCCAAACAGTGGAAGTTACAACAGCCTTATGCACCCTTAGCTACTATACAGGCGGCAGCAGTACTTCGTACTAAAAATTTTAATGTTGAGTTATGGGATTCGATGTTTGAAAATAACCCTGTGGATATTGAAAAAAAAATAAAAACGTTTTTGCCAAACGTTTTGGTTATTTATGATGATGGATTTAATTACCTGACCAAAATGTGTCTTACCAATATGCGCGAAGCCGCAATACAAATGATTGGCGTGGCAAAAAAAAACAATTGTACTGTTATCGTTTCCAGCAGCGACAGCACCGATCATAGTGAGCAATACCTATTGGCAGGTGCCGATTTTATAATTGTGGGTGAAGGTGAAAATACATTGGTTGAATTAACAGAGAGAATAAAAAACCTTGACACCGATTTTGAAACAATTGACGGGTTGCGTTTTTTACGGTCTCAAAAAATGATTTCAACACCTCAACGCAACGTATTAAAAGAACTTGACTCGCTGCCATTGCCGGCATGGGATTTAGTTGATACCGATATGTATAAACGTACCTGGAAAAAAAGTTCGGGCTACTTTTCAATTAATCTGAATACAACAAGAGGCTGTCCTTTTAAATGCAACTGGTGCGCAAAACCAATTTATGGTAACAGGTATAATTCGCGCTCGCCAAAACATGTAGTTGCCGAAATAAAATATTTAAAGAGCATTACCGATTTTAATCACATTTGGTTTTGCGATGACATTTTTGGCTTAAAACCCGGATGGATAAATGAATTTGCTAATGAACTGGAGAAAGAGGAAATAAAAATTAGGTTTAAAATACAATGCCGCGTTGATTTGCTTTTGCAGGAAGAAAACATAAAAGCACTTGGGCGTGCCGGCTGCGAAACCGTGTGGGTGGGTGCCGAAAGCGGCTCGCAAAAAATTTTAGATGCCATGGACAAAGGCACCACTGTAGAACAAATTTATGAGGCAACACGGTTGTTAAAAAAACACAGTATTAAACCGGCTTTCTTTTTGCAATTTGGGTATTTGGGCGAAACCATAACCGACATTAAGCTTACCATTAAAATGCTTAATGATTTGCTACCCGATGACATTGGAATTTCTGTTTCGTATCCGCTACCCGGTACACGGTTTTTTGAAAAAGTAAAAGATGACTTAAAAACAAAATTCAACTGGACTGATTCAGACGAACTGAAACTGATGTTTAAAAACACCTACTCACCCGGTTTTTATAAACAGCTTCACCGCTTTGTACACAAAAATTATAGAACAAGGCAGGGCCTGTCGGAATTAAAAAATTTAATCATGCATCCCAAAAAGGTTTCTATTATTCAGTTAAAAAAAATTGCTGCTGTACCTTACCACTTTACCGGAAAAATTATAAGGCGGCAAAAAATGAGGGCGCATTAAAAGGTATTTCAATAAATCCTTTTTAATTCTGTTTTATCCGCTCATGCATCAAACAAAAAAACCAGCCTTTTAATTACTCCCTACACATGGAAGCGCAATTTGATTCGGCTGCAAAATCGTACGATAATAAATTCACAAACCTGTTTACTGCACGGCAACAACGCAATGTTGTATGGAAACATTTATCTGAAAATTTTACTGCTCCTCTTCACATCCTGGAAATAAATTGCGGAACTGGCGAAGATGCATTGTTTATGTCGCACCTTGGGCATACCGTTTTAGCTACCGATATTTCTGAAAAAATGATTGATGCCGCAAACCAAAAGCAAATGGCAAGCAACAATACCAATAAAGCTGTATTTATGGTTTGTGGCTTCGAAAAACTTGATTCAATTACTCAAAAATTTGATGTAATTTTTTCAAACTTTGGAGGGCTTAACTGCATTTCGCCCGAAAAACTTACCAAACTGGAAAACACATTTGCCAATTTGCTAAATCCTAACGGGCATGTAGTGGCAGTATTAATGCCTCCTGTTTGCGCTTGGGAAATAATTTATTTTTTGGTTAAACTAAATTTCTCTAATGCTTTAAGGCGATTAAAAAGCCAACCTGTTTCGGTTATGGTACAGGATACTGTGGTAAACACATGGTATTACTCTCCGGCCAGTTTCAAAAAATGTTTTAAAAAATTTTTTACACCCGTTAATCAAATACCTGTTGGCATTGCAATACCTCCACCATTTATGGAACCTTTGGTTGAAAAAAGAAATTGGTTGAAAAAATTATTAACCACTGCTGAAAAAAAACTCAATTCATTTTCTTTTCTCGCCAACATATCCGATCATTACTTAATTGATTTTAAACAAAAATGAAAGTACTGCTAACACACGGTTATTTTATTTCAGAAGACGAAAAGGAGCAAAAAATTATGCGGCCTTATCCACCGTTGGGCATACTTTATATTTCGGCATATTTAAAACAGCATGACATAAAAACCGAAATATTTGATTCCACTTTTTCTGACCGCGACACTTTTAAAAAAAATCTGCTAACAACATCACCTGATGTAATTGCTTTTTATGTTAACCTTATGACCAAACTGAATATTTTACAGTTGGTAAAATGGATTCGCAAAAACGAAGAATTACAACACTGCAAAATAATTTTTGGCGGACCCGATGTAACCTATAACATGACTGAGTATTTAAACAGTGGTGCTGATTTTATAGTTGCTGGCGAAGGGGAAGAAACCATGCTTCAGCTTTTGAGCGAATTAAACAAGCCCGCTTCTGATTTTACTGCTGTAAATGGAATTGCTTTTATAAACAAGGAAAACAAACTTGTGCAAACACCTGAACGCACAAAAATCAAAGACATTGATACTTTGCCATTGCCTGACAGACAAAGCATCAATCTTCAAAAATATCTTGACACCTGGAACAATTTTCATGGCGAAAGCACCATTTCTGTATCAACACAACGTGGATGCCCATACTCGTGTAAGTGGTGCAGCCGTGCTGTTTATGGTCAAAGTTACCGAAGAAGGTCGGCAAAAAAAGTGGCCGAAGAACTTGAAATGCTTTTGAGCAATTATGACAACAAAACATTTTGGTTTGTGGATGATGTATTTACCATAAGTCATAAATGGCTTGCCGAATTTAATGATGAGATAACAAAAAGAAATCTAAAAATAAAATATGAGTGCATTTCGCGTGCCGACAGGATGAATGAAGAGGTAATCAAATTGCTAAAATCATCCGGGTGCTTCAGAATATGGATAGGCTCTGAATCGGGCTCGCAAAAAATAATAGATGCAATGGACAGGCGGGTGGATGTTATGCAAGTGCGTCAAATGATTAAGCTTACTAAAAAGTATGGGATTGAAGCCGGTACGTTTATAATGCTTGGATATCCGGGCGAAACAAAGGCCGATATTGAAGAAACTATTTTTCATTTAAAAGATTCGCTTCCCGATCATTTTACCATAACAGTTGCTTATCCCATTAAAGGCACTCCTTTATTTGCCGAGGTTGAAAACATTCAAACACATAACATAACCTGGAACACAGCCACCGACCGCGACCGCGACTTTAAACGCACTTACCCAAAACGCTATTATGATTTTGCTGTAAGGCGAGTTGTGAATGAGGCCAATTTTGCAAAACTTAAAAATGATGGTAAGTCCTTTTCTAAAACCGGTATAAAATTGTTTTTACAATTTTATACCGCAAAAAAAATTATGTCGCTGTATGAAACAGGCATCCTATCAAAGTAAACCACATTATTTTTCATACAACCCCAAATCATCTACATACTCAAACACCCTTAGTGGCAAAAAATGCCGCACGTCTTTTTTTTGCTTAATCGAATTGCGGATAAAGGTTGAAGAAATTTCAACCACAGGCGCATCAATTATTTTTACGTTTTTATTTTGCGTGTATTTATTTACTGTTGAGTTTAGTCGCGGATAAACATACAACTCATAGTTGCTGAGAATTTTGTCATGGTCTTTCCATTTATCAAACAAGTCAAGATTGTCGCTGCCAATAATAAGAACAAAGGTGTGCTGTTTGTAATTTTCTGCTAAATAATTTAATGTATTTAGTGTGTAAGATGGTTTAGGTAAAGCAAATTCAACATCAGATGCTTTAATTTTTTTGTGACCGTCAATTGCCAGCTGAACAAGTTTAAGGCGCTGATAATCGTTTATCAATTCGACAGCTGGTTTTAACGGATTGTGTGGTGAAACCACCATCCACACCTGATCGAGGTCTGTAAACTCGACCATATAGTTAGCAATAATCATGTGCCCGCTATGCACAGGGTTAAACGAACCGCAGAATAAACCTATTTTCATTTGATTGACAAAAGTGTAAAAACTTTGGCAAAGTGTTAAACGAATTAACAAACTATTGTTTTATAGATAAATATTCAAGCTGTAAAATAAAATTGTTGTGTTTTCGTTTTCAACAAACTTCTGTGTACAATCGTTCAGCCCATTAAAAAACCACATATAGCACACAACTACTTTTACTATCTGAAGAATGTGAATAATGAATGGAAAAAGCGATTCGCAAATTCGTAATTCGTACACAACAAATCGTCCCGAAAGTATTCGGGATTTCGCTTCGCTCAATAAATCTAAAATCGTAAATCCAATATGAGTTTACTATTGCAAATTATGCAAACCACGGCCGACAGTGCTGCGCAACTAACAACTGCCTCCCCTGCACCAACTGAACAAAGCATGTCGTTGCTTGAACTGGTATTGAAAGGCGGCCCCATAATGATTCCACTTGGGCTGCTATCACTGGCCGCATTGTATATTTTTTTCGAACGGTTTTTTACTATTCGTAAGTCATCACGCATTGACGGCAATTTTATGAACCAGATAAAAGATTTTGTGCACAGCGGAAATATTGATGCTGCAAAATCATTGTGCAAAAACACCAATAGCCCAGTAGCGCGCATGATTGAAAAGGGTTTGTTGCGGTTGGGAAAACCTGTTCGTGATATCGAATCGAGTATTGAAAACGTAGGCAAGCTTGAAATTTATAAGATGGAAAAAAATTTAAGTTTTCTTGGTGTGATTGCCGGTATTGCTCCCATGTTTGGTTTTCTTGGAACTATTTTCGGTGTAATAAAAATATTCTATCAGATTTCGTTAGAAAACAGTTTACAGATTGATACCATTTCAGGTGGATTGTATGTAAAGATGATTACCAGCGCAGCAGGGTTATTGATTGGAGTTGCTGCCTATGCGGGTTATCATTACTTAATTGCATTGGTTGACCGCGCTGTAAACAAAATGGAAATTAACGCTGTTGATTTTATTGACCTTCTCGAAGAACCAGTGAAAAAATAAAAAGCCCCCTAACCCCCAAAGGGGGAATAGGAATATACATGCATGATACTTAAAATAAATTAAAAACATTTTTGCTTTCTTCCCCCTTTGAGGGTTAGGGGGCCAAATAATTTAAATATGGCTTTAAATTTAAGACGCAGAAACAAACAAACAGGCGAAGTGTTTGTGGGTTCGCTCAACGACATTATGTTTTTTTTGTTGTTGTTTTTTCTTATCACATCTACCATGGCAACGCCCAATGTGCTGAAACTATTATTGCCCAATGCAAAAACAAGCAAGCCAGCAATGAAACATCCTGTAACTGTATCGGTAACTGCAGATTTGCAATATGCCGTAAACAGTGACATGGTTTCGTTTGAAAATTTAGAGAGCGCAATCTTAACTGCGCTGGCAGGGCAAGAAGACCCAACAGCAATTTTAAAAGTTGATAAAGCTGTGCAGGTGCAAGGCCTGGTTGACTTGCTCGACATTGGCGCTCGCAATAAAATTAAAATGGTGCTTGCAACAAATACAGTTAAATAGTTTTTGGTTCATGGTTTATAGTTCTATACTTAAATCGTAAATCCAAAATCGTAAATCATTCAAATGACCATTGCCATCCGCAGAAATTCTTTACTCCTCACACTTTTTATTCACGGTGTGATTCTTTTTCTGCTTTGGTATTTTGTAATGTCAACAAAAATCCCACCGTTTGGCGGAGGTGGGGGTGCCGAGAGTTCTAATTTGGGTTTTGTAGAAATATCCACAGGATACATTCAACCACAAGCCGAAGTTGTTTCTGAAAACCCTGTTGTGCAACCCACACCTCAAACATCAGAACAGGTTAAAGAACAAAATTATGCTACGCAGGAAACGGAAGAAACAGCAACATTAGAACAGAAAAAAGAAAAGAAAGAAAAAAAGAAAAACGACAAAGCAGTTGTAACTCCTGACAAGAAAAAGAAAATTGAACCCACCGTACCAAAGGTAAACGTGGCTGCACTTTATCCCGGCAAACGGAACAATGCAACATCACAAGGAAACGCATCATCAGGCACAGGCGACCAGGGTTCAAAGGATGGAAACCCTGATGCAAAATATTATGGCAAAGGTCAGGGCAATGGCGGAAACGGCAGTGGTGGTGGCGAAGGTGATGGAAGCGGCCCCGGAAAAGGAAGCGGAACAGGACCCGGATTTAGTTATGATTTATCAGGAAGAAATGTTCGTTTACGGCCATCGTTATTTGACAATTCACAGGAGACGGGGAAAGTGGTTGTGTCAATTAAAGTAGATAAATACGGAAACGTAATTGATGCGCAACCGGGTGCACGCGGTTCTACTACCACAAGTTCTAATTTATTTCGCAAAGCGAAAGAAGCTGCTTTTAAAGCTAAGTTTAGCCAAAGCCCTGCTGGAGTTGAAGAGCAGGTGGGTACTATTACCTTTGTGTTTTTAGTACAGTGACATATAAACAAACTCTCGATTATTTATTTAAACAGTTGCCGATGTTCCACCGCATTGGTGCGGCTGCGTATAAAGCTAATTTGGATAATAGTATTGCTCTTGATAAAATATTAAAACATCCTCACAAAAATTTTAAAACCATTCATGTTGGCGGAACAAATGGCAAAGGCTCCACATCCAATTTACTTGCTGCCGTTTTGCAAAGTGCAGGTTACAAAACAGGATTGTTTACATCCCCGCATTTAAAAGATTTTAGAGAACGCATTCGTGTAAACGGCAAAATGATTTCCGAAAAGCATGTTGCTGCGTTTGTAACAAAACACCAAAAACATTTTGACAAATTACAACCATCCTTTTTTGAGTGGACAGTTGCGCTTGCATTTGATTATTTCAAAAAACAAAAAGTAGATATTGCAGTAATTGAAGTTGGATTGGGAGGACGATTGGATTCAACAAATATTATTTCTCCAATGCTTTCGGTAATTACTAATATCAGTTATGACCACATGAACTTGCTCGGAAATACATTACAAAAAATTGCAGGAGAAAAAGCAGGCATTATAAAAAAAAATGTTCCAGTTGTAATAGGCGAAACACAAAAGCAAGTTGCAAAAGTGTTTAAAGCAAAAGCAAAAAAGGAAAATTCAAAAATTTATTTTGCCGATAAAAATTACAGCGTGGTTGATACAAATTTTCATTTTGACAAAATGCACTTTGATGTTTACCGGAAAAATAAAATATTGCACAAAACAATTTTATCTCCGCTTGCCGGAAACTATCAAATAAAAAATCTACAAACACTTTTCATGGCAATTGAAATTCTGCGTAAGCAAAAAATAAAAATTGCTGATGAAGCAGTAAGAGATGGTATTGAAAATGTAAATTCATTAACAGGTTTTGCCGGACGCTGGCAGGTACTTTCAAAAAAACCATTAACTATTGCCGATACCGGACATAATTTTGACGGAATAAAACACCTCGTTCACCAAATAAAAAGTTTAGAAAAAAGAAATATCCATTTTGTGTTAGGCATGGTTGCTGATAAGGACATTGAGCCTGTTTTGAAGCTGCTTCCTCAAGAGGCAAAATACTATTTCTGTGCGGCCAATATTCCAAGGGCTATAAGTGCTTCTTTACTCCAAAAAACAGCACAAAAAGCGGGATTAACAGGCACAGTTTATGCAAGCGTAAAAAGGGCGTTAAAAGAAGCAAAAAAAAACGCTTCGTTTGATGATTTAATCATTGTTGGCGGAAGCACGTTTACGGTAGCCGAAATACTCTGATAAATTCATCAAATTTTTAACCAAAATTACCTTGCTAAGCGCTAACAGTGCCTGTATATTCGCCACAAATTAAAAACAGATAAAAATGACTCGATTACTTACCCTACTTTTTGCGTTAGTTACACTTGCCGTGAAAGCTGACCAAACCATTGTTCCCTATGGTTCAGCCTGGAAATATCTGGATAACGGCACCGACCAGGGAACAGCATGGACTGCCACATCATTTAACGATGTGAGTTGGGCTACAGGAAATTCAGAACTTGGATATGGTGATGGTGGCGAAGCTACCGTTGTAAGTTATGGCCCCAGTTCGTCAAATAAATACATGACTACTTATTTCCGTCAGGCGATAAACATTACAAACGTAAATGCATTTACAGGTTTTACGTTAAATATAAAACGTGATGATGGTGCAGTGGTTTATGTAAATGGTGTGGAGGTTTTTCGTTCCAATATGCCTGCAGGTACAATTACATATTTATCTCCTGCTGCAGCCGATGCTCCTGATGATGGAAACACAGCACAAACAATTTCATTACTCACTTCGGCTTTTGCAAATGGCAATAACCTAATTGCAGTTGAAATGCACCAGTTTGTTGCCGCTAGTTCTGATTTAAGTTTTAATCTTGAACTGATTGGCGTTGCTGCTGCCCCTCCCGTTATTACACGCGGTGCCTATTTACAGCTTGCCACTCCAACAAGTATTTATGTAAGGTGGAGAACAAACAATAATTGCGATTCGAAAATTGTTTATGGAACTTCTGCTGGTGTTTTTACAAATTCGGCTTACAACATTTCTTCGGTAACTGAACACGTGTTACAACTTACCGGACTTTCACCAAACACAAAATATTATTATGCTGTTGCAACTTCTACAGATACTATTCAAAATAATTCAACCGAAAACTTTTTTGTAACTCCTCCCACAGCTAATACTGCAAAGAATACCCGCATTTGGGTATTGGGTGATATGGGTACAAACACAGCCGAACAAAACCAGGTGCGTGATGCATACTATAATTATACAGGAAGCACCTACACCGATTTAATGTTATGGCTTGGTGATAATGCGTACAGCTATGGCACCGATGCTGAATATCAGAATAACGTATTCAGCAATCACATGGAAAAAATATTAAAGCAAACTGTTGTGTATCCTGCTGCAGGAAATCATGATGTAGATGGCCCATCGGCATCAAATGCAAGCACACAAACCGGGCCTTATTTTGATATGTTTACTTTACCGGCTAATGCTGAGGCGGGTGGTGTAGCGTCAGGAACTGAAGCATACTATTCATATAATTATAACAACATTCACTTTGTGGTTTTAGAAACTACTACGGCATCGTTCAGGGTAAATGGCGGAGCCATGATGACCTGGTTACAAAGTGATTTGGCTACTGCCACTCAAAAATGGAAAGTGGTGTATTTCCACCACCCTCCTTATACAATGGGAAGCCATAACTCAGATACAGAAGCGCAGCATATAGAAATGCGCCAAAATTTTGTTCCAATACTTGAACAGTATAATGTAGATTTGGTATTAAGCGGACACAGCCATAATTACGAGCGTACATACTTTATCAAAAATCATACTGGTGACGAAGCCTCTTTTACAGCAGCCAATCAGGTGGATGCAGGAAGTGGCGCAGTGGCAACTCCCTATATAAAAAACACAACTAATAATTATAAAGGAACCGTGTACACCGTGTGCGGAATTTCAGGTGTGATCGAAGGAACGCAAACCAGTTGGCCTCATTCTGCAATGTATTCATATTCTAGTGCAACGTATGGTTCGATGGTAATTGATATAAATGGTGATTCGCTTGTTGCAAAACTTATTGATAATGCATTGCCCAATCCAAATGTTTTTGACCAATTTAAAATTGTTAAGCAATGCAATTTATCTGTAACGCTAAATCCGTTTAGCAATGTTTGCTCTAATGCTGCATCGTTTGCTTTAACGGGTGGTTCACCTTCCGGAGGAACGTACAGTGGAAACGGTGTAAGCGGTGGAAATTTTAATCCCGCTACAGCGGGCGTAGGCACTCACACTATAACCTATACGTATAGTGATGGTGTGTGTACAAATTTTGCTACAGCAAATATTACGGTAAACCAGGCGGCAGTAATTACGGCATCAGGCCCGCTGGCTGTTTGTAATGGTTCTGCAATTACATTAAATGCTGTAACAGGTGCAGGTATAACCTACCAATGGTATAAAAATAATGTTGCACAAGCGGGCTACACGGCATCCAGTTTTCTTACCGGAAATGCAGGCACTTATTATTGCAACATACAAGGCATTGCCTGCCCGGGAAATTCAAACTCGCTTGTTATTACTGTTGTGAATAATCCAAACCCTGCAATGACAACAAGCACACCTCTTACATTTTGCAGTCCGGGTTCTGTTGATATTACTTCAAACACATTTGCTGGCTGTACATTTCAATGGCAGAAAAACAGCACCAACATACCCGGTGCTACAAATCAAACATACACTGCTACCACAGCCGGAAAATATCGTATTGCACAAACAGCAAACGGTTGTACCAAAATGACAAACTATACTGTTGATGTTGTTAATGCAACATCAGTGCCTGCGGTAATTGTTGCCAACGGGCCTCCCACATTTTGTCCAGGCGGTTCGGTGGTGCTTGCCGTAAGCAACCCAATACCGGGCTATTTATTTCAATGGAAATTAAATAATGTAAATATTTCAGGTGCCACACAAAATACATACACCGCTACTGCATCTGGTTCTTATACATGTGCCGTAAGTGCAACATGCGGAAATACTACAAGCAATGCAATTGTTGTTTCTGCTTCATCTATAACTGCAACTATTTCTCCTTCGCCATCGGTTGATATTTGCAGTGGTGCAACGGCTGTTCTTAATGCAACTTCAGGCCCCGGTTATACTTATCAGTGGAAACTTAATACCGTTGATATTGCCGGTGCAACCAATGCAACATATAACGCAACTGCCGCAGGTTCATACACGGTGTTTATCAATTCGTCATGCGGAAGTTCACTTTCTGCGCAAGCAACCACTGTAAACATTGTTCCCGTTACGGCAACATCTACACCGGCCGGCACCACCACAATTTGCGAGGGACAAGCTGCAACATTTACTGCCAACACCGGCTACAATTACACGTACCAATGGTTAAAAAACAATGTGGCAATTGCAGGAGCAACTAATGTATCGTATGCAACTGCAAATGGTGGCAACTACACAGTGCATGTTACACAAGGCGGTGTTTGCTCAGCAACATCAGCAGCATCGGTTTTGGTTGTTACTAATAATCCAACAGCAACTATAAATCCATCGGCACCACAAACCATGTGTGCTGGGCAAAATATGTTATACACTGCAAACACGTTTGCCGGTGTAACTTATCAGTGGCAAAAAGGTTCAACTAACATTGCAGGCGCAACCAACCAAACGTTTAGTGCAACACAGGCCGGCAATTACCGTGTGGTTGAAACAGCAAACGGTTGTCAGAAAATTTCACAATCGGTTGTACTTACTATTAACTGTCGCGAAGCTAATGGGAATTTAATGGCTGATGAAAATCATTTCAGCGTTCAGCCAAACCCATTTACGGATTATACCACACTTCTTATTCCTGAAGAAACTGATTTGCAGAATTTAAAAATCGAATTGTATAATATTCTTGGTAAAAAAGTTAAAGATATAAGTGTAGTATCATCTGAAATAAAAATGTACCGCGATAATTTAACGCCCGGTATATACCTCTTAAAAGTAAAATCGTTTAATGAAGATGTTTTTGTTAAACGGGTAATAATGGAGTAAAAGCAGCAATTATCAAATTAAAGAAGGCGTTTGGAGTTTCAACCAAACGCCTTCTTTATTAAAAAAATTATTCAACCCACAGAAACTTTATCTGTGTGCCATTGGTGTATGTAGGATTTATCCAAACCCTACCTCCACGGTCTTCCACTATTTTTTTAACAATGGATAATCCAACACCTGCTGTTTGAACATTATCCTTGGGCTGTAATGTTTGAAAAATGTCAAACACTACCTGCATTTGTTGTGGTTTTATTCCCGGCCCGTCATCAGTAACTGTAAACTCATAGCCATTATCAATTTTTTTGCATTCAAGTGATATGGTTCCTGTTTTTTCTTTATGATGAATAAAAGCATTTTTAAATAACTCAACAAAAACCTTTTGTATTTTATTTTTTTCGGTTTTCATTTTCGGCAAGTCGGCAGGTAAATGAACTATAAAGCCGTTCTTTTCTTGTATGTCTTCTAAAGTTTCTTCAAGCACTGTTTTCAGATCTATGCTTTCCTTTGGTGCAGCATTTTTTCCGGCTCGGCCATATTCCAGTAATCCGTTAAGCAACAATTGCAAACGCGCTATCCGGTTTTTCAGAAGAGCCATGTTTTCCTGCGCTTCGGCATTTATATTCTCCTTTAAATCTTCTTCAAGCCATGTTATTAAATTTTCAATTGCACGTACAGGAGCATATAAATCATGCGACAGGATGTAAACGAATTTATCGAGATGGTCTTCTAATTTATTTATGGTTTTTTGTTGCTGTAGATTTAATCTGCGCAAGCGGCACATATTTTCGAAAAGCGATACTATTTTATTGGTTTCATCGATATCAAGTGGTTTTGGAATAAATTCATAGGTGCCTGTTTCAAAAATATCAAACGATGGACGCTCGCTACGAGCTATTGCCGACACAAATATGATGGGTATGTGTTTCGTTTTTGAATTTACCCTTAGAAGTTGAGCCACCTCTACTCCATCCATCTCAGGCATTTGAATATCCAGTAAAATTAAATCTATCTGTTCTTCCATCAATAGCTTTAATGCTTCGTTACCCGAAAAGGCTTTTATTAAAATACGATCATCACTTTCTAAAATACTTTCGAGTGTAAGTAGGTTTTCCGGAATATCGTCAACCAACAGTAATTTAAGCGGTTCGGCTATTACAGTTTTTTTTGATGCAACAGGTGTTAATGTGGTTTGCATTATCGTTTTATTAGAATTATAGATAAAGTTTTACGGAAGAACCAATATAAAGTTACGAGCCTATTTGTAATTTTATACTCATCGAAATACATCTACGACTTACCTTTGCCCCCATGCACTTACTAACCCCCACCCATTTTCACGATTACGAACTTATAGATACAGGCCACTTTGAAAAACTTGAGCGCTTTGGCCAATACATTACTATTCGACCTGAGCCACAGGCCGTATGGAACAAAAAACTTTCAGATAAAGAATGGGAAAAAAAAGCGCATGTAAAGTTTGTTCCTAAAAACAGTTCATCGGGCAATTGGAAAAAGTTTAAGGAAATGCCTGATAGGTGGAACATGAGTTATCAAATCCGAAATTCGAAATCCGAAATCCGAAATATAACGCTTCGATTGGCTCTAACTTCGTTTAAACACGTGGGCGTTTTTCCTGAACAGGCGGTTAATTGGGATTTTATTTATGATGCGGTGCGAGACATTTCAGTTGAACAACCGAAGATTTTAAATCTATTTGCTTATACAGGTGCAGCATCATTGGCGGCAAAAACAGCAGGTGCTGATGTTATTCATCTTGATTCGATAAAGCAGGTGGTGTCGTGGGCAAAAGAAAATATGGAACTTTCAAAACTTGATAACATCCGTTGGTTGGTTGAAGATGCTATGACATTTGTAAAGCGCGAAATAAAACGTGGAAAAAAATATCACGGCATTATATTAGACCCTCCTGCTTATGGACACGGCCCCAATGGCGAAAGCTGGAAACTGGAAAATGAAATAAATGAAATGATGCGTATGGTTGCACAGTTGCTTGACGAAAAGCATTTTTTAATTCTTAACACGTACTCACTTGGTTTTTCGAGCATGATACTTGACAATATTTTAGACCAGTACTTTGACAAAAACATAAAACGCGAAACGGGTGAAATATTTTTACAAAGCACCACGCTTCAAAAATTGCCGCTGGGTGTTTTTGCAAGGCACAAGAAAGGGTATTAAAATAAACAGCTCAAACAAATAATTTCTTGAATTAACGATTTGTATATTGGTAAAGGATTCGTTATTCGTTGAAATAAAACCTTAACACTTTTTTCACTTTCTTTTTTTGTAGTTTTATCTCACAAAATTTACAAGGCAGGTTTCCCAGAATAAAGCAATAACTAAATCATTAAATCTGCGTTGTATAATTTAAGTTTATAAAAATGAGTTCAGGATATAACATCTTACTACAAAAACTTGACGCTTTTATACGCAAGTATTACCGCAACCAATTAATGCGCGGTGCAATATATGCTACAGGCATTACAGTTATCTTTTATTTAAGTGTTGCATTGCTCGAGCATTTTGCATGGTTTGGAACGCGTGTGCGAACAGGTTTGTTTTACGCTTTTATTTTAATCAATGCTGTTGTCATCACCCGCTTATTTATTATTCCTCTTTTAAAAATGTTCAGATTAGGAAAAGTTATTTCGCATGAGCAGGCATCACAAATTATTGGTGACCATTTTCCAAACGTAAAAGACAAGTTGTTAAACACACTTCAGCTAAACGAACTTGCCGGACAAACCAGCAACGAGTTAATTGCAGCAAGCATTGAGCAAAAAACAAATGAGCTGCGGCCTGTTTCATTTACCAATGCCATTGATTTAAACCGCAACAAGAAATATTTACCGTATGCATTAATTCCACTGGCTGTGTTTTTTATTTTGCTTTTTGCAGCACCAAGTCTTATAAAAGAAAGCACCGGAAGATTGTTGCATCATAACACAGCTTATGAAAAACCGGCACCTTTCCGTTTTGTGATTTTAAACAGCGATTTAAAAGTTATTCAGCAGGAAGATTTTACAGTAAACGTAAAATTGGAAGGCGATGAAATTCCCGATCAGGTTTATATTAAATCAGGCGACCGCCAGTTTAAATTAGATAAACAGGATAAATTAAATTTCACCTACACGTTTCATCATGTGATGAAAAACACCGAGTTTGAATTTACTGCCGATGGTTTTAATTCTAAAGAATATGAACTGTTGGCCGTGCCTAATCCGGTTGTTTTAAACTTTGATGTTGATTTGGTTTATCCATCGTATCTGCAAAAGCAAAACGAAAAATTAAAAAACACGGGCGATATTTTAATTCCAGCAGGAACAAAAGTTAAATGGAATTTTAAAACAGAAAATACCGACAGGCTTTCGTTTATTTTTTCTGACACTTCAATTATTCTTTCCAAGCAAAACGAAAATGATTTTGCCTACAGCAAATCGTTTATGCAAAACAATTCGTATGCTGTTGCAACATCAAATGCATTTTTAAATAGTAAGGATACCATGCGTTACAGTATCAATGTAATTCTAGACCAGTATCCTATAATTAATGTTGACCAGCAAAATGATTCGGTAACAACCCAACGAATCTATTTCAGAGGATTGGTTAAAGACGATTATGGTTTTTCACGACTTGTTTTCTCTTATCGTTTTTTGAAAGATGAAAAGGATACATTGAACCGAAGCGATAAACTACAAACACAAAGCATTGCTTTAAATAAAAGCGTAACGCAAAACGAATTTTTTCATTACTGGGATGCAAGCACCATTGGCATACAAGCTGGTGAGCAATTAGAATATTATTTTGAAGTGTGGGATAATGATGGGGTAACTGGCCCCAAATCTGCACGATCACAAACACAAATTTTTAAAGCACCTACATTAAAAGAACTTGCACAAAGCACTGACAAAAGCAATAATGAGATTAAAAAAGATTTATCAGAAAGTTTAAAAGAAGCCAACAAACTTCAAAAGCAAATTACCGAAACAGCCCGCAAATTGCTGGAGAAAAAAAATGCCGACTACGAAGACAAAAAACGAATTGAAGATTTATTGAATCAACAAAAAGAACTTGAACAAAAACTTAACGAAATAAAATCGGAACAGGAAAAAAGCGCTGCCAAACAAAACGAGTATAATAAAGACAGTCAGGTAGCCGAAAAGCAACAGCAGATACAGGAGTTGTTTGACAAATTACAAAGCCCCGAACTAAAAGAGTTGATGAAACAATTGGAGCAATTGATGTCGCAGTTAGATAAACAAAAAGTGCAGGATGCTTTGGAGAAAATGAAAATGTCGACCAAAGACATGGAGAAGCAGCTTGACCGAACACTTGAATTATTTAAGCAACTTGAATTGGAACAAAAAACTAAAGAAGCCATTGAAAAATTAGATAAGCTGGCGCAGGAGCAAAAAAATCTTTCTGAAAAATCGTTAGAAAAAAATGCCGACAACAAAGAGTTGCAACAAAAACAAAATGAATTAAGCAAAGAGTTTGATGAACTGAAAAAAGATTTGCAGGAAATGGACAAGAAAAACAAAGACCTTGAGTTTCCGCAAGAGTTGGCTAATACTGAACAGGAGCAAAAAGATATAGACCAGGACATGCAGCAAAGCGAACAGGAACTGGGCGAAAACAAAAAATCAAAAGCATCCAAATCGCAAAAAAGTGCAGGAGAAAAAATGGAAAGCATGAGCAACAAAATGAAACAGCAACAGGCACAGGAAGAACAGGAACAAGCCGAAGAAGACATGGCATCATTACGTTATTTGCTTGAAAACTTAATCCGTTTTTCGTTTGACCAGGAAGCACTGATGCAGGATTTAAAATCGGTTGATGTAAATAATCCGCAATATGTAAAAATGGGACAGCGACAAAAAAAATTATCAGAGGATGTAAAAATTATTGAAGACTCATTATTCGCGCTAAGCAAACGTGTGGTACAAATAAGCAACACCGTAAACACCGAAGTAGGAAAAATAAATTCGAGCATCGAAAAATCGGTGGCGCATTTGCAAGACAGGCAAGTGCCCTTAGCGCGCAGCGAACAACAATATGTAATGACATCGGCAAACAACCTTGCATTATTATTAAACGAAGCGCTTGAACAAATGCAGATGCAAAGCCAGCAGCAAAAACAGGGCAACGGAAGTTGTAAGAAACCGGGCAAAGGCAAGCCAAGTCCATCGGCTGCCAAATTAAAAGCACTGCAAAAACAACTTTCGGAGCAAATGGGAAAAATGAAAGGAAAAATGGAAGGAATGCAAAAAAACGGCAAGGGTCAGCAGGGCATGAGCGAAGAACTTGCGCGCATGGCCGCACAGCAGGAAGCCATACGCAATGAGCTTAACCAACTCAATCAACAAGAGAATAAAGATGGCAAAGGTTCACTCGGTAACTTGGGGCAAGTGGCTGATAAAATGGAACAGAACGAACGCGATATTGTAAACAAAAGAATAACCCAGGAAACCCTAAACAGACAGCAAGAAATACTAACAAGATTGCTTGAAGCAGAGAACGCACAACGTGAAAGAGAGCAGGATGAACAACGTAAGGCAGAGGAAGCAAAAGACCAATTTTCACGAAACCCTGCCGCTTTTGAACAGTATAAAAAGTTAAAAGAAAAGGAAACAGAATTGTTAAAAACTGTTCCTCCAAGTTTGAATCCTTATTATAAAAACCTCGTAAATTCATACTTTCAAAGTTTACAAAACTAATTGCATCATGCACGTACAAAAAAACACTTCCGCCCTCGAAATTGACTCTCGGCCCGAGAGCATCAACATTATTGAAAAACTGATTGATGACTTGCGCGCTGAGCATAATATACACGAAGACGCCTACGGAAATATTTTGGTAGCCGTTACAGAGGCTGTTAATAACGCCATACAACATGGCAATAAATATGACCCCAATAGAAAAGTTAAAGTTGGGTATGAACTTGAAGAAGACACCATATCATTTACCATTCGCGACCAAGGGCCAGGCTTTGACTATTACAACCTACCTGACCCCACTGCACCCGAAAACATAGAAAAACCAACTGGCAGGGGCGTATTTTTAATGAAACATCTTGCCGACCAAATTATTTTTTCGGAAAACGGATGTGTGGTTGAACTGTTTTTTAAAACCGGACACGTAGAATAAATTTTTTTAAGACTTGAAATTTTAAAACCAAATCGTACGATTTGGTTTTTTTTTTATTATTTATCACCATTGTCCGGCCAAAATTTTACTTTTTAAGTTTAGATTCCTCGACTTCGCTCGGAATGACAAGCATTTAGAATTTTGGATGGTAGAGGGTGGCTTACTTTTGGGCTTCGCCCAAAAGTAAGCCACCCTCTATCATCGCACCTCTGCGTAACCTGTCATTCCATGCGAAGTCGAGGAATCTTTTCTATTTAATCGGACAACAGTGATTATTTATAACGTGTTTTTAAAACTCATGTTTAAAGTTAAACCCATTACATTAATCGTTCATACACCTGATTAATACTTCAACAATGTTTAGCTTTACCGTGTTACTTCGACCTGATTTTAACAATACATTTTTTAATACAACTACATGTTTCCACTTGCCGAACGCATGCGCCCAACCACCCTGCTTCAATACACGGGACAAGAACACCTGGTAGGCGCAGACAGCATTTTGCATAAATCAATTATTGGCAGAAACATTCCTTCGCTTATTTTATGGGGACCACCCGGGGTAGGAAAAACCACACTGGCTAATATTATTGCACACGAACTTGGTCGCGAATTTTTTGTGTTGAGTGCTATTAACAGCGGAGTAAAAGATGTGCGCGAGGTAATTGAAAAAGCAAAAGAAAATCTTTCATCAACCAAACAACAGCCCATTTTATTTATTGATGAAATACACCGGTTTAGCAAATCACAACAAGACTCGTTGCTTGGTGCAGTAGAAAAAGGAATTGTAACACTAATTGGTGCAACCACAGAGAACCCGTCTTTTGAAGTAATTTCCCCTTTGCTTTCGCGCTGCCAGGTATATGTACTTAAACCATTAAGCAAGCAAAATTTATTGTTTATAATAAATAATGCCTTAAAAAATGATGAGTTGCTAAAAACCAAAAACATTGAAATAAAAGAGCATGAAGCATTGCTGCGCCTGTCAGGTGGTGATGCACGCAAATTGTTAAACCTGCTTGAAATAGTGGTGCAGGGCAATGAAATAAACAATGCGGTTACAATTGACAACGCAATGGTTGAAAAAACCATTCAGCAAAAAATTGCATTGTATGATAAAAGTGGCGAACAGCATTACGATATTATTTCAGCATTTATAAAATCAATGCGCGGCAGCGACCCTAATGCTGCAGTTTACTGGCTTGCACGTATGATTAAAGGTGGCGAAGACCCTTTGTTTATTGCACGCAGAATGGTAATACTTGCAAGTGAAGATATTGGCAATGCCAATCCCAATGCTTTATTAATGGCCAATGCATGCTTTGATGCCGTAAATAAAATTGGGTATCCTGAGTGCAGAATAATTTTATCGCAAACTGCCATATACTTAGCCTGCTCGGCAAAAAGTAATGCAAGCTACATGGCCATTGAAGATGCACTTGCAAAGGTGGATGAACTAGGCGACCTGCCCGTGCCACTGCACATACGCAATGCACCAACATCACTTATGAAAGAACTTGGCTATGGAAAAAATTATATGTATGCGCATCAATTCGAAAACAATTTTGTGGCTATGGAATTTCTTCCCGAAAAAATAAGTGGTACAACTTTTTATAACCCAAACAATAATGCCCGCGAAAATGAACTTAGAAATTATTTAAAATCATTGTGGAAAGAAAAGTATGGGTATTAAATCAGGTGGATTGGTTTACCCATAAATTAAGCCGTCCTATTTTTATTCAAAGTATTTTATACTTTTACTCAATCAACCTCTAAATATTACAGTACATGAAAAAACTAACAACATTTTTTTTGCTAACCATTTGCGCATTAGCCACCCATGCACAATCGTTTAACTACACAGGCCCATCGGTGCCAATACCTGATAATGTAAGCGTTCAAATTCCGGTTACGGTAACCGGTATGCCAGCCATGATGAATCCTATTTTCGGATTATCCGAAGTTTCATTATCCCTAACTCACACATGGGTAAGTGATTTGAAAATTTCGCTTACAACTCCGCAAGGAAACACCATTGTGCTATCGTTACACAATGGCAACTCAGGAGCTAATTATACCAATACGGTTTTTAGAATGGATGGAGCTGCCGGCAATATTATAAATGGTGTTGCTCCTTTTACCGGGCAGTATATTCCCGACCAATCACTAAATCTTTTGAATGACAATAGCAATCCTAACGGCACCTGGGTTTTAACGGTATTGGATGAGTTTCCAACCTCTACAGGTACATTCCAATCTGTTTCAATAAACTTTTCACCAAACCCTCCACCCGATCCCGCATCAAGCAGTTTAATTTGTTCCACCACCAATGCTTCGGGTTGTGTGTGTGCAAATGCATCACTGAACGATTGTGATTTATTTCCTGATTTAATTTGCTCACACGTTGTATTGCGCGATGGATGGAATGAAGCACCCGGACAAATTGATTTTCCTAATGCGATAATTGATATTGGCCATGGCCCGCTTGAAATGAAACCCACCGGAAGTTGCTATTGTGATACGTTGCCTGTGCCCTGTACTACGGTACAATGTCCTAACGGAAGTTATCCAAAAGAAAGAGTGAATGAGCGCGTGTATCATAAAAATGCAAATGGAACCATGACATACACCGATTATCCGGCAGGCAACCAAAGTTTTCATCCCGGGCACGGACACGTTCATGCCGAAGATTTTTTTCAGTTTGCATTGCGCATACCAACCACCAACCCCGACCCGCTTACATGGCCCATAGTTGGCTCATCAATTAAAACAGGATATTGCCTGGTAAATATGGGCGACTGCAACTCTCAAGACAGCATTTGCATGAGCCATGGCCAGGTAATTACCAACGCAAATATTCCTAATCTTAATTTAGGCTCAGTTACAGGATGTGGCGCAAACGGACAGGGACTTTTTACAGGCAGGTATGATATTTATAGTTCAGGATTTGGGCAAGTAATAAATGTGCCTAATATTTGCGATGGGAACTATTATATTGTGGTGCATGTAGATCCGTTTAACCATTTTATTGAAGAAGACGAAACCAACAATGTGGTGGCTGTGCCGGTAACACTTACGCAACAACCCGGTGCACCACTTAGTGCAAGTTTTTTATATGTACCATCAGGTAATAATACATTTGGGTTTTTGAATTACACACCAGGCGTTACAGGTTACCTGTGGGACTTTGGAGATGGCAGCACAAGCAGCGCAGCATTTCCTACACACACATACACCAGTGGCGGATACTTTACAGTAACGCTTACCGTTTCAAATGGAACATGCGCATCTACATCTGCACAGGTAATTTATGTTTCACCTGTAAGTGTTGATGAAATAGCATCGGGCATTTCGGGTTTTAAAATATCTCCTAATCCTGCCAAAGGCGATTTAAATATTGAATATACTTTATCAAACGCATCTCCCCTAATTATTGAATTGTTTGATGTGACTGGACGAAAAGTTAAAACAATTTTTGATGGAAGTGACTTAGCCGGCAAGCATGAAATAAAAATTGCTGAAATAGGTGCTGGCAACTATTTTGTAAAAATGACCACTAACGACAAAACGTTTACTGAAAAAGTGGTTAAGCTTTAGTTTACTTTTTACCAAGAATTTTATTTCTAAATAAAAAAGCGGAACAAAAAATTGTTCCGCTTTTTTATTGTGTCTTTAGTTTTTTTACACTCAGGAAAATTTACTTGTATGCTTCCACTGAAAATGTAACGGTAATCGCGTCTTTTACAATTGGGTTATTATCGCCAAGCTGATAGTCTGAACGATTAAATGTAAACTCACCGGCAAAACCATGTACATTGTTTTTTGCATACTCGTTCATTACCGAGCCTATGTAATTAAATGGAATTTCGGCCGGCTTGGTAATGCCCTTAACAGTTAGTTCGCCTACAGCTACGTACTTATACTTTCCGCCTTCTGTTTTGCGCAAGCTTGATGATTTAAATGTAATGGCAGGATATTTTATTGCATCCAAAAAATCGGCACCTGCAAGGCTTTTATCTCTATCAGCAATACCAGTGTTTATTGATGCCGGGTTAAGCTGTACAAAAACCACGCTTGTTGCAAGATCAGGTGATAAAGCTATATAACCTGTATCAATAGTTAATGTTCCGCTTGCTGTGGTTAAAAAATGCCCAACCGAAAAATTTGCAAACGAATGATCCTGATCAAAAATATAAGAGCCTTGCATGGTAGCAATATCTATATCAGGTGTAGCATTTTCCACAATAGAATTTGCGTGAGTTGCAACTGCTTCGGTGTTTGTGTCTTTACCAATGTTTGCAATATGCGGAGCAATAATTAATGACACAATACTCATTAACTTGATAAGAATATTCATGGATGGGCCAGATGTATCTTTAAACGGATCGCCAACCGTATCACCTGTTACCGATGCTTTGTGTGGGTCAGAACCTTTGTAATAAATCTGTCCATTAATATCAACTCCTTTTTCAAATGATTTTTTAGCATTATCCCATGCACCACCTGCATTGCTTTGAAACATGCCCATCAACACACCACTAACTGTTACACCGGCAAGCAATCCTCCCAGTACTTCCGGACCAAAAGCAAACCCCGTCAAGACGGGAACAATTAATGCAATGGCACCGGGAGCAATCATTTCTTTAATAGAAGCTTCGGTTGAAATAGCTACACACTTTTCGTACTCGGGGCGGCCTTTGTATTCCATAATGCCGGGTATTTCTCTAAACTGCCTGCGCACTTCCTGCACCATGGCCATGGCAGCACGACCTACCGCTGCAATAGCAAGTGATGAAAAAATAAACGGAATCATTGCACCTACAAATAATCCTGCAAGTACGTTGGCTTTGTAAATATCAATGTGTGAAATGCCTGCTATACCAACAAATGCAGCAAATAATGCAAGTGATGTTAGTGCTGCCGATGCAATAGCAAATCCTTTTCCTGTTGCAGCTGTAGTGTTGCCAACTGCATCTAAATTATCTGTACGATGACGAACTTCTTTTGGTAGTTGGCTCATCTCTGCAATTCCTCCTGCATTATCAGCAATGGGGCCAAATGCATCTATGGCTAACTGCATGGCAGTGGTGGCCATCATACCGGCAGCAGCAATTGCAACTCCGTATAATCCGGCAAATGAATACGACATATAAATACCACCTGCAAGCACAAGCATTGGAACGGCTGTTGACTCCATACCCACAGAAAGACCACCAATAATATTGGTTGCATGACCCGTTGAACTTTGTTTTACAATTGAAAGCACAGGGCGTTTGCCTATAGCAGTATAATATTCGGTAATAATGCTCATGAGTGTGCCCACAACCAACCCAACAATTATAGCCAGATAAACATTCATGGGTGTAAATTCAAAACCACGAATGCTTAGTTTTTCGGGCAACATCCAGTTAACTAAAAAATAACAACCAATAGCAGTAAGTATTATTGACGACCAGTTGCCCATGTTTAATGCATTTTGCACACTGTCTTCTTCTTTTTTAATCTTTACAAACCATGTTCCTACAATCGAAAAAACAATTCCTAAACCTGCAATAAGCATCGGTAACAAAATGGGTGAAAGTCCTCCAAATTTGTCGCCCGAAGCATCTATCTCCTGACCCAATACCATGGTTGCAAGAATGGTTGCAACATAAGAGCCAAATAAATCGGCACCCATGCCTGCTACGTCACCTACATTATCACCCACGTTATCGGCAATGGTTGCAGGATTACGGGGGTCATCTTCGGGTATTCCTGCTTCAACTTTTCCAACAAGGTCGGCACCCACATCGGCAGCTTTGGTGTAAATACCTCCACCAACACGGGCAAATAGTGCAATACTTTCGGCACCCAGCGAAAAACCTGCAAGCACCTCAATGGCCTTTTTCATTTCTACACCATTAATGGCAGCACCAGCCGGAACAAACATTTGATAAAACACAATAAACAATGAACCCAAACCAAGCACAGCCAAACCAGCTACTCCAAGTCCCATTACGCTTCCGCCCGTAAACGAAACCTGTAATGCTTTGGCTAAACTTGTTTTGGCAGCATGGGCAGTGCGTACGTTGGCTTTGGTGGCAATGCGCATGCCTATATATCCGGCAATGGCCGAAAAAACTGCGCCAATTAAAAAAGCAATGGCAATAATGGGACTTGAGTGTACCGGATGTTCTGGTGTGCCGGATAACGTACCTGAGTATGCCAGCAGCAATGCGGCTATAATGGCAAAGTAAGACAGGATTTTCCATTCTGCTTTTAAAAATGCCATGGCACCTGCAGCCACGTGGCCGGCAAGTTCCTGCATATTTTGTTCTCCGGCTTCCTGTTTGCTAACCCACGATGCTTTAATAAAAGTGTAAATAAGTGCCAATACACCAAAAGCAGGCACTGCATAAACTAAATTGTTCATATATAATTATTGATTTTAAAAAATTGAGGGGCGAAAGTAAAAAATAAACGCATAAGGGCTTGAATCGGCTGAAAAAAAGAGATTCTATTGGCAGTTAGGGTAATGTGTTTTACTCTGAAAATGAATTGCATGCGAGCTTACACTGCCATTGTTGCGTGTGCATGTATCATTCTTGTTAATTACACCTTAATTCATGGAAGTTTAGTAGCATTTTTTGAATTTGACAGTTGCAATTATGTAAGTGTCTGGTTCGTTTTCCAATGTTACAGTTCATTTCTTCAAATTGACACTGCCAACGGTGCATGTGACATTGCCATTCTTGCATCTTACATGTTCATCCGCGTATATGACATGACATTTCTTTGTTTTGACAGTATGATTCTCGCATGTGGCGGCCTCACTTACATATCGGAATACCCTCACTTTAAACGGAGAGGCAACTAAACGGATGTTAAAGATTATTTATCAATAGGTATTGCGTTTGTCTACAGAGTAAGATGCAGGAAATTATTTAACACCTATATCAACTGCAATAGCTCTTCCATCTGTTGTTGCAAACGTTGAGCCTCGGCACCGGCTTTATCGGCAAAGCCTGTATCATTACCTGCATAAATAATGCTTCGCGATGCGTTTATTAGCAACCCACAGTTTTTGTTAAGCCCGTATTTACATACTTCCTTTAAATCGCCACCCTGAGCGCCAATGCCGGGTACCAGCAAAAAATGGTTGGGTACAATTGCTCTTACCTGTTTAAACATTTCGGCACGTGTGGCTCCTACCACATACATCATATTTTGCTCGTTTCCCCACTGCGATGATGTTTTTAATACTTGCTCAAACAGCATCTCATTTCTTTCCTCTTTGTTCTTACTTCTTATTTCTGATTTTTGAAAATCCTGCGCACCCGGATTACTGGTAAGTGCCAATAGTATAACCCATTTGTTTTTAAATTCTAAAAAAGGTTTTACGCTATCACTTCCCATATAAGGAGCCACAGTTACCGAGTTAAAATTGTATTGCTGAAAAAAAGTTTTAGCATACATGGTGCTGGTGTTGCCAATATCACCCCGCTTGGCATCGGCAATGGTAAAAATGTTTTTGGGGATGTAATCAAGCGTTTTGCGCAAACTTTCCCAGCCCTGCGGGCCATTGCACTCGTAAAAAGCAATGTTGGGTTTGTAGGCAACGCAAAAATCTTTTGTGGCATCAATTATCTGTTTGTTAAATTCAAAAACAGGGTCATCAAAGGATAAAAGATGGTTGGGAATTTTGGTAATATCCGTATCCAGGCCAATGCACAGAAATGACTTTTTTCTTTTTATCTCGGCAATCAATTCAGAATAGGTCATTTTTTTTGCGTGTAATTTGAAATTGGTACTATTTTATTATGCCAATGATGCTTCTTTCATTTTCTCAGCATTTTCGGCCAGTTGCAATGCATCAATAAAATCCTGAATGTCGCCATTCATAAAAACAGGTAAGTTATATGTTGAAAGCCCAATGCGGTGGTCGGTAACGCGGCTTTGCGCATAGTTGTAAGTCCGGATTTTTGCCGAACGGTCACCTGTAGCTACCATTGTTTTGCGTTTGCTGGCAATTTCATCGTTGTGTTTTTTAAATTCTATTTCATACAACTTGGTGCGCAGCATATTCAGTGCCCGTTCGCGGTTGCCGTGCTGCGAGCGTTCTATTTGACAAGTTACTACAATACCACTGGGCTTGTGGGTAAGCTGCACCTTTGTTTCAACTTTATTTACGTTTTGTCCGCCCGCCCCGCTGCTTCGTGATGTCTGGTATTCCAAATCGGCAGGGTTTATTACCACATCCACATCATCGGCTTCGGGTAATACCACTACGCTGGCTGCCGAGGTATGCACGCGCCCCATTGTTTCGGTTTCGGGTACACGCTGCACGCGATGCACACCGCTTTCGTATTTTAAAGTTCCATACACTCCATCGCCTGTTATTTCCAACACCACTTCTTTGTATCCGCCTGCAGTGCCATCGCTTGTGTCAACCACATCTACTTTCCAACCTCGTTTTTCGCAATAGCGTGTGTACATGCGCATAAGGTCGCCTGCAAAAATGCTGGCCTCATCACCACCTGTTCCAGCACGTATTTCAAGTGTGGCATTGCGCTCATCAACCGGGTCTTTTGGCACCAGCATTATGCGTATTTCATCTTCTAACTTTTGTTTATCAACTTCAAGCGTTTCAAGTTCTTCTTTGGCCATTTGCTTAAGCTCGGCATCTTTTTCGGTGTTTAAAATATGGTATGCGCCATCGTAATTTTTTAATATGGATTTGTACTTATCGTAGGCCTGAACCACTTCCTGCAAATCTTTGTACGATTTGCTTAATGCCAAAAACTTTTTCATGTCGGCTGTGGCATTGGGGTCGCTCATTTGCACCCCTATTTCGTGATAGCGGTGTTCAAGCGATTCGAGTTTTTGTAATATTTCGGCAGTTGTCATTGGCGCAAAGGTAAAAAATAGCGATAAGGACTAATCTCAGCTTTGTTATCTAACAAAAAAAGAAGCTGTCCTTTTGAGACAGCCTCTTTTAAAATTACTATTTAACAAGAGTTATTCAACCGAAACCTTTTGCTGGTAGGTTCCTTCTGAAGTTTTAAGCGTTAGAAGATACATGCCTTTGGCAAATTGCGTAACATCTATGGTTTGATTATTTAATCCTTCAAGTGTGTTTACACTTTGTGTGTAAATTACTTTACCGGCTAAGTCAAACATGGCAATTACAACATCCTGGTTTGAGGTTGAAGTAAACTCAACATTAAACACACTGCTTGTAGGGTTTGGATAAACCGTAAAGTTGTTGTTAACTGCTACAACTTCGCCCTGGCGGCAGGTGCTGCCAAATGTTACGTTGCGCGAACCGCTTCCACATGCATTGGATGCTATAACTCCAACCACTCCGCTGTTATCTACCCAATCTAAAATTAATGTGGTTGAGTTACCTCCTCCACTTGAGTATGTGGCTACGGTTGCACCCGGATAAGTCCAGTTAAGCACGTAGCTTCCTGTAACGCCTGTTAGGTTTGCTGTAAATGTAATTCCAGTAGCGCCATCGCACCAACTTGTTGGGCTTGCTGTAATACCTGCCGGTGAATTTGGAGACCCATTAAGTGTAATACACCGTGAAGCAGAAGTTCCGCAAGCATTGCTTGATACCACACAAAGTGTTTTTGCTGGCGTGTTTGTAAATGATGGATAGGTAATGTTTATTCCATTTGTTCCCTGACCACTGTTTATGGTACCACCAGCCGTTGTTGACCATGTGTATGCTGTTGCTCCTGGTACTGCAGGGCATGTGTACAATACTGTTTGTCCGCACAATCCGTTTTGCGGGCCGGTTATACTTGCCGGGCGTGCAGGCGAACCACCATTGGTAGTCATGCAACGTGCAGCAGTTGTTGATCCGCAAATGCTGGTGCCTGTTACACAAATGTTAGATGAAGTTACTGTAGCTCCATACGTTACTGTAATACTATTTGTAGTTGATGAACCCGAAGCGCCAACCGGCAATGTCCAGTTATAAGTAGCTACTGCAGCATTTAATGGAACTGAGTAAACATAAGCCGTATTGGGGCAAACAGTAGTTGCACCTGTCATAATTCCTATTACTGCAGGTGTGGCTGATATGACAAGGGTTTTAACGGTACTTGTAAAACACGCTACCTGTGCTGCTACCCCTATTGTGCCGCTGGTAAAGCCGGCAGGCAAGGTGGCTGTTACGCTGTTGCTTACAGTTGTATAGGGTGTTGGGTTGCTGCCGTCAAACATTGTTCCTACTGGGCCGCTCCATAAGTAACTTGTTGCACCCGTTACTGCTCCGGTTGAGTATCCATACGTACCTAGTGCACATACGGTGGTTGGGCCACTTACTGCAGCAGGTGTGGATACCGCTCTGCGGATGGATACGCTGCGATACGGTGATGAACCACAAGCGTTAAACGCTGTTACTCTGATGCCATACGTTGAGTTGGTGGATGCACCTAAATCAATTGTTTGGGTATTTGTAGATGATGGTGGATTAAATGTTACACCTGTGGTACCGGGGCCTGTTGCCCATACATAAGTAGCAACATTGGGATCGTTGGTTACTGACAAATTAATACCTGTTGCCGGAGGACACACATCCAATGGCGCTCCGCTTATTACTGAGGGTTGTGCCGGAGCTGTTGTTACATCACTGCCATTGCAATCCTGGTCAATGCCATCGTTGCAAATTTCGGGTGCACCGGGATAAATGGTGGCAACTGCATCGTTGCAATCGTCATCATTGGTTACATAGCCCGAAGGAGGAGTACATCCGCCAAGAGTAGTGTTGGATGCATCACCATAGGTATCGCCATCGGTGTCGGCATAATAAACAATACCGGCCGGCTCATTTATAGCGTATGAATCGGTATCGGTACAGCCATTTGCATCAGTAACAATTACAGAATAATTACCAGGCATTAATCCTGTTAAATCGCAATTGGTAATGCCATCAACAATATTTATTTTCCAGCCCATGTTTAAGTGAGCGTAGCATTGGTAGTACAACAGATTGGGATGGCCAACATTGGGTGTAAAGGTTAGAATTCCAAAATCAGTTTGGCTGCCTGTTACACCTGAAGTCACTTCACCCGCTCCGGCACCGTCAGGATCTGTTGAAATATAGAAAGGATGACCGGGAGCATTAATTGCAAATGTATAAGTAACACCTCTTACAAGTGTCAGTTCTTTGCCTTCCACTCCGTCAATTTCCCAGCCTGATCCACTGCCTACTCCGAAATATGGATGAGCCGGTGTTTTAGGAACTACAATTGCTGAGAATGTGGGTCCTGTCCAGGCGCAGTTAACAGGTGCAGTGCCGCCTGAAATGGTAATATCAATGGAGCCGTCAGAGGAACCGTAACATGAAACATCGGTTGGTGTTCCGGTTACAACGGGTGTTGGATTAATGGTTAATGTCATGTTATCACTTGCAGCATTACAAATTCCGGCAGGATCATCGGTAGTAAGTGTTAATACCACCGAGCCGTTGCTGATGTCATTAGGGCCGGGTGTATAAATAGCATTCATCAGCGAAGCATTATTAAAGTTTCCGTCACCGGTAGTGCTCCATGTAGCTGATGTGGCGCTTCCGCCAAAGCTGCCGGCCATAGTAGCCGTTGAACCTGCGCAAACTGCCTGGTCGCTGTTGGCGTTGGCAGTAGCAGGAGTTTCAACCGTAGCAGTAACCATGGTACGAGGGCTTTCGCAGCCTGTGCTTACGCTCCAGTTATAAAAGAAGTAATAATAGTTAACATCAAAACTGTTTCCAGTAATACTAACAACTCCCGGAAGAGTATATGAATAAACTGCACCAGCACTGTTTCTCCACATCCCGGGATTTGTACTAAATCCAAAACGGTAACCTGTGCCTGCAGGAAGTGTTGCATTTAAAGTAACTACTTGCGGAACCGTACCTCCTGCACTGGTAACAGTGGTTAAAATTGGACCAGAGCTATATACCTGAACGGCAGAAGAGTTTTGAATTACAATGGTAAAGGATGAACCAATTGTGGCAGTAGGATAAATAGTAACTGTATTAATAGTCATTGATGGAGCTAATACATCAAAAAATAATTGTTGGGTTCCAATAACAATTGTTGAACTTGCACCTGCGCCAATAGAACTATTTAAAGGGCCTACATTGCCATTAGTTCCTCCATCACTTGCCGAAACCCAATAGTTGGTTGTGCCAACAACACTTGGGCTGTAAGGCGAACCTGTTGCAACGGGGCTTCCACCTGATGCTGCCGTGTACCAGTTAAATGTTCCTGCACCTGTCGCAGTTAAATTTACAGTACCGGGACCGCAACGTGTATCGCCATTGGCTGTTGTAAGAACGGCATTAATAGTAGTAAACGACCAGGTTGCACATCCTGTAGCATCACCAGTTCCGTTTTTAGGAACTATTTGCCAATAGTAGGTAGTGTTTGGCAGTAGGCCTGTCGGGGAATAATTGGTAACCGTCACATTTGTTATAAACGGTGGTGTAGGTGATGTTCCAAAGTAAACATCATAACCAAGTGTTACCGGACCGCCTGTAATGGCAGCAGTCCAGTCTAAGACAACTGTTCCATAAGAACAAATATCAGTTGCGCCATTGGCTGGTGCATCGTAGGTAGCACAGTCGGGCACGGGAGGTACGTATATGGTAAATGTACCTTCATCGGCACCTATATCGGGGTTTGTAATGTTTCTGGTATCGGCTTCAAAATCGGTGGCGTAACCGGCTATTACCTGTGCACCGCCTTCTATAACAGTTGGAATTACTGCATCAGGTCTCAATACACCATTTAGAATGGGTTGCCAGGTTACATCTTCGGTTTGCGTTACTGTTTCGGCAGGCGCAATTGCTCCAACCCCCTGATAGGCCGGTATGGTTTGTATGCTATTGGTACCATCATAATATATCAGGTTTTTGGCAGATGGGGTTCCTGCATAATACAGGTTGTTGTTACAGTTTGGGCTTACGTTATCAGTAGCGGCAGTTTTCCAAAACGCTACAGCGAGGGTTCCGGTGGTAACATCACTCACATTTTCAATCACATTGTTTCTGATGTCAAGTGTAGGGGTTGCGCTGCTGTTATGAATACCTGCCGATGTATAACCTGCCACGGCACCCACATCGTTAAGGTAAACGGAGTTGTAATAAATGCTTACCACACCTCCAGTTGAACCACCTGATACGGATATACCGCGTGTACCGCCTGTGGTGGTGGTAGATGATGGCGCTGTTATATCGCTTACCATGTTATTGTAAATATTGTGCACCAATCCGGTTGCCACATCAATACCTGCAGCAGTGGTGCCTGTTATACCCGTTGAACTTATCAGGTGAACCTTGTTGTTATAAATATTAGACGTTACGCCTGTTGCAGTTACATATATACCACGAACAGAGCTTGCTGAACCTGCGGTATAAATGGAAGTTACTTCATTGTTATAAATGTTAGCAGTAGCGGCTGAAGTAATATATATTCCGTAACTGGTTCCTCCTCCGCTAACGCCAATAATGGTATTGTCTGAAATATCGGCACTGTTTGATGCTGATGATTGCAGCGTAATGCCATATACCAATGTGGTGCTTGTTCCTAATACGTTACTAATATCGGTATTCTTAATTTTTAAATTAGATTGGTAAGAAGCAAATATGCCATACGTAGAACCTGCTGCAATACCATCGCCAATATCGTGTATGGTACTTGTGCCGCCCAGTTCGGTGTTTATTTCGTTGTTGTTATCATTAAATGTGGCTGTAGCTCCGGTAATGTTATATCCTATTTTGCAGAAGCCCACATCCATGTTCAAAAACTTATTGTCGCTGTTGGTGCCTGATGCTGCTGTTGGCGTGGGTGATGACTGCACATACACTCCATTGGAAGAGGCGTTACCAATGGCAAGTGTAATTACACCATTCTTAAATGTATTAAACTGCGAACCATTGGTAGCGGAGACATTCTGAATGAGTACACCATACTCCACCCAGTCAGTTGCTGATGTTCCGGTTTGTTCAAAGTCTATTCCGTTAAAGGTGTAGTAATCTACTCCTACTAATCTTAAAATATAATCTGTTGTTCCGGCAGTACCAATGCGCTGTATTTTAGGATTAGCTCCCGCACCTGTACGCTGAAAGGTAATGGTATTGGTGGAGGTTCCTGTAAAAGTGCAAAACAGGTTACTTGCTTCCACAAATGTTTGCCCTGCAATTACGTTAAACGTAACCGGGCCGCTTACTCCAAGGCAGCTTAAATCTGCAATGGCAGCAGCAAAGGTTAAATAGTCACCGCCACCTGTATTGTCAATAGTGTAGGGTCCGTTAAGCGGTGTGGCAATGGTTACCTGCACTTCAACAGATATTGTGCTTATAGTACTTGAAACGCATGTAACCACGCAGCGATACCAGTGTGTAACACTTGCGCTTGTTATATAAGTTGCACCGTTTGCTCCGCCAATATTAGTGTAAGGCCCGCCTGCACCGGCTGTGGCTTCCTGCCACTGGTAAGTATATCCAAGACCATAAGCCTGGTCCAATGACAAAGTGAAACTGGCACTGTTACATGGATTTGCATTTGTTGTGAGCGTATTTGCCAAAGCCGGAGTTCCGCAACCGGGCAGTGCACCTTCTAATTCCCATGCTCCAATATCAGGTGCAGAACCAGTTCCTAAATAGCCTACATTACCCTGACGGATGGTATTGTTTACATCCGCAGTAATTCCTGCAATGTTTGCTGCTCCGCTTTCGGCTGCGCTTGCTGTGGCATCGTCATACTTTAAGAAGTCAACACCTCCGCAGGATGTGCTTTCCCACTGCACATCTTCTGTTACTGAATTCTGGTCCTGTGTAACAATGTATGCCTGGTAGTTGGCAAGTTGGTCATACAGGTTGGTGCCGTTTGTAAAAATTAAATTATTCGCATCCGGTGCACCACCCCAAAACAGGTTGCGGTTTGACAGTGCATTGTAATTTGTATTAGTAGTTGAACTTCTGCGGTAAGCAGCAGTTACTCCGGTGCCTGATGGGGTACTGTTGTTATAAATAATATTGTTGCGCAAGGTCAGGTCAGAGGTTGTGGCTGTAGTGCTTGTAGTATGAAATATACCGCTTGAACCAAAGTTACCTGCACCGCTTGCATTCAGGTAAATAGTATTGTAGCTAATATTAATTGGTGACAGCGTAGTGGTATTAGTAATTGAAATTCCTCTTACTGCATCGGTTCCTGTTGCGCTTGGTGCAGTGAGCCCGCCAACAAGATTGTTATAAGCATTCACAGTTTTTGCGGCAGTAATGCTTAAGCCATAAACTAACGATGAAGCATTGCTCCCAGACAAGCTGCAGATAATATTTTTATAAATATTATTAACACTTCCAGTTCCTGAAGCTGCTGATTGAATACCTGCTACAGTGGATGCTCCCGTAGAACTCATTGAGCTAATATTATTCTGATATATGTTTGAAGTTAATAAATTAGAACTGTTTCCGGCTAATATCCCGGTAACTCCAGCACCGCCTGTAATATTTAAAATAGTATTATTGTTACAGTCACCGGAATTATAGGTAAATTCAATTCCAATAAAAGAACCCGGGCAGGTGATATTAGAGATAGTGTTTGCGTTTACAGTTGATGCATGTCCGCTTCCGGTTGCCTGCCTGATACCGGTAAATCCTGAAGTTCCTGAAAGAACAATATTGGAGAAATTGTTAAAGGAAATAAGTGAACTGCCGGTTGAAACTGAAGCAAAATTGTAATAGCCATACAACAAGCCCGATGCGCCTGTCTTTGAAATAGTTCCAGAAGTTGAATTTCCGCTTACTGTTACGTCAGGTGTGGTACTACTAGCATAAATAAGGTAACTGGTAGTTGTTGCAGCAATAGTACCTGCAAAAAATGTGTTGTTGTTAAAAGTTATCGAAGTACACGAATTGGCGTTATACAGCCCTTGAACTGCAGAAGTGCCGCTACTGTTAAGTGTTATATTATTGTTGTTGCCGGTAACAACACCTGATACGGTCGAGTAGAACACGCCATAAAGTACGTTCGGATGAGCTGTTCCCCCGCCCCCGGCATTATTAATTGTGTTGTAGTTAATGGCGGGGTTATTCTGGTAAATTAAATAAACTCCATAAGCAGCAACTGTTCCGGTTCCGCCATAGTTTGTAAATGTGTTTCCATTACCTGAACCTGATGTACCCACAATAATATTCTGATCATAAAATGCCGCGGTTGAATATCCTCTTGCATTTACCGCGCAAAAAACATCCGTTATGGTATTGCCTGTAATCAGCAGGTTTTCGGTGCGGCCGCTGTTGGCAGTAACAGTTACCCCAGTAGCAGAACTCGTTGAAACAGTTCCGTTTGAAGAATATATACCGCATACATAAACACTGGTTCCGCGGGTCATATCAATGGTACAATTCTTAATAGTAATATTCTGGCAAGCATCAGTGCCTGATGGCTTGTGCAGCCAGTAGCCATATTCAATTCCCTGGTTTGAGGTGGCAAGATCAATGCCGTCAAAAGTTATATCATTGTTTCCGTCAAGACGGATAACACCATCGCCAAATCCGCCAAAAGTTGATGGCGCTGTTGAACCTGCATCGGTGCGGGTTATTAACGGGTTGGCTCCAATGCCTGTTTTCTGAAAAATAATTGGAAAATCCAGATTAAGCGAATTGGATAAAACCAACATGGAAACCTGTGTTTCGGAATGGCCTGCAGGCACGTTAAATGTTACCGGCCCTTCCATGGTAAGCAGGGTGTTGTTTAATGCCGTAATGCAGTCGCCAATGGTAAGGTACGATGCAGCCAAATCGGGTGTGGTGTTGGCAAAGCCCGTAACTGTAATCTGCGCATTAGAATTAAAACTGCAAAATGCAACCAGTGCAATTGCAGTTAGCCAGCGATAAAGATTCGCTGACATTTTTTGTGTCAAATTAGTCATATGTGTTTGTTTTAAGTTAATTAAAATGGTTAGTTGCTGTATGGTGTGGGGCTTAGTTTGGTTTGCGGTTGTTCCTTACAGCAAGGGTCAAATTTATAACTAACAAATGACAAATAAAAATGGTGTTAATAAGTTTTGGTACGCGTAGCTACCCCTATTATACGGGATGCTATATGGTTAAATGGCCTTTAATGTTTTTAATAAACAGGTTGTTTTTTATATTAGAAGAACCAATATTTGAGGCATTAACCTGTTTCTGCACTTCGGTACACACGCTTGGTTTTAAAATAAAACTGACACCGCATTGCAATCCTTTCCCAATAAAAAAGGCCGCCTCAAAAATGAGGCAGCCTTTTTTATATTTTATTACTATTATCAGTACACTATTTTACGGCTAATCATCCGTTTGCTGTCAGAAATTATAAGCGTGTAAACACCTGATGCAAAATTATGTTTAAGTTCAATTTGGTTTACACCATTAAAGGCATCCACATCGGTTTGGGTGGTAACAAGTTTACCAAGTATGTCAACCAGTTTATAGGATACTTTACTATCTGAATCATACTTGAAGTAAACAGTTTGCGAACCATTGTTATTATTCGCCACCGAAACAATTTCAAACTCATCGGCTTTGCCAAATGTAACAGGCACTAAGTTAGAGTAGGTGTATTTACCATCAAAGTCGGTTTGCTTTAAGCGATAGTACTGTGTACCCACAACAGGTTTATAATCATACGTATAATACTCCTGCAAGGCGTTGCTGTTGCCTTTGCTCTTAACATCAGCAACAAAACTATACTCGCTTGCATTAAGTGTGCGTTCAACAGTAAAGTAATCGTTGTTATGCTCTGATGCTGTGCTCCAGTAGATTTTTACTTTATCTTTTTCGGGGCGGGCATTAAAACTTAACAAGTCAATTGGCAACGGCTGTGCTTCGCGGGTAAGTGCCCATGACCCAAAGCGATTTGAGGCATTGTATTTTGCACTATAGGTTGATGGCCCTGTCATTGGGTTTGTTTGTCCAATAAACATATTGGGGTCATCCCATCGGGTAAGTGCATTGGTCCAGTGTTGCGCTCTTATGTTGGTATTACCATTTGCAGGGATTTCGGTATTGGCATAGGCAAACTCCATATCACCGGTTCCGCCAGTACCGGCATTATCAATTTGCCAGTAGCGGTCAACCATGTTTGCAGAGTTATTGGTACCTGTATAAAATCCATTAATGTGTGTAACGCCTGTAGGTATTGGTGTATTGGCAGGAATGGTTGCATAGGTTGCATATGTCATATCATTAGTACCTGCACTTGGTGTGTATCTAAATGGAATGTAAATCCCAGCACTATTTCCAAACGGAATTTCGTACAGCGCATAATTGCTTGCATGATTCCACTTTAAGCGGCCATAGGTAGGGGGTGGATTTTCGCTAACAAGATATCCTGCTAAGCGTGTTAATGCATTGGTGGTAGGAACACTTAAAGTGAGCAATCGTGTATTTAATTTTAAAGCACCATTGGTCAACCTTAATGAGTCGGTAACGGTAACATCATTACTCATGGTAACACCTGCAGCAGGTGCTGAGGTATTGTTTATAGTTAGGTCATAAAAAGTAGTGGCTGTTGTTCCGCGTATTGCTTGTGCTGCGCTTGCTGCCATAGTAACACGGCTTAAGTTAGGAACAAAACTTCCATTGTTAATCCAGTCTCCACCTGTGGCACCGCCTACGCTAATATTAAACTTTTTATATGGACGATAGTAGTGGTATGTAACGTTAGGACGTTGGCTGGTAATATAACGCAATTGTGGAGCAGCATCAGGCATTGTACATCCTGAAGGAGCACCACCGGCAGGATTAAGACACACCATCGTTGAGTTGCAACCAGGGGTTTGCGTTTGTTCAAAACGGTCGGCTCCGGTGCCTATTCCAACAGCAGTTAAGTCATAACAAAATTCAATTACCAAACTATTGTTAACCCCGCTCCAGGTAATTGGAGTTGTTAAGGGAATTATAATCTGACCAGCAGTATTATAAGTTATTGAACCGGTATTTAGCGTTCCGCTATATACATTTCCACCTGCAACCACATTTGGTGCGTATGTGGTGGTGCTATAGCAAAATGAGGGATTTGTATAATAGTAGTTTATATTAAAGTTAGTGTATGGGCTGGTTGTGTTTATCCCTTTAAAACTTTGCCTATTGGCTATGTTAAAAATAACCTGATCAATAACATCACCGGCTACAAGTCCTTTTGCAAGCAACTCGGTACGCGAGTAAACCAACTGCACTTTTTGACGGGCAACTGATTGTTTTAATATAGTATAAAGTGCGTTGTACAAATTGGCGCTGCTAATTACAGCAGTTGCATCATAAGAAGAAACAACACTTAAGCGACCTGTTGCATTAGCAATGTTTAAGGAATCGGCACATGTTAATGTACCACCCTGATAGGAGTTGCAATAAAGTGTATCAGTGCCTTCAATTCTTAATTTTTTGCAAACAGCACCAGTGGCTCCTCTTATAACAGGACGTTTGTAACCCGCGGCACCACCACCTGGTATCAGGGCATTATCATTTATAGTTGGTACACCGCCACACCAGTTGGTAGCAGTAAACCAATCATCGGTAAAACCAAGCCAAACCTTCCATCCGGCAACAGCGCATGGGGTTATTATGGTAACCTTATAATCTTCGGTTTCGCCATACGTTGCATTTGCGCATGGGTCAATATTGCTACCTAAATATACTTCGCGAACACGCAATGTTGTAGTGCCAATAAATGCCCCGCTTGGTACCGTAAAGTTTGCATTTGACCAGCCTAAACTCAACAAACTTGCGGATTGCAAAATCTTTTCTCCGGGGTCGGCAAACGAACCATTTTTATTGTAATCAATCCATGCGGCAACATAGTTTCCGCTTCCCCATGTACCAACCTGAACATTTATGTTATATGTACTATCGGGCATTATTGTAGCTGTGTTACCGGCAATTGCAGGATTAAATGCTTCGTAATCGGGTGGGTGACATGCAAAACGGCAAGTGGGAAATGTGCAAGATGAAGCTGGTATTTGAGCTCCCCAAACTGTATTATAAATATTATTGATACCAGGAGGATAAACTGCAGCATAGCCAGGCATAATTACGCTACGCACATAATCGTTATTGGTATAGCTACCACTAAGCCACGATGTTCCTACACTGTAAAAAGGTGGATTACCACCACAATATGCCACATCTATTTGCCTTGCGCCCGGAAGTGTTAGGGTACTTGGTGTAAAAGTAGTTAATGCTACTTTAATTGATAAAAAGTCAGCGTCAAGGTAATTTCCACTGGTTGCTGCAAGCGGAACATCATAAGTTACCCAAAAATAATTGTCGCCATTATCAATATAAAAGGTTGCAGTTACTGCCGAACCAGCACCAATTGCAGCAGTGGTGGGGGTTGAAATATAAATGGTAGTTCCTGAAATACTCACAACTTTAGTCATTGCTGCGAGACCTGATCCCGACAAGGTGCTACCTACAATAATACCCGCTGCAGAAGCAACTACGATACTGTTGGCACCGATTGCCGCACCTCCAGGAATTGTGGTAGCGGCAGTTGGTGGCCTAAATGAGTGGTTGGTGGCATAAGGAGCTGCTGGAGGCACCCCTGCAATTGTAGAAAGCAAAATAGCATTTGTGAGTGTAAAGTTGTTATAATTTCCAGTCCAATAAAGCCTGGCAGTGTTAAAGTCGGTTGCAACTGTTGGCAAAGTAGTTCCGTTTGTATTAAAGGTTAATGAGTCTATTGCATATGGAGTTCCAGCACCATCCATCACCACTTTGGCTCCAACAATCATGTTGTTGGTAGTATTTTTTGCTACATCATTGGTATTTTGATAACTTAATGATGAGTTGGTGTAGTTCTGCTGGTTCGGGTAAGTAATAATTTGAAAATCGTCAACGTACATGTTGTTACCCTGCAAACCTGTTGCAACCAAAATAACATATGTATTAACAGTGGTGGTTAAACCAACTGTGTAGGGAATATTGTATGTATATTGAAACCAGGCATTAGAAGCACAACTTACTGCAGGAGCTGATGCACAAGGACGATTTAACGGGTTAGCTGAGCCACCAAGTAAAACTGCACCAGTTAAATTGGGAGCATTATTTACATAAACAGCAATATTATCGTTAATTCCAGCACCACCATTATCGCGGTACATCCAAAAGCTAACAGTCGCAACCGGAGCGGCATACGCTCTAAAGTCGTAAGCACGTGATACCAATGCAGATTGTGATCCAGCAACCTGACAAGTTTTTGATGTAAAACGCATCATACTACCAGTTGCACCCAAACCCCAAGTGTGAGGTGTACAGGCCGGATTGGTGGCCGTGTTGTTCATACGTTCCCATACGTTATCTGAGTCGGTAGCGGCAGTAATTTTAAACTGTTGCCAGCCAAATGGTAAATTAATGTTTGGCCAAGTGGTTCCGGTTCCCACAAAATCAAATGTTTCGGTGTGGGTAATTTGAGCAACCGCAGGTATTGCGGCAGTTGCAATCAAAACTACAAACAAGATGCGATTTAAAGTAGATTTCCCTCTCATGTTATTAGGAATTTAATGGTTGAATTTTATGATTGATTTAATTATTTGGTAGCGTTGTCAAAAATATAATATAACATTCTTAAACATCATGCCTAAATTTAGGGACTAAAAGTATTAATTTATTTTAAAAAAATATAAATTTTTATTAACAATTTTATCATTGGTTATTTCCCTGTGTTGTGGGCGCCTTTATTAACGTTATTTGTCAAGTTAAGTTCCGTTATCAACCTTAATTATTTTATGTTTCGCTATTTTGCCCTGTATAAACCCTATGGTTACCTTTCACAATTTGGTGATGAAGGCAGATACAAGGGAATTGGTCAGCTTATCAACTTGCCATCCGATGTTTATTCTGCCGGCAGGTTAGATGCTGATAGCGAGGGGCTTTTGATATTTACCAATGATGGCTTTCTTAAAAGCCGATTGCTTGAGCCTCAATACAAACATAAACGCACCTACACGGTTCAGGTAGAGGGTGAGGTTCAAGCAGATAAACTTACCAAGCTTACTCAGGGTGTTGTTATCAATATTAAAGGAACGTTATACAAAACAATTTCAGCAAAAATCGTGCTACTTCTTACAAAACCAGATTTTCCGGAAAGAAACCCTCCCATCCGTATTAGAAAAAACGTTCCAACATCCTGGATTCAAATAACTTTGGTGGAGGGAAAGAACCGACAAGTACGGAAAATGACGGCAGCAATAGGCTATCCAACCCTGCGTTTAATACGTACTTCCATAGAAAACCTTACACTTGACGGAATGAAATCAGGTGAATTGATTGAACTTACTCAAAAAGAAATTTACACTAAACTAAATATATCATTGTGAAAAAAAGAATTCTAGTAATCTGCGCATTTTTTGCCACACATAATCTGTTAGGTCAGCCCGACTATGCTTCATTTGTTAACCCATTTATTGGAACAGGTGGGCATGGACACACTTTTCCGGGAGCCACGGTTCCTTTTGGGATGGTTCAGCTAAGCCCAGATACCCGCATTGACGGAAGTTGGGATGGCTGTTCGGGTTACCACCATTCCGATTCTGTTGTTTATGGTTTTTCTCACACCCACTTAAGTGGAACTGGCTGTAGCGACTATGGCGATTTTTTGTTAATGCCAATGTCAGGACCTTTTAGTTTTAATCCATCAACCTATGCAAGCAAATTTTCTCATGCCAATGAAAAAGCAACTGCTGGTTTTTATTCAGCTCATTTGGATGACCACAATATTGATGTTGAGTTAACTTCAACAACTCGTGTGGGGTTTCATAAATACATTTATCGCCAAGGTGGCATAAGCAATGTAATTTTAGATTTAGAGCATCGAGATAAATTAATTGAGGGAGAAATAAAAATTGTGAATTCAAGAACTGTGAATGTGTACAGGCGAAGCGATGCCTGGGCGCGTGATCAAAGGATTTATGCCGTAATTGTTTTTTCAAAACCATTTACAGACACCACCCTACAACAAAATAAAAAAGCTGCATTTATTTTTGATATGAAAAAAGATGAACCTCTTTTGATAAAAGTGGCCATCAGTGCTGTTGATTATGATGGAGCAATGAATAATTTAAAAACCGAATTAGATGGGTGGGATTTTAATGCAACAAAAAAAAATGCACATGCAATGTGGAACCATGAATTAAAAAAAGTAGAAGTGCAAGATGATGATAAAAACAAGCTCACTATTTTTTATACTGCATTGTATCATTGCTTTATTCAACCCAATATTTACAGCGATTGCGATGGCCGTTATCGTGGGCGCGATTTACAAATTCACAAAGCCGATTTTGATTACTACACTGTTTTCTCGTTATGGGATACATTTAGAGCATGGCATCCTTTAATGACGTTGATTAACGAAAAAAGAACCGTTGATTTTATAAAAACTTTTTTGGCTCAATTTGAACAAGGAGGTTTGTTGCCGGTTTGGGAGTTATCAAGTAACGAAACAGAATGTATGATTGGCTACCACGGTGTAAGCGTAATTGCCGATGCTATGATGAAAGGCATTAATGGATTTGATTACGAAAAAGTTTATGCAGCATGTAAAAAGAGTGCTGAAGCTAGAAACAGGTACGGGCTTGGAACATATATTGACAAAGGCTTTTTGGAACTTGAAGATGAAAACGAATCGGTTTCGAAAACACTTGAGTATGCTTATGATGATTGGTGCATTGCGCAAATGGCTAAAAAACTTGAAAAAATTGATGATGCAGCCATATACACTAAGCGGTCGGAATCATGGAAAAACCTGCTTGACACCAAAACGGGTTTTATGCGGGCACGTAGCAATGGCGGGTGGTTAACTCCTTTTGACCCTTATGAAGTTAACAACAATTTTACCGAAGCCAACTCATGGCAGTACACCTTTTTTGTGCCTCACCAGATTGAAGAAATGATTCAGCTACATGGAGGAAAAGAAAAATTTGAAATGATGCTTGATAATTTATTTTCGGCAAAAACAAAAACAAGTGGCCGCGAACAGGCTGATATTACCGGACTGATTGGACAATATGCACATGGCAATGAGCCCAGCCATCACATGGCATATCTTTATCATTACGTTGGCAAAGATTATAAAACTCAAAAACTCATACACACGATTGTAAATGACTTTTACAAAAACACTGAAGATGGATTAATTGGGAACGAAGACTGCGGGCAGATGAGCGCATGGTACATTTTAAGTTCACTTGGGTTTTATAATGTTTGTCCGGCAACTGAAACCGACCAATATATTTTAGGCACCCCAGGTTTTCAAAATGCAGTAGTGCATTTTGAAAACGGAAACCAATTAGCCATAAACACTACTGGCTTTTCGAAAAAAAATTTTTATGTCAATTCAGTAACCAATGACAATGGAAGTAATTTTAAATGTTATTCGTTAAATCATTCTGAAATAAAAAACGGAATGAGCATTACCTTTAACATGAGTAATAAACCATATTATGAAAATAATTATTCGGAAAATCAAGGGTTAAATAAATCTGAATTTGTTGTTGTTCCTTCTTTTTCATCGTCAGGGCTCACATTTAAAGATACTATGCATATTACTATTGAATCTTTACAACCAGGTTGTAAAATATATTACATGATACAAGGAGCATTTGAGCGACCAGAAAAAAAAGAATACACAAAACCTTTTATCATTGATACCACATCAATTATATACGCCTATTGCGTAAATAATGCAGGAGCAGAAAGCAAATTGATAACTGCACGATATTATAAATTGCTCCATCCCGAATGGTCGGTAAAACTAAACAGTACATACACCCCACAATATTCAGCCGGAGGTGATGGTGCATTGATTGATGGATTACATGGGGATGAAAACTGGCGCAAAGGTCGATGGCACGGCTACCAGTCGCAGGATTTTGAATGTATTATTGATATGCAGTACCAAAAAAATATTTCTAATTGTACAGCCGGATTTTTGCAAGATTCGCGCGCCTGGATATTAATGCCGCTAAACATGTCGGTTGAAATTTCTGCTGATGGCACAAACTTTATTTCCGTTGGCACTGTTACCAATATCATTAAAGCCGATGACACAACACCGCAAGTAAAAAACTTTTCGCTTACTTTTGATAAAGTGAGTGCGCGTTATGTAAAAGTAAAAGCTAAAAACTATGGTAAACTTCCCGAATGGCACCAAGGATTTCCATTTAATGGCGATGCTTATATTTTTATTGACGAAATTGACATCAGATAAATTGTCTTTAATAAAACAAACATATTGGCATAACGAAAGTCAAACAACCAACCGCCCTGAGGTTTGCTTTTCTGTTTTGTTTTTGCTTTTTCTAATACCTTGTGCAGCATTGTGCCAGCGGCCTCAGTTAAAAATAAAATTACTTGAAATTGCTTCTGGATTCACATCTCCAGTTGCTTTTGCTGTTGCTGGCGATGGCACTAACCGATTGTTTATAGTAGAGCAAAGTGGTAGAATTAAAATTATCAAAAGCCAAAATGTGCTGCCTGTTCCATTTCTTGATTTATCAAAAAAATTAGACAGGCTTAATATTGCATATAGTGAAGAGGGGGTGCTTGGGCTTGCTTTTCATCCTGAATATAAAACCAATGGCAGATTTTTTGTGTATTACAGCGCTCCTGCAATCAACCCATCTGACGATCACGCTTCAATTATCTCTGAATTTAAAGTTTCATTAAATGCTGATGTTGCTGATGCCGGAAGTGAGAAAATAATAATGGTTATTGCACAACCCGAAAGCAATCACAACGGTGGAATGATTGCATTTGGCCCTGATAACATGTTATACATTGGAACCGGTGATGGTGGCGGTGGCGGAGACAGGCACGGTAACATTGGCAATGGACAGGATTTAAATTCATTGCTCGGAAAAATTTTGCGAATTGATGTTGATAAAAAAGTGCCGTATCAAATTCCAACCGATAATCCATTTATAAAGCCGGGCTGCAAGCCTGAAGTTTTTGCTTATGGTTTACGCAATCCATGGAAATTTTCTTTTGATAGAGTAACAGGAAAACTATTTTGTGGTGATGTAGGTCAAAATAAATTTGAAGAAACCAATGTAATTGAAAAAGGAAAAAATTACGGTTGGCGTATAATGGAAGCTAATCATTGTTTCAATCCCGAAGTAAATTGCGAAAGCGCAAACCTTGAATTACCTATTGATGAATACTCGCATACTGAAGGTAACAGCATTACAGGTGGTTTTGTGTATAGAGGAAAATCATTTCCATCCATGCATGGATATTACATTTTTGGAGACTGGAGCGGTAAGGTATGGGCGCTGAAAAAAGATTCGCAGCAAGCCTGGAAAAAATTTGATGTTATATCAGAAGGAAATAAAAGCAATGATTTAAATAAAAAGGTAAATAGTTTTGGTGAAGACGAAAATGGTGAACTTTATATTATAACTCAAAACGGTTTTGGTCCCAAAAGCAAAACAGGAAGTGTATATAAAATTACTTGGTAATTTTTTTTCCATAAAAAAAGGCTGCCTAAATAAGACAGCCTTTTTTTTTGAATAACTTGGTTAATTACTCAACTGAGAATTTAACAGTTGATGATTTTCCGTTAGCAGTAACCGTAGCAAAGTATAATCCTTTTGCATAGTTACCCACTTTAACTTTAATAACTTGTTGTCCGGCATAATCAGCAAAATTGAATGTGCGAACTACTTGTCCTAACGTATTTGTGATTTCAAGTTTCACATCAGCTTTGTTGCTAACCGAAACAGGAATGCTAATCATATCATTGGTTGGATTAGGATATGGATTTGAAACAGCCAAATCAGCAACTTGCTCTTGAACACTTGTTACAAGCGGGCATGTGCTTAAGTAGATGGTGTTATCGGCAACAGTAAACATGTTGTCATCCATTTGACCACAAACAAAGTGGTGAGTACATGGAGTACCAACACTTGGATTACCACCTGCAGTTGTAGAAAGTTCCTGATAAGTAATAGGAAGGCTGTAAGAACCCGTGTTACCAAAAACATAGTACGATAAATTACCGATAATACAAGCAGACTCAGCCAATGAACCTGCAGTTAAGTTAACAACAGGGGTTGACAATCCGGTTGTAAGATCATAACCTACACAATATGCGTTTGGTAATGTGTTACCAACACCAGCAAAAACTGTAGTGTCTGTATCAAAATAAACGTAAAATAATTTATCACCATTCCATGTACGTGCTACTGAACCACGGTTACGATCACTGGTTGTAGCTCCAGCGTTGTCATCCCATTCACCATCAAATGTCATGGTATAACCAATAAGGCGGGCTTTCCAGGTGTTTCCCTGATCAGTTGTAAATACATCAACCATCATAAATCCTCCTGCACCAACAATAATTTGTCCGTTAACGTTATCAAGCGGTTGCGCAGCAGCAAAAATGTGCAGGTTATCCTGGTTATCAACTACAAGGTCGTGCTCATAATAAAATGACCAGTAATATCCTGCAGGGGGTGGTCCGCCAAATAATGAATCAAGATTGTTAAGGTTAATCATGTTGCCACTCCAGGTAGCGCCACCATCAGTAGTTTTGTAAACGCAAGGCAGCACAGCATTGGGAGCACATGCAAAAGGCTGATCATTGGCGTGAGCCAAAGCAGTCATGTAACCAACACTTCCATTATCGTTAAAGCAAGTGCGTGTTTCATACGACCAAATACCAGCACCTGAACCATCGTCATCAACAGGAAATGGGAAAGTAGTACGGCTGATGTTGTATTTGCTTGTAGCATTATCCCATACACCTTTGAAAAAATAAAGAGCACTGTCGTAAGTATGAGTTAATCCAATAACATCATATTGTCCATCGCTATTGTAAAAAGTTCCGTTTTTATCCATGTGAGCACCGGCAGGTACATCACCAATAAAACCCGGATCAACAAATGCTTCATAACCTTGTTGAGCATTTAATGTAGCACCTAAGCTACCATTTCCATAAGTATAACCAATCCAACCGGCACCATCAGTAGTTGCACCCATTGCTCCAATGAATGCATTATCCGGGTTTGTATTTCCTGAAGGGTTATAAAGTACGGCTTGCGGGTAACGGCCTCTTATTGTAGCTCCTGGATCGGTATAAATTGGCCCCTGATCAATAGACCATGTTGTACCGCCATCTTTTGAAATGTCAAACATTAAATCACCACCCGAAGCACCAACACCACCACCAGGATTAGCACGGTGTACAAATACAACAGTGTTTAATGTTGGGTCAGCCCAAACGTTAGTACGAGGACCATTGATTGAGGTGAATGAATTAACAGAACTTCCAAGTGTATTATCGCAGCCGGCAAATATGCTGTTTCCGTTTTTCTGATACACTGGCCTGTCAACACGCACGCGGTTAGGGGTGTTTAAGGAGTTGTAAACTTTTGTGAGCTCCTTTTTTGCAGGACGCAATTCCTGCGCATTGGCACATAAGCTAATGCCGAATGCTGATAATAATAGTAAACTTTTTTTCATTTTTATTTGGTTTTTATATTGGCCAAATATAGGCAAATTTTAATATGCAGAATGCAGAATGCATACAATATAAAAGTGAGTATTTTTTATGCCGTGAGCATAAAAAAAAGAGGCTGCTCATTTTACTGAGCCAGCCTCTTTTAGTGTAATATAAAAATTGTTTACTCTACCGAGAATTTAGCAGTTGATGCTTTTCCATCTGCAGTTACAGTTACAAAGTACATTCCCTTTGCAAAACCGTTAACTTTAACCTGAATGGTTTGCTCTCCGGCAACATCAGTTGCACTTACTGTTTTTACAATCTGGCCAAGCGTATTTGTAATATCAATTTTAACACTTGATTTAGAGCTAAGAATAACCGGAATATTAATTACATCATGTGTTGGGTTGGGATAAGGAGTAGCAAGAGACAAAGAAGATAATTGCTCTGCTAAACCAGTAATAGAGCACGTAGATAAAAATATTGAGTTATCGGTAACTGTAAACATATTATCGTTCATATCGCCACAAACATAGTGGTGGGTGCATGGAGTACCAACACTTGGGTTACCGCCTGCAGTGGTCGAAAGTTCCTGGTAAGTTATAGGTAATGAATATGCCCCGGTATTTCCAAATACATAGTAGGATAAGTTTCCAATGATACAAGCCGATTCAGCCAGTGAGCCGGCTGTTAAATTTACCACAGGAGTAGTCATACCAGTATTAATATCATAACCCATGCAGTATGCATTTGGCAATGTATTGCCAACACCGGCAAATACTGTTGTATCGGTATCAAAATAAACAAAGAATAGTTTGTCGCCATTCCAGGTACGTGCAACTGAAGGACGAAGCCTGTCAGCGGCTGTTGCTCCTGCATTATCATCCCACTCACCGTCAAAAGTCATTGTGTAATTTATCAAACGAGCTTTCCAGGTGGTTCCCTGATCGGTAGTGTAAATATCAGCCATCATAAAATTACCGGGAGTTACATCAAAGCCCTGATTAGGATCTTCAGGATGAACATCGGCAAAAATGTGAAGGTTGTTGTTGGCATCAACAGCTATATCATGTTCTGCATATAACGACCAGAAAAATCCGGCAGGCAAAGTTGCACCAAACAATGAGTCCATGTTGTTAAGATTAATCATTGTTCCGCTCCATGTTGCTCCGCCATCGGTAGTTTTAAGTACTACAGGCAGATAGGCATTAGGCGCACAGGCAAATGTAGGGTCTCCGCTATGGCCAAGAGCCGAAATATATCCAACAGAACCATTGTCGTTAAAAGCAGTTCTTACCTCTGAAAAAATTAAAGCGCCCGATCCATCATCATCCATTGCCAATGGTATAAAAGACCTTGCATAGTTATATTTATTATTGGTGTTGTCCCAAGTTCCTTTATAAAAATATAAACCGTCAAGGTACAAGGGGTTTCCTGAAATACCGTCAGCCTGATAATCTACATTATATGCGGTTCCATTTTTATCCATGTGCATGCCAGAAGGAATTGATCCTTTAAATCCAGGGTCAACAAACACAGCTGTATCAAATGCGGCATTTAATGTTGGCCCGCAACTGCCATGTCCATATATATAGCCAACCCAGTTTGCGCCATCAGTTACAGCACCAAATGCACCTACCGAAGCATTATCAGGGTTTGTGTTACCAGAAGGATTGTAAAGCACAGCCTGTGGGTAGCGGCCTCTGAAATCGTTTGCAGCATTTGAATAAATTGGCCCAACATCATTTGTCCAAGTGGCACCACCATCCTTTGAAATATCAAAATAATACTCACCAGATGATGCGCCCACACCACCGGCAGGGTTTGCTCGGTGAACAAACATTACAGTGTTTAAAGTAGGGTCGGCCCATAGGTTTGTACGCGACCCGTTTATTGATGTAAACGAGTTTGCAGAACTTCCAAGTGTATTATCACAACCTGCGAAAGTTCCATCAACCCCTCCCTTTAATTGGGATTTTTCAACTTTAACCCGGTTGGTTACATTAATTTTATTTTTTAATGCGGTGTGTGGGTTTTTTGTAATTGTTAATTCCTGAGCATTTACAAATATGCTAATGCCCAACGTTGATAAAAGAAGTAAACTTTTTTTCATTTTAATTTGGTTTTTGTTGGTTAACAGTGCCAAAATTAGATAAAATGCTTTCAATAAAAAAATAGAGATTACATTAAATTGTCATATTAATATTATAACCGAAAAACAATATGCTGCCACTAAAGCGAGGCAATAAAACAAATAAGTTTTAAGCGAAAGAATCTGCGTTATTTTTAAATTGCATTTTGCTTTAAGGTAGTAGCATAAAATTATTTTTTCGGTAAAAAAAGCAATTATTGTTCCCCACGCCACACCAATAATTCCCAAGTGCTGCATCAATAAAAAACTGGCTGTTATGTTTACAATAATTTCAATTAGTGATACTTTAAAAATTATTTTGTTATATCCGGCAGCAATTAGTAGTGTTTGAGGAAAAACAACCCTGCTTATTACCAGTAACAGATAAATACAAAACACGGCTGCACTGGCGCTAAACTGAACACTGAATAATATTGGATACACAAACGGACTTATGAGCATTAACGCAATACTTACCGGAAAGATAATGTGCATAAGCTTGGTTACACGTATTTTAAATATTTCAAGGCTTTGTGCTGAAAGTTTGTCTGCCGAAAGCTGAACAATCATTGCTGTGCTTAATCCATTTGCCAGCAATAATGCCAAGGGCAATTCTTTTGCTCCAAACCTAAATACAGCCAGTTGCTCAGGGCCTGCAAAGTGCGAAACCAAAAACGTATCTATATAATCGGCACTACCGCTTGCAAGCAGGCTTCCAATTAAAGGAAGCGAAGTAATAATTATGCCCGATAATAACGTGATATTTATTTTAAATCCATCGTACCTATATATTAAGCAAAGTAAGTAAACGGTTTTGGCCACAGCAACAATCAGTAACAGCCAAAAAGCCATTTTTAAACTGCCAAAAACAAAAACCGAAATTGCAACTGCAGATACTGAACCAACAAATAGGGCAAATCCATAAATTAAAATTTCGGTTTGCCTTTTTTTGAGTAACAAAATATGTTCATTAAGAAAAGTAATGTTATTAAATAGCATAAAACAGATAAACAGGTTAAAATAATTTTTACCTGATGAAATATTAAGCGCTTCAAGCACTGATGGTTCAATTGTTTTTAGAAAAACGCAAACAAGAGAACTTATTGCAAACAGCAAAACAAAATACTGAAACAAAACAGACTCATTATTTTTGTATTGTGCATAAGAGGCAAGCAGTTTGGTAAGAAGGCCAGATACCCAAAAAAAACTTACCGCTCCTGAAACAAACATCAACGTTTCATAAATTCCTATTTCAGTAAGAGCAATTCCGCTTTTTGCCATTGCCATTCCTGTTATAAAAAAAGAAGCGTACCGTAATATCTGGAAAATCTGATATGCTCTTACAACATCCATAAATCAGAAATAAACTAACGCGTTATTTACATTAAAATTTTTAAACCTGTTGAAATAAATTGCAGAAAACAAATGCAAAGCAAACAAAAAAGCAACCATCATTACAATGGCTGCTCTTTTATATCAGGTTAGTTTACGTATTTTTTATCGCACCAATGTTACATTACCGGCATAGTCAAATATTTTTCCTGAGTGTGTTTGAATGCTTAGTTTGTAAACATACACGCCTTGCGGGGCAATGTTGCCTTTTCCATCGGTGCCATTCCATCCTTTTGCAAAGTTTGATGTTTCAAAAATCAACTGCCCCCATCGATTAAACACAAGCATGCTGTAGCTTTTTACGTCAAGGTTAAAACCCGGATTAAAAAACTCTTCGTTTTTGCCATCAGCATTGGGTGAAAACGCATTGGGAATATAAAAAGGTGTAATGTAAATAGTGTTCTCCGTTTCGCTTACACATCCTGCTATGTTTGTAACAGTAAGTTTAATCAGATGCTTGCCGGGCTCTTCGTAATGATGTTTTACGTTTTGCTGTTCAGAGAAAGTGCCGTCTCCTAATTCCCATTTCCATGTAACTGCATTGTCCGACTGGTCTATTAAATCTATGGTACTGTTGTACATTGAAGTAAATTGCGGGGTGGCAGTAAACCTTGCAACTGGCAGCGGATAAAAAATAATATCTAGATTATTGGTTGCTGTGGCTGTACAGTTTTTAGGTGTAACAATAGTAAGTGTAATTGGGAAATTGCCCGATTGTGAAAACTGGTGCTCAGGATTTTCTAACGATGATAATGCACCGTCAGAAAAATTCCAGCTAAATACCGAACCAGCAGGGTAAGTGGATGTATTTGTAAAGTGAATAATTGGTGCCTCACAAGTAAGGCTTGTGTCGTTTGTAAAACTGATAACAGGTGTTTGGTTTACTGTAAGAAGATGTGCAGTTGAATTTACACAGCCGTTAACATCAGTAACAGTACAAATATAATTTGCTGTTGAGTTAACAGAAATAGTTTGTGTTGTTTCGCCTGTTGACCACAGATAAGAAGGATAATTGTTTACAGCAAGTGATGTTGTTTCACCATCGCAAATTTCGCTTACACCTGTAATTGAAGGTGTTGGTAATGGGTTAACTGTTACAATTGCTGTTCCAGAAAAAGTACCTGTGCAGTAATTGTCAGATACCTGAGTCAGTGTATAAGTGGTGGTAGCAGTTGGACTTAGGTTTGTTGTTGATGAAGTGGTAAGGGATGACACAGGCCCAGTGGTGGTGGTACCGTTACTGTAATAATATTTAAACGGTGGCGTTCCGGTAAGTAACACATTTATGCTTGTGCTGCCACCAATGCATATTGATGAATTGTTGCTGATAACCGCTGTTGGAAGTGTATGCACCGTAACATTAAATGCTGCCGAAGTATTTATACATCCATTAGCATCGGTAACAGTAACCGTGTATGACCCTGCTGCGCCTGTACTTATAGTGCCTGTGCTTGCACCTGTTGACCAAACATAACTTGAATAACTTCCTGCTGAAAGAGTTGTTTGATTGCCCTGGCAAATTGCTGCTACACCTGTAATAACGGGTGTAGGTAATGCCCATGCAGTAACGGGTTGCGAGGTTGAGGCTGTGCAGCCATTACCATCGGTAACAGTAACTGCATAGGTGGCAGTACCTGTTACTACAACGGTTTGTGTTGTTGCACCTGTACTCCATAAATAATTAGTGTATCCTGCACCTGCATTAAGTGTTGATGATGCTCCTGTGCAAAATGCTGTTACACCTGTAATGGCAGGTGTTGGCAATGCATTTACAGTTAAATTAAATAATGTATTGTTTGTGCAGCCGTTTGCATCGGTTACTGTAACCGTATATGGCCCGGCAACTGTTGCATTAATGGTTGCGGTGGTTGCACCGGTTGACCATAAGTACGATGAGTATGCACCTGCATTTAATGATGAACTTGCTCCCTGGCAAATAGCTGCTGTACCTGTAATAGTTGGTGTTGGTAATGGAAATAACACCAGCGATTTATTGGTTGAGCCTGTGCATCCGTTGGCATCGGTTACTGTAACTGTGTATGTAGCTGCATTGGCAACAGTAATGGTTTGTGTAGTTGCACCAGTTGACCATTGATAAGATGAATAAGTACCTGCATTGATAACAGCATTACTACCTGTGCAAATACCTGCCGGACCTGTAATGGCAGGTGTGGGTAATGCATGCACGGTAATATTTACATTGGTTGATGCAGTGCATCCAAAATTATTTGCAACGGTAACGGTATATAATCCACCCGTTGTAACATTAATAGTTTGTGTAGTGGCACCTCCTGTCCATAGGTAACTTGTAAATCCTACGCCTGCATTAAGTGTAGAATTTAATCCGCTGCAAAATGCGGTGGTGCCTGTAATAGCGGGTGATGGCAATGGATTAACTGTAAGTGGTCGCGATGCAGATGCAGAGCATCCGTTGCCATCGGTAACGGTAACGGTGTAACTCTGTTGCGTGTTTACACTTATGGTTTGGGTAGTTGCTCCGGTTGACCAAGCATAGTTTGTGTAGCCTGTACCCGCATCAAAAGTAGAGTTGGTGCCAGCACAAATTACATTGGTTCCTGTAATAGCTGGAGTTGGTAATGCGAAAAGCGAAAGCGCTTTTGTTGTTGATGCTGTACAATTATTTGCATTGGTAACAGTTACAGTATAAGTGCCGGCTGCCGAAGGAGAAATAGTTTGAGTAGCTGCACCAGTTGACCATAGATACGTTGTGAATCCTGCACCAGCATTAAGCGTAGCTGAACTTCCTGTGCAAATGCCTGCCGGGCCTGTGATGGCGGGTGTTGGCAATGCATGTACTGTAACCAATTGTGATGTTGATGCAGTGCATCCAAATCCATTGGTAACTGTAACGGTATAATTTGCTGCTGTACTTACTGATATAGTTTGAGTGTTTGCACCCGTTGACCATGTATAAGAAGAATATCCTGCACCTGCATTTAGTGTTGAACTTAAACCACTGCAAAATGCGCTGTTGCCTGTAATAGCAGGGGTTGGTAATGGATTAACAGTAAGTGTACGGGTGGTAGCAGCCGAACAGCCGTTGGCATCGGTAACAGTTACAGTGTAAGTGGAAGCTGTGTTTAATGAAACCGTTTGAGTTGTAGCTCCAGTTGACCATAGATAATTTGCATAACCAGCACCTGCATCAAATGTGGCGTTACTGCCACTGCAAATTACGTTGGTACCTGTAATAGCAGGTGTTGGCAATGGATTAATTGTTGTAACAGCATTAGTTGTACCTGTACATCCGTTTGCACTGGTAACTGTTACGGTAAAAGTATTTGCTGTTGATGGAGTAATGGTTTGTGTGGTGGCACCATTGCTCCATAAATAATTTGTGTATCCGGCACCGGCATTAATTGTGGTATTACCTCCTGTGCAAAATGAAAGTGTGCCCGAAATTACAGGAGTTGGATTAGCATTTACTGTAACCAATTGTGATGTGGATGCTGTACATCCAAACCCATTGCTAACCGTTACGGTATATGTACCTCCGGTGGTAACATTTAATGTTTGTGTAGCTGCCCCTGTTGACCACAAATAGGAGGTATAACCCGCACCCGCATTTAAGTTTGAATTACTGCCACTGCAAAAAGTTGAAGTTCCTGTTATTGCTGGAGTTGGCAAAGGATTAACAGTAAGTGTGCGTGCGGTTGTTGCTGTGCATCCGTTGGCATCGGTTACTGTTACAGTAAATGTGCCAGCTGTGTTTATTGTTATCGATTGTGTAATTGCACCTGTTGACCATAAATAATTTGCATAGCCTGCACCTGCATTAAATGAAGTATTGGCTCCGGCACAAATTACATTGGTGCCGGTAATAGCAGGCGTTGGCAATGGATTAATTGTTGTTACAGCATTGGTAGATCCCGTGCATCCGTTAACATTGGTAACGGTAACAGTAAATGTGTTTGCTGTGGTTGGGGTAATAGTTTGTGTTGTTGCTCCTGTTGACCATAAATAATTAGTGTAGCCCGCACCAGCATTTAAAGTAGTGTTAGTGCCTGCACAAAATGAAAGTGTGCCCGAGATTACAGGAGTTGGATTAGCATTTACAGTAACTAATTGCGAAGTTGTTGCCGTGCATCCAAATCCATTGGTAACGGTTACTGTATAAGTACCTGCTGCAGTAATATTTAATAGTTGAGTAACTGCGCCTGTTGACCACAGATACGAAGAATAACCAGCGCCTGCATTTAAGTTTGAATTATTACCACTGCAAAAGGTAGAAGTGCCTGTTATTGCAGGTGTTGGCAATGGATTAACCACCACAGCCAACGATGCCGAGGCCGAACATCCTGCCGCATTGGTAATGGTGCATGTATATGTATTGGCAGTATTGGTAGTTATTGTTTGTGAAACAGCTCCTGTTGACCACAGGTACGATGCAAAACCCGCACCTGCATCCAGTGTAGTGTTTGCTCCCTGGCATATAGGTGTAGTTCCTGTAATGGTTGTTGATGGCAGTGTGTTTACCGTAACGTTTGCAGTAGCGCCTGCAGTGCATCCTCCATTAAATGTAACTGTAACGGTATAAGGCCCGGCTGTGCCAACACTTATTGATTGTGTTGTAGCGCCTGTTGACCACAAATAACTTGCTCCGGCAGTAGCTGTCAGTGTTGTGTTAATTCCTGAACATACCACTAAGGTACCACTGATGGAAGCTGCCGGTGCAGCAATGGTGACCGCTGTGGGTGTGGAGGTTGCCGAACAACTGGGCCCCATGGTTACAGTTACCGTATAATTACCTGCCGTGCCAACAGTTATACTTTGTGTTGTTGCTCCGTTGCTCCACAAATAGCTGTTACCCGGATTGGCAACAAGAGTTACTGAATCACCTGGACATAGGTTGGTGGGGCCTGATGGAGTGATGGTGGCTGAGGGGTTAACATACATAACCCACAAATTGGTATAAGCAAAACATGCTACACCAAAATTTAAAATAGCACACTGGTAATGACCGCCATTAAATAATGTAGCTTGTGTAACAGTAATAGATTGAGTATTGGCCCCTGTATTCCAATTGTAATTAGTAGCAGTATTTACCGATAAAGTTACCACATCACCAGGGCAGGCATATATTGTATCAAGATTATTATACTGCGTTCCATTTGCAAAAATGTGTATCGAGCCATTGCTGCTAAAACTGTTTGCCTCTAAAAATACTCCTGAGTCGTAAATATGGTCATTAACATCTGCAACAGCAAATTTCATGTGGTAAACTTCGCATGGATAAACTTTAAAGCCAGCGGTAAGCACATGTGTAAATCCATCAAAGAAAATAGCTTGACCGCCATTCCCCACATTATCTGTATAATAAGCGCAATTTTGACAAGGTCCGGATGCGGTACCACCGGCATTACCATTATTTACGTTATCAATTGAAACTGGTGTGCTTGCCGTACCTGGCACAATTGCAACATTTTTTGTTCCTACAATGCCCGGACCACTTACAAAAAATGCGAATACATCATTAAAGTTTGTATTAACCCATTCGTTGTATTCCTCAGAAGCAAACACATATCGAAAGGATACACTATCTGTTGCAGCTACAAAGTCAAACTCAAGAACCGAAGCATCCAGAGTTACATCGGGGGCAACAATTGCATTAAGCTGTGCATCAGCGCCTGTTCCCATGTCATCACTATGAAAAACATTGGGAGGGAAAGTAGGTGTTCCGCCCGCATTACCACTTGTTAAAAATATCCCACTTGTTGACCCTAAATTACATCCGCCTGTGCATTTATAAGTGCCTTTTGACGCAGCAGCACCCGTATAAGTAATATTAGAAACCGTAACTCCGGTTCCTACCAGTGAGTCAACCAGGGCGGCTGCGGGGTTGCCTCCGGTTACTGTTAGCTGTGCGCGGCTTGTGTTTGCTAAAAAGCATAACAAGGTTGTAATAAGGTATAAGTGCTTCATAATATGGCTTGAATTTGAATGACCAAATATAAAAATTAATTATAAAAACCAAACTATGCCTGCACTTTCTTTTTACCTCCCTGCCCTACCTATTATTAGGCATGCGGGCAATTCCAATTGCAGTTCGGCCCTTTAAGGCCTAAATCCTTATGTAAGATTTTTAAAAAAATCTCTTGAAAACCGCTTTGCTCAAATGCATTTTCATTGGTAAAAGGCAATAAAATTATCTGCTTTTAAACTGTAAGGTTTTTTTGTTAATGCATGTTTTTGCGCTCAACATTTATAAGCAGAATAGCGTAAAACCACTCACAAATATTCAAACTCTGATACAATGAAAAAAATTACTTTGTTAGTGGCTACCTTAACTGTTTTGGTATCGCAACTTTTTGCGCAAGACACTCCTTTTGATAAATCAAAATTTACGGATAAGGCCGGTTTTGAAGATGCAAACAAAAAATTTAAAGACGGTCTTAAAGCTTTTTCGGATAATAAACCTGATTATGCAAAAGCATTAAAACTTTTTTTGGATGCGCATAAGTTTAATCCCAACAATTCTGAACTGAATTATAAAATTGGTGTATGTTATTTAAAGAGTCCAGATAAGTTCTCGGCCGAAAGTTATTTGGTAAAAGCCCAGGAATTAAATCCTGAAATGGAATATAAATTTTATTACTACTTAGGCCAATCGTATCAACTTAACTCCGCATTTAACCTGGCTCGATTGCAATTTGAAAAATTTGAAAAGGTAAAATCAAAAAACAAAAAACCTAAAACATCAAAAGAAGCGGAAAAAGAAAAAGCCGAATTTGATGTTAAAAAAAGACTTAAGGAATGTATCATTGGCGATTCATTAGTTGCCAATCCTGTAAAAGTAAAAATTCAAAACCTGGGACCGGGAGTAAACACCATGTATCCTGAATATACACCCCACATTACTGCAGATGAATCGCAAATATTTTTTACATCGCGCAGAGATGACACACAAGGCAAAGGTAAAGACAGCCGCGACCAAAAGTATTACGAAGACATTTATGTAAGCGAAAAAGCCGACAGTGTTTGGGGTCCGGCAAAAAACATGGGCAAGTCGGTAAACTCATCAGCTCATGATGCTGCTGCGGGTTTGTCACCCGATGGACATAACCTGTTTGTGTTTAAGGGTGATGAAGGCGGTGGGGATATTTATATGTCAAGCCTCGCAAAAAAAGGGTGGACTGAACCCAAGAGCGTTGGCAAAACCATTAACACAAAAGAGAATCATGAGACATCAGCATGCCTTTCGCCTGACGGAACCACATTATATTTTATCAGCAATAAAGAAGGCGGCCGTGGGGCACACGATATATGGTTTGCCAAATACAGCGAAGCCAATAAGACATGGGGCGAGCCACGCAACCTTGCTCAGCTTAACAGCAAGTATGACGAAGAAGGTGTGTTTATGCATCCCGATGGCAAAACCTTGTTTTTTTCTTCGCGTGGCGAAGGCTCAATGGGTGGCTACGATATTTTTTATTCTAAACTTGAAAATAACAAATGGCAAAAGCCAGTTAACATGGGTTACCCCATCAACAGTCCTGATGATGACGTGTTTTTTGAAGTATCGGCAAGCGGACGCAACATGTATTTTGCATCCGTAAAAAAAGAAGGTTATGGTGAAAAAGATATTTATGTGGCAAGTTATATTGAAGACAAAAAAATGCCAAAGATGAAAGTAGCATTGTTAAAAGGATTGGTTCGTGATGCAGAAACAAAGCAACCCATTGAAGCAAAAATTGAATTGGTTGATTTAACCAAAGATGAAAAAATAGGAACCTTTATGAGTGATGGCGGCAGTGGAAAATATTTGGTGTCACTTCCTTCTGGTCGTAACTATGGTGCCGTGGTGCAAGCCCCCGGCTACTTGTTTGCTTCTGATAATTTTAACCTGCCCGATACAGCAGATTATAATGAATACAACAAAATTTTTGATTTGGTTCCTGTTAAAGTGGGAAGCGCTGTGGTGCTTAACAACATATTTTTTGAAACAGCCAAGTGGGATTTAAAAAAGGAATCAACCAATGAGCTTGACCGCTTGCTTGGTTTTATAAAAACAAACCCAAAAATGAAAATTGAAATTTCAGGCCATACCGACAATGTGGGTAAAGATGATTACAACCAGCAACTTTCAGAAAAACGTTCTGAATCAGTTGTAAAATATCTAACCGGTAAAGGAATTCCGGTTGACCAGTTACAATTTCATGGCTATGGCGAAAAGAAACCTGTTGCTACCAATGATACACCTGAAGGTCGCCAGACAAACCGAAGAATTGAATTTCAGATTTTGGCAAATTGATTTTTTTTGATAATAATTTTTTTGCCACAGATCCGCAGATTGAATAATTAAAAATAAAACAATCAGATTTTTTTAAACAAAGAGGCACGAGAAAAAAGTTTTTTCAAACTTTTCTCTTGCCTCTTTTTCTTTTTGTTTTTTTTTTGCCACAGATTATTCACCTTTCAGTTTAATCAATATGGTTTTAATAAACTTGGTTTCACTGATTAAGATTAAAAGCAAAGCCCTCAGATTTGAATCTGGGGCTTTGTTTTTTCTTTTAAATTTTAATCTGTGGCAATAATTTAGAGCCTGATTAAATTTTTTATCAAAATAAATTATATGTCGCCCCGATGGGGCTTTAACTATGGGGCAACTATTTTCTACCAATATTTCGCTCCTACGGAGCGTTATTAAGCAGCAGTAGAGCTCCGTAGGAGCGAAACATTGGTAACAAAAGCAATTTGAGTATCGGAAAGCCCCATCGGGGCGACATATAAAAATAATCCAATCAAAATTAAACAGGCTCTTAATTAAACAAAAAATTACCCGGAGTAACTCCTACCTGAAACGAATCCAATACTGCATTGCTGCTGTAATTTACCCGCAGCACCCATCCGTTTGAATTGTAATCAACAGCGTTGCCAGTGTAAAGCACATCGGTTGTTGGGTCAATGCCTACACTGTACATTGGGCGGTTTAAAATTATTTCGGCAGCCGAACCTGTAGTACTTAGTTTATAAAGTGCATCGTATAAATTAAATACAAGTGTGTTTCTGTCCTTGTTCAAAGTCATGCGCCCCTGGTAGCCTGTGCCTGCAACAGCAATACTCTGTTCTACTGCATTGGTATTGGGATTTATTTTATCTACCGATGCATCGCTCCAGGTGCCGTTGCACAAAGTCCACAAGGTTCCATTTGCATCTTCAACAATGGCAGAAGGATTAAGATTGGTTTTGATTTTTGCCGAAACGGTTTCGCTGGCAATATCAATAACCGTTACCGTGTCATCATTATTAGGATAGTACCCTGAGTTGGTAACATAAACCGAATTATTTTTTTTGCACAAACCTTCGGGAGCTACACCACATGTAATTGTTTTTACCACCTGGTTGGTTGCCAAATCAACAATGGCCACCGCACCTTTTGAAGCGCCCCTCCATTGTGTAACATACGCTTTGCCATTACCGGCATCAACCATGTAACGGGGCTGGGTAATGTTTATAACACCTTCCGACTGCATTGTGGTGGCATTTGTAATTTCAATACGGTTGGCATTGTTTACCACAAAATAAATTTTGTTTCCAATTTTACATGCCGATTGCAGCACGTTGCCAATAGGTCGGTCATCATTTTCTTTTTCAAAAACACTTTGTGTAACACCACCTGTGGTATTCGAATAAAAACTAACCGTACCTGTTCCATTAAGGTAAACACCTTCGTTGGTTACTAAAACTCCGTTGGTGTAGTTGGGTGTTGGCGTTGTATCATCGTCATCATCGTTCTTTTTTTTGCACGATGTAAATACCAGTGCGCAGCCCATAAGAATAAGGCTTGCATTTAATAGAAATTTGCTTTTCATTTTTTGTGTTTGTTTATGTTATGTTTAAAATTTAGTTGTAATGTAATCTCGTAATTTATTTTTGGCATTGGTCGGTAAGCAATGGTTTGATAAGTTGTGTTAAAAAGATTTTTTATCGCAAAACGCAAATGGCCATCCATTTTTTTTGAAAGCGCAATTTTTTGCTGTGCCGAAATTTTATGCAGCGTGTATGGTTTTAAATACTGTTTATTGTCAGATGATGTATAACGTTCGCTCTTATAATTAACAGAATAAAATATTCCGCTTCCTTTAAAAAATATTCCGGCAGTTGCATTGCTTGTAACTTCCGGCACATAAATCAGTTGCTTATTATTTAACTCATCATTTTTTTTCTCATTCCGTGTTGAGCGCGTGTAACAAAAATTTCCTTCAACAAAACATTTTAACCTTGAACCATGAACCATGAACCATGAACGTCCTTCCATTCCTCTTGCCCACACTTTGTAAACATTTTGCGGCTCCCAATAGCCTGTGCTGCCGGGCAGCCATTGTATCCAGTTGCTTATGTTTTTATTAAATGCACTTGCCGAAACCGATATTGAAATTTTATTTTTAAAATAGTCATAACTCAATCCTGTATTTTGGCAAAAACTTTTTTCGGGTTTTAAATTTGGGTTGCCGCCAGGTACCCAATACAAATCGTTTAATGTGGGTTGCCTGTTAGCAGTAGCCACATTTACTTCAAAAAATAAATTACCTGCCAGTTTTATTTTTGAATCATAAGCAACACTTACAGGATTTGTTTTGTCATTTAAAATTTCTTCGCGTGCATTAAGACTTGCAAAAACAGTTTGCTTTTTGTTTTTAAAATTCAGTTTGCAAAAAATACCTAACCGGTTTTGTTCGCGGTGCATATTGTATTCATCTGCAAAAGCAAAAAAGTGCGAGTTGGTAATTACGGCATCAATAAAAATAGTTTTTGAGATTTTTAAAAAAGAAGTAAAATCACTTACCAACGTTTTAACTCTGCCAAACGATTCAAGGTTTATAAATGAATCAACATAATTTATGCTTTCGTTTAACCATCCAAGTTGAAGTTTGTATTGCGCAATTTTTTTCTCAACAACATAGTTAACCAAAAACCTGTTTGCTATGTCATTTTGGTAAGCAACACTTTTATCTGTTGTCATACTTGGTGGATTTTGCCTGTATACTTTTTGCATCCATGCATGTGCCGAAAGCAAATGGTTTTGTTTTGGTTTTAAAAAATAGTCAACTGTAAATCCATCCTGTTGTACTTTGTTATTGGATTGTTTCTGTTCAGGATTTGTGTAAAGCGCTGTATTGGTAAACGGAAAATTATTTTTTCCCTGCTCATGAATTAATTTTATAGCTGCCGATTGTTTTTCCGATGAAATGTTTGTACCAACATGTGTTTTATAATTTTGAAAACTTGCCCCGCTTTGTAAAAAACTAATCGTGAACCTGTTTTCAAAAAAAGGTCTGGCATTTATGTGTACTGAATTTCCAATGGAAGCATTTCCTTTTTCATCAGATGAGTTAGAAATAAAAATTTCGTCAGCAAATGTTACAGGCATCAATGCAAAGTCAGATAAACCAAGCATGGCATTGTTAATTGGTATTCCGTTCCAGTAAACCTGCGTGTGGTAAGCCGAAGTACCATATGCAGAAGCAGTAGCTACACTACCCGCACCAAAACTTTTTATAAAAATTCCCGATTCGTTAAGCAAATCACCAAGGCTGGCCGTTTTATATTGTGTTATGGTTAGCGAATCAAAATGTTTTTTAAAAACCTCCCCTTCGGGGAGGTTGGTGGGGCTTATATCCACTTTGCGAATAGCAATAGTGTCGCTCAACGACTGACAAAAACTTTGCATCGCAAATAAAACAACAAAACAAAAAATCAAACTTATTTTTTTCACCACATAATAGTATATCACATCCAAAACCTTGAACGTTTTTTAACCTTGAACGAAACTTATGGAGTGAAAGGAAAAGTGCAGAAGCAAGCCGCACATTCTCCGTCTTGTTCTCCGCAAGCATCGAATTATTTTATTACGGCAGGTCTTCTGACTTGTGAAACTTCTTTCATCCTTCCCATCTCGCCTAAGGCGAAACAGTGGATTTAAATTTGAAAGAAGCGTTTTTAATTTTACGTTCTGCAAACTGCAAACCGTAAACTGCAAACTGATTTCACTTACAGCAGCGGGAACTGTTCGCGATTTACACGCGATTCCCTTTTAACTCCGAACCAATCGGAGACCGTAATGCGCGCAAATGTATAAAAAGAAGTTTGCAGTGTACGATTTGAAGTTAGAGATTCAAGAAAAAAAGGGGTAAAAAAAATTTAGGGTTTGCAGTATTTAACTGCAAACCCTAAACAGCAAACCTAAAACGGTTTTTATTCTTTCACAAACTTTTGAACGCTTACATTACCTCCGTTTTTAACGGTAACAAAATAAACACCCGAAGATTGCGCTGCCATTGAAATAGAAATTTTGTTTACACCGGCAGTAAGATTTTTTGTTTCATTATAAACAACTTCGCCAAGTACATTGGTGATGGTAACATTGGCATTAGATGATACCATGCTTACTGCACTGATATTTACTACATCCTTAACAGGAACAGGGTAAATGCTTAGTGCATTGGCTGTGTTGCTGTTTTCGGTTACACCTACCACACACAATGGGTCGCCTTGCGGAACTATGTGTACCAATATCGAAGTTCCTGAGTAAGTACAAGCTGTATCAAGCGTGTACAATGAAAGGTCTTGGCCTGTGCCGCTTGCATTGCCAAACACAACAGAAGTAAAGTAATAGCTGCCTGTGGGGAATGTACCATTGTTAGCTAAATAAGCAGTAAAAGGATTTGTATAAGGAAATACTACACCGGCTAATGGACCTCCTGATGCATTCATAGGGTCGTTGGAGCCACTGATATCATTGGCAGTAATAACCACAGCAAAGCCGTAAGCAGATCCAACGTTAGGGTTAACCGCATTGGCTACAGTAAAAAACAATGTGTCGTTAAAGCAAATAAGTGTGTCATTTACAGTTGCAGTTCCAGTGCTTATGCTTGAGCTGCCGCAAACAATTTGAGCCAGCGAGCCGCTAAAATTCCATGCACCGCCAATAGGGCCTGCGGTAATAAACTCGCCCGAAAAACCGGTGGTGGCATTTACAAAATCAATACCTGTGTGAGAAGCGCCAATATCAATATCTGTCCATGTGGCACCGCCATCCATTGTAAATGAACTTCCAAAACCACCTGTGGTGCTTGAACCGCTTGAAACAAAAATGCTGGTTCCGGGTACGCCATCAATATCGTTTACGTACGCATTACCTGTTGGTGTTACAGTAGTCCATGTTAATCCACCATCAGTAGTTTTTCTCCAGGTATTTCCTGCAGTTGCAACTTGCAGCACCATTCCGTTTAATGAGTCGCTAAAGGCAACATCGGTAATATCAAAGCGGCCATTAGCTGTGTTATTTGCAGGTAATCCGGTTGCATGTTTTGTCCAGGTAACACCGCCATCAATGCTGCGCACCAAATCACCGTAAGTAGTACCAAACCATACGCGGCCATCGGCTGCCGAAAACAAATTGGTAATGCCATACTCACCGGCATTGGTAAGTGTGGGCAGGTTGGCAGCAGGTACGCGTGTCCATGTTGAACCTGAATCAGCCGTTAACCAAATTTCATATTTTGCAGTACCTGGTCCCGCAGGGTCGCCCATGCACATACCGTTGGCAGCATTCCAAAAATAAACCACGTTTGCAAATGATGTTCCCTGAGCAAACATGGCAGCCGTGCTTGCCTGGCTCCATGAAGTTCCTCCATTGGTAGTTTTATAAATTTCGCCTCCTGCACCGGTTGGGTTATACATTGATACGTAACATGTGTTGGCATCTATTGGCCAAATGTTTCCAATTTCGTGGCCGGCAACACCGTTTACAGTTCCAATGGTCCATGTGGCACCACCATCTGTGGTACGTACATAATCGGCCGTTGGGTTGTTGTTGGTACCGTCAAAGTACCAGGGATGACCCCATACAACGTTGGCATCAACAGCTTCAATGTCGTTGATAAAGCCATCGCTGGTCATGTTTACGTTTAAGTTTGTCCATTGTGCAGTAGCCGTTACAGCCATCAGTGCACATCCAAATGATAGTAATAGTTTTTTCATTGCGTATAATTTTTATTTAATTTTTTGGGACTGCAAGTATAGCAAAATATCTATATGCAATAGAGCAGCTATAAAATTTATGCATAAGATTGCATTGGCTTAATTTTGGATGTAGCACTAAAAAACAACCTTTTGCAATGAGCACCTTTTTTTCGATAGTAATACCCACCTTTAACAGGCGAAATTTTATACTAAAAACCATTGACACTTTGCTGGCACAGGATTATCCTCACTTCGAAATAATAGTGGTAGATGACGGCAGCACCGATGGTACCGATGAAGCAATAAAACAACTCAACAATCCTAAAGTCACTTTTCACCTTATACCCAATGGCGAGCGCGGTGCGGCAAGAAATTATGGGGCAATAAAAGCAAAAGGGCAGTACGTAAATTTTTTTGATTCGGATGATTTGGCTTATCCGCATCACCTTAGCACTGCGCTAAAATTTATTGATGAACATAACGCTCCTGAAGTTTTTCATCTGTACTTTGATGTTAAAACACCTGCAGGCGAAAAAGTACCGCAGGTAAACCTGGGCACAAAACCCATCAACCAATGGTTAATTGATTTGGGTAATGTATGCAGTTGCAACGGCATGTTTTTACGAAAAGACATTGCGCTGCAGTTTCCGTTTTCGCAGGTGCGCATTTTATCGGGTACCGAAGATTATGCTTTGTGGCTGCGCCTGTCATCACGGTATACCATACACCATTCACCAGTGGTTACCTCTACCATTATTAATCATGACACACGCAGTGTGGTATCGCATGATTTTACCAAACTTATAAACCGCAACATGTTTTTGCTTGAGTATTTACAAACCGATGCGCATTTCATGAAATACATTGGCAGGCGGTTTAACATCATACAGGCCGAATGTTATTCGTACATAGCACTGCATATAATTTTGGCAGGTAAAAACCGCGAGGCTTTTAAGTGGCTTATAAAAGCCATTAAAACCGATTTTACTTTTCCGGTAAGACACATCCGGTTTATTGCTATTATAAAACATGCTGTAAAAAATATTTTGGGGTAAGTTTTTTTACGTACATGATTTAAAATGTTTGCACCATTCGCAATATCCCTTTTCTTTGCTTGGTATATTAAACCCATAAAAAAATACCCCATTCACAGCATCAAAACATTTACATCAATATTTGCTAAAAAAAACATGAGCACCGCTAAAAAAAAATTATCACCTGAAAGAAGCAAAGAGTTGCTAACCATTTTAAAAAACCGTTTCGAAAAAAACATGCAAAGGCATAAAGGTGTTGAGTGGATTAAAGTACAATCAAAACTTCAGGCAAATGCATCAGCACTTTGGTCAATAAACGAAATGGAAGAAACCGGTGGCGAACCCGATGTGGTGAGTTACGATAAAAAATTAAATGAGTACACTTTTTTTGATTGCAGTGCCGAAAGCCCAAAAGAGAGAAGAAGTTTGTGTTACGACCACGAGGCGCTTGAAAAACGAAAAGAGCACAAACCCAAAGACAGTGCCATAAACATGGCCGAAGATATGGGCATTGAAATGTTAACCGAAGAGCAGTACATGTATTTGCAAAAACTTGGAACCTTTGACGCAAAAACATCGGGCTGGATAAAAACACCTGACGCTGTACGAAAACTTGGCGGTGCCATTTCGGGCGAGTTTCGTTTTGGCCGTGTGTTTATATATGCCAATGGTGCCGAATCTTATTTTGGGTCAAGAGGATTTAGAGGAGCGGTAATGGTTTAACTTTTGTGTAATCACTCTTATGTTGAAATTATTTACCTCCCTTTTCTTTTTATTTTCTTTTTGTTTTTCGCAGGCAACTACCGTATCAGGCACCGTTACCGATGAGCAGGGCAATGCAGTGCCCTATGTAAATGTTTACATCAAAGAATTATATAAGGGAGCATCAACCAACACAGCCGGTTTTTACAGCATACATGTGCAGCCGGGCAGTTACACGTTGGTGTTTAAATTTTTAGGTTACAAAACCGAAACTCGAAACATAGTGCTTACCGATGAACCTTTGCAGGTAAACTGCACCTTGCATCCTGAAAAATTTGAGTTGGGCACTGTTACCATTAGCGCAGGTGCCGAAGACCCTGCGTATGCCATTATGCGCAATGCCATACGCAAGCGCAAATATTATTTGGAAGAAGTAAATGCGTATGCATGTAATGTGTACATAAAAGGTGTACAGCGGCTAACAAGTTATCCCGAAAAGTTTTTAGGACAGAAATTAAATTTTGGCGCTTACGTTGATTCGGTTACCGGTATTTTTTATTTAAGCGAGTCGGTTTCAAAATTCAAGTATCAAAAGCCAAATAAAATTAATGAGGAGATGATTTCATCGCGCATAAGCGGAAACAGCAAAGCGTTTAGTTACAACCAGGCCAGCGATATGATGTTTAACTTTTACGAAAACACCATTAAGGCCAAGCAAATTGGCGAGCGCGGTTTTATATCACCTGTTGCAGGTAGTGCTATGTTTTATTACCGGTATAAGTTGCTGGGCTCATCCATTGAAAACGATGTGCTGGTACACAAAATTGAATTGACACCACGCAGGCAACACGACCCTGTTTTTAGAGGCGTAATTTATATTGCCGACAGTACATGGCGCATACATAACATGGATGTGCTATTGGTTCGCGATGCCGGACTTGAGTTTGTTGACACGCTGCAAATACGCCAAACCTATTTACCGGTTGATACTAAAAATGATATTTGGATGCCCGTAAGCAACCGGTTTGATTTTACATTTCGTTTTCTTGGATTTAAAGGCGGTGGCGATTATGTTGGTTATTTTTCTGATTTTGAAATTAACCCTGCTTTTGCAAAACGAACATTTACTTCCGAAATTTTAAAAGTAAATGATGATGCCAACAGCAAAGATTCATCGTACTGGACTTTAATACGCCCCATACCGCTTACGCTTGAAGAAAAAACCGATTATTCAAAAAAAGACAGTTTGCAAATTGTGCGCGAGTCAAAACAGTTTAACGATTCGCTTGACAGCATTACCAATAAATTTTCATTGAGCGGTTATATACTTAACGGATACACACGCCAAAACCGCTTTAAAAAATCGGTGCTTCGCTTTTCATCGCTGCTCGAAAACGTACAGTACAATACCGTTGAAGGATGGCATGCTTCTTTGGGTGTACAATACACCAGGCGTTTTGAAAACCGCAAACGCGTATGGATAAATGCAAACGCACGATATGGTTTTTCGAACAAACATTTTAATGCATGGGCCGGTGGCAGTTACAGGTATCATCAAAAAAATGGAGGACGCGTGGGCCTAAGGCTTGGCACCGAAGTAAAACAAATTAATGAGGACGATCCCGTTTCGCCATTGATAAATACGTTTTACACATTGCTTGATGCAAAAAACTATTTAAAAATTTTCGAAAAACAATTTGTGAGGTTCGAAACATCACGCGAATTGTTTAACGGTTTATTTGCTGAAGTAAATTCAGAGTTTGCTCACCGCATTCCGTTGCGCAATACTTCATTTTTACGATGGAATAATAAATCATCCCGTGAGTTTAGTTCTAATAATCCTTTTGCGGTTTCGGATACTGTAATGGCTTTTGAACAACACAATGCTTTAGCTGCTACGCTGGATGTAAAGTATAACATAGCTCAAAAATATATTTCGCGCCCCGATGCAAAATTTATTGAAGAGTCGCGCTTTCCGCAACTTACCGCTTCGGTTACACATGCATTTTTAGTCGATGCACGTTATACAAAACTGTCGGCTGGCTTTAATCATAAAATAAAATTAGGCATGGCAGGTGAACTTTTTTACCAGGCTCGCTACGCATGGTTTGCCAATACCAAAAAAATATTTGCACCTGATATGCAACACTTCAAAGGCAATCAAACTTTTTTCTCGTCATTTCCTTCCGATGGATTTAATGTGCTTGCCTATTACAATTACTCAACCGTTAAACCTTCGCTGGCAGTACATGCCGAGCATCATTTTCAAAAATTTATTACCAACAAAATTCCGCTGTTTCGTAAATTAAAGTTAGACGAGGTTATAGGTTTTCATTACCTCCATGTAAATGGTTTGCCAGAACATTTTGAGTTTTCTGCCGGCTTCGAAAGGCTTGGCTTGTTAAGAGTTGATTATGTTCAATCATTTACCGGAAGTAAAAAACCGGTGCATGCAATTAGGTTTGGGTTAAAAATTGGCGGGTGATATTTTTAAACCGTTGTATTCATTAAATAGAATAATTTTGGCTGTAACAATGAAAAAATATTTTACAACCTTTTTTATTTTGGCCATTATTTTGATGCCGTTTTTTATTTGTGCCCAAACCACAACTGATGATGAGCTAAGCGTTTTTGAAGAACAGAGCAGTGGTGATTTTTTTTCGCAAATATCTCCTTCAAAAAAACGGCCGTTAAAAAAAGCTACAGGCTTTAACGAAGACAGGCTAAAGTTTGCCACACGTATTGGTAACAAACGTGGTGCAGCAGTGGCAGCATCAAACCTTGGGGCTGTGTAGATTCTGCAGGGACAATACGAACTACTACTTGTTCTCCAAAACCTCAATTGTTTTTTTGAGAATCCCTATTTCCTCTTTTAGCAAGTCAATGGTTTGATCTTTTTGTTTTAGTAACTCTTTAAGATATTCTGCTGAGTCATGGTAATCGTTCACTACCCCAAAAACTTTTCCATTATCGTTATTTGTAATATTAAAAGTGTTGTTGCCGTCTGAATAAAGCTCGTTTATTTCTACCCCAAATATTTTGGCAAGTTTTTCAATTTTATCAGGAGTTAGTTTTACTATTCCGTTCTCAATCTTTGAATAGTCAGGTTGGCCAACACCTAATTGTTCTCCAACCCATTCCTGACTAAGATTTTTTAACTCCCGTAATTTTTTAATTTTTAAGTGTGCAATCATATTGTTTGATTTAGTTGTGTTTCAAAAGTAAATAATATTCTTTTAAAGAATATTGTATTCTTTAAAAGAATAAAGTATTCGTGTTTGGAATAGGTTTGAAAATTTATTTATTGAAGATTTGTCAATTCCATTTTTTGAGATAGCTTTAATAAAGTAAAATCCTTGTTTTAAATGAGAAATATTTAGTTTTATAATTTGGTCTTTAACTAATAGATTATCTACCAAAACACGAGCTTGCATATCTATCAGTTCCAATTTAAATACATCGGTGTTTCCAGCCAATCCAATTGTCAGGGTATTAAGAACAGGGTTAGGATAAATATCCATAATGATTTTATTCTCTGGCATTATCATTCCAGTTGTGTTACCTAACTTAACAGTCCATACATCTATGTTTCCATTATTTCCGGTTACATCTCCATCAATTGAATAGCTTCCTCCAGTAATAACTAAGCCTCCATCAAATGTTTTGCTTATTACCTGGCTGCATGAATTATAATCTCCTGAGCTCCCACCCAATGTTTTTTGCCAAATTAAATTTCCAGCCGAGTCGGTTTTAATAACCCAGTAATCCCAGGATCCCTGCCACCCAGTTACCTGCGAATCGTTTGATAACGTGTATCCGCCAAGCAAAAAACCACCATCGGTATCGGTTATCACCGTATGACATATTTCATTATTGCTGCCACCATACGTTTTTTCCCAAATTATATTTCCGGCAGCATCTAACTTTACTAACCAATAGTCACCCAGCCCGTGGGTAGAGGCCACATCACCATCAACCGATTCGGTTGCTCCTGCCATTATATAATTTCCATCCAATAATTGCATTATTGAAAATGCAACCTCTCCGTCACTTCCGCCATACGTTTTTTGCCATTGCATGTTGCCCATGCTGTCTAATTTTACAAGCCAGCAATCAACCCATCCATGATTAAATGTAACATCGCTATCATTAGAGTAAGTTTCTCCTGCTACCATGTATCCGTTATCAGCCGTGGGAATAATGCAATGAGCTATTTCGTTAGCAGTACCACCATACGCTTTCTGCCATACAATGCCCCCGGCACTGTCAAGTTTTACTATCCAAAAGTCGCCAGTGGTGCCATTACCATGTTGACCGGTTACATCACCATCGTATGATGCAGCCACTCCTGCTACAACATAAGCATTTCCCGATAGAATAATTGACCGTGCATTATCCAAACCATAGCCCCCAAGGCTTTTTTGCCATTGCAAATTTCCGGCAGCATCAAGTTTAACAACCCAATAATCGTTTCCATTATGATTACCTGTTACATCTCCTCCATCATTTGTTGATTCGCCTGCTGCTATATATCCTCCATCGCTTGTTTGCTGTATTGTAGTACCACCATCTGACGAAAAGCTGCCAAGGCATTTGTTCCATTCAATATTTCCCATAGCATCAGTTTTTACTACCCACATATCAAACTGACCAAGGCCGCTAACATGCAAACCTGTTACATCACCATCAGTACTTGCAGCACCACCATTATAAATTAAACCACTATCAGATGTTGCTATCACCGCATAGCCAAATTCCGCACTGCTGCCGCCATAGCACCGAGCCCATTCAAGAGTGGGTTGGGCTTTAACAAAAAAGCTGCTAAGCAAAATGATGGTTAAAATTGCAAGAAGGTTTTTTTTCATTTCACTTTTTTATACATAGACTAATTTTTGTGATTTTTCGTTGCCTGCAAAAAATAATATTTTTATAGTATAAATGTACGATTAATAATAATTCGATTTTCAAAAACCATTTATTTTACAAAAAATGCTTTGTGTATGAGATTGTTTTAATGCGCAACTCGTAAAGTTATTCCTTTTCAATAATTTTGGCTGTAATAATGAAAAATATTTTTACCCCTGTTTTTACTTTGGTCATTATTGCAATGCCGTTTTTTATTTGTGCTCAAACCACAACTGCTGATGAGCTAAGCGTTTTTGAAGAACAAAGCAGTGGTGATTTTTTTTCTCAAATATCTCCTTCAAAAAAACGGCCGTTAAAAAAAGCTACAGGCTTTAACGAAGACAGGCTAAAGTTTGCCACACGTATTGGCAACAAACGTGGTGCAGCAGTGGCAGCATCAAACCTTGGGGCTGTGTATTTGCAACACGGGCAATATGATAAAGCCATTGAATATTTTAACCAAACACTTGGTTTTTACTTAGAACTTAAAGATGATAAAGCAGCAGCAGTTACCAATGCCGAACTTGCATACACGTATCAGCAACAAGCCGATGCCGCCAATGCAATAAAATATTACCTCCAAGCCATTGACGGATTTAAAAAATACAATGTAACAAAACCACGCCCCTATGTGGAAGCGCTTTATGGTGTACTGCTTTTACAGCAGCCTGATTCATCAGGGGCAGCCGCTCATATTGCCACAGCGTTTGATTTATTTGCCACTGCCAAAAACGAAAAAGCCATTATGCAATTGCATAAAAAACTTGGCGAGGTACATGTGTCAAAAGGCCAGTACGTAAAAGCGCTCGATAGTTTTACAAAATATTTGCAACAGGCGCAATCACAAAAAAACAATAAAGAAACGGCTGTTGCTTTGCGCGATATAGGCATTGTGTATTTTAAAAAAGGTGATTACGAAAAGTCGGTTGAGTATTTTGAACGCAGTTTAAAATTTGATGATGCATTGATTGTAAAAAAACTGATACAGGATGCGTACTTAAAAATTGTAACGGTAAGCAGTTTTAAAAAAGATTACGATAAGGCAGACAAGTACCATGAATTGTACCGTGGGCTAAAAGGCGAATTAAAACAAGCTGCAAAAACCGAAACCAACAGCGATGAACAACTTGCCGAAAAAGAAAAAATAATAGAACTGTTAAGCCAGCAAAATCAGGAGCAAAGCAAAATACTTACACAACAGGATTATGAGCTAAGCCAGCAACTAACCGCCACCGAAATAGAAAGACAGAGCAAAGAAAAAGCGCTGGAAGAATTAAACCTTACCACCGAAGAAAAAAGAAAAAAAGAAGTTGAGCTTGAGCAAATGTCGGCTGAAAAAGCAAAACAGGAATTGTTGCTATCGCAAAAAGAAGTAATGCTGGTAAAGCAGGAAAAGTTCAGAAACATTTTATTGTTTGCATCAGGAATTATTTTGCTGGCAGGTTTCTTTTTGTTTAACCGTTATAAATTAAAAAAACGTTCGCTTGAAGAACTAAACAAGGCACATGCAGAACTAAACGAAGCACACAATAAATTAAAACAAACCCAGGAGCAATTGGTACAGTCAGAAAAAATGGCTTCGCTGGGCCAGCTAACGGCAGGCATTGCACACGAAATTCAAAATCCGCTGAACTTTGTAAACAACTTTTCAAAAATGAGTGTGGAACTGCTTGACGAACTGCAAAAAGAAAAAAACGATGAAGTGATAAGTGATTTAAAAATTAATCTTACAAAAATAAATCATCACGGCAGCCGTATTTCTGATATTGTAAGAGGCATGTTGCTGCACAGCCGCAATGCGCCTGCCGAAAAACAGTTAGCCGATTTAAATGCATTGGTCGAAGAATCATTGCATCTGGCATTTCATGGCAGGCGTTCAACGGAAAGTGATTTTAATTGCCTGCTCGAAAAAAAATTTGATGCCTCGCTTCCGCAAATCAATATGGTGCAGCAGGATGTAAGAAGAGTAGTAATCAACATCATTAATAATGCATTTTATGCTGTGCAGCAGAAATACGAAAAACTAAAAGCCGAAAACCATAAAACAGAATTTATTCCAACCGTATCAGTTTACACCGTGCGGCAAAACGGAAGTGCCGTTATTAAAGTGCGCGATAATGGCTTTGGAATTCCTGACGAGGTGAAAGACAAAATTTTTAATCCGTTTTTTACATCCAAACCAACCGGGCAGGGCACAGGGCTTGGCTTATCTGTTAGTTACGATATTGTAACTAATGCACATAAAGGTGTTATAAGGTTTGAGTCAGAAAAAAATACAGGCTCAACTTTTTTTGTAGAATTGCCGATAAATTGAAATAAATTATTTTTTGAATAAGAATGTTTAAGTCATTCCATAAAATAAAGTCGGAGCAAAAAGCCCCTCTCCTTTGGAGAGCGGTTGGGGTGAGGTTTTTTGATTTGTGCTTTGGTATTTTTCTGACAGGATTTTTTTTTCAACCGAAAAACATTTCTGCCCAACCCGACTCAATAATTTACAACGGAAAAACAGAAGGCTGCATTGCCGGCAATTGCGAAAATGGGTTTGGAATTTTTGTATCGCCCAACTATCGCTACGAAGGAAATTACATTAACGGCAAAGCCAACGGACATGGCACACTTATTTACAAAGACGGCAAGCGGTATGTGGGCGAATTTTTAAATTCAGAAAAACACGGCAAAGGAATTTTTTATTTTGCCGACAGTAGCCGCTACGAAGGCGATTTTAAAAACGACAAACTTGATGGCACAGGAACCTACACGTACAAAAGCGGAAATAAATTTACCGGTGAATTTGAAAACGGTTTAAAAAACGGCACAGGCACTTTTTATTTTGCTAATGGGAGTACATACACGGGCTCATTTGCAAAAGACCGCATCGAGGGCACAGGCTTGTGGCAATACAATAATGGCGATTCGTACTATGGTGGATTTATAAAAAATAAAAAACAAGGCAAAGGCATTTACCGCTATGCCGACAGCAGCCGTTACGAAGGCGATTTTATAAACGATTTATATGACGGCCGCGGCATTTTTTATTTTAAAGATGGCAGCAGGTATGTAGGCGAGTTTAAAAACGATTTTTTTAATGGCAAAGGCGTTTGCTATTATTCAAACAACGATGTTTATACCGGTGAGTTTAAAGATGGGTTATACAATGGCAAGGGAACATACGCCTATGCATCGGGCGATTATTACGATGGAGAATTTTTAAATAATGTGTTTAACGGAAAAGGAACTTACGTATCGGAAGATGGAACAAGGACTGAATCGGTATATGAAAATGGCCGAGCCATGGGCGACAGTAAAGTTACCGAACCGCCATCTATAGTAAGCGCAACACCTGACAACAAAACCAACACAGAAACAAAAACCAATACTGTAAAGCCCGAAGAAAAAGAAACAGTAGCAGCAGTTGTTAAAGTAAAATGCACTTTGTGCAATGGCAAAGGAAAAATTCTGCAACCCGAAGTTAAACGCAACCGCTCAATAGTTAAAGACATAAGCAACGGCATTGGCCCACGCAACTTTGTTACCTACCAGGTTTCGGAAGTAGTAAAGCCTGCTGCGTATGCATTATGCCATGCATGTGACGGAACAGGGATGCAGTGAGATGGCACGCGGATGACACAGATGCAACTCCTGCCTGCCGACAGGCAGAGTTTTTCATGGATTAAAATCTCGTACCTATCCTTGCTCTATCTTCTCCAAGAACAACTTCATCCCTTTCCTTTTCTCATCATCCAATTTAAATTGTATGTGGTGCTGTAAATATTCACCAACATCAAAAGCAAACGTAGTGGTTGATTGTAGTTGTGTTGCTATTTCAGGAATGTGGTTGAGCCCGCTTTGCAAAGCATCGGAAAAGTTTTCTAAAAAATTGTTTTCAATTTCGGCATTGGCTACCCAACATGCAAACACAAACGGAAGCCCGGTAAGTTTTTTCCACTCGCCTGATAAGTCATAGGCAAACTTAAATTTGTTTTTTATTTCCAATGCGCGGTCGCCAATTACTACGGCAGCCATATCTCCATTTATGTTTTTTTCAAAACCAGGAAAAGATTGTTCCCATTCCGGACAAATTCTCCAAAGTTCTTTTGCTAAAATTTTTACCAGTGTAACCGATGTCATGCTTTGGTAATCGAGCAAAATGGTTTTTATTTTTTCTAAAGGTGTGTTGCTTAGTAAAAGTACAGATGCAACATTGCCATCGGCAGCAATGCAGTAGTTGGTAATAATTTTTGCATTAGGTATTTTTGAAATAGCAGCCACAGGTACCAAACCAATTTGCGCCTGACCAGAAATTAATTTGCGCGCACATTCGGCAGGTGTATCAAGCGATAAATTTATTTGCTGTGCAATTGCATGGTGTTGCAAGCCATAAACAAATGGCTTTGAGTTGAGGTAGGAAACTACGGAAATATTTATCAATGAAAAACGAATTATTGGTACAAAGTTAGCTCTACGAAATACGAATTAACGAATGACTTCCTCAATCCTTTAAAAATCATTTTAACCTTAAACTTTAAACCCTCCTCAAACCACCTCTCCATCATGCAATGTTATTATCCTGTCGGCACGTTGGGCAATACTCATATCATGTGTAACGAGCAATATGCTTTGGCCAAAATTATTTTTCAAATCAATAAGTATATCACACACATTTTGCGAATTTTTTGAATCGAGATTTCCCGTTGGTTCATCACCAAAAATAATTTTAGGATTATTAATAAGTGCCCGTGCAATGGCCACACGTTGTTGCTGCCCGCCCGAAAGTTTGTTTGCTTTTTTTAAGGCCTGATCGGTAAGCCCGAGCATGGCTAATTTTTCCATTGCATTTTTTTCAATTTCAGTTTCGCTGAGCTTGCCCAATTTGAGTGCCGGCAGCATTACATTTTCAAGTACCGTAAAATCAGGCAACAGGTAATGAAACTGAAATACAAAGCCAATTTTTTCGTTCCTGATTTCGGCTTGTTTGTTTTTGCTTAGTTTTTCAAGATGCTCGCCATCAAAAATTATTTCGCCTGTATAGTCGGTATCCAATGTGCTAAGTACATAAAGCAATGTGCTTTTTCCGCTACCCGATGCACCAACAATGCAGCAAAACTCTGCAACGTTAACAGTTACATTAATGTTTTTTAACGCTAAAAACTCAACAGGGTCGTGGTAGTATTTGCTAACATTTTTGGTTACAATGATGGGTACAGGCATTGTATTAGTGCAAAATTTTAAACATAAGTTCTTTCAGCAAATCGCCATCAACAGTTTTATCCGTGCTGCCCACTCCTTTTGATTTTAAATCGTACTCGCGCAAATGCGACACAATGTTTTGGAGTTTTGACAATGGATAATTACGCGCTGCACGCTGGTAATCTTTTACAAAAAAGGGATTAATCCCCATTGCAGCAGCTGCGTTTTTTTCTGATTTATCACTAAGCGTTTGGTACAACAATATTTTATTAAAGTACGAAAACAAATTGCCAATTATCAAAACCATTGGATTGTTTTTAGGATTGGCTGCAAAATAATTGATGATGCGGTTTGCTTTTAAAACATTTTTATCGCCAAGTGCGGTTTGCAATTCAAACACATTATACTCTTTGCTTATTCCAATAAAATCTTCGATATGCTTTGTGGTAATTTCTGTTTTCTCTTTAAGGTTAATAATCATCTTATCAAGTTCATTGGCGATTTTTGACAAATCATTTCCCAGGTAATCGGCAATCATTGTGCTAACGCGGTTTTCAGATTTGTACCCTTTGCTGTGTATGTATTTTTCAATCCACGCAGGCAATTCATTATCGTACATTTTTTTTGATTCAAAAAACTGAGCATGTTTTTCAATAAGCTTTGCAAGCGATGTTCGCTTGTCAATTTTTTTGTACTTAAAACAAAACACAAGCAGAGTTGACGGTGTTGGGTTGGCAAAATAATTCTGCAGCGGATCTTTCTCATCACGTTCCTTTAAATTAAACCATTTCATTTCCTGTGCTTCCTTTACTATAACCACCTGGTAGTTGCTCATCATAGGATACCTGCGCGCTGCGGCAGCAACAGCTACATGGTCCACTTCTTTTCCATAAACAATGGTTTGATTAAATTCTTTTTCCATATCGCCCAGTACATGCTGTTCAATATAATCAGAAACTGAATCAATATAAAAAGGTTCTTCACCCTGCAAAAAATAAACAGGGTGATACACTTTATTTTTTAAGTCTTTAATTATTTCTTCGTACTTGCGTGATGGCATTTTTGCTGTGTGCTTAAAATAGAACACGGATGACACGGATTAGGCGGATTTTCACGGATAAAAAAATACTTTAAGGTTGCTGGTTTTTAAACATTAAAAAAATTCCTGCCTGCCCGGCAGGCGTCTTAATCCGTTGCATCCGTGTCATCCGTGTTCTATTTCCTCTACTCAAATCGTAAATGTTTTACTGTAAGCCCGTCATTTATTAATTGGTTAAGCGAGTCAATTCCAATCTTTAAATGTTCGGTTACAAAGTTTTCGGTAATTTTTTTATCGCTTGCTTCGGTTTTTACGCCTTCGGGTATCATGGGTTGGTCGCTTACCAGCAGCAATGCACCCGTTGGAATTTTATTTACAAAACCGGTAATAAAAATAGTGGCAGTTTCCATATCAATGCACATGCAGCGCGTTTTGCGTAAGTATTCTTTAAACTCTTCGTCATGTTCCCACACGCGCCTGTTGGTGGTGTACACTGTGCCTGTCCAGTAATCTTTATCATAATCACGTATGGTAGTACTTACCGCTTTTTGTAAACTAAATGCAGGCAGAGCCGGAATTTCTTCGGGCATATAATCGTTGCTGGTTCCTTCGCCCCGTATGGCGGCAATGGGTAAAATTAAATCACCCAACTCGTTTTTCTTTTTTAATCCACCGCACTTACCCAAAAACAAACACGCTTCGGGCTCAATGGCACCAAGCAAATCCATTATGGTGGCTGCGTTAGCGCTGCCCATTCCAAAATTTATTATGGTAATGCCGTTGGCTGTTGCATTAGGCATTGGGCGGTTTGCGCCATTTACTTCTACTTTGTTCCATTTGGCAAATAATTCTACATAGTTGCTAAAGTTGGTGAGCAAAATATATTTCCCAAAATCACCCAGCGCAGTGCCCGTATAGCGCGGCAACCAGTTTTTTATTATTTCTTCTTTTGTATTCATATAATCCGTTTGATGTTTGTGGTTTGAAGTTGAGCGGGTGTTAATAACCTCAAACTACAAACTTCAAACCTCAAACTATTCTCTACTTTCGTACTATGATTGAACTAAATCTTCCTGCTCACTATTTTAAAATAAGAACTGACGGGCAAAGTAAACAAATTTTTGACGAGCTTAGAAAGAAGTACGTGGCCTTGACTCCCGAAGAATGGGTACGCCAGCATTTTATTATGTTTTTGATTAACGAAAAAAAATATCCTGCATCGCTTTTTGCTGTAGAAAAGCAGCATACGTTAAACGATTTGCAAAAGCGCACCGACCTTATTGTTTACACCCGCGACTTAAAACCCTGGATGCTTTGCGAGTTTAAAGCACACGATGTTGAAATTACGCAGGAAGTTTTTTACCAGGCTGCCCGTTATAATTTAAAGTTTGAAGCGCCATACATTGTTGTTACCAACGGCATCGAACATTTTTGTTGCCAACGTGTGGGCGAAAAATTTGAGTTTACGGATGATTTACCGGAGTACGAAAAATAAATCCTGAAAAAGCTTGCACTTATAAAACAAACGAACCGTTAATCGTAAAAAAACTTTTTTGTAATTACTTTATCACGTGTGTAAAGCTTTATAAAGTATATGCCACCGCTTAAAATAGGAAGTTTTATTTCAACATTGTACTTGTCAATATCGTTAAACGAAATATTCTTAATAGTTCTGCCGTCAATAGTAAATAACTCAGCTTTTTTAATGTGTAGCGGCTGGTTAAAAAACATGTTTAACTTGTTTTCTGATTTTGTAAAAGCAATTTCAAATACTTCAACGCCAATTGAGTTATTGTTCTTTAAATTAGATGACTGACTTGTATCTATAGGAGTACAAGCCACAAAAACAGGTATGCTGTTTGAAACCTTATTACATCCCCAGGAATTTTGTGTAGCTTTAATATTATATAGCCCGGTTGTTTTGGCATAATAAAATGAATCAACTGCACCGGGTATATCTACTCCGCGTAGCTGCCATTGAAAGGTGTAATAATAAGAGTTGTAATAAACGGCTCTTTTTAACCGAACGCTGTCACCTACGCAAATTGTTGTTGATGTAAGTGCTGAAATAGAGGGAACAGGTATATCCATAACGTTAAAGGAAACATTCCCATTCCATGCATTGCTGTAAACTCCTGCTGCATCCGTTAACGAGTCGAGTGAATAACCTATGGAGTTGCCGGGAGTACGATTAATGTAATAAGCATATTTGTTGGTGGTGTATGGTCCTGTAGTAATGGCACCTTCATTAAGCCAAAAATTAAACGGAGGTGTTCCTCCAAGACTTATTTTAAGTACAACTGAGGTTCCTTTACAGATATTTGAATTACTTGTAGTGCTTATGTGCGCAAAAGGTGTTGTAATAACATACACCGAATCTATTACAGAATCAGGAAGGCAGGTTATCGTTCCTACAATATTTTGTTGTTTTAGTTTCCATGTAAAATAATGCATGCCCTGTCCGGCTGAGTCGGGATAAAAAACATAATTTGTATTTCCATTTTGAGTAATAGCCCCAACGTTATTTCCATAAATGGTATCAACGCCCATGCTGATTAAGGGATAAAGAGAAAGTGTCCCCGAAAGAATATTTACTGTATCAGAATTGCATATCTGGTGTGCTGCATTCGGATATAAAAATTGTGGAGAATTTGTTGTGTGAACCGAACAACCGTTTGAATCTGTTACTGTTAATTTTAAATTATCCATTCCTAATCCTGTATAATCATAAAATGATGTTGAAGACAGGTTAGTGTATTGGTATTGCCCCAAACCCAAGTTAAAAACTTTTTGCCATAAGTATGTCGGGTTGTTTGCATTGGTTTGAGCCGAAAAATGTATGGTGTCGCAATTGTAAACGTTACCTGGATATGTACCTGTTATTCCATTTGTAAACGCAATGGATGCGGAGGGAGTGGTTCGAACCTTTACATTGTAAACAACATTGTTTGAGGTAGTGTAGCCCGAAATATTTGGCACCACACGCAGGCGATAATTTGTATCAGAAGGTACGCTTGCAGGAATCGAAATAGTAATGGGCGGTTTATTTGACGAGCCAACAACAAGCGGTGTTGGCAGATTGCCTGTGGTATCATACAGTTCAACATTAAATCCGTTTGTAATTAACGAAGTTGGGTAATGGTTTATACTAAAGTTTAATGAGTAGGCAGTTTGCGAGCCGCTGCAAAAAGTACTTTGGTTAGGCGACACGTAAAAATTTAAATTTTTGTCAACGGTGTCGGTACTAAAAATCTGAAACCAGTTAAACCACTCGCCCCAATACTGGTTGTTAACAGGGCCAATGTTTCTGAAAACAGCAGGTGGCAAAAAAAACGATACCGTGGTTGAAATGGTTGAGTAATCTTTATAACCAAAGCTATAAAACCTTCCGCTCCTGTCCATAATGCCACTATTAAAATTTATGGTGTTATCGTAGTAAATTAATCCATTAACAATGCTGTATTTTCTATATACGCCATGATAATAATTTCCATCAACATCAAATTTTAAACCAGATGACGAACCAGAAGCATTATAATAAGCAATTCGGTTTCCGTTTAAATCAACAAGATTTATTGAGTCGCTGTTATAAGCCATAATATAAGCGCCCTGCATATCGTAATACACACTATTAAAATCAAAACTTGTTTGCCACACAATGTTTTTCTGAAAGTCGAGCTTCGTTATGGTGTCATTGGTATATGTATAAAAAAAACCAAGACTATCCATAAATGCAGGAAAAGGAGAAGCAAGAAAAGTTACACTGTCAACCAAAACTCCTGCTGAATTATATTTACGATAAAACTGATTGGATTTTTTTACATAAATGTTATCACTGGTATCAGAATACAGTTTTAATCCGTTGTCAAAATCAATAATCCATTGAAGGGTATTTTGGCTGTATTTAAAAAGTGCATAATCATAACCGCCCGTAACATCATAACTGGTGCCACCATAATTTAAAATGCCATCGCGCTGCCATGCCATATACGTATTCCCGTTTTGGTCTTCGTATCCATAGGCATTTTGCACACCTTGATTTGTAGGAAAATTAAAACCCCAACCATTCACTCCGGTTATAATGTTTGTTTTTGATAGATGACCTGTTGTCTGACAACCCATACATTCATCAATGCCAACATTGTGATATACGTTCCCTTTATAATCAACCGAATTTACACCGGCTGTTAGCCAACGTGCAGGGCCATTAATACCAAGAGAAGAAAGGTAACCACTCTTTTCATAATACTGCCCATAGGTAGCAATACTGCAAATAAGTAAAAGAACAGAGGTGGTAATTGTTTTTATTTTCATTTGCTTTTGTTCTGAAGTCAAAAGTAATTTAATTGCGCAGCAAAGAGTGGTTTATTCTATAAAAACTTATCATTATTTGGCTAACAGCTTTAAATCAGATGTAAATGGAAATGTGGATGACGGTATAGAGCATTTTTTTATAGATAGACAGGTAAATAGCTCGATTAAATGTTATTTATAAAACTACTTTCGTGGTTAATTATGAGAATGATTAAAAAAGTAATAACTGTTATTTTTCTGTTTGCTGTGGTATTGGTTAGTGTAGCTACAGCCTATCTATATTATTTAAAACCCACCTACAACGGCACCTTAAAACTCACTGGAATAAAAAATAAGGTAGATGTGTTTTTCGATGACTATGCCATACCACACATTTATGCACAAAGCGAAGAAGATGCATGGACAGCGTTGGGTTATGTACATGCACAGGACAGATTATTTCAAATGGAATTATTGCGCAGAGTGGGAGGAGGAAGGCTTGCAGAAATTTTTGGTAAAGATTTGGTTGATGTGGACAAAATGTTTCGCACGCTTGGCATTGCCGAAATAGCAAAACGTTCGGCAGAAAAGTTTTTTTCAGCAGAGGCAGTTCCCCCCTCTCACTTGGAGAGGGGGTCAGGGGGTGAGGTTTCTAACACGAGAACCGAAACGCAGCAGTATAAGACTTTGGCTTATGCATATATGAATGGAGTAAACCAATACATCCAAAACGGTAAAACACCCGTTGAGTTTACCATGCTTGGCATTGAAAAGAAAAAATTTATCCCTGAAGATTTTTATTTAATAATCGGATACATGGGTTTTAGTTTTACCGAAGCGTTTCGCACCGATCCCATTTTGTCTCGTATTAAGAGCAATTTAGGAGAGAAGTACTACAATGATATTGCTCACGGTTATGTTGCAGGCACAAAACGGATACCGGTGTATTCTCAATCCGAAGAAAAAGTTTTCCGTAAACTAACAGAGCAACTTACCGAATTAGAAAAAAAATTACCAATAGGAATATGGAGTGGCAGCAACGGATGGGCTGTGGCTCCATCAAAATCCAAATCAGGAAAAGTGTTGTTTGAAAACGATACGCACATTGCACACGCAGCACCTTGTGTGTGGTACGAAGCGCATATTGAAACGCCCGGTTATAGTTTGTACGGAAACTTTCTTGCAGGCTTTCCTTTTCCGCTCGTTGGGCACACGCGCACCACGGCATGGGGCATGACCATGTTTGAAAACGATGACTTTAATTTTTATCGCGAAAGACAAAATCCACAAAACCAAAATCAATATTGGCATGATGGTGTGTGGAAAAATTATGCTGTGCGAAAAGAAATTATTGATGTAAAGGGCGAAGCACCCGTTCAGTTTATTGTTAAGGCCACTGTTCACGGCCCGTTAGTAAGTGGCAATGATGATTTAAAAAATGTGGTGAAGGAATTTGATAGCGTAGATGCAATTCCTGTTTCGGAATGGTGGATTTATAATTTAAAAGAAACACAAACGCTTGAAGCAGGTTACGAATTGTGCCACGCAACCAATGTAAATGAAATGCAGCAAGCCGTATCAAAAGTAAATGCTCCCGGAATAAATTTAATGTATGGCGATGCCGCAGGCAACATAGCCTGGTGGGCTGCCGGGCAATTATATAAATTACCTAACGGTGTTGATTGCAAATTAATACTTGACGGGGCAAATGGAGTGGATGATAAAATGGAGTTTTTGCCTTTCAGTGAAAATCCTCACAGTATTAATCCACCTGATGGCTTTGTGTTTTCGGCCAACAATCAGCCCGATAGTGTAAACGGATTTTTAGTTCCGGGCTATTTTGCACCGGGCGACAGGGCCGAACGTATTTCAAACAAGCTTTCATCAAACACAAAAGTTGATTTGGAATTTTTTAAAACGCTTGCAACAGATTTTGTGAGCGACAAAAAAGTAACACTTGCAAAAACTTTTTGTGATGCAATTAAAAACATTCCTGAACTAAAAGAAAAAATTTACACTGACTGCTATCAAAAATTATTGAATTGGAATGGCGACCACCAAACATCACAAACCGAGCCTGCAATTTTTTACACCCTGCTTTCGCATATAATGCAAAACTGCATGATGGATGAAATGGGTGAAGATGATTACCACGCAATTCTAAGCACACATACCATGAAAAATACACATAGTTTGCTTTGTTCAAATGATTCGTCAGTATGGTGGGATGATGTAACAACAAAAAATAAAAAGGAAACACGAACCGAAATAATTTCAAAATCATTTTTGCAAACAGTAAATGTACTTTCAAAGTGGCACTCAAAAAATCCGGATGAATGGACATGGGGAAAAATGCACACGGTTGAACACCCGCATCCTGTTGGAAGACAAAAACCGTTTGATAAAATTTTTAATGTGGGTCCGCTTGAAACCGGCAGCGGCAATGAAGTGATAAACGTACAGGGATTTGCATTAAATACCGAAACAAATTTTAATGTAACCTACGGCCCAGCCATGCGCATTTGCATTGACTTTAATGATGTTGAAAATGCTGTAAGCATTTTGCCTGCAGGCCAGTCGGGGTATTTTTTTTCAAAACATTATGATGACCAGGCTTTGCTGTACACCCAAAACAAGTTTAGAAAAATGATGATGAATAAGAGCGAAATTTTACAAAAGAGCATTGGCCATTTGAAATTTGAATAATATTATTTGGTTTTAGTTTCTTTGTAGTATGCATGTATTCCAAACCAAAAAGCAGTTTACTAATTTTATTACCGAAACAAAGTCGCATGGCAAAACCATTGGCTTTGTCCCTACCATGGGGGCATTGCATCTTGGCCATGCTTCATTGGTTGCGCAATCGGTTACCGAAAACGATGTTACCACTGCCAGCATTTTTGTAAACCGTAAGCAATTTAATAATGCTGATGATTTTGCGCGTTATCCTAAAATGCCTGAACAGGACAAAGCATTGTTGGTGAAAAACGGCTGCGATGCTGTTTTTATTCCCGGTGAGGATGAGATGTATGAACCGGATGAAAAACTTCTTGATTTGAATTTAGGCAACCTGGATAAAGTAATGGAAGGCGAACACCGCCCTGGTCATTTTAAAGGAGTAGTAACCGTTGTGAGCAAATTTTTTGATTTGATAAAACCCGATTGTGCTTATTTTGGTGAAAAAGATTTTCAGCAGTTAGCTGTAATACGATTTATGGCACACCGGTTATTTCCTTCAATAAAAATTATTGGATGCCCCACTATGCGCGAGCAAGATGGGCTGGCTATGAGTTCACGTAATTTATTGCTTACTCCAGCGTGCAGGAAATTGTCACCCATTATTTACCAAACTATGAAGGTTGCCTCCGTAATGAAATTAAAATATTCAATTGCCGAAATAAAAAAATTTGTTTTTGAAACACTTGCCACGTTGCCTGATTTTAAACCTGAGTATTTTGAAATTGTAAATGCTGAAACCCTTCAAACTATAAGCAACTTTAACGAATCAAAAAATGTAAGAGCCTGCATTGCAGTTTGGGCAGGCAATGTGAGGCTTATTGATAACATTGCTTTTTGATTTTTTCCATTTTGTAAAATATTTTTTTGCCCATCACTGACTTTAGTCATTGACTAATATTTGATTTTCTTTTTACTTGCGCATCCGTACCAGTGGGTATATAAAAATGCCCAATGCAGTGTATTGTGCACGGCACAAGTACAGGGTACTTTTACATCGTCAAAATCAAATAAACTGTTATTATGAAAAAACTTAGTCTATCAGCATTTATCATCGGGATGATGATGGTGTTTACTTCAATCAGTAATGCTGCTAATGTAACATGGCTTGCTCCCGTTAATGGCAACTGGAACGATGGTACAAAATGGAGCGGTGGCATTGCTCCAACAGTAAATGATACTGCCGTGATTACCGTTGCAGGAACATATACTGTTACGCTAAACGTAAACGCATCCATTGCAAAATTAGTAATAGGAAACCCAACCGGTTTTCAGACTTTAACAATGGGAAGCCAAACATTTACGGTTGCCAACTCAAGTGTTATAAATCCACATGGTATATTGGATGCTGTAAACGGCAACACCATTAATGGCGCAGGAACACTTACGGTAAATGGAAAACTTTCGCTCAACTTTAATAACACGGTGAGTTGTCCTATTGTGTTAAACGATACGTTGCATGTAAAACATCAAAGCAACAACATCAACGGAAGTTTTACCACTTCATCCACAGCCGTTATATATATGAATGCGGCTAACAGCCATTCTATACTCACGTTTGCAAACGGATTTACCAACAATGGTAAAATTCACTTTACCAGCGTCACCTGCAACTATGCCAACCTTGTTGTAACCAGCGGAGTGCTGACCAATGCAGCAGGTGCAACCATTGTTAGCGACCCTAATCCAAACTGTGTGGGCTACCATCGAATAGAGGGAAGATTGGATAACCAGGGAACTATTTCTGTAAACTATCATTTGCGATTGTATTCAACGGCTGCCGGTTCAGTAAATACTGGCACAATAACGTTTGCAACCGGAATGCGTTTTGAAGTTTATGCCGGTGTTTGGAATTACAATGGTGGCACCATTTCAGGGAATGGTGAATTATATTTTCAGGGGGCTACCGGAAATTTTAATACAGCAACAATGCCGGCAGTAGCAACATCTTTTTATCAGTCAACTTTTGGCTCGTCAACAGGAACAAGCAACGTAAAAAAGGTTACGCTTATATTTAATAACACGGTTACTGCCGCATTAAATAACACAGATACACTTTATATCACACATCAAAGCAATACCGTTAGCGGAAATTTTTCCAACACCGCTTCATCAGTTATATATATGGATGCATCGTCAAGCCATTCTATTGTTACGTTCTCAAACAGTTTTACCAACAATGGAAAAATTCACATGAAAAGCAGTACATGTAATTACAATTATTTAAGTGTTACCAATCCTGCCGTGCTTACCAATGCAGCCAGTGCGTTAATTGTTAGCGACCCGTTGCCAAACTGTGTTGGGTACAACCGAATTGACGGAAGGCTAAACAACCTTGGAACCATTACTGCAAATTATAATTTGCGACTGTATAGTAATGCGGGTGGTTCAATCAATAACGGAACTATTAATGTTGTCACAGGAATGTATTTTGGAGTGTATGCCGGTGTGTGGAATTACACTGGTGGAACCGTAAATGCAACTGGCAACGGCTATTTGTATTTTGAAAGCTGCACCGCAAACTTTAATGTAGCCACCATGCCCAATGTACAAACAGAATTTTATCAGTCAACTTTAGCAAGTACTTCATTACCTATTATAAGCAACCGTGTTATAAAATTAATTTATAACAACACCGTAAGCGCTGCTATTTATAATACCGATACCATTAAAATAGAGCACCAGAACAACACCATGACAGGTGCATTAACAACCGCAACAACTTCTGTATTACTTTTTAATGCTGCGCAATCGCATTCTATATTAACAGTTACATCAGGCTTTACCAACAACGGAAAAATTTTATTTACAAGCGCAACGTGCAACTATGGGTATCTTGCCGTGTCAAGCGGGGTGCTAATAAATTCTCCATCGGGAATTATTCAAAGCGACCCGCTGCCTAATTGTACCGGCTACCATCGTTTGGATGCCGCACTCAACAATCAAGGAACAATAAATATAAATTACACGTTGCGGCATTACACCAATGCAGGTGCATCAAACAACACAGGAAATATCGCATTTACCAACGGATATAATTTAGAAGTATATAACGGAACATGGAACTGGAATGGTGGAGGTGTTGGTAGTCCGGGCTTAAGTAAAATTTATTTTCAAGGCGCAACTGCAAGTTGGAATACCGCTGTTATGCCCGCTGTTGTAACGTATTATTATCAATCCACATTGGCATCATCAATTGGCGCGATTAGCAATGCAAAAAAAATTCAGTTAGCGTATCAAAATACCGTTTCTGCAAATCTGAACAATACCGACACGCTTGAAATCCGCCATCAAACAAATACGTTTTCGGGAAATTATTCAAACACTGCCTCATCGGTGTTGTGGTTAAATGGTGCAGAAAGTCACAGTTCAATTAATTTCAACAATTCGTTTACCAACAACGGAAAAATTCTTTACAACTCTGTAACCGGATATTACGGCTATCTTTCAATGAGCAATGCAACACAACTCACAAACGCTGCTGCCGCAATTATCCAGGTTGACCCTAATCCAACTACTACTGCGCATCATCGCTTAGATGCTGCATTGATCAATCAGGGAACATTAAATATTAATTACACATTCCGTCATTATACCAATCCAGGTGCTTCAACCAACACAGGCACAATAAATTTTTCTGGCGGATATAATTTAGAAGTATATAACGGAACATGGAACTGGAATGGTGGCACGGCAACATCTGCAACAAGTAAAATTAACTTTAGCGCAGCTACTGCAAGCTGGAATACTGCGGTAATGCCACAAATTGTAACGTATTATTATCAATCAACATTGGCAAGTTCGCTTGGCGCGATTAGCAATGCAAAAAAAATTCAGTTGAGTTATCAGAATACCGTTTCTGCAAACCTGAATAATACCGATACACTTGAAATCCGCCATCAAACAAATACGTTTTCTGGAAATTATACAAACACTGCGGCATCGGTGCTGTGGCTTAACGGCACAGAAAGTCACAGTTCAATTAATTTTAATAATTCATTTACCAACAACGGAAAAATTCTTTACAACTCTGTAACCGGATATTACGGCTATCTTTCAATGAGCAATGCAACACAACTCACAAACGCTGCTGCCGCAATTATCCAGGTTGACCCTAATCCAACTACTACTGCGCATCATCGCTTAGATGCTGCATTGATCAATCAGGGAACATTAAATATTAATTACACATTCCGTCATTATACCAATCCAGGTGCTTCAACCAACACAGGCACAATAAATTTTTCTGGCGGATATAATTTAGAAGTATATAACGGAACATGGAACTGGAATGGTGGCACGGCAACATCTGCAACAAGTAAAATTAACTTTAGCGCAGCTACTGCAAGCTGGAATACTGCGGTAATGCCACAAATTGTAACGTATTATTATCAATCAACATTGGCAAGTTCGCTTGGCGCGATTAGCAATGCAAAAAAAATTCAGTTGAGTTATCAGAATACCGTTTCTGCAAATTTGAATAATACCGACACGCTGGAAATACGTTACTCGTCAAATATTTTTTCAGGAAATTATACAAACACTGCCTCATCGGTATTGTGGTTAAATGGTGCAGAAAGTCATTCAGTAATTACATTCAACAACTCATTTACCAACAACGGTAAAATTTTATACAACTCTGTAACCGGATATTACGGCTATCTTTTAATGAGCGGTTCAACACAACTTACCAATGCCATTGCTGCAACTATTCAGATTGACCCTAATCCAACTACCGTTGGCTATCACCGCATGGACGGAAATTTAATTAACAACGGAACGGTTGCAATCAATTACCAATTTAATCACTACAGTGGAAGTTTTGTAAACAACGGAACACTAAAAGGCGGAGCGTACCTTAACAACCAGGGAACCTTGCTCACTAACAACGGAACAATTTCTCCCGGTTCATCACCCGGAAAACTTTCTATCAATGCCAATCTTTCAAATAAAGCAACTTCAATCTGGAATATTGAAGTAGGCGGATTAACGGTTGCAACACAGCACGACCAGGTGGATAATAATTACGCATCAACAAAAGACAGCATTGACGGAACATTAAACATTAGTTTGATAAACGGATTTATCCCTTCGCTTGGCGACAGTGTAATTATTGAAACACACAATCAGCTTGTGGGAACTTTTGCCAGCATTACAGGGCAATCAATTCCCGGTGGATTGTACTGGAACATTTTTTACAGACCAAACCGGATTGTATTGCGCGCAGGTAATCCACCAAACTTAGATATTGTTTCCAGTACCGGCTTGAACGGAACTATTTCTCCGTTGGGCACAACAAGTATTGTTTACAACGGAACGCAAACGTATAACATGATTCCAAACACAGGTTATCATGTGCTGGATGTTTTGGTTGACGGAATTTCTGTGGGTGCTGTAACAAACTATACATTCAACAACGTAATTGTAAATCATACCATCAGCGTAACGTTTGCCATCAATACCTATAATATAGTTGCAACAACAACAGGCAGCGGAAGCATATCACCTGCCGGAACAACAACAGTAAATTACGGAGGCAATCAATTATACAACATTGCCGCAGCTAATTGCAATATAACCGACAGTGTAGTTGTTGATGGAATTAATGTTGGGGCTGTCAGCACCTATCCGTTTAGTAATGTAATAGCAAATCATACCATCCATGCCTACTTTAGTTCGGCTCCGCATATTACTGCAACCGGCCCAACAACTTTTTGCACAGGTGGAAGTGTTACACTTGATGCAGGTGCAGGATATACAAATTACCAATGGAGCAACAGCGCGTCAACACAAACAACAAATATTACAACAAGCGGAACATATACATGCACTATCACTTCAACAGGAGGATGCACCAGTTCGGCATCCGTTGTTGTAACCGTAAATCCTTTGCCATCGGTTTCGTTTAACAACCCATACAGTGCAAATGCAACCCATGTTTGTGCAACAGATGGTGGTGTTACATTAAATCCGTTTGGCTTACCCGCAGGCGGAGGCTTTAGCGGAACGGGTGTAATAAATAACGGTTTTGGATTTTACAGTTTCTCTCCTGCAGGTGCAGGCACTGGCACGCACACACTTACTTATACATATACCGATGGAAACGGTTGTACCAATTCTGCTACCACCAATGTTATAGTTGATCAGAATGCAACCGTGAATGCAGGCGCAAATATTATTTTGTGTAATAACCCGCTTGCAAATTTATCAGGAGTGATTGGCGGAAGTGCATCATCAGCAACATGGACATCAAACGGAACAGGAAATTTTGGCAATGCAAATAATCTTGTAACAACTTATACTTTGTCTGCTGCTGATATGTCAGCAGGAATAGTAACACTTACACTTACTACAGATAATCCGTCAAACACTTGCAGCGCAGTGAGCGACAATTTAGTTATCACGTACAATCCTGATGCAGTTGCTGATGCAGGAGTGGATGTTGCATGTGTTACATCACCTGTTTCTTTAACAGGAAGTATATCAGGTTATCCTGCAACTCCGCAATGGACAACAACAGGAACAGGAACTTTTGCAAATGCAAATTTGTTGAGTACAACATACACACCTTCGGTTGCCGATTTAACAGCGGGACACGTTTATTTGGTTTTGACACCCATTGACCCACTCGGCAACTGTACTTTTACGGCCGACAGTATGGATGCATGGTTTAATCCAAACTATACTGTTAATGCCGGTGCGAACATTGCGTTGTGCGGTGTTAACGATACCATAGCCACATTAAATGGTTCGTTTACCAACGCAACTTCTGTAACATGGACAACAAGCGGAAGCGGAGTTTTTTCAAATGCCAGTTCGGTAAACAGTACTTACACACTTTCGGCTGCAGACAAAACAAACGGTGCTGTTACATTATTCCTTACCACCAACGACCCTGCAGGCCCATGTACTGCAGAAAGTGATTTAATGCATGTGATTTACAAATATGCCATTGCCGATGCAGGTGCTGATGTATGTGGCGATACCGTTACCAATATCATAGGCAGTGTTAATGCAAGCATACATGCAAGCTCCAATATGCAAATACTTTGGACAACAACAGGTACAGGAAATTTTGTTAATGCAAATGGTTTAAATACAACTTACAATGCATCAAACGCTGACATTGCATCAGGCCAAACAAAAATTTACCTGAACCTGATTGATGGAGCCGGTGAATGTGTTTACGAAAGCGATTCGACAACGATATGGTATAATCCGCATTACAGTGTTAGTGCAGGGATTGACACTGCGTTTTGTGCCAACTCAACATTAAATATTTCGGGCAATGCAATAAATACACTCAGCACTACATGGACAACAAGCGGTACAGGAACTTTTGCAAATGCAAATAATCTTGCAACAACTTACACTCCATCCAATGCTGATACCACAGCAGGTTTTGTAATTCTTACTTTGACAAGCAACGATCCTGCAGGCCCTTGCACAAGTGTAAGCGATAACATAAACGTAACCATCTATCCTGCTCCGAATGCAAGCGCAGGAAACAACACACCCATCTGCAATGGCACAGCATTAAACTTAACAGCCAGCGGTGGAGTTTCTTATTCATGGACAGGGCCAAACTTCTTTACATCAAACCAGCAAAACATTGTTATACCAAACAGCACGGTGGCAATGAGCGGAACTTACAATGTTATTGTGTCAAACATTTTTGGTTGCAGCAATCCTGCAAGCACCATAGTAATTGTAAACCCATGCGGATGTATTGCACCCACATTATTAGAATCACACATTGATGTGGTTTGTTACGGTGGCAGCACAGGATCAATAGACTTAACTCCTGTTGGCGGCAGTGGCGGCAACACATTTTTGTGGAGCAATGGTGCAATAACAGAAGATGTTTCAGGATTAACTGCAGGAACATATACTGTTACAGTAACAGCAACTGGGGGTTGCACTGCATCAACAACTGTTACAATAAATCAACCGGCATCACCACTTCCTCCAATAAATATAACTGCAAACAGTGCAACAACTTTTTGCATTGGCGGCAATGTAGTGCTTGATGCCGGTGCAGGATTTGTTCAATATGCATGGAGCAACGGAACAACTACACAAACAAATACCATTACAACAGCAGCAGGTTATACCGTAACTGCAACCGATGCAAACGGTTGCACAGCAGCAAGTGCAGCACCTGTGGTTGTAACAGTGGTAACATCACCACCTGCAACCAATGTTGTAGTGCCACCAATAATTGGCTTGCCGGCTTATGCATGTAACGGTCAGGTAAATTCAATCTCGGTTCCGGCAGTAGCGGGCGCTACAGAATATATTTGGGATGGCCCAGCGGGTACAAGTTTTAATGGAGGGAACAATCCATTTACCAATACAATACCAACTGCAAATATTACATTTGGTAATGCAAACGGTAGCGGATATTATATAGGTGTTCAGGCCGCCAATGTTTGTGGAAGCACACAGCGCAAAGTGCAATGGGTTCGCGGAATATTATCGGTGCCCGCATCTGTAATTGGAAATGTGCTGGCTTGCGAAAATTCTTCTACAACGTATTCAACAGGAGCAATTGTTGGTGCAACAAGTTACTTGTGGACTGTAACAGGCGATGCAAATATTAATGGTGCAGGCACAAGTGTTGTAACAACATCACTTAGCGTAACTGTAAACTTTGGCGCTGCATGGACAGGCGGAACGTTATGCGTAGCTGCGCAAACACCATGTTACACAAGCCCTGCAAAATGTTTAGGAATAACACGTTCTGTTATTGTGCTTGGAAACGTAAACGGAACTTTTACCGCTTGCCCCGGGAATATATTTACATACAATGTTGCTTCGGTTGCAGGTGCTGCAAGTTACTCATGGACGTTGCCACCCGGAGCAACAGGATCATCCACATCAAACAGCATTGCCGTAACCTTTGGACCAACATTTAATGGTGGAGATATTTGTGTAAGCGCAACAAGTGTTTGTGGCATTGCATCGGCTTACAAATGCAAAACAATTTATTCTGGAATTCCGGCAATGCCTGCTTCGGTTTCAGGCCCAAGCAATGGTATGTGCGGCCAAACAGCAATATATACCTGCCCTTCGTTATCGGGCGTAACATATAACTGGACTTCACCATCAGGCTCAACCATAAATAGCGGACAAGGTTCAAATGCAGTAAGCGTTACGTTTGGAACATTTACCCAAGGACAAATGTGCGTAAGCGCACAAACATCATGCGGTGCAAGCACACCACGATGCGTCACAGTTAAAGGTGCGCCCAACACACCCGCTACAATTACTACCACTCCATCATCATGGTGTGCCAACACAGCAGGTGTACAGTTTGATGCTGATGTAACAAATCTTTCAGGTTCGTATTTGTTAAACTGGAATTATCCTTCATCACCAATTGCAACTTATGTATTGGGTGGGGGAAATTCAACAAGCTTAATTTTAGACTGGGGAACCGGCAACGGAACTGTAAGCGTAACTGCAAGCAATGCATGTGGAAATGCAACACGTAATTACAATGCAGTTATCGGTTGCAGAGAAGCTAAAGAAGAATTAACAGATGGCAGTTTGCAGTTTACGGTTAGTCCCAATCCGGCAACAGATTTTGTAAACGTTTCTTTTAGTTTTGAAAAAGAGAACGATTGCATAATTGAGTTGATAGATATGACCGGAAAAAAAGTTCAAACAAAAACAATAAAAGGGACTAAGGGAATTAATACAACACAACTTGATTTAAGTCATATTTCAAAAGGGATTTATACAATCAGTATAAATAGTTTTGAAATATATCAGGTAGAGAAAATGGTTGTGGAGTAGGATTAACACAGTGATAAAATAGTCCTGTAAAGAAAGTTGAAGAAAAAGAGGAGTCGGCAAAATGCCAGCTCCTCTTTTTGTTGAATAGGTTTTTGATTAAAACCTGTTTTAAAAATCAATCAATCTTTCGAAAAATAATCAACGCTTTGATAAACGCCTGTATGATGCTTGGCAATTTGCATTAGCAAATCATTAGCAAGAGAACTTGCTCCAAAACGAAAAAAATCCGGATTAAGCCAGCCTTCACCCAATGTTTCCCGCACCATTACAAGATATTGCAATGCAAGTTTTGAGGTGGCAATTCCGCCTGCCGGCTTCATTCCTATTTTAATACCTGTCTTATAATAATAATCGCGGATACATTCAAGCATTACAAGTGTTACGGGTAAAGTAGCCGCTGGCTGAACTTTTCCGGTTGATGTTTTTATAAAATCGGCACCTGCAGCAATGGATAACTCACTCGCTTTTCGCACATTGTCCAGTGTTGAAAGTTCGCCTGTTTCCAAAATAACCTTAAGGTGTGCCTCACCGCACGCATCTTTTACCGCAGCAATTTCATCAAACACAAATCCATAATCGCCTTTCAAAAAATGGCCGCGCGAAATAACCATGTCAATTTCATCGGCACCTTCGGCCACAGCATATCGTGTTTCGTCTAATTTAAATTTGCGATTGCTCATGCCGCTGGGAAATGCCGTGCTTACAGCTGCCACTTTAACTTTGGTTCCTTCCAATGATTTTTTGGCAACCGAAACCAGATTGGCATAAACACATACGGCTGCCGCTGACGGAACATCCATTGTTTCGTGTGGGCGAATAGCCTTGGCGCAAAGTTGCTTTACCTTGCCAGGTGTGTCTTTTGCATCAAGCGTAGTTAAATCCATCATGCTTATTGCCAGGTTTAATGCCTGTAATTTGCTTTCGTTTTTTATACTCCGCTTATTTAGCCGAGCAACACGCTCTTCTATTCCCACCTGGTCAACAGGTGCAATATGGTTAATAAAATCAAGGTTTTGCTTTGATGCCATGCTAAAAATATTTTGATAAAAATATAAAAAGCATTATTCACTGACAAAGGAATTTATGCCGGTGCTTTCTTAAAAAGATTGTACACACACTTCTTACAATCTTCATTAAAGGAAATTAAAACAACCAATACCATTGAAGATTAAACTTTAGATTTGTGCACCAACTTAAAATAAGTTGGCTTTAGCAAACGTTAATTAAGCATGATTACCAAAAATTATATAAAAGATTTTATTCCCCCGCTTAAATACAGCGATAGCGGTGTACGAGCCATGCAGTGGATGCAATCTTTTCATTTAAATCATATGCCTGTGGTAGATGATGTTAAGTATGTAGGCATGATAAGTGAAGATGATTTGCGCAAAGCAAAGGACCTCTCAAAACCTTTGTCTGAACTTAACCTGAAACCTGACCGCGTGTTTATTTTTGAAAGCCAGTATATTTATGATGCACTTCAGTTTGTAAGCAACAATGGCTATTCCGTAGTACCGGTTCTTAATGCCGATGAACATTATATAGGATTGCTTACTGTGGTAGATGTGATTGATTGCTTTGCGCAAACCAAGTCGGTAAAAACTCCGGGCGGAATTATTATACTTGAAGTAGGAGCCAATAATTATTCGTTATCTGAAATCTCTCAAATAGTTGAATCAAACGAAGGGTCAATTTTAAGTGCCAGTGTAAACCAAACCCCTGATACCAACCGGCTTGAGGTAACTTTAAAAATAAATAAACTTGACCTTTCGCGCATCCTTGCTTCTTTTTACAGGCTTAATTACAATGTGGTGGCATCTTACAATCAAACCGATTTAAGCAATGATTTACAAGATCGCTACAATGCGTTTATGACTTACCTGAATGTATAAGTGCAATTGCTTTTTGATTTTGGTTATTTGTTTTTTAGGGGCATGTCTTACAAGCTACTCCCAACCTGATACGCTAAATCAAAAAGTTATTGTTCAGAAAATTGCCCTGGCAGGAAATAAAATTACACGTCCCTCCATTATTCAACGCGAACTTATTTTTCATGAGGGTGATACACTACCTTCATACGTTTTGGATAACGCTATTGAACGCAGCCGCGAAAATTTGCTAAACACTTCACTATTTAATTTCGTTACCATTTCACAACAACTTATTGAGGGAAACAAAGTATATATAATTGTGGATGTGGTTGAGCGCTGGTATGTTTTTCCGGTTCCTATTTTTGAGTTGGTAGATAGGAATCTTAATGAATGGTGGTTGCGAAAAGATTTTTCACGCACCAATTATGGCTTTTATTTAAACTGGAGTAATTTCAGAGGTAGAAGAGAAACCCTAAAAGTATTGTTCAGGTACGGTTATTCACAACGCATAGGCATCTCCTACTCTATTCCATACATAAATAAAAACCAAAACGATGGTTTGTCATTTGCATTCTGGCATTCGCGCAATCACGAAATACCTTATACGTTAAAAAATAGCAAACTTCAGTTTTATAAAAATCCTGATGTCTTTGTTCGAAAGGAATATCTTGCAAGCGCAGAGTTTACTCACCGCGATGGCATTTATAAAAATTTTTCGGTTAGTGCCGAATATCATAATAATAAAGTATCAGACACTATTCGCACTTTAAACAACGACTATTATGTTACCGGAAAAAACACACAAAAATATTTTTCGTTATTGTTTAATTATAAGGACGACCACCGTGACATTAAAAACTATCCGCTTAAAGGTTACTTTTTTGATTTTGCAGTTGTAAAAAACGGCTTTGGATTTACGGATGATGATCCGAATGTGTTGTTTACAACTGCTTATTTTAAAAAGTTTTGGGAACTTAATTCGTTTTGGCACATGGCAGCCTCCTCCAAATTTAAACTGTCGGGTCAAAATGATGTTCCGTTTTTTAACCAGCGTGCACTCGGTTATTCAGGCGATTTGCTAAGAGGCTATGAATACTACGTTATCAATGGAGAAAATTACGCATTACTAAAATCGGATTTAAAGTTTACTTTGGTTCGTCCACGTGTGTACAAGGTTCCTGTAAATGTTCTTAAAAAATTTACCACCATTCCTTATGCCCTTTATGTTAATGCTTTTGGTGATGCCGGGTATGTGCGCGATAAACGATTTGCAGCTACAAACCCACTTGCCAATTCATGGCAATACAGTTATGGTGCCGGCATTGATTATGTATCCTATTATGATATTGTTTTGCGAATTGATTATTCTATAAACAAGTTTGGCGAAAAAGGTTTTTTTATTCATCTAACGGCCCCTATATAACCTACGCTATTAACAACCTTCTTATTGCAACAACCCTTTTTATTTACATTTGTTGGCTCAATATATTTTTTATAAAACCATGCCTCAAAACGTACGAACACTAGTATTAGGATCTGCCGGACAAATTGGAACGGATTTGGTAGAAGAACTCAGGCGAATACATGGAAGCCACAATGTAATAGCTACCGATATAAAAGAACAGCCTGAGGAATTTCAGTCCGCAGGCCCATTTCATACCGTAGATGTGCTGGATACCGAAGGTGTTTATGCCCTTATAAAAAAGTACAATGTAAAAAACGTGTATTTGCTTGCAGCTCTTCTTTCGGCTACAGCCGAACAAAAAATGAAAACGGCCTGGCGATTAAATATGGATGGCCTTTTTATTATGCTTGATATTTGTAAAGAAAATAATGATATAAAATTATTTTGGCCAAGTTCTATTGCCGTATTTGGGCCAACAACACCGCGTATTAATACACCACAGCACACTGTAATGGAGCCTACCACTGTTTATGGCATAAGCAAACAAGCAGGTGAGCGCTGGTGCGAATATTACAATTCAAAATTTGGCGTAGATGTTCGTAGTATTCGTTATCCCGGATTAATAAGTTATAAAGCCGAGCCAGGTGGTGGCACTACAGATTATGCGGTAAATATTTTTCATGATGCTTTATTAAAAAATACGTACCAATGTTTTTTAAAAGAAGATACTGCGCTGCCCATGATGTATATGCCCGATGCCATACGCGCCACCATTGAACTAATGAATGCAGATGCGGGAAAAATAAAAATACGGTCGGGGTATAACCTTGGTGGCATATCATTTACCCCAAAAATTTTGGTTGAAGAAATAAAAAAACATTTGCCAACATTTACATGCAGTTATAATCCGGACTTCCGACAACAAATTGCCGACTCATGGCCGGCAAGCATTGATGATACCGTTGCCCAACAACAATGGGGCTGGAAACAGGAATATGACTTGGGAGCAATGACGAAAGAAATGCTTAAAAATTTAAAATTAAAATACAAAGACCAATTACTGGGCTCGATGAAATAAATTTATGACCCAACCAATCGTTATTTACAATACACTTTCAAGAGAAAAAGAAATTTTTACTCCGCTTACACCTCCGCTTGTTGGCATGTATGTGTGCGGCCCAACGGTTTACAGCGATGTGCATCTTGGCAACTGCCGCACTTTTATATCTTTTGATATGATCTATCGCTACCTGCTTTTTATTGGTTACAAAGTACGATATGTGCGAAACATTACAGATGCTGGTCATCTTGAAGGCGACCGCGATGAAGGTGATGATAAGTTTGCAAAAAAAGCAAAGCTTGAACAGGTAGAACCCATGGAAATTGTTCAGAAATATACACTGGGATTTAGAGAAGTGATGCAAGCATTTAACACCTTGCCACCAAGCATTGAGCCCACGGCTACCGGACACATTAGCGAACAAATTGAAATGACAAAAAAAATTATTGACAATGGTTACGCTTATGTTGTAAATGGTACGGTTTATTTTGATGTAGAAAAGTACAACAAAGAATTTCCTTATGGACAATTAACCAACCGCAAGCTTGAAGATTTGCTTGAAAATACACGTGAGCTTGACGGACAGGATGAAAAAAAAGGGCGGCTTGATTTTGCACTTTGGATAAAAGCAAAACCCGAACACATCATGCGATGGCCATCTCCCTGGGGTTGGGGATTTCCGGGCTGGCACATCGAGTGTTCTGCAATGAGCAGCAAATACCTTGGCGATACATTTGACATGCATGGTGGGGGAATGGACCTGCAGGCAACCCATCACACCAATGAAATTGCACAATCGCAGGCCTGCAACCACAAAGCTCCGGTAAAATACTGGATGCATACCAACATGCTTACGGTTAACGGTGTACGCATGAGCAAGTCGGCAGGCAATGGATTTTTACCGGGAGAATTATTTACCGGCAGCCATCCGCTTTTAGAAAAAGGATATGCACCAATGGCTGTTCGATTTTTTATGATGCAAACACATTATCGAAGCACATTGGATTTTAGCAACGAAGCGCTGCAGGGCTCCGAAAAAGGATTTGCACGATTAATGACTGCTGTTAAAACACTGGATGAATTAAAATCTGCTTCCACATCATCGGTTAACATAAATGAATTAGAGCAAAAATGTTATGAAGCTATGAATGATGATTTCAATACCCCTGTTTTGGTTGCCTATTTGTTTGATGCAGTGCGAATAATTAACTCCGCTAAAGATGGTAAAGAAACCCTTACAGAAAATGATTTAAGCGCGCTTAAAAAACTCATGCATGGCTTTGTATTTGACGTAATGGGTTTAAAACATGATACAAATTCAGCTTCGGATAATACAACTGATGGATTGATGCAACTGATTTTTTCTATTCGCAACGAAGCCAAACTAAAAAAAGACTTTAGCACCAGCGACAAAATACGCGATGAATTACTGAAAATGAATTTTATAATTAAAGACGAAAAAAATGGAACAAGCTGGAGTAAAAAATAGTTTACATTTTGCATTACTTCTTGTTATTGTTTGTTTTGCTATAAACGGTTGTTCTAGTTCCAAAACAGAAGAAAACAACTCACAGGAAAAACAACAAACCATAAACCAAAAACTACAAACACCTGATTTCAACTCCGACTCGGCTTATGCGTTTTTAGAAGCCCAGGTAAAATTTGGCCCACGTGTACCTGGCACCGATGCACATGCTAAATGTGCTGACTATTTAAGCAAAAAACTTATTTCGTATGGAATGGCCACACAAATTCAATCAGAAACCATTGAAACATTTGACCGAAAAAAATTCCGGCTTAAAAACATTATTGCCGAATTTAAACCTGAACTAAGCAAACGCATATTGCTGTGCGCACATTGGGACACCCGCCCCTGGGCCGACCAAGACTCGGTAAACAAATACAAACCATTTGATGGTGCTAATGATGGAGCCAGTGGTGGAGCTGTGTTACTGGAGGTAGCGCGGGCATTACAAAACTCAAGCCTTAACGTTGGTGTTGATATTATTTTGTTTGATTTGGAAGATTACGGTCAGGAGCAAGATGATGAACGATATGAGAAAAAAGAAAATACATGGTGTCTTGGCTCGCAGTACTGGGCCAAAAACCTTCACAAACCGGGTTACTTTGCCCAGTATGGAATTTTGCTTGATATGGTTGGTGGAAAAAATCCTGTGTTTCCGCGCGAAGGAACAGGGATGCACTTTGCACCTGATGTTGTTAACAGAGTTTGGCAGGTTGCACAAAATCTTGGATATAGCCCTTTTTTTATAAATATCGAAAGCCCTCAAACTACTGATGACCACCTGTATGTAAATACACTTGCCAACATCCGTTGTATTGACATTGTACACTACGAAACAAACAACATGAGTTACCCAAGCTACCACCATACACATGGTGATAACCTAAGCGTAATTGATAAAAACACATTAAAAATGGTAGGGCATGTTGTATTGGAAACAATTTTTATGGAGCACCTTTCAAACTAAAATCCAAACTTAAGTGATTGATTATATATCAAACCGATTTCCCAATTATTTTATCTTTGTTGCTTAACTAAAATCAAAATTTAAAAATGAAAAAAGTAAAATTATTTATTGGCACAGGTTTATTAACCTGCCTCAGTATTTGTGTAACTGCACAAGACGATGTAAAAACCATCACGGCAATGGATCCGAAGCAAAAAGCCGAAATGGAAAAAGCCGAAAAAGCATGGATGGAGTATATGACACCCGGCCCAATGCACGAAATGCTGGCAAAAAGCGAAGGTTCATGGAATGAGGAAGTAACATCATGGATGGCTCCGGGAGCACCCCCAACCGTAAGTGCTGGGCGTAGCGAAAACAAAATGATATTAGGCGGCCGCTACCAGCAGAGTGCACACCATGGTGAATTTAGCGGAATGCCATTTGAAGGAATAAGCACTGTTGGATACGACAATGCTTTAAAAATGTACATAAGCACATGGATTGATAATATGGGAACCGGAATTATGGTTTTAAAAGGAACCTATGATCAGGAAAAAAGAATGCTTACTTCAACAGGCAAAATGGTTGACCCTGTAAGTGGCAAAGAAAATGATGTGCGCGAAACAATAAATTTTATTGATGAAAACCATCATGTAATGGAAATGTTTGAAATGCGCAATGGTAAAGAACACAAAACAATGCAGATAAAATTTACAAGGTAATATTTCTGTGGTGGTTCAAAAAAGCCTATGCAAACTTCCTAGTGCACAGGCTTTTTTGTTTAATTCTTTTTTCTTCTAATAAAAATTAAACCGCCAAACCCAACAACAACACAAACCAAAAACCATCCAATAGGGTTTCTTCCAAAAGTTGCAACATATACAACTGTTGTAAAAAATAAAAGTAAACCAAGCCATGCCCACATAAGGTTGTTATAATATGGATGTGTTGGGCTATGCATTTCTATTCTCTTGTTTCCAAACATAAATAACGGTTCAAGTTTTTTGTAATCCCACATCAATAAAAAAATATTTGCCAGCAACATTAGTCCGGTAATAATGGGTGTACCGCCAAACTCATACGCAACGGTGATAACAAAAACATTAAGTATGATTGGAAAAAAAGCTAAAGCTCCAAGTGCCGAAAATAGTTGAGTCATTAAAAGCAAACTTGCTATCAACTGACTCCATCCCAAAAAATTCCAATACAAACCAGAACGGTAAAGTGTTTCAAAAAAGTGCATGAATGTATCAATGGGCGCATCCTCACAATTACTGGTAACAAAACGCTGTCCAAAAATTTTTGGCATTGCAGAAAAAACAAATGCGCCACCAATGAGATAGCGCAGGTAAATAACAAAAATGTTTGCCCAATTTTTTTTATGGTATTTTTCAATCAGGGATTTCACTATAAAATTTAATTACGATTTTGTAACGGATTATTCCCTGCAAAACGCAATAAAATCCAACGGCTCAAACTTAGTTAGCCCCACATTGCGCAGCATTGTAATTAATTGCCCACGATGATAAGTACTGTGATTCATGCAATGATGAATAGAATCAATACGTGTATTTGAAAATTCTTTGCCTGCAATATTTTTATAAATAAAAATTTCGTGCAATTGATTTTCGTTTAACGATTCAGCATAGCTGGCAAATTCTTTTGACTTTGCAATCATCACGTCAGCAAATTGCGCAAGCGTGCCCGACAAATTTTTACTTGCAGGCCAGTCGGCAACTTCGTTTTTCAAACGATTAAGCCAAATAGATTCGGCATCATAAATATGGTAAACAGTTTTACGAATGGTTGGAAAACTACTTAACATTTCTTTGTCGGCATTGGTTTCTCCTGCCAAAATTATTTCGTTTAATATGCGCTTGTTTGCCCAAATGTTGTAGAGGCAGTATTTGTTTGTTTGGTTCATGCGTTTGTGGTTTGTAGTTTGTGGTTTGTGGTTTGTGGTTTGTGGTTGTGTAACCTCAAACCACAAACCTCAAACAGATTTAAAGATGTTTATTCAATAAGTTAAATTCAATCAACTTACCAAAGAGTTTATCGGTACGCGCTTTTTTTAATGCGTTGATGTGTTTCATGCCGTGCAAGTCGGTGCCAATTAAATCTATCATTTCGTTTTCGATAAATTTTTCGGCAAGTTTTTTTGCTTCGGGTCCGTAGTATCCTGCTAACGAATTTGTGTTTAGTTGTAATAAAACTCCCTGGTCGCGCAAGCCTTTATAAAAATCAACATTGTTAAACCAAAACGGATACCGCTCAGGATGGGCCATAATGGGTTTGTAACCCAACACCTGCATTCTGAAAATTAATTCCATCATGTTTTCAGGAGCATTTACGTACGATATTTCAAACAGCAAATAATTGTCTTTTAAACACAACAACTTTTCATTTTCTAATTTATTTACAAAACCATCGTCCATATAATATTCGGCAGCAGCATTTATTTCTATTGGAATATTTTCGGCTTTAATGGCTTCGCGAACTTTTTCCAAACCACTCATTATTATTTCGGGAGTGTTTTTGTAAAAGTCGCTCATGATGTGCGGAGTGGTAATTAATTTTTTGTAACCCAAGCCATGCAACTCTTTGATAAGTGTAATGGTCTCTTCCATGGATTTGCTGCCATCATCAATGCCTGGAATTAAATGCGAATGCATATCGCAATTCACCAATGAAAAATCAAGAAGAGGGCCTTCTTCCTGTTTGTTGCGTTTAAAAAATGAGAACATAATTGATTTGAAGCAAATTTACGTTTTAAATTATGGAACACGAATAACACGGATGCAACTGATTTTCACAAATAGAAAATCTGCTTTTTATCCGTAGAATCTGTGTCATCCGTGCGCTATTCCTCATCAACAAAAAGTTTTTTGAAACCACGGCACTGTTATAGACAATCCTTCTTTAACTTTTACCAACGGATTGTATCCTAAAAAGTTTTGAGCAAACGAAATATCAGCCAATGAATTTTTTACATCACCTGCGCGCTCTTCTTTGTAAACAGGATTAATTCTTTTTCCGGTAATTGACATTAAATGCTCAAGTAATTTATTTAAGCTGATGCTTTCGCCAACGGCAATGTTATATACTTTATTAAAAGCATCTTTATGGTCTGTAAAAAATGCGCGCACGTTTGCCTGCACTGCATTTTCTACAAAAGTAAAATCACGGCTTTGTTCACCGTCACCAAAAATGGTAGCCATTTCATTTTTTAAAAGCGCTTTCATAAAAAGCGGAATAGCCGCTGCATACGGATTGTCAGGATTTTGTTTGGGCCCGAAAACATTAAAATAGCGCAAGCCAATTATTTTCATTCCGTAGTGTTGCGAAAATGTGTGTGCATACAACTCATTCGAAATTTTTGAAACGGCATAAGGCGACAAAGGTTTTCCGGTAACGTGCTCGCGCTTTGGCAACTCAACACTGTCACCATAAACAGATGATGAACTTGCATAAACAAAGCGTTGCACCCCAACTTCTTTTGCAGCCCACAGCATATTTAAAAATCCTGTTGCATTTGCCATGTGTGTTGCAAGTGGATTGTTTAGTGAACGAGGAACAGAACCTAATGCTGCCTGGTGTGTAACTAAATCAATTCCTGATAACGCTTTGCGGCAGGTATCAATATCAGTAATATCACCTTCAATAAATTCAAATGCCGGATGAGATAAAAAAGGAATAATATTTTCTTTGTATCCATTGGCAAGGTTATCAAGCACACGAACTTTTTTTGCACCGTTCACCAATAAATATTCTACAATGTTAGAACCAATAAATCCAGAACCACCGGTTACTAAAAAATTTTTGTCAGCAAGAGTTTGAGTGTGATACTTGCGCTCGTATATAGTTTCTATCATAAAAAGGTAGTTGTAAAATTTTATTGTTTCCGGTTAGTTCTTTTTTTCAGATAAAAAATCTTGAGCTCCTATCGCTTATCATACATTTGCTCGTAGTACTTCTGATAATTTCCTGAGGTAACATTGTTAAGCCACTCCTCATTACTCAAATACCATTCCACAGTTTTTTCAAGTCCTTCTTCAAATTGCAGTGATGGTTTCCATCCTAATTCGCGTTGCAGTTTTGTTGAGTCAATTGCATAACGCAAATCATGCCCAGGTCGGTCGGTTACATAGGTGATTAGTTTTGCTGATGTTCCTTCTGTACGGTTTAGTTTTTTGTCCATGATTTTGCAAAGCAAATTTATTACGTCAATGTTTTTCCATTCGTTGTGTCCACCAATGTTATAGGTGTCGCCAACTTTTCCCTTGTGGAAGATGGTATCAATAGCCGATGCATGGTCTTCAACAAAAAGCCAGTCGCGTACATTTTCTCCTTTGCCGTAAACAGGAACAGGTTTGTTGTTTTTAATATTGTTTATGGCAAGCGGAATTAATTTTTCGGGAAAATGATGCGAACCATAATTGTTGCTGCAGTTTGAAATAATTGCAGGCAAATTATAGGTGTGATAATAGGCACGCACCAAATGGTCGCTGCTTGCTTTGCTTGCTGAATATGGACTACGAGGATCATAAGCAGTTTCTTCAGTAAAAAGACCTTCGGCACCAAGTGATCCGTAAACTTCATCGGTGCTGATATGGTAAAACAAATTTGTTGTTTGAGGTTTGTTGTTTGAAGTTGTGCTCCAGATTTTTTTAGCTGCATTTAAAAGATTTACTGTACCAACGATGTTGGTCATAATAAAATCCAGAGGATTGGTAATGCTTCGGTCAACATGGCTTTCGGCAGCAAGGTGAATTACTGCATCAAATTTTTCTTTTTCAAATAGTGAACTGATAAATGCTGCATCCGTTATATCGCCTTTGATAAACCGATAGTTTTTTTCCTCCTCAACATCTTTTAAATTATTGAGATTGCCAGCGTAAGTAAGGTTGTCAAGATTATAAATGGAATAATTATGATAATTTTTTACAAACCGCCTCACTACATGAGAGCCTATAAAACCGGCACCACCGGTAATAAGAATTTTTAAATTTTTCATTGGGCGCTAAAAGTATAAAGAATAGGGGAAAGATGAAGTACTTTATGTTGTGTGCTGTAAAAAATTAACCGCTCCCGAAGCATCAGGACAATGTTGAGAAAATTTTCGGAGAGTATCGGAGGTTTTTTCTTGCTCATTTTTTCTCTGCGTTTTAAACTCCTTTTCTCTTCCGTAAAAATATTATTAGATCAATTAGTACCCGCCTTTTAAAGCTTAAGTACATTTGTTTGTTATCAATAAAACCTTGAAAATTTTTTGTGTTTTTGTTTGTGTCTTGCTTCTAACCTTAGTTGCACCGGGGCAGCAGGGAGTTAATAATACTTGGCTGATGGGATATTCCATAGGCACTGTTCTACCAGGTGGCACATGGCAGTTTGCAAATGGCATTTATCTCTGTAAAATAAAATGGCAAACGCGAAAGTGGTAAAAGCCCCATAACCATTAAAAAGAAAAGTTATTGGTAATTTTTAAAAGTCAAAACTACTTTAACTTTTTTACTTCAGTCTTTCCAACACGCCTTTTCGTTTTATTAAATTTTTATAATCCCATTGTATTTTTTCAGATTTTTTGAGCCACCGTTTTAAATCTTTGGTGTTTATTTCGCTTGCAGCAGTGTAGGTAACAGATGCATCTTTAAACTTTCCAGTTCCCGGCTTTAGTTTTCCTTCATCAAAACTTGCACCGCTCCAAAACATTAGCCGTATTCCATCTTTTAGCTTACTGTAGCCTGTTATCGGGTTTCCATCCAAAAACCACACGGGGTGTGCATGCCATATTTTATTTTCGGCCTGGGGAAGATGTGTACAAATTTCTTTTGCAAGGAGGTTGCAAATTTTTTTGTCACCGGGAAGCTGGGCGTTGTTGTATTGTTGTATGTCTTTGTTCATGGGTTGTTTGTATATTTTTTGAAAGACCAAATATAATACAGTGCTACTTACAGTTTTTTTTGGGGGGATAGCACGATTCAGAAGCCTCGTGTATAGTGGTAACCGAGAAAAATTTATATTTGATGCAATAATTTACCAGCATGAAAAAATTAACCCTTATTCTACTTATTATTTTAGGGTATAACAATTTACGAGCAGATTACTGGACACAGAAAGCTAATTTTCCAAATGGGCATCGCGAGTCTCCTTTTGGTTTTGCAATTAATGGCAAGGGGTATATGGGTTTTGGGTGGAATTACGTCCCACAACAAACTGCTGATTTATGGGAGTATGATCCTGTTACTAATTTATGGACGCAAAAATCCTCAGGCGGCCTTAATCCATGGCAACGAGGAATAAGTTTTTCTATAGGAAATTATGGGTATTTATGTTTAGGTGAAATGACAATTGGTACATCCGGGTTTATGACAAATGATTTATGGCAGTACAATCCTGTTACAGATTCCTGGAGTCAAAAGGCTGCTTATCCGGGAGGTGCACGTGAAGACGCATCGGTGTTTACTTTAAATGGTAAAGCTTATGCAGGGTTGGGAATTACCTATCCGCAAGGTTCAAGTCCAATTTACCATAATGACTGGTATGAATACAACCCCGTGACAAATACATGGGCTTCGAAAGCACCTTTTCCGGGCAACCCAAGGGCTTCTGCATTTGCTTTTTCAGGTAGTATGTTTGGCTATGTGGGAGGCGGTTTGGGTGATATCCCTCCTTATGGATTTATCGATTGCTACGGGTATTATCCTTTAGCTAATGCATGGTCGCAACTTCCTAATATTCCTGTTCCTGTATGGCAGTCACCAAGTTCGTTTAACATACAAAATCAAGGCTATGTTACGGGTGGTTGGCCTCATTCAATGGCTTATTTATACAGCGAACTTTGGATGTTTAATACACTAACTAATTCGTGGGTACAAAAAACTGATTTTCCTGATACCACTCGTGGTAACACGGTTTCGTTCTCAATAGGGAATAACGGTTATATCTGTGGAGGCATTACCACCACAGGTGGTCAAACCGGCAACTTTGATGAGTTGTGGGAATATACAGCCGACAGCTTAACTGGAATTAATAATCTTCAAGCATCTAATAATTTTTTTGAGATTTATCCTAATCCGGCAAATCATTTTATTGAAATTAATTTTAATGATGATGCAGAAATCAATTGTAAAATTTCGATTTTTGATGCATCGGGAAAAATTGTTTACAACAGCTTTTTGAAAAACAATAAAACTAGAATTGATATTGATGGGTTTTCAAAAGGAACTTTTGTTGTAACAGCTTTCGATGGGACCAGAAAAAACAATTGCACCTTTATTAACCATTAGTTTTAAAAACAGTTTTGATTTTATCCTAAAATTTTTCCAATCAACTCCGCCTGCTCGCGCTCATGCGCATGATAGCTGCCGGTGGCAGGGCTGGCGCTTTCGGGGCGGGCAATAACCTGCAGAGGTACATTTTTTATGGTGCGCATTATATGGCTCCATGCACCCATGTTTTCGGGTTCTTCCTGTGCCCATATCCATTGTTTAGCATTATTATATTTTGCAACAAGCGCTGCAAATTGTTTTTGCGGGAAAGGGTACAGTTGCTCTAAGCGAATTAAGGCAATGTTAGCGGCATTGTTTTTTTCTCTTTCTTCAAGCAGTTCGTAATACAGTTTGCCTGAGCAAAGGACTACACGCGTAATTTTATTTGCATCAGCGCCCCGATAACTATCGGGGTCGTCAATAATTTCTTTAAAGTTTCCTTCGGCAAGTTCGTTAAGGTTTGAAACGCAGCGCGGGTGGCGCAGCAAACTTTTGGGAGTCATTACCACAAGCGGCTTACGAAAGTTGCGCTTAAGCTGCCTGCGCAGTGCATGATAAAAGTTTGCGGGGGTGGTGCAGTTTACCACCTGCATGTTGTTTTCGGCACATAGTTGTAAAAAACGCTCGGGACGGGCGTTGCTGTGTTCGGCACCCTGGCCTTCGTAGCCATGTGGCATAAGCAGCACAATGCCGTTCATCATTTTCCATTTGTCTTCGGCACTGCTTATATATTGGTCTATCATTACCTGGGCACCGTTGCCAAAATCGCCAAACTGTGCTTCCCAAATCACTAACGTATCAGGAGATGCAAGCGCATAGCCATATTCAAAGCCCAGCACAGCATACTCGCTAAGCAAACTGTTGTAAATATAAAAAGGGGCCTGGCCTTTTTTAATGTTATTAAGAGGAGAATATTGTTCCTCGCTATCTTCAACAGGAACTACGGCATGACGGTGACTAAAAGTACCCCGCTCAACATCCTGCCCGCTAAACCACACCGGAAATCCTTCGGATACAAGTGAGCCGTAAGCCAGCAGTTCTGCCATTGCCCAGTTAATTTTTTCGCCACTTTTAATCATGGCTTTGCGGTCGGCAAAAAGTTTTGCTGTTTTGTCAAAAAACTTTTTTCCCGGTGGCAAATCAGTAATGCGCTCGCCAATATATGTGAGCGTGTTTTTGTCAACACCCGTAGGAGGAGAAAAATCAAAATCGCTGTCAACAGCAAATTTTAAATGCTTTGTATTTTCTTCCAAAGAATTTACTGCTGCCATTTTTGTTGCCTGCTTTGCCGTATCCAAATCTTTTTGCAGGAGCGTTTTAAACTCCTTTTCCATTTCCTTTACAAGGTTGGCTTCAATTTGGCCCTGCGATAAAAGTTTTTGGTTATAAATTTCGCGCAGGTTGGGGTGCGCTGCTATAGCTTTGTATAAAAGCGGTTGTGTAAAACGCGGCTCATCACTTTCGTTATGCCCGTATTTTCTGTACCCGAGAATATCAATAAAAACATCGCGGTGAAATTTTTGGCGGAACTCCATGGCTAATTCAATGGTGTAAATTACCGCCTCCACATCATCGGCATTTACATGGAAAACGGGGGAGAGCGTTACTTTGGCAACATCCGTACAATACGTGCTTGAGCGGGCATCAATATAATTTGTTGTAAAACCTATCTGGTTATTTGTAACAAGATGTATGGAGCCACCTGTTTTAAATCCTTTAAGTTGCGACATTTGTGTAACTTCATACACAACCCCCTGCCCGGCAATGGCGGCATCGCCATGAATAAGAATAGCGCAGGCCTCCCCAACCCCTCCGAGGGAGGGGCTTTTTTCCGCTTCATGGAATAGCGTGTTGTCAATTTTTGCCCTTACAATGCCTTGCACTACGGGGTCAACAGCCTCTAAGTGCGAGGGATTGGGAGCCACGCTCACATGCATTTTACTACCTTTAGATGTTTTAACATCAGCCGAAAATCCTTTGTGGTATTTTACATCTCCTGCAAAAGCGTTTTCATCATACTCTAATCCTTCAAACTCGGTAAAAATTTCTTCGTACGATTTACCAAGCGTATTTGCCAGCACATTTAACCTTCCTCGATGGGCCATGCCAATTACAAACTCATTAAAGCCCAGGTCGGCACCATGCTCTATTACGGCATCGAGAGCAGGTATTAATGCTTCGCAACCTTCGAGCGAGAAACGCTTTTGACCTACAAATTTTGTATGAATAAAGTTTTCGAAAGCAACAGCCTCGTTCAGCTTTTTGAGAATGCGTTTTTTTTCTTCGATAGAAAACGAGCGCGAGTTGCGCGTGCTTTCCATTTTATTTTCGAGCCACTCAACCACCTCGGGGGTGCGTATGTATTTATACTCGGCACCCACGCTGCCGCAATAGGTTAGCTCAAGGTGCGCTATAATGTTGCGTAGCGAGGCATCGCCAATGCCAATTAATTCGCCTGCATGAAAAACAGTGTCGAGGTCTTTTTTATCTAACCCAAAGTTTTCTATACTAAGTGTTGGCGAGTATTTTCTTCGCTCGCGCACGGGGTTGGTCTTGGTAAACAAGTGTCCGCGTGTGCGATAACCGTTTATCAGGTTAATAACTTTAAACTCATCAAGCACATCGTTTTTATCCGAAGTTGCAAAAGAGTTGAGTTGAGATGCTGATGTTGTTTTAGAACTTAGTTCTGCAAACTCCATCCCCTCAAAAAATATTCGCCAGTTATCGTTTACCGAATCGGGGTTTAACTGGTATTGCTTATAAAGCGAATTTATCTCTTCGTTTTGCTGTGGACTTAAAACATTGGTGGCCATGTATAAACTTAGTAAGTGCGCAAAGGTAATTGGTTATTCATTGGTAATTAGTTATTGGTTATTGGTTATTAGTTATTGGTTATTGGTTATTGGGGATTAAGTTTTAAAAAAGTTAATTTAGCACTGCATTGGTGAATGAATACGTTTATGAAAAAATGGCTGCTTACGTTGTTCAACTTATTTTTAGTGTGCTTTAGCTTGTTTGGCCAGGGCGAGAACAATGTATGGTACTTTGGTCATAACTGTGGACTTGATTTTAATCCCGGCAGCCCGGTTGCAATTACCAGCAGCCCAATGGATCAATGGGAAGGAGTGGCTACTGCCAGTGATGCCATAGGAAATGTTTTGTTTTACACAGATGGCATTACCGTATGGAATGCTTTTAATATACCTATGCCAAACGGAAACAACCTTAAGGGACATTACTCATCCACCCATTCGGCCACTGTAGTGCCAAAGCCTGGCAGTAATACAGAGTATTACATTTTTACCTGTCCTATACTGGGCAATGACAGTATGCGGTATTCTGTTGTAGATATGTCGCTTGCAGGAGGCATGGGAGATGTTACATTAAAAAATGCAGGTTTGTTTGCACATTCTTCAGAAAAATGTGTGGCCGTTTATAAATACGGATCGGCTGATGCTTGGGTAATAGGGCATAACAGCGATACTGTTTTTTATTCATACCTGCTAACTGCTGGCGGAATTGCTGCGCCTGTAATGAGCTATCACCAACCCAATCAGGGCACCTGGGCAATAGGATACCTTAGAGCATCGCCACAAGGAACTAAGTTAGCCACGGCACTTTATACACCATCGCAGTCGGTAAACAAATTTGCGCTGTTTGATTTTGATTGTGTAACAGGTGCTATTACAAACGGGCAGTTTATTACCACAAGCTACCAAACATACGGGTTGGAGTTTTCGCCTGACGGTAGCAAGCTTTATGTTTTTCCGTGGGCGGGCGGAAATACACCCATACTGCAATATGATATAACATTGCCTAATGCTGCGGCCATTGCTGCATCGCAGGTAACAGTTGGCACATCAACAGGCGCATATTTAGGCACAGGTCAAATAGGCCCTGACCAAAAAATTTATATTGCAATAAACAATGAGGATTCCATGTCGGTAATTAACAACCCCAACCTGCCGGGTAATGCATGTAATTTTGTTAACAAAGCGATTGATTTAGGTGGAAAAATTTCGGGGATAGGGCTTCCGGCACAAATTCGTGGAAGCAACTGTAATGCCACATCAGTAGCAGAAACGGGTTATAGCCCTTACGATTTTGATGTATTTCCCAATCCTTCCAATGGAACCATTACAATTATCTTTCCGCAAGCAGGAAGTAAAAACTACACGGTTGAAGTTTTTAATACGTTATCACAAAAAGTTTTTTACTCGTATACTAACGGCACTCTTACCATTCCTATTACTACCAAAGGCATGTATATTTTAAAAATTAACGATGGTGAAAAAATTTTTGCAACAAAGATTATTGTTGAATAAACAAATTTAAGGCTAAAGCATAAAAAAAGCCGGTATAAAACCCGGCTTTTTTTTATTAGATGTATTTAAGTTTATCCTTTAAGCGCCTCGGCACCGGCAACAATTTCTAAAATTTCGTTGGTAATGGCGGCCTGGCGGGCTTTGTTGTATTGCAGCTTTAATGTTTTAATAAGTTCACCGGCATTGTCGGTAGCTTTGCTCATGGCCGTCATGCGTGCACCGTGTTCGCTGGCATGCGAATCTAAAACAGCTTTATACAATTGTGTTTTAATAGAAGTCGGTATAAGGTTTAAAACTATTTCTTCCTGGCTTGGCTCCATGATGTAGTCAACCACTTTTTTTTCTTTGGTAGCGGGGGGAACAATGGGCAACAACTGCTCGGTTTGTAAAATTTGCACTGCTGCATTTTTAAACTGGTTATAAACCACCACTACCCTATCCCATTTGCCCTGTGCAAACTCGTCCATTACTTTTTGAGCAACGGCTGATGTGTTTTCAAAATTTAAGTTACCAAATAATTGATTCTCGTTTCCGGCATAAAGCTGTGCCGACTTTGAAAAAAAATCGCCCGCCTTTTTTCCAATAGCAAGCACTTTTACATTTCCCTCTTTTGCCTGCTTTGAATAGGTTTCGCGAATAAGCAGTGAAGTAGCTTTTATAATGGAAGAATTAAAAGCGCCTGCAAGCCCACGATTGGAAGAAACCGGAATAATTAAAATTTTATTGGCTTCGCGCACTTTGGTAAACGGCCCGCCATCGCTGCTGCTTAAACTTTGCGAAAGATTTTCTAAAATCTCTTTTAGCTTGGATGCATACGGACGCATTTGAATAATGGCATCCTGCGCGCGCTTCAACTTGGCAGCCGAAACCATTTTCATAGCTTTGGTTATTTGCTGCGTTGAGCTTACCGATGCTATGCGTATGCGTACCTCTTTTAAGTTTGCCATGGAGCCTGTTTGCTGTTTTCGGTTTGCCGTTTACAGTTTGATGTTATTAACTGTAAACCGTAAACTGTAAACGTTCATTATGCTTTATATTTTGCTGAAAGTTCTTTTGCTGTTTTTTCAATAGCACTTGTAATCGAATCATCAAGTTCGCCTTTTTTCAAACGATCAAGAATTGATTTATGTGTTGCCTCCATCACGTTTAAGAAATCGGCCTCAAACTCTCTTACTCTTTTTACCGGTACATCACGCAGCAATCCTTTGGTTCCGCAATAGATAATTGCAATTTGTTGTTCAACACGCAAAGGTGAGTATTGTCCTTGTTTAAGAATTTCAACGTTGCGCGAACCTTTATCCAACACGCCTTTGGTGGCTGCATCCAAATCAGAACCAAATTTTGCAAATGCTTCCAACTCGCGATACTGAGCCTGATCAAGTTTTAAAGTACCTGCAATTTTTTTCATGGATTTGATTTGTGCATTACCTCCAACACGAGAAACCGAAATACCCACGTTAATGGCAGGGCGCACACCGCTGTTAAACAGGTTTGCTTCAAGGAATATCTGACCATCGGTAATTGAAATTACGTTGGTAGGAATGTAAGCCGAAACGTCACCGGCTTGTGTTTCGATAATAGGAAGGGCAGTAAGCGAACCTCCACCTTTTACTTTTCCTTTTAAGGAAGCAGGAAGGTCGTTCATATTTTTAGCAATGTCATCCGATGCATTAACCTTAGCGGCACGCTCAAGCAGGCGGCTGTGCAAATAGAATACATCACCGGGATATGCTTCGCGGCCGGGAGGGCGTCTTAGCAGCAATGATACTTCGCGGTAAGCAACTGCCTGTTTAGATAAATCATCGTACACAATTAATGCAGGGCGGCCTGTGTCGCGAAAATATTCGCCAATGGCAGCGCCTGAAAATGGTGAGAAGAACTGCATAGGAGCCGGATCGGAAGCCGAAGCTGATACAACCACTGTGTAAGGCATTGCACCACGCTCTTCCAGTGTTTTTACAATGTTGGCAACGGTTGAACCTTTTTGACCAACGGCCACATATATGCAATAAACAGGCTTGCCTGCTTCGTAAAATTCTTTTTGATTAATAATGGTATCAATTGCCACGGCTGTTTTTCCTGTTTGGCGGTCGCCAATGATAAGTTCACGCTGCCCGCGACCAATAGGTATCATGGCGTCAATTGCCTTAATACCTGTTTGCAACGGCTCGTTTACCGGCTGGCGGAAAATTACGCCCGGAGCCTTACGCTCAAGGGGCATTTCAAAAAGTTCGCCTGCGATAGGGCCTTTGCCATCAATAGGGTTTCCCAGTGCGTCAACAACGCGGCCAAGCATGCCCTCGCCTACTTTAAGCGATGCAATTTGTCCGGTTCGTTTTACGGTATCGCCTTCTTTAATATCGTTTGATGAGCCAAGCAATACGGCACCTACGTTATCTTCTTCAAGGTTTAATACAACGCCTTTCAATCCGGCTTCAAACTCAATCAACTCTCCTGACTGAACATTTGTTAAACCATAGATACGTGCAATACCGTCACCTACCTGTAAAACGGTTCCAACTTCCTGCAATTCGGATGCAGTTTTAAAACCGGCTAATTGCTGGCGTAAAATTGCTGAAACTTCATCGGGTCTTACTTCTACCATTTTTGAAATTTTTAGTTATTGTGTTATTTAGTTATTGGTTATTTAGGCTGGAGTTATTTTTTGTACCGTACTTATATAATAGTGTAATTTTATAATAACCTGATAACTTTATTTTTAATAATTCTTCTTGTACAAATTAATTTTCATGTCTTTTCGCAACTCCCGTAATTTGCTTTCGATGCTGGCATCGTATTGCTTGTCTTTTATTGTAAGCACAAAGCCTCCTATCAAATCTTTGTCTATTTTTTCTTTTAACTCCACGGTGCCTTTTGCAATTTTTTTTACAATAGTCATTACATCGGCACGCAGTTTATCATCTAATTTAACTGCGCTGGTTACTATAGCAGTTTCAATATTTACGTGTGCTTTATACAATGCGATAAACTGTGAAGCAATGTCATCAATATAAAACTCTCTTTTTTTATTGGTAATGATGTTTAAAAAAGAAAGGGTAATATCATCCACTTTTCCTTTAAATATTGAATTGATGATATTTATTTTTTTATCGGTATTGATGATGGGGTTTTTTAAAAGCAATTCAAACTCACGGTTGCCGGCAATGGTATTTTGAACCAATTCCATATCAGCATTAATCTTACTCTCTGCTTTGCGCTCAATTGCCAAACCGAGTAATGATTTTGCGTACCTGCCAGCTACTTTTGTTTGTGCCATTTCCTAAATTAATGAAGGATTGATTTTTTGAATGATTGAATAAACGTTAATTGAGCTTAGCATCTTTCAACAAGTCGGCAACCAATGCTTTTTGCTTGTCATCGTTTGCTAATTGCTGTTTCATAATTTTTTCGGCAATTTCAACCGAGAGCGCTGCTACCTGGTTTTTTAGCTCAGTAATGGCTGCCATCTTTTCGTTTTTAATTGCTTCGCGTGCAATGGTAATCAGTCGGTCGGCTTCGGTAGTTGCCTTCGATTTGGCCTCATTAATGATGGCGTCTTTTGCATCGCGTGCTTCTTTAAGCATTTTGTCGCGCTCGGCACGTGCCTCGGCCAGTATGCGCTCGTTATCCGATTTTAATTCGGCAACTTCGTCCTTAGCTTTTTTAGCGGCATTAAGCGCATCTGAAATGGAATCTTCTCTTTCCTTTAACGCTTTAAGAATGGGCTTCCATGCAAATTTCTTTAACAGAAAAAGCACGGTAAGGAATGACACAAGCATCCAAAATAATAACCCAATGTCAGGTGTTACTAAACTCATATTATATAAGTTATTAGGTTACTGAGTTAAATAGGTTACTAAGCGGCAGGCATTGCCTGAACAACTCAATAACTTAAATCACACAACAACTGTTTTTTGAATTTACGCTAAGCCGATGATAAACGCCAAAGCCACTGCTGCAAGTGCAACGCCTTCTACAAGAGCTGCAGCTACAAACATGTTTGAAACAATGTCGCCTTTAATTTCGGGCTGACGCGCCATTGACTGAAATGCGCTTCCGCCAATGTTACCTATACCGATACCGGCACCTATTGCTGCCAATCCGGCACCTATTACTGCTCCTGCTTGTGCAATGCTTGCATCCATTAAAATTGATAATAAAGTCATAGTATTAATTATTAATTGTTAAATTGTTTTTTTATTAATGATGTTCGTGTTCGTGATGATGTTCGGCAACGGCCATTCCAAAATATATTGCCGAAAGGAATGTAAATACAAATGCCTGAAGAAAACCTACAAGCAACTCGAGAAAGCTGATAAATATGGTAAATGCCACAGCAGGTACTGCAGCGCCAAACCCTGCGCCTGTTGATGCCGCCCCTGCCACAAATATTAAGCAGAAGAATACCAGCATTACTATGTGGCCGGCAAGTATGTTTGCAAATAATCGAATTACCAATACAAATGGCTTTAGGAATATGCCCAGTATTTCAAGCGGGGTAAGTATTACAAGCACCGCTACCGGAACACCGGGCATGGCAAAAATGTGGCGCCAGTAGTTTTTGTTTGCTACAAACAGTGTTATTAATAAAGTGGCTGTGGCCAATACCAGTGGCACTGCAATGTTGCCTGTTACGTTGGCCCCGCCCGGAAAAATTGGAATAAGTCCCATTAAGTTACTTACCCATATAAAAAAGAAAATGGTAAGCAGGTAAGGCATAAAGCGCGCATAATGTTTTTCGCCAATTGCGGTTTTTGCAATATTGTCGCGCACAAATACAATTAAAATTTCGAGCAGGTTTTGCAATCCTGTTGGCGCCTTATCTTTATTGCGGCCATACGAGCGTGCCGCAGGTATAAACAACATAAGTATAATGGCTATGGCTATAAATATGCTCAGCACATTTTTGGTAATGGATAAATCATAAAACTCAGAGCCATCAACCGATTTGATTTTATCGTGCACCAATTTGTAACCATTGTATTCGGCATGGCCATGCTCAAAGCGTGATGATGAAAAAACCTCAAGCCCTTTTTGTTTATTGTAAATAACTATGGGCAATGGAATAGATACCGGATGCTCATGGCTGCCCCACAGGTGCCACTCATGCGAATCGGAAATGTGGCTCATTACCACCTCGCCAGCCTTAAATTTTTCGTGTGCCCCATTACTGTGCACGGTGCTGTCCGCTGCAACTGTGGTACTATCGGTTGCATGCTCGTGCTCATCACTTGCTAACATGCCCAATGGCATTACAAACAGAATAACCGCTACAAAAAGTTTGTAAACAGAAACTATATTTTTAATAGGGCTTAGAGACATTTTTGATACCTGTGCTTTAAAAAATTGCGGTCGCAAAAGTAAAATTTAAACAATACGAAAAAGAGTTTTACTAACTTTTGTTTTTAAAATGTATTAACAAGGATTGGAAGTGTTGAGATTTAAGGTTTTACGGCATTAAAAACAGTAAAAAAAATATGACTTATTTATTTGCATCCAGTTTATTTTTTCCCTTAAACAAAAAGTAAACGGTAGCTGTCTCAAAAACCGAAAACAGCATATATACCATTAAAAAAGTGGTAACAAACGACACCAGGTGGCCGGTTTTTAAGATGGCATAAAATATTATTACACCTACATACATAAACAGTTTAATGGCTGTGGCCGACATAAAATAAACTACTACGCTTCGGTTTCCGGCCGATGAACTTTTAAGCATGCCTGCATGAAAGGCAAGTGTGATAAAAAAAAACAATGCTATTATATAGCCCACGTTGTGGTAAAAAAATTTGGCCGGAATTATGCCTTTTAGAAAGTAAAAGAGCACCCACACAGCAGCAGAGAAAACAGCAATTTTTAAAACAAACAGCAGAAAGCCTTTACGCATTTTAAAAATATTTGTGGCGAAAGTAATTGTTATTTAAGATGCGCTGATGCATTACAGATTTTGTTTGATGTACTGGGTGTAATGATTATTTTTAACAATTAGCGGAATGTTTTTTTGTTTTCTTTGCCACTCACAAAAAAATAATTGATGAATTACTGGCTTGTAAAATCAGAGCCTTCGGTGTTTGCATGGCAGCGGTTGGTAAATGATGGCCATGCCGTGTGGGATGGTGTGCGCAACTACGCTGCCCGCCTGCACCTGCTTGCTATGAAAACAGGCGACCAGGTGTTTTTTTACCATAGCAACGAGGGGTTGGCCATAGTGGGTATTGCAAAAGTTATCCGCACGGCTTACCCCGACCCATCTACCAGCGATGAGCGCTGGGTGGCTGTTGACCTGGCTCCTGTAAAGGCACTTAAAAACCCGGTTACGCTTGAGCAAATAAAAAAAGAAAAAACTTTAATGAACATGGCGCTGGTGCGCATTGGCCGCCTATCTGTTCAACCGGTAAGCAAGCAAGAATTTGATACCATTATAAAACTGAGCAACTGATATTATGACCAAAACATGTACGTTTTTTACAGCCATTTTTTTATTTTTTGTTACAACCTTACAGGCACAAACCGGCAACGTGCGTGGCTTTGTTTATGACAAAGCCAATGGCGAGCCTCTGCCATTTGCAAGTGTATATTTAAAAGGAACCACGCTGGGTTCGTACACCGATGTTAACGGCTTTTACTCGATAGTAAAAGTGCCACATGGAAACTATGTGCTGGTAGCTACCACTATTGGTTACGATAGTTTGTTTACCGAAGTTGAAATTATGGATGATGCCATACTTACCAAAAAACTTTTTGTAAGTAAAAAAAGTGTTGAGCTTATGGAGGTGCAGGTATCGGCCGAAAAGGAAAAACAAAAAACGGAAGTAAAAATTTCGGTTGAAACAGTTACACCCAAAGAAATAAAACAAGTACCCAGCCTTGGTGCCGAACCAGACATTGTGCAGTACCTGCAGGTGGTGCCCGGCATAGTAAGCAGTGGCGACCAGGGCGGGCAGCTTTATATACGCGGGGGCACACCGGTGCAAAACAAGGTGCTGCTTGATGGTATGATTGTGTATAACCCGTTTCACTCCATTGGTTTGTTTAGTGTATTTGATACCGATGTTATTAAAAATGCTGATGTTTACACGGGTGGCTTTGGTGCACAGTATGGCGGGCGCGTTTCATCTGTTATGGACATTAGTACCAAAGACGGAAACAAAAAACGATTTGCTGGAAAAGTTTCGGCCGGAACTTTTTTATCAAAAGTGCTTATTGAAGGGCCGCTTAAAAAAGCCAAATCGGATGATGACGGCACTGCATCATTTGTTCTCTCACTTAAAAATTCGTATTTAGATAAAACATCAAAAACATTTTATGATTATGCCAGTGATGATGGACTGCCATACTCGTTTAACGACATTTACGGAAAAATTGTGGTTAACAGTGCCAACGGCAGCAAAGCTAATTTTTTTGGATTTAATTTTCAGGATAAAGTTAACTACAGCGATGTAAGCAAGTTTGACTGGAAATCATCGGGTGGCGGCATGAGTTTTGTGCTGGTACCGGGCGCCTCAAAGGTGCTGCTCAGGGGCAACATTGCTATAAGCTCGTATAAAATTACGCTTAGTGAAGTTAACGAACAACCCCGCAGCAGCCTTGTTAACGGTTTTAACATGGGTTTTAACTGGGCTTACTTTTTAAATAAAGACGAAATAAATTACGGTGTTGAAATAATGGGATTTAAAACCGACTTTGAGTATTTTAATTACACCAAACGCAAAATAAATCAAACCGAAAACACCACGGAGTTTGGCCTGTTTTTCAGGTACAAAAAAATTATCAGCAAATTAATTATTGACCCTTCGGTAAGGTTTAATTACTACGCTTCCCTGTCTGAACTATCGCCCGAACCGCGGCTGGGATTAAAGTATAATGTTTCGGACAAACTTCGGCTTAAAGCCGCTGCCGGCATATACTCGCAAAACCTGGTTGCTGCTAACAGCGACCGCGATGTGGTAAACTTTTTTTACGGTTTTTTATCGGCACCCGATAATTTACCCGATGAGCACGATGGCAAAAAAGTAAACAGCCGATTGCAAAAAGCCATCCATTATGTGGGAGGTTTTGAATACGACATCACCAACCGCCTTGAAGCTAACATTGAAGGGTATGTAAAAGATTTTACACAGCTTACCAACATTAACCGCGATAAAATTTACGAGGATAATGCCATGAATGCTTCGCAACCCGACTCGCTTAAAAAAGATTTTATTATCGAAACCGGCATTGCAAAAGGAATGGATATGGTGCTTAAGTATGAGTACCGCAGGCTTTATGTGTGGCTTGTGTACTCACTTGGCTACAGCACCCGCAGCACCGGCAATTATGAGTACGCTCCGCATTTCGACCGCAGGCATAACATCAACTTTGTTACCACTTACACCTTTGGCAAAAAGTTAGATTGGGAAGCCGACCTGCGTTGGAACATGGGCTCGGGGTTTCCGTTTACACAAACGCAGGGCTATTATCCCTACCTTAATTTTCAGGGAGGCATAAATAATAGCTACACAAACTCCAACGCCAATCTTGGAACTATTTATGGCCCGCTTAACGATTCGCGATTGCCTTATTATCACCGCCTTGACCTTTCGGTAAAAAAGAATTTTTATGTTGCCAAAAACAGCGAGTTGCAGGTGGTGCTTAGTGTGGTAAACGTGTATAACCGGCAAAACATTTTTTATTTTGACCGTGTGCGTTACAAGCGCGTAAACCAGCTCCCCGTGTTGCCCGCATTGGGGGCATCGCTTACTTTTTAGGTGTTATTTATTCATCGTTTTTTTTGTTTAATGGTGCTTTCGCTATAGTGTGGTTACCGCAATATGCTGTTTTGCGCATGCGCTTAACAAAAGCAAGTAAATTGTAACTATCAAATATTTATTGCAATCCCTTCTATTTCATATAAGATAGGGGGTATATTGGTTTCTATACCTTTTATAGCAGATTTATGAATAGTCATTGGGTTAACAAAAAATCTTATCACATACATGGTAATGGCCATTTGATTAACAAAATATCATATTATCGAAATAATAACAGAAATATTGCTAATGCATGGCCACTTTGCGGATTTATATTATGATACACCAAAAGCAAACCCCTGTTTTTACATTTAAATATCACCATCTGCAATAAAAACCACACATTTAAAATTCCAATGCCATTTAATTTTTATCTCATTGTAATGTTATTGCACCTTTTAAAAGACCTTTACAACTTAACCTGTAGCCTTTAAGCTAATACGTAGCCTGGCCCCAGTGGGCAACGTCCTTAAAACAAAGTAAAACATAAGAGGTAAATCAGATTGCCCACACCTTAATGAATTACATTGCCCTGTACGCATCCGGCCAGAGTACACCAGGTTGTTATTTTTTTACTTTTGCGCCCCTCATGAATCATATCAGAAATTTTTGCATCATAGCCCACATTGACCACGGAAAAAGCACCCTTGCCGACCGCTTATTAGAGTTTACAAAAACCGTAAGCAAACAGCAGTCTCAGGCACAGGTGCTTGACGATATGGATCTTGAACGCGAGCGAGGCATTACCATTAAAAGCCATGCCATACAAATGGATTATGAACTGGATGGCAAAAAATATGTACTTAATTTAATTGACACCCCCGGCCATGTTGATTTTTCATACGAAGTATCGCGAAGCATTGCTGCATGCGAGGGTGCGCTATTGATAGTTGATGCAGCGCAGGGCATCCAGGCACAAACCATTTCAAACTTATACCTTGCTCTTGAACACGACCTTCACATTATCCCCGTGCTAAACAAAATTGATTTGCCCAGTGCCGAGCCCGAACTGGTAAAAGACCAGATTGTAGACTTACTGGGCTGCAAACGCGAAGAGATTATACATGCAAGTGCAAAGGCCGGCATTGGTATCGAAGAAATCTTAAAAGCCATTGTACACACCGTGCCACATCCCAAAGGAAATCCTAATGCACCGCTTAAAGCCTTAATTTTCGATTCGGTGTTTAACTCATTTAGAGGCATTATTGCTTACTATAAAGTTATTGATGGCGAAATTAAAACCAACGACCATGTAAAATTTTTTGCCACCGGCAGCCAGTATCATGCCGATGAAATAGGAATATTACGCTTAGACAAAAGCCCGCGGCCTGTAGTTAAAGCCGGTGATGTAGGATATATTATTTCGGGCATTAAAGAAGCCAAAGAAGTAAAAGTGGGCGACACCATTACCCACGTAGATAATCCATGCGATGCCGCCATCGAAGGTTTTGAAGAAGTAAAGCCCATGGTATTTGCAGGTATTTATCCCGTTGACACGGATGAGTACGAAGAATTGCGCGCTTCCATGGAAAAACTACAGCTAAATGATGCGGCACTGGTGTTTGAACCCGAATCGTCAGCCGCATTGGGCTTTGGTTTCCGCTGCGGATTTTTAGGAATGCTACACATGGAAATTGTACAGGAACGATTGGAGCGCGAGTTTAACATGACCGTAATCACCACCGTGCCCAACGTATCGTACAAGGCATACCTTACCAACGGAGATATGCTTGACATAAATAACCCAAGCGATTTTCCTGACCCATCACACCTCGACCGGATTGAAGAACCTTACATAAAAGCACAAATAATTACCAAAAGCGAATTTATAGGCCCCATCATGACCCTGTGCATAGGCAAGCGAGGCAACATAACTGGCCAAAGCTACCTTACCACCGACCGTGTAGAGCTAAGTTTTGAAATGCCGCTTGCCGAAATAGTTTTTGATTTTTACGACAAACTAAAATCCATCTCCAAAGGATATGCATCTTTTGATTATCACCCCATCGGTTATAAAGCCAGCGATTTGGTACGATTGGACATTCGCCTCAACAGTGAACCGGTGGATGCATTATCGGCATTAATACACCGCAGCAACTCCTACCAGTTTGGAAAAAAAATGTGCGAAAAACTAAAAGAGCTTATCACACGTCAGCAGTTCGAAATAATAATACAAGCCAGCATAGGTGCAAAAATTATTGCACGCGAAACCGTACGAGCTTTGCGCAAAGATGTTACTGCAAAATGCTACGGTGGTGATATTTCGCGCAAGCGCAAACTCTTGGAGAAACAAAAAGAAGGTAAAAAAAGAATGCGCCAGGTAGGTAGCGTAGAAATTCCACAGCAGGCATTTTTAGCAGTGTTAAAACTGGATAGCTGATTTTATTAATAAAGAAAGGCTGCCCGGCAAAAACCAGGCAGCCTTTCTTTATTAAACCCTACTTTTACCTTACCTCTACCTTTTGCCTTATGATGTTGTTTTCGGTTTTTACACTCAATACATAAAACCCTTTAGCAAGATGGCTCACGTTTACATCCCGAAGGTTATTCCTTTCTTCAATTTTAATGGGTTGATGCATCACCACCTTACCGGCAGCATCTGTTAACTGCAAAACACCAGATTGGTTTTTATCGCACATAAATTCAACCGTAAAATTATTTTCAGCTGGATTAGGATACACACCTATCGTAAATCCACTTGCTACGTTTAAGTCGTCATCCTGCCGGCATGTATTGCCTTGTGTTGATGTGCGCGTTGCATTGCCACAGCCATTGCTTGCCGTAACATGTACCGGCCCGCTTCCCGTAAGCCAATCTAAAATAAGTATAGTTGAGTTGCCACCACCAAGTACATACTGAGCAACCGATGCATTTGGATACAACCAACTTAAGGTATACGAACCTGTAAGCGTTGATACATCGGCACTAAACTCGATACCCGAAGTGTTTGCACACCATGAAGATGGAATTGCCGATATTGCACCCGGTGCGTTGGGAGCTCCTTTTACTGTTTTGCATCTAGGTGCGCTTGTGCCACATCCGTTGGTTGCAGTTACACATACTGTTCCTGTAGTAAATGTTCCAAAAGTCAGACTAACGGCATTTGTGCCTTGCCCACTGTTAACTGTTGTTCCGGATGGTGCTGTCCAGTTAAATATAACACCTCCCTGTGTGGGACACGTGTACACAACTGTTTGATTGCACAAGCCCGTTAATGGGCCCGACAAGCTGGATGGTACAGGAGGAATTGCGCTGTTTATAGTTTTACATTTTTGCGTAAGCGCAACTCCACAAATACTAGTAGCGGTAACGCAAATATTACCTCCCGTAAATCCGGTAAGGAAGTTTACGTTTATTGAATTAGTGGCCGAACTTCCTGTTGCGTTTGCCGGCAAAGTCCAGCTATAAGATGCAATACCTGCATTTGCCGGTACACCAAATGTTTGCGATGTGCCAGGACAAATTGTGTATGAAGACGATGTTGGTGTATACGCTGTTAACGGAGCATTACCTAGTGTTATACATTTTGTACCTGAGGTAAAGCATGGTGTTTGCGCTGCAACACAAAGCACTCCGCCTGTCCACAAAGGACCAAACGTAACAGTTGCTGTTGTACCAGTGCCACTAACAACTGCATCACCTGTTATAGTCCACAGATATTGCGTGGCACCTGTAACAGCAGGACATGAAAATGTAAACGGCCCTGTATTGGCACAATAGGTAGTTAATCCGCTTTGCGGTGTTATGTTTGCTGGTACACCCACTGTTCCCCTTACCCATTGCGTTTTACGCACGGTAGTACCACAGGCATTGGCCGCCTGCACCCCAATGTAATATCCTGAACCGTTAGGGTTGCCAAAGACGATGCTGGCAGATGGGGCTGCAGATGTGTACGGATTAGCTCCACCATTAAATGTTGTTCCCGTAGGGCCATCCCAAATGTATTGTGTTGCTCCAGTCACAGCCGATACATTTAAATTTGACACTGCCGTTCCATTACATGCATATACCGGCAAATTGTTTACCGGCACCACAACATTTGCTGCCAAAGGACTGGTGCTTACCGAAATAGTTATTACAGCACACAATGTGTTTCCGCATGGGCCTTCGGCACGAACATAATATGTAGTAGTTGTTGTTGGAGATACTGTAATGCTTGTACCTGAACCTGCTGAAACCCCACCGCAACTACCGCTATACCATTGCCAGGTATCAAATGCACCAAGCACTCCTCCATCAGTAGAAAGCAGTGTGTTTCCTCCTATGCAGATGTTGTTTCCACTAGTTGAAAGAATTCCCGTAGCCGCTACCGAGGGGTTTTGTATCGTAACATTTTGTGTGCAAGTATTTATGTTTCCATTTATATCTTCAACTGTCCAGGTAACAGTGGTTGTTCCTATTGAAAATACAACAGGGGCATCGTTATACACGGTGTCAACATTACAATTGTCTGCTGTAACTGGCGAACCAAGTGCAGGAGATGTATTGCAGGTATTAATAACTGCAGGGCAAGTTATAGTCGGCAATTCATTATCTACCACTGTTACATTAAATGAACACGTGCCTGTATTACCTTTCATGTCTTCTGCAGTATAGGTTACAGTAGTTGTGCCAATAGGAAATGCCGCGCCACTGTTATGACTTGATTGCGGAACTCCGTTTAATGCGCAATTGTCACTTGCAGTAGGAGCTATCCATGATACATTGGCAAAACAATTTCCTGTAGAATTGTTAACGGTAATGTTTGCGGGGCAATTGCTGAAGGTTGGTGCCTCTCCATCTGAAACAGAAACGGTAAACGAACATGTTTGAATGTTGCCATGAATATCAGTAACTGTATAAGTAACCGTGGTAACACCTTCTGAAAAAGTATCGCCACTGTTGTGTGAACTTACGGTTGATTGAACAGCGCAGTTGTCCGTTGCTGATGGTGCAGTCCATGCAACAACAGCCGAACAATTCCCTGCATCATTGCTTACCAAAATATTTGCCGGACATCCTATGACAGGTTTGCTTGTGTCTGTAACCGTAACGTTAAACCAGCATGAGTCAATGTTTCCATATACATCCGTTGCATAATATGTAACAGTAGTTGTTCCAACAGCAAACGTATTTCCACTTGTATGTGTTGAAGTTACTGGCTGAAGAGAGCAATTATCTGTTGCAGATGGTGCTACCCATGTTACAATGGCCGAACAATTTCCCACATCATTACTCTTGCTAATGTTAGCGGGACACGATACAAAAACAGGTTTCTCGTTATCGGTAACAGTTACATTAAACGAGCAGGATTCTGAATTGCCATATACATCAGTTGCAGTATAAGTTACTGTTGTTGTACCTACTGGAAATGTTGCCCCACTGGTATGTGATGATGTAAACGACAATACACTGCAGTTATCTGATGCCGTTGGTGCGGTCCAGGTAGCAATGGCTGTGCAGTTTCCTGCATCGGTGTTCAAACTAATGTTTGCAGGGCAGTTGTTGATTAACGGTTTGCTTGTATCAGCTACCGTAACCGTAAAGGTACACGTAACGGAATCGCAGTAATTTACGGCACTTACGGTAACGGTAGTGGTGCCCACAGGAAATGCGCTGCCCGATGGATGCGAGTAATAAATTACGGGCGCGGGCACACCGGTGGCTATTGCAGTCGGATAATTGATAACGGAAGTGCATAAACCTGCATCATTGCTTTGTGTTACGTTGCCAGGGCAGAAACTAATTACCGCTGGTTCGTAAACAGTTGCTGAGGTGGTAACAGGCGTAGCAGCGCAACTTAACACATCGGTAATGGTTAGGGTGTAGGTGCCTGAATGCAGTGCATCGGTAGGGTTGCTTATGGATAAAGGCACGGCTGTAGATGCAAAACCATTGGGGCCGCTCCACTGATAAGTGTGTGCGCCATAGGTGTTATCAGTAGTTATAAAATCTAAACTCTGCGGTGGCGAGCATATAATGCTGTTGCTTGTTACTGAAGCCCAGTTAGGATCGTATGTAAACTCATCAGCACCTATGGATGGTGTAATAGCATGGCGTGTTTGCCCGTCAATATCGGTAGTAATACCAGCCACATTGGTACCTTCGTTATCTAAATTGCAATTGGTGTTAACGGCCATGTGCAAATCTGATGAGGGGTTTACAAATCGCACATCGGTGTTTTTGCTGTTAGCATCGCCACTAAGGGCTTGCCACAATGCAAAAGTTTTATTGTTAGCAAGTGGCCATGCGCCAACGGTTGCGGGATTGGAGGAGTATATGTTGTTGTAGTTGCTACTATATGTCCAACCACTGCCGGTACCGGTGCCGTTTTCGTTTACCATAGCATAGTTAAGCGTGCCGCCTGTGCGGTTGTTATGCAAAATATTGTTACGCAGGTTGTAGTTGCCCAATGTAGTTTTCCAAAATGCTGCCGAGCGGGCAGCGCCTCCTGATGAACCCCTAATTGTAATGGTGTTGAAGTTGGCAACGTAGGTACCTGAGCCTACTCCTAGCAAACCATACAAACGCACAGCATTGGTATTGGCACCGTTGTTTATGCTAACCATGTTGTTGTTGGCAGTAAATGTTGTGTTACTTAATAACCTGATGCCTGCAATAAACGGTTGCGTAACAGTGCCTGCACTTGAATTGGTGAGGTTGTATATTTTATTTCCGCTGAGCGAAGCATTGCCGCCTTCCATAGCAATGCCCATTACACCCACATTAGTAACAGCGGTAGACGTGGCATTAAGCCCGTCAATAGTATTGTTATTTACCTGCCCGTTGCTCCCTACTGCATAGTAGGTTATACCCGTTAAGGGTAATGAATATCCACCGGGTATGCCATTGCCTTCGCCTAATATGCGTGTGGTAGCGGTACTTAGGTTTCTAATAACGTTGTTGTTTATGATGTGGCTTCCACTGCCTGCACTAAGATAGATACCTGCATTGGTTGAGTTGGTGCCAGTGTTAGTAAAGTTTACATTGGCAATGGTATCGTTATTACATTGTATTTGCTGCGAACCGCTTAGGCTAGCGAAAAAACAAAAGTTTTGATTGGGTGTACCAAATACAATATCATTGGGTGTATTCCATTTGCCAATGCGGTTGCCGTTTAAGGTAGTGGCTATGTTGGTAACATTAAATCCATGAAAGTTTTGGGCCCCAGCACCCGTAAGTGGGCGGCTGATGCTTTCAATTACATTGCGGCTAAGTGTAAGTGTTCGAGCGGTTGTTGATGTAAAAAAATAAAATCCTGCAAAGCCCGTATTGCCTGCATCGGTTATATTTCTGATGGTGTTTCCATCTACAGTAAAAGTTCCTGTGCCATTTAAATTATCGTTTAATCTAAAAAGTTGATGCGTGCCGGTGTGTGCTGTATTTTGAAAACGAACATTGCTAACCATGTTGCTGTCCATTTGTGTATTTATGGTACCTGAACCGTCATTGGTATATCGTATAAAGATTAAATCAGTTGGTTCGGTAGCTAAAAAGTCAAGGCTATTGGCAACGGTGCTATCACCCAATAAATTGTTATTCATTTGGCAGGAGGAGTTTGCCAGTATCTCCATAATTTGCACAGTGCCAGTTGCATTTGGCCTGATGTTACGAATGGTATTTCCACTGAATCGGTTAATGCTTGTTCCCCTAACTCTTACATTTATTAATGGAGCCCCGTTATAAACGGGAGCGCGGGCACCCTGTGCATAAGGTGCACTGCCTCCTATGTAATTATTCTCTACCATTACGCTTCCGGGGTCGTTCATTAATATGGTAATTGGATAATACATTCCTGGATTAGTGAACGTGGTATAAATATGGTTACGGCTAAATTCCCAGTTGCCATTGATGGCTGTTTGTGCAATTATAGGGCGTGCTATGTTTTCAAATTCGCAATCTAATATTTTAACATCGTTTACTTTGCAGGTGCTTAGGCCACTTTCGTAAACGTGATAGCCAAATGTGAAACCGTTTACACCAGTATATTGCTTAAACTTACAATACTGTATAGTAGTAAAATCACTGCCGGTAACTCCTGTCATGGTGGATGATGTTACGCATGAGTTTAGTGCTTCAAGAGAGCATCCAATTATTGTGTTGTGCATGGCATCGTTATTAATGGTAATGGCTAAGGGTGTGCATGATGCTGTGCAGTTATTATAAATTCGCAGGCCGCGTGTGCCAGGGGTGTTGTTTTTTGTTCCGTTAATGGTAACGTAGCTACAGTTATCCATATTAATAATGGCATTAATATAATTGGGGCCATCCATATATCCGCCAATGGCATGTGTGCCGCTAAAATCTTCGCGAATGCGAAACTCGGCTTGTGTGGTAACGGTACCCTGATAGTAAATTCTAACCGGTAGTTCTTCTATGGAACCTAAATAATCGTTTTGCAATTCAAAAATAGAATTGCCTGCCACGCCCAAATCATTTAAATCGAGCAATGCTGCTTTCATAGAAACATACGGTGTGGATGCATTAATATAGGCTGCGCCCGATGGTGGGGTGTAATTTGCCGCAGGCCCTATGCAATACTTACCGGCTGCCATAGGTATTCCGGGCAGTGATGCTATACCCAAAAACAATCCATCGCCACTGCTTAAATCAGCCATATGTGCCGCATTAAAATTTCGGGTTGAATTTATAATATCTAAACTAACCTTGCCCCCCAACCCGTTAAAAGAACCTGCTGAGTTGTTTAATGATGCTGCCACACGGCAACTAGATGTTAGCGTTGGTGCGCTTGATATTACTCTAAAACTTACATTGGTAGATGCGGTTAAATTATTTGCGCCTATTACTTTTAAGTTATAATACCTGTTTAGCATGGTGCCATTACAGGTGGCTGCATCAACAGTACCTATAGGTTGGGCTTCAAAACTTTCTGCCTCAAGTATGGTGCTTAATGTGCCCCCTGTATTTATTGTTAAATCCTGACCTGTTGTGTTGCCTAAAGGAAAAAGGTAACCGGTAGTACTTGATATGGTTCTTCTTACACGGCCAATTACAAAGGAAGATGCCAGTGAGTTTACCACCTGAACAGTTATGTGCATGTAATTTCCGTTTGTGTTTACTTTACCTCCTGAGGTATATAAACTTTGAACTGTGAGGTTTCCGTTTTGCAATACAGTGTTACTTGTATTCATAAGCTGCAAATTGGCAATACTGGTTACTGATGATGGAATAAAACATCCGGCAGTAGTAGCTGCAGCAAAGGTGAGCGTAGCACTTGTGGCCAAAGTAAAATTATTAACGGTGCCTGTAATAGGATTACTAAGTGTAATTCCCCCTGAACCGAAAAATATGCCTGACTGCATATATAGTGTACCATTAATGGTGGCACCAAATGCCGACAGTGTATTTCCTCCGCTAAGGTTTACAGTTACATTACCTACAGCAACAAAAAAGCCCGATGTCTGCGGCCCTGCAGCATTAAACTCAATGGTGCTGGTATTACTAACGTTTACATTAAATATGTTATTCTTAATAGAGCCGGATGTTCCCCAAAAACCATTTGCATTAGCTGTTTTAAAAAACGAACCCGCATTTAAATTTACAACGGTGCTGCCTACTCCATCAATTTGCTGAGCACCTGTAAAAACAATTGTACCATTAATGGTAAAAATTTTTGAGGCGCTCATTACCACACCCGCATTCATGGTAATTGTATGTGCAGCCTGTATTGTAATACTGCCAGTGCCAGTGGGTGCTGCACCGGCAGGTCCCCAGCCGCTGTTGTAAACCTGCCAAATGGTGTTATCGGTAAAGTTTCCCGAATTAATGGTTTGGTAATCGCCATTTACCTGGGCTGCTGTTTGTAAGCTGCATAATGCACTTAGCAAAATGGTAATGAATAGTGTTAGTGTTAGTAGTTTTTTCATTGTGATGTGATTTTAGAAGTCAATTATAATTCAGGACAAAGGTTGACTTTAGCTATAAAAGCATCAATACCGCAAATGCAGTATTTTAAATAAATGATAAACGGGATTTACTTGGCTTTTATAACTTTAAATTGCATGGTTTGGCTTTCTGTTGTTATGGTAACAACATAGCTTCCTGCAGTTAAATTATGGCCAAAGCGAAATGGAAATGAAAAGGCGTTGTGCTCTGCTACAATTTGGCCACGGCTGTTTGCAACTACTAAGGAAAGAATGGTTTTGCAATCACCGGCTACATCAAGGGTAAAGAATTCTGACGATGGGTTGGGATAGAATTTTATTACCGGACTTGTGCTTCCAAAGTCAACGGCAACTGTGCGCGAGTATATATAATCGCCATTAAAGTCAACTTGTTTTATGCGGTAGTAGCAGGTGCCTTTGTGCTGCACGCTGTAATCGGTAAAGCGGTATTGATTTTGCTGGTTGGTGGTGCCGCTGCCCTTTACTTCGCCAATTTTTATATAGTTGTTTGTGTTTGCATCATGGCTCATGCTGCGTTCTACTTCAAAGTGGCTGCAGTTTTGTTCTGATGCGGTTGTCCAGGTTAGCAGTGCATCGCTGTTTTTACGTTCGGCATTAAAGCTGAGCCATACTACGGGCAATGGATTGTCGGATACGTTAAATTGTTTTGGTTCGTAAAGTGACCATACACCTTTAATGTCTTTTGTGCGGATAAATAAAAAATGTGCGCCTAATGGTAATAAGGGTGTGGAAATGGTGTTGGCAAATGTTACGGTATCGCTTAGCGGGCCAACAGGAAGTGGGGTAGCAAGACCAACTCCCGGGTCGGTATCAATAAAGTATTCGGCAGCAACAATGCTGGTGCGTATGTGAAATTCGCGGGGTTCGTAAAGGCTCCATTTACCCTGCTCGTCTTTGGTGCGTAAAAAAAGGAGGTGGTTGCCACTTGGCAGTATGGGGGTAATAATGGTGTTTAGATAAGTGGCAGGCTCTACCAGCGCGGCTGCGGGTAATGGTGTGGCCAGGCCCACTCCCGGGTCGGTATCAAAAAAATATTCGGCTGCGGTTATTCGGCTGCGTATGTGAAATTCGCGGGGTTCGTATAGGCTCCATTTGCCTGCATTGTCTTTGGTGCGAATAAATAATACGTGGTTGCCTCCGGATAATCCGGTTGTATTTATTGTACTTGTATAGGAGGCGGGTTCTGTTAACGAGGCAATGGGCAGTGGGGTGGCAAGGCCTATGCCGGGGTCGGTGTCAAAAAAGTATTCGGCTTGTGTTATGTTGCTTCGTATGTGAAATTCGCGGGGTTCGTAAAGGCTCCATTTGCCTTGGTTGTCGCGGGTTCGTATAAACAATATATGGGTTCCTCCTTGCAGGCCAGTAGTGGGCAGGGTGGCGGTGTGTGTGGCGGGTTCTGTTAACAAAGCAATGGGCAGTGCGGTGGCAAGGCCTATGCCGGGGTCGGTGTCATAAAAATATTCGGCTTGGGTAATGTTGCTGCGGATGTGAAACTGCTGCGGTTCGTAAAGGCTCCATTTGCCGTTGGCTAATTTTGCGCGTATAAATAGTACGTGGGTTCCTCCGGGCAAACCGGTTGTGTTTATGGTTGTATTTAGTGTAATGGTATCGGCCGGTACGGGTACTATAAGTGGTGTGCCGTTGCCTACACCGGGGTCGGTGTCAAAAAAATATTCGAGGTGGGTTATGAATTGGGCATTGGTATTAAAGCTATAAAAACATAGCAGTGCTAAAACGGCAAGGTGTATTTTTCGCGCCAAGCAACGTTTTGTTTTTATCCCGCCAGGGGTTTTCATTTTATTGGTTTGTTATATAACTATAACATTAGTTAGCGAACGCGCTTTGAGGTAACGGATATATCTAACGTGCCTCCGGGAAGTATGGTGGTGGCCGATGTTATTTGAAACGAAAATATTTCGGCCATTGCCGGTTCGCCTGTCATGTTAAACTTAAAGCCAAAGCCGCCAAATACGCCACGGTCGGTACCATCGGTGCCATTGAGCAAACCGGGCGAGCCGGCTGCAAGGCGGTAATCATGTGTGTAGTCAAACGTAGCACCTGCAAGTGGAAATGTGGTAAATAACGGGTTTATGTTTACTAAGTTATTTACACCCGGTGCCGAAAATGTATTTATGGCACACGAAAAGCTTATGTTGTTATTCATCACATTATTAGAAGGTCCACCCGCTGCGCCCTGGGGCGATTGGCGGTAAAATATGTTGTTGTTTATGGTGGCATTGTTAAGGTTAAAAAAGGCATTAACTGTTCCAAGAAAAAGATTGTTTTCTATAAAGAAGGTGAGAAATGTTGTGAGTCCGTTAGTTACTATTTCTCTGCTGAAAACGTTATTTCTTATAAAAACATTGCTTGCAGAAGCTCCTAAAAAGTTAATATTAGGACCCAATGCAGATAGCGAAGCCGGCATAAATACGCAACCTTCTATAGTTACGCTTGCCTGTGAGCCTGAAAACTGTATGCCTATGGTGGGCGGGCTGTTTGAAAATTCCATGAACTTGCAGCGTTTAATACCTATGGTATTGTTTGAGCCGCTTAGTGTGGCGCCCTGCATGGTAAGGCCAATAAGCTGGACATTTTGTGAGTTTGTAACAATGGTAATGGAATTGAATATGGATGGCAGCGGTGCCTGTTTTGCAGGGTTGTGTCCTGCGCCTATTAGCGTAATTGATTTGGATATGTTAACAGCCCCGTAACTTAATGACGAGCCGTGTACATAAATAGTATCGCCAGGAATGGCAGCAGCGTGTGCAGCTAAAAAGGTGGTAAACTGCCCGGGGCTGTAGGGCATGTTGCACAGGGTGTGGATGGTGGCCTGAGTACTGCCTACGCTAAGCAATGCAACAAGCAGGGCGAAAACAGATTTTTTCATTAGGGATGTAGTATTTAATAACAATATCAATAAACACTAAGGCCCAAATATAGGCAAAAGTTAGGCTTTAGCCCCTGTTTTTTAAGCCGACACCCCGTATTTGTGGGCGAAGGTTTTAAACATCCCTGATTAATTACAACTTTTCTACCATATAATTTCCCGCCACAGCGGCATTATTGGTTACGTTTAAATATTTAATTACGGATGTCCACCCAAGTTCGGCAGCGCTAAGGGTTACTACTTGTCCCGGTGCCACAGGGTGTGTATTGGCTACTAAAGAAACATCTTGGGCATCAACAAAACCAAAGTTAAGAACGTCTTCGCCCAGGTTTTTCATGCGTATTTGCAATTCGCCTTTTGATACGTTATCAAAAACGTTTTGAGTAGCTCCGGGGTTTATTTCGGCAGTTATTTTGCGCTCGGCCTCGCGAAATGCTGCATCCAATATGGTTTGGTCAAAGTAGGATGCACATTTTGTTTCATCACCCAAATACTGCATGGCTATGGTAAGCAGGTTTTTGGTAAGCTGTGTGGCAAGTGCCGGGCGTGTGGTGGCAATATCACTGCGCTCGCTGGCAACTTTTGCTTTGGCGGTGAGTTGTGCATTGCGGTTGGTTACAAAAGTTCCGCGCTTTTCAATAAACTCATCAACAAAATCAACGGTAAAATCGCCTGCATGACTCTCAAGCACATCCTTAAAACGTTTTGTTATAACATCAAATGACGACAGGTCGGCATCGTTATATTCTGTAATTCCAAGAGGATAAAACTCCTCGTACAAAGACTTGTTGTTACGATAGGTAAATGCAATAAGATTTTCGTTTTCACTGATGTTTTTTTCAAGCGCTTTGCGGGCTTCATTCATGGCCACGGTTTTGCCTTCCTGCACAGCCTTGTTAAGGCTCTCGCTGGCAACATCACCAAAAAAATTATTGTACGCAGTTGTAATGGCAGTTAAAATGGCGGTAAAAATTCCGCCCGGGTTGTTGACAATAAGCCGTTGAATGTGGTCTTCGGTAAAAGACTTTAATCGGTCGTTGGTAATTTTTAGACTCAAAAACAGAATCCTGAAGTATCTGATAAGTTCTATCATAACGTTGTTTGTTTAAATTGTTTAATTTTTATGTTAATTGATGTTTGTAATTTGGTAATACTGTTAAGGAATACTGCCTTTTGGTGAAGGAGAAGCTATTCCTGATTAGGAGTACCGCCTTCCGATGTAAGCAGACCCTATTCCTGATTAGGAATACCGCCTTCCGATGTAAGCAGACCTTATTCCTGATTAGGAATACCGCCTTCCGATGTAAGCAGACCCTATTCCTGATTAGGAGTACCGCCTTCCGATGTAAGCAGACCCTATTCCTGATTAGGAATAACTTTTTCCGTTGCCGGGATACCCTTTTACACTAAGCGGCACTGCTATTCTTTCTCCCGAAAGGGGTATTATTTAAAGAACGTTACTATTACAATTTAAAATATGGCTACAAAGTTGAATGGACATTTTGCTTTTTACAATACTACATATGCGGTATTTATACATAGATGCATATACCTTGAAAATATAATTGCTAAAATTGTAGTGATGAAAAAAATGCTTTGTATAAAAAAGCCGTTAATTGTTCTGATGCTGCTGATGCAGTATACTTTGCTTGCTCAAAAACAAAAAGACCAACAGCAAATAGATTCGCTTCTTAAATTACTGGCCACTTCAAAAGAAGATACCGGAAAAGTAAACTCGCTAAATGCACTATCATTTCAATACAGGTATCTAAACACAGATACAGCCGCTTACCTTGCTAACAATGCGCTAATACTTGCTACCAAACTTAACTACACAATGGGTATTGCCGATTCTAAATTAAGGATAAGCATGAGCTGCGCCACACTTGGAAAATATGACGAAGGACTAAAAGCTGCCAAGGAAGCATTGGCAATTTTTAACCAATTGCTGGCGGTAGCACACAATGCCGATAAAAAGAAACTTCTTAAAAAAAAATACAATGCCTATAATGTAGCTGCGCACAACCTGTTATCGCAAGGCAACAACGCTGAGGGATTAAAATACTCGCTGCTTGCACTAAAACTAAGCGAAGAACTGGGTGAAATAAGAGGAATGGCGTATGCCACATGGAATGTTGGCAATGCATATTACGTAGAAAAAAAATTTACCGAAGCCCTAAAATACAGCACAGCATGCTTAAAACTAAGCCAACAACTAAACGACACTGTTGAAATTGCCGAGTGCTACACCGGCATGGCCTCTTCCCACATGGAACTTTACCAAAACGACACAGCACTAGAATACTGCACCATTGCTTTGCAACTTTTACAGGGCAGAGGTGAGAAAGCATCACTTGCTGAAGTTTATAACGTACTTGGAATTGTAACCGATAGAAAAGGAGATTACTCAAAAGCATTGCAGTATAATTTTGAAGCTCTAAAACACTATGAGGAAATAGGGAATAAGGAACAAATTCCATATGTATATACCAACATTGCCAGCACTTATCTGCATCAGCGCAAGTATAATGATGCACTGCTTTACGCTGACAAAGCCATTGATTATGCAAAGGATATAGGAAGCTTGTCCTATCAAAGTCAAGGCTACCAGAAGCGAGCAGAAGTTGACAGTGCGCTGGGTAACTATGCACAGGCATACGCCCATTATAAAATGCACATCATGTATCGCGACAGTGTAGATAACGAACTAAGCAAAAAGAAAATAGTGCAGGCGCAAATGCAATACGACTTTGATAAAAAAGAAGCCGCCACCCGTGCCGAGCAGGAAAAGAAAGATGCCATTGCCCTGCAGCAAGCCACACAGCAACGCACCATACGCAACATTTCGTTTGCAGGCATGGTAGCACTTATCGTGTTTGGAGGATTTACGTATAGCAGATATGTGCAACGCAAAAAACTAAGCAACCAACTTGCACAATCATTAACAGAATTAAAACAAACACAAACACAACTCATCCAACTCGAAAAAGAAAAAGAAGCCGAAGCTATTCGTTTGCGCATTTCAAGAGATATACATGATGATATAGGAAGCAACCTTACCAAAATTGCCATGTTAGGAAACTTAGCATCGGCACAATCAAAAAATAAAATGCCTGAGATGACAGAGCAGCTTGATAAAATTTCAGATTATGCCCGCACCGTAAACAGCAGCATGAGCGAAATTATATGGGCAGTAAACCCTAAGCAAGACACGCTGGAAAATTTATTGGGTTATATGCGCGTGCACACCCAGGAGTTTTTAAAGGATAGTGGCATCAGTTACCAAATAAAATTTCCGGAAGTAATTACACCTATACAACTAAACCCCGATTTAAAGCGAAGCTTGTTTTTAGTATTAAAAGAAAGTTTAAACAATGCCGTAAAATATTCAAGGGCTAAAAACATTACTGTTAATTTTGATTTAAATGGAAATAACTTTCAACTGGAGATTAACGATGATGGCGTGGGATTTAATGTGGATGAGAAACTAAATTCCGGCAACGGCTTACAAAATATGAGTGACCGGGCTCAGCAAGCAGGATGCCGCATCCAAATACAATCATCGTCCGGAAGCGGCTGCAAGGTGTCCGTAAGCGGAACGCTGCAAAACATTTAAATGATAGTGAAGTTTTTTATCAGCCTCTTTTACTGAAACATTTAACACATCACCAACCGAAAACGGTTTTATTAAAAAACCATCAGCACCACCGCGCATTGTTTTAAAAATAAAATCGGGTTGCACAAAATCAAACGTTACCAGTATCCTTATTAACGGGTTATTCTTTTTAGCTGATAAAATAAAATCAAAAATTTTTTGAGTTGGGTAATGCCAATTTAACAGAACAACATCGGCATTAAATAAATGAGCCACATCAACCAAACTGTAAAAGGATTTAAATGAACATAATAATGCATACTTTGCATCTGCCCTTGTTTCTTCCTCAATTTGTTTTCTAAAATCATCATCCCCTTCCTGAATGATAATGCGCAAAGGATTGTTCACGCGGCAAAATTAAACCAGCGTGTAGCGGTAAACCATACTGCATTTGCAGTATTTATTTACTACCCCCTCTCGGAAACACCTTGTTAATAGCTTCGGTTTTTGATTTTACCTGCAATTTGCTGTAAATATTTCGGATATGTGTACGAATGGTTTCTGGGCTTAAAAAAAGTTTTTCGCTTATTTCCTTATAATTTAGGCCTTGCGACAAATAGGTAATTATTTCGTTTTCGCGCTGGCTTAGCTCAGTAGCAGGCAATGGTTTTGTTTCTGTTTTTTGAAAAGAGTTTACAACAAGCCGTGCAATTTGCGCACTCATTGGAGAGCCACCCTCCATAACATTGCGTACAGCATCTGCAAGTTTATCGGCCTTATCTGATTTTAAAATATAACCTGTTGCTCCGGCACATAAAGATTGAAAAATATAATCGTGATTTTCTAATGCAGTAGAAACAATAAACTGAACCTTTGGCTTCGCAGGTTTTGCTTCGGCAATGCATTCAATGCCCGTTTTGCCCGGCATATTTATATCCATAATAACTACATCACAATCGGTGTATTTTAATTCCTCTAAAAATAAATTTCCGTTAGCAAATGTTTTTACTACCTCTAAACCTGCCTGAAGATTAAAAAAAGATTCAAGAATTTTTCTTAGCTCTTTGTCGTCTTCTACAATTACAATTTTAATTTGAGACATATATTTTTCCGCGATAGAAAAGCTATTTTACACTCTTTTCAATCCTCACTCCGGCATCCATAATACCTGGCAGCGGGTTTACACGCATGGCTTGAATTAACTCAATGCGATACTCACCTGCTTTAGGAAATTTAAACTGCTTGCGAAACAGGTAGCGATTGTCATAAATATCGCCTAAGCCATCGCCAAGCCATTTGCCATCCGGGGCGGCCAGTGTTATCTCAACGGTATCGCGCAAAGTTTCACCTCCAGGAATAATGGTGTTTACAAATAAAAATAAATTGCTGAATCCGTAGAATCCGGCATTACGAATATTAATATACATATTGTGTTCCGAAACCGTGTCGGCAATATCTATTGTAAAGCTTATTGGTAAATTATAATCCCAATTATAATCGCGTATGGTTTGGTTCTCTTCAAACACACGGTTTGCGTTACACGATGCCAAACAAAATGCCGAAAAAATTATAACAGCAATGCCAAAAAAATTATTGCGGTTTTTTATTTTCATTCCTGTTATTGTTTGAATTGTTGTTTGGGGTAGCAGGTCTGTGATGATGATGTGGTTTTTTCTTTTTCTTTTTTTTGCGCCTGTTATCCATGCGGGTAAGGCTATCTTGCCCCACCATGTCGGCATAATCGGGCTCTTCTTCTTCTTCCACGGCAGGCAACATACTTTTTAAGTCAACGGGTTTTTTTCCGGCTTTGTTCATTGCCAAAATTTCTTTTACCTGTTCAGCCGTTAACATTACCCACTTATCTGCGCTGCTAAAGTATTTCTCATCCGGTTTTTGAAAAGGTATTAACTCGTACCACATCAGTCGTTTAAAAATATCGGTTTTTCGATGCATTGCGTTTCCGGTTTCGGTTTGTAAACTAATACCTGAATCGGGAATGTCTTTAAGCGCATCCATGTAACTATCCAACTCATAGTTTAAACAGCATTTTAACTTTCCGCATTGCCCCGCAAGCTTAACAGGATTGATGGATAAATTTTGATAACGAGCAGCAGCAGTTCCTACTGTTTTAAAATCGGTAAGCCATGTGCTGCAACAAAGTTCGCGACCGCATGAGCCAATGCCGCCCAGCCGCCCGGCTTCCTGCCTAAGTCCAATTTGTTTCATCTCCACTCTTATTTTAAACTCATCGGCAAGGCGCTTTATCAGTTCACGAAAATCCACACGGTCTTCGGCTGTATAATAAAATATTGCTTTTTTACCATCACCCTGGTATTCAACATCACTAAGTTTCATTTTAAGTCCCAGGTGCAAGGCTATGCTTCGTGCCCTGTGCATGGTTTTATCTTCCTGCGCTTTTACGGCATTCCACTTTTCAATATCGGTTTGCTTGGCTGTGCGATAAAGCAATTTTATTTCGGCCGAGTCATAACCCAGGTGGCGTTTTTTCATTTGCAATTTTACAAGCTCACCTGTAAGCGAAACAATGCCTATGTCATGACCTGGATTTCCTTCCACTGCCACCACATCTCCTGCCTTAAGCGAAAGCAATTCAGGATTGCGAAAAAATTCTTTTCGGGTTCCTTTAAACCTAACCTCTATTATATCAAAAGGCTTTTGCCCCGGAGGCAATACCATATCATTAAGCCAGTCGTGCACGTTAAGCCTGTTGCATCCACCCGATGAGCACGATGATGCACAACCTGCTACTTTTTCTTTTGTTGTTGTATTTACTGTTTCCATCTGTTTTGAAAAATTTCTCGTTCTGCTAACTTCTAATTCGTAAAATATGATGCATTTTAAACGACAAATCTAAAAATAAAATTTTGGCATTGGCATTGCGCTCAATGTGGAAATATGCTTTGTTAAACTCATCTGCAAACTGCTGAATATTTTCCTGGTGAAGCATTTTGGAAAATTTTTCGAACCCGGTATAGGTTTGCTCATCAAAACGTGAGTGCATGGCACCTGCAAAATTTGTAATTAAACATTCGCGTGCTGTTTCGAGCCCAAATTGTAAAAAATTTTTTTGTGTTTCACGCACTTCCTTTGCCATTTCTTCTGTCCATTCCATCACCTTTTTATAATTATCAAAAATATTCCAGCACAGGCGCATCCAGCTGATAAAACTTTTTTCAATATCGCCCGCAACTTGCTGCATTTGCACAAGGTCAGGTATTGAATTGTAATTATTATCGGATAGATGCACTATTTTTTTGGCGCGATTCCACTCCAAAGCATAGTCCGAAACTATTTTTTCGGCAAGGGATGCCGTATCGGTTTGAGGAATTTTTACCAATTGAGTTCGAGATGCTATTGTTGGCAAAATGTTTTCGTATTGTTCGGTAATCAGAATAAAAACGGTGTTGTCAGGAGGTTCCTCAATAATTTTTAACAGTTTATTGGCAGTTGCCGCATTCATTTTGTCGGCATGCCACATTATTAAAACTTTATATTGTGCTTCAAAATTTTTAAAACTTAGTTTTTTTACAATTGAATTGCTTTCGTCAACATTTATGATGGCTTGTTTTTTTTCTATCTCAATTGCCTCAAACCAATCGTTAGGTTCTAAATAAGGTTTGGCCAAGAAGCACTCGCGCCATTGTTTTATAAAGTCATTTGTTACAGGTTTTTTAACATCAGCAGTAGCAGCCACAGGTACGGCAAAGTGCAAATCAGGATGAATAAGTTTTTGGTATTTGTTGCATGAGGAGCAAACTCCGCAGCTATCCTCCTCGCCCTTGTTTTCGCAATTTATATATTGGGCAAAAGCAACAGCAAGCGGCAAAGCTCCACTGCCATGTGCACCAAAAAACATGAGTGCATGAGATATGCGGTTTTCCTGTACCGTTTTTATAAGCCGGTGTTTAACGGCTTGTTGTCCTATAATATCGCTAAATAGCATGGGGCTAAAATAAAGCAAATGAATCTAGAAACATTTCGGGGCATTTGCTTAATTAAAACACATTCTTGTACAGTATACTTTTTTTTACCTTCGCATCGCTTAACTTGTTTTATGAATCCAAACCATCAAAGAGTTTTTTTTATTGCTTTTACATTGCTTTTGTGTACATATAATTTGAATGCACAAAAAATTTATTCGCTCAAGGAGTGCTTGGATGTAGCATTAAAAAATAACATTGCCGTAAAACAATCGGCTCTTAATACCCAACTTGCAAAAAACAATTTTGTGCAAAGCATGGGCAACATGGCTCCATCATTAAATGGCAGCGGTGGGCTTAACTACAATTTTGGCCGCAGCCTTGATCCAACAAATTATCAATACACAAACGAAACGTTTCAATCAGGCAACGTCTCACTAAACAGTTCGCTTACTTTATTTAACGGGTTAGAATTGCAAAACACCTTGCGTAAAAACAAAACCGATGTGATTGCAGGAAAATGGGATGAAGCAAAAACACAAAATGATATAGCACTTGCTGTGGCAACTGCATACTTACAGGTATTATATGCTCAAGAGCAGGTAAAAGCCGCTAACGACAGAGTGGAAGCAGCCGCCAAACAGCGCGACCGTACAAAACTTTTGGTAGATAATGAACTGCTGGCCAAAGGCAGTTTGCTTGATGCCGAAGCATTGCTTGCAGGCGAGGAACTGAATAAAGTTACAGCCGATAACGTGGTGCGCACTTCCAAAATAAATTTAATTCAACTGATGCAGGTAGAAAACCTGAGTGACATAATGATTGAATCGCCCAACTTAGAAGTTACTGACGAAAACTCCCTTGCACAAACACCTGAAAGTATTTACAACTCGGCAATATCCACATTACCTGAAGTTAAAAGTGCCGACCTTAAAATAATAAGCGCACAAAAAAGTATTGCCATTGCGCGCGGTGGCCGCTTTCCGCGATTAAGCGTTTTTGGATCCTTATCATCAAACTTTACCAACCAGGCAAAAACACTTAACGGCAAACCTTTAATTACAGGATATATACCCAGCGGATATGTAACAGCCAGCGGTGAAGAAATTTTTCAACCCATTTATGATTATTCTAATGTATATGATGACACTCCGCTAGACGAACAGTTGGACAATAATTTTGGAAAATCAGTTGGCTTTAGTTTGTCTATTCCTTTATTTAATGGTTTTGCTGTTCAGTCAAACATCAACCGGTCTAAAATAAATTTTGAAAACGCAAAGCTTGCATCACAGCAAACAAAAAATACGGTGTATAAAAACATTCAACAGGCACATGCCGATGCACTTTCGGCATTTAACCGGCTAAATGCAACCAAAAAAAATACCGATGCCTTACAGGAAGCTTTTACTTATACCGAAAAAAAATTTAATGCCGGCCTTGTTAACTCACTTGAATATATTACTGCAAAAAATAATTTAAACAAAGCCAAGTCAGATATGCTTCAGGCCAAATACGATTACATCTTAAAATTAAAAGTTTTAGATTTTTATCTCGGAAAACCTTTAGCATTTTAATAAACCTCATTTGTAAATTCGTCCCGATAGCTATCGGGATTCGATATTCGAACCATATGAAAAAGAAAAACACAACACGTAACATTATCATTGCAGTAGTAGCTGTTATTGTACTGCTTGTTGTTGCAAAAAAAGCCGGATGGCTTGGCGATGACTCGGCCATTAAAGTAAGCACCGAAAAAGTTTCGCTTCAAAACATTGTTGAAACCGTTTCGGCAAGTGGCAAAGTACAACCCGAAGTGGAAGTTAAGTTAAGCAGCGATGTTTCGGGCGAAATTGTTGACATGATGGTGAAAGAAGGTGATGTGGTAAAAAAAGGCCAACTGCTGTGCAAAATAAATCCTGAAATTTATGCCTCATCACTTGATCAGGCTGTGGCAGGATTAAATGCCACCAAAGCAGGATTTGAAGGAAGCAAATCGCGGTTAACACAGGCCCAAAGCCAACTGGAGAAAACCGAAATTGCATACAACAGAAACAAAAAATTGTTTGATGAAAAAGTAATTTCGGCAAGCGATTTTGAAATTATAAAATCGGCTTACGAAGTTGCCAAAGCCGAAGTGGAAGCTTCAAAACAAAGCATGGCCGGTGCACAATACAACATACAAAGCAGTGGTGCCGGTGTACGCCAGGCAAAAGAAAACCTGAATAAAACCGACATTTATGCTCCCGTTGATGGAACCATATCTAAAGTAAGCAAGAAAAAAGGCGAGCGAGTGGCAGGCACAAGTTTTACCGATGGAACCGAAATACTGCGCATAAGTAATTTGCAGGAAATGGAAGTAAATGCCGATGTGGGCGAAAACGATATTATACGTGTTCATTTAAAAGACACAGCGCTGGTTGAGATTGATGCCTACAGCCCCCGAAAATTTAAAGGCGTAGTTACCGAAATTGCAAACTCGCCCAACCAGTCAATTACCGGTACCGACCAGGTAACAAACTTTGCAGTAAAAATCCGCATCCTGCGCGAATCGTATTCTGATTTAATTCCGGCCGATCATCCAGAATATTCACCCTTTAGACCCGGCATGTCGGCAACGGTTGATGTACAAACAAAACGTGCAAGCAACGTTGTTTCGGTTCCTATTAAAGCGGTTACAACACGTGATACTACCGTGCGCTCGTCATCAAAAGAAGTTAAACGTAAAAGTGATAATGAAGACGAGGACAATGCAGAAAACAAACAAGAAAAAACAACCACAGCTACTGAAACCGCTCCTGTAAAAGAAATTGTTTTTGTAAACGAAAATGGTGTAGCCAAACTGCGTACTGTTAAAACAGGCATACAAGATAGCAACAACATACAAATTATTGAGGGGGTTAATGAAGGTGAAGAGGTTGTTACCGACCCGTATCAAACCGTTTCGAAAAAACTAAAAGACGGAGACAAAATAACTGTGGTAAAAAAAGAAGAACTTTTTAAAGACGAGAAAAAAGATTAGTGAGCAATGCCCCTGCGTTTTTATAGCCCAAATACCATAAGCAGTTCCCACTTACCCCAAGGCATTACCGTTTTGGGTGGTGGCAGTTGGGCCACGGCAATTGTAAAAATTTTATCCGAAAACGTTTCGCAGTTAAACTGGTGGATACGCAAGCGCGAAACCATTGACTATATAAAAAAACACAAGCGCAATCCAAACTACTTAACCGATGTTGTAATTGATACCGGCAAAGTAATTTTGTTTGACGACATGGCTGCCGCCATTGAAAAATCATCTGCCGTAATTCTGGCTATACCATCGGCATTTTTAAAAACATCGCTGCAATACATTACGCCACATCAGCTTCGCAATAAAATTGTTTTTTCGGCCATCAAAGGCATTGTACCCGAAGACCTGCTGATAGTGGGCGATTTTTTGCAAACCAAATACAATGTACACCCCACCAACGTAGGCGTTATCACAGGCCCATGCCATGCCGAAGAGGTAGCTATGGAAAAACTATCATACCTTACTATTGCCTGCCCCAACATTGAAAATGCACAGCACCTGTCGCACATGATGAATTGCCGCTACATAAAAACAAACGTTAGTGATGACATTTATGGAACCGAGTATGCAGCCGTGCTTAAAAACGTAATAGCCATTGCCAGCGGCATGTGCCACAGCCTTGGCTATGGCGATAATTTTAATGCCGTACTTATAAGCAATGCTCTGCGTGAAATAAAACGCTTTGTGGACAAGGTACATCCAATAGAGCGCGACATAAAAGAATCGGCTTACCTTGGCGATTTATTAGTAACAGCTTACTCGCAGTTTTCGCGCAACCGTACCTTTGGCAGTATGATTGGAAAAGGCTACAGCATTAAAGCAGCTCAAATGGAAATGAACATGATTGCCGAAGGCTACTATGCCGTAAAATGTGTAAACGAGTTAAACCGAAAACTTAATGTGGATATGCCCATTTGTGATGCGGTTTACAACGTGCTTTACCAAAGCAAGTCGGCAAAAAGCGAAATTAAAGCGCTTGAAACAAAACTTAGCTAAACACTTACTATCTAGTCCTAAAAATGGTTCACAATTTATTTGCTTTTGTACGGTATATCTGTCAGGAAAGGTCAACAACTCCAAACTATTAAATCCCCATCGCCTTGGCATGCACGCTCGTCTTTGGCGGATTCCAGGCATCGTCATACGATTCTTTAAAAAATAATTCTTTAATGTATGCACGTGTGCGCGTGATGCGGATAAAATATCCGAAATAAAAAACCATCAATGGCAGATAGGGAATGTAATAGCCTTTGGGTTCGTTTTTCCGCAAGCGGAAAAACAAAAACATAAAATATTTTAAAAAATTACTTGTGGTATAAAGCATAATGTTCATAGGTAAAATAAACCACACCATGTGCGAATAATTAAACAACATATCGGCAATATAGAAGTACCATTTTATATTAAGCAGCAAATTGTATGTGATGTTTTCCACAAAGCCAAAGAAATTTGAAAACCGAAAGTTTTGTGTAGGTAAAAAAACATCGTTGTGTTTTCTCAAACGAAATCGTATAAGTGATTTATCCCAACGCAATCGTTGCTTGGTTAATTTTTTAAATGTATCGGGCACGCTGGTTAAGCACACTGCAGCAGGCTGAAAAAAAATTTTAAAACCCATCTTGCGTATTTTAACGGTAATGTCACCATCCAAACCGGGGCCAATATCCCATCCTCCAACTCTGTCAAGCGCATCGCGCCTAAATGCGCCAAATGCACCGGATACAATACGATAAACACCCAGTTCACTTACAACAATACGGCCTACTGAAATTGAGTGAGCATATTCAACTCCTTGCAGTGTGGCGCACAGGCTCTCACGAAAATTACGTACAAGTACGTTTCCGCCAACTGCACCAATGTTGTTGTCAAAATAAAAAGGAACAATAATTTTTTCTATAGCATCATAATCGTAACTGCAATCGGCATCAAGGTGAATGATGATGGAGCCTTTTGCATAACGCAAAGCGGTATTTGCTCCAGATGCTTTTCCGCCACGCACTTCGTTGCGGATAAATAAATTTATCAATCCGCTTTGCTGCAAGCTACGGCCAATGGTTTCGGTTTTATCATCCGAACCATCGTCAACAATTATAAGTTCGTAATTGCGGTAAGTTTGTTCGCTAAGCGAGCGCGTAAGTTTGTACAAGTGCTTGCCCTCGTTTTTGCCGGGAACAATTATTGAAACCAACGGGCTTTCTTCATAAAGCAATTCTTTGGCGCGGTCCCACTTTGATTTTTGCAGCTTAAGTTTTATACGCCACCAAACCAATGTAACTAAATCAACAATGTAATACCTTGTGAATTCAAACACAAAAAAAAACCAAAACAGCCGTGCAAGTTTTTCAGGCCCCGCAGCGTTGGCGTATTGGATAAATTCGTCTATGTATTCAATCATTGAAAAACAGTTTGCAGTTTACGGTTTGCAGTTGCAAGGTGTGATGATATTTTATTACTCCATCCTAAACCCTTAATCCTAAAACCTATTCTTTCGTTTCGGCAGTTACCTGGCGATATTCAATTTTTACATCCAGTTCAAATCCACTGATATTATTTTTTATCATCATCTTCATTTTTTCAGCTATCTCAGTGTTGTTTTTATTTAGCTGTTTTTCGTCCACATCGTTTACACAAATGCGAATAATGTTGTTGGTGTCTATAGATATAAAATCGCTGCTGCTTATATACTCGCGCACAATACCTATAATCTCATTTAATAGTTTTGTATAACTGGTAGCGCCAATTACATCGTGCAACTGTTTTACATTTTGTAGTTCAACAGTTGTAAAGTATGATTTAAGTGATGGATTGTTTTTAATCCGCTCGGCTTGATAGTGCAGCATTACTTTAAAAATTTCAGGTCGTACGGTTCCTGTAATTTCACGCTCTTGCGAGGTAAGAATATTTATTGCATCCATCAACGTACTCTTTGCCGACAGGTTGTAAGCAAAAATGTTTTGTGTAATTAAGTACTGCACTTCGGTATCCTGATGGCAGCTTAAACACTTTGCCTTAACATATAAGTCCTGAAAATTTTTATCGCAATTATTGCAATGGCAAACGCTTGAAGGCTTGTCATAGTCAACGCCTATGTGGCGCAATGATTTATTACACTTTGGGCATTCCAACGCATTGTATTCATTCACCACAAAATCTTTTGACGGCCCCACATACGCGCATGGAAAGTGATGTATGTTGTCCTGCATGGTTACGTTTGCCGAGCCGCACGAAGGGCACACTTCACGATACAGCATGTATCCGTTACTGCAATTGCCACACAGGTACACACGGTCAACAAATTCGGGTGTAAACAATTGTTCTTTTGCGGCCCACTCAAGCACTTGCAGTGTTTTTGTCTCTTCATGGCTTTCAAAATGTACGCTTACCTCAGGCCATGTATAACCAAGCGATGAGTTTACATTTAAATGCGGTGTAAGAGAAGAAATGTTGCGCGTGTACATAAAGTCAAAAACTTTTTTCATCGTTTGCGCTTCAAAAGATGGAGGTACAACAGGGTCGAGCTGTGTGGTTTTTAAAAATATATCTTTCACTGTTTTTGCCAAATCTTCCATTTGGTCGGTGCTAAAAATAATTCCGTCATTCAATCTTTTTACAAATGGGTCTTTAACATCCTTTGGGTTTAAAAGAAACAGTGGCTTTAAATAAAATTCGGGATTGCGGTGGGCACGTATTTTTTTTACAAAAAAGCGAGTGTAGTTTTCATCCTGTGCATCAATAATCAATGCATCATAACCAATAAGGTGCTCTGACCTGAACGTGCTGTTGGCCTCAACAATATAAAATAACAACTGGCCAACCTGCACTTTGTTGTCGGCTACTTTTAAATTTTGTACTCCTTGCGCATTCATTTTTTTATTGTCAGAATTTAAACTTGGTTATTTCAGCATTTAATTTGTTAAATAAAATCCAGCTTGCGTTTTGTCTTTCGTCAAGCGGAAAAATATCGGCAGCAATTGTTCTGCGCATGGGTTCATACTTTTTCTGAAACTCTTCGGGCATTGGATAGGTTCCTAAATAAAATCTTTTTAAAATTCCTTTAGATGTTGTTCCGTCAGGAAAATTTACGTTTACCACATCGCCTTCGGCAAAAGATGCCAAATCTTTTTGTTCAAAATAAGCTTTGATATAAATATTATTTCGTCTTTGTATTGACATGATATCATCCGTGCGCAATGCCGTTTCATATTCATTTTTAAACTGGCGGTTTACCAAACCATCGCACGGTGCGGTAAACACGCGTGCTACACCAAGCAAGCCCGATTGCTGACCCGACTGCAGCAGTGATTGAATAGAAGTTTCGTCAAGCGGGCCATTTAGTTTTTCAAGCACCATTTTTAGCTGCCAGTTTTCGGTTTGCATTTTTGCAATGTCAGCCGACAGGTTATCAACTTCATTTTGTACGTTTTCTAAACGCGAATAGGGAAGAGCATCCAGAGTAACTAAGTTTTTTACACGCAGCAATTCGGTTTTGTTTTTCCAAAGAATTTTTGCTTTCTCTGAAATTTCAGAATTGTTTACAGCAATTTTTGTTTCAATATGCAACTTCTCGCGCTGTATCCACGAGTATTTGTCATTTGGCCGAACCTCCGATGACGCTGAAAAGGAAGTATCGCTTTCCTGTTTCAGCGCCAAAGGATTTTGTTCGATAAAGTACATGAAAAGCGAGTCGCCCGCGTAAACGGAGTCGCCTTCGTTTTTGTAAAATTTTAAAATGCGTGAATCTTCGGTTAATCGTATCATGGTGTTATCCAAAAGCACCTGACCGTTAGCCTTTATAAAAAATACCTTTTTGTACACGTAAAAACCAGAGCCTAATAAACCAAGTGCCAGCGCTCCAAAATAGATGAGCCTGTCGTAGTTTATTTTCTTTTTCTTTTTTACAGGCGAAGCCTTCTCAGGTATTACCCTAAGCATACTTTCTTTACGCCTGAAATTGGTACTCTTCATTGTTGGTTAAAAATGCGATACTATAACTTGATGTGTTTTTCTTACACATCTTTTTTAAGTCAATGGAAACTTCAGTTTTCCATCTTTACCATTCGTGTTAAATCATGAATGGCATACGCATTAATACCTGTTTTGGCCGCTAATTGTTTCAAAAATTGTTGCAAATCTGACAAACTTTCAAAATCATTGGTGCGCAACGCAACCTTTGTTTTGGTTTTTCCGTAAACAGCCGATTCATTAATTTTTTTGGCTAACGATTCAATGTTCTTGTTTTCGTAGCACATTAAATACACATTGTCGGCTGTTTCAAAAATTTGCTTTACATACGATGGTTTGTAGTGCAGCGGTATGGAAACATTTACTTTAATGTTTTTTCCTTTGGCATATTGCTTTACAGTGTAAAGCATTTTTATGTACTCACTTAAATATTTTTCTTCCTTGCCTTTGTAGTCGGCAAATGTGTGGGGCTCTACATCAAGATGCAATGCTGAAATATTTTTTCCTGCTTTGGCGCGAATGGAGTCAAGATACGTTATAACCTCTTTTGAAGATTGATTTACCAGATTGTTGTTGCCAATTAATAATTCAGCCGAAACGGTATAGCGCTTTAGTGTTTCAAAAAGTGCAATAGCATTTTTGTTTTCGTTTTCAGATGCATTTGCTTTTACCGAAACAATGGCATTCGAAATTTTATTGTTGCTTAAAAACTCAGCAATAAATTGCGGAGTTAAACTTTCATATCCTTCGCTCCAGATGTAAACCGACTTATCAAAATTTTCTGAAACAAATTTATTTTCTAACGAATCGAGTTTCACAGGCATCAAATAATTTCCAATGTTTGTTTCGGGATGATAAGCCGAAAGGCGCAGCAAATGCAAATACATCTGTTGTTTAATATCTATCAACTCAACCTTTTGTCCCTGCAATTGGTCAAGCAAATCAAGCGCATGAACAGGATTAAATTCAGCATCGTTAAACTGATGTCGTACTCGCTCAATACGCAAAAGCTCTTGTGTTTCTTTTGTTTTTTCGTACGTAGTGAGGTATTGTTTTAGTTTGTATCTAAACTCGTAAAAAATATTTAATTGTTCGGCAAACAGTTCATTGCCTGTTGTGCCAAAGCGGCTTTTTATCCATTCGTTTCGCGCAAGTGCTTCATTGCGGTTTTCTTTTACTGCCAATCCAATGGGTACCGAAAGCGAAAGGCCTACAGAGAAAAAATTCCGTTTGGTGTCAGAATAAAACGGGTCGTAATAGTTGTATTTTAATGAACCGCGTAGCCCAACCCTGTTCATTGAATTGGATTGAAGGTTTGTGTTTTCTAACTGCAGTTTTAAAATGCTGTCGTTTGCAGGCTCAAGCCCTCGCACGGCTTTTAGATATTCGTCAAACTTTAAGTCAACAAGAGGCAAAATAACTTTGTCGGCCGAATCGGTTTGCTCAATCTGTTCAAAAGCTTTTTTGTAATCATTATAAAGCTGCAATTCATAATTTATTTGCACCACGCTTTGCTGTGTTTGTATGCGCTGCAAATTGGTAATGGCATCCAACTCGTGCAACCGGTTTATGGCAATTACTTTTTCATCAGCAATATTTTTTCTCTTATCAAGAATTTTAATTTTCTCAAGGTTAAAGCGATAAATCAATTCAGCCGAACGCTGCGAAATATTTTTTTCATAAGCCGATTCCTGCGAAAGCAGATTGTCCAGCTTTGCTTCATTGCGAAGCTGCTTGGCCTTTAAATCGTTTGCCACCAAGCCATCTTTAAAAATATTCCAGTCGAGCCCGGTTTGAAAACGCTGACGGTAAATTAAATCCTGCTCATCATCATTACTTGGCTTAAAGTTTTGAAAAAAGTTTGAGTTCCATTCCAGGCCCGGGTCGCGGTCATACTTTTCGGCACGTGCAAGTTGCCACGCATTTTTGTATTTAAGTTCATTGTCTTCTTTGGCTTTTTCGGGAGTAAAAATTTTTGACGCTGAACTCAAATATCCATCAGGCAACTTATCTAAAATTAAAATGCGGTAGCGAATCCACACCTTTTCCAATTCATGAATTTGTGTGGCAACAGCCGAATCTTTTTTTGACTGGGCATTTACTATAAATGGCAGCCCCAAAAAAACAGTTATAACTATGGCAGCACGTAAAAGAAATTTGAAATACATCACTTCAAAAATAACTTCACCATGTAACAGCAATTAATTTCATACGGAAACTAATCAACACTAAAATGAATTAAAATGTTAATACTCTGCATTTGTATTGTAGCCTATTTGCTTAGCTATAATTCCTATTTTAGGCACAACAAAAAATAATCTATGAACAAAAAACATCCTAAAGCACTACCTTATTTATTCCTCTCCGAAATGTGGGAACGTTTTGGTTTTTATTTAATGCTTGGCATATTTTTTCTGTACATGACCGACACCCAAAAAGGCGGATTGGGAATGGATAGAAAAGAAGCAAGCGATATTTTCGGAACTTTTATTGCTTTGGTTTATCTTACTCCATTTGTTGGCGGTTTGCTTGCCGACAGAGTGCTTGGTTACCGATGGAGCATTACCATTGGTGGAATTTTAATGGGCGTTGGGTATTGCGGATTGGCCATTCCGGGTATGACAGCTTTTTATATTTCGCTGCTTGTTATTTGTATTGGCAATGGATTTTTTAAACCCAATATTTCAACCATACTTGGCAATGTGTATAACAGCCCCGATTATAAACACCTGAAAGATTCGGGCTACAATATTTTTTATATGGGAATAAATATTGGTGCGTTTATCTGTAATTTTTTTGGAGCGTATTTGCGAAACACGTTTAGCTGGGGTGCAGCATTTACAGCTGCAGGTATCGGAATGTTTATTGGTGTACTTATTTTTTGGATGGGCAATAAACATTTTAAACATGCCGATGTGATTAAACCCACAAAACCAGAAGATATGTCGGTTGGAAAAATTCTTGGAATAACCATGCTGCCAGCCATTATTGCCGGATACATTGGGTGGATGATACCGGGAAATATTTTTGGAAGTGATAGTACCGATGCTTTTATACTTGGGGCATTGCCCGTAGCTGCATATTATGTGTTGGTAATGGTGCGCAGCAATGCCGAAGACAGAAAACCAATTGCTGCATTGCTTAGTGTATTTGCAGTGGCAATAGTTTTTTGGGCCATCTTTAAACAAAACGGAACTGCGCTTACCACCTGGGCGGAAAGCTATACTGACAGAGAAATTTCTCAAACCATGCTTGCGCCTGCTAAAGCAATTGGCGTAGTGCAGGAAGTGAGTTATAAAAAAGATTCGGTGCCGATGGCTGATGAGCAATTCCGCATTGCGCGTGATGCAAATGATAAGGTGATTAAAACTTTTGATTACCCTTTATACTTTAAAAATATTCCTCCTGAACAATTACCTAAGGAGGGCGAAAAAGTAAATTTAGTTTCAACAGAATTAGGACAAAGTATAAATCCGTTTTGGGTAGTAGTACTCACACCTGTTGTGGTTGCATTTTTTGCTTTTCTAAAAAGAAGAAATAAAGAGCCTTCCACTCCATGGAAAATATTTTATGGATTATTTATTACAGCACTTTCAACATTGGTGATGGTGGGCGCAACGTATGCATGTCATAATGGAATGGAAAAAAGTTCGATGCTATGGCTGATTGGGTGTTATGGAGTAATTACTGTAGGTGAGTTGTGTTTAAGCCCAATGGCACTATCGTTGGTTTCGAAACTTGCACCACCGCGGTTAACAGCACTGCTAATGGGAGGATGGTTTTTGTCAACCTCAATAGGAAATAAAATGAGCGGTGTACTTGCCAGTTTATGGGATGGCTACGAGCACAAAGCAAATTTCTTTTTGGTAAACTGTGTGCTGGCATTAATTACTTCGGTAATTATTTTTATGATGATAAAGTGGCTAAATAAAATTGTGAAAGAGCACGGGGCTTAAAATTTGATTTTATCCATAAAAAAACGCAGCCTGTATTAACAAGCTGCGTTTTTTTTATTACAAACTAAAACTACTTAGCCATCTTTTTTAGTTCGGCAATAAGTTTGTCGTTTAATGCTGTGTAATGCTCATCTTTTTCGGCCACAGCAGTTGCTTTGGATAATTCGGCTGTTGCTGTTGCGCCCTTGTAATCCTTCATCTCTTTCTGAATTTTTGCTTTGGTGTGTGTAATCCAATATGCTTTAGGATTCATTTCAGCAGCTTTGTTACACCACTCAAGTGCCTTGTTTAAATCTTTACCGTTTTCAAAATAATAATTTGCTGCCGAAAAATAAGGCCTTGTATCTTTTGCCAAAGCAGCATCAATGTTTTTCATAACCTTAGCATCGTGGTCTGATGTAACTGCAAGTGAAACCTTTGTTTTGTCCCACATAAAATCTACATTACATGTGGTATTGGTTATATCATTTACTGCAATGGTAAAAGTTTCAACCTTGTCATTTGTTGTTGTGGGTTTTACTTTAAAGCGGGCAACTTCATTTTCTGATTTGTAATTACCAACATCTCCGCCAAGGGTTAAGTCTTTATACAGCATAATGTTCCACTCGGCTGCATTAGGAATACTGTAAACAGCATAAGTGCCTGCTGCAACTGGGGTGCCATTAATTTTTATGTCATCGCCAACTGTAATTTTTGTTGCCGAATTAGCACCTGTGCGCCATATTTTATCGTACGGAACAAGGTCGCCAAAAATCGCGCGCCCTTTTACGCTGGGACGCGAATAGTCAATTTTAATTTCGCCAATACCAAAAGCCTGCGTTACAATTTGCGATGGGCTTGGTGCCGGTGTTTTTAATGTTTGTGCATAAGCACTTGTTGTTAGCATTGCTGATAGTGCAAGTGCAGTTAGTGTGTTGATTTGATTTTTCATTATTTGATTTATGTTTTTTTATTAAATGGTATTAATTTTTTTTAACGCAGATTGTTATGATTATTAAGATTAAAAATGATTATGAATCATTCCAAATCATCAGCATCATAAAAATCAGTGTTCTCATTTTTTTAAATATCAAACTTTATCCCTTGTGCCAAAGGTAATTCAGTTGAATAATTGATAGTATTAGTTTGCCTGCGCATATAAATTTTCCAGCTATCACTTCCGCTTTCGCGGCCACCACCGGTTTCTTTTTCGCCACCAAAGGCTCCGCCAATTTCAGCACCGCTGGTTCCTATGTTCACGTTTGCTATGCCGCAATCACTTCCTTCATGCGAAAGAAATTTTTCTGTTTCTAACATATTTCTTGAGAAGATGGAACTTGACAATCCTTGCGGAACATCGTTTTGAAGTGCAATGGCTTCATCAATGGTTTTGTATTTCATAATGTAAAGCAATGGTGCAAAAGTTTCGTGGCACACAATTGGCAAATTCTTTTTTACTTCTGCTATTGCAGGCACAACATAACATTCACTCTCATATCCATCACCGTTTAAATTTTCTCCTCCGCATAAAATTGTTCCGCCTTCTGATTTTACTCTTTCTATTGCAGTGTTAAAATCCGCTACTGCGCTTTTGTCAATAAGCGGTCCTACCAAAGTTTTTGAATCTAACGGATGCCCTATGCGAATGTGTTTGTATGCGCCCACTAATTTTTGCTTAAAGTTTTCGTAAACACTTTCGTGAATAATAAGCCTGCGTGTAGATGTGCAGCGTTGCCCTGCTGTGCCCACAGCGCCAAACAAAACAGCACGCAATGCCATGTCCAAATCGGCATGTTCTGAAATTATTATTGCATTGTTTCCGCCAAGTTCTAACAAACTTCTTCCTAAGCGTTCGCCTACAATTGCACCAACGCGTTTTCCAACACGTGTACTTCCGGTTGCAGAAATTAAAGGCACACGGTTATCTGCCAAAAAATTATCACCCACATGTTTGCTGCTTGCAACAATCAAATTACAAACTCCTTCAGGAACATTGTTTTGTTTTAAAACTTTGGCAATAATGTTATGTGTTGCAATGGCGCACAAAGGAGTTTTACTTGAAGGTTTCCACAACACCACATCACCACATACCATTGCAAGCATTGCATTCCAACTCCACACAGCCACAGGAAAATTAAATGCAGAAATTACGCCTACAATTCCAAGCGGATGGTATTGCTCATACATGCGGTGCTTTGCGCGCTCGCTGTGCATGGTGAGTCCATAAAGTTGGCGAGACAAGCCCACAGCAAAATCGCAGATGTCTATCATCTCCTGTACTTCGCCCAATCCTTCCTGGTAAATTTTCCCCATCTCGTAAGAAACCAATTTTCCCAACGGCTCTTTGTATTTTCTTAATTCATCACCAATCTGGCGCACTACTTCGCCACGATGCGGGGCAGGAATCATACGCCATTCTTTAAATGCTTTTTCAGCACCCTGAATTATTTTTTCGTAATCGTCTTTTGTTCCTTGTTTTATTTTAGCAATAATTTGTGCATCGGTTGATGAATAGCTTTCTAAAACTTCACCTGTCGTTTCAAACCATTTTGTTCCGGTGCAAACACCGTTGTTAAGTTCTGATATTCCAAGTTGCTTCAAGGCTTCTGCAATGCCGTAATCTGCAAGTGTTACTGTACTCATTAGTAGTTAAAAAATTTAATTGATTAATTGCTGAATAGTTATGTAATTTGATGGCGAAATTAAGAATTTAAGTCACTGACATTTATGCAAACCAAACGCCCAAAAGGAAATATTGTTTCTCTTGTTGTAATTTTATTTTGTGCCGCTGTTGTATTTGGAGTAAAAAAATGCAAAGAGCGTAAGCAAGCCTATCCCGAAAGGCAAGTAACAACTACTGAAGGCAACTGGCGAAACCACAAACTTATTTACACCAAACATGCGCGCTGCCGCATGGAATGTCGCGAGATAACAGAAGCAGAAGTTGAATTTATTCTTGCAAGTGGTACGGTTAACACCGAAAAAAGCAAAGAAGCCGATGAGGAAGCAAGCGGCAAATGCCCAACTTACGCATTGGAAGGTAACACCAAAGATGGACAGCATGTACGCATTATTTATGGAGCATGCGATAAAATTACCAAGGTGATTACGGCAATTGATTTAGGAAATGAATATGAGTGTAATTGCAGGTAATGCTCTAATTACCCTCCATTACTAAATCATCAGCCTCAACCAATGTTCTTTCAGTGAGAACAATTTTTTTAATCTGCATATCACGAGAAGCTGTAATAGTTGTTTCCATTTTCATCGCTTCAATAGTAAACAAAGGTGTGTTACGTTTTACGCTGTCGCCTTCTTTTACAAATATTTTTGAAAGCAAGCCTTGCAGTGGCGCACCAATGTGTGTTGGTGCCGAAACTTTTGCATTGCTTATTTTTTTGCTTGTCGAATTTTTATCTTTCACTTCAATAGCTCGCGTTTGTCCGTTGAGGCGGAAATAAACGGTGCGCATTCCGCTTTCATCGGCATCGCCTATATATAATAAGCGTATGAGAATGGTTTTGCCTTTGCCAATGTCAACAATAATTTCTTCGTTGGTTTGCATGCCGTAAAAGAAAGGGATGGTAGGCAGTGTCATTAAATCGCCATGCTGTTGCAGGTTTTTATAATAGCCTTCAAAAACTTTTGGGTAGAATTTATAGGATAAGAAATCAAGCAACGTTAGTGTTGCATCAAACTTGAGTTTGAATTCTTCAAACTCTTTTTCAAAATCAATAGGTGTTAAATGCGCGTTGGGTAAATCGGTGTAAGGCTTTTCATCTTTTAAAATAATTTTTTGCAAGTCGGATGGAAAGCCACCGGGAGGTTGGCCTAAGTCTCCTTTGAACATGCTCTTAACCGAATCGGGAAAGGAAAGTGTTTCGCCTTTTAAAATAACATCTTCTTTGGTAAGATTATTTGTAACCATAAACAAAGCCATGTCGCCAACTACTTTGCTTGATGGTGTAACTTTTACAATATCGCCAAATAAAATATTTACTTCTTCGTACGCTTTTTTAATCTCTTCCATTTTATCACCAAGCCCAAGAGAATTTGCCTGAGGTTTTAAATTGGAATATTGTCCGCCCGGTATTTCGTGTTTGTAAACTTCGGCAGTTCCTGCCTGCAAGCCGCTCTCAAAAGGATAATACCATTCACGAACTACTTCCCAGTAATTGGAAAACTCGTTAAGTGAATCAATGTTGAAATAATTTTCGCGCTCTGTTCCCTTCAATGCTTCAATCATTGAATTAAAATTGGGCTGTGATGTTAAGCCGCTTAATGAACCCAATGCTACATCAACAACATCAACACCTGCTTCAACGGCTTTCATGTAAGTGGCGCATTGCATGGCTGAGGTATCGTGGGTGTGAAGATGAATTGGAATAGATAGATGTTTTTTAAGTTCCGTAATTAATGTGGAGGCAGCATACGGTTTTAGCAAACCTGCCATATCTTTAATCGCCAAGATGTGCGCGCCTGCGTTTTGCAATTCTCCGGCAAGGTCAATGTAGTATTGAAGATTGTATTTGCTGCGCTGTGGATTTGAAATATCGCCCGTGTAGCAAATACATGCTTCAGCCAAACCGCCTGTTTGATTTCGCACAGCGTTAATGGAAACCTTCATGCTCTTAACCCAATTGAGTGAATCGAAAATGCGAAACACATCAATTCCGTTTTCCCAACTCTTCTCGATAAATTTTTCGACTAAATTGTCGGGGTAGGCTGCGTAACCAATAGCATTGCTTCCGCGAATGAGCATTTGCAACAAAATATTTGGAATGGCTGCGCGAAATAATTGCAAACGTTTCCAGGGGTCTTCGTGCAAGAAGCGAAGTGCAACATCAAACGTTGCACCACCCCAAACTTCCATGCTGAAGAGTTGAGGGTGCTGTTGTGCATAAGCTTTTGCAACTTTGTACATATCAATGGTACGTACACGGGTGGCGAGCAAGGATTGATGTGCATCGCGAAATGTGCAATCGGTGTAGTGAATTACTTTTTCATTTTTTAACCACTGCGCAAATTTTTCGGGGCCGAGCTCAGTAAGTTTCTGTTTTGTTCCGATGGGTGTTGGGCGAAACGGGTCGTATAACGGTAAACGTGGCTGTGAAAACTTTTTTGTGTTCTTAAGCCCGTTTAAATCCGGATTTCCGTTTACCATTACATCGGCCAAGTAGCGCAACACTTTTGTTCCGCTATCCTGCCGCGTTTTAAAATTAAAGAGTTCCGGATGTTTTTGTATGAAAGGAACGGTGGATTGCCCTGACTGAAAAACAGGATGCTTGATTACGTTTTCTAAAAACTGAATGTTTGTTTTAACTCCGCGAATGCGAAATTCTACCAATGCACGATACATACGTTGTGATGCACCTGCAAGCGTACGCCCACTGGCCGTTACTTTAGCAATCATGCTATCGAAAAACGGTGAAACCTTAACGCCCTGGTATGAACTGCCCTCGTCAATGCGGATACCGTATCCTCCAGCGTTGCGATACGCGATGATGGTTCCATAGTCGGGTTTAAAATCGTTTTGCGGGTCTTCGGTAGTAATGCGGCACTGAATGGCAAAGCCGTTGCATTTTATTTCATTTTGGTTTTTTATGTCAATTACGGGCGATGAAAGTTTTTCGCCATCGGCAATAAAAATTTGTGAGCGCACAATATCAATGCCTGTAATTTCTTCGGTAACGGTGTGCTCCACCTGTATGCGAGGGTTTACTTCTATGAAATAAATATTTTCGTCTTTATCAACTAAAAATTCAACGGTGCCTGCATTGCTGTAGCCAACGTGTTTGGTAACGGCAAGTGCATACTCGTGAAGTTTGTTTTTTGTTTCCTGCCTGAGGGTGGGTGCAGGTGCAACCTCCACCACTTTTTGAAATCTGCGCTGTACCGAACAATCGCGCTCATGCAGGTGAACAATGTTGCCATGTGTGTCGCCAAGTATTTGTACTTCGATGTGCTTGGGGTCGTCAACAAATTTTTCGATGAAAATGGTATCGTCACCAAAAGCATTTGCGGCTTCGCGCTTTGCTTCATTAAATGATTTTTCGAGTTCGTCCATATTGCGAACTACGCGCATGCCACGGCCTCCGCCACCGGCTGCTGCTTTTAACATTACGGGTAAGCCAATGCGTTTTGCTTCTATGGTTGCAACAGTGGCATCAGTAAGTTGTGCTTTGTTGCCTTCGATGATGGGAACACTGCAGGCAATGGCTACTTTTTTGGCAGCTACTTTATCGCCCAATTGTTCCATGGCTTCGGGGGTTGGGCCAATGAATATTATTTTTTCATCGCGGCAACGCTTATTAAAATTTACATTCTCCGAAAGGAAACCGTAGCCTGGATGTATTGCATCTACATCATTAATTTTTGCAATGCGGATAATTTCTTCAATGTCGAGGTAGGGTTTAAGCGGGTCGGCATCGGCACCAATCTGGTAAGCTTCATCGGCTTTGTAACGATGAAGAGAGTAACGGTCTTCGTACGTGTAAATGGCAACGGTGCGAATGCCCAATTCACTCGCTGCGCGCAAAACGCGAATGGCAATTTCGCCACGGTTGGCAACGAGGAGTTTTTTGATGTGGTTCATTAGGAAGAGAAAAGTTTAAAGTTTTTAGTTTAAAATCAGAAGTTGGTTTTGAGTATGTAAATTTATACGAAATTAAAAGGGGAATGTTTTGATATTTTTAATAATCGTATATCTTAAAAATCAAAAGACTCTTTTAAAAAATAAACTTAGATTTGTAACCCTTATTTAGAGAACCAATGAACAGTTTTGTAGTATCTGCACGTAAATACCGCCCGGCAACTTTTGATACCGTAGTGGGTCAGCAAACCATAACCACTACTTTAAAAAATGCAATAAAGAATAATCACCTGGCACAGGCATTTTTATTTTGCGGGCCACGCGGGGTTGGAAAAACCACCTGTGCGCGCATACTTGCCAAAACAATTAACTGCACCAGCATTACTGCCGATACAGAATCGTGCAATGAATGTGAATCGTGCAAAACGTTTAACAGCGGACAGTCGTTAAATATTTTTGAGTTAGATGCTGCTTCAAACAACTCGGTGGACGATATACGTGCTTTGGTTGAGCAGGTGCGGTTTGCACCCCCTAACGGACGTTATAAAATTTACATTATTGATGAGGTTCACATGCTTTCATCGGGTGCTTTTAATGCATTTTTAAAAACACTGGAGGAGCCACCACCTTATGCTATTTTTATTTTGGCAACTACGGAGAAGCATAAAATTATTCCAACCATTTTATCACGCTGCCAGATTTTTGATTTTGCGCGAATACAAATTGATGACATTGCAAAACATCTTGCCAACATTGCGCAAAAAGAAAATATTGTTGCTGAAGATGATGCCCTGCACGTAATTGCTCAAAAAGCAGAAGGCGCTTTGCGTGATGCACTGAGTATGTTTGACCAAATGGTAACATTTAGCGGCAACAAGGTTACGTACAAAGATGTTATTGCAAATCTTAACATTCTCGATTACGAATATTATTTTAAAGTAACAGACCAAATTGTTCCCGGAAATATTTCATCGGTGCTTTTAACTTTTGCCGAATTGCTAAACGAAGGTTTTGACGGGCACCATTTTATAAGTGGCCTTAGTTCGCATTTGCGCGATTTGCTTGTGTGCAAAGACGAAAGCACGCTGCAACTGCTTGAAGTTACACCCGGTGTAAAAGAAAAATACAAACTGCAAAGCAAAGCAATTGATACAGCAACTATTTTAAAACTCATTGACATTTGCAACAAGTGCGATATTGAATACAAAGCAGCCAAAAACCAGCGCCTGCATGTTGAAATTGCATTGCTAAAAATGTGCGCCTTAGCCGGAAAATTAGTTGTAAACGAAAACGCAACACCCGTACCAACAGTTCAGGTTGAAAAAAAAACTTTAGTTGAAAAGACTGTTGTTGTTAATAAAGTCGAAGAGAGAAAAGAAGAGCATGAGAGTAGGCAGTCAGCAGTCGGCAGTCAGCAGAACGAAAACCATATTGAAACTCCAATTACAGTAAATCCAAACTACAAACCCCAAAATGTAAACGTTGCTGTTCCCCCTTCGGGGGATAGGGGGCTTACTCCGAGCATTTCTTCTATACTTAAACCCAAAAAAATTGTTAAAGAAGAAAAAATTGATGAACCAAAAAATAACGATGCTTTTGATTTACAAAAATTAATTTCGGTATGGAAAACATTTGCAGATGAAATGAATGCGCAAATGCGCAAGCAGCTTTACACTACACTTTCTATTTCAACTCCTGAGCTTATTGACAGCACCACTATTCAATATACCATAGCCAACAAAGTGCAGGAGGAAGATATAAGGGAAACGCGAACAGAATTACTTTCATATCTGAAAGAAAAACTCAACAACTCTTTTATAGATTTAAAAGTTGTGATGACAGAAAAAGCACCCGAAAGCGAGCGCGCTTATACCACACGCGACAAGTTTAAAAAGATGGCAGAAAAAAATCCTGACTTAGAAAAACTACGCCAGCAGTTTGATTTGGATTTGGATTACTGAAGTGAAGAGTTCAAGGTTCAACGTTCATCGCTCAAGATTGTCAACAAACTCACAATTCACTATTGACCATTCACAGTCCTTACCTCACCATTATTTTTTGAGTAACCAATTCACTTTCCGTTTTGCAGTTTATAAGATAAACACCCTTTGCAAATTGCGATGCATCAAAAAATAATTTATGCATTTGTGATTTAAGTGTTCCGCTAAAAATTTCTTTTACTGTGCGGCCTGTAACATCGGTTAATGTGATGGTTGCATTGCCGTTAGCATTTTTTATTTCAATACAAGTAATGCTTCGAGCAGGATTTGGAAAAACATTTATGTTTAAATCGCTGTGCACATTTTCGGTTGTAGCAATTCCTGTTGTACCAAGTACTTTAAATTTCCAGTACCCTGCCGGTGCAGGCATAGGCCGAGCCTGTTGCTTGCCCGATACTGCCTGTGCATGCACGTAATAATAAATGGTGGTGCCAACAGCCTGCGGAGGTATGGCAGCAGCAAAATAACCAGGTGAACCAATAACGGCATTCATAGAAACAGCCGCGTAAGGCAATGTGGTATCGGCACGCCAATACATGGTTGCAGTTTGAATTCCTGTGCGGTGCTTCATTAGTGCAACCACCTGGTAAGGAGTAGTTGTATTATACGTGTCTTGTAACTTTTGATGTGAAATTAATAACGGGTCGCTGGTGCCAAGTTCTTTGGTTATGCAATGCAATGCGCCAAGTGCTGGTATACTTGCATTTGAATTTATACCCACCACATTGTAACCAGGCAATGCCTCTTTGTAAATGTTTAAAGCAACAGTGTCTTCAGCAATATTGTAGATGGGAACAATTAATGTTTTATTTATAAACGATGCATTGGTGTATGTTAAATAATCGCCACCTGTGCTAGGGTAAGCACCGTTATCATCGGGCATTGGCATACGTATAACATTATACGGTGTGCCATACACCGAATTAAAATTATTTAAAATGTATTGCAGGTTGGCTTCTATTTGCGGGCCGTCAGAAATTCCCTGCGGATATTCTCCCATCACTAATGTTTCTTCATCAATAAGTTTCATGTGCATGTCAATGTGATGAATGTTATCGTAAGGCAATGTTGGCATTTTTATATAGCGGTTTATGCCCATAAACTTGCTCATGATGGTGTCAATTTGTGCAGTGGTTTGTCCAGGATTTTCGTTTATAGTAAGATTGGAAGAAAAGCCGGTGCCAAAACCATCGCACATAAAATTTCCGCCTGTATGAATTAAATCCCAAGGCGAAGTGGTGGTTTCGTAAAACGGTGTGTTTAGTTGTGTGGCTACATGACCCGGTATGGCATCATCCAAAGGGCGAGGGCGGTTGTAAATCCAGTCAACAGTAATTAATGTATCCACATCATTGGTGTAAGCGCTCCACGGGCCGTAGTCTCGGCTCCATACCGAATTGTAAGGCACATTCATAAACGTTACGTTTACGGTATCAATGCCATTGCTGGCAAGATAATTTGTAACGCTTGTTGGGTTATTGGTAACTATATACACCCTGCATTCGGTTTTTGCAGCGCGTACAATTTCTTTTAACATGCTTTGATAGGTTGTCCATGTAATCAGCAGTCCTTGTAATTCTTCCCACTCGCCAATGGTGCGCACGGGCGATGATGGTGGTGTGGTGATGGATGATAAAGATGATGCACCGCGCGATTGCAAATACGATGGCATTAGCAACTGCTCGGCTGCTGTTATAGTGTGTGGTAAGTTTTGTTGCGCAACGGCTGTTGACATAATCACCATTGCAAATGCTGAAATAAGTAATGTTTTAGCGTTCATATTAATATCTTTGAAGTAATGTTGCAACGAAAGTACATTATTTAAAAACTGAAATGATTTTTTTTAACATCAATAATTACATCACCGGTTAACACACACCATGCATAAACATCATCACAGCAAATTTCCATATTGGTTTTTGGTGTTGCTTGTTCCTCTTTTTGTTTTAAATGTAAATTCCTGTTTCGACTGGGGCGATGATTATGCACAATACATGTTGCAGGCAAAGCAAATTGCCACCGGCAAATCAATTACCGAAATTGAAATGCCCGGCATACAGGTTTACTCACCCGCTTACAGGCCGGTAGGTTTTCCGTTGTTGCTTTCGCCATTTTATTTTTTGTTTAAGCAAAATGCTTTAGGGTACATGTATATGATGAGTGCTTTGCTTGCTGCACTGGCAGTTGTTTGTTTTTTGTTTTTGCATTCGTACGCCAATAAATTTATTTCGGCATTGCTTGTGCTGGTGTTTATATACAATCCGTTAACCATACGTTTAAAAGCCGAAGTACTTGCCGATATTCCTTTTACATTATGTGTTATAAGCGTTTTGTATTTAAGCCATCATCATAAAAAATGGTTTACGCTTTTACTGGTTTTGGTTGCCATGTTGTTAAAAAATGCAGGCTTGGTTTTGTGGCTTGGTTTGCTTTTGTATGAAATAAAAAAAATAATATTCGCACACAATCATACCAAACATCATAAGCCCGATTATTTATTTTTGGTTTACACAGCACTTGTTCCTGCTTTGTATTTTTTAATCAATCATGTGCTGTTTAAAATTCCGGTGGCAAACGAGGTGTGGTATAAAGATTTGTTTTTTAATAAAGAAATTATGGCTACCGTAAAAACCAACTGCAGTTATTACTACAAAGTTTTTTCTGTTGCGTTTGAGCAGGAAGTGCCTATGTGGCTAAATGCAGTAATAAAAATTTTTCTCACCGTTTTTATCCTTACCGGAATAATTTCAAAATGGAAAGAACGAATGGGCGCAGGCGATTTTGTTTTTATTGTTTATGTACTGATGATACTTGCATATCCTTATCATAAGGGTGGTTATCGGTTTATTTTTCCGGTAATGCCTCTGTTGCTTTTGTATTTATATAGTGGTATGAATTTTTATTTTTCGCGCTTAAAGTCGTTTCGTGTTTTTCCGGTGGCAGTGTTTTTACTGCTTGTGCTTTTATCATATACCATAAATTTAGTTGAGCTTAGCAAAAATAACTGCACCACAATAGCCGGCCCACACCAAGCTGATTTTACAGATGTAGTTTATCATTACAAAAAAAACTGCGCTGCCAATGATGTTGTATTGTTTGCACGGCCATGGGCATTAAAATATTTTGGCAACGTACAGGCATCACCTGTTATAAATCAATGGTCGGTGGCCCAATTTAAAAACCATATTAGTTTTTACCGAATAAAATATGTGCTTGCCTGCACAAACAAGCATCACGAACTTTATCAAAAAGGGCTTATAGATTTTTTAGAAACTGAACCAAGTAAAAAAGTGGTGTGGCAAAATAAAACGTATGCATTGTTTTTACTGGTGCCACCAATTTGAGTGGTGGCACCAGTATCTGTAGCGCAAAAAAAAGGCCGCCTTTTTGAGGCAGCCTTTTTATAAAAATTTTGTTTGCAATTATTATTTCATTGGGATGGTATATACCACGCCTAAGAATATTCCGCCAAGGATTCGATGAGTGGGCTGGTAGTCAAAATCCTTTGAAATATCTGCATCCTCAAAGTGAGACGCAGCGGCAATGGGTATAAAATCCAGATCGGCATCATCATATTCGTCTCCAAGTTCATCTTCATCAAATTCCTTAGTTGCATTTCCCATATAGCTAAGACGTAATCCGGCACTAATAGTAAATTGGTCGCCTGCTTTTATATCAACACCAAATCCAATAACCACGCCCACGGTAACAGGTTTATACAAAAACTTTACATCGCCTTCTTCCTTTTCATCATCAAACAACGAAGACGAAGGGCTAAATTCGTAGGTTTCGGTGGCCTTTGTTAAAAAACTAAACTGAGGTCCAAATTCAAAATATGCCCCCTTCTCATTACCACCAAGCCTTAATGTAAGTGGAACATCCATGTAACGCAGCATAACTTTTCCATCGTAGGTTCCTACATTTTCAAAATCACCTGTGTATTTCTGATTATGACCGCTTCTCATAATCCCCAAACCTAACCCCACATTCTCATTAAAATAAAACTGCGTGTTTAATCCAAAATTGCCGCCCCAGGTGATGGCAACATCTAATTCGTCATCGGCATCCGAAACGTTTTTGTTAATTAACCAGGTAGAGTTAAAGGCTCCACCTAAACCTACTTTAAATGCTTTTTGTGCAAACAGGGTAGTGGTTGCAGCAATTAGAGCCATGCTCAGAATAATTTTCTTCATGTGATTTTTGTTTAGTTATATTTGACGGCAAAAATAGAAGTAAATCATTTCGTCCAAAATTATTTTGTTACCATTATGATGTTGAAAAATAAAATTGCTTTGGTTACAGGTGCTTCGCGCGGCATAGGCCGTGGTATTGCTTTAATGCTTGCCCATGAGGGCGCATCGGTTGCATTTACTTTTCTTTCATCTCCCGATAAGGCAATAGAACTGGAAAACGAATTAAAAGCCAAAGGCGTAAAAGCGAAAGGCTATCAAAGCAATGCTGCCGACTTTACCGCTGCCGAAAAACTGATAAATGATGTGGTGGCAGAATTTGGCACGATTGATATTTTGGTTAACAATGCCGGTATTACCCGCGACAATTTATTAATGCGAATGACAGAGCAACAATTTGACGAAGTGGTAAACACCAATCTTAAATCGGCATTTAATACCACCAAGCATATTCAGCGTACAATGCTTAAACAAAAGTCGGGTAGTATTATAAATATAACTTCAGTTGTTGGTGCAAAAGGAAATGCGGGGCAGGCAAATTATGCTGCTTCAAAAGCCGGAATAATTGGTTTTACAAAATCGGTTGCATTAGAACTTGGGTCAAGAAATATCAGATGCAATGCCATTGCACCCGGTTTTATAGAAACTGAAATGACAGCAGCACTTGACGAAGCAACAGTAAAAGGATGGGCCGAAGCCATACCAATGAAACGTGCCGGAACCGTAAATGACATTGCAAATGCAGTTGTTTTTTTAGCAAGTGATATGAGTACTTACATTACAGGGCAAGTGCTGCATGTAAACGGAGGAATGTACACGTAAACAAAGTTTGTGGTTTGAAGTTTAAAGTCTAAAGTTTAAACTTCAAACTTTAAACTTCAAACTTTAAACTCTTTTTTTCCTATGGACAGATTAACCACCCGCGAATCGCGATACACAAAATACAGTTATCTGCTTTTTATATGCGGAATAATTTTTATGCCCATTATGGTAATGAACTTTTATCATGATACACGCGGAACAGAAAATATTCCTGCTTATATTTTTTCAGCACTATCATCAGCACTGGCTGCTATTTTATTATACAGCGTGCGCATACGTATGAACTTTACACTTAAGTTTTGGATTTTCCTTATCTCGTTAATCATTATCAATTCATTGTTGTGGGTGGTATTTTGTGAGGGCACTTTTATTTATAGGGATTAAGAAATAATTTGTTGTTTGTTGTTTGAGGTTTTAAAACTAATCAACAAAAATTTCAAAAAAGATTAACACCTAATGCCAACATCAAACCACAAACCACAAACCACAAACCTCTTACCTGTTATGGAACATTTCTACACCATACAAGGCGAGGGGTACAATACCGGCAAAGCGGCTTTTTTTATTCGCCTTGGCGGATGCGATGTGGGTTGTGTGTGGTGTGATGTTAAAGAATCGTGGAATGCACAGGCTCATCCAAAAATCAGCGTAAGCAATTTAATTTCGGAAGCAAAAAAAAATAAAGCAAAAAATATTGTTGTTACCGGTGGCGAACCGTGTATGTATGATTTAACGGTTTTGTGTGGGGACTTTAAAAAAAATAAATTTAATGTGTGGCTCGAAACTTCGGGCGCTTATAAAATAAAAGGAACGTTTGATTGGATTTGTGTATCTCCAAAAAAATTTAAAGCACCATTAAAAGAAAGTTTGAAAAAAGCAGATGAATTAAAAGTGGTGGTGTTTAACAAAAGTGATTTTGAATGGGCTGAACAAAATCAGAAGTACACCAAAAAAAATTGCCAACTGTTTTTACAACCTGAATATGGAAGGTTTGATAAAGTAATGCCACTGATTATTGATTATGTAAAACAAAATCCTGAGTGGCAAATATCGTTGCAAACGCATAAAATTTTGAGTATTCGTTAAGGACTGATAAGATAGCGTAATCAGATTTTTTTGTTTTTCTCAAAAATTGTTGGTTAGTTTTACAAAAACAAACCCAATATGCTAAACACATTATTAATGATTTTAAAAATTGTTTAATCCTGGAAACTCAACCACTGAATCGGCCGGCAAAGTACTTGCAGTTAATGGCAGTGGCGATGTAATTTTAGTGGATGATGTGGGTGATGGCAATGAAGAAAAAATTGCCATTCTCGAAAATAAAATAACACAACTTATATTACGGCTTGATGCTGTTGAAAAACTGTTGGCTATGAAAAATTAATTGCCTTCATTTTTGTTTTTCTCAAAAATTGTTTTATACTTTTACGGTAAACAAAAAACAGCGATGAAACAAACAATTACATTATTTTTCCTGCTTTTTTGCAAAGTTTGTTTTGCACAAATTAATTTAGTGCCTAACCCTAGTTTTGAGGATACGGTTTCGTGTCCTAATGCTAATGCCCAAGTTTACAAGGCAAAATATTGGCATATATTGGATAATACGCCTGACTATTTTCATGAATGTTGCGTTGTCCCAAATTTCTCTATTCCGAACAATCAATTTACTTATCAATACGCTGCCACGGGAGACGCATATTGCGGACTTTATACTTGGTGGGGTAATGGATTTTACAGAGAAATTATTGGTTCTTTCTTGATAGCACCTTTGATATTGCAAACAAAATATTATTTGAATTTTAAAGTCAATTTTGCAACAAAACCTCCTCCAACATTCTCAACCCTAGCAACAAATAAAATAGGAATGTTGTTATCAACCGTTGATTATTTATCTAATCCCCCACCCTATAATAATTTTGCACATCTGTATGCAGATAGTATTATAACAGACACCGTTAATTGGATTACAATAAGAGGATCATTAATTGCCGATTCTGCTTACTCTTTTATTTCCATTGGAAATTTTTTTGATAATGCCAATACAGATACGTTGCAATATTATGGTTCACCAGTGGGTGCAGCATATTATGTTGTTGATGATATTTGTTTATCAACAGACTCCATGTATTGTGAAACCTGGACTGGAATTCCTGAAGATGTAATTAAAGAAAATATAAAAATAATTCCTAATCCAGCAATTGATAATTTAGAAGTTGAAAATATTCCATATGGATGTAAGGAAATTTTACTGTATGATGTTGCATTAAAGGTGTTAAAAAGGATTTCAATAAACCGAAATTTTAAAATCATTACTGATATTTCAAATTTTAAAGAAGGAATATATTCAATACTATTTATAAAAAAAGATAATTCTTATGTATTAAAAAAATTTATTAAGTTAAACAATTAATATCATTTCAATATGAAAAAGCAAATTTTATTATTCGTATTGGTTTCATTGATTGAAATCAGGTTTGTTAATGCTCAATTCTGTCCGCCAAATCCTCCATGGTGTACACAAGGAAATAATATTGGAGCAACAGAATGGCTTGGTGGTGATAATTTGAGTACAATACCCCTAAACATTAAAAATGAAACCTCCCAACCCATCCACTTCTACACCAATGCCGGAACGGGCACCTTTAACAATATAAAAATGAGCATCCTTAGCCGCACCATAAACGGGCTTGAACGTGCTGGCTTGGCAATACATGAAAACGCTTATGCTGTACCTATTACTTTTCCGCGTAGCATACTGCACCTTGGCGAAGATTATTTTACAAGCGGCATTGCCGGTTGGCGCACCTGGATGGATGTGGGTACCTTTAGCGGGCTGCAAACTGATTTTGCTTTTTTTGGCATTATGCCTTTTGATGGCGACACCACCTATAATCAACAAGACCATAATGATGCTGTAATTGCATGGGGTGATAATCTTAATGGTGCAGATGGAGCGGACAATTTAAGATTTATTTTTTCGGCACCTATGACTCAATCGGCTAACGATTGGCAAACGCAATACTCATCACTTGAAGTAGCCCGTTTTTCACCTTGGGGCCGCATGGGCATTGGCAATTTTACGGGCAATGCATGGGGAGGGGGCTCTGGTGTGCAACCACTAAGAAGGTTAGAAATATATGATGAGTCATTAAATATGACACTTACCCCCGCCCCCCAACTACGCCTCACCTTTACACCCGATGCCAATGTAAACCTTGGCATAAACACCGATTTTCAAACCACGGCACTAGGCAATATGCTTATTACCCCACAAAACTTTGGTGCGGTTATGAATGCAGGAATCGGTAATTTTATAGCATCCGGTGTTGAGCCAGTTAGAAGAATGGAGTTGTTAGACGAAGGACAACAACTGCCACAACTGCGATTAACTTTTTTACAAGACCCAAATCCGGCCTTAGGCCAACATGCCGATTTTCAAAGTACACCACGTGGCAATTTAACCATAGTAACCGAAAATAATGGAATGATTGCATACACCGGCATTGGCGATTTTTTATTGTTTGGAAATGAACCTAAAAGAAGACTTGATATTTATGACCAAGGTGAGCGGAGTCCACAGTTGCGTTTAACCTATACTGCCGACCCTATTATTAGTAATGGAATTTGGACAGATTTTGAAGCCCTAAGTACCGGTGACCTTATCATTCATCCAAGTTTTCAAAGCGGAGCCGGTAATCCGGTAAACGGACGGGTTGGAATAAACACCATTACTCCTCCGGCTAATACGTTAGAAATAAATTCAAACAATGCTTACGTTGCAGGTGCAATAGGTTTTAGTGGCCTTCGATTTACCGATATGCGTTCGGGCTCATCAAGTTCAGGAAACTCAACCACTGCATCGGCCGGCAAAGTACTTGCAGTTGATGGCAGTGGCGATGTAATATTAGTAAATGATGTGGGTGGTGGCAGCGAAGAAAAAATAACCTTGCTCGAAAATAAAATAGCACAACTTACATTACGGCTTGATGCTATTGAAAAATTATTGGCTATGAAAAATTAATTGCCTTCGTTTTTGTTTTTCTCAAAAATTGTTTTATACTTTTACGGTAAACAAAAAACTGCGATGAAAAAAACAATTACATTATTTTTCCTGCTTTTTTGCAAAGTTTGCTTTGCACAAATTAATTTGGTGCCTAATCCAAGTTTTGAGGATACAAGTTCATGTCCAATTTCTGCCTTTGAAATTAACTTTTTAGGTTGCAATGCAGGCAGCACAAAACCTGATGTTAATAACGCCATAGCCCTTGGCGCAAACACCAAAGTAAATTGCAACAACTGCACTGTAATTGGCGGAGAAAAAATTGGCATTTGCACAACAGAGCCACAAGCAACACTTGATGTAAACGGCACAATACAAGCCAAACAATTTATGATTTTAGAAAATGGCTATGCAAAAAATTTGCTTGACATGATTAGCGAATTGCAAAATGAGGTGGCTGAATTAAAACAGCAGATTACTGCATCTGTAAAAAATTAAGGTGATGAGAAAAATTTTACTTCTTGTTTTTATCTTTTATGTGCAAAACTTAGGGGCGCAGATAAATTTGGTGCCCAATCCGAGTTTTGAGGATACGGTGAGTTGTCCTTTTTCTGGATTTGAGATTGACAAAGCTTTATATTGGACTTCTTTCAGGGAAACCCCAGAATACTATAATTATTGCAGCAATTTAATTGGTGGAATTGTTGGTGTTCCAACCAATTTTATGGGTTATCAATACCCGCATTCCGGAGATGCTTATGCTGGATTGATTCCATTTAGTATTTATGGTGCGCAGTATAACGAATTAATGGCTGTGCCACTTACGAGTGCTACTGTTCCAAATCAAAAATACTATTGTACGTTTTATATAAGTTTTGCCGATATTTCTCTAATTGCTTGCAATAAAATTGGCATTAAGCTTTCAACAGTTCCTTATTCTTACAATACACCAATGCCATTACCTAATTTTCCTATTGCATATTCAGATTCAATTTATACAGACACCTTGAGTTGGCATAAAATTAACTTGTCTTTTATTGCTGACAGTATATATCAATATTTGATATTGGGTAACTTTTATGATAATACACAGGTAGATACTATTGGCAGCAATCGTACTTTTTCGTATTACTATTTTGATGATGTATGCCTGTCAATGGATTCGGCATATTGTTCAAATTTTACTGGGCTTAATCAAAACACTAAAATTCCTTACAATAATATTATTAAAAATATTTTTTATAGTGATGATAAACTGAAAATTACTTTTAACCAGGCAATTGGAGAAAAACAACTGTTAATTTATACGGAGACCGGACAATTATTGCAAACAGTTAAAACAAAAGAAAAGGAAATTGAACTGGTAATAACCCAACAAAGCAGTATATATTTAATACGTGCTTTTGAGAAAAATAAAACAGAATCAAAAAAAATAATAACAATTAAAAATTAATAAAATGAAAAAAATCACATACATTTTTCTGCTGATGTTACTAAACGTAAAAGTTTATAGTCAAGCTGATGTCACTAACCACGTAGGTTCAAGTGGAGCATTTTATCTGGGATGGGATAATTCAGCTTTATCCAATGCCTTGCATTTAAACATTGAGCACAAAGGGACTCGAGATATTAATTTTTTAACAGGCGGTACTCAACGTATGACAATACAAGGTACTGCTGCTGCTAATCCTGGCTTTGTAGGTATAGGCAACGGCCTCACCCCCGGCTGGCAATTAGATGTAAACTCAGAAATAAACATAACCAACCCCACCTTTGCCGGAGGCACAGGCTCCTACATGCTTGGCAGCAACACCATACTTGCAAGCCCCGGCACCAATTTAATGGTGGGCATAGGAGCAGGTGTAAATAATGCTGCAGGTAATGACAATACTTTTGTGGGCACCAATGCAGGGCAAAGCAACATATTATCAAGTGGTAATACATTTTTAGGCTGCAAAGCCGGTGGCGGTATGCCTGATATTAATAACGCTATAGCAATAGGCGCAAACACCAAAGTAAATTGCAACAACTGCACTGTAATTGGCGGAGAAAAAATTGGCATTTGCACAACAGAGCCACAAGCAACACTTGATGTAAACGGCACAATACAAGCCAAACAAATTGTAATTTTAGAAAAGGGCAATGCAAAAGATTTGCTTGACATGATTAGCGAATTGCAAAATGAGGTGGCTGAATTAAAACAACAGATTACTGCGTTAGCAAAAAATTAAACCATGAAAAAACACTTACTTATTTTTTTAATTTTCTTCTCCCCTCTCTTTTGGAGAGGGGCCGGGGGTGAGGTTTTTGCACAAATTAACTTGGTGCCCAACCCGAGTTTTGAAGATACGATGAGTTGCCCACATTCTGCCAATCAGGTGGACAGAGCCGTTGGGTGGTACCCCAGCCGCAATTCACCTGATTACTTTAATGGCTGCGATTGGGCTTCAGGAACTCAGGCAGTACCGAATAATTTTAATGGCTTTCAGCATGCAAAAACAGGCAATGCTTATTGCGGATTTATTATTTATAGCAGGAATAGCTTAAATTATAGGGAAGATTTTACATGCCAATTGCTAAGTCCACTTGTAATAGGTTTGAAATATAATTTGTCTTTTTTTATTTCAAAAGCAGATAAATATTATTTGTTTGCAAGCAACAAAATAGGAATGCTATTGAGTACGGTAAATTATAATATGACCGCTAATGCCCCTATAAATAATTATAGTCAATTCTATACCGATAGCATTATAATAGATACTCTTAATTGGGTTCATATTACAGGAAGCATAATCGCTGATTCCAATTATTCGAATTTAACGATTGGAAATTTTTTTGGTGACTCGTTAACTGATTCCATTTACTATTTACCCGGTGCTGCACATTCCTATTATTTTATTGATGATATTTCAATTACCTTAGATACTACATCATCCCTATCGGATGTTTTTTCTATTCTGAATATTAACATCTTTCCAAATCCTGTTCGAGAAAAATTGAAAATAACCTTAGAAGTCAAAATGTTACATAAAATTGAAATAATAAATATTAAGGAACAGTCTGTTATACAGTATAATTTTGAGCAAGGGAAGAAAGAGGAAGAATTAGACCTTACAGGATTACTCTCTGGTGCTTACATACTAAAACTACATTATTTTAATAATACACCTTCATATCATAAACTCCTAAAATTATAAAAAAATGAAAAAGAAAATTTATTTAGCTATGCTTTGTTTACTTATCAGTATTCAAAATATTCTTGGCCAAGCATCCGTAACACCAAATACATGGAATACGTCAAGCGACTATCTGGGATGGGACGCCACTGCCCTAAGCCCTCCTTTAAATATTAGAACTACCAACAATGACCCCATTAATTTTTATACAAACTTTGGAAGTTTTACATCTTCACGCATGACAATTTTGGGTGGTAATTCTACCACAGGTGGCTACGTAGGCATCGGCTACGCTTTAACCCCCGGCTGGCAATTAGATGTAAACTCAGAAATAAACATAACCAACCCCACCTTTGCCGGAGGCATAGGCTCATACATGCTTGGAGGCAATACCATTTTAACCTCATTTGGTACAAACTTAATAGCTGGCATAGGGGCTGGCATAAATAATGCTGCCGGTAATGATAATACTTTTGTGGGCACCAATGCAGGGCAAAGTAATATTTTAACCAGCGGCAACACGTTTGTAGGTTATGAAAGCGGATTAGGACATCTTACCAATGGCGGCAACACTTTTTTGGGCTGGTGGGCAGGGCGTGATGGCGAGAATCAGGCCGAAAATGTTTTTATTGGAACAAGAGCAGGTCAGGCTAACGATGAAAATTTCAATGTAATGATTGGCGTATCATCAGGTCAAACCGGAAGTACAGGCAGAGGAAATGTATTTGTAGGACATTCAACAGGCTTTGCAAACACAGTTGATAACAATGTTTTTATTGGCAACCTTGCCGGATTTTCAAATACCGGAGAAACGCCCAATACCTATTTAGGAACCCAAAGTGGCGAAAATGCTACAGGAGGCCGCAACAATACATTTATAGGATTTAGAGCAGGGCATCAGTCGGCACGCGGGGATAATACATTTGTAGGCCACCAAAGCGGCCAAAGCAATAACGCAGGCTCACGAAACGCTTTTTTAGGTACAGGTTCTGGAAGTACAAATGCAGATGGGGCCGACAATACTTTTTTAGGATTTAATACCGGCTTTTCAAATACTGATGGAATAAAAAATGCTTTTGACGGCAGCGAGGCAGGATTTAATAATCTGAGGGGCAATGAAAATGTTTTTAATGGATACCATGCCGGTTTTAATAATAAAAATGCAAGCGAAAACACATTTGTTGGAACAGAGGCGGGTTTAAATTCTGACAAAAACGCAAATACATTTATAGGATACAAAAGCGGTCGTGCACATAACGATGGTACATCCAATGTGTACGTTGGCCACAGCGCTGGTGCAACTCCTGCAATTGGAAATAATAACACACTAATTGGCTATAACACCACTCATGCAAATAATATAACCAACAGCACAGCCATAGGCAATGCTGCCGATGTGCAAACATCCAACAGCATGATACTTGGCAATAACAACATAAATGTAGGCATAGGATTATCGGGCGCGGCCACAGGCCCGCAAACCAAGTTAGAAATAAATACAGGCAGCACCTCACTTAGCGGATTACGATTTAGAACTTACACCAACGCATCGTCTTCAATTACAAATACCACCAATAAGGTTCTTAGTTTAAATAATACAGGTGATGTTATTTTAGTGGATGATGTGGGTGGAGGCTCATTAAACACAAGTTGTCTAAACGCTGATATTCTTCCGCGCTCAGATGGTTCATCAAACAACTTAGCATGCAGCGATATTTATAACAACGCATCCTCAGCCACCAACCGCATTGGCTTTTTTACCACCACACCGTTTTACAAATTTCAAATGCATGGAGGTACCTCGGTTTTTAGTGCCCCTGCAATTGGTTCTGCTTTTACAATTGCCGGAAACGGAACTCCTGCTGTTATGATAAACAGCGATAATAACGAAGCCTTAACCATTTTGCACAGCGGAATAAATGACAAAGACCGCATGAAAGTATTTGGAGATAACAACAGGCTATATCACATCCAAACTCTGGGAGGTTCGTATTCATCATCAGGTCCGCATCCGTCCAGCATCACATTTGATAATACAATTACGAATAGCAACGGCACCACTACCACCAGTTGGATGGGGTTTAATTCATACAGAGGAACTACAGTGGTAAAAAATAATTTTAATACCACACCCGATGCTCCTTCAACAGCCGGTGCATTTCCTAATTTAACGTATGCCGGTAATGATACCAAGATGTATGTTGAAGCTCAAACTCCTTCTGCGGGCACTTATACCAATCAACAGATTTATGGCATGGTGGTTAACAACAGCAACACAGCAAATACTAATTATACATCAGGCCTGCTTGCATACAATAGCGCAGCAAGAACAGGAACGGTTTCAAACCGTGCCGGTATGTTTTGGGTTACCGGGGCAACAGGCACACGCAGTTACAATATAGGTGTGCAGGCTGTGGCACGCAGCGCTACAAGTAATGCCAACAACATTGCCGGAAGTTTTTTGGCAACAGGCGGAATGACAAATTATGGTGTGGTAGCCACATCACCAATTACAACCTGCGTAAGCGGAAATTGCAGCAATGCTGCCGGGTTTTTTAACGGATATGCTTACAGCACCAAACAGTTTGTGGCATCAGATACTTTATTAAAACAAAACATGGTTGCGGTTGGTACAAATACTTTTCTCGATTCAATAAAAATATATTCGTTTACTTATGATACCACTAATAGTTATGGAATGCACCTGCCCGGTGGCACACAGTACGGAGTTAAAGCTCATGAGTTGCAAGCCCTGTTGCCATCGCTTGTAAAATCGTTTAACAATGTACCCGAAGTGGATAGCAGTGGCAATCCCATTGACAGCAGCCTTACCTTTAAAGCTGTTGATTACACAGGCCTGGTTCCACTGTTAATAAAAGGCTATCAACAGCAATCAAATAAAATAGATACGCTAAACGCACGCATTGATTCATTGATAACCGTGGTTGGTAATTGCTGCAATGCAAATACAAAAGGAGTTAACACCACAGAACCGGGCATGAGCATTGAATTAAAAAATACCAACGCCATCATCCTAAATCAAAACGAGCCAAATCCTTTTGCAGAAAACACAACCATTACATGGAACATTCCTGAACAAGAATTAAAAGGAGTGCCGTTAAATGCAATGCTTGTTTTTTATGATAACAATGGCTCTGTTTTAAAAACCGTTAAGATAAATGAAACAGGCGATGGCTCCCTGTTGGTATATGGTAATAAACTGATGAGCGGTATTTATACTTACTCACTTGTAGTAAATGGTAAAACCATTTCAACAAAAAAAATGGTAAGGGCAAAATAAATTTTATTTTCTTAGCAAACGCATTTCTAAATTTTATATCAACCACATTGAGTGGTTCCGGCAAACAAAGAATTAATTATTATGAAAAAAGTAATATCGTTATTGTTAGTTTTATGTTCCTGCGTTTGCCTCGCTCAACAGCCACAGAATTATTCAACCTCATCAAAAAAAGCAATTAAAAATTTAGAGAATGCTTTAAAGCTTTACGACTCACGTCAAACCGAAAAAGCCATAAGCGAATTAAAAGATGCAATAAATGCAGACCCAAAATTTATTGAAGCCTATATGCTTATGGGTGATTTATATGCCGACTTAGACAAACCCGAACAAGCCATTGAGCAATACAAAAAAGCAGTTGAAATAAATCCCAATTTTTTTCCAAATAACTTTTACGCACTTGGCCGGTACGAGTTAGAACTTGCACGTTATGATGAGGCACTAACTCATTTCACAAAATTTATTTCGTTACCAAATGCCAAGCCTGAAAAGAAAGCGGAAGCAGAACGTTTTATTGCATCGTGCAATTTTGCTGTTGAGGCATTAAAAACTCCCGTGCCGTTTGAGCCAAAAAATTTAGGTGCAAATATTAATTCAGAGTTTGACGAATATTTTCCATCCATTACGGTTGACGAAAAAAAATTATTATACACACGTAAAATCAAAAGTGATGTGTATGAATGGCAGGAAGATTTTTACCGGAGTTTAAAACAAGAAGATAACACATGGGGTAAATCGGCAAACGTGGGCGCACCTGTAAACTCTGAACTTAACGAAGGCGCACCCTGTTACAGTGCCGATGGCAACCTTATTTTTTTTACTGCCTGCGACAGGCCCGAAGGAAAAGGCTCATGCGATATTTACTACTCTCGAAGATTGGGCGATACGTGGAGTAAACCTATTAACCTTGGCGCCCCAATAAATACAGGCGCGTGGGAATCGCAACCATCGTTTGCAAGCGATGGAAAAACATTATACTTTGTTCGTGGAGGCGGTGTGCGTACGCAAGGAAAAGACCAGGATATTTATATGAGCCAGATAAGCGAAACCGGATGGAGCATGCCTGTAAAACTCTCCAACAAAATAAATACGGATGGAAAAGAAGAAACGCCTTTTATGCATCCCGACAATCAAACCATGTATTTTATTTCGGATGGGTTGCCGGGCATGGGTGGCATGGATATTTTTCTTTGCAAAAAAAATGCTGATGGTACATGGGGAACTCCCCTTAATTTAGGTTACCCTATAAACTCAAGCAAAAACGAAACAGGACTAATCATCAGTCCTAAAGGCGACAAGGCATACTACTCATCAAACCGTGAAGGCGGCAGTGGAGGATTGGATATTTATTCGTTTGACTTGTACGACAAAATAAAACCACAGCCCGTAACATTTGTAAAAGGAAAAGTTACCGATGCCGAAACTCAAAAACCATTAGAAGCTAAATTTGAAATAATTGATTTGTCAAACGGACAAACGGTTGTTGAATCGTATTCAGACAAATCATCGGGCGAATTTTTAATTACGCTGCCTGCCGGAAAAGAATACGCGCTTAACGCTTCAAAAAAAGGCTACTTGTTTTACAGCGACCATTTTGAATGTAAAAATGCTGTGGATGTTTCGCATCCTTTTTTAATTGATGTAAAATTAAATCCTGTAAAACAGGGAAATACGTTAGCGCTCAACAATATTTTTTTTGATACCAACTCATCCGATTTAAAACCTGAATCAAAAACAGAATTAAATAAGCTGGTTGCTTTTTTAAAACAAAATGCAACTATTAAAATTGAAATTGGCGGCCATACCGATAATGTAGGTGATGATAAAAGCAACTTAACACTATCTGATAAAAGAGCTAAAGCAGTTTTAGATTTTGTTACATCAGAAGGAATTGCATCGGCACGTTTAACATCAAAAGGCTATGGCGAAACAAAACCCATTGCCGATAACACTACCGAACAAGGCAAAGCAAAAAACAGGAGAACAGAAGTTACGGTTGTGGCTGTAAATTAGTTTTATCAACGAATAACGAATTGATACGTCCCGATGCTTCGGGATTACGAATCGTTTACCATACAACTTACTTAAAAAGGTTTAGTGTTAATTCTCATTTTTTACTGAGATAAATATTATTGGTACATGCTTCGGCTGCGCTCGGCATCTTTATAAAGGAAAACAAATTTGGTTTTACAACACTATTTTTAAGTGTACATTTTCACAGGCATAATTTTATTTTAATTCTTTCAAAATTTATTTATCAGAATTTTTACTGTTCGTAATTTTTAAAAATTATTTTTTCGCCACAGGCAAATCTTATGATTAATTTTGCTGCATGTTAGAAAATACAGACAGCAAGCAGGGAGCGAAAAGAAAAACCACCTCCAAATCAGTTATCAGTCAGCAAATAGCTATGGGTCTTGGCAAAGTACCGCCACAGGCAACCGATATTGAAGAAGCTGTGCTGGGTGCATTGATGCTGGAAAAAAATGCACTTACAGCCGTAATTGATATTTTACATCCCGAGTGTTTTTACCGCGAATCGCACCAAAAAATTTTTAAAACCATTCACGAGCTTTTTCACAAAGCCGAACCTATTGATATTTTAACGGTAACGCATGCGCTAAAAAAATCAGGCGAATTGGAAATTGTTGGTGGTGCTTATTATATCACCCAACTTACCAATCGAGTTGCATCAGCAGCAAACATCGAGTATCATGCGCGTATTATTTTGCAAAAATTTATTCAGCGCGAACTCATTCGTATTTCTAATGACACTATTAAAAATGCGTATGAAGACACCAGTGATGTTTTGCAACTGCTTGATGATGCTGAAAAAAATCTATTTGCCATTGCCGAAGGCAACATCCGCAGAAATTACGAAGGCATGCACTCGTTAATTTCAAAAGCCATTAAAGAAATTGAAATTGCAAGCAAACAAGGCGAGGGTATTACCGGTGTGCCAAGTGGGTTTACCGAACTTGACCGCATTACTGCAGGCTGGCAAAAATCTGATTTGATAATTATTGCGGCACGGCCCGGTATGGGAAAAACTGCGTTTGTGCTTTCACTTGCACGCAACGCTGCCATAAAATTCAGCAAGCCTGTTGCGTTTTTCTCATTGGAAATGTCGAGCATTCAATTGGTAAACCGTTTGATTTCATCAGAAACAGAAATTGGATCGGAAACAATTAAGCGCGGGCAACTTGCCGATTACCAGTGGGAGCAGCTTAACAGCAAAATTGTTCCGCTTACTAACGCGCCACTTTATATTGATGATACTCCTGCTTTATCCATTTTTGAGTTTCGCGCCAAGTGCCGAAGGTTGGTGGCCGAAAAAAAAGTGCAGTTAATTATTATTGACTACATGCAACTAATGGTTGCACAAACCGATAACCGATCAGGAAATCGTGAACAGGAAATAAGTACTATATCACGCTCGCTAAAAGCAATTGCAAAAGAATTAGAAGTGCCCATCATTTGCCTGTCGCAGCTAAGCCGTGAAGTTGAAAAACGCGGTGGCACCAAGCGCCCGCAACTAAGCGACTTACGCGAGTCAGGAGCTATTGAGCAAGATGCCGACATGGTAATGTTTATTTACCGTCCTGAGTATTATAACCTTGACCAGGACGAAGCCGGAAACTCGACACACAATCAGGCGCAGATAATTGTTGCAAAAAACAGAAATGGTTCGTTAAAGGATGTGAATCTTAAATTTATTGGTCAGTACACCAAGTTTGCCGAGCTTGATGAGTACGAATTTTCGGATGCTAATGTTGGTGTAAAAATTACCAACCCCAATGTGGATCCCGACAGGTTTACACGTGGCTCGCGCATGAATGAAATGGAAGATGAGGACCCGTTTTAGGAAGTAAACCAACCTGCAGTTATTTAGCATGAAACAAATCCATTTAATACTGCTTGCAATAATTTTAATTACAAGGTTGTACAAATTCATCTGATAGAGCAATGAGCCCACAAAAAAAAATTGTTGAAGCCTACATGGATGGTTTTAGAACCACTAACCATACAAAAATTTTAGCATGCCTTACTGATGATGTGGTATGGGAAATGCCCGGCTTTTTTACTCACAAAGGAAAAGAGGCTTTTGATAAAGAGATTGAAAACCCGAATGCTGACGGCCATCCTGATATAAAAATTATACACATGGTTGAAGAAGGTAACGTGGTTGTTGCTGAAGGAACTGTAAAAGCCAAACTAAAAAACGCAGCATTGCTTGATGCTGTGTTTTGTGATGTATTTTATTTTACTGATGGAAAAATAAGCAAGCTTACCACGTATCTTATGTTTACTAAACAACCCTGACATTTGTGCACATAATTATGTGTTGTTTTTATACTATTGTAATAAAAGGAACCCTTACTAAAAATAGATTATTATGGCAATGGTTGAAATAAAAACTAAACAAACAGATGCAAATATTGAGGAATATTTAAACAACATTAAAGAAGAACAAAAACGCAGTGACAGTTTTGTGATTCTGAAAATGATGAAAAAGGCCAGCGGAGAAAAACCAAAACTATGGGGCGCGGGATTAATTGGGTTTGGAAATGTTGTGGTAAAAAGCCCGGCTACCGGCCGCGAGGTTGCCTGGTTTAAAATTGGTTTTGCTCCGCGCAAAGCTAACTTGTCATTGTACCTTGGTTTGGATATAAAGAAATATGCGGTCATGCTAAAAAAGTTAGGCAAGCACAAAACCGGTGTTGGCTGTCTTTACATTAATAAACTTGAAGATGTGAATTTGAAAGTGCTTGAACAAATGATTACAACATCGTTACAATAAAAATTATTTTTTTAAAAAATTTACAGTTAAATTTACATTATAATTATTAAAACACAAGTCATGAAAAAAACTTTACTCGTAATTGCATTTATTGCAACTGCATTTGCGGTTTCGGCACAAAAAAACCTTTCGCTGCTTGGCAGTATTAACTTTGGAGTATCAACTGCGGGTTGCTGGCATTACGTGGACAGTACCGGTCACCTGTATGCTGTAATAGGTGTTAATACCGAACTTGCCATAGCCGATATTCAAAATCCTTCAAACCCTGTGGTGCTGCAATCAATACCATGCGTAGGGTCAATATGGCGCGAGGTAAAAGTGTGGGGCAAGTATGCGTATGCCGTATCAGAAGCATCGGGACCCGGGCAGGCTGGTTTGCTTATTGTTGATTTATCAACCCTTCCGGGCACTTGTGCTTACAAGTGGTGGACAGGTGATGGCGCCATTGCCAACCAGCTAAACACGGCACACACCGTTACGGTTGACTCGGGATATGTTTATATCAACGGCAGCGATATAGGTGTGGGTGGCGTTATCATAGCCTCGCTTGCCGACCCCTGGAATCCCACCTACGTGGGGCAATATAATACTGCTTATGTTCACGACAGTTATGTGTATAACGACACGTTATGGACGAGCGAAATTTGGGCGGGCCGGTTTAGTGTAGTGGATGTAGTTAACAAAGCAAACCCAACCGTATTGGTAACGCAGGGAACTCCTGGCGCATTTAACCACAATGCCTGGCTAAGCGATAACAAAAAATATTTGTTTACAACAGATGAAACCAATAACTCGCCCTTAGGTTCATTTGATGTAAGTAACATTTTTAATATTTCGTTGCTGGATGTGTATGTTACCGATTCAACCAGTTCGCAGGAGGTGCATAATGTGCGTGTGCTGAACGATTTTTTAATTTGCCCCAGCTACGGCAGTCAGATTACGCTGGTGGATGCTGCACGCCCTGCCAACTTAATTGAAGTGGGAAATTACTACACCGGCAATTATTTATGCTGGGATGCCGACCCGTATTTGCCAACGGGTGGAATTATTGCTACAGATATGAATGGGATGTTTTACATATTTCAGCCTAATTATGTGCGTGCATGTTATTTAGAAGGAAACGTTACCGACAGCGTAACCACCATTCCCATTAACGGTGCTGTGGTTGAAATTTTGCTTACACCAAAAACTACTAACTCGGTAATTAATGGCGATTATAAAACCGGCATTGCCGACTCGGGATTTTATACCGTGCAGTGCAGCAAGCCGGGTTATTATACCAAAACCATTAACAATGTGCACCTGCAAAATGGTGTGTTAACTACCATTGATTTTAAATTAGTGCCTATTGGTTTTGGTGTGGAAGAAAATTTACAGAGTGCGGTTTCTGTTTATCCTAATCCGATGAACAGCGAAGCAAAAATTAATTTGGGTGCCCATGCCGCATCACAGGTGGTAACCAATATTTATGATGTTGCAGGCAGGCTTGTGCGCTCACAAAGTTTTGATTCGCGCATGTCGCCAGGGGTGCTTAAAAAAGGCAATCTTGAAAAAGGCGCTTATACGCTGCACATTGTGGCTGAGGGCAAAGTGATTGCTGCGGAAAAGCTGATTGTGGAGTAAGTTTTTTTACACTGAAGACGCTAAGAAAAAATAAATTAAATTTTTAACAAAGAGAAAAGAGGCAGGAGGTTTTTCTCCTTTTCTCTTGCCTCTTTGTTCATTTTTTTCTTTAACTTTTTTTACAAAGAGAAAATAGGCAGGAGTTTTTTCACTTGCTTTTATTCTCTTTCATCTCGCATTATTGTTTTACAAACTTTTGTGTGGCGGTGTGTGTGCCGCTGGTTAGTTGAATGGTGTAAATGCCATTCGGAAAGTTTACAGTTGGCAGTTTACAGTTTACGGTTGTGATGCGGGTGGAGAAAATTGTTTTTCCTGTGGCATCGGTAATTAAAATAGTTATTGGGTTATTGGCAATTGGATTATTTAGGCTTAGGGTTATGTTATGGGTGCACGGGTTGGGGCTTAGTGTAAACTGCAATCTGCTTTCTGCCAACTCTTCTGGTATGCCGGTGGTGCAGGCGCTGTCGGGGGTGTATTCCCACATATCATTAAAAAAATATGGTACCGAATCTATACCCAAGGCAACGTACCCTTTTCCATTTATAGAAAAGTCGCACGTTCTTCTGCGCAAGCCTGTTGGAAAATCAGTTTTTTGAACCCATTGGTTTGTTGCAGGGTTGTATTGCCAAAAATCTTTAAGTGTAATGTTATTCCAATTATCGCCTGTACCAATGTATCCTTTACCACATATTGAAAAGCCGGCAGCATCGCACCGTGCTGTACCCGGAAAGTTTGCTTTTTGTGTCCATAAACCTGTTGCTAAATTCCACTCCCAAAAATCGGCATGAACAACAGAAACATCATGACCAGTGCCCATGTAATAGCTGCTGTCAATAACAAAACCCGACACCATATCAATGCCGGTTCCAAAATTATTTTTTTGTATCCATGAATCGGTGGTGGGGTTGTATTCCCATAAATCATTTAAATAATTCCACGCTGCCGAAAGCCCAAGTCCCACGTAGCCTTTTGAGCCAATAGCAAACGCTGTGGCAACATAGCGTGGTGGGCCGGGTAAGTTGGCTTTGGGAGTCCATGTGTTTGTTGCCTGATTCCATTCCCATAAATCGTTATAGTAACTGCTTAGGGTAAAGTTTACTCCATCCCAGCCGGTGGTGATATATCCTTTGTTGCCAATAGAAAATGCTGAAGCCCCTTCGCGGGGTGCGCCCGGAAAGTTTGCCTTTTGTGTCCATGTATTGGTTGGCTCATCCCATTCCCAAAAATCATTATAAAAAAAAGTACTTAACGAACCTGTACCCACGTAGGCTTTTGTGCCAATTGAAAAAGATATAGCCCATAATCTTGCTCCCCCCGGAAAACTCGCCTTCTGCGTCCAGTAATCACCCTTAGCGGCAAGCGAAATAAAAAGTAACAGGGTGATGAATGTTTGTTTCATTGATGAGTTGTTTGAATCAAAAGTATAAAAATAAAAATGTAAACAAATAAATTATATTTGCATAACAAACGCTTATTGAAAAAACGAGTGAGTCGGTTTAATAAACTTTTGTTTAAATTGCTTGAGGGAAATGCCGATACCAATTTTTCTTTTAAGGAACTGTGCAGTTTGCTGGAAGTGTTAGGTTTTGAAAAGCGCATTAAAGGAAGTCATCATATTTATTTTAAAAAAGATATTGAAGAAATTATCAATCTGCAACCTGAAAAGTCAAAAGCGAAACCTTATCAGGTAAAACAAGTAAGAAATTTATTGCTTAAATATAAACTTACATCAAAACCATGAGCAAATACGAAATAATAATTTATTGGAGCAAGGAAGACAAATGTTTTATTGCCGAAGTGCCCGAACTTGCAGGCTGCATGGCTGATGGCAAAACCTATCAGCAGGCTTTGGCAAATGCCGAAGTAATAATTGATGAGTGGATTGAAACTGCAAAACAGTTAAAGCGCGAGGTGCCAAAGCCCAAAGGCAAATTGATGTTTGCCTGATTTTTATTGCTTTACAAACTTTTGTGTGGCGGTGTGTGTGCCATCGTTTATTTGCACGGTGTAAATGCCTTTGGCGTAGTTTAAAGTTTGAAGTTTAAAGTTTAAAGTTGTGATTGGTGTGGAGAAAATTGTTTTTCCTGTGGCATCAATAACTTTAAGTGTTGCATTTTTTTGAACTGTAAACTGTAAACTGCAAACCACAAACTCGGTGCAGGGGTTGGGGCTAACTTCAAACTTGAAACTTGAAACTTCAAACTCGGTAGTGCCGGTGGTGCTGTCGGGGGTGTATTCCCACCAGTCGTTCGGATACGTTGCAAAGTTTTCTCCAAGCCCTGCATAGCCCCTGTTGCCAATAGCAAAACCAATAGCCTCGTTGCGGCCTATGCCCGGTACGTTTGCTTTTGCTGCCCATTGATTAGCTACAGGGTTATACTCCCAAAAGTCGTTTAAAAACAGTTGGTTATAGTCGCCCGTTCCGGTGTAGCCTAAATTATAAATTGAAAAACTTGTTACCTGACATCTTTTTATGTTTGCAAAGGTTGCCTTTTGTGTCCATGCATTTAAGTTTACATCATACTCCCAAAAATCGTATGGATAATTGAAGCTTCCGTTGAAATAAAAACCTGCGCCCATGTATGCTTTATTATTAGCCGAAAATGTAATAGGACTAATGCGCCCTGCTGCCGGGAGGCTGGATTTTGCAATCCAGGTATCAGTGGTATCGTTGTATTGCCACAGGTCGTAAAAGTAGTTAAGCGGATTGTTAATCAGTCCGCATGCTATAAAGGCGGTGTTTTGTATAACAAAACTTACTGCCTGTGCACGAGCACTGCCCTGAAAGTTTTGCATTTGAGTCCATGTGTTTAGCAGCGGGTTGTATTGCCATACATCATTCAGATAAACGCCAGGTGATGCTATTCCAAAGCAAGCATACCCTTTGCCTGACACCGAAAATCCTGTAGCGCCATACCGTGGACCACCGCCAAAGTTTGCCTTTTGCGACCAGGTGTTGGTGGCCTGGTCGTATTCCCAAAATGCATCTACGTTAACAAGGTTCGAGTCTCTGCCAGCGCCAACATACCCTTTGCTGCCTATGGTAAAACCAAAACACAAATCACGGTTTATTCCCGGAAAACTGGCCTTCTGCGTCCAGTAATCACCCTTAGCGGCAAGCGTAATAAATAGTAAAAGGGTGGTGAGGGGTTTCTTCATAGTGTAATTTGTTTATACCAAAAGTATAAAAATAAAAATGTAAACAAATAAATTATATTTGCATAACAAACGCTTATTGAAAAAACGAGTGAGTCGGTTTAATAAACTTTTGTTTAAATTGCTTGAGGGAAATGCCGATACCAATTTTTCTTTTAAGGAACTGTGCAGTTTGCTGGAAGTGTTAGGTTTTGAAAAGCGCATTAAAGGAAGTCATCATATTTATTTTAAAAAAGATATTGAAGAAATTATCAATCTGCAACCTGAAAAGTCAAAAGCGAAACCTTATCAGGTAAAACAAGTAAGAAATTTATTGCTTAAATATAAACTTACATCAAAACCATGAGCAAATACGAAATAATAATTTATTGGAGCAAGGAAGACAAATGTTTTATTGCCGAAGTGCCCGAACTTGCAGGCTGCATGGCTGATGGCAAAACCTATCAGCAGGCTTTGGCAAATGCCGAAGTAATAATTGATGAGTGGATTGAAACTGCAAAACAGTTAAAGCGCGAGGTGCCAAAGCCCAAAGGCAAATTGATGTTTGCCTGATTTTTATTGCTTTACAAACTTTTGTGTGGCGGTGTGTGTGCCATCGTTTATTTGCACGGTGTAAATGCCTTTGGCGTAGTTTAAAGTTTGAAGTTTAAAGTTTAAAGTTGTGATTGGTGTGGAGAAAATTGTTTTTCCTGTGGCATCAATAACTTTAAGTGTTGCATTTTTTTGAACTGTAAACTGTAAACTGCAAACCACAAACTCGGTGCAGGGGTTGGGGCTAACTTCAAACTTTAAACTTGAAACTTCAAACTCGGTAGTGCCGGTGCTGCAGGCGCTGTCGGGAGTGTATTCCCAAAGGTCGCTGTATGTAGGCAAAGATCCAAATGGAAGTGCCCCTAATCCAATATACCCTTTATTACCAATTGAAAAATAGGCGGGCCAGGCACGGGAAATGTTTGATACGTATGCTTTTTGAGTCCAAACATTATTGACGGGGTTATACTCATGCAAATCTGCATTAATGCCAATATCTTTTCCTACACCATAATACCCTACATTGCAAATAGTAAAGGCAGCTCCACAATCCTTGGGGGGATTAATGAAATTTGCTTTTTGCAGCCAACTATCTGTAAGGCTATTGTATTCCCATAGCGAAGACAAGAAATACAGAAATGAATTCATACCGCCAACTACATAGCCGTTATTTCCAACTACAAACCCATTTGCATTATATCTTGATGCTACTGTAGGCAAGCCGGTTTTTTGTGTCCAGATGTTTGTTGCCGGATTGTACTGCCAAATATCATGTTTATCAGTATTTGTATCCCTGCCTGTGGATACGTAACCCATATTTCCAATTGCAAAAGCAACGGCAAATGATCTGTTTCCACCAGCAAAATTGGCTATCTGTGTCCAAGTGTTTATTGCGGGATCGTATTGCCAAAAATCCTGAAAGGAAGAAGGAAATGTATCAGTTCCTGTTCCTGCATATCCTTTATTTCCAATAGAAAATGCTACAGCGCCAATTCTGGGAGTCCCACCAAAATTAGCCTTCTGTGTCCAACTATTTGTAACTGGATCATACTCCCAAAAGTCGTTGTATTTTATATCATTGCTATCAATACCACAGCCAATATATCCTTTGTTTCCAATTGCCATTGAAAACGGAGAGTACCTTGCAACCCCCGGAAAATTCGCCTTCTGCGTCCAGTAATCTGCTTTCGCGCCAAGCGAAATAAAAAATAAAAGAGCAACAGCGTAGCGTTTATTCATAGTATTTTTTTGCGCACACCAAACTTACAGTGTTTGCGGCAATAAAAAAAGGGGCAAATTTTAGAGCCTGTTTAAATTTTTATCAAAATAAATTATATGTCGCCCCTATGGGGCTTTAGCAATGAGATATTTATAATTTCTACCAACATCTTGCTCCTACGGAGCTTAACTGTTGCTAAATAAAGCTTCGTAGGAGCAAGATGTTGGTAGAAAAAGCAATTTGCATATTAGAAAGCCCCCATCGGGGCGACATATTAAAATAATCCAATCAAATTTAAACAGGCTTTTAGCCATACAGGCAACATTGCGGATGCGTTTGTAGTCTATGTAGTAACAAAACTATACAGCTATGTCTAAAAATCCATGCCCAAACCCCATTACACCCCGCGAGGTGGAGATACTTGACCTTGTATGGCAAAACAACACGGTGCAAGAGGCTGCCGACTTGCTTTTTATTTCAAATGCTACTGCCGAAACCGAAATAAAAAACGCCCGCAAGCGCAATGGTGTAAAAAACGTTGCATCACTTTATAGAATAGCGCTTAAGGCAGGACTAATTTCTGTTCCGTAAAAAAGTAACCAACGTACTGCCGGGGTATGTTACACAATATTTAGGGTAACTGTCGTCCGATTAAATAGAAAAGATTCCTCGGCTTCGCTCGGAATGATAGTTTACTCAGAGGTACGATGCACAACTGTCCGAAACCATGCAAATCCCGTAGGGATTAGATATTGGTAACTGTAAAACATCAATAACTTAAAAGTCCCGTAGGGACGAAATATTGAACCGATGGAAAAAATATTCCGTCCCTACAGGACTTCGCTTTACACACTTTAGTTGTTTTACCAATATTTAATCCCTACGGGATTAACAATAGCAGAAACACATCGTAAATCATGTTTCGGACAGTTGTGGGTACGATGGTAGAGAGGGGCTTACTTTTGGGCTTCGCCCAAAAGTAAGCCCCTCTCTACCATCCAAAATTCTAAATGCTTGTCATTCCGAGCGAAGCCGAGGAATCTAATCTTAAAAAGTAAAATTTTAATCGGACAACAGTGATTTAGGGTATTGTTAAAAAATAAATTACCCAAAAATGGGTATTGTATAACCGCCACTGCCACTTTTACTTTGGCAGCGTTAACGCATGACAGGATTGACAGCGTTCATTAAAAAGTTGGTACTACCTTTTATTCAGATGCTATTAGCCA
>CAYSPG010000007.1:0-162965 GCA_964432885.1 uncultured Flavobacteriaceae bacterium
TCATGCCGAGCGAAGCCGAGGCATCCAAATTGAAAAGACTAAAATTTAATCGGACAACAGTGATTCAATAATTACTTTTACCATCTCTGTTTTGTTATTTGCATTTAACTTTAATAGATAAACTCCTTTTGCAAGTTTGCTAACGTTAAGTTGCACAGTGTTTATGCCGGCTGTTGTATTCATAGTGCTGGAAGAAATTAATCTTCCGGCTATGTCTGTTATTTCTATTGATGCATTTGAACTCTTTAAAGAAGCAAACTCAACATTGGCAATTGTGTTTGCCGGGTTGGGATATACTGATAAATGCAAGTAACCTGTAGCAGACTCTGTTTCATTCTCCTCTTTTTCGCGACAAGAGTTGGCCCATGTACTGTTCTTTGAAGAATTACCACATGCATTTGATGCAGTAACATATACATTACCCGAACCGGTAAGCCAGTTTAAGATTAAGCTATTGGAATTGCCTCCGCCTAAAACATACTGCGCTACCGAACTTCCAGGATAACTCCAGTTTAAGGTATAAGTACCTGTTAGGCCTGAAGTATTTACATTAAATTCTACTCCGCTAGTGTTTGCACACCATGATGAGGGAATTGCAGTAATAGCCCCGGGCTGTGTGGGTGCTTTGTTAACTGTAATGCTTCGACTACCGCTATACCCGCATGAATTGAATGCCTGAACAGAGACTGTACTACTACCAGAGGAAGTAGGAAAGGTTATGCTAACGGCATTTGTTCCTTGCCCGCTGTTGATTGTTGCTAAAGGAGATATCCATGCGTACGATACACCTGACTGCTGAAGGCAGGTATAAATTGCTGTTTGCCCGCACATACCGGTAACAGGGCCAGTGATGCTTGATGGAGTTGCTGGAGCTCCGCTATAAATCCCTATGCATTTTTGCTGAAGCACAACCCCACATGCAGTAGTGGCTGTTACGCAAACATTGCCTGTGGAAAAGCCGCTATTTATAGTTGCCGTTATGCTGCTGGTACCGGCACCATTGGTTATGGTTGCGGGCAAAGACCAGTTGTATGTGCTGATATTGGGAGAAGCGGGAACTGAAAAAGATGATGACTGCCCCGGACAAACCGATGCAGGCCCAACAGGAGAATAAGCAGTGGCAGCACCTATACCCAGAGCAATGCATTTTGTTGCTGAAGTATAACATGGGGTTTGCGCAGAAACACACAAAGTGCCTCCTGACCATGATGGGCTAAACGTTACACTGCAGTTTGTTCCTGATCCAACAACAGTTGCGTTACCGGTTATGGTCCACAAATAGTTTGTGGCACCGGTTACTGCAGGGCAACTAAAACTTGCAGTAGTACCAGCACAATAAACCGTTTGCCCGCTGACTACAGGATTAACGCTTGCAGGTACACTTAAAGTGCCTCTTACCCATTGCGTTTTTCGCACTGTTGCACCACATGCATTAGCCGCTTGCACGCCAATATAATACCCAGAGCCATTAGGAGCACCAAAAACAATATTGGCTGATGGCGTTGTTGTTGTGTAAGGATTTGCGCCCCCATTAAAAGTTGTTCCTGTGGGGCCATCCCATATATATTGTGTGGCAGTGGCTACTGCTGGCACATTAATATTTACTACCGATGTACCATTGCATGCATAGGCAGGCAGGTTGTTAATTGAAGGAACTACCACATTGGCTGTTGGTGGAGCTGTTTTTACTGTTATGGTTAATTGTACACACAGTGTAGTGTTACATACTCCATCTGCTTTTACAAAATAAGAAGTTGTTAAAGTTGGATTAACGTTAATTGTGTTTCCGGTTCCAACCTGCGTTCCGGTGCAGTTTGTGCTGAACCATTTCCAACTTGCACCGGTGCCAAGCGAACCGCCATTTACTGTAAGGTTAACGTTTGTTCCAACACATATTTCATTAAAAGGTGCATTGCTTGTAATTGATGTTGCAGGTGTGCTGGGCACTCCTAAATCATCCGTCATGCCGTTGCAGTTTTCGTCAATGCCATTGCATATTATTTCTGTAGCTCCGGGATGAATAGCAAATCCTGTTACGGGAGTGTCATCGCAATCAGTATTGTTAGCAACATATCCTGCTACTGTTTGTCCGCAGGGTACTGTTTGAGTTACTGCTGGGTTTCCGTAACCATCGCCATCGGCATCGGCATAGAGGGTTTGAGAAATGAGTTGATAAAAATTATTGCCGTTTGTCCAGTTAGATGTGCTTCCGTTAAGTGCAAAATTTACAAGTGTTCCGTTGTGGGGAACGCTGCTGTCATCAAGCAAATTAGTTATTCCTGCATTATTTGCGTTTGCAACTCCCTGATTAAAATGATAATTGGCTAATAAATTAGCAGTACCTGAAGGAAGCATTGAATTCATGTTGGCTTGAATTTGCGCTTGTGTGCGGGCTACATTCCAAAGGCGTACTTCATCCATTGTTCCATTCCATGCGCGCGAGCCTCCTGCCCATTGGCCCAGTCTTATAAAATCTCCACCTGAACCATTTATTGTTCCACTGCATGCTGTGGTGCTTATTAAAACACCGTTACGATAAACAGACATAAAGTTGCTGCCTTTTACCAATGCAATATGTTGCCATTGGTTTGCAGTGAGTGTGTAGGTAACTCCAGCACTGCCGCCACTAAGTCCTGCACTAAAATCATACGTGTTGGTATTATTGAATTGCTGCTGACTGTTCCAACGTATGCCTCCTGAGTGATTGTCATCAATAATCATAGCGTAGTTGTTTTGTGTGGCTCCTGGCTTTGCCCAAAACTCAATGGTAAATACTTGCTCATTAAACCAACTTCCTATTTGCACATTATCATCCACGCCATCAAACCTCAATCCGTTGGTGGCAGTCAATATCATGTCAACTGTACCATCACAATCATTATCCAGCCCATCGCAAATTTCCGGTGCACCGGGATGGCAGGTAAAGCAGGCATCATTACAATCGGTATTGTTAAGCACAGTGCCTGCCGGTTGTGTGTATGCGCAGTGCAGTGCTCCTCCGTATCCATCTCCATCAATGTCATCAAAAAAAATGTGGTTATTTACGGTAACTGTGTTTGTTGTGTAAGTACTGCCATAGGCAGTTAGTATTGCATAATAAGTACCGGGTGTGATGGCGGTGTAGGTGGCATTGGTGGCTCCGCTGATGGCTCCGGTGCTGTTGTACCATTGTATGGTTGTGCTGCCGAGGTTAGCTACAGTGGTGCTTAGTATTTCATTGGGACAGCTTGCCGATTGATAGGTGGCTGATGCATTAAAGGTGGTGAGGTCTGTAATCATAGATACATTTTGTGCATCATGTCCAAATGCAACATGATTGTTATCAAGCACTACACCTTTGGGGCTTGCTGCGTTGTTAAATGCGATGGGCCATGTTATGGTTCCGCCTGCACCTGCTGACGGAAAATTAGTATCAATAAGTCCGGATGGCAGTGCATGGGTAATGCCTACCTGCCCGCAACAACCAAGGCTCAGATTGGAAAACAGGAACGTGCTATTATCAGTGGGGTTTACGCTCATACTTATTATGTTGCCTGTATTTCCTGCATTGGTTGCTATGGTGGGTGGTGCAAGTATGTTGGCTCCATAATCCATTAAAAAATACTGGCCACTGGCATTGCTAGTGGCAACACGAATATGGTCAGCAGCAGCAATATCCGATCCATGGTACCTATTCGGATCGTAGTTAGGAACAACGGCTGCGGTAAAAGTAGCGCCTGATGGGTCGGTTTCCATTAGTTGAAGGTCGGTATAGTTTCCGCAACCGGGGCAGTGGTTTACGGTTGCAGTAAACACCGGGTTGCCGTTGCTTTTGCGAAAGCCATGCACGCTGCCAAGCGCAAAACCATTGTAAGCAGATATAAGCGTATTGGTGAGGATGTTTCCTGAGGTGAGTAAATAAAAACGCCAATCGTAAGAAGAAAAAGCATTGGATAAACCGGCTCCCAGTATGAGTGCATCGCCATTGGGTTGTGTAACTACAGCACTAAAGCCACTATTGGCAAAATTTCTTGCGGGGTCAAATTCAAACGAGGATGTAAGCACTCCATTGGCATCAAACTTTGCGTACCATGCACGTACGGTACCGCCAAAGTTTGCAATCATGCTGGTGCCTACTACTATTATGCTTCCGTCAGCAAATAGTTTAGCATCGGTAGCATTGGTTTGCTGGTTGTATTGTGTTTGGTCATGAAAGGCAACGTGAGTGGTCCCACCTGTACCATAGCTGGTAACCATGGCTCCGGTGGATGTTGTTTTTGCAATGCTGGCAATCCAGCCGCTGGAGGTTGATTCATTGTAAACAGTAATTAACGTATCGGGTGCCAGTTTTAATACTGCCACCATGCCGGGTTGGCAGCCGCAACTACCGGGGCCTAAAGGCAGGTGTGTAATACCGGGCGATGTGGTACCGAAAGATAAATCGAGATGCCACTGTGCGTTTGCAGCTAATGATGCTATCATCATTATTATAATACTGAGTGTTGTTTTTAAGTTAGTCATATTATGGGTGTTTAAAATTAGTAACGCAAATGTGTTTGTATGATTTGTTTTTTACAATTACCATAAATGGTAATATGGGTTATTTGATAAATCCATTTCTAAATGCTTTTGCTACTAAGTCGGCAGCATTGTTTGCCTCAAATTTTTCTAATAATTTTTTGCGGAAAGCATTTGCATTGTGCAATGAGAATTTAAGCTCGTGCGCAATTTGCTCATCAGTGAGTCCATCGGCAATGAGTTCTAATACTTCCTGCTCGCGTTTGGTAAGTGATATAGTTTTGTTTTTTGCCATAAATAATTATGGCGGCAAATAACACAATCAAAAAAACGCCAGTCAATTACCAAAAGTGGTAGTAGGGAAACGTGAAAAAAAATCAACGCAGAGACGCAAAGATGCAGAGAAAAAGAGTAATCTCTGCATCTTTGCGTCTCTGCGTTGAAATCATTTAAAAAAACGAAAACAACTTTTCTTTAATGGCTTTTGCAACAGCTTCTGTCATGCTTGACACATGCAGCTTTTCATAAATTTTTTTCATGTGCGCACGAACCGTGTCATACGTGATATCCAAATCATCAGCAATCATTTTATACGATTTGCCATTTACCAAAAGTGAGAGCACTTCTTTTTCGCGCACACTCAAATTAAAATCCTCTTTTTCTGCTTTAGAAGGAACATGTTTTGAAAAAAGCTTAAGCACCTTGGCGGCAATGCTCGGTGTCATGGATGCACCGCCTTTAAATGCCTCCTGTATGCTTTCCAGAATTTTTGCAGGCGGAGTATTTTTTAAAATGTATCCTGATGCTCCAGCCAGTATCGAATCAAAAATTTTATCGTCATCTTCAAAAACCGTTTGCATTAAAACCTGAAGGTGTGGAAATTGTTCTCTTATCTTTTTTACAGCTTTAATGCCGTCCATACCCGGCATGTCAATGTCCATCAATATCACATCCGGTTGTGATGTTTCTATATTTTGAATAAGATGATTGCAATTTTCATAAGCTCCTACAAAAGCAAAACCCTCCGTACCACTTACCAGCATTCGTATGGCATCGCTCACTCTAAGGTTATCATCAAAAATAGTTACACGTATTGGATTCATGTTTTATTGTCTGTGCAAATCAACAGCTGTTTTATTTCAATTACAATTACCAAAGGTGGTAGTTAAACAGGTACCGATAAATTTATGCGTGTTCCTTTGTCAACCTCCGTGCGTATTTCAAGAGTGGCGCCTGCTTCCTCTGCACGCTGCTTCATATTTTTTATTCCATTGCCGTTATACGCATCGCTGTTTTGCCTAAACCCAATGCCGTTATCCTGTATAGTCATTACCAGTTTTTTATTTTGCAGGCTAATGTCAATACCCACACTACCTGCATGTGAATATTTTACAATATTGTGAAGCGCCTCTTTGTAAACGAGAAAAATATTTTTACGGGTAAGCATTTCCAACTGCAGGCCGCTGTCAGGTATGGTTGAATGGGTAAACTCAAACGTAATGCCACGTGAAGTTAGCATAGCGGCAGCAAAATTTTTCATGCGTGGAATAAGTTCTGATGCATTATCGTTTTTAGGGTTCACTGCCCACACAATATCATTTATTTTTTCCAGCATTTCGCGGCTGCTGTCGCCAATTTTAAAAAGCACCTCATTCATCTCAGTATTTCCATCGGCTTTATTTTTTGCCACTTCGCTGTAAATGGAAATGCTGCCAAGCGTAGCGCCAATGTCATCATGCAAATCACGGCTTATACGTGCACGCTCGGCTTCCTGTTTTTGTTTTGCCTTTTGGTGAAAGCGTGAAAACGCAAATGCTCCGGCAAGTGCAGCCAGCGCAAATAGTAATGCAAGCATATTTCGCTGACGCTTTTGGCTTACTGTTTCGGCCTCTTGTAGTTGTTTGTCTTTTTCGAGTAAATCAATCTTAGCCTGCTTTTCTCTTGCCTTAAATTGTTTTTCGAGCACATCTACTTGCTTAAGCCGCGATGCCACATCATAACTATCGCGCACCGCTACATAATTTTTATAATAAACAAGCGCTTCTTTGTAGTTGCCTTTGGCATCATGCGCTTTATAAAGCATCTCATTATAGCTTTCGCTGTTATTGCGGTTTTTCTCGGCATGTTGCCATGCAATAGATTTGTATTTGATAACATCATTCCAGTTTTTTTCTACCTCAGCAATTTTTGCCAGCCCATCATACCCCAAAGCAATCATATCATTCAGCGTATTTTTAACACCGGTTTCGGCTACAAATGAGTACAGTTTTTTTGCTTCTGTATAATTACCTGATAAAAATCTGATGTTTGCCATTTCCCAATTATAATAGGCAATATTAGTAGGAGTGGAGTCAATGTAGTTATAGCTTTCAAGAGTATATTTTTCTGCTTCCTTCAACTGACCCGTACGCTGGTAATATTCTCCAATGTTTATACATGAATTATATATAAGAGATTTAAAGTTAATTCGTTTTGCATATTCCAGAGCACCCAATCCCACGCGTATAGCTTCAACATTATTTCCAGCCTCTGCATACACATTGGCAAGGTTACTTTGTGTAATAGCCATGCCAAATGAATCTTTAGCAATTTTAAAATACTCTATACTTTTCCAGTCGTAATAAATTGCCGAGTCTAAGGAATACCACAAATAAATTCTGCCCATCCACCCGGCTGATACCGCCATACCCTTATGGTAGTTAGCAAGCGTCATTCTGTTAAGCCAGTTGCGGCAGAGATACAGCGCACTGTCTTTATCAGGTGCATAATTGGTGTACCAGTTAACGAAATCAAGTTGCGCTTCCGAAATCCAATGAGGCGATTTTGTTTTTTCTGCCAAATCAACAGCACGATGTAAAAACATGAGTGCGCTATCATGATTAGCACTAACCATTTTAAAAAGCTTTTTACAGATTTTTATTTGCGAAGTATCGTTGGCGGTTTTAAGAAGCCTTAATAAACCATCCCTCTCTGCAGGATTAGAAGAAGCTACAGATTCAAAACAAAAACTACTGACTAAAGAAAGAAAAAGAAATAGCAGTGGCGCAATCAGTCGTTTCATACATGCAGGTTAAAGCCCGAAAATTAGAAAATTAAATTGCACGGGCAATGCTTATGCACTGAATCAAAAAAAGCCGTCTCTCATTATGAGAGACGGCCATTGTTTCAATCACTTACTAATTATTCAATTACTACTTTTTTATTTCCGCTTATGTTTTCTGAATTAACGTTAAGTAAATAAATACCTCTGGCAAGTTTGCTTACATCAAGCATTGCGTTGTTGTTGCCTGCAATTGTATTTATAGTTTGCATCATCACAATTTTTTCAGTAACATCAAGTAGTTGTATAGTTGTTGATTCAACAATATCAGCATAAAAGTCAACATTCAATACACTGCTTGCTGGGTTTGGATAGGTGGTTAGTTGCAAACTGACATCCGCCAAATCAACTTCTTCCTCCTCGCGGCAACTGCTTGCCCATGTGCTGGTGCGGGTAGAGTTACCACAAGCGTTGCTCGCTGTTACGTAAACAGGCCCGCTGCCAGTTAACCAATTTAAAATAAGGCTTGATGAATTACCTCCACCAAGCACATACTGTGCAACCGATGCGTTAGGATACAACCAGCTAAGTGTGTAAGCACCTGTTAGCGAACCTGTATTTACATTAAACTCAACACCACTTGTATTGGCACACCATGTTGATGGGATTGCTGTAATAGCTCCTGGCGCACTTGGTTTTCCTGTAACTCCAATAATTCTATAATTGCTGCTACCACAGGAATTAACAGATTTAACTTCAAGGTCAGTATTATTAAATGGAGTGGTACCAAATGTTACATTTATTGCATTGGTTCCTTGTCCACTATTTATAACTGCGCCATTGTAAACATTCCAATGAAAAGTTACGCCCGCTTGTGGAGGACATGTGTATACAACAGTTTGGCCGCAAAGCCCTGTAAGAGGGCCTGTAATACTTGCAGGTTTAGACGGAGAAGAAGTGTTGATGCTTTTGCATTTTGTGGCCAATGCAACTCCGCATATAGTGGTTGCTGTAACGCAAATGTTACCACCTGAATATCCGCTAAGGAAATTAACATTGATTGAATTGGTAGCTGAACTACCTGTTGTGTTAGACGGCAACGTCCAAGCATACGATACAATATTTACTGATGAGGGGACAGTATATGCTGCCGTGCTGCCAGCGCAACCTGAACTTGAGCCCGAAGGGGTGTATGCTGTAACAGATGCTGTTGTTAGCGCCAAACATTTTGTTGGTGAAGTATAACATGGGGTTTGTGCTGCCACGCATATTGTACCACCTGTCCAGCCGGCACCAAAGTTCACAGTGGCTGTTGTGCCGGTTCCGCTTATGGTGGCGTTGCCTGTAATTGTCCACAGATAACTTGTTGCTGCAGTAGTAGGCGGACAAGTAAATGTAGCAGATGTATTAGGACAATAAATTGTTTTTCCTGCAACAGATGGGTCAACAGATGCCGGTACGCCAACACTGCCCCGCACCCATTGCACTTTGCGTACGGATGTTCCACAGGAGTTGGCTGCCTGTATGCCTATATAATAACCACTACCGTTGGGATTGCCAAAAGTGATAGTGGCCGTGGGGGAAGTATTTGTAAATGGATTATTGCCACCATTAAAAGTGGTTCCCGTTGGTGCATCCCAAATATATTGTGTAGCTCCTGTTACGGCAGGTACGCTAATGTTTGCTACTACTGTTCCGTTGCAGGCATAATCTGGCAGGTTGGTAATTGGAGGCACCACCACATTTGCAAACGGAGGAATGGTTTTTACTGTAATAGTAAGTTGTACACATGCAGTTGTGTTGCACGTTCCCTGCGCCCTAACATAATAAGTAGTATTAACCGTAGGAGACACAGTAATAGTTGCTCCTGATCCAATTGTAGAACTTCCACAAGAGCCACTATACCAATTCCAAGTGGCACCTGTTCCTAATGTACCACCATTAACGGTTAAGTTCACAGGACTTCCAAGACACACTTCGTTAAACACTACATCACTGGTAGCTGAGGTTGGCACTACTGATACTTGGTTTACTGTTAAGTTTAATGTAGCGGCACTATCGCATCCTGCTGCATTAGTGAGATGCACCAGGTAGGTGCCAGTTGCATTGTAGTTGTTGCCATTAAATACATAAGGCAACGCGCTGCTGCAAACCGTTGCTGTTGTTGTTGATGCTGATGTTTGCTTTACTGTGAGGGCAAGTGTAGCAGCACTATCACATCCCACTACATTCGTAAAGTGAATAGTATAATTTCCTGATGTGGTATAATTATTTCCATTCCATGCATAAGGCAAATTGTTGTTACAAACAGAAGCAGTAGTTGTTGAACCTGAAGTTTGCTTTACCGTTAATGCAAGTGTAGCAGCACTATCACATCCCACTGTATTCGTAAAGTGAACAGTATAATTACCAGATGCAGAATAATTATTTCCATTCCATACAAAAGGTAGTTCATCACTACAAACCGAAGCGGTTGTTGTAGATGTTGTGGTTTGAAGTATGGTTAGTGCAAGGGTTGCCGCACTGTCGCATCCTCCAGCACTTGTGAAATGTAGCGTATAGTTTCCGTTGGCAGAATAATTGTTGCCGTTCCACACATAGGGTAATGCATCATTGCAAACCGAAGCCGTTGTTGTTGATGTCACAGTTTGGCTTACAGTTAATGCAAGTGTTGCTGCGCTGTCACACCCCGCTGCATTTGTAAGATGCACTGTGAAACTTCCAGAGGTAGAATAATTATTCCCATTCCATATATAGGGTAATGAATTATTACACACTGAGGCTGTTGTAGTGGAACTTGTGGTTTGATTTACAGTTAATGCCAATGTTGCGGCACTATCGCAGCCCACTGCATTTGTAAAATGCACTACGTGATTTCCTGTAGTACTGTAATTGTTCCCGTTCCACACATAAGGTAGCGCGTCACTGCAAACAGAAGCAGTTGTAGTTGATGTTGAAGTTTGATTTACAGTTAGTGCAAGTGTTGCTGCACTGTCGCAACCAACGGCATTTGTAAAATGCACTACATGATTTCCTGACGTAGAATAGTTGTTTCCATTCCATAAATAAGGCAGTGCATCACTGCAAACAGAGGCAATTGTTGTAGAACTTGTAGTTTGATTTACGGTTAATGCTAATGTTGCTGCACTGTCGCATCCTGCTGCATTTGTAAAATGCACTATGTGATTTCCTGAAGTGGAATAATTATTTCCATTCCAAACATAAGGCAAGGCATCATTACAAGCAGAAGCAGTTGTAGTAGAACTTGTAGTTTGATTAACCGTTAATGCTAATGTTGCTGCACTGTCACAACCTGCTACATTAGTAAAATGCACCACGTGATTACCCGAAGTAGTATAATTATTCCCATTCCACACATAAGGCAGAGCATCATTGCACACCGAAGCCGTTGTTGTAGATGATGTAGTTTGGTTTACAGTTAATGCTAATGTTGCTGCGCTATCGCAACCAACGGCATTTGTAAAATGCACTACATGATTTCCTGTAGTAGTATAATTATTTCCGTTCCATACATAAGGAAGCGCATCGCTACAAACGGATGCTGTTGTTGTCGAACTAGAAGTTTGCCTTACCGTTAATACAAGTGTTGCAGCACTATCACAGCCAATGGCATTAGTAAAATGCAGAGTATAGTTGCCGCTTGTTGCATAATTATTTCCGTTCCACACGTAAGGCAGAACGTCACTGCATACCGATGCTGTTGTTGTCGAGCTGGATGTTTGTTTTACCGTTAAAGCAAGTGTTGCGGCACTATCGCAACCAACAGCATTTGTGAAGTGAAGAGTATAATTGCCAGTAGCAGAATAATTGTTTCCGTTCCATACATAGGGGAGAGCATCACTGCAAACGGAAGCAGTTGTTGTCGAGCTGGATGTTTGTTTTACTGTTAAAGCAAGTGTAGCGGCACTATCGCAACCAACGGCATTTGTGAAGTGAAGAGTATAATTGCCAGTAGCAGAATAATTATTTCCGTTCCATACATAGGGGAGAGCGCCACTGCAAACGGAAGCGATTGTGGTTGATGTTGTAGTTTGCAAAACCGTTAAATTTAATGTTGCTGCGCTGTCGCATCCGGCAGCGTTTGGCAAGTGCTCAACATAAACACCTGTTGCTGTAAAGTTATTTCCATTAAAAACGTACGGTAATGTATTGTTACAAACAGATGCTGTGGTGGTAGATGTTGTTGAAGCATCATCATCGGCCATGCCATTGCAGTTTTCGTCAATGCTGTTGCAAACAATTTCGGTGGCACCGGGATGGATGGCTGCACTGGTATCGTTACAGTCACCTGTTGTGGCTATCAACTCTGCTGAAACATATCCGCTAGCGGGACGCGCACATTGTGTAACGCTTGTGCCGGTACCGTAATCATCACCATCTGCATCATTAAACCAAATTTGCCCCGGATGTTCTAATGGGTCGGCATCATTGCAATCGGTATTGTTTGCAACATAGTTTGCCGGTGCTACTGTGCAGGTTGCCTGTGATACGGCATTGTTTCCAAAGCCATCATTATCCAAATCCTGGTAATAGGTTGTGGTTGGGTTTATTGTTACCAATACAACATTTGATACAGCCGTGTTTGCTCCACATGTTGTTCGCATAGAATAATTTCCAGTTACGCTTGCAGAATAAGTAATTCCTGTTGCTCCGCTAATTACATTTCCTCCATCTAACCATTGATAAGCTATTCCCTGCAAGGCAATGTTACTTCCGGTGAGCACAACATTATTTCCAGCACAAGCTGTAACAGGGCCTGATGGAGTTACAACTGTTGCCGTCATACCCGATGTGATGGTTATCGTATCGCGCTCAACAACACTCCATCTGTTAAATTCATCTTTTGCGCGCACATATAAATAATGAATGCCGGCATTAAGACACGATACCCCTAATTGCAAGGTTGTATTTATGCTTGAAGAAGTGGTTACCTGAATTGGTATTCCATTTCCAACACCGGGGTCGGTGTCAAAATAATATTCAAGCGCTGTTACAGTTTGTGTATTTACATTTTGCTGAACGTAAAACAAACTTCGCTCAGATGTTGACCATTTTCCAAACTCATCCATGGTGCGTACATAAAGCGTATGCAAACCTGTATTTAATACCGGAGTTGTAATGGCTACTGTTTGGTTAAAATTTGCAGTAGGAGTAATAGCCACTACTGCACCGTTGCCAGCCATGCCCACACCGGGGTCGGTATCAAAATAATATTGGTAGGCTGTAACTAACTGTGTATGGTTTTGTGCCGATGCCGATGCAGCAAGCAGCAACCCGAATATCCATAAACGGATTTTTTTTGATATCATAGTAAGCGTTTTTTAAAATTTAGCGTAAACTACTTTTAAGTATTCTTACTATTAGTTGTCGTTTGGCTTGGTTGCGTTTATTTGCACATTTATTGTTCCGCCAGGTGCTATGGTGGTATTGTTTACTATAACCGTTCTTACTATAGGAGCAATAAGCACCTCACCCGATTCATTAAATTTTGAAGTGCCTCCGTTTGCACCTATTTGCGTTCCGTCTGTTGAGCCTGTAAGTGCGGTAGCGTTGGTTACGTTGTAATTATGTGTAGGTGAATATAAACTTCCAAGTGTATAGGTGGTAAAACCCGGGTCGGTGGCTGCAGTTATATTAGGTGCACTCATGGTAAAAAGGCGCGCCATGTTGTTTTGAAAAACTATACCACTACCATTGGTTAAGTTTGTGTTATTCATAAAAATGCAGTTTTTTATAAGGTGATTATATACATCCTTAAAAAGTGGATTAGTGTTGCTGTTTGACAGGAAAACACAATGGTCAACAGTCATGGTATGTGATCCATTGGTATTGTGCCCGGCAACATAACCGTCAAAAATGCAATTGGAAATTAACAGGTTAGTTGTTAGCGAAACATAGTTGCTTAGCAAAAGGTTTACACTATTATCACCATCAAAAATGCAGTTTCTTATTACAAAATTATTCATTGTATTAGCGGTAGGGAAGTTTTCCTGCATGCTAAAAGTGCTATTGAACTTGCAATGCTCAAACGTGTAGTTTTGAAGTGTGCCTGCTACCGATGGCAGAATGGCTATTCCATTAGGAAATTCAATACCGTAAAATCGGGTGCCACTTCCTGCTGGGGCTATACGTAAGCTGTAGCCAACATTATTGCAGTTATCACCAGCAATGTTAGCACGGTAAGCATTTTGTTTTTGCGCATTAAAGCCCGAACTGTAAACTACTAAATTTTTTGTCCAGCCAGAGCAACTGCCAATTCCATAAGCATTGGGGCTTCCAGATAAAATAATGGTATCGCCATTTGCTGAAGCAGTAAATGCCGAGCCCAAATCTGAGTATTGAGCGCCACCGCCAAAATTATTAACGGTACGTACTGTTGAATTGGCAACATTCACTATCAAGATAAACGTTGTGAGTAATGTGATTGATTTTTTCATTGTGTTTTGTATTTACTTGTTATGTTTTAGATTAATTTATTTGCCTTTGAACATTTTTAAATAATGAACCAAAGGTGGGCTTACAAATTTTAATGGGCAATACACCAAAAGGTGTATTTTGTGTTTATTATTTTACCAGCTTATTCTCAAGCGCAAAGCGAATTAGCAGTGCTGTGTTTTTTAATTTCAGTTTACGAAGGATGTTCTTGCGATGTGTGCTTACGGTTTTGTCGCTTATGGAAATAGCAACGGCAATTTCGCGGTCGGTATTTCCATTAGCTATTTGTTGTAAAATTTCAATTTCGCGTGCAGTAAGCATTACTTTGGAATGCATAAAAATTTATGACAGCAAAAATTGATAATGCTTGATGGTGATGCAATACACTAAAAGGTGTAAAGTTTAGGTTGTTAAAATATTGCTCACAGATTTGGTGGATGACGCAGATAGAAAATAAAGAAGGCTAAAAACCTGTGAAATCAGCGAGTGATAACTATTTCTCTACTAATCAGCGAGAGCTAAAATCACACTAACTTATTCTCAATAGCAAACTTAACTAACGATGCTGTGTTGTTTACTCCCAACTTTGCCAACATGTTTTTGCGATGGGTGCTTACAGTTTTATCGCTTAAAAAAAGAGTTTCTGCAATTTGCGCATCTGTAAAACCTTCAACAATCAGTTTTAAAATTTGCTGCTCACGTGCACTTATAAGATTTTCGGCAAACTTTATGTATTGCTCTTTGGTGGTAATTTTATTTAAGGCGTCTTTGGTAAACAAATGGGATATATTAGAAGAAATATAAATATCGTTTTGGGCTAATGCCTTAAAAGCTTTCTCCAACTCATCCAACCCATCACTTTTTAAAATATAAGCATTGGCACCGGCAGCAAACGATTTGGTAACCGAAGGTAAGTCGGCCTGCATACTTACCATAATAATTTTTAGCTTGGGGTTATGTAATTTTATTTCGCTGGTTGCATGTATGCCATCAATCACAGGCATATTTATATCCATCAACACCATATCAAACTTTTCTTTGTTGCACATTTCAATTGCTTCTTTACCATTAGCGGCATATCCCCCAATTTCAATTTGCAACTCCTCTTTTAACATGTGTTTTAAGCCATCAGAAAAAAGGCGATGGTCATCTGCAACAAGTAGGCGCATGGTTACGAATTATAGTAAATTGTTTAAGATATTTCTATCACACATCTGAATCCTTTAGCGGGTGCTGTATCAAACTCAACTGTTCCGTTTATTGAATTTACACGCGAAACTATATTATCAAGCCCATATCCACGTTTGGTATTTTGTAAATCAAAACCCCAACCATCATCTTCATACATCAATACCATTTTATTATCGCGCTTAATTAAATCAATAAGTACATTTTTGGCATTTGCATATTTAACAGAGTTATTGATGAGTTCCTGTGTTATTCTAAACAAATGGTGCTCTGTTTTTTCATCCAAACGTTTTTCAACTCCATGATGTGTAAGCGAAAAATTTATTTGCTGTAACTGGTTTACCTTGTTCACCAATTCTTCTGTTGCAGCTATGTAACCCTTATCGCGCAGTGTTGAAGTTTGCAAATCATCCATAATGGTACGCAGGTCATGTATGGATGATTCAATTAAGTTGAGAGAGTTATCAATAGACACATGGTCGGTTTCTGATTTATTTTTGACGCTTTGCAAAAACATTTTGGCGGTTGAAAGCTGTGCGCCTAAATCGTCATGGAGTTCGCGACTTATGCGCTTACGTTCGTTTATAATGGCCTGCTGACTTTCAATTTTCTTTTTGAGCTTAAAGCGGTTAAAGAACAAGGCGCCTGCAGCAATTAACACCAAAACCAGAACTATAATTAAATTTCGCATCACGTGCTGTTTTTCAATTTCAGCTGACTGTAACTGTTTTTCTTTATCAAGCAATTCAATTAGAGATTGCTTCTCTTTGTTTTTATAACGGGCTTCAAGTGCATCAGCATTTTTTAGCCGCTCCACATTTTCATAACTATCGCGCACGGCAATATATTGCTGATACGTAATAAGCGATGCTTTATAATTTCCCAATGCGCTGTCGCATGAGTACAGCATTTTATATAAGGATTGCTTTGCATCTAAATCTTTATAAGAATAATCCCACGAAAGTTTTTTATAGCGAATTGCATCCCGCCACGCAGCATTTTTAAATGATATGTCTGCCATGCCTTTATATCCGCGGTACAAAATATATTCAAGATTTTTTTGTGCCGCTATTTTTAAAATTTGTTCATACAATGTTTTTGCTTCATCCAATTTGTTTTGCGCCACATATACATCTGCAAGCATGGCGTAACAGTAAGTCTTTTCGTATTCAGTGGCGTTTGTATCATTTAAAGCACACCCTTTGTTGATGCATATTTCTGCCTTTTCAAAATCACCCATTCGTGTATAGCACTCACTCATATTAAAATATGATAAACCTGCTGCGTCATTTTTTCCGTTTGCATCTTTAAAGTCAGCAGTCTGCTTATATATGTCAATTGCTTCGTTGTATCGCCCCAATTCGAGATAGACATTTGCAAGATTTAGTTTTGCAGTATTAGCCTCTTTAAACTCATTAAGTTCTTTATAAAGCTCAACAGTTTTCCAATTATAATATAAAGAAGAGTCTAATGAGTACCAGGTGTAAGCCATACCCAAATTACTCAAAGCCAGTGCAACACCTTTGGCATATTTCATTTGCTGCATACGTTCAAGATGCGTGCGGCAATAAAATAAAATGGAATCCTGATTTCGTGTATTGCCAATATGCCAATGGCTTAAATAATGCATTGCCTTTGAAATTAGGGCTGCGCTTTTAGACTGCTCTGCCACTTGTAAAGCCTCATTAATTAAAATTAATGCCGAGTCATTATTAATTTCATTTAGCTCAACTATGTCAATTATCGTATTTACCTTTACCGAATCGGTTTGCGGTTTTTTAAGTTGATGCAACAGGCTATCGGTTTGTTGACTGTAAACGCTAACCGTGCCGGCAAGGAGAGAAAACAAAAAGCATAAAACAAAAAGGTATTTTCCTATCATAAAGTTTGCTTTCGGATTACAAAACAGGTTACAATAATAATTGCAGCAAGATAAAAAATTATTGCCCAGCACTATGCGTTTGCGCAGGCAACATTAATAAATTGTTAAGTCATAACATCAAATTAATGTTATGCTATTATTTTTATCGAACTTGGCACAGACATTTTATGGAAAAATACCCCCTTATTAATCGCGACATCAGTTGGTTGTCATTTAATGCCCGTGTGTTGCAGGAGGCTGCCGACCCGCAGGTGCCGCTGATAGAGCGTGTAAAGTTTTTAGGAATTTACTCAAACAACCTTGATGAGTTTTTCAGGGTTCGTGTTGCGATAATTAAGCGACTTTTAAAAGTTGGAAAAGCAAAAAAAATTTTGGGCGAAGATGCCGATAAACTTCTTGCCCGTATGCAAAAAACTATTGTTGCCCAACAAGATATTTTTGAAGAAACATACAGTCAGATTTTAAAGGAACTTGAGCTGCACGGCATTTTTATTTTAAACGAAAAACAACTTAGCAGCGAACAGGCTCAGTTTGTAAGAAGTTATTTTAAAAAAAACGTGCAGCCTACACTTGTACCTATAATGGTTGAAAACGCGCCATCGTTTCCATATTTACGCGACCGCGCCATTTATCTTTTTATAGGTATGGAAAAAAAGAAAAAAGATACTAAAGGACAATATGCGCTGGTAGAAATTCCAACCGATGTGCTTTCGCGTTTTTTGGTTTTGCCAAAAGACAACAAATACATTATGCTTTTGGATGACGTAATTCGCTTTTGCCTTGACGAAATTTTTTCGCAATTTGAATATGATTACATACGTGCTTATACCATAAAACTTACCCGCGATGCCGAGCTTGACATTGAACAGGATGTAACAAAAAGCCTGGTAAAAAAAATTTCAGAAAGTATTAAAAGAAGGAAAAAAGCGCAGCCGGTACGGTTGGTGTATGACGAAACCATGCCTGAAGAAATGCTTTCCTTTTTGATAAAAAAATTAAAATTCAGTAAGCAGGATAACCCCATTCCGGGAGGCCGGTACCACAATTTTGTTGACTTTATAAATTTTCCGAACATAGGCCGCAGCGAGCTTAAGTATAAATTCCCATCTCCGCTAAATCATTTGCGCCTAAGTTCTCACGAAAGCATGTTTAAAGCCATTAAAGAAAAAGATGTGCTGCTGCATTTTCCATACCAAAGTTACCACCACATTATTGACTTGCTTCGCGAGGCTGCCATTGACCCTAAAGTGCGCAGCATACACATTACGCTTTACCGTGCGGCAAAAAAATCGAACATTATAAATGCACTAATTAATGCTGTAAAAAATGGCAAGCAGGTAACCGCTGTTGTTGAACTGCAGGCGCGCTTTGATGAGGAAGCAAACATACACTGGGCAAACAAATTGCAGGAAGAGGGTGTACGCATAGTATATGGAGTACAGGGGTTAAAAGTGCATTCAAAATTGTTTTTAATAACGCGTATCGAAGAAAACAAAATGATACGATACGCACATATAGGCACCGGAAACTTTAACGAAGACACAGCAAGAGTTTACACCGATTTAAGTTTACTAACCTGCGACAAACGAATTACCACCGAAGTGGAAAAAATTTTTGGGTTTTATAACAACAACTACAAAACCGGCAGCTACAAACATATTGTGGTTTCACCATTTACCATGCGCAAACGGTTTTTACATTATATCAACAAAGAAATTGAATTTGCCAAAGCGGGTAAGCCATGCGGTATCATTTTAAAAATGAATTCGCTTGTTGACGAAGACCTTATAAAAAAACTATACGAAGCATCAAAAGCAGGAGTTAAAATAAAACTAATTGTGCGCAGCATTTGCTCCATTGTGCCGGGTTTAAAGGGGGTTAGCGAAAACATTGAAGCCATAAGCATAGTGGATAAATACCTCGAACATCACCGCGTTTTTATTTTTACTCATGGAGGAAACGAAAAATATTTTATCTCCTCAGCCGACTGGATGATGCGCAACCTTGACATGCGCTCAGAGGTGGCAGTACCTATTTATGACAAGGACTTGCAACAGGAAATAAAAAAGGTAATAGATATTATGTGGAATGACAATATAAAAGCACGCTTACTCAATAAATCACAGGACAACCAATTCCGTTCATCGTATAATAAGCAGCGGGTTCGTGCACAAGAGGATGTGTATAAGTTCCTGCGAAGCAGCAATCGCACCGAAAAATAAAGGTGCATTTTTATAGCTGAACTTTTATTTGTAATTCTGTGCCTAAACAATACAACTTTAGCAACGAAGAAGAAATGCGATTTGCAGCCATTGATGTAGGAAGTAACGCTGTGCGGCTTTTACTGTGCCACGTGCATGTAAAGGACGGTGAGGAGGTATATAAAAAAAGTGAACTGGTGCGCATGCCCATCCGCCTGGGCGAAGATGCCTTTGTAAATAAATTTATAAGTGGAGAAAAAGCTCATCGCTTAATTCAAACCATGAAGGCATTTAAACTTTTAATAGATGCGTTTGAAGCAGTTGATTATCGCGCTTGTGCAACAGCCGCCATGCGCGAAGCAAAAAACGGAAAAGAACTGGTGGACAGAATTAAAAAAGAAGCCGGACTTGATTTAGAAATTATTGATGGCAGCCTTGAAGCACAAATAATTTACTCAAATCACGTAGCCGAACATTTAGAGCAAGACTCCTCCTACTTATATATTGATGTGGGCGGTGGCAGTACAGAGCTTACCCTTTTTCATAAAGGCAAGCAGGTTGTGTCCCGCTCATTTAATGTTGGAACCATTAGGTTGTTACACGAGCAGGTAAGCAAAGACTATTGGGAGGAATTTAAAACCTGGATTCGTACCAACACCAAAAATTATGCTCCGCTTACCGGTATTGGCAGTGGAGGCAACATCAACAAAATTTTTAAAATGACCAAACGCAAGGATGGCAAACCCATTAGCCTTGATGAGGTAAAAGCTATTTACGAAACTGTTAGCAGCTATAGCTATGAAGACCGCGTGCAGGTACTTGGGTTAAACCCCGACCGTGCTGATGTTATTATTCCTGCATCAAAAATTTTTATGACCGTGATGAAAAATGCGGGTATCGAAAAAATATTTGTGCCTCAGATAGGATTAAGCGATGGACTTATACATCTATTGTATGAGAAATATAAAAATTCGCTTTCGGCAGGAGTTATTGAAAAGTAACTTTATGCTGACTTAGAAATTCTTTTACCCACCAACCCGAATTTTTTATTGTTCTGGCCTGCGTTTCAAAATCAATGTGCACTAACCCAAAGCGCGGCTCAAATCCCTCTGCCCATTCAAAATTATCAAGCAACGACCAAACAAAAAATCCTTCAACAGGAATATTTTCATGCCTGGCTTTTATTATCTGTGCAAGGTGTTTTTTTAAATAATCGGCCCGCAAGTCATCTTTAATTATTCCGCTCTTTAATTCATCGTGCAATCCAATGCCACTTTCTGTGATGATAAATTTTTTTATGCTTTTATAATTGCTTAATTGTTTTAAAATAAGGTAAACCGACTCAGGAAAAATTTCCCACCCCATAGCAGTAACCGGCACATTTCTTTTAGTTGCTGGGATTAACTGAGCCCTCATAAATGGAGTAAAAAACGAATGCCTGACAATTTCGCGGGTGTAATTTTGTACTCCTATAAAATCAAAATCAAATTGAAGTTTATACCTGTCGTCTTGTTTATAATAATCTTCGATACGTTTTAAAAACGGTAATTCGTGTTTAGGATACCCAAGGCCAAGTGCCGGCTCAAGAAACAACCGGTTTAATAGTGCATCCATTCGTTTTGACGCACGTACATTTTTCTCTGAATCATTTACCGGCTGTACCGGTGCAAATGAAAACGTGGTTCCAATGTTTGCTGATTTAACTTCATCCCTTAAAATTCGACCTCCTTCGGCCTGGCACAATGCTGCATGGTGTACTGCCTTTAAAAAATTACCCGGCCCTTTTTTACCCGGTGCATGAATTCCTAAAAAATAGCCTGCACCAGTAAATACAAGCGGTTCGTTTAACACCATCCAGTTTTTTACACGGTCGCCAAATTTTTGAGCGCATAACTTTACGTATCCGGCAAACCAATTAACAACATCACGATTTGTCCAGCCACCTTTTTCTTCAAGCGCATGTGGTAAATCCCAATGATAAAGTGTAATCCATGGTGTAATATTTTTTTTTAAACAACTGTCAATAATTTTACTGTAAAAGTCAACCCCATGTTCATTAACTTCTCCTATTCCATCAGGGAAAATACGGGACCACGAAATACTAAACCGGTAATTTGAAATGCCAAGAGCAGAAATTAAGCTAATATCCTCATCAAAAAAATGATAATGATTGCATGCAACATTTCCATGGTGGTTGTTTTTAATTTTACCTTTTTTGTTTGAAAATGCATCCCAAATCGAAAGTCCTTTTCCATGTGCGTTATGTGCTCCTTCTATCTGGTATGCAGATGTGGAAACTCCCCACGAAAAATTATTTCCAAAATCAGCGGCCTTTAAATTATCGCTATGCATGCTATTTATTCAACAATAGTAATGCTTTTTAAAAAAAATAGCGAATTTTATTTAATGTGTGTGTGAAATAGCCGGAAGCTGAACAGAAACCATTGGTTGAATAACTTTTTGTGGTTGAACATTTAAAATTGTTTTTACAATCAGTTCGGCATTATCCGGGTAATTTACTTTTACAATTTCTTTTTCGTTAAGCCAAGTTTCTATTTTACTATGATGTTTTTTCTTTAGTTTTTTAATTACAGTAACTCCCATTGATTTAAGAACATCACCGTTATACTGCTGTTCAAACTGTGATTTTTGAGGAATAACTAAAAGTTTTTTCTTCAAATACATCGCTTCGGTTGTGGTGCCAAATCCGGCAGCAGTTATTACACCTTTGCAATGTAAGATACTTTTGCTAAACGCTTTGGTTTCTACAGGAAAGATGGTAATGTTTTTTACAACATCTTTATTTCTTGCGCTTTTCGAAAACAGCTCCCATTCAACATCATTAAATTTTTTTAAATGGGTTATTACCTTTTCTTCATCATAAGCCGGAAGATAAACTGTGTAGTGTTTTTTTTCTTTGGGTTCGCTGTTGCGTATTTCTTTACGGATTACAGGAGTAAAAATGTTTTTATCAAACGATTTGTAGTGAAATCCAAATGGAATAGTAACCGGTGCGTAATGTTGTAAAATTAAGCGTCCTGTTAAATCAATTTTTTTGCTGCGCGGAACATTGGGATTTAAAAGCGCATATTGGTTGCTTAACCCAATGCACTGAATTTTTTTCATACTGCATGCCCATGCTGACACGGGCTCAAAATCACTAATCACTAAATCGTAGCGCTCAACAGGCAGGTGCTTAATGTCTCGCAGCAGATTTAGGGAATTGCTTTTTAAAAAAGTGTCCAGAAAATCGATTCCGCCATTTTTACCAAATGTGAAACCAAATCCCTTTAGCCGATAATTAATGTAATAGGGAAAGTCAATTTTAAACTCAGGACCACTTATCAGGATATCAACATCGGCATATTTTTTAAGTATCGGTAAAATTTCCAGTGCGCGGCCAATGTGCCCGTTTCCTGTTGATTGAATAGCGTATAATACTTTCATGGCTCTATACATTTAAAAGTTCAAACTCTTTTATCATATGCTGAAAAAGGATTTTGGTGGAAGGTACCGGTTCGCTTAAATCTTCGGCAGGTGCAGGTTGCTCCACGGGATACTTATACAGATTCCATTCATCATTATTATATTCAAGGGCCGTTAGATTCTCTACCCAGTCACCCGAGTTGAGGTAAACCACCGTTCCATTATCGGTGGCTATATTTTTTATTTCAGGATGATGAATGTGTCCGCAAACCACATAGTCGTAGTTTTTAGAAATGGCAATATCGGCACATGTTTGTTCAAAGTTGTTGATAAACTTAACGGCACTTTTAACACTGTTTTTAATATTTTTTGAAAGCGAAATTTTTCCTTTGCCCATTTTTTCGGAAATAAAATTTACCATGCGGTTTAGCAAAATCAATAAATCATATCCAACCGCACCAGCCTTTGCCAGCCACTTGCTATGCTGCATGGTAACATCAAATACATCACCATGAAATACCCAGGCTTTTTTATTTCCCAATTGTAACACCACCTTGTTGGCAATGGTAAACGAGCCTAAATGAAAGCCGGTAAACTTTCTTAGCATTTCATCGTGATTGCCTGTTATGTAAATTACTTCGGTACCTTGGGATATAAGTTTGGTAAGTTGGCACAACACTTTCATGTGCGAAGCAGGAAAAAAACGTTTGTTAAACTGCCACACATCTATTATGTCACCATTTAAAATAAGTTTTCGTGGTTTAATGCTGCTTAAATAACGGCTTAGTTCTTTTGCATGACAACCGTAGGTGCCAAGATGAACATCCGATAAAACAACAATATCAACTTCCCGTTTTGTAATGCTGTTGTTATCGGTAATGTGGTTCATGCAATAGCGTGTTTAGAGGATGCCCTGGCCATTGCATGGTAAGGCATAAGGTACAGCAATTGTTTATAAAACAATTTGTACGTTATGTAGTGTATAAAGCGTTTAACAGCTTTCATTTTACCTCTGTAATTTGAGTACAATATTACGCCAGGCTTATAAAGAAGACATTGCCCTATTATTAGGTTAATGTTAATATCAACACGGGGGGTGTTGATAAAGTTAAAGTAAAAAAGGGTGATTAAATAAGATAAACCAACACGCTTAGTGCAGCTCCAGTTTGGCAGATAAAATGGCCATTAACTCATCCAGTGTACCGGGTAAATGCTTTTTAATAAAATGATACTCCATCGGAAAGTTTTCTTTAGCCTTCATTTCTTGTCCGCTATTAATTAATGTAAAAGCGTTGCGGCACATCAGGCACAAGTCGGTATTTTGACCCGGCTGTTTATTTAGGTTTAAATGGAAAGAAGTCATGATGTTTGATTTTAGTTTGGTTTATCCAAAAATAACTCAAACAACTGCCCGTATAACAAAACCAATGTTAAGTTTACTTTAACAAAACCTGTAAAAAGTATATAATAGCAGTAGCCCTTGTTGCAATTTTAATTTTTTACAAATGCTTTTCTTATAAGTGCATTATCGGTTTGTAGCCCTATAACATAAACGCCCTTAGGTAAATGTGAAACAGAAAGTGTAATGGCTGATGACAGATTAGCCGAAGAAACTGATTCCATTATCATTCCCATCGTATTATAAATACTAATGTTTACCGGATAAGGTATTTCCGGTGCATCCATTTTTAATGTCAAATTATCGGATGCGGGATTAGGGAAAAGAATAATTTTATTGTTTAACAAATATTCGTTTGTAGAATTGGGCACGCAGTCTATTACCTTAAATGAACAAGCATCTCCATTTAAATAGGTGTGGATGGTATTTAAATCAACACTGCAGAATTGCCCGCTTAGAATAGTAAAACGAATTATTACCAGTGGGGTGTTGTTTGAATAGTTTGTAAAGCTGAATGATGTAAATCTTACCAGCGAATCGTTGGGGTTGTAATAGGATAAATCAGAGATATAGGTTGTGAGATCCAGAATAGAATCGTACATAAAATTAAGCTGATTGTACTTAAACGAAAAATCCAGAGCGTTAATGGTATCGTCAGATAAAAAGTAAACGGGGAACTCAACGGTTGTGCCGTTCACTATTGATTGCGAAATATCAAACACCACCGTATCCTGCGCATTAATCACTGATGTGGATTGCACGTTGCTTTGCGCACTACATATATTGGCTATAAGCAGTAGTACTGCAACTATTAGTTTCTTTAGCATAGCTTTAAATTTATAAAAAGCAAACCTCTTTACTTATGGTAATTAAACTGTAACCTCTGCTTTAAGGAATTGTAAACGTTTTGCCAGCATATAAGACGCTGCTAAGGCGTACATGCCTGATTAAATTTCCCCAGCAATTGTAAAAAATCATACATGTCAACAATACCATCGCTGGTAATGTCTTCGGGGCATCCGTTGCAGGTTGTGTTTAATGCTGACTGAAGGATTATAAAATCATTTGTATCGGTTATGCCGTCATTATTAAAGTCGGTTGGCATTTGGGTAATGGTTAACACTGCATTATAATTGGTAACAACACAACTGCTGTTGCAACCTGTTATCACACAACGGTAATTTTTTCCGTTTAATGAGTCGGGCGGATTGGTAATGATTAGCGTTGCTGTATTTGTTCCGCTGTAAACAGCATTGTCGGTAAGCAGCATACCGTTTTCGCGCCATTGGTAAGTAAAAGGTGCTGTTCCGCAAATAACAACTGTAAATTGCACGACCCCGTTATATGCACAAACCGAAGGTGGGCTTACCGGCTGCTGCGAAACAGAAACAGGAATGCAGGTGCATCCATTACCCGGAAAGGTGCGCTGTAAAACTTTGTCTTGAGCACTACACCATTCACAACACAGAAGTAAATAAATAAATATCAGGTTGCGGCTAAGGTTCATCTGAATAATTAAATAGCGGTTGTTTTATTGCGAAACGAAATTGAAAAGAAAAACTTATCTGTAAGGTAAAATGATGTTATGTTATTATTAATAAAATGAAAAACCCCGGCACAAGGCCAGGGCTTTTCGGTGTTAACTAACGGTACTAAACTATTTTTTAATTACAACTTTTTGTGTTTTAACAAAGTTGCTGTTAGCTATTTTTAAAGTGTAAACTCCATTGGCAAGAGTTTGTGTGCTTATTGCATGTTTTTGGTTTGCTATGGTTTGTTCCTGTGCAACCACAAGCTTACCGGTTACATCAAACAATTGCACGGTGGCATCTTGGGCAGTAACCACATTAATGAAGTTGTTAGCAGGGTTAGGGTAAACCATTACCATTTCGGTGTTAGCAGCAGAAGCGTTGCGGCTAATAGCCTCAGCTTTTACTTCTTCGCCATTGATGTATGCAACAAGAGATGCTAAATCTGTATCGGTTATTTCGGCATTTGTATTAAACAGAACTGAAACAGGAGCCACATTGATATCATACTTGCTTAGGCTGTTAGATGTAAATCTAACTTTTTTATCGTCATTGTTATAATTTGCAAGCGCATCAAGGCCACCATTGTTATCAATAACACCGGCAAAGCCAAGTTTGCTTTGGTTATAGCTTAAGGCAAAGTCAAGTGCGTACACATCGTCATGTGATTGTACATAAACGGGAACTGAAACTTTTCCGTTTTCTACAGTTGCTTTTGATAAGTCGAATAAAACTTTGTCGTGAGCATTTCGGAATATACCACCGGAACCAACAGTAGCGAAGTTGCCGTTAATATCACCTAACATTACTCCTTTATAAACTTCGGGGGTAATTAAAGGGCAGGTAGCAGCATTAGCCACGGGAACGGGTAAACAGAAAGCAACTACTGGTGAGTGTGCTTTATTAAACCCAACACCATCCCAGTTAGGATATGTAGTTGAAATCTGGTATGCGGCTGAAGCAGCTGTAACAGCCGAATCAATATATAACCAGTCTTTTGAAGGCTGACCATTTGACTGGCCGCTTGTGTTATAGTTCCAGGCTTGTTTAAATTCAGGTATCATAAGAACAGCGCGCTGGTTAATTTGAGAAACATCACCTGCCGAAACTACACCGTCAATGTTTACGTCCATAGCAACCATCTGGTAAGCGTTTGGAATGAAAGAAAGATCGTTTAACAAAACTTTGCGGGCTTGTAATGCATCAAAACCGTTAACAACCGGTTGCACATCGGTAGTACCGAGTATATCGCGGTTAATGGTAACATGCGTACCGTTAGATGTGGTGTAATTAAACACACCGCTTAAATTAGGCTGTACGGCAGTGGCTGAAGGTGCATTGCATGCAGCGCTGTTACCGTTAATGTTGGTAATTAAATACGTGTTGGGGTTTAATCCATCATACGGCATTACACTACCATCGCTCCAGAACTTGAGGGTGCCGTAAAATGTGGTGTCGAGGTAGGTGGAGAAATCACCGTTATCGGCAAATTGAGACTGAACTCCGGTATAATAACTTTCTTGCAGAAATGGGATGCTGAACAACGTAGTGTCAACAGAATTGAAAGCAGCGGTTTTAGTAAACTCAACGCAGATAAGGTTACCTGTTCCGTTGAACTCAGCATTGGCAGGAGCGGTAGCGTTAAAGAACAATGAGATGTTCATTAGTCCGTTGGCAGCATCAATGCTGTTAATAGCATCAACCCATGAAGGAGTTACCATTGCATTGTAAACAGTGATTACGCCTGTTGGGGTAACTTTTGCGGGGTTGTATTGTAATGTCATGTCATATCCAATTACATTATCAACAGCATTAACAGCAGCTATAGGAATGCAAAATGAAGAAGGTACACAGGTATTATTGCTGGTTACAATTTTATAAGGCAATATGGTACTTACCACGTTTATGTTTGTACATGCAGTAGTTGTTGTAGCGCCTAAGTTATCGGTTGCCGTTGCGGTAATGCAATGCGAACCTAATGAACCGGCCACCCATGAAGCAGCATAAGGAGAAGAAGCATCAACTCCAACAGAAACGCCATCAACAAAAAATTCAACCTGGGTAACGGAACCATTGTCGGATGCATTGGCGGCAATGTTAACCGTGCTGCCGGTAATATGGCTGCTGCCGGCTGCAGGGGCTGTAATGCTAACTGATGGAGCAGGATTGTTTGCAACTGTAATGTTGGTACAAGCAGTAGTAGTGGTGGCACCGAGGTTATCGGTAGCAGTGGCAGTTATGCAATGTGAACCAAGTACAGCGGTATAACTTGCTGAGTAAGGTGAAGTATTGTCAATGCCAACAGAAACACCGTCAACTTTAAACTCAACCTGAGTTACGGAGCCATTATCAGAAGCGGTTGCATCAATAGTAACTGCGGAGCCGGTAATAAAGCTGGCCCCGTTAGCCGGATTGGTAATGCTTACTGTAGGAGGAGGATTGCTTGCCACGGTAATGTTGGTACAAGCAGTGGTAGTGGTGGCCCCGCTGTTATCGGTAGCTGTAGCGGTAATACAGTGTGATCCGTTAACGGCAGTATAGTTAGCTGTGTATGGTGAAGAAGCATCAACACCCACAGAAACACCGTCAACAAAAAACTCAACCTGGGTAACAGTTCCGTCAGCATCGGCAGCGGTAGCAGCAATGGCAACAGCAGCGCCTGTTAAGAAGCTTGCACCGTTTGCAGGAGCTGTAATGCTAACAGTTGGGGGCGTATTGGGCGCACCAAAAGTTTGCGTTAGGAAGGCAGCCGTAATTTCAGATCCAACAGGATTAGAAGCAACGTAGTTTTGAGTGCCGCCTGTGGGAGTTCCAATTTGAATATTTAATTCAAAATGGAAAACACCATCGGTAGTAAACTGGCCAACCAACACGCGGTTAGTAGCAGGAGTAGCACCAACAGCACCACCCAAAGCAGCAACAGAACCATTGGCCGTGCTGAACAAACCACCCACCTGGCTGGTACCGTCAAGCACACCCAAATCACCGTTGCCGGTATTGTTTATACCCACATACGTAACAGCAACAGGAGAACCTACTATCATTCCATCAAAAGCAGATGTGCTTGTAGTAGTTCCAATGTTTATGGGAGTAAAGGTTGCATCCGTATTTTGAAGGATGCCCTGAGCATTACCCGGAGAACCGTCCGTATCATCTGTTTTTAATACGGCAATACGTCCGTTTGCTGCGCCCCCTACTGAGAAGTAAGAATCAAGCAAGGCAGAATTTTTACGCACGTTGGTGGTGCTTGTGCTTGGAGTGGTAGTACCATAATCTTCGTTATTAAAGAAGGTGGTGCTTGTTTGCACTAATAAAGTATGTCCGGTAACACCATATAAAGCCTGGAAGTTATAACCGGGTAACATATCAACGAATACGCGATAGGTTACTGATCCAACAGGAAGAACACCTGTGCTACCGGCAGCATCTGCTGCATTGGACACATAGTATTTTTCCACTATTACATTTTCTAACCCGTTTTGGGCGTTGGCGAACAGTCCCGTAAGGAGGAGAGCTGCGCCTACAATTAATTTTTTCATTTTGTTATATTTGTTTTTTATTTAGGTAGCCCGCTGTAGTTTAAGCGGCTATGAAAGCGGCCACATCCGTATAAGTTTAGCGACTTGGTGATGTGGCTGCTTCGTTACTACCTGTTTGTTTTATTTATTTTGTTTGTGAATGTTTGGTAGCCGTTATCATTTTCGGGATGATGAACCAGTGCTGCGCTTATCGTGTTAATTTTATTTTGCTTATCTGCCTTTACGCCTGATATTATTTTTCTGAGGAACAAAGGATTTTTTGACTTTTGCATTTCCATATCTGTAATCCGTTAAATGATTATTGCTTTTTTTAAATTATTGACAAGATTGATTGAATTTACCAAGCAACTGGAGGAAGTCGGTATTATTGGTAACACCATCACCGTTTAAATCGGTTGGGCAAGCCTGCAAGCCCTGAACGGCACCCAACACGGCAGTATAAGCCCATTGTGAAAGCCAGCTTTGTCCGTTAGCATCAAATGCACCACGGTAGTTAGCAGTAGTATAAAAACCATCCGTTGGAGCTGAAGAGCATCCACCTAAAGCAATGGCAGGGTTTGGAATAGCATCAACCTGAGTAGTGATGGCATTGGTAGTATTGTTTACACCAAATGTGTAGCTGAAACCTGTAAGTGATGAAACAGCAACATTGTTATCAGCAGCAAATTGTGTATTGTCGGCAGCAACTACGTTGGCAGGATTGCTACCTACTGTTAGGGGGTTGGTAACGTTTACAAACGTGTTGCATTGTACTTTTAAGCTTTGGCTACCGTTACCAAGAGTAGAAGACCAATTGTGGTAAGCTTCGCTGGTACCTGTGCGGGTACCGAGTGATTTAACCATGTTGAATCCGTTTTTCCAGTTGGCAAATACGCTGTTGTAAATTTCGCCTTCGGTAAGTTCTTTGGCATTGATGGCGGCAATAGAGCTGTTATCACTGGTTAAGGTGGTTTTGCTGTTGCCAATCATTGTTGCATTATATATAATAGGGTGTGAACGGGGTGTGTTGTTTGATTTTTGGTCATCGGCATCACACTCCATACCGTTATCAGAATCAACACTTGCTGTGTTATCAGTTTTTAAAACAAACACAAATTGAGCTTTACCTCTCCAGCCGTCATCCCAGTCAAGATTATCATCATTACCAAACATCATGGCAATGTGTTTTAAGTTAACGGTACCGCCCCAAAGTTCGATACCATCATCAGCGCAAGAAACAATTTCGATATGATCGATGGTAGTACCACGGCCAACAGAACCTAATGAAAGCGCATTAAGCTCACCACCAACCTGGAGGATGGCACCAGCGTGGCGGATAGAAACATAGCGGAGGATTCCTGAATTGTCGTTATCATCAAAAGATGCAGGGGTTACACCAAATTGGTCTTTACTGTTTGAAGATGCAAAACCTTCAAAGGTTCCGATACCATCGGCAACACAAAGTTTACCATCACCAACACCAGCCTGGAAAGGGCCGTTGGCAGCAAGTGTTAAGTTGTTGGAAGCTTTACCTGCAATGCATATACCGCCCCACTGACCGTTGTTGGCAATTGGGTATGTACCGTCTAAGTTATCAGCGGCAGCAGTAAAAACGATTTGGCAGTCAGGAGTACCTGATGCAAATATTTTGCCTCCTACTTCGACTGTTAAAGCAGTAGCGTTAGCAGCAGTGCCAGGGTTTCCTTTAATAACGGTGCCGGGCATGATGGTAAGCGATTTGCCGTTAGGCACATAAATCTTTTTGTCGAGAATCCATGTTTTGTCGCAGGTAAAAATGGTGTTGTTAGCAATAAGCTCGCCATCTAATGCGCCACCGCTGGTAGCCAAGGTAGATACAAGCACTGTGGGACGGGATGATACCGGGGTGGGACATCCGCAGCTTGCGCCCAAATTGGTTTGGGCGTTTGATGTTGCAAAGCCAAGCGAAGCGGCTGCCAGTGCAACAAGTTTTGTAATTGTTTTTTTGTTTGTCATTTTGATTTGTAAATTATTTTGTTTGTTTTAGTTTGTGTACACCACCATGGTGAACGGGTGCAAATGTGCCGCAGGAGTATTAGGGAATTAGAAATTTAAACTTACGTTTTGATTATTTAAACATTGATTTGATGTTATGCCAATGCTAAGAGCGGGTTGCCGCCATGGCAAAAAAATGGTTGATTTATCAATGAAAAGCAGTGAAAAACCGGGCAGCACTAAAATAGTGCTACATTGTTAACATTGAAATAAAAAAGGGGAAGGGGTGGGATGAATAAAATAAAAAAAAACCTGCCTGTGGGGGGCAAGTTTTGCTTAAAAACAAATGCTTAGGGAAGTTTGGTGATGCGGAATGTGAGGTCTTTGGTTTCGGCAAGGCCAATGGCTATGTTATCCATTTGGAGGGGATTGTAGCCGGCAAGTGTAACGAGAATGCTGTAAACACCTTTTGGGAATTGCTTGAGAACACAAAAGCCATTTCCATCAGTGAAAGCAAATTTAGCCTGTGCAATGGCTTCGGCCTTGGCATTGATAAGCGGGAGGTTGGTGGCTTCATCAAGTACGAGGATGTTAAAGGTAGTTGATTGTGTAGGGGGATCGATGATTTCGCGGGAATTGAAATAGGTGGTTACGAAGTCTTCGTTATTATTAACCTGGCCGCGTATGATGTTATCCAATTGGCGCTCGAGAAATTCGGAGCCATTGCGGATGGCGGTTTCGATGTTAGAGGTGTATGTTTGGCGCTGGTTGATGGCATTGGATGAAAGCGGTACGGCAGCTATATAGTCGTTGATGTTTGCAAGGAGCTGGCTGATTTGTGCAGCGGTGAGGCCATAAGGAACAAGCGCAACTGCATTTGTATTAAGTATTGTGTAGATATTCATTGCTATTGGGCCAGCCAAATCGCTTTTGGCGGCTTTAATTTTTGCTTCTGAAATATTTAGGGCATTGTAGGTAGCGGTGTCGTTGTTGGCATCGGCCCATGCGCGGCCGGGGCCACCGTAATTAAAAGCGTTGTGTGCCATAGTTTCTTTAAGTTCATTGGTATCAATGGAAATACCGGTGAGGACACGCGCCTGCAGGGATGCCAGGCCGAGGAGGAGGTTAATAGAGTCTTCGAGGGTATCGAAGCCTGCTTTCATTTGGGGAATGGTGTCAACAAAGACCTGATTATCGCGGCCAGTTTTTAGGGTGTCGCGAAACATGTTGAAGATGGATTCTTGTTCTGCTGTCATTTTTATTGGGATTTATGGGTTATGCTGAGGAGTTTGGAGAAGTTTGGAGAAGTTTTGGGGTGAAGGTGTGGGTGAAAGGTGATTTTAGATGGGGTAATGACGGGAGATTGCAATTTTGAGCCGGGAGATTGCTGTTTTGGGGAAGGAGATTGGTGTTTTGAACCGGGAGAGTGCAATTTTGGACAAGGAGATTGGTGTTTTGAAGCAGGAGATTGTGATTTTGAATAAGGAGATTGCTGTTTTGAGCATGGAGATTGTTGTTTTTGACAGGGAGATTGCTGTTTTGGGCCGAGTGTATGGTGTTTTGAAAATGGGGATGGTGGTTTTGGGTTGAGGGATTGTAGTATTTGGTTTGGAGATTGTTGTTTTGAAAGAGGGGATTGCTTCCGGATTGTGGGAGAAAGGGGTTGGGTGATGATGCTATATTATAAGTAGTGGTCATTTTTTTTTGCGGGTGCGGTAGGGAGGCGGATTAAAAGGAGGGATTTCGTGAGGGGGAATGATGGAGAAAACACTTATGCAAGGCTTACTGAAAGCAAAAATGACATCGGGATGTACGCCAATGGCGAGTGCCGAATTGTAGATAAATTCTTCTGAATAGCATTTGCTTCGTTTAAAAATGTTTTTTACGTTGCTTTCACTTCTGTTTAGTAATGTGGCCAGTTGGGCAGGTGTTATATCTGATTGTGCCATGATGGTTTCGAGCCTTAAAAGCAAGTGAATTTTGTAATCAGAGAAATCCATAATGGAAGGTAATTTAGGTTGCTCCTAAAGTGGTTAATGGGTTTGGGATGCCATTATCTATTTTGGAATTTTTTTTAAAAAAGTTTTATGTGAGGATAAAAAGTGGTGGTGGCATGATGAAGCGCAGCAGAAAAGATGGTTTTTATTTAAGGGTTTGCCGATTTTTGGCTAAAGCCCTGTGGGGGTGAAATTTATCCACGCCCTAAAGGGAAGGGCTATTGAAGGCGGGGCTATTGAAGGGTGGGGCTATTGAAGGGTGGGGCGGGATACCTAAAAACTTAATATTGGAATGTGGCTAATAGGAATACTTTTGCGGTGCTGTTATTAAATCATTAATTATAAACGCCATAATACATTCATACTATGTCAGCAAAAAAAACTATTTCGAAGGTAAAGTCATTAAGTAAAAAAGTAGTGAAAGAACTGAGGAAAAAGAAACCTGATTTTGCAGCTATTGATACAAATTTAACAAGCCAGGCTGCTTTGATTGCGGGCTTGCATACTAAAATTGCAACTAAGCTGGCCAGTGCTGCAAAGGAGAAAAAAGATACGGCCAAAAAAGCGAAACCGGCAAAGGCCGCCCCGGCAAAAGGGAAAAAGTAACTATTTCGCTAAACAAACAAAGCCCGCCAAATATTTGGCGGGCTTTGTTTGTTTAAAGCTTTAATCTTTAACACACCTTATACTCATTCCATAAACTAAAGGAGCTTGAGAACGGTATATGGTACTGTTTTTATAATCAAGATACCTGTAGTATGCATCATCCCCATTACTGGAGGTTGCTGTCCACCAAAAACCGGTGCTAAATAAACCGGGCTGGCCAAATTCAGCATTTTGCAGCCGGCAGCTTGCGGCAAGTGCAGTAAACCCGCTTTCGTTAGTGCTCCACACATTTTCAAATTGAGTCCAGCCCTGTGGCGATTTGACTTTGAGTTTATCCGCTTCATTCGCGCCACGCCAACCTGATTTATCACATTCGGTTTGGCTCATGCCAAGATGCGTTTCCAATTGTTTCCATTCGGCATCCGTGGGTATGTGCCATCCTTTCGGGGCAATGTTGCCGGTATCGGTAACAGCATAATAGTTGTATAACAATCCTAATGATTTATCAGTAGCGGGATTGTTTTCGTACAGGCAATAGGCTCCAGTAGTTTTTTGTATCCAGCCGGCACTGTCTTTAGTTTCGGGGATAAAATATCCGTTACGGTATCGGGTTACGCGGAGGTTTTCGGCCATCCACCACTGGTTACCTATTTTCACGGTTTTGTACACATTGCCGTCAATATCTGTAATGCTATCCGTTTCAATAACAGTTTCCGGCTCCGGATTATTCTTTTTACAGCTATCAAAAAATACAAGCAGCAGCAAAGCCACTATGCAAAACAGAAGTTTGGAATTATTTTTTAAAATAAACACAACTGTATTCATGTGCTATTGAATTATAATTTTTTTAACAGTGTAGGCATCACCTGCGCTTAATTTTATGCTGTACAGGCCTGCCGTCAATGCTGCAATGTTTATTTTACTTTCAATTGCAGCTGCGTTTTTCCCGTTATTACCATGCAGCACTGCTACTCCTAATGTGTTAAAAATAGTGTATGCTGTTTCGGATTCGACACCGGCAGGAATGTTCCAAACAATAAAGTTGTTTGCGGGGTTAGGATAAAGGGTGCTGTTGTCAACTCGTTTGCGTTCGTTATTAAGTACAGGACAAATTGTTTCAAGATTGCGATCGCTACAACTGCCGGGATAACAGCAAAGGGAAGTTATATTGTAGTTAGCCAAAGGGTCATAATTACAAGCCAGTGTATCCATGCAGCCAAACACAACAGGGTGTTTGCAACTGTCGGCATTATCGCATGCATACGCTGCATTGTACTCGATATAATGTGGGTCGCGGCAGCCGCAGGCTGTAGGGTAGGTTAGCCAAGGGCTAACCTGCAAGGTGCTGCTGCTAACCTCGCCCTGTGCAAGAGCAGCTACATAGGTTACTTCTACCGGAAGCGGATTTCCCGGCTCCTCTACTACCACATTTAACGCAAATGCTATTTCCCCTCTTGTGGTTATTTGTGCAACCAGTACTTTGTTATCAGCAGCATCACCCACCACACCGCTGTTTTGCTGGAGGAAGCAATTGTTGCTGATAAATTTATTTCCCTGGTTAAAACTTCCCAATACGGTACTGTCGTCTCCATTGGTATCCTTAAAGCCATCATCAAGCCATTGAGAAAGGGTGGCAGTGTCGGGCATTAAACCATCGGCATTTAAAAGCGGTATTCCGGCAGCGGCATTGTTATTAACTAAAATTCCACCTGCTACACCGCTACTACCCCCGTTGTTATTGGCGCCTCCGATGAAACTACCATCGGTATCATTTTCTTTAAAGACCCCTGTATAGTTTTTGGCACCACGCCCCAGCGTTAACCAGCTATCAAGAGCCAGCGTAGGGTTGGAATTGAACCATGCTTTGTTTATCAGGTATCCAAAGTAAGCCGAAGGCCTGTCAATATTATTGTAAATATTATCGGTACAGATTATTGAAAGCTGATGCGATGTGTCAGCAAATATTTTTTTGAGCTTGCTTCCCTGAGCAAGGTCAATGTAAATGCGGTACGTTTTGCTGCCTGCATCCAGCACACGCCCGGCAGTGGTGTCTGTTGCATCAAGTGAGTCGCTTACATAATATGTTTCAACAACAACGTTTTCTATTTGCGCCTGCAGTGTAAAAGCAAACAGTGTAAAGATTATTAAGAGAGCATATTTCATAATACTGTTATTATAATTTGTATGAGAGTCCAAGAAGATAATTGGTACCGTAGCGGTATTTATCATAATCTAAAGTGAATCCATCGTTATTGTTATAGCTGCGCCTAGTGGGTGCGTTAAACACATCTTTTACCGTAAAGCTTACGCCAAAATGTTTACCCAGCTTTTTGGTAATTTTAATATCAAATAAATGACGGGGCAACTCATATACATCAGGTCTTTCTTTATTATCGCTAGCAATAACAAGCCGTGCACCCTGCACATTGTAACCAAGCGTTAACGCCATGCCCAGGCTGTCGAAGTTGTAGGTAATCATTCCGTTTATAACGTACGGGGCTTGTCCAAACTGGGAGCGGCTTACTGTGTCAACAGGAATAAATACCCGTGGGCCTTCGTTGACCTCCATACGCTTGCGAACAAATTTTGAATTTGATTTAATGAAAGAAACATTGGCGCGAAACTCCAGGTTTTTTGTAACAGATTTTCTGCCTTCAATCTCAATACCCGTACAATAACTCTTATCCACATTTTGCCATGTGTATCCTCCCATATTAACCAGCTCGATATGGTTTTTAAAATTCTTATAAAACAGACTTAGCGAAATGTTATCACCCGTGGTAAAATAGGTTTCGAAACGAACATCATAATTATCAACAGTAACAGGTTTAAGCTGGGCGTTGCCGAATACATAGGCGCGAAACTCATAATCATAAATCGCCACTTCGTTTAGCTCGCGTATGCTTGGGCGGGCAACGGTACGGCTGTAGTTTAACCTCAAATTCCAGGGAGCATCCTCGCTGTTTTTAATTTTATAAATAAGGTTAATGCTCGGCAGTAAATCGGTTGTATTTAATTTGGCAGCATTCACCAGTGGCTCACCACTTTTATAAAACCTGCGCGGATCATTGGCGGCATATCCTGCCGAATCAAATGCGAAAACATCAGCAAATGTTTTAGAATGTTCAACCCGCAATCCACCGGCAATGCGTATGCGTTGTGTAATAGAATAATCAAGCATTGCAAATGCTGCCTGCACAGCACTGTATCCAATAGTATGATCGGCAATATTTGTATAAGGCACGTAGTAGGCATCAAACGTGTTGCTGGTTTGCCCAAACTGATCGGTATATTGATACATTTCAAACTTGGTATCATCCAGGTATGCATTTATGTCTTCATTTTGCAGAGGCGCATTGTGTGGTCCCAGCTCAACGCCATAGCTGTACTGGTTGCTTTCTTTATTGTTTCGCTGGTATGCAATGCCTGCTTTAACTTTGCGTGTGCCGGCAACATTTGTTTTAAACGGTATTTCAAAAGCCAGTCTGCTGTCAAATAAATTGTCATCAAGGTACCGGTAGTATCGTCTTACTTCATCACCTATACCTCTTCCAATTCTGTAATAGTTTTCAGTAACCACTTTATCATACTGCAAATTTTTAAAGTCAGGCGCACTGCTGTTACCCCGCGTGTAGGAAACATTTAGTTCCGCTTTTATTTTGGGGCCAGGTATGTAATGCTCTGTTTTTAGCTGATATATTAATTGCCTGCGTTGCTCATAAAACTGCGTTTGATAGTATTTTATGGTCATTGAATCGGCATCATCAAAGGCATAGCGCACGTTATTGGTACCCGTAAAGTTTGGCATAAAAAGCAAAGCGATGCTATGATTGGAATTAAACTTATAGGCCACGTTTGCCAGCGCACTCCAACCATTTGTTTCGCGGCTTACATCCTGCTTAGTGAGCGATGTAGGAGCAAGAATGTAGTTTCCTGAATTGGTACCATCATCAACAGGAGACTCTCTGTTAGAAACACTTTCGGGATCGTACTGTGTTGCTGTACTGTAGCGCACCCCTGCAATAAAGCCAAGCGGCTTACCAAAAAATTTTATCTGGTTGCCTATACTTAGGCTCTGGCTAAAGTTTAATGGTGCTTGTCGCTTATATGTATTCCAGTTATTGGCAAACGATTTACCTGTTGCTGCCGTATTCGTATTTATTTTTGAAAATGCGTTACTCTTATAATTGCCATTTACATATTCGGCCTTTGCAGCAGCAACCGCCTCGGCATCATTTATCAAAGCCGGTGCAAGCAACCCGAGTTGAACCAAACCAAGTTTAAAATACGTATCACCGTTTGCCTGATCCTGTGTCCAGTTGTTAGCATTTACTCCCATGGCGTTATAATAATCCTCAAGACCCAATGCAACAAGCTCCTGATAAGTGGAAGGAGCCATATTTGCTTCTGAAAACGAAGCATGATTACGATCTCTGAAATTATTATCGTACCCAAGCCAATCTGTTTTGCTATGGTCAGAAGCTCGTACATCTTTAAACGTTGCCTGATTATTATAACCAAATGTTGATTCGAGATTAATGCTTAATTGTTCGGGATAATCTTTGGTTTCTACCGAAAGATAGGCACCTGCCCAATCGCCCGGCAAATCGGGACTGGCGGTTTTTGTAAGCAGAATATTATCAACCAAGCTTGATGGAAACAAATCAAGTTTTATATTATTGGTAAAGGGGTCGAGGGTTGGGATGCGTGCACCATTAATTGCAGTTTTTACATAACGATCGCCAATTCCGCGCACTGTAATAAAAGCCCCGTTTGTTGATACTCCGGTAACACGCGCAACGGCAGCGGTAACGCTGGCATCGCCTGTTTTTTTCATTGTTTCTGAACTCACATAATCAATGGTGGTGGCCGAATTGCGTTTCATATTCTCCACATAGTACTCGCGTGCTTTTACTGCTTTTGCAACAATTTTAACCTCCCCTACCTCCTGCGCAGCGCTTTGCATTACAAAATTTTTAATAATCACCTCGCCATTCATTGGGTTAACGGTTTCTTCAATTGGCTTAAAACTCACAAACGAAATAATAAGAACCTGAGGAGTGGCATCTGTTATTTTGAGTGAATAGTTACCATCAAAATCGGTAACCACACCTATTCCCTTATTTGCTTTAAGCACCACACTGGCACCAATAATGGTTTCACCGTTTTTATCTGTTATTTTACCACGCACAATTCCCTGCGCGCAGCTAATACCAAAAGAGAAAGCGGAGATAAGAAGAAGGAGCGAAAAAAACTTTTTCATTGGACTGTTTGGCTATAAAAACAAAAGCGTTTCGAGAAAACAGGTTTTACAATTTTAAGAAACGCTTTTATAAACCATCCTAAGTATTAGTGCTTAATAAATTTCTTGACAGAAACTACACCATCAGTGTTTAAAGCGATGTAGTACAAGCCCGAAGAGAGTTGGCTCACATCAATGCGTGTACTTTCTTTATCAGAAGTAAAAGGAAGCATACGAGATAAAATTGCCTTGCCTGCTACATCATAAATAGTGTAGCTCATATTATGATAAGTATTGTCTTTAGCACCCCAATGCATTAAAATAAAGTTACTTGTCGGGTTGGGAAAAATGTTGAAACTTGCAGAACCAGCAGTATTGGCATTAACACCAACGGTGTTTGAACAGTATGTTAGCGATGGAATCATAATTTCATTCCCTACAGGATTTTGCGCTACGTAGTTTTCAACTCCACCAGATGGAGTACCTATTTGTAAATTCAGCTCAAAGCAAAAAACACCGTTGGTTGTAATTTGAGCAATGAGCACTTTATTATCAGCACTGTCTGGTCCCATAGAGCCATTTAGAGAAGCCCATGAACCATTCCATGTAGAAAACACCGGGCCGTTGGTACCATCATTCTGACTATCGAACATCAACACTTCGGTTGAAATACCCACATCGGTAACTGCTTCAGGAGCACCAATCAGCAAACCATCTTCTTGTGTAAGAGGAATTCCAATGGCTGCAACACTATTCTGTAGCACACCACTGCTGTTAACTACGGTTGCAATTCCGTTATCATATATTTTCATTATTCCCTTGTTGCCTGCGCAACCTCCGCCAGCCGATAACCAGGAGTCTAACATTACAGTATTGTCTTCGGCCTGCGCTTTGGTATATGTTGGATGTATGGCTCCCCTGTCTTCGTTATTAAAAAACAAAGTGGAAGTTTGAATACGTAACTCATGATCGCCTGCAGATGGTGCTCCACCAAAAGGAGATATATCAACACCATAGGCTGCCTGAAATTTATAGCCTGGTAGCATATCTGCATAAATCCTGTAAGTTACGGACCCCACAGGTAAAGCACCAACACTTACTCCGACTGCATCGTTTTCAATTGAATCGTTTGCATCGGATATATAATAAGTTTCCACAACAATGTTTTCGAGACCGTTTTGGGCGTTCGTTTCAAAGCCCGCACAAAGCAAGGCTATAACAGTAATTAACTTTTTCATCGTATTATACTTTAATTTGGTTTATGATTGGTTTAAATGGTAATCGCATACCGATATACATTTCAAAACAAAACGTTGTGTGTATGTTTTGTAACGTGCGCAAAAGTGACATACAAAAATTTAGTTACAATAAAGGAAACATTACCTTTCTGTTAAGCGCAAACGCTAATTTGTTAACAGCACATTAAATAAAACAAAACGTAAAACCGTTTTGAAAGCAAAAACAACTCCTTGTAAACAAGTTTCTTTTACAGAAAAACTGTTGCTTTAGAAAAAGATACCCTCTGAGCCAATGCCTGCGGCAATGACTTTTTCATTCCAGTCCTCTTCTGTTGAAACAGAACAGTTTGAGCAAGCAGCCAAACTCTCGGGTGCTAAAAATTCCTTCTTCTTTACAAGAGCATTAATCAAAAAAATAATAAATAACGGGATTATTACCCAGCCTGATTTTTTCATGGTTCAAAAATAGGCTTGGGGTATTGAGCCAACATTAGGCAATTGTTATAAAATGATTAAAAACCAAAAAGCCGCCCCTGAAAAAAGGGCGGCTTTAATTCTAACCAATTAAGCAAATACGTGTGGATGTTTTTTAATCCTCAATTACCACACTAAAAAAAGGTTTATTTATTAATGATTAATAGAAATTTTTGAAAACGATGACTGGCCATTAACCGTTAGCTTGATTACATACATACCATTTGCAAATGAACTGGCATTAAGGCTAACCTGTTGTGTGTCGGCATTCATTTGCTCATTCACAAGTTGTGTTGCCACACGTCCGGTTGCATCAATCAATTCAATTTTAACCAAAGCCTTTTCAATTACGTTAAATTGAAGTGTTGCATTGTCGCTAACAGGATTAGGATAGGCAGCTATCTGGGCATTGCCTTCTGCAAATTCGCTCAATCCGGTAGGGTTTACCAATGTAACAATGGCATTGTTGGTAGTTACAGCCGAATTAAAGTCGAAGTAGATATCAGCAAAATCACTGATTTGATGTCCGGCAGCTAATCCGTTAATGGCATTTACTTTAAAGGCAACAAAGCCGTGGCTGTTGGGTTCGTCAGTAATGTAGTCGGGCAATCCTATTCCGGCAAATGTGTAAGTAACTACATTTCCATTGCGGGTTACAACACCATTATGGCTTGATCCGATTAATTGAAAACTGTTTGCATCCAAATCGGCACTCAGGTTATCAATTACCACCACATTTTGAGCAGCCGCAGTTCCCATGTTTTGGAAATTAACGGTGTACTCTATTTCCTGGTTAGGATTAACCGATGATATTGTTTGGAAATTAGGATCGATGGTATTTGTTTTTACGCTTAGCTTGTTGTTTGGATCCCATGAGCCTGTTACAATCTGGTGTGTGGTATCGGTATTGTTACTGTTATCAATATCAATACCTATGGTTGGGCTTACGTTTACAAGTTCAATAACGCTTGTGCCTATAACATAAGCCGAAGATGCATTAAAATCAACCCATATGTAGTCACAGCTTCCGGGGTTTATAGCTGGCAAGTTCCAGGTAAGTGTATGGGTTGAAGTATTATTGGAACTCTGAGCAGGGCTTGCATAATCTAATGTTAATCCACCATCATATACCATGGTAAGTGTAGCTGCAGTAGGAACCACGCCAACATTGCACACCTGTATATCATACCAAGCTGGAAAACCAGGAGTAACTGTGGTATGTGGAATAATATTTACCGAAAGGTTTACGCTTCCGGGAGGAATAAAAATTCCAAAGTTGTTTCCACCATAAGTAGCACCTATGGTTGTAGCTGCAATGGTTATGCTGCCCGGTGTAGTTAACGAATAAGGTGCATACACGCCTTGGGGAGTATAGCTTGCGGTATAAGTGCCGGCAGGGAAATAAATAGAATAGTCACCGTTACTGTTTGTATATGCTGATTGAGTTCCTACCTGAACAGTTTGATAAGGAATTCCGCTATCACCGGCATCGTAAACACCGTTATTGTTTACATCAATAAACACTGTGCCCTCAATGATAACCGATGTTTGCGCCACACCATAATCAAAACCGCAAATGGTATCATTACCACCAATGGTTACAGTGTAATATCCACAACCACCAGTATCCAAAGGAACTGTAAGAGAGTTAGGTGGATTTACACACGCAACAATAGTATAAGTACCAGCAGCAAGATTGCTGAAACTATAATTACCCGCATTGCTTTGGGTGGTTTGTTGTACTCCGTTTCCATACAGGTAAACAAGTTGACTGCTTATTCCGGTTTCACCACCATCTAACACGCCATTGGTATTAGGGTCATTAAAAACAAATCCACAAACCATAGAATTCCCTAGTGTGCTTCCTTGAACATAAACTGAATCACAATAGGTATCGCATACTACACCGCTATTGTATAAAGAAAGGCAGGCATAATACAATCCCGGTCCGGGATAGGTATGGGTTGGAAATTGTGAAGTTGACGTAGTGCCATCGCCAAAATTCCACAACAAACTTGTATAACTTCCAGAACTTCCATTATTAAAAAAAACGGTGCCTGGAATTCCATTAGGAGAGGAAACAAAAAATGCCTGGCAACCTCCACCACCGCCTACGGTTACACAAGCAGTAGCTGTGCACATATTAGCATCGGTAACAGTACAGCAGTAAACACCCGGCTGTGTAGCTGTGGTGGCTTGTTGATTTGAACCATTGCTCCATAAATAGGTATAGGGTGCTGTTCCTCCTGTTGCATTTACCATCACTAATGATTGAATGCTGTCGTAAACTGCTACTGCGGTTAAGTTGCATGGATTTAGATAAACCATCTGACAAAAACTATCAACACAGCCAAGTGACGATGTAATAGTTAAACAAGTGTAAAAGGGGCCTGTTCCGTTGTAGGTGTGCACTGGATATTGTCCGGTGCCGCTGGTGCCATCGCCAAATGTCCATGCCCAACTGGTGATGTTACCGGCTTGTGTCCATGATGTATCGTAAAAATTTACCACCTGCCCATTTACGGCATAGGTAAAATAAGCAAAGCAACTTGTGCCCTGCGCATTGGTTTTGCCTGCCATGGCAAGCATCATCATTACAGAAAACATAAGTGCAGTTCCGTAATTAATTGTTTTGTTGTAAAACTTTTTCATGTGTATATGATATTTGTTGATTAATGGGTCAAAGAAACAAAGAGTGCTGTTACCTGCAAAATGCATTTTATGATTTTCTTACGCCACTAAGCATTATTTATTATAAGTTTGCCTATGATAAAAGCTAAAAAATATTACGCGGCTACAAGAATTGCAAGATTCGCAATGGGGCTATTAGTGGTTTAGCGCGGTGCGGTTTAGCTAAATGCAAGTTCTCTTATAAGTATAGCCACACCCATTAGCAACACAAACCACCCAAAAGCACGCTTAAGCCCATCTGACGAAATGCGGGCTGAAATTTTACTTCCCACCAAGATACCTAAAATAGAAAATGCTGAAAAACGGAGCAAAAAATTATAATCAATTAAACTACCAGTAGAAATTTCGCCAGCAAAACCAATAAATGAATTGGCTGCAATAATCATTAAAGAAGTTCCTACCGACATTTTTATAGGTATGCGAGCAAAAAAAACCAGAGCCGGAATAATTAAAAAACCTCCGCCTATGCCTACTATGCCGGTAAGTATTCCGGTAAAAAACCCAATAAGCATTACCCAACTGTAATGTGGAACATCTTTTTTTTCTTCTTCTTTTTCGAGGTTATCTTTTTTAATCATTTTATAAGCCACTATCACCATTAATACCGCAAACAGCAGCATTATAAAAAGATTTTTATTTACCGTTAAGCTGTCCGATGAAAAAATAACATCGGGTATTAGCGGCATTACATATTTTCTGGTTAAAAAAACAGAAACCAGTGATGGCACAGCAAATATTACCGCTGTTTTTAAATGCACCAATCCTTTGCGCGTATAATTTATCCAGCCAAACAAGCTGGTAAGCCCCACCACAAAAAGTGAATAGCCCGTAGCAGTAACCGGGCTAATGTGCATCAGGTAAACCATTATAGGCACAGTAAGAATTGAGCCGCCACTGCCAAGTGTTCCTAGCGAAACACCAATTAATGTGGCGCAGATATAACCTAAAATTTCCAAGGGTTTGATTTACTTCAAATTCAATGTACGATTGTTCGATATTCAATCTTCTTATTTTTCAATGCCCAAGATTAAATAAAAAACTGCCTGCATACGCAATTAAAAATACAGGGTTACGGTTTTATAAACATTTTGAAATTATATGTAATAAAATACCGAAAAACGTAACCAAGCGTTGGCAATTTCAGTTTAGGTACTTTATAATCAACTCATATTTAAAATGACTTCGAAAAAACTAACGTTACAAAGTGTGATTGCTAAAATTAAACATCACAAAGCATTTTTATTTTTCTGCTTATGCCTTGGAGCAATAGGTGCCATGTTGTATCAGTATTATAACCCGGCTATATATCAGGCTCAGGCTACTATAAAAACTGTAGATGCTACATCAAACAATAACAGCAACAAAGCTGACAGCGATGCTGAAAAAATCCGTTCGCGAAAGCTGCTTGAAAAAGCTGTAACCAACTTGGATATGAATGTGGAGTACACTGCCACACGTTTACTCCATAAAACAGAACTAAATGGCAATTCTCCCATCAGGGTTCAATACAGCATACAGGAAAAGGGGTTTTACAGCCAGCCTTTTCAAATTAATGTAACCAACGACAATCAGTTTACACTTTTATACAATGCTGGCAATATTCCAATGGAACGCAGCGGAGGGTTTGATAAAGAGATAGACCTTGGATTTATTACCCTTATTGTTTCAAAAACATCTGCATTTGATGCTGCTGCATTTAACGGTTTAGATAAATATGGATTTACTATTTATTCAAACGCTGCGCTTGCCGAAAAATATTCGAACAAAAATTTTAACGCACAGCCAGTTCATGACAATTCGAATGTTATAAAAATTACATACAAAGACGAAAACCCAACAAGAGCATATCAATTGGTAAATGCAGTTGCTCACACCTACGGAACTTCCGAATCGTTTAATAATGACGAATTAGTTAAGGCAAACATTCAACAAATAAACTCACAACTTGCGCATGTAAGTGATGAGTTGGATGGCGCTCAAAAAGCCATTACCGATTACAAAATGAACAACAACATATTTGATTTGCCACAACAAGCCGGTGCAACATTAAATACTTTAGGTCAGTTGCAGGTACAAAAAGTGGATGTGGATATGCAATTGGCTGCGTTGGATAACATGAGTGAATATTTGCGCGAAAACCGCCATGTAAATTCTATTTCGCCTGAGTATGGAACCATTAACGATTTAATTTATACCGAAACTTATTTAAAACTAAACGACAAAGCAGCCGAGCGCCAACAACTAAAAGAACAGGGAGCCGATTTGACAAAAGTGGATAAAGAAATTGATGCATTAAAAGATATGCTTGCTGAAAGTATGCGCAACACACGTAAAAAATTAGCTGTAAAGCAAGAAACAATTGCAGGCGCAATAGCAGTTAACAAAGCCCGTATGCAATCAATGCCCGAAACCGAAAGCGAATTGCAGCAGCTAAACCGAAATGTATATCTGTACACAAAACTTTACGACTTCTTGATTCAAAAACGTGCCGAAGCCATGGTAGCAGCTCCTGTTGTATCAGCAGCATCATACATTATCGAAGATGCCGTAATACCAACAACACCCATATCTCCAAGTCCTGTTTCAATTTGGGTGTGCGCATTGGCATCGGCCTTTGCACTGGGCATATCGTATTTATTTGTTCGTTCAAAAACAAAATCAAAAATCAGCAACCGCGAAGAGTTACAACGCGTTACCAGCATCCCATTTATTGCCAACATCGAAAACACGGGTCGCATGGGCTATATGCAAGAGCCGTACATGAATCTTTGCACCAAAATTTTACTGATGTCGCAAAAGCAGGAAATTAAAATGGTAACCGTAACCTCAACCCAACAGGGCGAAGGAAAATCAACAGTTGCCCAAAATCTTGCCCGCTCATTTGCATCGCTTGATAAAAAGGTGCTGTTAGTTGACATGAATCCTGTAAACCCAACTTTAGAAACAGCGTTTGATGTTAAGGTTGAAAATACCATGTCGGACATTTACCAAAACAAAACCCATTTACACGAAGCCATAAACATTACCGCAATACCCAATGTTGACCTGCTAACAGCCGGCCAGTTACAAAAAGGTATTAACACTTTGCTGGTTTCAACCAAAACTGGCAACATTATTGATGAGATAAAGAAGCTCTATGACATAGTGTTGTTCGACACTCCAGAGGTTAGCAATTATATGGATGCCATACCGCTGATGAAATCCAGTGACCTGAATTTGTACGTTGTAAAAGCAAATACCACTTCACAGGAGCTAATCAGCCAGGCCGAAATGATTAAGAACGATTACCAGATTGATAACATGTTTTTTGTTCTTAATGCAATGACAGAAAATAAAAACTACGCTGGCGCGGAAACAACAGGAAGATTTAGAGTATTAAAAGGGCAACAGCAAGCCGAGGCAGAAATACGTTTGGTGCCAAGGATGTTAAAAAAAGCAGCTCTGTGGTTTTACTAAAGTTGGCACAATGCAAGACCGTAACGTTTTTTTAAAATATTTTTTTGAGAAAATTTCAACACTCAATTATGCTGTGTTGCGATTTGCGGCAACCACCCTACATGAGTATAACGATGAAAACATAATGCTGCTGATTTCAAAATCGCAGTACAAAAAAGTGCTAGAAGCAGTTGGAGCATCTCCACAAATAAAAAGTTTATCCCTTATTGAGAAACCATATTACGGTTGTGTAATTATAACCTTTAACGATGGTTTTGTTTTTGAATTAAATGTTATAACCAACCTGGTGCGCAAAGGAATTTTTATAATGGACGAAAAAGAAGTATTGCGCTATGCAGTAAAAAACGAACTTGGAATAAAGGTTGCCTCCCCTACTTACCATTTTGAATATACCTTGCTTTCGCATTTACTAAACGGGCTTAGTGTTCCTGATGCGTATAAAGAGCATTTTGCAAAATACGACCGCGAAACCCGCTCACGAATATTTGGTCACATACGTGGCAGGTATTATTTAGAAATGAATGTGCTTGATGATTTATATGATTACAGCCATAAAACACATAGCAAAATTCTGGACAAAATTTTATCACGAAAGGAGAATAAACTCCGAAGGCGCTTTTTAAGAGGACTAAATTATTTGCCTTACATTTTTTTAAACCTGGTTTCCAAGCATCGCATTAAAGTAACTTTTAATCCTAAACTTTACCCTGCCGGAACGTTTACAGATGCTGGCAGGGCAAGAGCCTATTAATATCCGTTTCTTTCTTTTTCATGCCGTTTTATTTTTGTTTTACAAGAAACAATAAAAACTATTTTTGACCCTTATCAAATCTGCAATGGATAAGGAAAAAATAAAATACCTTGCAAGCAACTACCACAGCAACGTGGTTACAATGCGCAGGCATTTGCACAAAAATCCTGAACTATCTTTTAAAGAGTTTAATACATCCCAATTTATTTGGGAAAAATTAGAAGAGACTGGCATTGACAAAAAACAAAAAATGGCCACCACAGGAATTGTGGCTTTAATTGAAGGAAAAAACCCCACTAAAAAAACTATTGCCTTACGCGGTGATATTGATGCACTTCCAATTGTTGAAACCAATAATGTAGAATACAAGTCGGTTAATGAAGGGGTAATGCATGCCTGTGGGCATGATGTGCATACGTCATCATTGATTGGTGTAGGAAAAATACTGAACGAATTAAAAAATGAATTTGAAGGAACTGTAAAACTTATTTTTCAGCCGGGAGAAGAAAAATTACCCGGTGGGGCATCACTGATGATAAAAGAAGGTGTGCTTGAAAATCCAAAGCCTGCAGGCATATTAGGACAACACGTAATGCCATTAATTGAAACCGGCAAAGTTGGTTTTAGAAGCGGAGTGTATATGGCAAGTACGGATGAAATTTATGTTACCATAAAAGGCAAAGGCGGACACGGTGCCATGCCTCATTTAAACATTGATCCGGTTTTAATTGCATCACACATGATTGTGTCACTGCAACAAATTGTAAGTCGCAATGCAAACCCAACCATGCCAAGTGTACTTTCATTTGGGAAAATAATTGCTAATGGCGCCACCAATGTTATTCCAGATACGGTTTATCTTGAAGGAACTTTTCGCACACTTGACGAGCAATGGCGCAACGATGCGCACACTAAAATTATGGCAATGGCCACAGCAATTGCTGAAGGCATGGGTGGCACCGTTGATTTTAAAATTGAACGTGGTTATCCGGCTTTAATAAACGAACCACAACTTACATCTTCGGCCCGTCAAGGGGCAGTTGAGTTTTTGGGAAAGGAAAATGTACTTGACCTGGATATATGGATGGCGGCTGAAGATTTTGCGTTTTACTCGCAGCAAACAAGTGCCTGTTTTTACAGACTTGGAACACGCAATGAAACAAGAGGAATAACTTCTTCGGTACATACTTCAACCTTTGATATTGACGAGAGAGCATTGGAAACAGGTGTGGGGTTGATGACCTACCTTGCTTTACGCGAATTAGAAAAATAAGTAACCTAAATTAAAACTGTATGTCCTCAAAAAATTTTAAAATCCTTTGCTGGAACATTAACGGCATACGCGCATCGTGGAAAAAAGGATTGGGCGACTGGGTTGCAAAAGAACAACCTGATGTGTTATGCCTGCAGGAAACCAAAGCGCAACCTGACCAGCTTGAAGACGAAATAAAAAACATCCCCGGCTATACAAGTTACTTTAATCCGGCCGAAAAAAAAGGATACAGCGGTGTAGCAATATACACAAAGCACGAACCATCAAATGTGGTAAACGGCTTTGGCATTCCGGCATTTGACTCAGAAGGTAGGGTGATAGAAATGGATTTAGGTAAATTTATTTTATACTGTGTGTATTTTCCAAACGGTGGGCGTGGGCCTGAGCGTGTTAAATATAAGCTGGATTTTTATGCTGAACTGTTTAAGCGAACTGAGTTTATGCGTAAGCGAAAAAAAAACATAATTATTTGTGGCGATTACAACACTGCTCACAAAGAAATTGATTTGGCCCGGCCTAAAGAAAACACAGAAACATCAGGCTTTATGCCCATTGAACGTGAATGGATAGACAGAATTATTGCCATGAACTACGTTGATATTTTTAGAGAATTTAATAAAGAACCAAAACAATACACCTACTGGGACCAGATAACGCGCGCACGCGAGCGCAATGTTGGTTGGAGAATTGACTACTATATGGTAACAAAAGAAATGCAACCGCTTATTGTTAATGCAACCATACATGCCGATGTAATGGGAAGCGACCACTGCCCCATTGGACTTGAGTTAAAATTTTAATTTGTTACAACTCATTATATCCTTTCAACTAAAATGGATAAATTCAGAAATTATTTTTTCGAAAAAAAAGTTTCGTTAACCGATTCTGAATTTAATTATTGGGCTTCTCTTTTTATTAAAAAAAACTTTAAGCCACACCAATTTTTATTGCGCGAAGGCGAAGTATGTAAATACACAGCATTTGTTATTAGAGGTTGCTTAAGGCTTTATACGGTTGATGCAAAGGGGAAAGAACATATCATGCAATTTGCTCCAGAAAACTGGTGGATAAGTGATATAGACAGCTTTACTCGCCAAACCCCATCGCTTTATTTTATTGATGCCATCGAAAATTCTGAAGTTTTACTCATTGACCAATTAAACAACAAGTCGGCATTGGAAAAAATTCCTGCTCTTGCTTTGTTTTTTCAAACCCTGATGCAAAACAGACAAAGTGTAACACAAAAACGAATTGTGTTTAGCATGAGTGCATCCGCAGAAGAACGTTACCTTGATTTTTTAAAAACCTATCCAACTTTTGCACAACGATTTCCGCAGCACATGATTGCAAGCTATTTAGGCATTACTCCAGAATCATTAAGCAGGGTGCGAAAACAATTGGTAAAAAAACATGCCTGATAAAAACTGTTAAGTTTTTTGTATTCTGTTTCTGTCTCGCCAGTATCCTTACATTTGCGCCTCTTATTTTTTATTTAATCAATGAGCTTAAAAACTTTCAGGCAAAAGGCAGCGCGCAATAAAAAAAAATATACCTCTTTTTTAAAAGGCCTTCGCAAACGCAGAATTAAAAATCTTGACACCACTGCAAAACTTTTAGACAAAAAAGCATTTGCTAAAATTGATTGTTTAACGTGTGGCAATTGTTGCAAAACGATGACTCCAACCTGGACGGCTGCCGACATAAACCGCACTGCCCGACATTTAAAAATAACTACTCAGGAATTTAAAAAGAAGTGGCTCTATAAAGATGAAGTTGGCGACTGGCTTAACACATCGCTGCCCTGCCAGTTTTTAAACAAAGACAACACATGCAGTATTTATGAAATTAGACCGCGCGATTGCCGTGGATTCCCTCACATAAGACAATCTGATTTTGCGCATGCATGGGATGTAAATGCCGAAAACATGACAAGCTGCCCCATTACGCTTGATGTAGTTGAAAAAATGTATTTGCTTATTGAAAAAAAAGATAAGAGTGTGCTTGACTAATTAGCCTTTACACACGTTGTTAATTTGCCGTTAAGCTAAACTCATAAAACTCCATAATGGGATTAGCTAAAAGTTTTTTACATGCCTGATCAACTTTTTGAGTTGCTTCTTCTTTTGTGGCTGATTCTATTTCAAGGGTAATGTGTTTGCCAATGCGTACATTTTCTATTTCCGGAAGTTCTAATTTTTTCATGCTTGCAGTAACAGTTTTTCCCTGAGGGTCAAGCAATGCCTTTAGTGGCATAACATTAATTTCGGCTGTAAATTTCATTTTGGCAGGATGATAAATATATGTTTGGATTATGTTTACCGGATTCGTTTTTCTGTTTGGCGCTTACGTGTAAGAATGGACAAAAGTATGTACAAAAATATGATTGCCGGAATAGCGGCTAAATAAAAACCAAAAAACAACACAAGCGCAATGGCAATAAAAGCAAAGCGCACCTTATTGCCATGCCAACCGTAACTTTTAAACTTAAACGAAAACATTGGAATTTCGGCAACAAGTAAAAAGGATGAAATTACGCAGCACATGGTATAAAGAACTTTGTTTGAAAAAATGTGCGTTACCATTTGAGTAAAATAAACAGCAAGGGTGTTTCCGGCCGGTATTAAATGCGTTTGTCCATTTGCCTGTGCTACCTGCGCAAGCAAAACAAATGAAGTAATAAGTATGGTGTTGGCAGGTGTTGGCAGGCCAATAAATTCTTCCTTTTGCCGGGTATCATTGTTAAACTTTGCCAAACGCAATGCCGAAAAAACAGGAATAAGCAAAGCAATGTATCCAATTTTATCGCTGTTAAAGGCATGTGCATCCTTAAACTGATAAAGCATTAATAGGCCTGGTACCACACCAAAAGTTACCATGTCGGCAAGCGAGTCTAAATCTTTTCCAATAGCTGTTACCACATTAAGTTTACGGGCTGCAAAGCCATCAAAAAAATCAAATATCAAAGCCAGCAAAACAAAAATTGTTGCCACCACTGTGCTTCCAAAGCCAATGTTTACAATAGCTAAAACACCACATACTAAATTGCAGCAAGTAAGTAAGTTGGGTACGTGTTTCTTTACTTCCACCAAAAACATTTATTGAGGTAACAATGTTAGAAAATTATTTTAAACCAATGCTATTTTGGATTGCATTTTATAAATTTGAAAAAATAAAAATTGGCTCTGCAATACTTCAAAGCGGATTTTACCGTTAAAGCCGTCTAACTTGTTAAACAAATCGTATGTTACCCAATCACATTCCGAATAAAATAAAATCAGCTGTTGTACTACTTCTACTATCTGCAACACAGTTATATGCACAGGCGCCTAAATACAGCAATGAGTTTTTAATGCTTGGCGTTGGCGCACGCGCAATGGGCATGGCTGGCGCTCAGGTATCGCATGTAAGCGATGTTACTGCTGGTTACTGGAATCCAGCCGGGCTAAATTATGCCAAAGGCGATTTGCAATTTGCACTTATGCACAGCGAATATTTTGCCGGCATTGCCAAATATGATTATGGTGCTTTTGCAGCACCTATTGACAGCATGAGGCACGTTGGCTTATCCATCATTCGGTTCGCAATTGATGACATACCCAATACCATAGAACTTGTTGACGAAGACGGAAATTTGGATTACGACCGTATTACCACTTTTTCGGCTGCTGATTATGCGTTTTTGTTTTCGTATGCTCAACGCACAAAAATTATTGGTCTTACCTACGGTGCAAACTTAAAAGTGATTCACCGCAAGGTGGGCGACTTTGCTAAAGCATGGGGCTTTGGACTTGATGCCGGATTACAGTTTGAAAAAAACAGAATAAAGCTTGGAGCATTTGCCAAAGATGTAACCTCCACATTTAATGCCTGGAGCTATTCGCTTGACGATAAAACAAAAGAAGTTTTTACTCAAACAGGAAACGAAATTCCGGAAAACGGGCTTGAGATTACTTTGCCTCGCCTGATTTTTGGAGCATCGTATAAAGCCACTCTTTTAAAAAAATTTACGGTGCTGCCCGCTCTTGATTTTGATTTGACCTTTGACGGCAAACGCAACACATTGCTTAAGTCCAAAACCATGAGCCTTGACCCAAAACTTGGGTTGGAAATTGGATATAACAATTTTGTGTTTTTGCGTGGCGGAATAAATAACATACAAGAAGTTACCGATATTGACGGAAGCACCAACCGTACCGTGCAACCAAACTTTGGTGTAGGTGTTAAAATTAAAGGCCTAAGCATTGATTATGCATTAACCAACATCGGCAACGACCAAAACTTATACTCCAATGTTTTTTCGTTGCGATTAATTATCAATAAACAAAAAAAGGCATGAGGAAATTTTACATAGCACTGTTTGTTTTAATTTCATTAACGGGCACAGCCCAGCAGGCCAATGATTGGATAGCGTTTAACGGTTCGCAGCCTTACAGCATGCAACCATACTTTAAAATTAAAGTATGGAAAAACGGAATTTACAGACTTGATTACAATACACTGCAGGCTGCGGGTTTTTTTGTGAATGGAAATCCTAAACAGTTTCAGATTTTTCATAAAGGCATTGAGCAGGCAATAACAGTAGCCGGTGAAAGTGATGGCGTGTTTGATCCTGCTGATTACATTGAATTTTACGGAGAGAAAAATGACGGATGGCTTGACGCACAACTGTACGAAGACCCCAATAATCACATTGACCCTTATTACAGTTTGTTTTGTGATACGGCTGCATATTTTTTAACCATAAATTTTTTTAGCGGTGCCCCCGTTAAACGAATGACAGTAGAAACGGATGTAAATTTTAGCGCATACACACCACAGAATTATATCTTCAAAGAATCGTTGCAAATTCTCACTTCTGTTTTCTATCGTGGCAAAGCCAATGAGCCTTACGACCCAGCATTTTCAGAATTTGAAGGCTTTACTGATAATGGCTTTAGCGCTGCGCGAACAATTACACTTAATACCGATAATGTTTCCACTTTTGCAGGAGCGCCTGTGCCGGCAATTGATTTAAAAATTATTACAGCAAACAACACCGGCAATTATCACAGCTTAACCATTGATGTAAACGGAACAAGCATTTATAATTCTCCTAATAATTATGGAAACGTAATTAACACACTTAGCTTAAATGTTCCTTCCAACAGTATTCTTACCACAGGCACCAACGTAAACTTTAATGCATCCACAACAGGAACGTATCCAAATATTTTATCCATTCCTTTTGTAAAAATGCGCTATGCACATGCACTGGCATATACTGGCGAAGCAAATACACTGCAGCTATTTTACACCAATGACCCAACAAAGGCAAGGCTCGACATAAACGATTTTTTAAATGGAAACACAAGCACACGCTGGATTTATGTTATTGACGGAGGTGATATTTCAAAAATAACAACTGCTGTAAATGGAAATTTGTTGCAGGCTCTGGTGCCTTCAAACGGAGCTGAGAAAAAATGCCTGCTTACAACAGACGATGCCACATTTAATTCAACTTCTGATTTTAAAATTGAAACTGTAAACCCGGATGCTGACCCAAATAAGTTTGCGCGATTTATTAATTACAATTACCTACAGCCCAATTATGATTACTTAATTGTGTCGCACAAAAAACTTTGGACGGCAGCCGAAACGTACCGCAACTATCGTGCACTTGCACACAATCCTTTGCTTGTTGATGTAGATGATTTGTACAACCAGTTTGCTTATGGAATTTACAAACATCCACTGGCAATAAAAAACTTTTGTAAGTACGCTGTTGCTAACTACGCTAATGCAGCCTATTTATTTTTATTAGGCAAAGCCGTTACCTACGATGAAGTTAGAGCCAATGCAACAGCCGATGCAATTTGTTTGGTGCCCACGTACGGTAATCCTGCAAGTGATTATATGTTTAGCAACAAAAATATTTCGGCTGATACCACTTATACACCGGTGCTTGCCACCGGCAGGCTTGCGGCACAAAACACCAATGATGTTTTAAATTACCTTGACAAAGTCATGGCAAATGAAGCGGCACAGCTTTCAGCAGAAGACTGGATGAAACAGGTGCTGCATTTTGTGGGCGGAGATAACCCGTCTGAACAAGGACACATAAACTATTACATGGATCAAAACAAAGCCATCATAATAGATACCTGCTTTGGTGGAACTGTAACCAGTTATTATAAAATTTCTACTGACCCTATTCAATACATACAGGCATTGGAGTTACAGGCACGTATTGACAGTGGTGTGGCACTAATGAATTTTTTTGGTCATGCCGCAGGTTCTACTTTTGACATTGCCACAGCACCTCCGCAAGACTGGCATAATGATGGAAAGTATCCGGTAGTAATTGCCAACTCATGTAATGTGGGCGATATTTTTACAACGTCTCGTTTGCTTAACGAAGACTTTGTTTTGCTTCCTAAACAAGGCTCGGTTGCTTTTATTGCAAAGCCAAGTCAGGGAACCATTGATGATTTGGGTCCCTACTCGGTTTATTTTTATAAAAATATTTCGTACCGCGATTATGCTAAAGGCGTTGGGTTTATGGTTAAGCACGCAATAGATTCTATGTTTAAGGAATATTATATCACATATAATCCGTATTTTAAATCAACTGCGCTGGGCAATGGCTTGCATGGCGACCCGGCCATAAAGGTTTTTACCGATACGCTTCCTGATTATGCCATTTATCAGCCTTCGGTTTACTTTTCACCAACCGATGTAACCACCGACTTGCCAACATTTAACATGAACATTGTTATTTCAAATTTAGGCAAGGCTGTTGCCGATTCGTTTTATGTGCATGTAGAAAGAAAATTTCCAAACAATGATGTGGTAACCATTGACACGCTGCTTGCATACATACCGTACAAAGACACGCTTACGCTGACATTGCCCACTGACGCTTACCGCTCGGCAGGGTTTAATTATTTTGATGTGTATGTTGATTACTCAGGCCTAATTAATGAGCGCAGTGAAATAAATAACCGCTTGCTAAACGTGCCATTGCAAATTATCTCATCCGATATTTCGCCTGTGTATCCTTTTAAATATGCCATTGTGCCCGACCCAAGTGTAATACTTAAAGCAACTACCGATAATATTTTTGCTCCCGAAAAAATTTACAAGTTTGAAGTTGATACCAACGATTCGTTTTCATCACCGTTTTTACAAAGCACATTAATTACCCAAACAGGTGGAGTGGTAAAATGGCCATTGCAATTTACCTGCGACAGCGGCCGCGTGTATTACTGGCGTGTAAGTCTTGATCCGGCAACCTATCCTTCATCATTCAAATGGAAAGAAAGTTCCTTTATTTACATACCCGGCAAAACAGGCTGGAGCCAGGCACATTTTCATCAATTTAAAAATGATAAATACAGCAATGTAATTTACAACAAGCCGCAGTGGCTGTTTGAATTTGACAGCACCAAAGCCGAACTAAAAGTAAACAACTGGGATATACCCGGACAAGGGGCATATAGTAATGAGGTAAGACTAAATGGCCAGCTTATTGCAACGGGTGGTTGTAGTTACAACAGCATTTATGTTGTTGTTATGGATTCAATATCACTTGAAAGCTGGAATACAGAAACGCATCAGGAATTTGCAAACATGAATCCACCTTACGGCAGCCAATGCCAGGCCGTGTTGGGACCCGGACAATCACAAGGATTTTTTGCATTTTCAGCAAATCAAAATGCGCCATCTAATTTTTTAAATGGGTTGGATAGCCTTGCTTCTATGATTAATCAAATACCAACAGGAAATTATGTTGTGCTCTATAGCATTACCGACCATCACGTATCCACATGGCCTGCAGCGTTAACTAATGCGCTTGCTGCAAATGGCATTGCAAATGCAGATACTATTCCTTCAACCAAACAGTTTATTTTCTTCTTTAAAAAAGGCAGCCCTTCAAGTGCTATTTCGGTAGTTGCTCCAACGGATACCACACGCGAAATTTTTCTTGACACCTACATTGGTGGCAACTGGTATAAAGGATTTATAACATCAGAAGTGGTAGGCCCTGCCATACAGTGGAATGAATGCCACTGGGCAAGCCATAGCCTGGAAGCAGTAACCGAGGATAGCATTGCACTTGATATTATCGGCATTGATACTGCCGGTGCCGAGGCTGTGCTGTATGCCGGTGTGCAGCCAACACAGGCCGATTTTCCATTAAGCATTAACCATGCAATATATCCGCGTTTATACATGCGTGCTTATATGGAAGATGCTGTGCTGCGCGACCCGCCACAACTGGACAGGTGGCAGATTTATTACACCGAAGTTCCCGAAGCGGTGGTAAATCCTTTTGGGTCGGAATTTTATTCGGCTGATGTTTCGCAGGGCGATACCATTACATGGAAAATGCCCATAGAAAACGTGAGCAATACCGATATGACGGATTTGCTGGTTGATTTTTATTTGTATGATAAAAACAATGTGCGAAAAAATATTGCTTCGCCCCGCTTCAGGCCACTACCAAAAGGAGATACGCTTAATGCTATTATAAATTTCAGCTCATTTAATTATCCCGGATTAAACTCATTGTGGCTTGAGGCTAACCCCCGCAATGATCAGGTGGAGCAATATCACTTTAACAACTTTGCAAAAATCAGTTTTAATGTTAACCGTGATATTACCAACCCTATACTTGATGTTACATTTGATGGAATACACATTTTGAATGGCGATATTGTTTCTGCCAAACCAAATATTGTTATTAAACTTAAAGACGAAAACAAATACCTTGCATTAAACGATACTGCCAAGTGGAATGTGTATTTAAAATACCCAAATGACGAAGAACGTCAATTGTATTTTGAACCTTCGCAATCAACTGGCACCGGAAGCAACTTGTTGAAGTGGACTCCTGCTGTGCTGCCCGATAACAGTTTTAGAATAGAATATAATCCGGTATTGAGTGAAGATGGAATTTATGAACTGAGGGCACAGGCACGTGATGAATCGTTTAATTTATCAGGTAGTAATGATTACCGCATTTCATTTGAGGTGATTAATAAATCCACCATCACAAATGTGATGAACTACCCCAATCCGTTTACCACTGCAACACGGTTTGCATTTACACTTACAGGATCGGTAGTTCCCAGTGCCATGCAAATACAGATTTTAAATATCAGCGGCAAGGTGGTGCGCGAAATTACTCAGGCCGAACTTGGCAACATTCACATTGGGCGCAACATAACAGATTATGCATGGGATGGCAAAGATCAGTATGGCGATCAGCTTGCAAAAGGCGTTTACCTGTATCGCGTAAAATCACAAATTGACGGCAGTGATATTGAGCACCGCAACTCAGGAGCCGATAAATTTTTTGGCAAAGGCTGGGGTAAAATGTATTTGCTGAAGTAATATCAGGCAAACATGCTTTTGCAGCCCAAAAGTTTTTTTAGCAATAGATATGTATTGTTTATTTTTATTGTTACTGCTATTCACGCTGCGTTTTTTATTTATGCACTTAACTCGCGCAATATTTATCTGTCGGTTGACTCCACAGAGTATTTAAACCAGGCAAAAAACTTTGCGGAACATACTTCGTGGTATGCAGGCGATTGGAACAAACCACATGATATGTTTTTAGAAACACGCAGGCCACCGCTGTATGCAATGTTTATTTATGTGTTGCGGTTTTTTTCGGAAAGCGATTTTTTTGTTTTGCTGGCACAAAATGTTTTGAGCATTGCCGGTTTACTTATCGCATTTAAAACTGCGGGTAAAATTTCCTCACGTATTTTGTCGCCCGTTGTTATGGCAGGATTGCTTTTATTTTTTCCAACCCAATTTATTTATGCCAACATGATAATGGCCGATGTGCTGTTTCAATTTTTACTGGTGCTTGCCGTTTACTTTTTTGTTTTGTTTTTAAAAGAGCATAAAGCAAATTATTTCCTTTGTTTCAATCTGTTAATTACACTGGCTGTGTTAACCAAGCCTGTGTTGTACTGGTTTTGGGGGCTGGTAATGCTTATGTCGCTTTTAATGTGGAGCAAAAGCAGGTTGAGTGTTTTGCAACTTAGCTTTGTTTTGTTACCGCTAATTGCTGTGCTGTTGTTATCATGGTATAACTATAATAAAACAGGTTACTTTCATTACAGCAGCGTAAACCAAAAATTTATTTCGGAGTATGGCGCTTACCTTGCCGTGGGCGACAGGGGCGATTTGATTGCCCAGCAAAAGGTGGACTCTATTTTACTGGTTGCAAAGCAACAGCCAACGTATAAGGAGTATGCCACGTATCTTAATCGCGAAAGCATGGCTCTTATCAAAAACAACTTTGCAAACTTTACATGGATGCAAACCAAAGGCATAGTGAGTTTTTTTACTGACCATGGCCGGTGGGATTTGTTTGCCTTTTTTGTGCAGCCTGACTACAACCAGCAACAGGGAATAAAATTTTTTTACACAACAAAGGGGCTGGCGGGAGTGGCTGAGTATATTAAAACATTTAACCCGTTTTTGATTGTGTACTTGCTTTTAACTATGGCTGTAAATATTTTTCTGCTGTTTGGGTTTGTAAAATTTATCTCCGACAGGAAAATAAATATATGGCTGCGGGTTTTGCTTGTGTGCCTGGTGCTGTATATGGTGGTGTTTACGGGTGTGGTTGGGTGTAGCCGTTACCGCATGGCGGTATATCCGTTTTTGCTGATGGGGGCAATGGTTGCCTTTGGAAATGTGAAAATAACCCGCCCGGCTATTGAGAAGTAAAGCAAAACTTTTCAGTTGCTTTTCCGCTTTCACCAATTAGTTCAATAAAATAAATTCCTTTGTTTAACACAGCGTGTATATCAAAAGTGTTTTCACCTGCTGATGCTTTTAAATAATCATCCTCAAAAATTATTCTTCCGGCAACATCCATAATTTTCAAATTATATGTTGAAACATCCGGGCTGTAAAATTTTATTTTCACACTGCTTTGGTTACAAAAAACATTTTTAATTTTTATCTCCGTATTTTTTTTATCAGGAAAGTTTGTGGCCGTTGGCAGGCATGAACATAAAAAAACTTCGGGCCGCCAGCCGGACAGGTATGTTAAGTTTGGTGGACCGGTCAACATGGAGCATGCATTTGTACCCGATTGCGGATTAATTACTTTAATTATATAATTACATCCTGGAATTTGTATAAGGCAGGTTGAATCTGCTGCCTGCCCTGCATTTGTTGACAAACACATTTCAATTATCAATGAGTTATTTACACCACTCCATACTATTGCAGGGCTTAACGGAATTTTTAAATAACCACCTGTTGGCGGCACGTAATAATTTCCGGCAGCCGACATATTAACCGAACCTGAAAAAATAGTACTCCCTGCAATTACAACAGGCGCAAGAAAGTTTGATGAATAACAAAAACCCGGATTCGTGTAGTAGTAAGATATTCCAATAGTATATGGAAGTGTACTGTTTCTGCTAACAATATTAAAGCATAAGGTATCAATAACACTGCCTGCCGTAAAACCCATAGCCAGCAATTCGGCTCTTGAAAAAACCAATTGCAATTTTTCTCTTGCCACCCCATCAAACGGGTTGCCATTAGTTGGGAAGTTGATTATTTTATTCGTTTGCGAAAATCCATTGGCAAACACTAAGCAAAAAACTAAACAGAATAGTTTTTGAATTGCTTTCATTGTTAAGAGTTTTATTTGCTGCTGTGAAAGTATAGTTTTTTACAAAGAGATTAAGAGGCAAGAGAAAAACCGGGCCTGATTTTCTTAATAACCCAATCAACTCTTTATTCTCCGCCTCAGGCGGATTAGGAGGCTTTACTTATTTTCGCACCCACAATGACACAAGAACAACTAACAGATATTAAAGAGCGCGTACAAGCTCTGAGGGGGCATCTTTGACGTGGACGTCAAACTGCAGAAAATAAAAGAAGAAGAACAGCTCACCCATGCTCCCGATTTTTGGAGCGACCCCAAACGTGCCGAGCAGATTTTAAAATCCATCAAGCAAAAAAAAAACTGGACAGATGCTTTTGCGCAGGTAAACACGTGCGTGGAAGATTTAGCCGTGCTGTTTGAGTTTATGAAAAGTGGCGATGCATCAGAACAAGAAGTTGATGCACAGGAAAAAGAGGTGCTGAAACTATTAGAGCAATTAGAATTTAAAAACATGTTGAGTGACGAGGAAGATATTCTTAACGCTGTGCTCACCATTAACGCAGGCGCAGGCGGCACCGAAAGCTGCGACTGGGCAAGCATGCTTATGCGTATGTACATTCGCTGGGGCGAGAGGATGGGCTACAAGGTAGTGGAAGTTGACCGCACGGATGGCGATGTTGCCGGAGTAAAATCGGTAACGCTTGAGTTTGAAGGCGAGTTTGCTTATGGATTTTTAAAATCAGAAAACGGTGTACACAGGCTTGTGCGCATTTCCCCGTTTGACAGCAATGCCAAACGCCACACATCGTTTGCATCCGTGTTTGCTTATCCTGAAGTGGATGATACGATTGAGATTGAAATTAAAGATTCGGAAATAGAAATGCAGACTTCGCGGAGCGGTGGCGCAGGCGGACAAAATGTAAACAAGGTTGAAACAAAGGTTCAGCTTAAGCATTTGCCTACAGGCATTGTGGTGGTTTGCCAGGTGGAACGTTCGCAGAGCGGTAACCGCGAACGCGCAATGAAAATGTTGAAGTCGCAATTGTACGAGCTTGAGCTGCGAAAACAAAACGAAGCCAAAGCAGCCACCGAAGCAGGAAAGAAAAAAATTGAGTGGGGAAGTCAGATAAGGAGTTATGTTTTTCAACCGTACAAAATGGTAAAAGATTTACGCACCGGTTATGAAACATCAAACGTAACAGCCGTAATGGATGGCGACCTGGAAGAATTTATGAAAGCGTATTTGATGGAGTTTGGGGCGAAGGTTTAAAAGACCCTTGACCCCATCCCGAAACTTCGGGAGGGGAATAGAAAGTTTGAAATGGATTTAGAAAGTAATATTTCTTAACCCGAAATTATACCTTTACAAAAATTTATAAATAATGTCTTCTGCTGATATCACAAAAAAAATTAAACAAACTGTACAGGCCACTGACAATACAGCTCAGGTTATTTTATATGGTTCGCGTGCAATTGGAACAGCCACTAAAGAATCCGATTGGGATATTATTATTTTGCTGAATAAACCAAGCGTTACTTTAAACGATGAACAAATATTCAGACACAAACTTTATAATGTTGAGTTAGAAACCGGAGAAGTAATTTCCACCTTTGTTTATTCATTAAACGACTGGAATAATAAAATGCACGTTACGCCTTTGCATAAAAATGTAACTCAACACGGCATTTATTTATGAGCGGAAGCACTACGGATTATATTCAATATCGCCTTTCAAAATCGCAGGAGGCGCTTGATGATGCACGCATGCTTGCTACAAATCAACGATGGAATGCTTGTGTAAACCGGCTTTATTATTCTTGTTACTATTCGGTATCTGCATTGTTACTGCAAAATAATTTTCATGCACAAACACACTCTGGAGTTAAGGCCCTTTTTAATTTACACTTTATTAAGCCAGGAAAAATTTCCATAGAGCATGGCAAATTATATTCTGACCTAATGGACTGGAGACAAAAAGGCGACTATGGTGATATGTTTGATTTTTCGAAAGAAACAGTTGAACCTTTGCTGGTGCCGGTTGCAAATTTTATTGCAGAGATAAAAACACTCTTATAAGGTACAATCTTACTTTACTAAATTAGTTTATGAAAGCGTATTTGATGGAGTTTTGGGAGAAGGTTTAAAAGCCCCCCTAACCCAAGAGGAAACAATATTTTGAACAAAGAGAGCATGAGGTAAAGAGGCTATTGGTTTTTCTCTTTATCTCATGCCCTCTTTGTTTATTTTTTTGTCCTTCTTTTTCTCCCCAAAAGCAAGTACATTTGCTCATACTCAACTTGCGTATGAAAAAAATTTTTCTCTCACTTGTTTTTATTTTTCTTTTATCGCTGCCGGTTTTAAAAGTAAATGCGCAGTGGGTTACAATACCTGATGCAAATTTTGTAAACTGGCTTAATGCGAATGGGTACGCAGGTTGTATGAATGGGAATTTGATGGATACTACTTGTAATTCTATCGTGACTGCTATCACAATAGGTTGCAACAACTCTAATATTGCTAACTTAGACGGAGTGCAATATTTTGATAACCTTCAAAGCCTATACTGCCAATTTAATCAACTTTCATCGCTACCATCGTTACCGCAATCATTAAACACCTTATATTGCCATAATAATTCAATAACAATTTTGCCTTCATTGCCTAATAATCTTACCTCGTTATCTTGTTCAACAAACCAGCTTTTATTTCTACCAGCACTTCCGAACTCATTAATTACATTATCATGCGGAGAAAACCCATTAGGCAATTTGCCCACCTTACCTAACAGTTTATCTTATTTATACTGTGGTAGCAACCAGTTATCTCTTTTGCCTGTATTACCAAGTACATTAACAGGACTTAGTTGCGAGGGCAATTATTTAACCTACCTTCCTACTCTGCCCACCTCACTAACTAGTTTGTTGTGCGGTTGGAATTTACTAATATCATTACCAGTTTTACAAAGCAATTTAAACGAATTATGGTGCCAGCATAATCAACTTACTTCTCTGCCAGCATTACCACAGTCGTTAAATTCCTTGTTGTGTTATGCTAATCAACTTAGTAATTTACCAACATTACCTAACGCATTAACATCATTAGATTGTAGTGAGAATCCAATAGTAACACTACCTATTTTGCCTTCAACGATTTATAATCTGGACTGCAATACATGTTTGTTGACGTCATTACCCGATCTCCCACACCAATTTAATTCATTAATGGTTTTTAATAACCCTAATCTGTATTGTCTACCTAAATTAGGAATAATACAGACTTTAGATTTTTCAAATACTGGAATTCAATGTTTACCTAATTACGGAAGCATAAATAATAGCACCCCGCTACTTTCTAGCTTGCCCTTATGCGATTTATTTAACACAAACAATTGCACAGCATACTGGAACATAAGTGGAAAAGTATTTTCAGACTCCAATACAAATTGTGTAAATGATTTTAACGAACTGCAATTAGCAAATATTAAATTGAAATTAGACAGTGCCGGTTCTCTCTTGCAACAAACCTACACAGGTGGTGAAGGCTTTTATTCTTTTGATACCGATACAGGAACTTACACTTACACTGTTGATACAACAAATCTTCCTGTGCTTGTAACATGCCCGCCATCAGGTTATCAAACATCCATTCTTACATCAATTGATTCTATGGATTATGATATGGATTTTGGCATGCAGTGCAAACCAGGTTTTGATGTGGGGGTATTTTCAGCACTAAGAGATTCAGGAATATTTTTTCCGGCAAATTTTGCAAGAGTTCATTTTAGTGCCGGTGACATTACAAACTTTTATGGTTTGCAATGTGCAAGCGGCATTAGTGGTAATGTAAAAATTATTTTAGACAGTAATGTTACTTTTATTTCTTCAAGCAACGGTGCGCAAGTACCCATTGTAAATGGAGATACATTAATTTATTCTATTGCAGATTATGGAACAATAAATGCCAACACAAATTTTTCCATCATTGTGCAAACCGACTCATCAGCACAAGTAGGTGATGTAATTTGTTTTGATGTTGAAGTTACACCCACAACCGGTGACAACAATATTTCAAACAACACCTTACAACATTGTTTTACTGTTACAAACAGTTATGACCCTAATACAAAAGAAGTTTTTCCTGCTGGAAATATTGATACTACGCAACAATGGTTAACCTACACTGTGCATTTTCAAAACACAGGCACAGCACCTGCACAACATATTTATATTCTTGATACACTAAGTACATCTGTTGACGAAAGCACTTTTACTCTTTTAGCTTACAGCCATCAGCCGCTCACACAAGTAATAAATAACATTGTCCGTTTTAATTTTCCAAACATCAATCTTCCCGACAGCACCAACGATGAACCTCACAGCCACGGTTACGTGCAATATAAAATCAAGCTAAAAAATAGCTTACCACTTGGTACCGTAATTAAAAACACTGCTCATATTGTTTTTGATTTTAATACTCCAGTTACAACAAACACTACTCAAAACGTAATTGTAAATCCCACTTCTATAACCAACATCAAACCTCAAACACCAAACATCAAACTCTTCCCCAACCCCGTTACAAATAACATTTTAAAAATAAGTTTTCAATCACCGTTTAATTCTTCTTTGCTGTTGGTACTTTATGATATAACAGGCAGAAAAGTTTTTTCAGAAAAAATAAACTCTTCTCCGCTTACACAAACTGTTTCTATTCCTAAACTTGCCAACGGAATTTATACATGCGAGTTTGCAACAGCCGGTTTTAAAGAAAGCAAAAAGTTAGTAGTGATGAGTAGATAAAAGAACACTAAAATAAATTTTACCTTTACAAAAAAATAATCAAATGAATCTTCAGGCAGAAAAAAACTGGATAAAATCAGAACTGGATAAAATAAATGATGAGTCATTAATTCAGACTTTTAAAAACCTGCTGGACTTTGCACGCAAAAAAAATTACAAGGTAAAGTACGAGCCTATGAGCCTTGAAGAATTTTATGAGCGCATTGAACAATCAGAAAATGATATTAAAAAAGGAAAAGTAAAATCACACAAAGAAGTTCAAAGCATTATTAAGTCGTGGAAATAATTTGGACTGACAAAGCTGTTTTTGATTTAAAACAGATTTATGATTTTCTTTCTTCTAAATCTGTATCCGCTGCGCAAAGAGAAATTCAAAAGATTTATTTAAAAGCAAGTTTACTTGAAGATGGGTTTAGCAAAATTGGACAGGCAGAACCATTGCTCTTACATTTGAAAAAGGAATACCGTTACCTGATTTCTGGTAATCATAAGATTATTTACAGCATTACCTCAACAGCCATTTTTATTCATTCTGTTTTTGACACAAGGCAAAATCCTAAAAAATTAAAGGTAAAAAGATAGTGTATTTACTATTTAATTACTCAAAACTTTCTCCATTGTTAAAAGTATATTTCAAAGCCAACTGCGCCACATGCCAATCGGCATTGCAACTGATGCGCAAAAACACAAAAGAAAAATTTGTGAAAACAGAATATCTTGTTGATGTGCCAACTGAAGATGAGATAAAAGAAATTTTAAAAATGCTTGGCATAAAAGCCGAAGACTTGGTGCGCAAAAAAGAATCGCTTTATAAAGAAAAGTACGAAGGCAAAAAAATATCAGAAAAGCAGTGGATAAAAATTTTGCATCAAAATCCTATTCTTATAGAAAGACCCATTGTGGTTTTAAATGACAAAGCAATTATTGGCAGACCTATTGAAAAGATAGTGGAGTTTATTAAAAAGACATAGCCACAGATTCGCAGATTAAAAGTCCTCCCCTTCGGGGAGGATTTAGGCGGGGCCTATCTGTGAATCTGTGGCTACTTCTTCAAATCCTTGTAATACCCGCAAACACTTTTCATTACACACAAATCGCATTTAGGATTCGTTGGGCGGCAAATTTCTCTACCCAAAAATGAAATGCACATTCCTACATCCCAATCTTTTTGCGGAACGGCTTCCATAATTTGTTTTTCAATTTTTTTGGGGTCCGCGCCTGTTGCAATTCCAATACGAGGTGCCACACGCACTACGTGCAAATCAACAATCACTCCTTCGGGTTTTGCTTTTGCTTCGCGTCTTATTACGTTGGCCGATTTTCTTCCAATACCTGGCAAGGCAGTAAGTTCATCCATTGTTAAAGGAATATTTTTATCCTGTTTTATTTCCTGCGCAAGTTTTATAAGCCAGTTGGTTTTATTACCAAAGTTGCGAATCTTGCTTACATACGGAAACAAAGATTCAGGCGTTGCTCTCGCAAGCGAAGGCATATCAGGAAACGCTTCAAATAATTTTGGCGCAAGGGAATTAATGTTTCGGTCACTGTCTTGCGCAGATAAAATAACCATCACCAAAAGCTGGTAAACACTTTTGTATTCCAGCGGATGCTGTTTGTTTTTGTATTGTTTTAATAAGGGTTGTATTGCTTTTGCCCAATCGGTTTTTGCCATGTACTAATTTTTCTTTGCGAATATAGCCACTAATTGCACTAATTTGCACCAATTAACTTCGTGAAAATTAGTGTAATTAGTGGCTTAGTAAGGCAACAAAGTCATTCGTGAAAATTAGTGCAATTAGTGGCTAAATCTGTGCCCTATACTTTCCTAAATTCGCCCTAAATTTTAATTCACTTTATTTTTTTTAAAAATGGAATTCCGTAAAGAAAAAGACACCATGGGAATTGTAAATGTTCCCGCAAACGTTTACTGGGGCGCGCAAACACAACGCTCAATCGAAAATTTTAAAATAGCGCAGGACATAAATAAAATGCCCAAAGAAATTATTCGCGCATTTGCTTATTTAAAAAAAGCTGCTGCACTTACCAATTTTGATGCAGGAGTTTTATCAAAAGAAACGTGCGATTTAATTTCAAAAGTATGTGACGAAATTTTAGAAGGAAAATTAGATGACCAGTTTCCGCTCGTAGTTTGGCAAACAGGAAGCGGCACACAAAGCAACATGAATCTTAACGAAGTGATTGCTTACCGTGCTCACGTTATTAGCGGAGGTAAATTAACAGACGAGAAAAAAATTATTAATCCCAATGATGATGTAAACAAATCACAATCATCAAACGATACGTTTCCCACTGCCATGCACATTGCAGCTTATAAAATTTTGGTTGAGGTTACCATTCCCGGATTAAAAAAATTGCGCGACACACTTACTGCAAAATCAAAGCAATACATGAGTGTGGTAAAAATAGGCCGCACACATTTGATGGATGCAACACCGCTTACACTTGGACAAGAATTGAGCGGTTATGTTTCGCAACTGAGTCATGGAATAAAAGCAATTGAAAATACGCTGGCACATTTAAGCGAACTTGCTTTGGGCGGCACTGCCGTGGGAACCGGAATTAATACACCAAAAAATTATTCTGAAAATGTTGCAAAACACATTGCTGCATTAACCAAACTTCCATTCATTACTGCCGAAAATAAATTTGAAGCACTGGCTGCGCACGATGCTATTGTTGAATCGCATGGTGCATTAAAAACGGTTGCATGTTCGCTCATGAAAATTGCAAACGACATTCGCATGTTGGCATCAGGCCCGCGTTGTGGCTTTGGAGAAATTTTTATTCCTGACAACGAACCCGGCTCATCCATTATGCCCGGCAAGGTAAATCCCACGCAATGCGAAGCCATGACAATGGTAGCAGCACAAGTGATAGGAAATGATGTGGCAATAAATGTTGGTGGTGCAACAGGGCATTTTGAATTAAATGTTTTTAAACCCATGATGATTTATAATTTTTTACACAGCGCACGTTTGATTGGTGAAGTGTGTGTTTCGTTTAATGATAAATGTGCAATAGGAATTGAACCGCTTCCCGAAAACATTAAAAAGAATTTAGATAATTCGTTGATGCTTGTTACTGCGCTCAACACAAAAATTGGTTATTACAAAGCAGCGGAGATTGCACAGACTGCGCACAAGCAAGGAAAGACTTTAAAACAAACGGCTATTGATTTGGGTTATGTAACATCCGAACAGTTTGACGAGTGGGTAAAGCCTGAGAATATGGTGGGGCTTTGAATGGAACGCAGATGACACGGATTTGGCGGATTAACACTGATTTTATCTGTTGTTTTTTATCCGCGAAAACCCGTTTAGTCAGCGTCATCAGCGTTCTATTTTTTTTATTGCTTTCTATACTATACTTTTAAAAAAAATATTTGTTATGAAATAGCCATATACAATTTTGTTTACCTCCCGAAGTTTCGGGAGAGATGAATATGGCGTATTCCATCTGGCCACTAAAAAAAATAAAATTATATTCTGATGAAAAATAAAATTCTATCGCTCTCATTTGTTCTTGTGTTTTTTCTTTCCATTAATTGTTTTGCACAATCAACATCCACTCAACAAGCTGATGTTTATACCAAAGCGGAAGTAATGCCTGAATTTCCGGGAGGGGCAATGGCATTGTACGAATTTTTTAAAGCCAACTTACAATATCCTGAGCGCGCCCGCGAAAAGGGAACAGAAGGTGTAGTGGTAACTTCGTTTATTGTTGATGCAGAAGGAAATCTTAAAGACATTAACGTAATTAAAAACCTAGACCCCTTTATGGATGCCGAAGCAAAACGCGTGGTAAGCATAATGCCAAAATGGAAACCCGGAATGCAAGGCGGAAAAAATGTAGCTGTGCAATTAGTGCAGCCCGTGCGCTTTTCGCTCACTGTGCCTGATGATAAAAACAAAAAGAAAAAGTAGGCCCCACCCAACCCTCCCCGAAGGGGAGGGCACATGTCCACTGGTTTTTTTCAAGAATATTTTGTGTTGAATTATGATTAAAGAAAAAAATATTGCTATTGAAGGAAAACATGGCAAACCCATTCTTACCGATTTAGTTTATGTAAACAGCAACGAGGCAAAACCAGTTGTAATTTTTTTGCATGGCTTTAAAGGTTTTAAAGATTGGGGGCCGTATGATTTGGTTGCAGAAAAATTTGCGCACGAAGGATTTTGTTTTGTGAAATTAAATTTTTCGCACAACGGCACTTCTCAAAGTAATCCTGTTGAGTTTGTGGATTTGGAAGCGTTTGGAAACAATAATTTCTCAAAAGAGTTAGATGATTTAGATAGTGTAATTAATTGGCTTGAAAAAAATCATTTGCATGGCGAGCAGTTTGATTTGAATAACATTTCACTCATAGGGCACAGTCGTGGTGGAGGCATTTCTATTTTAAAAGCCAATGAAGATGAGCGCATAAAAAAAGTTGTGGGATGGGCATCGGTAAACGAGTTTGGAAAATATATTTCGGCAGAAGAACAAAGAGTGTGGAAAAAAGACAAAGTGATATACGTAGAAAATTTGCGCACTAAAAAAAAAATGCCGTTGTACTACCAGCTTGCCGAAGATGTTTTTAAAAATCCCGAACGGTTAAACATTAAACGTGCAGTTGAAAAATTGAACGTTCCATTTTTAATTGTGCATGGCACCGATGATGAAACGGTAACTTATAATGATGCACTTGAAATGCGCAGTTGGAATGAAAATTCAAAACTAATTTCTGTTGAAGGTGCCAATCATTCTTTTGGTGCAGAGCATCCGCATAACTCACCTCATTTGCCAGTGCATTATCAAAAGGTGGTGGATGAAACAATTGTGTTTTTGAAAGCTTAAGCTCTTTTGCTCTTGCCCTCTTTGTTTAATAAAATTACAAAGAGAAAAAGAGGCAAGAGACTTTTTTCAAATTAGAAACGAAAGCTCCCTCTCGGGGAGGGTTGCCTACCTGCCGGTAGGCAGGGGGAGGGCTATTTTTGGATATTATTTAAACACCGCGCCTTAATCACCGCAAACTGCCCCTTCTCATCAGGTGTAAAAATCACATTGTAATTTTTGTCAGGAGCTAAATCAAAATAGTTATCACTCCATTTTCCTTTTATGTCAGCACTCAGCTCAACGTAATGTGCCGGCACTTCTGATTGAAGGGTAACAATAAAATCATCTCCTGATTTTGCAACACGTTGGGATATGACAACCGGCAGTGGTTTGAATTTTTGGTAATACGGAAAATAATTTTTCTCTGACACCACTTCTTTATTTTCATTTCGTAAAACAACATTCATCATTTCGTTTTCTTCCAAAAAAACTGTTGCACATTTTTTACTGAACACTGAATCCATTTCTACTCCTACCGAATAGCTGCACGACAAGCCACCTTGTGCATTGTACACATCCAAAAATAAATTTCCCTTTAGCGCATTGCCTTTGTCATTCACTACAAAAATTGAAACAGAATCAGCACGCGTTTCAAAACTTAAAATGAGTGGAACGTTTGCTTTTTTTATTTTGTATTGCAACGGTTTCCAATTAAAATTATAATCAATACTGCTCCATGATGCCGCAGGCCAGCAATCATTCAACTGCCAAAACAAACTTCCCATGCAATACGGTTTTGCTCTGCGAAATGCCTCCACACCTTTAATAATTCCATCGGCTTGAACTACCTGTGACACAAAAACAAAATCATCAAACGATGGCGGAACAAAAAAATAATTTTCCATGTACTCAGTAATCAGTTGCAAACCACGTTTATGTTTTTGATGCGCTTTCATTACATCACTATTTATATTTCTGTTTGACGAATCGGTAAAACTTTCAATAGTTTGCATTGATGGGTACGACTGAAAACCAAACTCACTCATAAAACGTGGAACTTTTTGTTCGTAGTTTTCAAATGGCGCAGCATCGTGCCACACAAACCAATTGTGCGCATCGCCCATACGTGTATGCATGGTATCGCCTCTGCCAAATGTTGGTGATGATTCGTGGTAATTTAATCCCGAATATTTTTCAACCGCATCAGGTAAAATCTGGTTAAACAATTTTTGATAGCCGCTCCAAATTTCATTGCGCTGCTGTTCATTAAAAATATCCTGCCAACCCCAGCGATGCCAGCCCTCAGAATTTTCATTGTTGCCACACCACAATGCAATGCACGGATGATTGGTTAATCGCTTTACATTTTGCTCCGTTTCGGCTTTTACATTCTCTAAAAACAAACTGTCGTAAGGATACATGGCGCAGGCAAACATAAAATCCTGCCACACCAAAATTCCTTTTTCATCGCACAAGTCATAAAATTTTTCACTCTCGTAAATTCCACCACCCCATACACGCAACATATTCATGCCGCAGTTTTTTACATCACCAATAAGTGTTTCATATTTTTCATTTGTTCTTCTGTCAACAAAAACATCAAGCGGAACATAATTTGCGCCCTTAATAAAAACAGGAACATCGTTCAACTTAAAATAAAAACTTTCTCCTTTAACTCCCTCTCCTTCGGAAGAGTCCCGATAGCTATCGGGAGGGGTGAGGTTATCTTCCTCCTGTATCAACTCTATTTTTCGCAATCCTGTTTTTATTTCTTTAGAAGAAATGTTTTGAGATGAGTCTGAAACTTCAACAGAGAAATTATAAAACTTTTGTTCGCCCATTCCATTGCACCACCACAATTCGGGATTGTCAATTCGCAGCGGCATAAAAAAAGTATTACTGCCCGGTATGGCATTTACTTCTTTATAATATTTCTGTCCTGATTTTTTATTGGTAAGTGTTATCAAAAGTTTTGTTGAATCATTGCAGCGCACATTCATAAAAAAATCGAGCACCACAAAAGAAATATCACTCCAGCGTTGTTTGGTATAAACATTTTCCAGCGTAAAATTATTCCATGCATTCAACTCCACATCGTTACAAATTCCACACGTAATAAACTTGGGGGCAAAATCCCAACCAAAATTAAACTGTGCTTTGCGGCACATTACGCGCTCTTCGTTTGTAAGTTTTACAGGGTAATTATCAAACAATTTTTTTGCCTCCGCTTGCGCAGGATGAAAAACAATTTCTAAAAGATTGGGACCAATGGTAACAACCTTTTTGCAATCAGCCGTCCATTGTCGGAACATGTTGTCGGCTTTTAAAATTAAATTTCCGTTTACATATACGTCAGCATAGGTATCTAATCCTTTAAAATCTAAATCGAGATGTTGGTATGAGAAAAGTGTTGAATCAATTTCAAAAACTTTTTTATACATCCATGTTTTTTCTCCAATCCATTTCAACTTATTTTCGTTATCCGAAAAATACGGTTCTTCAATTAAATTGTTTTTAAACAAATCGGAATGAATGCATGAAGGGACTGTGGAAGCATGCCACGTATCGTTATAATTAAATTTCCAGTCGGAATTTAAGTTTACAATGGTATCGGCATTAGCGCACAAAAAAGAAAAGCCACTGATTAAAAAACAAAATAGTATTTTATTTAATCGCAAAGTAAAACTGTTAGTTTAGATTAGTTTGTAATAACGCCCGAAAAATACAATGTATGCCTTTTTGTTTTCCCTTAACTACCCAATAACTTATTAACCTAATAACCCAATAACTAAAGTTCTCCAATATCCTCATTCCAAAGTTTTGGATTCTCTTCAATAAATTTCCGCATCATGGCTTTGCATTCTTCCAAATCAAGGTTGATTACCTCCACTCCGTGCGACTCCATAAATTCTTTGGCACCCGAAAACGTTTCGTTTTCTCCGGCAAAAACTTTTTTAATTCCAAACTGCACCACCGCACCCGCACACAAATAACAAGGCATAAGTGTTGAATACAAAACAGAATCTTTATAGTTGCCGATGCGTCCTGCATTTCTTAAACAGTCAATTTCTGCATGTGTTACAGGATCGGCATCCTGAACACGCTTGTTGTGCCCGCGCCCTATTATTTTTCCATCTCGTACTAAAACCGAACCGATGGGAATTCCGCCCTCTGAAACTCCTTGCTGCGCTTCTTCAATTGCGGCTTGGATAAATGTATCTTTTATCATACTGTTGCTTTTCATTATGCACAAAGTTATAAATCCATTCTGTCAATATAAATTCAATACTTTCGTTAACAAAATTTATCTGTGATAAAATTTATTCTTAACGAAAAAGAAATCAGCACCGATTTACCAGCGGGAATTACACTGCTTGATTTTATTCGTTACCATCAAAATTTAAAAGGAACAAAAATTGGTTGCCGCGAGGGCGATTGTGGAGCATGTACGGTTTTAGTTGGAAGCCTCACCCCCAACCCCTCTCCAAGGGGAGAGGGGAGCAGCGAACTGCAATATCATTCTGTCACTTCTTGTTTAATGGCGTTGGGGAATGCAAATGGGAAACATATTGTAACAGTTGAGGGAATAAATTTTAAGAATGATTTAAATCCTATTCAGCAAGCGATGGCTGATGAAGGAGCAACACAGTGTGGGTTTTGCACTCCGGGTTTTGTAATGTCACTGGCAGGATATTGCTTAAGTGAAAAAGAAAAAACCGAAGCAAATGCTGTTGCATGCATTGATGGAAATATTTGCAGGTGCACAGGATATAAAAGTATTGAGCGAGCTGCCATTAAAATAAATGAGTCATTAGGCATTGGTGCATTAGGCATTAAGTCATCGGACAATGAAATAAATTTTCTTGTTGAGAAAAAAGTTTTACCAAATTATTTTTCAGAAATAAAAACCCGCCTGCAAAACCTAATGTACAATGAACCAATGACCAATGACCAATCCCTTAATGTACCAGTGACCTATCTCGGTGGCGGAACGGATTTATATGTGCAGAAACACGATTCCATGACTCATGCCGAAATAAATTTTCTGTTTGACAAAACAGAATTAAAAGGAATTTATAAGGAAGGAAATAAATGTTTTGTTGGCGCGGCATGTACAATAACCGATTTGTGCGAATCAGAAATTATTCAAAAATATTTTCCACAGTTTTTAAAATATTCCAAGCTGGTTTCGTCCACACCAATACGAAACATGGCAACACTTGCCGGAAATTTTGTGAATGCTTCGCCCATTGGTGATTTTACTATTTTCTTTTTGGCATTAGAGGCGCAACTAATTTTAAGCGATGGCGATAACAAAAGAGAAGTGGCATTAAAGAATTTTTACAAAGGCTATAAAACACTCGATAAAAAACCGGAAGAGTTTGTTGAGCAATTTTATTTTGAGTTACCGGATGCAAACACCAAATTTAATTTTGAAAAAGTGAGTAAGCGCACGCATTTGGATATTGCAAGCGTGAATACGGCCATTAAAATAAAAATGGATGGAGAAAAAATTAGTAGTGCAAGTATTTCTGCTGGTGGAGTTTTTGCTTATCCAAAACTTTTAGAAAAAACAAATGATTTTCTGAAAGGAAAAAATATTACAGACGAAAATATTTTAGCAACTATTGAAATTGCGCAAACAGAAATTGCACCTATCAGTGACGCAAGAGGAAATGAAGAGTATAAGCGGTTGTTGCTGGGGCAGTTGATTAAAGTGCATTTTAATGTGTTATTTACAACCCAACAATAAAATATGAAACTTCAACTTATTCAAAATAAAATATACTCTTTACGAGGGCAAAAGGTAATGTTAGATTTTGACCTTGCCCAACTTTATGAAACAGAAACCAAATACTTGAAGCGGGCCGTGCGGCTAAATATAAAACGCTTCCCATCTGACTTTATGTTTGAAGTTTCTAAAACAGAATGGGATTCTCTAAGGTGCAATTTTGGCACCTTAGAAACCGGACGTGGCAAGTACCCTAAATATTTACCATTTGCTTTTACCGAACAAGGTGTAGCAATGCTTAGTGGCATTATTAATTCCAACAAAGCCATTGAAGTAAACATTTCCATCATGCGTGCTTTTGTTTTGATGAGGCATGTTGCATTAAATTACACGGAGCTTGCTAAAGAAATTAAAAAATTGGAAAAAAAATTCAATAAAAAGTTTATTGATGTTTATGAGGCACTTGATTTATTGTTGAATGATAAGCAAAGCGTAAACGATTGGAACAACAGAAAAAAAGTTGGCTATAAATAAAATGAAACCAGTTGCTATTCCCCCTTCGGGGGTTAGGGGGCTTATTGATTCTTATACGCACTTACGAGGCGAATCCATCTACCTTGATGACATTCCCGAAATTTCGGGAACGCTATATGGAGCATGCTTTGATTCGCCTGTAGCGCATGGCGTGATTAAAAATTTAGATTTATCAGAAGCGCAAAAATCAGAAGGTGTAATTCAGATTTTTACCTATAAAGATTGCCCCGGCAGAAATCAGATTGGTGGTATTATTGAAGATGAAGAACTATTGGCAGAGCATCACGTACACTTTTGTGGAATGCCTGTTGCATTTGTTGTTGCGGAGTCAAAAGAACTTGCGCATGCAGCAGTAAAAAAAATAAAAATTGAAATTGAACCGCTGCATATTATTACCGACCCGCGTGAAGCAGAAGAGAAAAACGAATTAATAATTCCTCCGCGCACTTTTAAATTAGGCGATACAACAAATGCTTTTTCAAAATGCGATTATGTTTTTGAAGGACGTGCTGACAGCAACGGACAAGAACATTTGTACATAGAAACACAAGGTGCTTACACCGTACCGATGGAAAATGGTGCAATAAAAATTTATTCTTCCACACAAGGACCAACAGCTGTTCAACGTGCTTGCAGTAAAGTACTGGGAATTCCAATGCATCAGTTGGAAGTGGATGTAACAAGACTTGGCGGTGGTTTTGGTGGTAAAGAAGACCAGGCAAATGCGTGGGCTGCATTGTGCGCACTTGCAACATACCATTTAAAAAGACCAGTGAAGTATGCCTTGCATCGCATGGAAGATATGCGCATGACGGGCAAGCGACATCCGTATTCAAGTGATTATAAAATTGGATTAAATAAAGAATTAAAAATTATTGCTTATGAAGCAACTTTTTATCAGAACGCTGGTGCTGCTGCAGATTTATCTCCGGCTGTGATGGAGCGCACTTTGTTTCACTGCACAAATTCTTATTTCGTGCCAAATGTAACTGCCACTGCTTACAGTTGCAGAACCAATCTTCCTCCAAATACTGCCTTCAGAGGTTTTGGTGGACCACAAGGAATGTTTGTAATTGAAAGTGCTATTGCAAAAGCAGCAGAAGAATTAAAAACAGATGCATCAGAAATTCAAAAAAGAAATTTAATTAAAACCGGAGAAGAATTTTCGTACGGACAAATTGCTGCAAGTGAAGCGAACGAGTGTTGGAGCAAAGCAGAAGAGTTGTATGATTTGAAAAAAGCAAAAGCAGAAGTAGAAAAATTTAATTCCGAAAATAAGCATTCTAAAAAAGGAATTGCTCTTATGCCTATTTGCTTTGGAATTTCTTTTACAAAAACACTGATGAATAATGCACGTTCTCTGGTTCATGTTTATTCAGACGGAAGTGTAAACATCAGCACGGCTGCTGTGGAAATGGGGCAAGGCGTGAACACAAAAATTTTGCAGGTTGCAGAAAAAATATTTTCTATTTCATCTGATAAAATAAAAATAAATTCTACCAACACATTTCGCATTGCAAACACCTCACCTACTGCTGCCAGCGCTGCTGCCGATTTGAATGGAAGAGCAACACAACTTGCATGCGAAGCTATTTTATCAAGACTAAAAATTGTTGCTGCTGAAGAATTAAAAACATCCGTTAATAAAATTGAATTGAGAGATGAATGTGTTTTTGTTGACGGTAAAAAATCAGATTGGGATTGGAAAAAATTGGTGATGACAGCTTTTCTAAAGCGTGTTAGTTTATCAGAGCATGCACATTACTCAACACCCGAAATACATTTTGATTTAACCAAAGAAAAAGGGCATCCTTTTGCCTACCATGTTTACGGAACAGCTATTATTACTGTAACTGTTGATTGCATGCGAGGTACCTATGAATTTGATTCGGTTAAAGTGGTGCATGATTACGGCAAAAGTATGAATACAATTATTGACAAAGGACAAACCGAAGGCGGAATTGTACAAGGCATTGGCTGGATGACAATGGAAGAAGTGATTTATGATAAAGAAGGAAAACTAAAATCAAATGCATTATCAACTTATAAAGTTCCAGATGTTTATTCTTCACCAAAAGAAATTGCAATACATTTTCTCGAAACTCAAAATAATAATCTTGCTATTTTTAATTCAAAAGCCGTTGGCGAACCTCCATTGATGTATGGCATTGGTGCATACTTTGCCATTCGCAATGCTGTAAAGGCATTTAATCCAAAAACGCAAATAAATTTTGATGCACCCTTTACACATGAAAAGGTTTTGATGGCGTTGTATAGAAAGTAATAATATGAGCTATGCTCAATTATAAGTAAGGCAAATAGGGTGTGTAGGCAAAAATATTTTTGTAATTACCGTGATGTGTAACACATGATATAAATCACTTTTTAGTGTGACCCTTTTCATTCATTAAAGCTAACCTCCAAAATACATTTGTTTAAAAATAAAATTATGACAGCAAACGTAGGACTTGATGACCGAATGAAACGGTTCGCAATTGGAATGACAGCAGCAGCAGTGTTAATTAACAATAATTCTGCTTGGGCATTTGTGGGATTATTTATTTTCTTAACTGCCGCAGTGGGTTTTTGCCCGTTGTACAAACTGCTTGGAATAAACACCAAAAAGGCAACAGACGGAGAAGTTTAATCTTCTCTTTTGTATCAACACATTACTTTAGCAGCGCTTAATTTTTTGTTATGACAAAAAACGAAAAACAACTGCTGCTTGAAGCGTTGTTTACTTATGTAACCGAAAGCATTATTGTTGCAGGCCATGATGGCAAAATTCAATTGGTAAATCCGGCCACCGAAAAACTCTTTGGTTATGCGCAGGACGAACTCATAGGTAAAACAGTTGAGTTTCTAATGCCCGAACGCTTTGCATCAAAACACGTTGGTCACCGCACAGGTTATAATCATAATCCGCATCCGCGTGCAATGGGTATTGGAATGGATTTGTATGCCAAAAGAAAAACCGGAAGCGAATTCCCGGTTGAAATAAGCTTAACCCCATTTAATTCGGGTGACGAAAAATTTGTTATTGCTTTTTTAATTGACATAACCCTTAGAAAAAAAGCTGAGCAAAAAATAATTGAAAACAAAAAGGAACTTGAAAAACTAGCCGGTGAATTAAAAACTACCAACGAAAAACTGGAATCAAAAGTACAGGACCGTACCAAAGTTTTATCTGAAGCATTAAACGAATTGGAAAAATCAAAAGATGAATTGAAAGATGCATTGGAAAAAGAAAAAGAATTAAACGAGCTTAAGTCAAGATTTATTTCAATGGCATCGCATGAATTCAGAACGCCTCTTACTGCCATTCTTTCATCCGCATCTTTAATTTCAGAATATCCTACTACTGAACAGCAGGATAAAAGAACAAAACATGTTGGCAGAATTAAATCGGCTGTAAATAATTTGAATGATATACTCAGCGATTTTCTTTCGATAAGTAAAATTGAAGAAGGTAAAGTACTTGCCGATTATGGAAATTTTAATCTTAAAGAATTAATTACTGATATAAAAGGCGAAATGGGAGGGCTGCTCAAACCAGGTCAGACAATACTATATTCTCATACCGGAAATGAAATTATTAATTCCGACAAAAAACTTATTCGCAATATCATTATTAACTTAACGAGCAATGCCATAAAATTTTCTGATGAAAACAAATCTGTTGAAATAAAATCAGTGGTGAATGAAGAGCAGATAAAAATTTCTGTTGCCGACAGTGGTATGGGCATAAGCGAGGAAGATAAAAAACATTTGTTTGAGCGTTTTTTCAGAGGGCAAAATGCAATAAATGTTCAGGGTACAGGGCTTGGCTTAAACATTGTGGCCAATTATGTTGAGCTATTAAATGGATATATTGAAATGGAAAGTGAATTGGATAAAGGAAGTTGTTTTATTATTAGTTTACAAAATAAAAAATAGTTATGCAGCACATTTTATTAATTGAAGATAACAAAGATGTTCGTGAAAACACGGCCGAAATTCTTGAACTTGCCGGCTATACCGTGGCAACTGCTGCCGATGGAAAAAAAGGAGTGGAGCAGGTAAACAAACAAAAGCCTGATTTAATAATTTGCGACATAATGATGCCAGTGCTTGATGGCTATGGTGTTTTACATTTGCTAAGCAAAAATTTAGAAACTGCATCCATCCCGTTTATTTTTTTAACCGCCAAAGCCGAACGGAGTGATTTGCGCAAAGGCATGGAAATGGGTGCCGATGATTATATTACAAAACCCTTTGATAAAATTGAATTGCTGAATGCTGTTGAAAGTCGTTTGAAAAAGCTGGAGTCATTAAAAAAAGAATACCGCAAGGATATAGACGGGCTGGCAAATTTTATTGGTGATGTTGCCGGTAAGAATGCGTTGCAGAAATTTTTATCAGGACGAAAAATAAATAATTACAAAAAGAAGCAGCACATTTACATGGAAGGAAATTACCCTAACGGAATTTACTATGTAAACAAAGGCAAAATAAAGGTTTATAAAATTCACGACCACGGAAAAGAATTTATTGTATCGCTTTTAAAGGAGGGTGATTTTTTTGGATACACCACCTTGCTCGAAGGAAAAGTTTACCTGGAAACAGCACAGGCGCTTGAAGACAGTGAGATAGTTTTTTTACCTAAGGATGATTTTTTTTCACTGATATACAACAACAGGGAAGTTGCAAAAAAATTTTTATACATACTTACGCAAAGCGTAAGCGAGCAGCAGGAAAAATTAGTGGAGCTTGCATACAGCAGTGTGCGCAAACGTGTAGCTGAGGCGCTGTTGCTTTTGCAAAACCGTTATAAGGAAGAAGGGCAGCAAACATTCAGCATTGCCATATCGCGCGAAGATTTGGCTAACATTGTTGGAACAGCTACCGAAAGTCTGATACGTACACTGAGCGATTTTAAGGAAGAAAAATTAGTAGATATTTCAGAGGGAAAAATAAAACTCCTCAACGAAAAGAAACTTAAGGAAATGAAAAACTGATAGCAAAAATTGGAGTTATCAATAAAGAAATTCATTACAACAATGAACACAGATAAAATTTCTGAATTCATTTCTTCACCCCAATTACGGGAAAAACTTTCGTCTTACGGCAATACAAAAATATTTGTAGAAGGAGATGTGATTTTAAATGAGAACGCATATATAAGGGCTATTCCAATTGTTACAAAGGGAAGCATTCGTGTAATGCGCACTGATGATGACGGACATGAAATTTTACTTTACTACATACAGGCTGGTGAAAGTTGCATTATGTCTTTTTTAGGCGGAATGCATCATGACACCAGTAAAGTAAGAGCTGTGGCTGAAGAGGAAACTGAAATACTTTTTATTCCAATTGATAAGGTTAGCCAGCTTATTAAAGAATTTCCTGAGTGGCTTGACTATATTTTCAGGTTGTATCACAAACGATTTGAAGAGTTGCTTACTGTTGTAAATGCAGTTGCTTTTAAAAAATTAGATAGTCGTTTGCTTGATTTTATAAAAAAGAAAAGTACACTTCTAAATAATAAAACCATTGTAGTTACGCACGAACAATTAGCTACCGAATTGGGAACTGCTCGTGTGGTTGTATCCAGGTTATTGAAGCAAATGGAGGAAGAGGGGCTCGTTAAACTGGGAAGAAATAAAATTTCGCTTGTGTAACATAAGTTGCTGTACAGGTGCTTTTGTTGTTTCACCTTTGCAGTGTAATTTAAAAATCAAACACAATGAAATATCCATATACAAAAGTTTACCAACTGAAATGAATATGGCGTATTCCATCTGGCAAACAGAAAAAAAATAAAATATATACAGATGAAAAAAAATATGGGTTCGGCAGACAGAACTATAAGAGTTTTGGCAGCCATACTAATTGCAGGTTTGTACCTTGCGGGCAAAATTTCAGGAACTACAGCTACTGTACTGTTGCTACTTGCAGGAATTTTTATTCTTACAAGCTTTATAAGTTTTTGTCCGTTGTATTTACCATTTAAACTTTCAACACGCAGCAAAAACCAATAAATGGAATTTTTAAAAAAACAAAAACTCATGTTGATTGCTGTTGCTGCTGGTGCTGTTTTAGGCTATTTATATTATCATTTTGTTGGATGTGCAAGTGGCGCATGCGCCATAACATCTCATCCTGCTAACAGCACTTTGTATGGCGCCATTATGGGAGGATTATTTCTGAAAACATTTAAAAAATAAACAAAAAAATAATATGGAATTAGAAAAAATAATAAGTGAAAAAAAAGGAACTGTTGTTGATGTGCGTACAGCAGAAGAATTCAGGGGCGGAAACGCAATGGGTTCTGTTAACATTCCGTTACGCGAAATAGAAATGCGTATAGATGAAATCAAAAGGTTAAAAAAACCAATTGTATTGTGTTGCGCATCGGGTGCTCGCAGCGCAGTGGCTACACAAACACTAATGGAATATGACATAGAATGCATTAATGCCGGAAGCTGGACGCACGTAAACTATTTTCAATCTCAAAACATTTGATTTATGATAAGCACCATTAAACAACTATTGGGATTTGGCCCAAAAATAAACTTTGCATCACTTGTAAAAGATGGAGCACAAATAATAGATGTTCGAACAAAAGATGAATACAAACAAGGCCACATTAAAGGCTCGGTAAATATTCCGCTTCAGGTATTGAAAAATAATTTGAACAAAATAAAAAAAGATTTGCCGGTAATAACGTGTTGCGCATCAGGCATTCGAAGTGCCAGTGCAAAAAGTATTTTAAAGGCAAACGGATATACTAACGTACATAATGGGGGCGGATGGATTAGTCTTCATAATAAAACTCGGCAAGCATGAACCCACATTATTATAACGTAAACATTAACTGGAATACCGACAGAAAAGGTGTTATGTGCAGCCCTGAATTAAACCGGGATGCAAACAGTTGCATAGAAGTGGCCACACCTCCTGAATTTCCTAAAGGCATACCAGGCATTTGGTCGCCCGAACATTTATTTACCGCAGCAGTAAGCAGTTGTTTGATGACAACATTTTTAGCTATTGCCGAAAATTCAAAACTTGCGTTTAAAGATTTTAGTTGCAGCTCAAAAGGTAAATTGGAACAAGTTGATGGAAAATTTATCATGTCTGAAATAATACTTGAACCCGTAGTAACAATTGCCGATGAAAAGGATAAAGAAAGAGCAGAGCGTGTGTTGCAAAAATCTGAAGCTGCTTGTTTAATTTCAAATTCCATAAAATCAAAAATCACAATGATTCCAACGGTTATTACTTAAACATTATTTACACCATGGCTAAATCTTTTTCAGAACTAATTAATGACAACACCCCAACACTGGTTGATTTTTATGCTGAGTGGTGTGGCCCATGTAAAATGATGAAACCTATTTTAGAAGAACTAAAATCAAAAGTAAAAGACAAAGTAAAAATTTTAAAAATTGATGTGGATAAAAATCCGCATGTTGCAAACAACTACCAGATTCAAGGTGTTCCTACTCTTATTTTATTTAAAAATGGTGTGATAAAATGGAGGCAATCGGGTGTTGTATCAGCCCACCAACTCGAACAAATAATTTCATCTCAGCAAAATGTTTAAAGAAATATTATACTCGGTGTTTTGGAATAAATGTCCGCGATGCCATAAGGGAAATGTGTTTGAAACAAACAGTGCATATAACTTGAAGCTGTTTGACAAAATGCATAAAACATGCAGTTGCTGTGGCGAAGTGTTTGAAAAAGAACCGGGATTTTTTTACGGTGCCATGTACGTAAGCTATGCACTTATGGTGGGATGGTTTTTAATAAGCTGGGGGCTTGACTATTTATTTTTTAAACTGGAAACATGGCAGTACATACTATTTATAAGTACTACCATATTGCTTTTTGCGCCTTTAACCTTTCGCATTTCAAGGCTTATTTGGCTTAACTTTTTTGTGCGCTTTGATAAGGAAAAATGTTCATGCCCTGAATTATCAAAGCAATAACACAGTTAATACATATCGTGGTCGTCAGGATTTTCGCGTTCCACTTTAAAATGTTGCGCCAGTTGTTCTCCTTCTTCGTTTTGTTGCAGCAGTGTCCAGTCATCGGTGGCCGATGTTTCTAACCACACATTGCCCGACTTGCGAAATACCTGCACACACAATCCAAATTTTTTGAAAAACAATTTTTCGAATTCATCAACAATGGTGCTGTCGCTAAATGTAAAATGGCCTTGCTTTATTTCACGCTGAAGGTTTCCTAATTTTTCATCGCGTTTTATCAGTTTGTCTTTTGTAAAACCAGTACCCTTAATACAGGGCTCTCTAAAAAATTCAATTTTTAAAAAAGGATACTGCTTGTTGAACTCCTTTTTAAGTTCACTGGTAGTTTTATTTATTCCTATCTCCAGTTTTTTCTTCATATCAATATTCAGGCAAAAATTATTTCGGGGCTGCATTTTTTTATTTTTTCAATTCCACCATCTACATTAACAAGATTATTTACACCTTTAGCTTTTAAAATGGATGCAGCAACCATAGAACGGTAACCGCCTTTACAAAACAGCACATATTTTTTTTCGTGGTCAAATTCAGCCACATGTTTATTTATTTCGTCAAGCGGAACAATAATGGCGCGTTTAATAAATTCATTTTTTACTTCGGTATATCTCCTTACATCAATAGGAGTGTAATCTAAATTATCATTGTAGAAATAAAAATCCTCTGCTTCAATATTTTCTACTTTATCAATTGGCAATCCTGCTTCGCGCCAAACTTTAAAACCGCCAAGCAAATATCCTTTTACATTTTCATAACCTATACGTGCCAGGCGTGTGATGGCTTCCATTTCGGTACCGGGTTCGGTAACCAGAATCAAAGGTTGCTTTATATCAATCAACGTTCCCACCCATGGAGCAAAATCCCCCTTCAAGCCAATGTTCATCGCATCTTTTATAAAACCTTCTGAAAATATTTTTGCATCGCGTGTATCAAGCACCAATGCTCCGCTAGCCTTTTCTGCAATAAAATTTATTACCGATAGGCCTTTACAATTTTGACTTATTACCTCATCAAATTTTTTGTAGCCTGTAATATTTATGCTTGCATCTTTGAAAAAATAAGCCGGTGGTGTTGGCAAATTTTCGGTAACCACTTCAATAAATTTTTCGCGGCTCATGGGTTGCAGGGCATAGTTTAGTTTTTTCTGTTCGCCAATGGTTGAATATTTTTCGATGCCAAGATTTTTTCCACATGCCGAACCTGCTCCGTGGCCGGGATAAACTAAAACTGAATCAGATAATGTTTTTATTTCATTGTTAAGCGAATCATACAACATCGAAGCAAGCTCTTCTTTTTTCAAGTTGCCGCTCATCAAATCAGGTCTTCCCACATCGCCAACAAAAAGTGTATCACCGGTAAACACGGCATGTTCTTTTTCGTTTTCGTCCATCAGCAAAAAACAACTCGACTCCACAGTGTGGCCTGGAGTGTGCAAAAGTTTTATTGCACCTAAGCCAAGTATAAAGCACTCATTATGTTTTCCAATATATGCCTGGTAGTGTGGATGCGCATTGGGGCCGAAAACAATAACAGCACTTGTTTTTTCAGCAAGGTCTAAATGACCCGAAACAAAATCGGCATGAAAATGTGTTTCGAAAATATATTTGATTTTCGCTTTTCGCGATTCTGCTAATTTCAAATAGGGTTCGGGCTCACGAATAGGGTCAATAATAGCAGCCTCGCCATTTGATTCGATGTAATAGCTCGCTTGCGCCAGGCATCCTGTATAAATTTGCTGAATAAACATAGTATGATAAAATCTTTGGGCAAAGATTGAACAATGCTTTTGTTCCTGATATGATTTTTGTCATGTAGTAAAAAAACAGTTCTCAATTTCTAAGAGGAATTAGCAATGTATCCTTGCAAATTATATTTAAATTATGTCTGAAGTTGTTGAAAAATTGTTGTGTTATCATTGTGGTGATGAATGCAGGGATGAAACCATTTACACTGATGAGAAACATTTTTGCTGCACCGGTTGCAAACTGGTGTACGAAATTTTGCAGGAAAATAATTTATGTGCCTATTACGATTTAAATAATGCACCGGGCATAAGGCAAAATAATCTAACGGGCAAACGCTTTAATTTTTTAGACGAACCTTCTGTTCAGCAAAAACTTATTCAGTTTAAAAAGGGCCATGAAGTGCGTATTACTTTTCAAATTCCTACTATGCACTGCAGTAGTTGTATCTGGCTGCTCGAAAATTTTAAAAAAATTAATGCCGGAGTAATTATCAGCGAAGTAAACTTTATAAATAAAGAATTGTACTTAGTATTTGATGAGCAAAAAACTTCACTCAGAAAAATTGTTGAACAACTTGCGCTCACCGGCTATGAGCCATCGTTGCATCTGGATGCAGTTGAACAAACCAAAAAGAAAACTACAAGCCGCAGCCGGATAATCAGGATTGGCGTAGCCGGATTTTGTTTTGGAAATATTATGATGCTGAGTTTTCCTGAATATTTTTCGTCAGGAAAAATAGTGGATGCAGGGTTAAAACATTTTTTTAGTTATATGAATTTGTTGATTGCGTTGCCTGTGTTTTTCTACAGCGCATCAGAATTTTTTGCAAAATCATTTGCGGCAATTAAACTCAGAACCACTTCAATTGATATTCCCATCGCGATTGGTATTGCCGCTATTTTTTTAAGAAGTGCTTACGAAATTATTTCAGGCACTGGGGCAGGTTATTTTGATAGTGGCAGCGGCTTAATTTTTTTTATGTTGATAGGAAGATGGTTTCAGGATTTTACTTTTGATTCCCTTTCATTTGACAGAGATTACAAATCCTATTTCCCAATTGCCATTACACGAATTAAAGGCGGCAGCGAAAAAGATATTCCGGTAAACGATTTAAAAATTAATGACAGGATACTTATTCGTAACAACGAAATAATTCCTGTGGATGCACTGCTGCTAAAAGGCCAAGCAGCAATTGATTATCATTTTGTAACCGGAGAATCCATACCTGTAAGCCACCAACCCGGTGAAACCATTTTTGCAGGCGGCAGGCAAACCGGTAGTGCAATTGAATTGCAAGTAACTAAAGAAATTTCGCAGAGTTACTTAACACAACTGTGGAACAGAAATTTTTCTAAGAATGTACAAAGTAAGTTTGAGAAGTTGGTAGCCGCCATCAGTAAATGGTTTATTGCCGGTACTTTGCTTATTGCATTTACATCAGCCGCTTATTGGTGGAATACCGATATGCAAAAAGCCATCAATGCTTTTACTGCTGTGCTTGTAATAGCTTGCCCTTGCGCTCTTGCGTTGTCTGCACCATTTACGTACGGAAATATTTTACGCATACTGGGAAAAAATAAAATTTACTTACGCAATTATCATACACTTGAAAAACTTGCTGATGTAAACACCATCGTGTTTGATAAAACAGGCACGCTTACCAAAAACAATCAGTCACAAATAAAATTTGTGGGAGAGGAACTTACCGCAGAAGAGAAAAAAATAATTTATTCTTTAGTGCGGCAGTCCTCGCATCCGCTTAGCAAATTGTTGTGCAATGAAATTTCTCAGCATAACTTTTATCAAGTAAAAAATTACATTGAAGAAGCCGGAAAAGGAATTGCAGGAACAATAAATTCTACAAAAGTGCGAGTTGGTAACATGGTATTTACAAATGCGGAACCGGTTAGTAATGATAGTAACACAAAGGTGTTTGTTAGCTTTAACAATACACCTCGTGGATATTTTGTATTTGCCAATTTGTATCGTGAAGGAATTAAATCGCTTGCAACAGCATTGCACCACAAAAAATATTCAATGGCTGTTTTAACAGGTGACAATGAAAGCGAAAAGGAAAACCTTAGCATCTTGTTTTCTAACAAGGCCGAAATGCGTTTTAACCAATCGCCCGAAGAAAAATTAAGTTTTATAAATTGCCTTCATCAGAAAAATTTAAATGTATTGATGATAGGTGATGGATTAAATGATGCAGGCGCTCTGCTGAAAAGCGACATTGGTATTTCCATAACAGAAAACACCAATTCGTTTACACCTGCCAGCCAAGGCATTATGGATGCAACAAAGCTAACCGCTTTAGTTAACTTGTTACAGTATTCAAAAGCAGCCGTGCGAATTATCATTATCAGTTTTATTATTTCGCTGCTTTACAATTTTGTGGGGTTATCCTTTGCGGTTACCGGAACTTTATCTCCTCTTGTTGCAGCCATACTTATGCCAATTAGTACAATAAGCCTTGTTTTGTTTACTGTAATTGCAAGCAGTATTAAAGGAATAGCACTAAAATTTTTAAAATAGTTTCTTTTGATAATTTAAATGGCGGGCAAAGAATTTTTCAAAAAATATATTCAAAAAAAACCACTTCGACAATTGGTTGCAAACTTTAGAAACGAGTATATTACCAATGGTATTGATGAAAGCAAGCTAAGCAGCAATCCCATTCTTCAATTTGAAAAATGGTTTGAAGAAGCAGTGCATGCCAAGGTAAATGAGCCAAACATTATGCATCTTGCTACTGCAAACAAAAAGGGCGAAGTTTCCTGCCGTGCAGTTTTATTAAAAGGCTTTGATGAAAATGGTTTTGTTTTTTATACCAACTACCACAGCAATAAGGCAGCCGACCTTGAAGAAAATAATAGAGCAGCAATTACTTTTTTGTGGATGGAACTTTTCAGGCAAGTGCGCATTGAAGGGAAAGTGCAAAGGGTTTCATCAGAGGATTCAGACATATATTTTGCAAGCCGACCACGACAAAGTCAGGTAGGAGCAATAGCTTCTGCGCAAAGCAGTGTATTAAAAACACGCGCTGAACTTGAGCAGAAATATAAAATGCTTGAAGAACAATTTAAAGGAAACCCTATTCCACGACCGCAGAACTGGGGAGGATATTGCCTTGTTCCACAAAAAATAGAGTTTTGGCAGGGCCGCGCAAGCAGACTGCACGACAGAATTTTGTATACTAAAGATGAATCAGGCAATTGGATTATATGCCGCCTATTTCCTTGATTCGCTTCAGTTTTAGTTATTCAAAAATTATTGAACAATAAATTTTATTTCCAATACCAGCTTTATTAACCAGCTTTTTTATTCAAAACTAAAGTGAGAATAATTGTTTGTTGGGTTTATTATTTCACTGCCTTCCTAAAGTATTTTACATGACAGGGCAAAATATGTACTCTCAAATTTTAGCACAGTGGAGCATACTGTAAGTTATTTATTTGATAAAAATTGCCATTGAAGGTACAATTGAATTATTACAAGAGAAAAGAAAAGGTTAAAAAAATAATCATAATCTTAAAAGAATAAATGCATTTCTGACTCCTTCTTAATACCTTTGACTTTAATTATTAAAAAGTGAAAAAACTTTTACTAGCCATTTCTCTGATATTTTTTGCACCCAAATCTTTTTCCCAATGCGGTGTTATTTGTGATATTCTTCCATCCCCAGGTACACAATCAGCAGGATTGGAATTTATTGCTCTTTCAGCACTCCAGCCTAACTGGATTGTAACTGGTTATCAATGGCGCGTTAATTCATCCCCTAACGTGCAATCAACCTCCCAAACTTATGATTTTAATTTTGCAGGAATTGGAATTTATTATGTATGTCTCACGGTTTTTTCTCGTGACACTGTTACAAACGATACGTGTTCGCATCAGATTTGCAACATCTACAATTACTCCTTTACCGAACATGCTAACATTGACATTTTGTACGAAAACGGTCTCTATTTCCAATTCATGCTTACAAATATTGACTGGCATTCCCAAAGTGGAAACAATGGTTACTCAATAGATTTTGGTGATGGTACTGTAGTAACGGGTTTTACGGCAATATGGGCAATTGAACCTCACACTTATTCTTCTGCTGGTGATTATGTCGTGCAATTTAATTCAGGATTAAATAGTTCTTCAAGAACAGTACACGTTGCCAATGGCACTTCAAACTTAACAAACTTAAATGGTAGTTACTCAAATGTATTATATGGATGTAACTCTAATTTAACACAACTATCAACGTATCCTCCCTATTTAAATGCTTGGGCTACTATAATAGGCGGTAGTATTTTTGGTTCCGGCAGCATTAACAATAATCCTGTACCTTATAATCAGTATGTCAGTTCAGATTTTTTTATCCCAGGGCAAAATGTAATTCAAATAGATTATACGGATTCTTCTTTTAACACCATATCAATTTATCATTCTGTAATTATTGATGATGCCTGCATTCCTCCACCTGATACTGTTTATGGAAAAGTTTGGAACGACATAAACTTTAATGGCATTCTGGACGTAGGAGAGAATGGATTGCTTAATGCAACCATTTCAGCATTTAATTACAATTCAAAATCAGATTCATCAGGAAACTACTCTATTTTAGTTCCTCATATTCAAACATCAATTGATGTTTCACTTGGAGGGTATATAAAATCTTTTCCACAAGGACCTTATTCCTTTAATTTTCCTAATGGCACAGGCCATTATAATTACAACTTTGGCTTATCTCCTTTAAATCAAATTTGCGGAAAAACTTTTATTGATAATAATCTTGATAGTGTCTATACATCAGGTATTGATGCGAATATTGCAAACGCAACATTATCTTTCATCGATTCAATTACAGGAAATAATTTTTATTCTTCAACTGACAATAATGGTAATTATTGCACTAGCCTCCCATATGGAAATTACACTATTAAGCCTGTAAATTATTTGCTTGATTCTGCAATAATTTATCCTGACAGCATTCAACTGCTTTTGTCTTTTCCAATTATATCAAACCAGAATTTTGCATTTCATTCAAATTTTCCAGGAGGTAATTTTCATACAACAATCCATTCAAATCACCTTCCTCACATTGGATTTGATTATGCAATTGCATTAAGATTAGAAAACTCAGGAATAGATAGTCTCACAGGATTTTTATCTTTTAATTATGATGATACACTCACCATTTTAAGCATTAGTCCTATTAACGGCATAGTTGATACTACTAACCATACTATACTCTGGAATACAGGATACGTACATCAGTCCTCAGTAAAATATTTCACAGCCAATTTTAATGTTCCTTTCACCGTTTCGCTTGGTTATGTTTTATCAAATGTGGCAACAGTTACTTCAACGCCAGCATCAGCAGACCACGACACCTCAAACAATACAACAACTTTTTTCCAAACAGTAGTTGGTTCTTTCGACCCCAACGATAAATCAGTTTATCCATGCGGAAATGGACCAACAGGTGAAGTACATCACGACATGCCATTGTCTTACCGTATCAACTTTCAAAACACAGGCACGGCATCAGCAATCAATATAATTGTGCAAGATACCATTGACAACAGCCTTGATATGAATACATTTTCAATGCAACGTGCCAGCCATCCTTACAGCATAGTAATTAACAACCATGTTATAACATGGAAATTCTCCAACATAAATCTTCCCGACAGCAATTCAAACGAACCACTTAGTCATGGCTTCATAGAATATTCCATCAAACCAAAACAAAATTTACCTGACGGAACAACCGTTGAAAACAACGCTCAGATTTATTTTGATTTTAACTTACCCATTAGCACCAATACCACGCTCAATACTCTTCAAACACAAATCACTTCTATATATATCCCTGATGTTGAAAATGCAATTCAGATTTTCCCTAACCCTAATAACGGTAAATTTTTTCTAAGTTATCACCTAAACCAAAAAGGCACAATTCAACTATTTGATATAGAAGGAAGAAAAGTATATCAACAAATCCTTCCTCAATGGAGTACATTCCAGCATATCGCTATGCCAAACTTATCAAACGGAGTTTATGTACTTAAAATATGTTCAGACAACTTTTCGGCAACAAAAAAACTTCTCATACAAAAAGATTAATTTGAATGAGTTCTCATTGCAGGCGAAAAAATAGTGGCATCAATTGTCAGGTTGTCCCCTATTATTTTTTATACCGAGAAAACCTTTTAATCATGACACATACCAAATCCATTTTTAGAGATAACCCTGTTACCAACTTTTTTGATGCGGAAGCCGATTACACGACAGAATTTTTTATAAAAGAGAGGACTCAGGTAACTGGAATATGGAAAGATTATTTCCTTGACTCAATTTGATTCAGAATATTCAAAAATTATTGAACAATAAATTTTATGTGGTTTTTAATACCAGCCGTACTTACTATTTCCAAAATGTAAAGGCCGGGAGCGAAATCATCTACTCCAATTTTCTTATCACTGATTTTTCCTGATGTTATTTTTTTTCCAGCCATATCAAGTATGGAAAAATAACTGCAGTCGCTTACTATTTTTGATGATAAGTGTATTTCGAATGATGTAGGTGATGGAAACACAAAATATGCAGACTGTGATTCAGGTTTTTCAATTTGACTAAATGCGTCATTAAATTTTAAAACAAACACATTAAAAATGCCAATACCATTAAACATTAGTGTTTGATTAATGGGCCCATTGTTAAAATCGGCAGTATCGCAAAAGTCTCCTGCAAGATATAAGGTATTGCTAAGTCCGCTGATTGCTTTCGACTGGTCTATACCATTACCTCCAAAACGCTCACCCCAGATAAAATTTCCAGTGTTGGTATATTTTACAATGTATGCATCCCGGTAATTATCCACAGTATCTGCATTATACTCATATAAAAAATCTGTTCCGCTTTGTAGATTAATATTTAATGTATCCGTAAATGTGCCTGCCACAAAAACCGAACTGTTATCAGTCCAAACAGAATAACCTGAATTATAGGCGTGATTAAGATATGTTCCATATTGTGGAAATGATGTTGCCCAGTCGAAATCAAGATTGTTTGTTAGCCGGCACAAAAAAGTATTGATATAAGAATTTGCATACAAATAATAAGTCAACAAAGTATCCGTGTCAAAATCAGCAGTATCAGAAAAATAACCACAGGCAAAAACATTTCCTGCTGAATCGCAGCTTAAGGCCTTTACATATAAATAAAGCTGTTGAGTAATAGGATTATTGTTGAGACTCTTCTTGAATAGAAGAACTCCTGAAGTATCCACTTTGGCAATTTCACCATAGCTTCCAACAAAAATATTTCCTTGCTTATCATAGGTTGCTGCCAGTGATTCGTATTCTCCATAATAAGATAGCGGTAACGAAACAGCCCATGATAAAATTCCGGCTGTATCATACTTGGCGAGATACACTTCTTCCGAAACAGAAGGTGTAAGATTATATATTCCTGCTCCGGGGTCAAAATCGCAAGTTCCACTATACCTTCCGGTAATATAAATATTATTGTTTCCAACAATCAGGTTGCCTGCTGATTCAAAAGCTCCGGTAATAGAACCAATTTGAAATGCCCAAACAAAGTTTCCTGCAGAGTCAAGTTTTAACAAAAAAATATCGGGAAATTGGCCAGGTTGTGTTGATGCAGTAAGAATAAAACTGACTGCTGTATCAGGGTTAAAGTCTGCTGTTGAATAGAACAGACCCGCTATATAAACATTTCCAAAGTCATCAACCCCAATGCCCCAGGAAGTTACATCGCTTCCTGAAATTCCTCTTGCCCAAATTAAATTTCCTGCGCTGTCAATTTTGGTTATGTAGGAATTATTGCCTCCTGCTGCAAATGGCAACGTTACTATTCCCGCACCGGGGTCAAAATCAACACTGCCAATATAAGAGCCGGTATTAAAAATATTTCCATGTACATCCACGCTGGCTGCATTTGCCGTTTGACCTCCCAATTGAGCTGCCCATTGTGTTTGCTGCCCAAAAGCTTTAGAAAAACTAAAAGCAAAAATTAATAGCAATGACCATAATTGTATTTTAATATACGAGATAATAAAACTATAGGTGATTTTATTTTTCATTTCTCTTTTTTTTAACAAATATCAACATCTGCTAGTTGTATACACAAAAACACCAGGTGATATAAATCATAAACTCAGCAAACAGTCATCATCAGCAAGGGCAAGCGCATAAAATAGTTTTGCCCCCGTATGAGTGTTATCATCATTTTAATTATGGCAAGCCTGCTGGTGGCTGTGGGGTTTTTGATTTCTTTTTTATGGGCTGTTAAAAGCGGGCAGTATCGTGATGACTACACTCCATCGGTACGGATTCTTTTTGATTCCGATTCTTCAAAAAACAAATCAACTGATATAACTGAAAAATAAAATCTCTCTTGCTTATGACATTAGAAAAGTTTGAATACGATAATAAGATAGTCCGAAACTTTGCTGTAGCTACTATGATTTGGGGGCTTGTCGGCATGCTGGTTGGGTTATTGGTTGCATTACAAATTCCTTTTCCTGGATTAAATTTTGAAGCACACACTACGTTTGGCAGGCTGCGCCCGTTGCATACCAATGCTGTAATTTTTGCTTTTGTGGGCAATGCCATGTTTATGGGAGTTTACTACTCGCTTCAGCGGCTTATGAAAGCGCGCATGTTTAGTGATGCACTTAGCAAAATACATTTCTGGGGATGGCAATTAATTATTGTAAGTGCAGCACTCACGCTTCCTTTTGGAATTACAACCAGTAAGGAGTATGCAGAGTTAGAGTGGCCCATTGACATTGCCATTGCATTGGTGTGGGTAATTTTTGGCATCAACATGTTTGGTACAATTTTAAAAAGACGCGAGCGGCATTTGTACGTTGCCGTGTGGTTTTACATTGCTACAGTAGTTACTGTAGCAGTTTTGCATATTGTTAATTCCATTGAACTGCCAATAAGTTTTACAAAAAGCTATTCGGTTTATGCAGGTGTGCAGGATGCACTGGTGCAATGGTGGTACGGACACAATGCCGTAGCATTTTTTCTTACTACTCCGTTTTTAGGATTGATGTATTACTTTATCCCCAAAGCGGTCAATCGTCCTGTGTATTCTTATCGCTTGTCAATCATACATTTTTGGGCACTTATATTTTTATATATATGGGCAGGTCCGCATCACTTACTATATACAGCATTGCCCGACTGGGCACAATCACTCGGTGTTGTTTTTTCAGTAATGCTAATTGCACCTTCATGGGGTGGTATGATAAATGGTTTGCTTACGTTGCGCGGTGCATGGGACAGAGTGAGAGATAATGTAGAACTTAAGTTTTTTGTTGTGGCAGTAACGTGCTACGGTATGTCAACTTTTGAAGGGCCATTGCTTTCGCTGAAATCAGTAAATGCCATTGCACATTTTACCGATTGGATTGTTGGGCACGTACACATTGGTGGCTTGGGCTGGAATGGTTTTCTCACGTTTGGAATTTTATACTGGTTAATTCCCAAAATTTATAATACACCATTGTGGTCAAAAAAATTAGCCGGGTTCCATTTCTGGATTGGAACATTAGGTATTATGTTTTATGCAATACCAATGTATTTCGCTGGTTTTACGCAACATTTTATGTGGAAAGAATTTACTGAAGATGGTGTGCTGCGTTATCCCAATTTTTTAGAAACTGTTGTACAGATAATGCCTATGTATAAGTTACGTGCATTGGGTGGAGCACTTTATCTTGTTGGTGCAATCGTAATGGTTTACAACCTGGTTAAAACAGCTTACTCTGGAAAATTGGTTGCTGATGAAGGTGCTGAGGCAGCAGCACTGGAAAAAAATTATGTGTCGCATGGAGGCCACTGGCACCGCTGGATTGAACGCAGGCCAGTGCAAATGCTGGTATTTAGTTTAATTGTGATTTTGATTGGCGGCTTGGTAGAACTCATTCCAACATTTATGGTAAAATCCAATGTGCCAACCATATCAAGCGTAAAACCATACACACCGCTTGAGTTGCAAGGGCGTGATATATATGTGCGCGAAGGGTGTTATACATGCCATTCGCAAATGATTCGCCCATTCCGTTTTGAAACTGAACGCTATGGCGAATATTCAAAGCCAGGTGAGTTTGTTTACGACCATCCGTTTCAATGGGGAAGCAAGCGCACCGGACCTGATTTACAACGCGAAGGAGGAAAATATCCAAACTCATGGCACTACAATCACATGGAAGACCCGCGCACCATGTCGCCCGGCAGCATGATGCCACCTTACCCACACATGATAGAAGACGATTTGGATACCACAACCACAGCTGCAAAGATTCGTGCTATGCAAAAATTAGGAGTACCCTATCCTGACGGCTATGATGTGTATGCAAATACCGACTTAATGAATCAGGCCAATGATATTACAAAAGATTTGGAGAAGGATGGAATTAAAGTAATGAGTAACAAAGAAATTGTAGCCATTATAGCTTACCTGCAGCGACTTGGCACCGATATAAAAGCTGAAAAAATAAGTGAGAAAAAATAAAATTAAAAATATGTATAAAGAAGTTTTGTCCGGTATTAAAGACATTAGTATTTACCCTGTGTTTTCGTTTGTAATGTTTTTCGGTTTTTTTTCGATGATAACATTTTGGATTTTTAAATCAAAGAAAAAAGATTTTGAAAGCATAAGCCAATTGCCTTTAGCCGATAACAATGAAAAATAACTATGCACTACTATGAAGAGAAATAAAATATTCATTTCAAAAATAATACTTGCAGCTCTTTTTATATCGTCAGCATCAATTGCCCAAACGGCTGCTGAAACAAAACCTGGGCCATCATCAGTTTTTATGAGTGCCGAATTTTATCTCATCAGTTTTGTTTTATTGATTTTGTTGTTAGTAATATTCGGTCTTGCTAAAACAACCATAGGATTAGGCAAAGCCTATTCCCAGATAAAGAAAAAATCATCGGCTGGCACCATTGTGTTTTTGCTTGCAACGGCACAAGCCTTTGCGCAATCCGAAACCGCTGTTGAAAAACCAGCTGCACATTTTCCTGAATGGGCTCTTAACCCAAATGTATATATAGCCTCGTTCATGCTTTTTATTTTGTTGCTCACCATTTATGTTTTGTATTCGGTAAACATGCGCATTATAAAAGCCATGAACCAAAAGGGAGAAAAAGCAGAAGAAGCCGTGGTAACATTGGCAGAGAAAAAACCAACTTTTCTTCGTAAAATTTACCTGCGCATGGTTGACAGTGTGCCGGTTGCTCATGAAAAGGATATTTTGCTTGACCATGATTATGATGGGATTAAAGAGCTGGATAATAATTTGCCGCCCTGGTGGAAATATGGTTTTTATTTTACAATCCTGTACGGAATATTTTATTTGCTGTATTTCCATGTTGGTGGAACAGGAAAATTACAAGCACAGGAATATCGTGATGAGGTACTGCTTGCCGAAAAACAAAAGGAAGAACGGTTAAAAGCAAGTGCGGATAATGTTAACGAAGAAAATGTTACAGCACTTACTGAGGCCGACAAGCTTAGCGCAGGTAAAGAAACATATATAAAACTGTGTGCCGCCTGTCATCTTGCAAACGGTGGAGGCCAAGTTGGTCCAAATCTTACTGATGACAACTGGTTGCATGGTGGTGGTATAAAAAATATTTTTAAAACAATTACATACGGTGTTCCTGCTAAAGGAATGATAAGCTGGCAGGCACAACTTTCTCCAAAGCAAATTCAGCAGGTTGCAAGCTATATACTAACACTTCGTGGCACCAAACCCGCAGGCGCTAAAGAACCGCAAGGTGAAATTTGGATAGAAGAAAAAATAATTTCTGATACATCAGCAGTTGCTGCAACTGATTCGATAAAGTAGAAAAAATTGAACCACATAGACACATAGAACACAATAGAAAAATACTATGTGATAATCCTATATTAACTATGTGCCTATGTGGTTCAAAACGATCTCATGTAAAATAAATCCTGCTAAAGAGAAAAATAAATTTTGGAATCTCAGCCTCACATTGAAGTTGTAAAAGACGAATCGTTTCGCGACAGCGTAACCACTATTACAGCCGAAGGCAAGCGGGCCTGGATTTATCCTAAAAAACCCAAAGGCAAACATTACAACAACCGCGCGCTGGTTAGTTATGCTTTTTTAGTTGTATTTTTTGCAATGCCCTGGATTCATATAAACGACCATCCGTTTATGCTGCTTAATGTTATCGAGCGAAAGTTTGTATTGTTTGGTATTGCCTTTTTTCCACAGGATTTTTTTCTGTTTGTTTTAGCCATGTTAACATTTGTTGTGTTTATTGCATTGTTTACTGCATTGTTTGGCAGGCTGTGGTGCGGGTGGGCATGCCCGCAAACGGTTTTTATGGAAATGGTATTTCGCAAAATTGAATACCTGATTGAAGGTGATATGATGCAACAAAAAGCGCTGGATAAGCGTGAATGGGATTTTTATAAAGCATCGCGCAAGATCAGCAAACATTTTATTTTTTTCCTTATCGCATTTATTATTTCAAACACATTTTTGCAATATATTATTGGAGTTGATGAATGGAAAAAAATTGTAACCGATGATTTGTCACAGCACAAAGCAGGATTTATTTCGATATTGCTTTTTACAGGAGTGTTTTATGGTGTATATGCTCGCTTCCGCGAACAGGTTTGCATTGTGGTATGTCCGTATGGCCGCTTGCAAGGCGTATTGCTTGACCCAAATTCTGTTATTGTAGGATATGATTACAAACGTGGTGAGCCTCGCGGCAAACTCACAAAATCATCAGAAAATAAATTGGGCGATTGTATCGACTGTCACCAGTGCGTGCAGGTATGTCCTACAGGTATTGACATCCGCAACGGAACGCAACTCGAGTGTATCAACTGCACAGCATGTATTGATGTTTGCAATTCCATAATGGATAAAATAAAAAAACCTCACGGCCTTATCCGTTATACCAGCGAAAATGCAATAAGCAAAGGCATTAAGTTTAAAGTAACCAAACGCATCATCGGTTATTCCATTGTGCTCGCTGTATTATTCGGCACGCTGGTTACGCTGCTCGCCATGCGCACCGATATTGAAACAACCATATTAAGAACACCAGGACTGCTCTATCAAAAAACCGATGATGGGCGCATCAGTAATTTGTTCAGCATTGAAATGGTAAACAAAACATTTGGAGAAATTCCTGTTGAATTAAAAGTAGTTGAACCAAAGGGAGAAATAAAATGGGTTGGTAATGGAATATTTAATCTGAAAAAAGAATCAGTGTCGCAAAGCGTATTCTTTTTGATTATTCCAAAATCAGAAATAACAAAAACCAAAACCAAAGTAAAATTTGAAATATTCAGCAATGGTAAACGGATTGATAAAACAGAAACAAATTTTCTTGGCCCTAATAATTAAACAATCATGAGCATAAAACTTAACTGGGGATTTGGGATTGCAACCGTCTATATATTGTTTGCTGGCAGTATGGTTTTGTTGGCTGTTAAAGCATCGCAACAGCATTACGATTTAGTTACACCCGATTATTACAACGATGCTGTAAAATTTCAGCAGAAAATTGATGCGGAAAAAAATGCACTATCACCAGCAACAAAACTAAATTTTGAATTTGTTCAGGATAAAAAAGAAGTTACTATTTCTAGTGCATCAAAAAATAAAAATATAAAAGGAACACTGCTATTTTATAAGCCCGATAAAGCTGGATTTGATTTTGAAATTCCGTTTTCGCTTAACAATGAGGGCACGCAGCATGTGCCTGTTCACACTATTGCATCCGGTTATTGGAAAATTAAAGCTTCTTGGACATTGGATGGAGCCGATTGCTACACCGAAAAAAACATATTGATAAAATAATATGGATGCGGCACTATACTTTTCTGCGTTAACACTTGGCTTCCTCGGTAGTTTTCATTGTGCAGGCATGTGTGGGCCTATTGCACTCATGTTGCCTTCAGAACAAACTTCACCTTCAAAAATTGCAACTGCTAAATTGCTCTATAATTTTGGGCGTGTTACCACCTATGTTTTTATTGGATTGCTCTTTGGTTCACTGGGCATGACCATTTCGCTGCAGGGTTTTCAGCGTGAACTGAGTGTTCTTACAGGTGTAATAATCCTTGTTACAGTTATTCTTTCAACCAGTAAAAAACAAAAACTGATTGAATATAAAATTACTAATGCTTATACAAGTCCATTGCGCAGGCAATTAAAAAAATTGTTCTCAAAAAAATCACCGCTTTCATTATTTCTCATTGGTGTAATTAACGGATTGTTGCCATGCGGTTTTGTTTACCTGGCTGCGGCAGGAGCCACATCGGCAGGAACAGTGAATGGCGCTGTGGCATATATGTTTCTTTTTGGGCTGGGAACATTTCCGGTTATGATGGCACTGTCGTTAGCAGCAAATTATTTAGGTATAAAATTCAGAAATGTTTTTTCGCGAGTTTCTCCATTTATTGCAGTTGCACTTGCCTTATTTCTTATTTACCGTGGTACCGATATGAAATTGCCAAACAATTTACACAACCATAATTCTAAACTGCCTGCAACAATTAATTGTATTGTTCCGCACTAATTATTTTTTCAGATGCAATTTAAAACCATTATAGAGCCTTTTAAAATTAAATCGGTTGAACCTATTTCAATAAGCACCGAAGCCGAGAGAATAAAATATCTTGAGACAGCACACTACAATCCTTTTTTGTTAAAAAGCGAACAGGTAATAATTGATTTTTTAACCGATAGTGGAACATCAGCAATGAGCAGTAACCAATGGGCTGCCATGATGAATGGTGACGAATCGTATGCAGGTGCAAAAAGCTGGGAACGGTTTGAGAAAACAGTTTATAAGTTAACGGGTATGCCATATATTCTTCCCACGCACCAGGGACGTGCGGCAGAAAGAATTTTATACGGACATCTTGGTGGCAAAGAAAAATATTTTATAAGCAATACACATTTTGATACTACACGCGCCAACATTGAATTCAGCGGAGCCACTGCAGTTGACTTTCCTTCGTTTGAAGCAAATGATGAAACATCCTCTTACCCTTTTAAGGGTAATCTGGAGATTAAACAATTAAAAAAGTTTATAGATGAGAAAGGTGCAGAGAAAATTGCTGGAATAATTTTAACCGTTACCAACAACAGTGGTGGTGGACAACCGGTAAGTATGCAAAATGCAAAAGATGTATCGGCACTTTGCAAACAACATAACATACTTTTTATTTTGGATTGTTGCCGTATTGCAGAGAACAGTTATTTTATTAAGAATAATGAAAAGGGGTATGAAAACAAAACCTACAAAGAAATTGCCCAGGAAATGTTTTCGCTTGCCGATGCAAGTATTATGAGTGCAAAAAAAGACGCATTGGTAAACATGGGCGGTTTTCTTACCATGCGCAATAAATCATTGGCCGATGCTTGCACACAACTTTTAATAATTACCGAAGGCTTTGCAACATACGGTGGTTTATCGGGCAGAGATATGGAAGCTATTGCTGTGGGACTTGAAGAAGTTTTTGACCCTGACTATTTGCATTACCGCATCATGAGCACACAATATCTTGGAGAAAAATTATTAGGGAAGGGCATTTCAATTATTTATCCTGTTGGTGGGCACGCTGTGTATGTTGATGCAAAAAAATTGTATCCACATTTACCGGTTGAACAATATCCAGGTCAGGCATTGGTTTGTGAGTTATACCGCATAGGCGGGTTACGCTGCGTTGAAATAGGTTCGGTTATGTTTGGCAAGTACGATGCAAACAAAAAATTAATTCCTGCTCCTCGCGAACTCGTCCGCCTTGCTATTCCACGAAGGGTATATACCCAAAGCCATATTGATTATGTGGTGGAAATTTTTGATGAGATAGTTAAGACCAAAGGAAAAGCAAAAGGATTAAAAATTATTAGCGAGCCATTATTTCTCCGGCACTTTACAGCGCATTTTGCATATTGCAAATAATAATACAACAGATTATTTGTTTTCTAAGTCTAAACTAAAAACAAAAATGTGTATGTCATTTTTATTCTCATAGGTAAGGTTAAAGTGATACAAAGCACATATTTTTTTTGCAATGGAAAGTCCAAGCCCCGAAGAATCAGAATGTCTGCCTTTAGTATATCGGTCAAAAAGTTCTTCATGAGGTATCATCAACTTGTCGCCTGAATTTGAGATAGAAATTTTATTCGGCATTATATGAATTGATAGTTTGCCTCTATCAATATTATATTTAATTGCGTTTGATAATAAGTTGGTAAATAGTATTTCAATCAATTTATCGTTTGCGTCAATGATGATTTGAGTGTCATAATGTTTTTCAAGATTGATTTTTTTGAACTTAATAAAATCATCCATCTCAACTAAAAGCTCATCCAATAAATTATTTAAATTAATTTTATGGGTTGTTATATATTCCGAACTTTCTATTTTAGAAAAAAGATACAATGCATTATTTTTATCATTCAGGCGCTGGATGGTATCTAATGCAGAACTAATTTGATTTTTCTCGCTTGATGAAAGGTTTGATGACTGAAGAAGTAATTCTAAACGCGATTGCACCACGGCAATGGGAACCTTAGCTTCATGCGATACATTTTCAGTAAACTCTTTTAAGTTTTGATAATCTTTTTTTACTTTTCCTGTAAGTTTAAGTAATTCTTTATTGAGCGAATTAAATTCCGTAATGTTGGTGTTCTCCAATTGTAATTGGTAATTTTTTGCGACATCAAATTTTTTTAACTCAGCCAATGCTGTATGAAATGGTTTAAGTTTTGTTTTTGAAAACCAGAAATTCAATATAAGGAATGATAGTATCACCAAAACACCTGTTATTCCAAATGGAATTGTTATTCCTGCAAAAACATCTTCGTGTTCCGTTAAGCGTCTGCGAATTTTTAACAAAACTAATTTTCCATTAATGTTTAAAATGGTGCTTAGTTGTGTAAAGGGAACCACCTCAAATTCGCTACTGTCGTAAAAGGCCGTATCTTTAAAAATGGTTCCTGCAAATAATAATTTGTTTACAGGAGATATTTCGACAAAATCTCCTAACATAATTTTACTTGCTAGTAATTCAGGTTGATAATTTAATTGCTTTATTATTAGTTCTTTTTCAAACAACATATGTTCTCTTGTCTCAGCATCCGTAAAATGAACTACCCTAAACATTATATAGGAAGTAGCTCCCAATACAAGACTGAGTGCTATAAAAATATAATACCTGTTTGTAGCAGTTAAAAGATTCATTCCGCTGTAAGAACATATCCTACTCCATAAATAGTTTTTAAATAATCAACTTGGGTGTACTCAGAAATTTTTCTTTTCAGGTTTTTTACCTGACTGTAAATAAAATCAAAAGAGTCGTCAATGGCATATTTATTACGATACAGGTGCCTGCCAATAGCCTGTCTGGAAAGAACACTTTGTGCATTGGATATGAGTAGATGCAAGAGTTCAAACTCAGTACTTGTTAGTTTAAGCTCTTTATCATTGATATATGCACGATGGTTTATTATGTTTAGACTTAGTTCATGAAAGAAAATACTGTCGTTCTTGTTTGAAAATTTTGCTTTGTATAAATTTTTTATTCGGGCAACAAGTAAAGGAAAGTTAAAAGGTTTAGGTAAAAAATCGTCAGAGCCTTTGGTTAAGCCCATTACTTTATCTGAAATTGAATCTCTTCCAGACAATATTATGATGTGCCCGTTATAATTTAATTTTTGTGCATGCTCTAAAAATTCAAAACCGGTTCCATCGGGAAGATTTATATCTAACAAAACAAAATCAAAAGTTTGTTTATCAAAAAAATTAAGTGCTGAACTTAAATCATGCACACATGTGCACGAAGTGTTATACCTTGATAAGTATTCAGAAATTGATTGTGTTATTTCTTTTTCGTCATCAACAATTAAAAAACTTAGTTGCTTCTCTTCTATCATGATTGTTAATTTATAGCTTGAAAGTTATGTTTTTTTATTTAAAATAATTTCTGATTTTTTATTTTTATATTACAAAAGATAGGTTTACTTCATGTATTTACCCAAATGACAAATTTATCTTTGACCCAACAAAAATATACGTTCGCCAATAATTAATGCAATTTCGCCAACATATTTATCAAAACAACAAAGTTGATAATTCAAGGTTAAGATTAGATTCTTTATAATCTTAGTTGTGGAAAGTCAGTTCAAATAATTTATCTAATTAACTCATCACCCAGGCCTAAGCAACCAGAGGAAATGAATTATGATGCATAGATAGCCTAAGAAGCTACTGCAAAAAGAATAAAAATAAACACTGACGATTAACAAATTAAAATTTAATAAAATGAAAAATCAACTACTTGTATTGTGCGCCATAGGCGTATTTGTTATTTGCACTGCCGAAATAACCAGCGATAATGGAAAGGCGGGCTACACTGGTTCACCTGGTGAATCAAAGTGTAATAATTGTCATAATACCTACACTTTAAATACAGGAGGTGGAAGCGTTACTCTTGGAGGTATATCGAACTGGCAATACATACCAGGCCAAACCTATAATATGACGCTAACTGTTGCAAGGGCTGGCAATTCACTTTTTGGTTTAGGCTTAGAAGCATTGACAAGCAGTAATACAAATGCAGGTACCTTAGTAATAACAAATTCCAGCACTCAAATAAAAACAAAAACTATAAATGGAGTTTCAAGAAACAACGTTGTACATACTTTTAACGGAGGTGCATCAGCAGATTTAAAAGTATTCTCATTTAATTGGGTAGCACCTGCAACCAATGTAGGTCCGGTAACAATGTATTACAATGGCGTGGCAGCAAATGGAAACGGAAATGAAAACAATGATTACGTTTATTCAGGCAGTCAGGTAATATCTCCTGTTACAACGGGTATTGAAACTTTTAATACTGAAAATAGCTTTTCAGTGTCCCCAATTCCAGCTAATGATTTTTTGGATGTTAAATTTTCTCTTACGAAAAGTGAAAAAGTATCTATAACGCTTTATGATATTAATGGACGAAATGTAACCAACCTTCTTCCTGAATCAATAAAAAGCGGTGAGTGTTTGGAGCATTTTAATTTAAAGGATAAGATTTCTACTAAAGGAATTTATTTTTTGCGAATGAATGTAAGCGGAAAATTATACGACAAAAAAATATTGCTGAATTAAAACAAGTATGACCAATAAGACCATTTTAATTTTCCTTATTTCAATCGGATTCATGTTAGGATCGTGCAAACATGGAACAGATTTAACAGGACTTCCAACCGTGAGTTTTAAAGACCATGTAGCTCCGTTGCTTTCATCCAAATGTTCATTTAGCGGATGTCATGGAAATATTGGAGGGAGTGAGTTTCCTTTAATAGAATATAATGATGTGATAAAATATGGCGAGGTAAAAGCAGGCAATGCTAACGACAGTAGATTGTATAAAGCCATTGTAAATAAAGACGAGGAAATAATGCCACCAGCTTCTTATAACCAACTTACAAATAATGAGATTGAACTTATTTATGTTTGGATTGAACAAGGCGCTAACAATAACTAAACTTTATATGCGTAAAATTATTTTGCTGTCAATAGCAGTATGTTCACTAACCGGATGCTATTACGATAATGAAGACGAATTGCATCCAAGTATTAACATCAGTAATTCATGCGATACAACCATTGAGATAAGTTACGCCAATGATATTGCGCCAATCATGAATTCAAGTTGTGGTGCCACAGATAATAACTGTCATTCTATAAACAGTACTTCCAGTGGAATTCCGCTTGATAATTATTCAAACATTTATGATGTAATACTTGATGGTTCCTTTCTTGGGTCTATACTTCATGAGCAGGCATATTCACCAATGCCACAAGGTGGTGGTAAACTTGACGACTGCAGCATTTCAAAAATTCAGAGTTGGATAAATCATAATGCACCTAACAATTAATTAACCTCTTTGCACTTTTAAAAAAATGAAAAAAAAAATCAGCTGGTTGTTTTCAATATTAGCTTTAATAGGTTTTAAATCAAACTCGCAGGATTTGTGGAATCTTGTTGACTCGGCACAGGCACCTAAAAAAGAATTTGCCTACGCAACATTTAAAACCACAAGACTTGTCAATTTACATACTGTTGAAACCCTTGGAAAAAGAAGTCTTGATTTTAGAATTTCGCATAGGTTTGGTGCTCTTAATAGTGGCTCGTATAACGCATGGGGAATTGATGGCCCAGCCAACATTAAACTGAGTTTAGAATACAGTTACAATGGTAAATGGATGGTAGGAATTGGACGAAGCTCATTTGAAAAAATGGATGATGTTTTTTTAAAAATACGTTTACTGCGACAATCAAAAAAAGGTGGAGTGCCTGTTAGTATTACCTGGCTTTCGTCTGCATTTTATACTGCACAACACGACCCTAACAGCGAGAGGAATGGATATTCTAAATACCAATATAAATCAAGCCGTATGTCATACGTGCATCAACTTTTAATTGCCCGAAAATTCAATAACAATATTTCATTGCAAGTGGGCGGATGGTTTACTCATTTCAATTTAGTTGAACATGCAAAAGATAAAAACGATGCTTATGGAGCCACAGGAGTTGCACGAATAAAATTTACCAAACGACAGGCCATTACGTTTGAATACGCATTAAGAGGAAATACCGACTACTCGCAAAATAAATATTATGACAGCATGGGCATTGGCTATGAAATAGAAACAGGTGGGCATGTTTTTCAGGTACACCTTACTAACTCTTTTGGAATTGCCGAAAATCAATTTCTTACAAATACACAAACTCAATGGAATAATGCAGGTATCCGAATTGGATTTAATGTCTCGAGAGTTTTTACACTTTAAATTATACACTATGAAAAAAATATTTTTAGCGGTATTTTTTATATCAGCATATTATCAAGCAAACGCACAGATTTACATTGGCAAAGAAGGCGATGTAAGTTTTTTTGGCAAATCACCCATTGAGGATATTGAAGCTCACAATAAAGCAGTTAAACCAGTATTGAATTCTGCAACTGGTGAATTATTATTTAAAATTCCTATAACCAGTTTTGTTTTTAAATCATCGCTTATGCAAGAGCACTTTAATGAAAACTATATGGAATCAGACAAATATCCTGTTGCTACTTTTCAAGGAAAAATAAATGAGACTGTTGATTACAGCAGCGACAGCACAAAGCAAGTTACAGCATCTGGCACAATAAGTATTCATGGTGTGCCACAAAAAATTACAGCCCAGGGAAGTATTGCTTTTAAAGAAAAAAACATTTTAATACATTCTGTTTTTAAAATACATCTTGACGATTTTAAAATTGTGGTTCCTGCATTGTATTCCCAAAACATTCCTCCTGATATTGAGATTACGGTTCATTCAATTCTGGAACCGTATGTCAAAACGCCTTGAATTATATTGCCGCTTTTTTTATACACTAAAAAAAATATAATTTTTTCAGTCGTCCAATAGCTTCAAAATAAAAATCAGATATATAACTGATAAATATCAGTGCAACAATGGCTGCTTTTACTGCTATTTGCAGAAAAAATTATCATGCCGATTTATCACTCGCTTGGAAAGCTACCCAATAAGCGACACATCGTATTTCGTCAGCCAAACGGAAATTTATATCACGAAGAACTTTTTGGCACCGAAGGTTTTTCAGGTATGTCATCGCTTGTTTATCACCTCCATCCGCCAACCATGGTTAAGGAGCATGGTAAGCCATATAGCATAAAACCTGAAATTGCAATTGAAGACAACCTTCAGGCGCGCAGCTTTTCAGGTTTCGAAATAGAGCCTGAACAAGATTACATCGATAGTCGCAAAGTACTTTTTGTAAACAACGATTTACATATCGGCATTGCCGCTCCTCAGCAAAGCACCACTGGTTATTTTTTCAAAAATGCCGATGCTGACGAAATGTTATATATACATCGCGGCAGCGGTGTGCTCAAGTCCATGTATGGCTCAGTTGATTTTGAGTACGGAGATTATTTAATTATTCCAAGAGGAACCGTTTACCAAATCCACTTCAACACCACCGATAATAAAATTCTTTTCATCGAATCACATTCACCCATTGAAACCCCATCACGATACCGCAATCAATACGGGCAATTTCTTGAAAATTCACCTTTTTGTGAACGTGATTTTAAATTGCCACACTCACTGGAAACACATGATGCGAAAGGAAATTTTTTAATCAACATAAAAAAGCGCGGGCTCATTTATCCATACATATACGAAACACATCCTTTTGATGTTGTTGGATACGATGGCACTTCTTATCCATACGCTTTTTCCATATTTAATTTCGAACCCATCACCGGTCGCATACACATGCCGCCTCCGATACACCAGCAGTTTCAGGCTAAAAATTTTGTGGTGTGTTCATTTGTTCCGCGCATGTACGATTATCATCCGCAGGCAATACCTGCACCTTATCATCATAGTAATATTGACAGTGATGAGTTGTTGTATTATGTAGATGGCGATTTTATGAGCAGAAATAATATTCAACAAGGGCAAATTACATTGCATCCCGGTGGCATTCCGCACGGGCCACACCCCGGTGCTATTGAGCGCAGCATTGGAAAAAAAGAAACCAACGAACTTGCTGTAATGATTGACCCTTTTAACCCCGTAATGATTACCGAAGAAGCGTTAAGCATCGAAAACAAAGATTATTACAAATCGTGGTTAAGCAAAACCAAAGAAGAAATTGTAACACCATTATAAAATGACAACACAGGATTTAACAGCAGTAAAAAATTTTAATTACTCCGAAACAAAAAAAATATTTGATAAGGCGCAGGATTTTCTCCCGCTGCTAGGCACCGATTATGTTGAGTTATATGTAGGCAATGCAAAACAGTCTGCCCATTATTATAAAACTGCATTTGGTTTTCAGGATTTGGCTTATGCCGGATTAGAAACCGGTGTACGCGACCGCACATCGTATGTTTTACAGCAGGGAAAAATCCGCTTAGTGCTCACAACTCCATTGATAAAAGACAGCGAAATTGCCCTGCACATTAATAAACATGGTGACGGAGTTAAAGTAATTGCACTGTGGGTTGATGATGCTTATGATGCATTTGAGCAAACAACAAAGCGGGGAGCAAAACCATATCTCCAACCCGAAACAATAAAAGATAGTGATGGTGAAATAAAACGCTCCGGCATCCACACCTATGGCGACACCGTCCACATTTTTATCGAACGCAAAAATTACAACGGATTGTTTTTACCCGGTTACGAGAAATGGAATTCAGAATACCATCCATCACCAACCGGTTTAAAATACATTGACCACATGGTGGGAAATGTTGAACTCGGTGGGATGAATGTATGGAGTAAGTTTTATGCTGAAGTTATGGGATTTTATAACCTCATAACATTTGATGATAAAGATATTTCAACTGAGTACACCGCTTTGATGAGTAAAGTAATGACCAATGGAAACGGGTACATTAAATTTCCGATTAACGAACCTGCCAAAGGAAAAAAGAAATCGCAGGTGGAAGAGTATCTTGATTTTTATAATGGCGCAGGTTGCCAGCATATAGCTGTTGCCACCGATGATATTGTTTTTACCATTTCAGAAATGCGCAAACGCGGTGTGGAATTTTTATATGTACCCGGTTCGTATTACGATACCGTTAAAGAACGTGTAGGAATTATTGAGGAAGACCTTGAAGAATTAAAAAAATGGGGCATCATGGTTGACCGTGATGAGGAAGGTTACCTGTTGCAAATTTTTACTAAACCTGTAGAAGACCGTCCAACCATGTTTTTTGAAATCATACAACGCAAAGGAGCAAAGAGTTTTGGCAAAGGAAATTTTCAGGCATTGTTTGAAAGCATTGAAGCCGAGCAGGCACGCAGGGGAACACTTTAATTTATTTACTGATGACAGAAGAAGAAAAACAAAAAAAATTTCAGCAACGAATTGATGCCGGTGAAAAAATTGAACCACGCGATTGGATGCCTGATGCCTACCGCAAAACATTGTTCAGGCAAATTTCGCAACATGCGCATTCAGAGGTAATAGGTATGCAGCCCGAAGGTAACTGGGTATTGCGGGCGCCAACATTGCGTGCAAAAAAAATATTGCTTGCAAAAATTCAGGATGAAGGTGGGCATGGCTTATATTTATACTCAGCAGCAGAAACGCTGGGTGTTGACCGCGCTGAAATGATTGACATGTTGCATCTGGGTAAGGCCAAGTACTCAAGCATTTTTAATTACCCATCTCTAACATGGGCTGATATGGGTGCCATAGGCTGGCTGGTGGACGGAGCAGCCATTGTTAACCAAACCATGCTTGCCAAATGTTCATACGGGCCGTATGCACGTGCCATGGTGCGTATATGTAAAGAAGAAGGATTTCATCAACGGCAGGGCTATGAGATAATGTCAAAGATGATGAATGGAACAAAAGAGCAAAAGGAAATGGCACAGGATGCCATGAACCGTTGGTGGGAACCGGCACTGATGATGTTTGGCCCACATGATGCCGAGTCGGCACACACCAAAGAGTCCATGCAGTTTAAAATTAAAGTTGAAAGCAATGACCATTTAAGACAACGCTTTATTGACCGCACGGTTGAGCAGGCACATCACATTGGTTTAACAGTTCCCGATAAAAATTTAAATTACAACAACCAAACCATGCACTGGGAAACCAGCGAATTAAATTGGGAGGAGTTTTGGAATGTGGTGAAGGGAAATGGCCCATGTAATCATCAGCGCATCACACATCATATCAAATATCATAAGGATGGCCAATGGGTACGCGAAGCTGCAATGGCTTACGAACAAAAAATAAAGCAAATCGAACCCGAAATAAATTTGAATTAACACAATGGAAAAACACAATGAGCAGTTTCCCCAATGGGAAGTTTTTTTACAATTAAAAAACGGCAGCGCATTTGAACATCAGGGAAGCATACATGCAGCCGATAAAAAAATGGCGCTGCAAAATGCGCGTGATATTTATACCCGAAGAAACGAGGGAAGAAGCCTGTGGGTAGTACCCACCGATTGCATTGCTGCTACAACAAAAGATATGGAAGAAGATTTTTTTGACCCTGCTGCCGACAAAATCTACCGCACACCAAATTTTTACAAAATGCCGCAGGGCACTAAAAATCTTTAATGTATGTCAACCAATGATGCCTTGTTTAATTACTGTTTGCGGCTTGCAGATAATAATCTGGTACTTGCACAGCGCCTTGCCGAGTGGTGCAGCAAAGGTCCGTTTTTAGAGGAAGATTTAGCCTTAACCAACATGTCGCTTGATTTGCTGGGACAGGCTGAAGCGCTATATGAATACGCTGCCACACTTAAAGCAGATAGTTTAACAGCCGACAAACTTGCTTTTTTAAGAAGCGAAAGAGAGTATTATAATTGTTTACTTGTTGAACAGCCTAATGGTGATTTTGCTTTTACTATGGTAAAGCAATTTTTGTTTTCGGCATTTACAAAAAATCTGTATCAGCAACTCATCAACAGCAATAACGAAGTGCTGAAAGGATTTGCAGCAAAATCAATAAAAGAAATCAACTATCATTTTCGCCATAGCAGCGATTGGATTATACGATTTGGAAATGGAACAGAAGAAAGCAAAAAGCGCGTGCAAAATGCGTTTGATGAGTTGTGGCGATTTAAGGACGATATGTTTGTTATGAATGCCACCGATGTGCAATTAAATGAAACCGGCATAGGTGTTAACCACGAAAAATTTTATAACGAATGGGAATTTGAAGTGAGAGAAATTTTAAACGAAGCCACATTACTTTTTCCTTCAACTGAAAATGTAATTGAGGGTGGTTATAACGGTATTCACACCGAACACCTTGGTCATTTGCTTTGCGAAATGCAATACCTGCAACGAGCGCATCCAGGGGCGAGATGGTAATTGCTGAATTTTAAAGCAGTAAACTTTTTACGTAATGGCGCAATCTGTTCGGGTTACTAAAATATTTTTATTTGATATGGCTCATGCTTTATATGGTTATGATGGTGCATGTAAAAATATTCACGGGCATACGTATAGACTCAGCGTTACAATAAAAGGTGTTCCGTTAGCTGATAATTCAAATCCTAAAAACGGAATGGTGATTGACTTTGCAGACTTGAAAAAGCTTGTAAAAAAGCACATTCTTTCAAAGTTCGACCATGCATTGGTGCTCAACAAAAACTCCCCACACAAAAATCTTGATAAACAACTGAAGCGGCAGTTTGAAAAAATAATATTTTTTGACCGACAGCCCACTTGCGAAAACCTGTTGTTGCATTTTAAAAAAATACTGTTGCCGTATTACAGTGCTCATCTAAAACTTGTGTATCTAAAACTTGAAGAAACACCTTCTTCATATGCCGAGTGGCTCGAAAGTGATAATTTAAAAATAATTTGAACCACATAGACACATAGAGCACAGTAGAAATAACTAATTGCTTATTGTTTTAACCAACGTAACTATTCCAATTATAAAAATAAGTGCAAGTACAATTCTTTTAAAATGCTCCTGCTCTATCCGGTTTAAAATTAATTTACCTATATATGAGCCGGCAAATGAAACGACAAATAAAATAGCCACTATATATAAGTGCTCTTTTCCGACAAAACCATTTTCAAGATAAATAACCGAGCGGCTTAAATCCACACCCATATCAATAGCTGCTGATGTGCCCACAAAAACATTTTTCTCAAGATTAAAGGCAGCCATACTTGCACCTCTTATGGCTCCACCCGTGCCAAGTAATCCTGCTGCAAATCCTGCAATGCCTCCACCGGTTACGGCATTTATGTTATTTGCTTTAAGCTGAAACTTTTGGTTTATAAAAAAGAAAACGCTGAATAAGATTAGAAAAATACTTAGTGCAAATTCTGCTATCTCGAGCTTTATGTGTGTAACCAATGTTGCTCCAATAATTACTGCCGCTACACTGGGAATGCCATACAACCAGAACAAACGCTTGTCAATATGTTTATAGAAAAAAATAATTTTTGCCAGATTACTGAATACATGCAGAATGGCAGTTAGCCCAAGCACAATTTTAAAATCAAAAAAGAATTGAGCTACCGGAACAAAAAATACCGATGAGCCAAAGCCGCCCACGGTTCCTATTATTTCGCACACCAGTGCAAGTATTGCAAAAACAATTATCATACTTCAATGATACTATTTATTTTCTCACAAAAACAAAAGGCTGCCCCTTTCGAAGCAGCCTTTCTCTACTTTACATCACAAGAGTTATACTACTGCAATTTCTTTGGTCTTTGAAACAGCAATTGCCTTTTTTGCAATGTCAAGTTTCAAAACACCATTTTCGTAATGAGCCTTAATGTCATCCTCTTTAGCATTTTCGGGCAATGTAAATGAGCGGCTAAATGAATTGTAGCTGTACTCCTGTCGGGTGTAATTTTTCTTTTTCTCTTCCTTTTCTTCTTTATGCTCAGCAGATACCGTCAGCATTCCTTTGTCCACTTTAATTTTGAAATCTTCTTTTTGCAAACCGGGAGCTGCAAATTCAATTTCAAATTTTTTGTCGTCTTCAGCAACATTAACAGCTGGTGTAAAGTCTTTTTTCCAAAGACGGTCGAATGTTAAATCATCTGCGCCAAAGAAGTCAGACAACACCGGGCTAAAGCCCCAGAATGAATTGTTTTTTTTAATGAGTGACATGTTATTTAATTTTTAGTTGTTTGTACTGTTTAAAATTTACACTACAAAAGTACCATCGCTGTACAAGCAAATCCAATCTGATATGTCATAAGCAGGGTTGATTTTTATCAGCATTTAATGCAAATCATTTATGGAATTTTGAAGTGAAAATTTGTTTATCATGAAAAAAGATAAATTAAAACAAGTGGCTGTATTTATGGATTACAGCAGGGCCATATTGCGCGAGCCATTTAGCAATGATTCAAAAACCATTAAATCGGATGTGTATGGCCGTGTTCGCTTTGATGGTGAAACCGGTGATGGAACTATGCTGGGTAACTATCGGTCATCCAATAATGAAACGCATAAACATAACATCGAAATAAATGCACACCGTGAATATTTTAAAACCATAGCGGGTGAACTGATGAGCTATGATGAGATTTTGGTTTTGGGTACAGGAACAGCACCTCACGAATTTCAAAACTTCTGCAATGAAAATAAGAAGTTGCATGGTAAAAAGATTACCGTTGAAAAATCAGATTACATTTCCGACAACCGTTTCCTGCATGAAATAAATACTTTTTTTAACCTGAATTGATATGATGCCCGGAGCAAACATTTATTACAGTAAAGCAGACAAGAAACTGCATGTTGATTTGTTTTTTGAAAAAACACAATTGATAAAAGCAGACGTGTACGATTGCTGCGGTAAGTGCGTGGAGCATGTAATGTACACAAAATGCAAAGCAGGGAATTTTAATACCGCTCTTAAAGTAAATAACATCCATGATGGAATGTATTTTTTCCGAATTACTAATTCAGATAACGAATGTAATGTGATTCGCTTTTCGGTTAATTAATAAGTTGAGAATATTTTTTTTATTAAAGATTTTCAAATGGTGGTGCATATACTTTTGCTTAGCTAAATTACTCAGCAAATAGTGCAGCGAACAATTAAATATTACAGACTTATATGGCTTAAGCATGATTTGCCCGCTGGGCTTGCAGTTTTTTTGGTTGCCTTACCATTGTGTTTGGGCATATCTCTTGCATCAGGCGCTCCGCTTTATGCGGGATTGCTTTCTGGAATCATAGGTGGATTAATTGTGGCTCCCATTAGCAAAGCGCAATTGGCAGTGTCGGGTCCCGCGGCAGGTTTATCTACATTGGTTGCTTCAACTATTATTTCGCTTGGCGATTACCGTGTTTTTTTACTGGCAATAATTGTTTCCGGATTGTTTCAGATAGTGCTGGGTGTTTTTAAGTTGGGAGTAATTGCAAATTATTTTCCTTCATCCGTTATCAAAGGTATGTTGGCTGCCATTGGAATTATTCTTATTTCAAAACAAATTCCTCTTGCACTTGGCTACGACCAGCCCGATTTTTGGACAAGTGGTTTTCTTATTCTTTTTTCGCGACAACATTTTTTAGGAAACATTCAAAATTTTAATCATCACATTACAACCGGTGCAATAATTATTACAGCAATTTCTTTGCTTCTTCTTATTGTACTTAAGCAACCTCAGTTTAAAAAACTAAAAATTATTCCTGCGCCACTTTTAGTTGTGGTTGCAGGAGTAATCCTGAATTTATTTTTTCAAAATATAAATCCGGTTTTTTTATTGAAGCCAACGCAATTAGTAAATATTCCTTCTGATATATTTTCCAACATGATTTTTCCTGACCTCACCAAGTTGTTTTCTTCAACAGAAATTTGGAAAAGCGGAGTTGTAATTGGCTTGCTTGCCACATTGGAAACATTATTATGTATTGAAGCAATTGACAAGCTTGATAAACGCAACCGCATAACACCTGTTAACCGCGAACTGATTGCGCAAGGAGTTGGTAACATAGCTTGTGGACTTGTTGGAGCCATTCCCGTTACAGCTGTTGTAGTGCGCGGTGCTGCCAATGTTGATGCAGGTGCGCGAACAAAACTTTCGGCAATTACACACGCGCTTTTTCTTCTGTTAGCTGTGATACTGTTTCCGTTTTTACTAAATAAAATACCGTATGCATCGCTTGCAGCTATACTCATCATTACAGGATACAATCTTTCAAAACCCAAGCTGTATAAAAACATATGGAGCCTTGGCTGGAAACAATTTATTCCCTTTGTGCTCACCATCGTTATGGTGCTTGCAACCGATTTGCTAATTGGTGTAAGCATGGGTTTGTTAATGTCGGTTTATTTTATTGTGCGCAATAATTTTAAAGCGGAGTATAAACTCACCACCAAAACCATGAATGGAATTGAAACTCATTACATAAAACTAAATTCCAATGTTACTTTTTTAAATAAAGTAAATCTTCGCAAGAAGTTAGATGGAGTGGCCGGTTACAGTGTGCTCACCATTGATGGCAGTGAGTGTAATTTTATTGATTACGATATTCTGGAAATCATTAGCGAATTTGAAAACAAAGCGCACGACCGGCACATAGAATTGCACCTGGTGGGAATTGAAAAGGTAAACGTGTCAGCAGTTCATTAACGTAATCACTTATTCTTATTTTTTTCTCTTTCTTGTTTTTTAAAATATCGTTTCAATAAAAAACTGTGTTTTAATCCTTCCAAGTCTTCGTTAAGTTTTACGGTTGCGGTTTGAAGGTTTTCAATGGTTTGTTTCAAATTAGCAGAAAACGAAGTGTCGTTTACAAGTGTATTTATTGCCCCATTGTTTTTATTGGCATTGGTAAATAAATTATTTGCTTGCGTGGTGGCAGATGAAAGCTGTTTGCCGCTTTCATTCATATTTTTAATTACTGTGGTTATTTCATTTTGAACAACTGTATCTTTCAACAACACACCCAATGCGCCTTGCCCGTTGTTCACACTGCCAACCATATTTTGAAGTTGAACAGTAACGTTATTTAAATTATTGCTTACTGTTTCAATATTACGAAGTGTGTTGTGAAAATTTGTTGCAAGTGATGTGTCCATCAACACCGTGTATAATGTGCCACGACTTTCGTTAATATTATCGGTAATGGTTTTAAGATTGGCTGATACTATTGCTACATTCTGATTGGTAAACTCCAGCGTGCGCAGCATGGCCTCGGTATTAATTCCTTTAACAGAAGGTATTTCGTCACCTGCTGTTACAAACGCTGCTTCATTTGTACCTGCATCAATGTTAATGAGTTTGTTTCCCATCAGTCCGTCAGTGCCTACGCTGGCCATTGAATTTTGGCGGATAAAATTTTTATATCGCTCATCTATTACCATACTAACTCTTACAGATGTATCATTAATCATTTCAATTTTTTCAACCGTACCCACATCTATTCCTGAATAACGCACGTTATTACCTTCGGTAAGTCCGTTTACATCAGTAAATACAGCCACTATTTTTATGGTGCTGCTAAACATATTTTTATTGTTACCAATAAAATACAAGCCGGCAATAAGCAGCACAAGCCCGGCAAGTACAAAAAATCCCAGCTTAATATTTTGTGATGTTTCCTTTTTCATATTTGTTATTCAAAAAAAGAGTGAATTTTTAAATCCTGATTTTTTCTTAACTCTTCAAATCCTCCTTCGGCATAATTAACTCCGTCAATCAGCATACAAACCCTGTTGGCAGCGTTGCGGGTGCAGTACATATCATGCGAAATGATAATGGATGAGGTATTGTACTTTTCCTGCATCTGTAACATAAGGTTTGTAATTTCTTTTGCCGTAATAGGGTCAAGTCCTGTTGTTGGTTCATCATATAACATAAGGTCAGGGTTTAAAATCAGCGCACGCGCAAGTCCAATTCTTTTTTTCATTCCACCCGATAGTTCCGATGGCATAAGGTTAATAGCATGAAGCAATCCAACATTAATTAAGGTTTGCTCAACCAGGTATTTTATTTCGTCTTTTGTTTTGTGTTTGCCATGTCTGCGCAAAGGAAACTCCAGGTTTTCGCGCACCGTCATGCTGTCGTACAAAGCGCTGCTTTGAAAAACAAATCCAATGCGTGCACGCAGTTCATCGAGTTGCTGTTGTTGCAGTTCGCAAATTTCATTTCCAAAAACTTTTACCGAGCCTTCGTCATAACTCAACAAGCCGGCAATGCATTTTATCAATACCGATTTGCCGCAACCCGATTTGCCAAGCACAACAAGGTTTTCTCCTTTATATAATTTCAGATTAAAATTATTAAGCACCTTGTTAGCGCCAAAAGATTTTTTCAGATTTTTTATATCAATAATCACCTCGCTTTTTTGCAACGGCAATTTTTCGATTATGGATTCTGCTGATGCCTGTATCATAAGAATCCAAAAAATTCGGTTACCTGCACTGCAATTAAGTCAACAATAAATACCAGCAGCGATGCTCCCACAACGGCAGAATTAGCCGAGCGGCCAACACCTTCAGTTCCTTTTTGAGAGTTGTATCCATGGTAGCATCCTATCATACCAATTACAAATCCAAAAAAGAATGATTTAATAAATGCCGGTATTACATCACTAAACTCAAGCGTTTCAAAAACCTGGTGAAAAAACAAAGCAAGCGAAACACCCCCTTTTATTTTTACAGCAAGATAAGAGCCGTACAGTGCAATGGCATCGCCAATAATAATAAGCACGGGCACCATGAGCGTAGTGCTGATAATGCGCGACACCACAATATATTTAAACGGATTGGTTCCGCTTACTTCCATCGCATCAATTTGTTCTGTTACTTTCATTGAGCCAAGCTCGGCACCAATGCCCGAGCCAACTTTTCCTGCACATATCAATGCAGTAATTACAGGACCAATTTCCCTGATTAAACTTACTCCCACCATTTTGGGCAACCATGCTTCGGCACCAAACTCAACCAAGGTGGGCCGCGATTGCAATGTAATTACCAACCCAATTATAAAGGCGGTTAATCCAACTAATGGTAATGACAGATATCCGATGCGATAGGACTGCCTTACAACTTCTTTTAATTCATAAGGGGGTAAAAAAACTTCGCGGAAAAAACGAAACGCAAACAGGGTTATATCACCCGTTTCGCTCAAAAAATTTTTAACAGCAGGAATTACCGCACGAACATATTGTCCTATATAGCCAATCATTTATGTACATTTTCGCTGGCCATAAAGTTAATTATTTCTTCTGCCATTGGCTGCACATCTTTTACACATGACGAAAGCACCACCACACCGCAATGTTTTGTTTCAATAAAACCAATATAGGCCGAAAATCCATTTTGCGCACTGCTTTGCGATACAACTTTTTTATTGTTTGGTACGGGATTTATTTTCCAGCCCAATGCAATCTCCTTATCCTTATTCTTTTTTCCCTGTAGTAAAATGCGTGCATTGTGTGTGTAGTCAAAAACATTTTTGTAATAATCATTTTGTTTCGAAATATTCAATTGCAAAAACTTCAGCATGTCAGCCGCATTGCTTTTGAGCCCCAGTGCCGGAGATGTTACATCATAACCTCTGTGTGCACAAGGATTTCCGTTTATATCATAGCCGGTAAGCAGCATTTTTTGTTGCACACTTGAAAGCTGTATACCTGTATTGTTTAATGTAAGTGGCATTAAAAGCCTGTTGGCTAACAGCGAATCAAAATCCATTTGCATTTTTTGCGAAAGCGCATGCCCAAGCAACATTATGCCTGTGTACGAATGCCTGTAGTCGTAACCTATAGGTTTGGTAAATGAAAAGTTTTTTAAAAAACTGTACAGGTTTTCCTTTGTATAGGATACAGCAGTGCTTTTTGGATTATAATTATAAGGAAACATTGGCAAGCCAGTGGTATGCGTTGCAAGGTCGCACAACATAATTTCCTGTGGTTTGGCAGATGGGTCAGGAAAACATACAAAAGGAGTAAACTGAATTGTTGAGCGGTCATGTTGTGAAAGCACACTTTGATTTTTTTCATCAACAGGGCGGCAAATAATTTCCTGATAAACTGGCGAAGGAACATTAACAGGCAAAAACATTTTTAATTTATCATCCGCATTTACAATTCCTTTCATGCACATATCGGCAAAAAGAATACTAGTAAATGTTTCGGTCAGGTTGCCTAATTCAAAAATGCTGTTGCTGTCAGGCAATTGCTTGTTTCCTTTTTGCGTTTCACCGTAGTAAAATAATTTTTTATCGCTATCATCTGCTATGGCTATAACCAGTGCGCCATACCCTTTTTGCATGTATTGTGCCGCAAGGCTGTCAACCTTTTGCTGCAATTGTGCCTGCGAATAAATTGATGAGGCAGCAATCAGAAAAAATGTTACCAACGATTTTTTCATAACCATTTTTATTTTTTGTTTATGTGTAATGCAAGCACAGGAATATGGCTATGGTATGCCATGCGCTTGGTTAAACTGCGGCCAAAAATTCTTTGTGCAAGGGTGCGGTCGTGCATGCTCATTGCTACCATGTCAGGCGGAAATTGTTCAATATAGGTGTTCATGCCATGAAAAACATCTTTGTCTTCCATCAACCGGTACGAGATATTTTTATACCCACTTTCTTTTATAATATGTTCTTTAAATCTTCCTATTTCCAAATCCTCAAAATTATCTTCGAGCTTACCTGATGTAATGTGCAACAGAATAATTTCAGCTTCAAAAGTTTTTGCAAAGTCAATTATATAGTGCATATGATTAAAGTTGTGATTACCATAATCAGCAGCAAATACAATTTTTTTAATTCCATTAAATTTTGCTTTATCTGGAATTGCCATTACAGGCACTTCGGCATTTTCCATAACGCTGGCCGTATTTGAACCAATTAAAAACTCGCCAATGCCGCTAGCACCATGCGTACCCATTACAATTAAATCAGATTTATTTTTTTTTGCATAAGCCGGTATTTCAATATCGGCCATGCCCATGGTGGCATGTATGTTCATGCGTACCTGGGGAAATTTACTTTCTGCATCTTTACGCATGCGGTTTAATCCGTCAAGCGAAATTTTTCTCACTTCGCTGTCAGAAATTGGGAGTATGCCTGTATCACTTACCGGAACAGGAACATGATAGGAGTGCAGCAACGAAATTTCTGCGTTTAATTTATTGCTTAAGCCACATGCAAAAGCAAGAGCGTTTTCAGCATTATCTGAAAAATCAACAGGAACTAATATGTTTTTCATTATTTATGTTTTTTAATTTTTTAATTGTTTTTCTACAAAGGCAAATAACTCATGTTTTAGTTTTTTTACGCTGCCATTAATTGCCAGTACACCAAGTTTATATTTATTATGTTCTTTGGTTAGCTTCTTCACATCCATAACTAATTTGTTTTTATCAATTTCAGAAAGGTTGTGCTCATGCTTGACCAAACCCTTAAATGTTGTTTTCAAATTTTTTTCCTGAAATTTTTTTAACTTAATTTCAAGTGCATAATAACTTGTTACTCTTTTTTTACTTGATGTGTAAAAATTATTTTTTCTGAGTAACTTTATGAAAAAAGTAAGCTCTACGTTACAGAACTCAAGTTCTGATAACCATTGCACAACATCATTGTGCATATTAACCGGATGTGGTGGCAATAGAAATTTGTTGTTGGCTTGTGGCAATAGTTTTGGCATATCTTATTTCATTACTATTTTGATAATGCAAAGTTCCAACCGCCAGGCAATTGAAAAACTGACCTTAATCAAGTAGCGGATATGATTTAAATCATGACTTAAAAAAACAGACGGCTTTAATTTTGTATAACAGAAATTAAAATTATGCTTACCGAAAAAATAACAGTAGCCAACTTAAAATGTGATGGCTGCGCAACTACAATAAAAAACAAGCTTTCGGCATTTGATGGTGTAAGTAAAGTAGATGTTTTTAATGACGATGATTTAGTAGTGATTGAACATGATGGAAAAACTCCACGTTCAATGTTCACACACAAACTTTTATCACTCGGTTATCCTGAAGCTACTGAAGCAAACGGATTGCTTACCCAGATAAAAAGTTATGCAAGTTGCATGGCAGGGAGGCTAAGCAAGCACGAATAGTTAAAACAGCCTCCATAAAATATTTTTTTTCATTGCTGGTTTTAATACACGGGCTTATTCATCTTATCGGCTTTGCCAAAGCATTTGGTTATCCCGAATTACAACAGCTTACCAAAGAAATTTCAAAACCAATGGGCTTTGTTTGGCTTGTTGTTGCAGTTTGTTTTGTGGTTGCTTCAGTTTATTTTATTGCAGGAAATAATTTATGGATGGGGTGGGCATTATTTGCTTCTTGCTGCTCGCAGTTTTTAATTTTTGTTGCATGGCATGATGCAAAATATGGAAGTATTGCAAACCTGGTAATTCTAACTGTTTCATTTTTTAACCTTGCTGCTTTACGATTTGAGAATAAATTTTTGATTGATGTTAAAAATAATTTCACTCATGAAATCAAAAAAAATGAAAATGTATTATCTGAAGAAGATATAGTGAAATTGCCACCGGTAATAAAAAAGTATTTGCATTATTCAGGCTGCATTGGAAAACCTAAGGTCTCAAACATCAAAGTAAAATTCTCAGGGCGTATTCGTAAAAACGAAAAATCAGAGTGGATGCCTTTTACTTCTGTTCAATACAACTTTATAGATTCTGCTGCGCGTTTATTTTTTATGAAGGCAACTATGAATCGCTTGCCTGTTGCAGGCTATCATTGTTACAAACGTGGTGATGCATTTATGGATATACGACTTCTTTCAACAATTAAAGTTCAGGAGCAGAGCGGAAAGGAAATGGGCATTGCCGAAACGGTAACTTTTTTTAACGACATGTGCTGCATGGCACCCGCAACTTTAATTGATAAAAGAATAAAGTGGCTTTATGCTGATGCTGTTAAAGCAATAGCTGAGTTTACTGTAAATAATATTTCAATTAATGCAGAATTATTTTTTAATGATGAAGGAGCGCTTGTTAATTTTATTTCGGATGACAGGTATGCAACAACAGAAAATGGTACAATGGGAAAATTGAAATGGTCAACACCAATAAATAACTATACCAACATAAACGGTCACATGGTTGTAAAAAATGCAGATGCAATTTACACGTATCCCGAAGGTGATTTATGTTATGGCCAATTTGTAACCGAATGGGTTGAATATAATTGCAAAACAATAAATGAATAAAGCAAAACCTTTTACTGTTTATGTACTTGTCACGTTGCATCTTATTTTGGGAATGAGTGCAAGCGGAGGAGGTTTTTTGTTGATGCTTAAACCTGATGGCAGTCTGTTGCAAATGCAGGAGGGTTGGTTAAAAAATTCACCCTTTGAAAATTATTTAATTCCCGGTGCAATTTTGTTTTTGCTGCTTGGAGTTTTTCCGTTTTGGATTTTATATGGATTGATTTTTAAACCCTCTGTTGCACTAAATAATAAACTCAATATTTATAGTTCCATTCATTGGGCATGGACTTATTCTTTGTACGAAGGCATTATTGTAATTACGTGGATAGTGGTGCAAATGATTTTTACAGGATACTTTTGGTTGCAACCCGTTATTATTTTAATAGGATTATTAATAATTATCTTTACAATGATGCCGCAAACAATAAAACATTTTTCGCTAAACAATATAAGTAGCAGCAACATTTTCAAATCTTAAAAATTAATTAAAAAATAATACTATGAAACAGCCCGAAAATTTTTATGAAAAACTGGCACATAAAGCCACGGTGTTCAGTGGTTCCACCGCTGCGTTTATGACTGCGTTGCTGGTTATTGCAACATGGTTGATAACAGGTCCGCTTTTTCATTTCTCTGATACATGGCAACTTGTAATTAATACAGGCACCACCATCATTACATTTTTAATGGTGTTTCTCATTCAGCGAATGCAAAACAAAGATTCGCGCGCCATTCATCTTAAGCTTAATGAACTTGTTGCTGCCCTAAAGGGGCCTAGCAACCGGTTAATTGATGTAGAAGACTTGTCGGAGGGAGAGTTGGAAATTTTAGCCAGTTATTATCGCAAACTGGCAGAAATGGCAAAGCATGAAAAAACACTTTCTGTTTCACACTCCATTGAAGAAGCTACGGAGTTACATAAAGAAAAATACGGGAAGTGAAATAAATTACTTGCTTATTATTTTTCCATCATCCATTTCAATAATGCGCTGTGTGTTTTTAGCAAAGCTATTGTCGTGCGTTACAATTAGTAAGGTTTGATGATACACAGACGTTAGCTCTTTAAAAATATCAAAAACAATCTTACTGTTTTTACTATCAAGATTTCCGGTAGGCTCATCTCCCATTATTATTAGCGGGTCGTTAATCATGGCACGGGCAATGGCAACACGCTGTTTTTCTCCTCCTGATAATTGGTTAGCCATTTTTAACGCAAGTTTATCAATACCCAAAATTTGCAGAAGTTCCATAGCTTTCACTTCAAGTGCTTCTTCTGTAAGTTTTTTTAATTTTAAACCCGGAAGCATTACATTTTTTAAAACAGAAAACTCGTTAAGCAAATAATGAAATTGAAAAACAAAACCTATTTTTTTATTTCGGATGGCGGCAAGTTCTTTTTCGGTTTTATTATCCATGCATTCATTATCAATAAAAAGTTTTCCGGAGTAATCAGTATCCATGGTTGACAGTATATAAAGCAATGTACTTTTTCCGCAACCCGATTTACCTATTACCGAAACAAACTCACCACGGTTAATTTCAAAACTTATTTCTTTTAAAATGTCAACTTTAATTGGGTCGTAAAAAGATTTGCTGATAGCAATTGATTCAAGAATTTTTTTTCCTGCCATTTTATTTTCCACGGATGATAATTACAGGATCAATCTTGCTAGCTTTACGAGCCGGAAACCAGCCGGCAAAATAGGTTGTGATAATTGCAAAAATTCCTGCAATAAAATAATATTTTGGGTTGTAATCAACTGGAAAAGTTTTAATGGTGGGCAATGCTGCTGTAACAAACGGAACCTGATCTATTAAAGAACTAAGTAAAAAACCAAAAACAAAACCTGCTAATGCACCAAAAATTCCAATGCTTAATGCAATGGTTAAAAATACTTTTTTTACATCGTTGCCCGAAAAACCTGTTGCTTTTAAAATGGCAATGGTATCCATCTTTTCATAAATCATCATGTTAAGAATGTTATAGATGCCAAACCCTGCAACAATCAGCAGCGTAATTCCTACAGCATATGATATGATTGATCGGACATTGCTTCCCGTTTCGAATTGAGAATTGGCTGTTTGAATATCTTCGGCCTGGGTAGCAAACAGGTTACGGTATTCTGCGGCAACAGCAGGCGCTTGGCTTATATCAAATAATTTTACCTGCACATCACTAATATAATTACCCGATTTGCCAAGCAGTTTTTGTGTGGTGGCAATACTGGTGTAACTTTGCACCTTATCCCAATCGGCAATGCCTGACTGAAAATAGCCCACCACTTTTAACGGAAACCTACCACCACCCGAAGTAGTTACGGTAATTATATCTCCAATTTTAGCTAACATTTTATCGGCAACACCTTTACCAAGTATAATACTGTTGGATGTGTTTTTTAAATCAATGTAATTACCAGTGGTAACATAATCTTTAAAAAAAAAGAGACGCGCTTCTTCATCCACATCCACACCATTTATTAAGCCATTTAAATCAACACTGCCAAGGCTGTAAAAAACCTGTGCCGAAACTTTTGGAGCAACACCTGCTACGCGATTATCTTGTTTTAACGATTGCATAATGGCTTCAACATTATAAATCTCGTTTCGCACGTTGGCCGGTTTTACTGAACTTACAAAATTGTAGTGATTGCTGTATAGCTTTGATTCGTTAATAGGTTGCACATCGGCAGGTTTTATTTCATTAAACAAACGAATGTGTGCTGTTCGGTTCACCACCAATCCATCAAGCATTTTGTTTAATCCGTTCATAAAACTAAGCAGTGTAATAAACATGGTAATGCCAAAGGTTACTCCAATTGCAGCAACCAATGTTTGCTTAAAGCGGGCAAACAAAAGTGATTTTGCAATTTCAGGAATAAGACTCAGTTTCATTTTTTGGCCAAAATAATTTTACTTGTGCTGGTTATACCACTGGTAACTTCAACCAGGTTATAATCCATTAAGCCTGTTGTTACTTTTTGCAGTTCACCGTTTTCAAGTACAACCAATGAGTCATTAACCAAAAAATTTCTTGGTATGGTTAAGGTATTTTGTTTGGTACGGATAACAATATTTGCTTCAACGGTAAGATTGGGATATAGCAGTGTAGGTTTCTTAATAAAAGTTGCTTCGGCTTTAAATGTTCGTGTACGTTCGTTCATCATCGGGTCAATGGATGAAATTATTGCTTCAAACACTTCGCCTTTATAACTATCCATGCGAATTAAAACCTGCTGGCTTGTTTTTATTTTAACAATGTCGTGCTCATCAACATTCAGTTCAACTAAAAAATCAAGGGCATCGCCAATTACTGCAATGGGTTGCTGAGTAGTAACCAGCTCGTTTTCTTCTTTACTGATAGAGTACACTTTGCCGTCAACTTCGGTTTTAATGAGTAAATCACTTTCAAGGGTTTGGGTTATAAGCAAATTGTTTTGACTTTGTCCCGATAAAAGTTTTAATTGCCTTTGCAAATCATCATACTTTACAATAGCACTTGCCAAAGTAGTTTTTGAATTTTCAAAACTTAGTTCGCGTTGTTCCAATTCAATTTTTGTACCTATTTTATTTTCCCATAAATTTTTTTGACGTACCAGAAGTAATGAGTCGGTAGCAAACTTTTTTCTTGCAACCCCAATAATATTTTTTAAATCTTCGAGCTTACTTAGGTTGCTTGCGAAATCTGAATTGGCAGCGGCAAGGCGTGCATTGTCAGTTGTTAATCGTGCATTGTTATTGTTTAATTGAAACAAGGCATCGCCTTTTTTTACAAGGTCGCCTTCTTTTACAAAGGTGGTTTGTAAAATGCCATTGGATTTTGAAAATACCTGATATTGATTTTTACTTTTAATAATTCCCGATGCATAAACCGATTCGGTAATATTTTTTATTTCGGGGCTGATGGATTTATTTTTATTTGTGCACGAGCAAGCAAACAAGATAAAACAAATGTAAAGTATGATTTTTCTATGGTTCATAAAGGAAATATGGTAATTGCATTAAAAGCCTTAAAGTTATAATTTCTTTATTTCAATTTATTATAAATCTTTTCTGTTAAATTTTCGCAGCGCAATAAAAGCCGGAACTAAAACCCATAGACATAGAATTGCTCCAGAAAAAATACGCCCTCCATTGTTGCCAAAAAAATCGTTAAAAAGAGCTCCGGTGTATCCCATGATAGCGGCAATGTCTATTTTTAATAGAACAAGTATGCGCACTAAATCAATTGGGTTTAAGCATGACAGGGATATCATATAATTCTCAATTGGATAATCGCTAAATTGAAAAAGGAGAAATAAAATTAACCCGTCATAAATAAGCGTAAAATAAAACCACATAAGGATGGTTGTACCAATTCCCTTTGCCTTATCTTTTGTAAATACTGCAGCAAGCAAAGCAAAAGCTGTGAAGCAGGCAGTTAAAGCAATGCCGGTAAGCAAGAAAAGAAAACTTGCTTTGTCAGGTGCATAAAGAAGCAAAGGAATTCCTGTTCCAATTATAAATGCTATACTTAATGAAGAAAATAATCCGCCACAAATACTTTTAAAAATTGTTTTTCTGCGCAAGGGCTGCGCCACCAACAATTCAATAAACTCGGATGAATTGTAAAAATAAATTGTGGAAAAAACTCCGCATATCAAAGGCAACACAATCAATTCAATGTTCAATAAACTGATGATTGCTTTTTCAGATGTTTCAGAAATATTAAAAACACTAAGGCTGATAAGCAGCAAAGCAAGTGTGTAGAATAAAATTATTTTATTCTTTACAATATCAATGAAAACGTATTTAAAAATATTTGTCATGCTTTTTTATAGCCCATTACTTTTGCAATGGCACGCGATAATTTCTCTTCACCGGTTTCTTGTTTTATTACTTTTATATTTTTCTGAAAACTAATTTGTCCGTCCTGCAAAAAAATTACTTCATCTACCAACTCATCCAAATCACTTAGCACATGTGATGTGATAAGGATTATTTTGTTTTTACTTTTTTCTTTCGCTATTTTTTCTTTCAGTAATTCTGTCGATACAGGGTCGAGCCCGGCAGTAGGTTCATCAAGAATTAAAATGTTTGGATTAAAAAGAAATGCCAGGCATGCACTGATTTTTTGTCTGGTTCCACCTGATAGCGTGCCAAGTTTTTTAGAATTTATTTTTTCAATTTCAAACAGTCGTATTAATTCCAAATCGCAATTATCCCACTTGGTTTTTCTTACATCAATAATCATTTTAAAAAGTTGCCCAATAGTCATATTATCCGGATAGCGGCCTATCTGTGGCATGTAACCAATATTTTCACGATACATCCATTCACCATGAATTGATTTTTCGTTTATGTAAATACTGCCGTCATCAGGAATTACCAAGCCAAGAATAGATTTTATTAGTGTTGTTTTTCCGGAAGCATTGGGCCCAATAAGGGCAATACATGTTGCCTGATATATTGATAAATTAATTTTTTCGAGCACAGGGAGCTTTCCAAAATTTTTAGATAGGTTGCTAATTCTTATCATAAGGTAAGCGCTTTCATTAAAGGCTTTTCATCTTTCAGGTCAATAGGTATAATGCTTGGCATCGCTTTTTCTGCACGTTCAAGCAGCATCACCATAAAGCTTCTGTACAGCATAATGCTAAAAGGCATTTCTTCTGTTAGCATTGCAAACATACTTACAGGATGAAACGGCACATCGCCTTTCCCATCTTTGTTTAAATCGTATCCCTCGTATTTGTCCCAGTAATTATTTTCAAATTTATTCAGCATTAATGTTCCGTTAGTTGCAATATCAAATGTGTTTCCTTTAAAATTATTTTCAAACACAGCTATATCGCTACAGCTTGCTTGTATCCTAAAGCCCCATCCATTTTTTTCGAACCGATTATTTTTCACTACAAGACGATTTGTTCCTTCCATAAAAATTCCAACAGTGTTATTTCTAAAAATATTATTAAAAATAATTCCGTCTGAAATTTCTTTGAGCAGTATTCCATAAGCCGAACCTCCCTGATTGTTTTCAAAAGTATTCCGAACCATATTTACATGATGTGAAAACATAACGGCAACACCTGCTCCGTTTTCGATAAACGTGTTATGTGTATAGGTATCATTGTTAGAAAACATAAAATGCAAACCGTAACGGATGTTTTTTGTGCTGTAATTATTTTTTATTTCAGAATCGGTTACAAATTCAAAATATATTCCGTCACGGTGGCCCGAAACATAATTGTTTAAAATACTTGCATCGCTGCATTTCCACAAGTGAATTCCATTGCCGGTATTTTGTTCTTCGCGTGGCGAGCCGGTAATTTTATTTTTTTTAATAATAAAATTGCTGCAGTTGCTTATATGTATTCCGAAGCTGGCATTAACTATGGTATTGTTTTCAAGTACAAAATTTTCGGCATCAATTACTTTAATGCTTGCAAAATCATTTGTGGAAGAGTAACCCGAGTTTTTAAACGTAATTCCTTTTACTAAAATATTTTTAGCTGAGATGGTGAAAATTTCAAAACGGTCTTCGCCATCAAGTATTGGATTATTGATGCCGAGTATTTTTAAACTCTTTGAAATTACAATGTTTCCCTCTTTATAAATTCCTTTATCAATAAATAGGGTATCGCCATTATTAGCTACACTTACAGCTTGTTTGATTTTTTTTATGGGATAATTAATTCCAATAAAAACAGTTGCAGCAAAATTGCTTTGTGCAAAAAAAGAAAAAAGAAAAACAAATATAATGCGCAAAAGGTCAGTTGAGTTTATTATATACTTCCTGCCATACAATAATAGTTCCTTGTTTGCCATTTTGAAATTTTTGCGCTTCTTGTTTGTTAAAAAAAGCGGCTACATTTCCATTCATTGGCGAATGTACATCTTCGCCCACATAATAGATTGCGTGTTCTGCGTCAATAAAACTATTTTCGTTTTTATAATCAATTACCAACTTCTTACTTACATCATTTTCTGAAATCAAGCCGCCCGCTAAAAACTCAATCATGCAATTGATGTCGTCAAATTTATAGGCTTTGCCTTTTACAGTAACTATTTCTGCTCCAAACTTTTTATCCATGATAGTCATTTTGCACGCTGCGCAATCATCAAAACCAAATTTTATAGGCTGCACAGGTTTGTTGCACGATAGCAATAATGCTGCACATAAAATGCAGAACAACATTTTATGCATGGCGGTGCCTTCTTTCTTTTCTTTTTTCAAAAAACCAAATGCAACCTGCAGTAAACACAGCACCAATAATAATATAACCTCCAACATCAGGCAATGAGTATGCATCAAAGTTTAGTAACTTTTTATGGCCAATTAGCGGAGGTTGATATCCCATATCCGGAACTTTAATTGGCGCATCGGGATTTAGATTGTGTCCATAATCATATCCCCATTGGTAAAAATCAATCATTGCCAATATGCCTCCAATAGCTGAGGTTAGCAGATAGCTAAATAAAATTTTTCGGCTGCCGGTAATTGCTATTACAAATCCATACAGAATAAATGCAGCAACCAAATATTTCAGAAATGAAAACTCAGGAAACATTTCGACACTTATTTTTTTCATGCCTATGTAATGATTAAGCCCGTTTATTATATCAACATCGCCACTCAAATTTGTCAGCCATATTTTCATTACTAAGCCTTCGGGGTATTGTGGGGCAAACAAATCTATACGCCATAGCGGAACAAAATACGTTGCAATTATTGAAATAGAAGCAAGTGCAATAATGCCTCTTGAAAATATATTTAACTTTCGGTGATGAGTCATAAATTCTGAAACGGAAAAACATTTATTGTTTATCTGATGGAGGAAGCAGCACAGCATCTATCACATAAACAATTCCATTAGAGGCAGAAACTGTTGCCACAACATTTGCAGAATTATTAACCATCATTTTTCCGTCTTTAAGATTAATTGTTATGTTTTTCAAATTTGCCTGATTGATGGTTTGGCCATCGGTTAAAAAATCCTGCTTGTATCCACCAACGGAAACATGGTACTCAAGAATTTCGCGCAGCTTGTCTTTATTTTCGGGTTTCATTAAATCTTCAACCGTGCCATCAGGTAACTTATCAAAGGCAGCATTGGTTGGTGCAAACACGGTAAATGGCCCTGCATTTGCTAAATCATTAACATACTCGGCTTGCTTTAATGCTGCAACTAAAGTGGTGTGGTCGGGCGAACCAACAGCAACCTTAACAATGTCTTTTTGCGAAACATTATCAGCTACAGATTCTTGTCCGCCTGCAACGGATGCTTCTTCAGTTGCAGGTTGCTCTTTAGCATTATTGTTTTGATTGCAGGAAATAAATCCGGCAATAAGCATTGAGGCGAAAATTATTTTTATATTTTTCATCTGTGTATTTTTTAGGAGTGTTATTGTATGGTTGTTTCGGCTGGTTTATTGGTGCCAGTGCTAAAGGTTAATGGCACATTTGATCCGGCAGTACTTACTCTAATGTACCCTTGCATTTCCTGGTGAAGTGCCGAGCAAAAATCGGTACAGTAAATAGGAAACACACCAGTTCGGTTGGGTTTCCATGTAAGTGTTTGTGTTTCGCCCGGCATAATTAACAACTCAGCATTGTTGGCACCTTTTACTGCAAAGCCATGTGGCACATCCCAATCCTGTTCAAGATTTGTTACGTGAAAATAAACCACATCGCCCAATTTTACTCCTTCAATATTATCAGGAACAAAATGCGAACGGATTGATGTCATATATATATGCACCTCGTTTCCTTTGCGCTCCACTTTGGCTTCTTTTTCTCCTTTAGCTGCAAACGGATGTGTGTTTTCTTCAATTTTAAAAATCTTTGTAGAATTTTTGGTGAGTAATTCGGCAGGAATTGCTTCGGCATAATGAGGCTCGCCAATGGTTGGGAAATCAAGAATCAGTTTCATTTTGTCGCCACTTATATCAAACAGCTGTGCACTTTGTGCAAGCTCAGGCCCGGTGGGCAGGTAACGGTCTTTGGTAATTTTGTTATATGCAATCATATACTTACCCCATGGTTTTTTTGTTGGGCCACCGGGCACGCATAAGTGGCCAACTGAGTAATACGTAGGTACACGGTCAATAACAGTAAGGTCGCTCAACCTCCATTTTACCACTTCACTTGACACAAAAAAAGATGTATAAGCATATCCGTTGGCATCAAACTCGGTGTGTAAAGGTCCCAGTCCGGGTTTTTTAACTTCACCATGCAGTACGGCATCATATTTTAAAACAGGAATGCCTTCGTAATCGCCATCAAAATTCTTTGTTGCAATAGCTGCTTGAATTTTTGAGAAAGAAAATACAGGAATAATAGCAGCTAATTTTCCGCTTCCAACAATATATTCACCCGTTGGGTCAGTATCACATCCATGTGGAGATTTGGGGCAAGGCATAAAGTAAACCATGTCCGCGCAATCTTTGGGGTCAAGTACCGTAACTTCTTTCTCGATTGTTGAAGTGGCACTGTGCGATGTTTCGCTATACACATTATGTGCATAGGCAACCGAACGCTTTTGCCCTTTGCCGGCTTTTAAATACTCTTCTGCCTTTTTCCAGTTTACTGCCATTACAAAATCTTTATCCTTTTGTGATGCATTTACTTCAAGTAATGTATTTGCTCTTTCAGAATTATAACAACTTACAAAAAACCAGCCATGTGATGCTCCTTTGCCAGCACGGGCTAAGTCAAAATTTACGCCTGGTAATAATATTTGAAATGCCAAATTCATAGCTCCTGAATTTTGATCTACACCAATAAAACTTACTGTACCTCTAAAATTTTGTTTGTATGTATTGATGGCAACATCACCGTTAGTGTTGTCCATCGGAACACTAAAGCGTGTGCCTGCAATAACGTATTCACTATTCTCGGTAATGAAAGGAGAAGAGTGGTTTCCACCACTGTTTGGTATTTCAATTATTTCGGTGGTGCGAAATGTTTTTAAATCAACACGCGCAATGCGAGGCGTGTTGTTGCCATTTCCAAACGCCCAGCGTCCATCATGTACACCATCTGTTTCAGAAAGTGCAATGTGATGCAAATCGTCCCAAGGCACAAATCCGTGCGAAGTGTATAGCATTGGTTTTGTTTCTTCGCTATAGCCCCAGCCTTTTTCAGGATCAACAGAAAACACCGGTATTACCCGAAACAATCGCCCTGAGGGCAAACCATACACACTCATTTGTCCGCTAAAACCCCCTGACACAAAATTGTAAAACTCATCGTACTTGCCTGGTGCCACATAGGCTTTTTGTGCGGCATCGCCACTAATTGCTTTTGAAGGACCTTGCGGTTTGCAGGCCTGTAAAAAAAATACTGCCGATAAAATCAAAGCAGCATTTATTATATTATTTCTTTTCATATAGATATAATTTAGATTGTTCATTTATTTAACACCATCATTTTTACGCATAAACTCATATACTGCTCGCGCATCATCATCACTTAAACTTTGATTGGGCATGCGCACCAAACATTCTTCAAGCATACTCATGGCTGAAGGGTCGCTGTTAAGCATTTCATCCGTATTGGTTGAAAAGTTCATTATCCATTCGGCTTTTCTGCGGGATGTAACTTCTTTCCAACCCGGTCCAACTAATTTTTCGTCAGTTAATTTATGGCATGATGAACATTTAACATCGTACACTTTATTGCCAGCATCGGCCATTGGTTTATCTAATGTTGCAGGGATAGCAACATCTTTAAACTTTCCAATACCTTTTGCTTCATGAGCCATCTTTTTGTCTTCATCAGCTTTAGCGGCATTGGGGTCATACAATTTTGTTTCTTTGTTTTCCTCATTTGCCGCAGGTTTATTTTCTGAACATGCGTTGAGCAATACAACTCCGGTTGCTATTGTAATTATTGCAAGTAGTTTTTTCATAACAGGTTAATTTTTTTTTATTGCACCAAAAGTATTTGAGGTGTGTGTATAGCTTTGTGAGTGCTGTCAGTATAGGATATGATATTTATCATTTTGCTTTTTATGTGTTTTTCAGCGCTACCTATATGGTTCAAATTTTTTACTGAAACTGTATTGTATATCGAACTTTAGCAAAATGCCTTACCATTGCTACCACTCCGCAGTATTTTTCTACCGCAAGATTTATAGCTCTTTCAATTTTAGCTTTCTCGTCTTCTGATGCTTTAAGGTTGAACAGGATATCTACTTCTTTATACATTTTAGGCAATGTTTCTGTAAGTTCTCCTGTAACTTCTATTTGCAGCTCTTCAACACGCAGCCGCATTTTATCTAGTATCGAAATTATCTCCATTCCAGTGCACCCACCAATAGCAACAAGTATCAATGGCTTTGGCCGTGGCCCATGATTTTCTCCTCCGTGTTTTTCTAATTTGTCAAGATGAATAATATGGTCGTTGGCTAAACATTTAAAATGCATTTTGCTTTTCCATGTGGTACTAACATGGTGTATGTCCTTTTTAGTTTCACCAGTCATTTTTGTTATCATAAAATTTATTGTAGCTAATAATGTATGCAAAGTAGTTTTATGCTAATCTTAACTGATATGATAAACTTCAGCAATTCACCTAATGTGCATCATTAATATGAAAGGTAAGGCACAGGAAATTTGCAGAAACAAAATATTATAAGATGAGAACTATACTTTGCCCTGTTGATTTTTCTGCAAGTTCAGAAAACACAATTAATTATTTACTTGAAATGAACAAAGAAGTGAAGGCAAAAATTATTTTGCTTCATGCGTTTGAAACACCTGTTCTATATTCAGACGTTGCGCCTTTTACCATTCAGCTTGATTATAAAGTATTGCACGATACAGCTGCTAAGAAGCTGAAGGCATTTCACAAAAAGTTTTTTGATGATGGAGATAAAAACGTTGAAATGATTTTGCAACAAGGTTTGCCTTCGGCACGTATCTGTGAAATTGCCATTGAGAAAAAAGTTGATATAATTATTATGGGTGCAACAGGAACAAATGCAGCCGAGCGGTTAATTGTTGGAAGCAATGCCTTGCGTGTAGCAAAAGATGCACATTGTAAAGTAATGCTTATCCCGTCAAAGGCAAAATTTAAAGGACTTAACAAAATGGTTTATGCAACTGACTTAACCAGCGATAATTTAATTCAGGCGCGTGAGCTTTTCTTTTTAGCTAAAAAGTTTTCGTCAGAACTTATGTTTTTACACATAGATAAAACCGTAATGACAAATGATGATGAAATTTTAAAAACGATAGCAAAAAAAACGCGTCAGTTTGTTTCATACGGAAAAAAATCAGGATACGTATGCAACGATACAGATGTAACAAAAGGAGTTGACTATTTTTTGAAAAAGCACAAAGCAGATTGCCTTGTCGTATTCCATCGACACCGAAATGTATGGGGTTCGGTTTTTAAATCAAGTGTTTCAAAGTCTGTTGCTCTGCATGCAACAGTTCCAGTAATGGTATTACACGCTGATGATTACTCAAATTGATTTAATTGTTTGGCGATAACCCAATCCGGCACAATAAAACAATTATTCTTTCAACGCCCGCTCAATGTTTTTATCAGGTACAATCCACAATATGGCCACAACCACAAAGAGCAATGCCGAAACAGATGGATAAACAAATGCACTACCAAGCGACACTAAATATATCACCAATGACAGCACACCTTTTTTTTCCTGCTTCTTTAATGCTTCAATAAGTTTTGTGCTGTGTGTATAATGTGCCATAATTGTTTTTTGCAAAATGGTATAAGCAACTGCACATAGTATTAAGTTAACCGCATAGCCCGCTACGGGAATTTTTTCAAAATGATTTTCGCCCATCCATGCTGTAGTAAATGGGATAAGCGAAAGACAAAATAACTGCCCCATATTAGCCCAAATTATTTTACTGTTAACGTGATGCACTGTATGCAACAAATGATGGTGATTGCCCCAGTAAATTCCTACAAAAACAAAACTTAATACATAGCTTAAAAATACAGGAGAAAGAGCATACAATGCTTCCCATGTTGCTTCATGTGGAACTTTTAATTCAAGTACCATAATGGTAATGATAATGGCAATTACACCATCGCTAAATGCTTCGAGTCTTGTTTTATTCATTGGTCTAAATAGTTTTATTGTTCTTCATTCGTAGATTTGTAATTATTCGTTTTCGCTAATTTTTGCTCCTTGCTCAATCCACACCCCAATCAATTCTCTTTCCGTTTCTGTAATTCCTGTTTTGTTTCCCTGAGGCATTGTTTTGGTTTGCACGGCTCGCACTAAAATTCTTTCAGCATGTTTTTTAATTTCATCTGGAGTGTCAAACATAATTCCATTAGGCGCAATTACATTTACGTTGTCAGATGGTTTTGATGAATGACAATTGGTACAACGTTTCTGAATTATTGGTTGCACCTGTGTGAATGAAACCATAGGTAATTCTTTCGCAAATTTTTTTCGAGGTGGTGCAGTAACAATTATTAATGCAATGAGGGCAATGGTTGCAAATGGAATAATCCACTTTGCATAAATTCCTTTCTCGTAAAGATTAATGAAATGCCGGATTGCAACACTGGTTAATGTGAGGGCGATAAGAATTAGCCAATTGTAATTATTCCCAAACGTAGTTGGAAAATGATTGCTTATCATGATGAAAATTACAGGCAGTGTAATATAATTGTTGTGCAGCGAACGTAAGCCTGCAATTTTTCCAAGTTCAGGATTTACTGGTTTGTTTGCTTTTGCGGCTGCTACCAATGCTTTTTGTGCAGGTATGATGCAGAAAAAAACATTGCCTGCCATTACTGTTCCAAGCAAACCACCAACGAGCATGAATGCTGCGCGCCCGCTTAAAAATTTCGATAAGAAAAAAGAAATGGCAACAACAACTAAAAAGCCAACCAGTGCAAATAGTTTTTTCTTTTGCAGTAAGGAAGTCTTGCACATCCAATCATAAATAAACCACCCGAAAATCATTGTTCCGCTTCCAATTAAAATTGCAGTAAGCGAACTGATGTTACTTACCGATGTGTCAATCATCACGGCTTTTGCATTCATAAAATAAACCAGTGTTAGCAGCAACATTCCGGTTAGCCACGTAAAGTATGCTTCATACTTAAACCAGTGTAAATGTTTTGGTAAAACAGGCGGAGCTGATTTGTATTTCTCCACATAATAAAATCCACCACCATGAATTGCCCATAAGTTTCCCGCTAATTCATCACGCAAGTTTTCAGTTCTGTTTAAACTATTCTCTAAAAAAATAAAATAAAACGATGCACCTATCCATGCAATGCCAAACACTACATGCGCCCAGCGGATAATTAAGTTTAGCCAATCTAATACGTGTGACTCAACATGATATTTAGTTGTGAAGTAGTAGGCTACATAAATTAAAACAAAGAGAAAAGAGAAAAGAGAAAAAATATTTCTATATTGTTTTATTTCTGTTTTAGTTTCTGATAGCTCGGCTGAAATTCCTCCTGAAAATGTTTTGATAATGCTATTATAAACGCGAGTTAAAATAATTGCTGTTATAAAAAGTAATGGAGAAACAGTAATAAAAAAAATATCTAGTGCGACTAACTGCATGAAACTATCTGTTTTAAATTCCCCCTTTGGGGGTTAGGGGGCCTCTTCTCCCTTCCAATATTTTATAAAACGAACGGCTTCTTATTTCCTCTAATGTTAATCCTGTTACTAATGCTTCTTCTTCAGAAATTGCTCCGCAATTCATCGCTTTCAAAAAATAATTTAACAAGCCTTGCCCAGTAGCAGCATCATCAAAAATATCTCCGCTTAATGTTGCCTGCGCTGATTTTTCTACAAAATGCCTCAGTCGAACTGCGGCATCTTCATAGCTTTCTAAAAAGAAAACGTACGTAGCTGCATAACGCATAGGCAACTGCGCAGGATTCAAATCCCATCCCTGGTAAAAGCCATTCACAAGCGAATGCATGGTGTGATTGTACCCAATCTTCCATGCGTTGTGAACTACATCTCGGTTTTCTTTTTTCTGTTTTGGAGTTAACTTTTCTCCTCGATGCGGGCCGACAGGCATAACATTGGTTGCACCATCGCTCAGCATAATTCCTGTTCCGCCCAATGCGACACGCGTCATGTGATGTGCGAAATCGCAAACCGGATGAGCCATTGTTTGATATTTTGCAGTGATGTTGCAGGATGCCGTATAATCATACGTACCAAAATGCGCAGCAATGCATCTGCCTTTGCTTGCGCGAATAAATTTTAGTAAAGGGTTTTTTCCGTCAGCATCCATCACAGCTTGCGTTGCTTCCACCATCATTTCCATTTTCAATGTTCCAGGTACTAATTTGTTTTCTCTCTCAATGATATCGAAAAAAATTACCAACGCTTCAATCTGCTCCGGTATGGTAACCTTAGGTAGCATCACCACAAAATTTTCTGGCAACACTCCATTTGTTTTTTCTAAAAGTGTGGTAAGAAAAATATCCAGTGTTCTCACACCACGATTTTTTAAATCTTCAGTAAACGGTTTTATCCGAATGCCAATGAAAGGAGAAATGGTTTTATTTTCCATTCCAACAGCTAACTCTTCAGCGGCAGTAACTGCAGTTGTATCTTCTTCTTCATCGCTGCGATTTCCAAAACCATCTTCAAAATCAATCCTGAAATCTTCAACTGCCTCGCTACTAAGCTTTGAAATTATCTTTTTGTGAACTGTGTAAGGCAACCATGCACTATGTTTTTTGCGTTCACCTTCATTCATTTTATCCAACTGCGCAAGCAGTTTATTGATTTCTGTTGCGGTTTTTGGTAACGATTTATATCCAGATAACCCTAACAAATTTGCAAGTAGAACAAAATTGGGGCAATAGGTATTAAAACTTTTTAACGCGGCCTTTCCAAGTTTAATTATACTATCGCTTTTAAAAAGATTTGCTCCGCCATAAACAGTGTGCACAGGTTGCCTGTCGGGTTTATCTCCAGGATAAATATTCTGATATGTATGATTAAATGTTCTTAGTTCATCAAGAACTGCGTCTCTCTCGTGTTGTGGTATTGATAGTTTCATATTTTATTTATTGTAACCGATTACACTGATTGGTTCGTTTAATTTTCGCTGCTAAATTAAGAACTTCTATCTCCCTATTCACTCTAATGGTTTGTCCGTTAGTTAACAATTCATCTTCTTCAAATATTTTTTTTATTATGCGCTTTTACCTAACGAGTTTACCACCATTCTTAAATCGGCATAATCGGCATCGTTACCAAACTCTGCTTTAAATGCACCGTAATTGCTTGTTCCGTTTCTCTCAATAAAATTTACGTATGCGTTAAGTTGTTTTTCAGGGATTACATCCATTATGTTTATTTTACCAGCGCCAATCCATTTTGCAAAGTGGCTTTTAACGGTGCCTTTTGTAAGCGAACGAAGGATAGCAATTTCATCAATCGATTTTCCCTGTTTGTACAAATCAAGCGTATCGTTATATGTTCCGCCTTTTTCTTTTTTAGCTGATGTTACAGAACTTGAAATTTTCTTAAGCGCCTGCTTATTAAATTTAATTTCTCCCTCGTATAATTTATCGTCAAGAAAGCTTGAGTGATATAATTGTGAAACTTTATTCCAGAAATTATCTTCAATTGTCTGCACTTGTTGCACATAGCGTTTTACTTTTGATTTATAAGCGAGTGCTTGGATGTGTGCGTGCAGCGGAGAAATTAATTGTGTAAAAAATTCAGAAGTGAAATAATCAATGGCTTTGGAGCAGCGTTCTTTTAGCTGCGCAAGCTTTGTCTCATCAGAATCGTATGCTGCTAGTAATTGTTCCAATTGGTTTTGAAATTTAAAAGATGTTTCAATAATTGCTCCAACGGATTTTCTGATTTCAATATTCAGTTCAATTGCTTTTTCTTTTTCAGGAATATCCTTTGCATCAATCAAATCTTTCCATTCCAATAACCGATCAGTAAGTTTTTCAAACGAAAATAATTTCTTGAGCTGTGCTTTTGCATAACGCTTTTTTGCTTCAACCAAAATGTTTTCTAATTCCGAACTACTATGATGCGATGATGTAAACTCATTTATCTTTTCATCAGTAAATAATGCATTTTGCGTAATACGCGAATGCAACACAATTCCCTCCAAAGTACGGCAACGACTTAGTGCTACATACACTTGCCCGGCTGCAAACGATTGTCCTGCATCAATAATCACATTATCAAAAGTCAAACCCTGGCTTTTGTGAATAGTAACAGCCCATGCTAAACGTAATGGGTACTGACTGAATGTGCCCAATTCTTTTTTAGTAAAAGTTTCTGTTGCTTCGTCCAATGAGTATTTTATGTTTTCCCAAGTCTGTCTCTTGAGCTCAAAACTTTCTTTGGTATCATTAAACTCAACTACAATTTCGTCCACGTCAATTTTTTTTATGCGTGCAATTTTTCCATTGTAATATTTTCCGCCCTCGGTATCATTCTTAATAAACATTACCTGTGCACCTTCTTTTAAATGCAACAATCGCTCACACGGATACATGTTCTCAGGAAAATCACCATCTATATCTGCATCAAACGAGTACAATCTGCCCTGAAGCTTTTGCAGTTCCTCCTGATTTACATTATTCGCTTTGCTGTTGTGCGTACTTAACAAAATGTAACCTTCTTCAGTTGGTTTGAAATTTGGATTGTATCTTTTATCAAGCTCATAAAAATCTTCTTCTCCAAATTCTTTATTGCGAATGTTGTTAAGTATTCGTAAAAATGTTTTATCCTGCTGGCGATAAATTTTTGTGAGTTCAACTTCAACAGCATCCAGTTTTTTCCAGACTTCTGAATCAAAAAAATAAGGGCTCTGATAATACTGTTTTAATATGCTCCACTCCAAATCCTTTGTTACCGGTGGTAACTGGTGCATATCTCCAATCAGCATTACCTGCACGCCACCAAATGGCTCGCGATTTCTGCGAACAGTTTGCAATGCAAAATCCACAGCATCCAACACATCGCAGCGCACCATACTTATTTCATCAATGATTAATAACTCCAGCTCCTGCAAAAGTTTTCTCTTGTCTCTGCTGTAGCGCATGTGGCTTAATAATAATTTTCTGTTAGTCACAACATTCAAATCAGAAAAGTCAAACGAAGGAATAAAAGCGGTGGTTGGCAATAAAAACATGCTGTGAATGGTTACTCCGCCCGCGTTGATAGCAGCCACGCCCGTTGGCGCGACTATCACAAAATTCTTTTTTGTTCGGTCTGCAATATCTTTAAGCAAAGTTGTCTTACCCGAACCTGCTTTACCAGTTAAAAAAATGGATTGGTTGGTGTGAAGAGCAAACTGCAAAGCGAGAAAACTAGGCCCCTCTAAATCTCCCCGAAGGGGAGACTTTTCTGGCTGCAAAAAATTACTATCTGAAGAGTGCATATTACGAATTGTTTTTTCTCCTCCCCTTTGGGGAGGCCGGGTAGGGCCTAGCTTCCGCGATAAGTTGAATAGCCAAACGGATTTAATAACAACGGCACATGATAGTGCGAAGCATCTATAATTTCAAACTCAATAGTTACTTGAGGATAAAAAGTTTTTATGTCTTGATTTTCAAAATAAGATGCTGTATTAAAAACCAAACGATACACTCCAGCATCAAGAATTTTTTCATTAGGCAACAAGTCTCCTATTCTTCCGTCAGTATTGGTGACTCCGCTTGCAATTTTTTTCCAGTTGCCGGAATTATTCAGCTCCAAAGCAATTGCAATTCCTTGTGCGGGCTTACCGATAGATGTATCTAAAACGTGTGTTGTAATTTGACTCATGCAAATAATTTTTCTAAACGAAGGTGAGTAATTTTATTTTGCTCTGCTGCTGCAATTTTTATTTCTTTTTCCGGTGAGTTTGGTAATCTTGAATTTAAAATAGCCAACATTTCATCTGCTGATTTTCCTGTTGCGCAAACTATAAATATGTAACCGAATTTTTTTTCGTATGCATCATTTCCTTTTTTTAAATCAATCAAAACCTGTTCGGTTGCAATCTGCACAGACGATTGTTCATTAGAAGCCCATGCGGCCGTTGAAGCAAATTTTTTTTTCAAACTTTCCACATCACCGATTTTTGGGTGATGAGTAAATGCTTCTTTCCAATCATTTTCACTCAATGAAAACCAAATAGCGTCTGATTCTTTTTTTAATTCTGCTAACGAATTAAAAGGAAATTGGGCTGCAAGTCTTTTTGCCCATAATGTGCATCCGCAACAATTAAATATTTCGTTTTTGAATTGCTGAGCAGTCATAGTGTAATGTTACAAAATTCTATTGATTAGAAAAAAACAAAAGCCCTCACAAATTGCAAGGGCTTTTGATTTATCAGGGTTAATAAATTATTCTTCTCCCGGACGGTTTGAGCTTTTTGTTTGAGAATAAGGTACCGTTTGCGGAATAAAATCTTCGTCATGGCCAGGCTTGCTATAGTCATAAGGCCAACGATGAACTTCCGGTATGGCACCGGGCCAGTTACCGTGTAAATGTTCAACTGGTGCAGTCCACTCTATGGTATTTGCGTTCCAGGGATTTTGAGGAGCTTTTTTACCTTTAAATATTGAATAAAAAAAGTTAAATGCAAAAATACACTGAGCCAATCCGGCAACCATTGCAAACACACTTATCATTTCGTTGATGTTTAAGAATACCTCAAAACCATCATAAGCTGAATCATTATAGTATCTGCGCGGAACGCCTGCCAAACCTAAAAAGTGCTGAGGAAAAAAAACGCCATACACACAAACAACGGTTAACCAAAAGTGTATGTATCCCAGCGTTTTGTTCATCATACGGCCAAACATACGTGGAAACCAGTGGTAAACGCCTGCAAACATTCCAAAAATTGCTGATGCGCCCATTACAATATGAAAATGTGCAACAACGAAATATGTGTCGTGAACGTTTATATCAAGTGCTGAGTCGCCAAGAATAATCCCTGTTAATCCGCCCGAAATAAAGAATGAAACTAAGCCAATTGCAAAACACATGGCTGGTGTTAATTGAATATTTGCCCGCCATAATGTTGCAATGTAATTAAACACTTTAACTGCTGATGGTATTGCAATAAGAAGTGTGGTAAATGTAAACACAGCACCTAGGAACGGGTTCATACCTGTCATAAACATATGGTGCCCCCAAACAATAAAAGATAAAAATGCAATAACAAGCATTGATGCAATCATGGCCTTGTAACCAAAAATGGGTTTGCGTGCTTGCACCGAAAGCACCTCTGATGTTAAACCTAATGCGGGTAACAAAATAATATATACTTCTGGATGACCAAGAAACCAAAACAAGTGTTCATACAATATTGGGCTTCCGCCAGAATAATGGAGTGGCTCACCGGCAATAAAAATATCTGATAAATAAAAACTTGTTCCCATGCTTCTGTCGAACACAAGAAGCAATGCTGCAGCAAACAAAACCGGAAATGAAAGCACACCTAAAATAGCGGTGATAAGAAATGCCCAAATAGTAAGCGGCAACCGAGTCATTGACATTCCTTTGGTGCGAAGATTAATAACCGTAGTTATATAATTAATACCTCCTAATAATGCGCTTACAATAAATAGCACCATGCTAACTAACCAAAGCGTCATACCCAAACCTGAGCCAAGCATAGCTTTAGGCAAGGCACTTAGTGGAGGATAAACCGTCCATCCTCCTGCTGCCGGGCCGCCTTCAATAAACAAACTCCAGGTCATAACCACACATGAAGCAAAGAAAAACCAGTATGACAGCATGTTTAAAAAACCAGATGCCATATCACGCGCACCACACTGAAATGGAATTAATAAGTTACTGAATGTACCGCTCAACCCACCTGTTAATACAAAAAACACCATGATGGTTCCATGCAGAGTTACAAGGGCAAGGTAAAAATCAGGACTAAGTTTTCCATTGGCTCCCCATTTGCCTATTATGCTTTCCAAAAAAGCAAATTTGGTATCGGGATACCCCAATTGAAGACGCATTACCATTGACATTAACATTCCTAAAAACGCCATAACGATTGCAGTTATTAAAAACTGCTTCGAAATCATTTTATGATCCTGGCTAAAAACATATTTTGTCAAAAATGTTTCCTTATGGTGGTGATCGTGACCATGAGCATGTTCATCGTGATGTGCGTGCTCAACTGCTGCTGTGTGTTTAACTTCCATGCTGAATTTTTTTTCTTATGTCTAAATTTAGTACAAACAGAAATACAATGTTAAATTAAAAAAAATATTACAATGTGGCCGATGCCTGTGGTGTTGAAGCACTGTTTGCCATTTTTATTACTCCTGCTGCAGGAGCTATGTCGGTAGCCTTTTTCTGGGTGGCAAGCCACTTTTCATAATCTTCTTTTGTGTCAACAACAACTTTCATTTTCATGCCATAATGAGATGCTCCACAAACTTTATTACATAGCAACACGTACTCAAACTTTTCGTTGTTGGTTAGTTTTTTCATTTCAGCTGTGGTATAAATTGGCTTGAAGTAAAAACGGGTGTTCATTCCGGGTACACAGTTCATCTGCATACGAAAATGTGGAAAATATGCGCTGTGTATTACTTCGCGTGCGTTAAACGTTAACATAATGCCTTGATTAACCGGAAAGTGCATTTCTGATGTTCCTGAAATAATATCATCCTGTGCTGCCTTATCATTTAAATCTAAACCCACAATGTTATCATCACCTATTAGTCTGAAGTTAGATTTGCCAAGTGTATTATCTGTTCCTGCATAGCGCGCTACCCAGTTAAACTGAAATCCATACACCTGTATATTCATTGCATCCTTATGATCATCGTTTGACAATAAAATTTCGTTCCACTTTTTTAACCCTGTTGTAATCAGTACCGACAATACAATGGCAGGAACAACCGTCCATACCAATTCAAGTTTGTGATTTTCGGGATAGAAGTATGCTTTACGGTTGTGATTGTGCCTATACCTATTTGCAAAATAAAAAAGCGCTATTTGCGTGGCGAAAAAAACAATACCTATTATTAAAAAGTTAAGGTTCAATAAATCATCTAACGGGCCACCATGTTCAGATGCGGCAACAGGTAGCATATACTTTGAATAGCGAACAGTCATATAAAGCATTAATCCTAAACCGGCAACCATAAAAATTAAAAAGCCAATTCCATTCGCTTTGTTGTGACGAATTTGCTCATCGTCATTATCGCTATTGGTTAGCTGAATGGATAATTGAACCACAGTCATCAACCTAACTAATACTATTAATCCGAGTACGCAGGCTATAATTATTAATAAGTTCATTGGTCTATTTCAGTTTATCTTGATTATTTTTTTTCGATATCAAATTAATTTTTACACAGCGTGGTGCATGCTTTCTTCAAGCATTGGGTGGTTTTTGGGAAGCAACGATGCTTTTGCTAGTGAAGAAAACACAATAAATATAAACACTCCCATAAAACCCAGTGTGGTACCTATTTCGTGCCATCCCAATTGCCAATGTTCGTGCATAGTTCCAGGAATAATCATTACAAATGTATCTACCCAATGACCAATAAAAATTACGCTGCCTAAAATAAGCAACATGCGAAGTTTTCTTTTTGCATCACGGGTCATTAAAACAATAAATGGAATAATAAAATTGATAAAGAAGTTTGCCAGAAACAAGCCTCGATAGTGTTCAAATCGCTCCATGAAATAGGTTACCTCTTCGGGTAAGTTTGCATACCATATTAGCATAAACTGGGCAAACCACAGGTATGTCCAAAAAATACTGAAAGCAAACATAAATTTACCAACATCATGTACATGGCTTTCATTAATGTATTGCATTTTTCCATTAGCATGAAGGTAAACTAAAATTAATCCCACCACCGCCATTGCGCTTACAAAAATTCCCGCAAAGGTGTACCATCCAAATAATGTACTAAACCAATGCGAATCTATTGACATTACAAAATCCCATGCCGAGGTGGATGATGTAATTGCAAACAACACTAAAAATGTAGTGGCAAGTTTTACACTCTTATGGTAGTGTTCAATATTTCCATCTTTATCTTCGGCCAAGGCATGTTTGCGTAAAAGCATGGCAAAGCCATACCAAATTACAAAATACAATACCATTCGAATAAAAAAGAATGGAAGGTTTAAGAAGCCGCTTTTACCTGCAATTATCGAATCATACTCGGGGTTTGGCTGGCCATTTTCCAAAACTTTTTCAAACAAATCATGGTGAGTCCAGTGCCAAATGTGATGACGAGCGAAGAAGAAGATTAATAGCATAATAATTCCAGGGAACCACAAGTACTGTGACATAGCCTGAGGAATTCTGATAACCGAAACACTCCAACTTACCGATGCGGCATACTGAACAGCATAAAAAAACAATCCTCCAAGAGCAATAGCCATAAAATAAAAATTGGAGTGCATAAGGTTGCTCCATGTTTGCTCATAACCGGTAGCAAAACTAACGCCCACGGTAACAACTCCAATGGCAATCATAGCCAAAGAAACTGTTTTTAACTTTCCTGAAAACGAATATGTAAATTGGTCTTGCATAGATGCGATTGGTAATCGTTAAAATTATTTTGTGGCAGTGGCTGTGCTGTCTGCTGTGGGGGCAGGTGCTGCAGCAGCCAATCCATCATCCTGTAATTTGTTTATATACATTATTATTCTCCACCTGTCCATGGCACTAACTTGCGAGGCATGTGGCCCCATTAGGTTTTTTCCATAGGTAATAGAGAAAAACATTTTTCCATCAGGTAAGTCTTTGCGCGTAGCATCATAGTAATTGATAACAGGAAACTTATCGCCTTTTATTGACAGCCATCCTTGTCCATCTCCCTTTTCACCATGACAATGTGCACAAAATATGGTGTATTTGCGTTTTCCTTCTTCAAGATTTGCAGCACTGTTTTCCAATGGGTTTTTTAGTTCTAAGCCTGCTGCTTCATATCCTTCGTTTGTATTTGGATAATTAAAGCCTACGTATTGGCCACGCGCCACAGTACCGTTTACCGGATTAAGTGCTGAAACACTATCGTGCGTTATTGGCGATGCTTCGTAAGTTACATAACTGGGAGAACGGTACATGTCGGGCATAAATTCAAGGCCCGGTTTTTTATTGCCGTCACGGTTACATGCGCTTAACAATAACACCAAACAAAATGCTGTTACTCCTGAAAATACAATGGTTGAATTTTTTTTCATTCTTTGTCGGAATATTTTTTCGGTTAGGCTCTTATTTCAACAACTCCTGTTTTGTTTAATGCATCACGCATTTTGTTTTCATCGCTTTCCTTCCCTTCAATTGTCAAAACAAAATGGTCGTCTGCCTGACGGTCGTGTATCACATGTGGTTCAACACCTGGTAATAGTTTGCTTCTTAAATAAAATGTAATAACCATCCCGTGAGCCGCACACAAAACTGTAAACTCAAATGTTACCGGAATAAATGCCGGCAAGTTTTTGTAAAGATGAAAACTGGGCTTACCCCCTATATCCATTGGCCAGTCCCAAATGTTCATGTATCCCATCATTAAAAGTGCTAGGCAGGTGCCTGTCATTCCATAAAGAAAACAAGCTATTGATATACGGGTTCGCTTTAATCCTATGGCAGAATCCATACCGTGAACTGGAAACGGAGAAATAGCATCAATGCATTTAATTCCTTGTTCTTTTAAATTTTTTATTGCTTTTAAAAGAACTTCTTCGTCATTGTAAATTCCATAAAGTTTTTTGCTATTAGCCATGATGCGCTCCTTTCTTTTTTGCTTGCGAGCTTGATGATTTTACGACTGTTTTTAATTCGCTCATTGCTATTACTGGGAAAAAACGGGTGAATAATAAGAACGGAACAAAGAATAAACCCAGTGAGCCAATAAAAATTCCAATTTCTACCCATGTAGGCGAATACATTGTCCAACTTGATGGTACATAATCGCGATGCAGTGATGTTACGATAATTACAAAGCGCTCAAACCACATTCCTATGTTTACAATGATTGACAAGAAGAATGTCATGAATAAGTTGTTACGTAGTTTACTGCTCCACATAAGCTGAGGAGAAATTACGTTACATGTCATCATGCTCCAGTATGCCCACCAATAAGGTCCGGTTGCACGATTGATAAATGCATATTGCTCATACTCTACTCCACTATACCATGCTATAAAAAACTCGGTTAAGTATGCCACACCTACAATAGAACCGGTAATTAAAATAATACGGTTCATCATGTCAATGTGGTACATGGTAATATAATTTTCAAGATTTAAAACCTTGCGTGTGATGATAAGAAGTGTTTGCACCATTGCAAATCCTGAAAAGATAGCACCGGCAACGAAATAAGGGGGGAAAATTGTTGTATGCCAACCAGGAACCAGTGATGTGGCAAAGTCCATAGATACTACTGAGTGTACAGATAATACCAGTGGTGTTGATATACCTGCAAGTACAAGTGAAACTTCTTCGAAGCGCTGCCAGTTTTTTGCAGTACCTACCCAGCCAAAACTTAAAATGGTGTACCAAAATTTGCGTGCTTTTGTTTTTGCTCTGTCTCGCACGGCAGCAAAATCAGGAATTAAACCTGTGTACCAAAACACTAATGATACTGAGAAGTATGTTGAGATTGCAAATACGTCCCACACCAGTGGCGAGTTAAAATTTACCCACAATGAACCAAATTGGTTTGCTAATGGAATTGGCCAATAAGCTACCCAAGGGCGACCCATGTGAGATACAATAAACGAGGCTGCACAGATAACAGCAAAAATTGTCATTGCTTCGGCAGAACGGTTAATTGACAGTCTCCATTTTTGACGGAACAATAAAAGAATTGCAGAAATCAAGGTGCCTGCGTGACCTATACCTACCCACCATACAAAGTTTGTAATATCCCAAGCCCAACCTACTGTTTTGTTTAATCCCCAAACTCCAAGTCCGGTTCCAACAGTATATGCTACTACAATTACCCACCAAAGCAATGCTGCCGATGCTACTGTAAATGCCATCCACCAATACTTGTTTGGTTTTGATTCAATAGGACGACAAACATCTTCGGTAATATCGTGATACGTTCTATCACCGAGTATGAGTGGTGGTCTTAAATTTGATTCTGCGTGAGACATATTCTTTTAAAAAATTTCTTTATACAAATTTTATTTACGCGTGATGCCCTGATTTTCCTTCGGATTTTTTATTTCTAACCTTTGTGAGATAATTTACGTTTGGGCGTACTCCTAACTCTTCGAGCATATGGTACATCCTCTCATCTTTACTTTGCTTGGCCAATTGGCTGTTTGCATCATTATAATCACCAAATGTTATTGCATTGGTTGGACAGGTTTGTGCGCAGGCTGTTTTAATTTCACCATCTGCAGGCCTGCGTCCTTGCTTTTTGGCTTCTAACCTGCCATACTGTATTCTTTGAACACACATTGAACATTTTTCCATTACACCACGTGAGCGAACTGTTACATCAGGATTTAAAACCATTTTTCCCAAGTCGTCATTCATGTTGTAATCGAACTGTTCGTTGTCTGAATATTTAAACCAGTTAAAACGTCTTACTTTATATGGGCAGTTGTTAGCGCAATAACGTGTCCCAACGCAACGGTTGTAAGCCATCATGTTTAATCCGTCTGAACTGTGCGTTGTTGCAACAACAGGGCAAACAGTTTCACATGGAGCATGATTGCAGTGCTGGCACATTACCGGTTGGAAAACTATTTCAGGATTCTCGGCAGGAACTTCCATCATGCCATACATATCTAATTTGCCAATACCTTTATCATGAGCAACTTCTTTTGTTGTATCGCTTGAATAATATCGGTCAATACGTATCCAGTGCATTTCGCGGCTGCGGCCAATTTCGTCTTTACCAACAACGGGTACATTATTTTCGGCAGTACAGGCAACCACACAAGCTCCACAACCAATACATGAATTTAAGTCAATTGACATTCCCCATGAATGGTTGGGTCTGTCAAAACCTGGATTCTCTTCTGTAGCCCAAAGGTTAATGTCGGTAGCCTTCATTTTACCTTTGTAGGTATGCATTTCATGCTCATGGTTACCGGCAACAGGGTCTTTTAAATATTCTTCAAGGGTTGTTTCTTTTACAATTTCGCGACCCATCATGGTATGATGGGTTTGGGTAGCAGCAAGTTTATAATCCGGTTCAACCGTTTTTGTTAACGATACACCTGATGAATGATAGTTAAAACTTCCGTCTGCAAATTGTAAAAACGGGTATGCATTTTTTCCAACATTATTGCCGGCCTTACCTGCGATAGTGCGACCATAGCCCAAGGCTATTCCTATGGTATTGTCGTCCTGCCCGGGTTGTAAATAAACAGGTCCTTTAACAGAAGTGCTTCCAGATTTAATTTCAACAATATTTCCCTGAACCAGTCCTTTTTCTTTTGCGGTTTTGGGAGATACTACAACATAGTTATCCCAGCATACACGCGACATTGGGTCGGGTAATTCCTGCAGCCAGGGATTGTTGGCGTGGCTTCCGTTACCCAATCCGGTTTTTTCGTACACCACCAAATCCATTCCTTCGGCTTTGGCAGAAGAAATTTTTGCTGCAGCATCATTTATGTTTCCGGCAAATGAGGGCACAACGCTTTCTTCTCCGGCAACGTTATAAACTCCATCCTGCAAAACTTTTTCCCAATCGGCAACGGTGGCATTACCCATCATTGCTTTCCAGTTTTGCATCATATAATCATGATAGTTTGTAACAACACCATCAGACCAAATTAATAACGATTCCTGTGCCTGACGGGTGTCAAACAATTTTTGAATAGTTGGCTGGCCAAGGCTATACATTCCTTTTATTGGCTCAGCATCATTCCATGATTCAAGGTAATGCGAGTCAGGACATATATAATCGCACTTGGCAGAAGTTTCGTCAGCAGTTGAAGCAAAAGAAATTTTTACAGCAACTTTTGCCATTGCTGCTTCAAAGGCTTTGCTATCGGGATAGCTATAAAGCGGATTTGAATTATAAAAAATTACAGCACCAACTTCCCCGGCATTCATTTCGCGCATTAGTTCCGCTACATCTTCATCATTCCCCTGGCGCATGTTATTATTAGCGGCTATGTCAATGGTGCTGCCATAGTTATTTAATAAATTATTTATTGCATTTACTATTATCTGGTGATTTACATTGTTGCTTGAACATACAACCAAACTTTTTCCTTTTGCGGCAATTAGTTCTTTGGCTGATTTTAAAAGCGCCTCATCAACATTGGTTTTGCTTGCTGATACTGGAGTGCCTCCCATTTGTGCTGCCACCATATTATAAAGCGAAAGAAGCGCTGCGCCCGTTTGGCTGGCGCTAATTTTATAGCGCTCATCAGCATTGCTTCCCGTTAGGGTTACCTGCCCCTCAAACTGTATGTGACGAGACATGGTTTTTTTACCATTTAGCTTTCTGTTAGCGGCATATTGACGAGCGTGCTCAACAGGAGAAATCCAGTTGCCCAAAAAATCAGCACCAAAACTTACGATGACATCTGCATTATCAAATTTGTACGATGGCAATGCTGCTTTTCCAAAGCAAAGCTGGTTAGCTTTTATCATTCCATAAAACGATACAGCATCGTACTGTATGTGTTTGGTGGTTGGATATTTTGTTGTAAAATCAGCAATTGCTTTTTTGGTTGATGGGCTTATAATGGTTGATGAAAGGATCCTTATTTTTTGCTGCTTTGATGCTGCCTCAGTAAGTTTAGCCTTTATTTCTTTATCAACGTTTTCCCAGCTAATGTTATTGCTGGCAGCTTGGGGGCTTTGCAAACGGCCACTATCATATAAACTTAAAACCGAAGCCTGAACACGGGCATTAACCCCCCCTTTTGTTACAGGGGATAATTCGTTACCTTCAATTTTTATAGGGCGGCCTTCGCGGGTTTTTACCAGTATGCTGCAATAGTCATGTCCATCTGCAAAGGTTGAAGCGTAATAATTTGGAACACCGGGTGTAATGTTTTCGGGTTTAACCAGGTAAGGAATGGTTTTACGTACTGGCGCTTCGCAAGCTGCAAGAGATGCGGCTGCAACACCAAAGCCTAAAAACTTTAAAAAGTCTCTGCGCGGGGTGGCATCGGTGGTGTCGGCTTTTTTTCCAAGCACTTCATCCACCGGAAGTTCTTCAAAAAATTCGTTATTTTTTAAACGAACAAATTCAGCATCGTTACGCAGCTCCTCAATACCTTTCCAATATTTTTTTCCCATAATATAGTTTGAACGTTTACTGTTTATAGTTTTAGTTTTTTAGTAATGGCAACGCGCACATTCTATTCCACCTAATTTATCTACGGTTAGTTTGGCATCGGCACCATATTTGGCAGTAAGCTTATCGTGTAATGCTTTGTCATAATAACCGTTTCCATCCATTTTTACTTCGGTGGTGCGGTGACAATCTATACACCAGCCCATTGTTAATGGCGAAACTTGTTTAACTTCATCCATTGTTTCAACATCGCCATGGCATTGCTTACACTCAAGTTTTGCTACTTTTATATGTTGTGAGTGATTAAAATAAGCAAGGTCGGGCAGGTTGTGCACACGAATCCATTGTACGGGTTTTTGATTTTTCCCGTAGTTGGTTCCGTCCCAATCAAGGGCTGCGTATATTTTCTTTATTTCCTGATCGCCATACACTGGGCCTTCTTTAATATATTTATGGCAGTTCATACAAACATTAAGTGAGGGTATGTTTGCATGACGGCTGTCTTCCACACCTGAGTGGCAGTATTTGCAATCTATTTTATTATCACCCGCATGCAGTTTATGCGAAAACTTAATGGGTTGTTCGGGCTGGTAATCCTGCGTAACGCCCACTTCTTTTAAACCATACCACCCCTTTACGCTACCCCATACCGTAAGTGCTAAAAATATTACGGCAATTAATTTTTTGTTTGCACGAATCCAGTTTTTACGAGCTTGCTTTGGCTCTACTTGTGCAGGGTGTGGGATGCCTTCTTTTTCGCGAATAGCATATTTAAGCCCATTTTGAACGCGCCCAAGGGCTGCAGCCAGCGCCCATAAAAATGCTACCAAAGCTATTACCCACCAAATTGTGTTGCTGCCTTCTTCTTGCGCGTGCTCTCCACCCGCTGCTTTAGCAGCAACCACAGGTGCTTTTGACCCCTCTTCTTTTATCCAGGCAAGTATGGCGTCAATCTCAGCATCGTTTACAGCCTGATTGGGCATTATACTTTTATTAAACTTATTAAAAATTTCAACCGCATAAGGGTCACCGGCTTTTACAAGCGATTGTGAGTTTTTAATCCACTTATGAAGCCATTCGGCATCTTTTCGTTTATGTACGTCTTTAAGCGCAGGGCCAATAACCACATCATTAATGGCATGACATGATTTACAATTGGCATCAAAAAGCGCCTTTCCGTCTTGAGCAAAAATAGTGGGAGATGACAGCAGGAAGATGATGAGTAAAAACCTGCTTATGTAAAATTTCAGGTACTGTGATGCCGGTTGAAACATAGAGTGGCTGTAATTTTTTTGTTAGGTTAAATGCAATGATTATGTAAAAATTGCAATAACAGGCGGCAAATGTATATTTTACTTTTTTATGTTCATAAAATATTTATCAAAATTTTAAATTAAATTTTATTACAAATAAAATTAATTGACCATAAGCGGGTTATGAGAGCCAGGATACCTTGTTTTGACAAACATTAATCAAAAGTTATTAACCAACATGTGGTTTTTGATTTATGGGTGGTGTACCAAAGTTTTTTTATACTTGCGCTTAACTATAAAGACGTTTTTAGGTGGCAATAAAAAAAATTGTTTTCGTTTTCTTCTGTGTTGTAGCAGCAAATGTTGCCAGGGCGCAGGATTTTTTGAAACACGATAGCCTTGCGCGAGAACTGGTAAAAAAACACATTGCCATAAACTCGATAAAGCAAACCACTGCAGGCTATAGGGTACAGTTGTTTTTTGGCAATCAGCGCGAAAAGGCTTATGAAATGCGGAGTGAGTATTTGCGCTTGTTTCCGGGTGGTGTTGCGCATGTATTATACCATCAACCCAACTTTAAGCTGCGCGTGGGCGATTGCCGTACGCGGCTTGAGGCAATGAAGCTTTTGCAGGATGTGAAGCCGTATTTTGGCGGTGCTTTTATAGTGAAGGATGATATTGCCGTTGTATTCCTTAAGGGGGAATAGAGGGGAGGGGTAAAAGAGTTGTTACTTTTTAATTGTAAAACAAGCCCACCCTTAATATGCAATGTGGTTTAGATAAGCGCATGCGTGGGTTTTCACCAGTAGATTCCTTTCTGCGATTGGAATGACAATTTTATTATCTGGTAATCGAGGTTACGAGGTTGGGATTTATTATGCTGGCATGCCAATAAAATAAACATGTGGGTGTACAGGATACATTGACTGAACCTCCCCAAAAAAAACTTGACACTTTTTGAGGTATGGACAATAAGTGAGGTTGTAATTGCTGATTGCGTTTTATCTTGACAACCCGGTAAATAAAAATAAAGAATATATTGGAAGCAATAAAAATGATAGTATTATGACCAACGCCCAATTGCACTATACAGCCTACAGCAAGCTGCCCTTGCCAATGGTTAATGAAAATACTCCAATTTATATTTCGAAAAACAATCAAGCCAGCCATTCACTTGCATTACATGCCTACGTAGAAATGCTGCGGTTAAAAAACTACAGCCCAAACACCATAAACGTTTACCGCAACTGGTTTATGCTTTTTTTACGCTGCTTTCATACCCGTAAACCAAGCACTATTACCAAAAACGAAATAATGGATATGCTTGTACGGTTTCGCAAAAGCCCCAAATGGAGTGCTACCTCACAAAACCAACTTATAAGCAGCATTAAGTTTTTTTACGAGCATTTGTTAAAACGACCTAAGGAAGTGTATGATTTACCAAGGGCACAAAAGCCCCAGCAACTGCCCACCGTATTTGCCGAAACCGAAATAGTGGCTTTACTAACTGCTACCCAAAACATTAAGCACAGAGTCATGCTGGCATTATCTTATTCGGGTGGACTAAGAATAAGCGAAATAGTGAATATGAAGATAAACGACATTGATTCAAAACGAATGGTAATTACCATTCGGCAGGCAAAAGGAAAAAAGGACAGGCAGGTAATGCTGTCGGAAAAAATATTACAAATGCTGCGCGAATATTATTTAATACACAAACCCAAAGTATGGCTGTTTGAAGGCCAGTATGGAGGACAATACTCAGCACGCAGCATACAACTTATAATGAAAGAATTAAAAAACAAAGCCGGAATAAGAAAAAAAGGAAGCATACATGCCCTGCGTCACAGCTTTGCAACACACCTGTTAGAAGGCGGCACCGACCTTTTAAGCATAAAAGATTTATTGGGACATGGCAGCATAAGAACAACCCTTACCTATACCCATGTAAGTAAAAAAAACTTACTAAAAATACAATCGCCCTTCGACAGACTATAAAAATATTGCGAAACCTGGCTTAGCCCAAACCTTCGCAATATTTCCAACCATTAGAAATATTGCGAAGGTTTTAGTAAGTTTGTTTCGTATAATAGTATGTTATGCGCAACTGCTTTCCGTCTCCGATTGAACATTCTGCTAATCCGAAAGGACACAGCTCCGAAAGTCGGCAAAGCCGTTTGGCTCTCGCTTCTGTAAAATAAAAAGAGAGGCAATGCCTACGCACAAAAACCTACGCAAAATTGCCTCACTTTTTATTTTACTCAACCGCACAAACACTGCAAGTATCAAACAGAATATTTTTAATATTGCAAGCATGAAAAAAACCTATGCAACACTATTCACACTATTTACGTTTTTCACTTTTGTATCAGCGCAAGATTCTAATGTAACTGTAATTGGTTCAGGCGAAGGAAACAACAAAACAAATGCAGTTAATCAAGCGTTACGCAATTGCATTGAAAAATCAATGGGCGCTTTTCTTAGTTCAAATACAACAGTAACAAATGATTCTCTTGTAAAGGATGAAATTATTACAATTGCTTCGGGCAACATTGTGTCATATGAAGTTCTATCCGAAGTAAATGAAAACGAAAATTACAAAGCCACAGTTTCCGCAGTTATTTCCCCAGAGAAATTAGTCACTTCTTTAAAAAGCAAAGGATTTAACTTTGAATTAAATGGAGGCGTGTATGCTCAAAATATTTTAAAGGAAGAATTTTATTCAAAGCAGGAAGAACCTGCTTTGAATAATTTCTTAACGGCTTGGGATAAAATTCCATTTTTTGATTTTGATATAAAAATCACAGAACCCATTTTACACAAATACAGTAGCGATGTCATGTTTGATAAAAATGCTGAATTTCCAAAGTATTATAATGAATCCTTCTCCACGATTTTTGATGCTTATATAAAGCATAACATCAATGTATCAAATGTTTCTAAAAGGCAACTTAGATATGATAACGTGAGAGAGTGTTACGACTTCCATTTAAATAATGTGCCCAAGAATGTTGCAACCATGTACACAATTTATGCATTATTTATCCCGAAAATTACCGACAACTATTTATCTTTTGTAAACTCTTTTTGTAAATTATTAAATTCCATTGCAATTAAAAATGTTGATGAGTACAAACAACAACATGCGGACTATTTGGCATTGGCATTTCCAATGAAATATATTTCGGGAAGCGGATTGGATGCTTCAAAATTCAACAATGCCAAATGGGATAATAACTATCAGACATTAGTTTTCTATTTAAGAAATACTCAAATAAAAACTGTTTATGACAAACTTAGTGAAATGATAAAGTTTAAATCAACAGGTTTAAATTTTCATTCAGCCCAAGTTGATGATAAGACTATTAGGGAGCAACTCAACAAGGGTTATGAAATGACACCAACTTATGGATTCATTTGTCAATATTGTGGAGACTTTTCTTATGACATGCGAGCCAAAAATAATGCAAACAATTATTATGTTTACCCTTATTATAAAAACAATGGAACAGAAACTTTCATTTTTCAGACATCTGTACTTCCACTCTTTTACAGTTTGGATGAATTGCAAAAGCTAAAAAAAATTGAGTTTAAATCAGAGTTAGCGTCCGCGCCTTCTGAAAGTGTAAACAAAGAACCTACTGCTGAAGATAGTAAGAAGAAAGAAAAAGAATTCGCATCCTCTCAATTAGCTGCGATGATTGATTCAATGAATCAAAAAACGACAGATAAAAATGAAATGATTTATAAAACAGAAGAAGTTACAGTTAAGCCCGACCAAGACAAGGAGAAATTTATTGAATATTATACTAAGAATAAAAAATATCCATCAGAAGCCAAAGAAAAAAATATTTCTGGAAATGTTCTTGTAAGCTATATCATTGAAAAAGATGGAAGAATTACAAACACTAAAGTTGTTAAAAGTGTAGGTGGCGGTTGTGATGAAGAAGCTATTCGTTTTATGAGTTCAATGCCAAAATGTACGCCTGCTGAAAAGGATGGAAAAAAAGTTCGTGTAATGAAAATTGGAGCTTTCAATTGTTCACCTAATTGACTTTTACAATTTATGATGAAAATAAAAAATTAAAACTAAACAAATGGAAAAATCAGAAGAATCTAATCGAGAAGATGTCATAAAACAATATGACAAGAACATCGCTGCTGCACATGAAAAAATTCAAAAGCAGATAAAGAAAAAAATAAAAGAAGTGGAAATGCAAAGGAAGATAATCGCAATCCTAAATGATTCAAATAAAGAAGGAAGACAAAAAATTATTGAGGCATTAAAAAACAAAAACAAAAACAAATGAAAAAGATAATTCCCTACATTGTAATATTTGCTTCTTGTTTCCTCATCTCAAATAATCTTGCCTTAGCACAAAATAATTCAAGTGAACCAAGCTACGATTTGGAATGCACCAAGGTTAACTCTGACGGATATTATACCGTTAAGGTGTGGATAATGACAAGCAAAGAAAAAAACGCAAATGAGTTAGCAAAAAAATTCGCAATACGTGGCATTTTATTTAAAGGTATTGAAGCAGGCAAGGAATGTAATTCACAAAAACCTTGGATTGATTCACCTACTTTTGAAAATGAAAAATCTGATTTCTTTAAACCATTCTTTAAAAGCGGGGGAAAATATTTGAATTATGTTTCGATAGCTAATAATTCAGAACCTGAAATTATAAAGAACAAAAACGGGAATTACGTTGGAGTAATCGTTTCAATAGCAAAAGATGAATTGAGACGAGATTTGGAAAAAGAAGGAATAATCAAATCTTTAAATTCAGGCTTTTAAATCAATCACAATTCAAAATAAATCAACATGAGAAAAAATGTTTTGGTTTTACTATTCTTTTTCGTTTCTAATTTCATTTATGGACAAGCGAAGAAACCAACGCTGATGGTTTTACCAAGTGATAATTGGTGTGAACAAAGATATTTTATGACAACGTTCGATAATCAGGGAACAAAAATGAAAGTACCTGATTACAAAAAAGCTTTTCAAGAAGATTTGGAAGTCGGACAAGTCATTGCAAAAATTGGTTCTCTTTTGATTGACAGAAGTTTTCCGCTTAAAGATGCGGAACAAGAAATTAAAAACCTTGAAGCGCAAAGCGCAGAAGATGCTATGACATCAAGCACAACAAGCGGAGCAGGTTTAGCGGAAAGTCCCCTGGACAAACTAAAGAAGCGAGCAAAGGCAGACATCATAATTCAAATATGGTGGAGTGTAAATAAATCCCCTGATGGAAAAGCAGTTTCATTTACCATTGAGGCATTTGATGCTTACACAAGTAAAAGAATTGCTGCATCAACAGGAACAGGCAAACCATCACAAACGGAATTAATTCCTGTTATGCTTCAAGAAGCAGTGCTTTCAAACATTGACGGTTTTCTTAATCAACTTCAAAAGCACTTTGACGATATGTTTGAAAACGGACGTGAGATTGTTGTTCGTGTCAAGCGTTGGGAATCTTGGGATAAAAATTTGGAATTTGAAATTCAAGGAAAAGAAATTAGCGATTACATAAATGATTGGATGCAAAATCACACAGTAAAAGGACGATTCACTGCTTCTGATGTCACAGAAAATTTTATCAAATACGAACAGGTACGGATTCCATTGTATGATTCAAGTAACAATGCAATGGATGCACGACAGTTTACTAAAGAACTTCAAAAATATTTGAAAGGTGCTCCATTTAATTTTGAATGTAAACTAATGACAAGAGGATTAGGAGAAGCAATTGTTGTTATTGGAGAAAAATAAATATCACTTATGAAAAAACACATAGCATTTATTTTACTTGTGGCAGTTTGCAGCATTAAAACTTTTGCTCAAAGTCCGAAGGAAACCGCAAACAATTCAGCACAAATAGTTTTAAACATTTACGTTCCTGAAAATGGAAATAATATTCCTTCCGAAGCGAAAAGCCATTTGGAGAATAAGCTAAATCAAATTGCTTCTCAATACGGTATTGGTGGTAATTCGATAAATCCACGTTTCATTATTACAGCAAAAGTTGTTACACTCTCTAAAGATATTATCGCGGGTGCGCCTCAAATGATTGCACAGAATTTAGAAATTACTTTCTTTATTGGTGACGGAATAGAAAACAAAAAAATGTCAAACACTATAATAAATGCAAAAGGTGTTGGAACGAATGAAACAAAATCATTTATAGATGCAATAAAGAAAGTCAATGTGAATTCACCACAACTAAAAGAATTTATTGAGAACGGCAAGGCAAAAATAATTGAGTATTATAATTCTCAATGTGATGCCATTATAAAGGAGGCATTGACTTTAGAGCATCAGAAAAAATATGAAGAAGCGATTTACAAACTTTCAATTGTGCCTGATGCTTGTAAAAGTTGCTACTCAAAATGTTTAGATACACTCGCTCACATCTATCAGAAGAAAATAGACAGGGATTGCGATGAAAAATTATTAAAAGCAAAAACTATTTGGACATCTAAACAAAATTCTGATGGAGCAAGTCAAGTCGCAGAAATTATTTCCACGATTGACCCAACTTCAAAGTGTCAACCAGAATTAACTTCTTTCATTCAAAGTATCAAGCAGAAGTTAGAAGAAAATGAAAAAAAGGATTGGGATTTTAAAATGAAAGTGTATAATGATAAGTTGGAAGAAGATAAACGAAATGCCCAAGTTGAACAACAAAGAATCAATGCTTACCAGCAAGTTGCTGTTGAATATGCACGAAACCAGCCCAAAACCGTTTCATACAATTACTTAGTTTGGTAAACTCATGAAAAAATATTTACTATTATTTGGCTTATTCTTATTTGTCAATAAAATAAGCGCACAAGATTTTAACTCTGATAAAACAGTACTTGCAAATTTTGTTAGGAGAATGTACGAGTCAACAAAGTTTGAAGGTGTTAAAATTGTTGAAGATTACAACTCAAAATATATTGTATCGTTAGTTGTGCTTGAGAAAGCAAAATATACCAGTTCATCAACGTTGAACAGAGTTGCAAATGTAAAAGCACGAAGCAACGCAAATATTTTTGTCAATGGTTCCAATATTACATCTGATATGATTGTAAGAACAAGTGAGGCAAAAGATTCATCCAAAACTTCTTTAACCACAATGGAAGAAACTATCAAAGAAAATGCAAATGGGTTTGTTGAAGGAATGGAACTTTTAAATTCTTTTGATACGGATGATTCAAAGCAGTTTGTTTATATCGTGTATCGTGAATTGAAAAATAAATAATTGCAAACACAAACAGCAAAGCAATGAACGCCTACGCATTTGCAAGCACATTTTATTTTTTTGCAACACGCAAGCCGACATCAAAAAATAAAAAGAGCTTGCAAGCAACCGCACACGACAGTGCAAGGATTCGTGCGGACTTCCAACAGTGAAGCAATGAATGTAAATCGCCTTGAACTAACAGTGTCGGAACTTCAAACAGTTGGGCTTTGAACGAGCAGTAGCAGTATGCGCATAACATAAAGATTAAAAGAAATTTTAAAAATGAGGGCATTAATCGTTATACAAACAGTGGTGTTTCAAACAAACAGTTGAACAAGCACGAACAGTTGTGCTTCGTATCCCTCATTTTTAAAACTTCTTTAATCCCTTCTTCGTTATGCGAAACCCGTTAGCGACAGTGCAAGTTTGTAGCTTTGTAGCTTTGAACAAACAGTTAAAAACATTTGCTCAAATAATAAATGAAAGTCAGCAATAAATAAATATGCCTTGAAAGTGAAAATCCTAAGAATGATTTTTGTAAAAAAAAAAATAAAACAATACTAACAATTAAATTTATCTTCAATGAAAAAACAAAACTACTTTATCCAGCTAATCGCACTATTATTAATCAGTAAAATAGGGTATGCTCAATACGGAGCAATTGATATGACCTTTGGTCGTCCGGCACTTCAGGTTGGAGACTCTAACCGATTTGATTTAGGAGGAGGAACTACAATAACCGTAGTTAATGACATTGTGGTTCAACCCGACCAAAAAATAATTGTTGGTGGCACTTTTACTACATATAGTAACGTAACCAATAAAAATCGTATTATAAGATTAAATCAAGATGGTAACATTGATGCTTCATTTCAACCTGCAACAGGTTTTAATAATGGTGTGGTTCAATCGTTGGCTTTACAATCAAATGGTAAAATAATTGCGGGGGGAACATTTACCACTTATAACAGCCAGCCCCGAAGTGGAATAGTAAGAATTAATGATATTGATGGGTCATTGGATGCAACTTTTACGGTTGGTGCTGGTTTTAATAGTGCCAGTAATGTTTATGCAATTTGTATTCAACCTGACGGAAAAATTATTTTAGGTGGAAGTTTTACAACTTATGACGGCAATACTGCAAGCAAAATTGTGAGACTGGATACTACTGGGGCTGTAGATGCTTCTTTTAGTACAGGTACTGGATTCAATAACGATGTACGAAGCATTTGTTATGACGCACTTTCTAATAAAATTTACGTTGCCGGAAACTTTACTTCCTATAATGGCACTTCAAATATTCAGCGCATTGTTAGGCTTGACCTCAATGGGAATATTGATGGAGGATTTGTTGCAGGTACGGGATTCAATAACACGGTTTACAAAATTTTGCTTGACGGTTCTAACAATATTATAGCGGCAGGAAATTTTACAACTTATCAAGGTCAAAATCAAAAACGCTTATGCCGCCTTTTATCATCAGGAAATATTGATGCTTCATTTAGTTCCGGTAATGGTTTTAATATGACTGTTTTAGATATTAATCTTGATATAAATGGAAATATTATTTGTGGAGGCAATTTTAGCGTTTACGATACTGATACAATCGGTAAATTGTGCCGTATTACTCCGAACGGAAACATTGATAATACATTTTACTCATCGGCATACTCTGCTTATTCATTCACTGGAGGCGATATTGCTACATTAGCTGTTCAAACCAATGGTTCTATTGTTTTCGGTGGGGGATTTTTGGAATACAACAATACACTGCGTGGCAAAATCGCTAGAGTTCAATCAGACGGATGGTTGGATAATACATTTTGGACAACATGGGGAGTAACTAGAGGTGGTACTTACTCTGATGTTATTGTTTCTGATATGAAAATTCTGCCGGACAATAAAATTTTAGTGCTTTTGAGAGGTTTGACCGCACGATATAATGGATTTGGCGCAGCGGGAATTATTAGATTATTTCCGGATGGTGAAATTGACACTAGTTTTCATTCGGGTACTGGTTTCACGGTTAATAGTACACTCAATAGCTATGTCAAATGCCTTACCGTTGATACAATCAGGCAGAAAATTTATGTTGGTGGTGTTAGCTTTGGCTTTACACATTATAATGGAATTCCAAGAAAAAATATAGCATGTCTTAATTGGGATGGAACACTTGACCAAACCTTTAATATTGGTAATGGATTTAGCGGTAACGTAAATAACATTCTACTGCAACCTGATGGTAAAATAATCGTGGGTGGTGATTTTACAAGTTATGACGGTTCTACTTATAATCGTATTATCCGATTAGATACGTTGGGTATTCCTGACCTTACATTTATTTCTCCGTCAGCAACCAATGGATTTAACAGTACTGTGAATAGCCTTGCGTGGATACCAAATAGTAACGGAGATATATTAGTAGGAGGCAGTTTTAACACGTATAACACTATTTCTTGCAATACAATAGTTCGATTACATGGTAATGGAATAATTGATAACACATTCAATGCAGCAACCACCAATGCTGTTACAAGCATAAAAATTCAATCGGATGGAAAAATTGTGGCAGGTGGAAGTACACTCAAAGGTATAAGCAGATTAGAAACAAATGGAACTCTTGATGCAACATTTGATAGTAATATCGGAGCTGGCACGGGCTTAATTAAAGAAGTTGAATTACAGAATGATGAAAAAATAATAGCAATTGGCTATTTTACTTTGTTTAATAACATTTCAAACAGAGGATTAATAAGACTTAACAATGATGGAACTATTGACAACACTTTTAACACCGGATATGGTCTTTCCAACTCTTGGCTAGGCTCTATACCCGGAGGAGAAACCATAGAGATTCAAAAAAACGACAATAAACTTTTAATTGGGGGAAACTTTTCTTCCTATGACAGTGTCTTTATCAATTGTTTGGCGCGTATTGATGCTGGACCCCTAACCTCAATCAATGAAATATCTCATAATAGCTCATTCTCTGTTTATCCCAATCCGTCAACTGGTAAAGTAACAATCAACTTATCTAAATTATTTAAAGATGAACTTACTGGAACACTTACAAACGTTATAGGTGAAAAAGTAGAGTTTTTTAAAATAGAAAATGAATTATCAGAATTACAATTGAATCATCCTCCCGGAATTTATTTTCTGACCTTGCAAAACTCTAAGCAAATATTAACACAGAAAATTGTTTTGCAATAAGCTACGAATGACCTGAATTGCAAAATTCAAACAGAACCCCTTCGTATCGGCAGTCGGGTATTCGCATAACAAAAAGATTAAACGAAATAAAAAATAATTGGGCATTGAGAACAAGTACAAACATTGG
>CAYSPG010000008.1:0-145586 GCA_964432885.1 uncultured Flavobacteriaceae bacterium
TACTACCGTGTAGGTGCCTGTGTGGGTGGCCGGTGAGGCACTGTTGGTTACCGTTACATTTTGTAAGCCTGAAGTGTATCCGCTTGGGCCTGTCCAGGCATATGTATTGCCAGTACTTTGACCCGGGTCAATGTTATCTGAACTTAAACTTAACGCGGTTCCCTCACATATCGAACCATTAACAGCATTGCTGTTAGCTACTGGATCGGGAACTGGGTTTACAGTTACAAGTTGTGTTAAAGTAGTACTGCAACCACTCAAGGCACTTACTGTCACACTGTAAGTTTGATTAGTTAGCATGTTTTGTGCGGATGGATTATTTACATTGGTAGCAGTTAAGTAAGTTGAATTAGCTGACCAATCATAAGTAAACGAATTGTTATTATTTGGTAACCCTCCACTAATAATAAATGAATAATCTTCTGTTTCATGAGAGGTTGCAACATCACATGAACCCGGTGCTGTATTAAGGAAGTCAACCACCAACCTCATGCGTGTAGTGCCATTGTATGCAGTGGCAGGAACAGTAAACGAACCTGCTGCTGAACTCACATACGTTCCTGTAGTGAACACCTGCTCTCCGGCATCAGTAAAGCTGCCGTTTTGGTTGTAGTCAATAAAAATAGATACACCATACGTTCCGGTAGAGAAATTAGAAGCTGAGAACGAAACAGAGCCACCGGCAATCTGGCTTGCACTCATTGCAGTAAAATCACCATAACCGCCTGTTGAAAAACCAGAACTGTTGTTTGTAATATTAGTAATACCTCCTGTGGTAGAGAAATTGTTTATGTAATAAGTACCTGTACCACCTGTAGAACTGCAATAGGCTTGTGCTGAAGATGCAGTGGCTAATAACTGTACATTACCTCCGTAACAAACTGCTGCACTGGTTGGTGTAGTTGTTACAGCAACTGACGGAGCTGCAATCGTAGAAACACCTGCAGTTGCTGTATTTGTACATCCGCTGCCCGATGTTGAAACAGTATAAGAATTTGCACCTACGGTTGAAGATTTAAAGTAAACAGTTGCCTGATTATCTGTTAATGTTAATGGAACTGTAGCTGCTGCATCAGAATACAAATTAGCAACAGGTGACCAAGTGTAACTACTGTAAGGTGTAGGGCTTGAAGCTGTAATAGCTTGAATTACATTTACACACAAGCCACTAGTATTAGCAGGGGCTGCTGTAACAAGATAAGTTGGGTTTGCATTAATTGTTACTGCAGTTCTGTTACCAAATCCGGCTGGACAAGAAGTTGTAATACTCCAGTTAAGCGCACAACCATACATGGAAGTACTGGTTGCACCTGTTGCAGATGTGGCACCGCCCGTAATGGAAAATACTCCACCCAAACTCATGTAAGATGATGCATAACTTCCTGTATAAGTACTATAGTAAGTACAAGCCACACCACCAACTGTTAATTGATAATTACCTGAACCAGGAACAACCAATGCAATAGGCAGGTTAATAAAATTACCAACCTGTGCAGCGCTAATAGTTGTTGTGTATGACTGAATATTTGTTGTTGAACCGGAATTCTGCAAAGCAATGGTAATTGATCCAGATGCAGTAGGTAACACTTTAATACTATCAATTCTAAGACTTGCTGTGGTTGTAAAGCGAGATGCTATGCCGGTAGCACTTGTTGTAGATCCTAAAATATTTCCAAAAGCTGTTTCACCGGCATTATTATAGTGGTCAGTAAATGTTGTGGTAACAGGTTCAACATAGTATGTTTTTGGTAATGATGTAGGTGTAGCAATATAACTGTTGCCTGAAGCAAGAGGAGAACCTCCATTAGCCACATCATACCACACACATGTAGTGTTTGCACCTGGTGTAGCGGTTAAAGTTGCGGAACTACCAATGCAATTAATTATTTGCGGATTGTTTGTTGAAGCAATTGAACCAATATTTACAGTTACCAAAACCGGAGTAGAAGTTACTGCAGCTGCACTAGGACAAGTAAATGTACAACGGTAATATTTACTTGCTGTTAATGCAGGTGTGCTGTATGTTTCAATATTGTTTGTGCCAGCTGCTGCAGTGTAAGGACCGCCTAAAGAGGTAGCTTCTTCCCACAAGAAAATAGCGCCCGGTACCGCTACACTTGTTACTAAATTGGTACTGCTTCCTGCACATATTGTAGTGCCGTACCCTGGCGCAGCAACAGTATTAGCTGCAGATGGTGATGCACTTGTATTTATTGTTACATTTCCTGTATTGGCAAAACAAGAAGGACTTGCAGGATTACGCACCCATACAGGATATGTACCCGCGGCAAGACCTGTGTAAGAATTACTTGTTGACCATGTACCGTCCAAACCTGTTGTGCTGTTTATACTATACTCATAAGAAGGATTGTAACGAATATTTAAATCATCAATTGCGTGTAATTCATTTGAACCTCCTGTACGCGCTGAGAAAGAATGTATCCAGTTGCTCTTATTGGCCGTTAAGTATGCTGCAGGCAAAGCAACGTGATCAAAAATCACCTGATTATTTACACTCACAGTTACCAAGCCATTTTGCGTAATCGAAATAGAAACAGGAGCATTAGTGAGGCCTTGCCAAACAGAACCTTGTCTGAAAGCAAGCACACCGGCATCTGTTGGGCCTTGTGCTGCTACCTGACAGTTATACATTAAATAAATTCCAGGTGTATTTGAAGATGTATTTGCTGTGGCATCAAAAGCAAGTTTTAATCCGCTTCCTGATCCACCTTCACCTAACCCGCCTGTTGTAACAGTTCCTTGTGTTACATCTGGCCCATAACTCCAACACATTCCATCAGCACCTAATATATTAAATGCAAATCCACGTGGTGCTGTTGACATTTTAAAATCAACTTGCAGGTTATTGCTGTTTACTGCTCCAGGATTTCTTACCAAGAAAGCTCCGGTTTGGCTGTTTGACTGAGGAGTTATCCTGCACTGACCACTTGTTATTGTTGCATTTCCATATAGCGCATCAAATGCAGTACCCTGTAACCCTACAGTAAAATCATTCGAATACCAGGTGGAGAAATTGTTCTGGCCTTCAGGATATATTTTTAAAGTACCATTATCACCACAATTGGCATCTGTAGCCACCTTTAATGATGTGTAACCCACAAAATAAGTTGGCGAAGCCACTGAATAAGAACTTGGACATAAAGAGTTAGACACCTTTGCCAGATAAACATAGTTACCATTAGCTGATGGCGTAGCAGGTGTATAAGCATTGCTGCTTGATGTACTGCCAGGTGTTGATTGTAATAGCGAAGTACCGGTAGCATCATACCAGTTATACGTCCATGTACCTGCACCAATAGTTCCTGAATTGTTTAGTGTAAATGTAATAGGTGTACCCGGTGCACATACAGGACTTGGAGCATAGGTATAATTTAATTCCAACGGAATGGTAGCAGTAGTAATCACATTTAATGTAACACTTGCAGAAGATGTACATCCGTTGGCAGCAGTTCCCACAACCGTATATATCCATGTAGGAGTTGCTGATGTTGCAGGAGGTGTTGCTGTGCTGGTAGCCAGTGTTGAAGTTGGGCGAGAAGTAACCGTAGCTAAGCTATTTACCGTAGTAAATAACGAAACAACAGGATATCCTGTTAAACCAGGATTACAAGACCAAACATAGGTGCTTGCGCCACTTGCCGATAAATCAACATTAGCACCACTGCATACATTAGTACCAGTTGCAGGAGTTACTGAAAGTGTTGGATTAGCACCTACCACCACTTGAATAGAAGAAGATAGCGTTGAACCGGATGCAAAACTACAAGCCACCTCACATAAGTAATACATACTTGAAGATAGAGTAGCGGTAGTATAAGTATCTGTAGTACCACCGGTACCGGTAGTTACATTAACAAAAGTTCCGGGCACACCTGTTACCGATTCCTGCCACTGATACGTGTAACCGCTGGCAGGCGTAATTCCTGAAAGCACTAATGTTTTTGTTCCTGAACCGCAAATAGCTCCTGCAACAGTTTGAGATGCTGTAAGAGATGACGGAGGAGCGGTACAGTTTGGTAAAGGAATTACGATAAACTCATAATCTTCATACTCTCCTGAACCACTGTTGGTGCAAGCATTGCTTGGGTTAGAAGGAGTAAACGATGCAAGAATGCGCATACGTGTTGAACCTGGGGTTGCAGTTAATGGTACCGTAAAACTGCCCGATATGGGCGAGGAAGCATAAGCTGAACTGGATGCAACCTGCTCTCCTGCACTAAATGTACCATCCTGGTTAAAGTCAACCCAAATGGCTTTTCCGTAAGTACCGCCTCCGGCAATTGTCATAGTCCAATTAACAGAAGTACCTTGCATAGCTGACATACTAGCTGTTGAAACAAAGTTTTGATAACCTGTTGCAGAACCGGCAGACGTATTGTTTATATTAGTAGTACCTAATGTAGAAAGGAAGTTGCTAATATAATATGTGGTGCCTCCTGTGGTGCTTGGTGTACAATAGCAGTTAATAGGTGTATTCATAGTAACCTGTACCGGGTTAGAAATTGTTGTAGCAGGCCCTGCTGAGCAAGTTACCAAACATTGGTAATATGTTGCAACAGTTTGAGATGTTGTAAGTGAGGAAGATGTTGCACCACTCACATTGGCCCATGTTGTACCATCAGGAGAAGATTGCCATTGGTAAGACACTCCACTTCCTGATGTGGCGTTTTGAAGTGAAAGTGTAAAACTAACTCCAGAACAGGCAGGATTTGCCGATGACAACGTATTACCAGGTGCCGGTGTTCCTGAGCATAAAGCAAGAGCTACAACAGTAAATGCATAGTCTTCATATTCTCCTGTACCACTGTTAGTGCAAGGATTGCTTGGATTAGAAGGTGTAAAAGAAGCAAGAACGCGCATACGGGTTGCACCTGGAGTTGCCGTTAATGGTACCGTAAAACTGCCCGATATTGGTGAGGCAACATAACCTGAACTTGACGCAACCTGCTCACCTGCAGCAAAAGTTCCATCTTGGTTCCAGTCAACCCAAATTGCTTTTCCATACGTACTGCCTCCTGCAATAGTAAAAGTGTAATTGATAGCAGTATTCTGTAATGCTGACATGCCTACAGTAGCAACAAAGTCTTGATAACCTGTTGCACTACCTGCAGATGTATTATTGATATTGGTACTACCTCCGCTTGTAAGGAAGTTACTAATATAATATGTGGTACCTCCAGTGGTAGTAGGTGTACAATAACATGCAGTTAGAGGATTTTGAGCTACGTTTACAGGAGTTGAAGTTCCAGAACTTGGCCCGGTTGAACAGGTAACTACACATTGATAATATGTAGCAGTAGTTTGTGTTAAGGAATAAGTTGCTGATGTAGCTCCCGATGCGTTGGTCCAGGTAATTCCATCAGGTGATGTTTGCCATTGATAAGTAACGCCTGTTCCTAAAGTTGGATTTTGTAATGAAAGGGTTAGTGTTGAGTTGGCACAGGCAGGGTTTGAAGAAGCAATGGTGTTACCCGGTGCAGGTGTTCCGGCACAAGGGCCAACAGAAAACTCATAAGCACCAGGGTCAGGTGTTGTGGCGCTTCGTGCTGCTCCGGTAATATCAGTAAGTATGCCTAATGATGTTCCAATATCATTTATTAACGATTGTGTTGGAGCATAATTACCAGTAGAAGGATTAGCAAATGAAGGATTGGCAACCACACTGGCACCATCACGGCTTTGTGCTGTTTGATAAGTAGCAAATGATGTATATGTAGTTCCACCCACATAAGCATAGTAATTAGTACCTGCTGCTGCGCTTAAATAAACACCATTGTTATTGCTAGTTGTTGGTAATGATGACCAATAGAACATATATTTTGTTCCTGTTCCGCCTCTCGTAACAGATACTATGTTATTTCTAAAATCGGTTGATGTTACACTTGCACAATATAAGCCATACATAGCAGAAGTACTTGTTGATGCTGTTTGGTCAAATGAAACGGTGTTATGATAAACCTTATAATAGCTGGTAGCATAAATACCATATATGATACCATTGCTGTTAAAATCAGAAACAAGGTTGTTGTATATCTTATGGTCGTTTCCGGCTGTAGCAGCAGTTATTCCATAAACTCCATAAGCAGTACTTGTATTTGTAATGGCTGCACCAAACGGATTTCTTATCCTATTTTTTTCAACCAATGCATTTATATTACCGGTAGTTAAATAAACTCCATAAAACGTACTTAGGTTTGTGCGGGTAGGTCTTTCAATAATATTATTTGAAATTATAATTCCATTTTGATACAAATTATAGGAACCATAAAAATAAAAATCCAAAAGGTTACAATTAATAACTTGATTACCTGTGGCAACTGCCGCACTTCCACCAACAAAACAGGTATTGTAATACCCGCTAAAAATAGTGCAACCATTAAGTATATTATTATTACCTGCTGTGCCTGAAGTGGTAGCAGATGTAGCTGAACCACTTAAAGAAAAAGGAACCTGCGTGGTATTGGTACAGTTGGCAGGTGCTTTAAATGTACAGTTGTTAAAAGTGTTATTGTCAGCCTGAGCATACAGGTGGCAACTTAAAGCATAGGTTCCACCGAGTCCATCAACAATTAAATTATTTACCGTTACATAATCTGTTCCGTTAAAAACTAAAGTACCTGGTGCTGTGCTTAGTGAGGCTGAATATGAAAGTGTATTTCCATTTCCATTTATGGTAAGCGTATTTGTGGATGACATACCGGCAATAGCATTTAACTGAATTTGCTCATTATAAGGCCCGGTTGCTGCCACCACGTTAACTGTTACCGGCCCACTTACACCTACACAGTTTAATAAAGTTGCAAGTGCAGTAAATGACTGAAAGTTGGTACCACCCGTGGCAACGCCACTATTAATGGTATAAGTTCCGCTAAGTGCTGTTGCCATTGGTATTAACAATGCATTAGAAGGTGTGGTTTGTGCAGATGAAGTACAGGTTACCATGCACCTATAATAAGTAGAAACCGTTTGAGAAGTTGTAAATGTTGCAGACGTACCGGCAGTATTGGTCCATGTGCTGCCATCAGGTGATGATTGCCATTGAAAAGTAGAACCTCCGTAATTACCATTTTGAGTTGATAAGGTAAAGTTTACACTTGGACAAGCTTGCCCAACAGTACACAAAGTATTACCTGGTGCAGGTGTACCTGAACAAGGAGTTTGTCCGCCTAAAGCCAATGCATGAAAATAATCTACTGTATTTACAGCAGCACCAGTGGCAGTACTCCAGTTAAACGTAACACTTTGAACTAATTTAGAATAATTTGCCGGACTTATTGCGAGGTTCATCTGAAATAAGATAGGTCCTGTAGTTTGGCAGGTACTTGGTGCGCCAGGTGCAGCATTGTTACAACGCTGCATGGTTCCGCTGTAACCTAGATTCGCTGCTGCTGGAGCAGTAAACCAGTTCACAATAGTATTGCCGGAAATTACTTGTGTGGTAGCATCTGTAAAAGTAACAGTAGCGGTAATTGTAGGACCTGCTGTATTCATAACCGACTCATACAATACATATAAGTTACTGTAACTGGCAGGGGTTGTTAATGTAAGAGTTCCTGTAGTTGGCAATACTGATCCACTATAAGTATTACTGGTAACAGAAAGTGCATTATTGGCCGTTGTGCTTTGAATAACATAAGTTAAACCAACAGAGGACGTAGAAGCACTGGGATAACTTCCTCCACTTACAAGACCACAAGTTGCCAATGTTCCGCCAGAATACCATTTGTAGTCTGATGATACAAGGGTATAAGCCCCAGGTCCATTACCATCAATACCTATTGTAGGATAAGTTACACCCGGTGTAGTACCTGTTGTAGCTGTGTTAGTAGCATACGAACCATCCGGTGAGGCAATGATGTCGTTGTTAAATCCTGTTACAGGTACATTGCTGTACTGTGCATTTGCCGCGGAAATAATTAATAACATCACTGTTATTAAACTCATTGCCTTTTTCCAATTGCGGAAAATTGTTTTAGAGTAATTTGATTGTGTCATTTATTTGTTTGTTTTAAGTTATGAATTGAGAAATATTTTGTGTTATAAAAATTAAAATCATTTCAAAAAATCAGGTTTGTTGTTTCACGGCTTTTGAATGGGTAAAAGTATTTTGATTAAGCCAATTTTGTAATGACTAATATTAGGTACAATTTTTTTGACAATAAGATGACAGTTGGAGGATGCCTAAAAAAAATTACCGGACTAACAACCTGCTAAAACACATTTTCGTTTCAAGCAGTCAGATTAAGAAAAGAGATAAACCAAAATCATAAGGTTTTAAGAATGACTAATGCTTATTATCTTAGAACAAAAGTGCGGTAGCTATCAAGTTTAATTAATATAAAAAGCAAAATAGTAAATCCCCATAATGACGAGCCACCGTAACTAAAAAATGGAAGCGGTATTCCAATTACGGGCATAAGCCCTATTGTCATTCCTACATTTACCATAAAATGAAAAAAGATGATGCTGGCAACTCCATATCCATAAATGCGAGCAAACACACTTTTTTGCCGCTCGGCAATAATTATTATTCTTATTAGCAGGAATAAAAACAAAAACAATACAACAGCCGAACCAACAAAACCCCACTCCTCGCCTACCGTACAGAATATAAAATCGGTACTTTGTTCAGGAACAAAATCAAACTTGGTTTGCGTTCCTTGTAAATATCCTTTGCCCGTTAAGCCCCCTGAGCCAATTGCTATTAAGCTTTGGTTTACATTATAGCCAGCTCCCTTAATATCGGTTTCTTTACCAAGCAAAACATCAATACGCTTTTTTTGATGCGGCTCAAGCACCTTTGTATATACATAGTCAACACTAAAAATAGTTGCGCTTGCTACAAGACAAATTCCAAGTACAGGTAAAATCATTTTTTTATTCTTGGCTATAAACAAAAACACTAATGCAAGTGAACCAATTGCTGCCATCAGATATATTTTTTTAAACAACAACGCTAAAACAAACAATATGGCAAAACAAAGTCCCAACAGCAATATCCAACCAGGCAATATTCCTTCACGGTAAACAACAAATACAAAACTTGCAAAAACCAATGCTACACCGGTTTCGTTTTCAAGCAATATTAATATCATGGGTAATAGAATGATGGCCGCACTTGTAACCCGTGTATTAACCGATGTTGTTTTGATATTTATATAGCTTAAAAATTTTGCCAACGCAAGCGCACAGGCAAATTTTGCAAATTCGGCAGGCTGTATTCCAACATCACCAAACCTAAACCACGATTTACTTCCTGCAACCTCTTTGCCTAAAAACAAAACAGCCACAAGGCTTATCATACTCACACCAAAAATAACATACCCAAAAGCTTCATAAAACTTTCCATCTATCACAAGCACAAACACTATTAGTATCAATGCAGTAATAATCCACACCATCTGCTTACCATAATTCTGTGTAAGGTCAAAAATATTTTTGTGGTCATCGTTATAAACAGCAGCGTAAATATTCAACCATCCTGCAATTACCATTACAAAGTAAAGTAGCACGGTTACCCAATCAATGTTCTCAAATATGCTTTTTTGTTTACGCAATTGGTATTTTAATTTTTTAAGGGTGCATCAATAATTTACTAACTATGGTTTATGTTAATCATCGGCCTCAATTTCTCCAGCACTTTTAGGTTGAGGAAGTACTACTGCATCAAGCATCCGCAATTCAAGGTCGGGACGCTTGATGGTATCAAGCAAATATTTTTGCACCATTAAACTGGCAATGGGTGCGGCAAACTGCGCCCCTTGCCCTGCATTTTCAACCAGCACGGCAACAGCAATTTTTGGGTTTTGACGTGGTGCAAAACAAAAAAACACCGAGTGGTTTTTTCCATGTGGATTTTGTGCCGTTCCCGTTTTTCCGCACATCACAAGGCTGTCAACTCTTGATCCGCGTGCTGTGCCTGCATCAAACACCATTTGCATACCGTCCTGTATAATGTCATAATAGGCAGGGTCAACCATAGTATAGTGCTTTACTTTAAACTGCGATGGCAAATAATGTTTGCTGCCAATTTCTTTAACCACATGAGGTACATAATAATATCCTTTGTTAGCTACAATGCAAGCAACATTGGCCATTTGCAATGGAGTTATACCAAGTTCGCCCTGTCCAATTGACAATGATATTATGGTTGATGATTTCCAACTGCCTTTGCCAAAAAATTTATTGTAGTACTCAACCGTTGGAACATTGCCTTTTAATTCATGTGGCATATCAACATTTAATTTTACCCCAACACCAAAACTAAGTACATAATTGCGCCATTTGTCAAATGCCATTTCCGTTGATTCATACTTTCGGTTATCAATAACATTTCTAAAGGTTTGGCAATAAAAAGCATTGCATGAAGTGGCAATAGCTCCTCTTATTTGAGTGGGTGATGAGTGTGGGTGGCAGTGTACAAAAATATTACCAACCCTATAGCCCTGCGCACAACCGATGTACGTGTGTTCTGTAATAACATGTTCCTGCAAACCAATGAGCGAGTTAATAATTTTAAAAGTACTACCGGGCGGGTAATAAGCCATCATGGCACGGTTAAACAATGGCTTTGACTCATCCTTGAGCAATGTTCCGTAGTTTTTTGATCGTGCACGTCCCACCATCAGATTGGGATCGTATGATGGGCTGTTTACCATGGCAAGTATTTCGCCTGTTGATGGGTCAATGGCAACTGCGCTGCCAATTTTATTTTTAAGCAACCGTTCGGCATACTGTTGCAGGCCTGCGTCAAGTGATAGGGTTAGGTTATCGCCCGATACAGCAAGCGTATCATACCTGCCTTCCTGAAATCTTCCTTTTTCACGATTAAAAACATCTACCATAGCATAACGCACACCTCGTCTTCCACGCAATTCCTTTTCGTACGATTGTTCAATGCCGCTTATTCCTATATAATCACCCATGAGATAATATGGATTTTTGGCAACCACTTTTTCATCCACCTCGCCCAAATAACCCAGCAAGTGGGCTGCTGAGTTAAACGGATACTTGCGTACGGTACGTGTTAAAACCGAAAAGCCTTTGAACTTAAATAGTTTTTCCTGCAGCGTACCGTATGTTTCGGTTGAAATTTGTTTTTCGAAAACAGATTCTTTGTATGGGGAATAGGAACGTGCCTTTTTTAGTTTCTTTCGGCAGTCTTCAATTGTTATTGCTAAAATGTTGCACAGGTCAATGGTATCAAACGGCTTTACTTCTTTTGGAAGCACCATTAAATCATAAACAGTTTGGTTATACACCAGCAATCGGCCTTTGCGGTCATACACAAGCCCTCGGGCCGGAAAATCAACCACTCTTCTTAATACATTATCATTTGCCGAAAGCTTAAACCTGTCTTCAACCACCTGCAGGTAAAAAAGCCTGCACAGGTAAACAAACACCACCACAGTAAAAACCGAAATGATAACAATGCGCTGCGTGTTGGCACGTGTATTCATCTATCGTCAGTTGGTTTCCCGAATAAAAACTGGCTTATAATAATAAACACAATGGTTACGCACGAGCTAAGAACAACTCGCATCAAGGTCGAAAAAAATTCGGTAAAGCGAAATACCTCTACATAAAATAAAACAAAATGATGAAGCAATACGGCTAATAATGTATAAAGAAAAAACCATCCAACACCAAGTTTTAATGATGGGGATGCATCGGCCTCGTACCCATCACGGGGAGCAATGGCACGTAAAATGCCCGGACGAACAAAACCAAGAAACACAGTGGCAGCGGCATGCATGCCCAGCGTATTTGAAAAAACATCAATGGTAAGCCCGGTGGCAAATGACAGTACAAGCAACAATGTTTTTGGTATCCGTACCGGCAGCAGCATTATAAACAACACATACATGTATGGGTTAACGTAACCGCCCAGCCTTATATTGTTAAGCACAATTACCTGCACCGCTATAAGGATTAAAAACCTAAGTACTATTTTAATTACTTCCAGCATTATCTAACTTTTCTTCTAACAGTTTCCGCTCCTCTTTTAATAAATTATTTACCACATATACATGCGATATGGTATTAAAGTTGGTTGACAATTTTACATTTATTGTATATGAATTACTACCCGGTTTAATTGATGATGCCGTTACAGTACCCACCATAACTCCTTCGGGGTAATAGGGCGAATAAGTGGTAGTTACCAGTGTGTCACCTGTCTTAAATTGCACGTGGCGTGGTATGTCAATTACTGTTGCTTCGTTATACGCATCATCGGCTTCCCACACCATCGAGCCATTATAACTGTTGTTTTTAAACCGCACACTTACTTTGCTTTGCGTATGCAAAAAAGAAGTAACCGTGCAATAGTGCATCGAAACATCTTTTACAATGCCAACGATTCCGTTTGACGCAATCACACCCATTTCGCTTTTTACCCCTGCAAGCAAACCCTTATCAAGCGTAAGGTAATTGTTTCTTCGGGTGGTAGAGTTGTTTATTACTTTGGCATAAATGTATGTGTACTGCATGTTTAGCACCGTATCTATTTTTCCTCCACGCACCACCGTAGTATCATATACCGAGGTTGGTATCATCGCTTTAAGTCGTGCATTTTCCTGGTTAAGCAGTTGGTTGTTTTCTTTTAAGTGCAGGTATTGTGTTACCGAGTTTACGCTTTCGTAAACCGATGCAACCACCTTATTGGTTGAGTTAAGCACCGATGCGTTTTGATACTTACTGTTTCGTACCATCAGCAGCACACAGGCCGTTTCAAGCAGCAAAAAAAGAAGAAAAAAATTATTACGGTACAGAAATAAAAAAAGATTGCGCATGAAACAAGTTTACAGTGTGCCGTTTAGCATTTACAGGTTGGGGTAACTGTTACAGCAAACAAATTTGGTGAGAATACCACGATAAGATTGAAAGGATAAAAAAAGTTTTTAACGGAGTTATTATAAATCTTCACAAAACCAGATGTACGCTCACATTGTCGTTTGGCCGCCTCAACACCCTCCTTTACCTTCTACATTTACCACACAATTTGTAACGAATTGCATCTTTGCACCGTCTTAATTAAAAATCAAAACTACTTATTTTTATGTCCTTAAAATTTTTTACAGCAACTGCCCTTGCAGTCTGTTTTTCGGCAAACTTGCTTGCACAGCAACTTACACAAACTGTTCGCGGTACCATCACCGATAAGCAAAGCAAAGAAACCCTTATTGGCGCCTCGGTGGTCATGATGGATACATCCCAATTTAAGGGCGCCACTGCCGATGTAAATGGGAACTTCCGAATTGAAAACGTGCCCGTAGGCCGGCACACTTTTAAATTTTCTTTTCTTGGCTACCGCGAAAACTTTGCAACCGTTATTATCACATCTGGCAAAGAGGTGGTACTTAATATCGAACTTGAACAATCTGTAATAACTACCAATGCTGTTACTATAGTTGCAGAAAAGCAAAAAGACAAGCCCAACAATCAACTTACCACTGTTAGCTCACGTTCATTTACCATTGAAGAAACATCACGCTATGCCGGCAGCATTGGCGACCCATCGCGCATGGCAGCCAACTATGCGGGTGTGAGCGGAGCTAATGATACACGCAATGATATTATTATTCGTGGTAATTCACCGCTTGGTTTGCTGTGGCGATTAAATGGAATTGAAATTCCGAATCCAAATCATTTTGGTTCGCTTGGTTCTACAGGTGGCCCTATTTCTATTTTGAATAATAACGTGCTCGATAAATCTGATTTTTTAACAGGGGCGTTTCCTGCAGAATATGGTAATGCCAATGCCGGTGTTTTTGATTTGCAAATGCGAAATGGCAACAATGAAAAGCACGAGTTTTTGGGTCAAATGGGTTTTAACGGGTTTGAGGCTGGTGCCGAAGGGCCCATAAGTAAAAAGCAGGGTTCATCTTACCTGGTAAATTACCGCTACTCAACGCTTGGTGTTTTTAGTGCACTCGGTTTGAATTTTGGAACAGGTACTGCGGTGCCACGGTACCAGGATGTTTCGTTCAACGTTAATTTACCCACACAAAAGGCAGGAAAATTTACACTATTTGGGCTGGGCGGAATTAGCTATGCCGAAGTACTTGATAAAGATGCCGACAGCACAAAAGAAAATTTATATACCGATGACAGACGCGAAAACGGATATTATGGAAACAACATGGGTGTGGTTGGACTAATGCACACCTACTTTTTTAATACCAACACGTATTCTAAGCTGGGCTTTAGCATTTCACAAGCTGGCGAAAAATACAAAGTGGATACCATACGCTTGTCTGACGAAGCCGTAATACCCGCCTACCGCAACACATCCAATCAGCAGAAGTACACTGTGGACTTTACAATCAACAAAAAATTTTCGGCAAAAAACTTTGCTAAAGCCGGCATTGTGGTTAATCATTATCAATACAACTACTCTGACAGTGCAGTAGTAGATACCGTATGGAAAACATTTACCGAGTTTAAAGGCAACGGCAATTTATATAAACTTTACCTGCAATGGCAGCACCGGTTCACCGACCACCTTACCTTAAACAGTGGTATTTATTCTCAGTTGTATGATTTAAACAATACCTACGCCATAGAGCCGCGCATTGGCCTGCGATGGGAAATTAAAGAAGGCCAGGCCATAAGCTTTGGCACAGGCCTGCACAGCCAGTTGCAGCCACAGTATTTGTATCTTATAAAAACAAGAATGGATGATGGCAACTACACACAAACAAACAAGGACTTAGATATGACAAGGAGCTACCATGCTGTACTTGCCTATGACAGAACCATTGCTAAAGACATGCGTGTGAAAGTGGAAACCTATTATCAATATTTATTTGACGTTCCGGTTGAAATGCGCAAAACATATTTTAGTGTGCTTAATGAGGGGGCAGATTTTGGTGTGAGCGCAGTAGATAGTTTGCAGAACAGTGGCACCGGAACTAATTATGGTTTGGAATTAACGGTTGAGAAATTTTTTAGCCGTGGATATTATTTTCTGCTTACAGGTTCGGTGTTTGAGTCAAAGTATAAAGGAAGCGATGGCGTGGAGCGCAACACTGCCTTTAACGGCAACTTTGTTTTTAACGCCCTTGGCGGAAAAGAGTGGACTATACGAAAGAAAAATACAATTGCACTTAACTTAAAACTAAACTATGCCGGTGGCAAACGTTACAAGCCTGTTGATTTTGAAAAGTCGCAATTGGCAGGCACAACACAGTATGACCTTGATCATGCTTTTGAAAAACGTTACAAAGATTATTACCGCTGCGATATTAAAATTGCCTACCGCATAAATCGCAAACGCTGCACGCATGAGGTGGCACTTGACCTTAACAACGTGTTTAACACACAAAACATTTTTCAGCAGCAGTACAGCCAAAAAACCAACTCATTAAAAACCGAGTATCAGGTAGGCTTTTTGCCAATACCCATGTACAGAATTACATTTTAACAGAATACAAAAGGCATAAAAAAAACCCCGCACTCGGTTTTTCACAAATGCGGGGCTATGCGGTGTATTAATTTTAATTTACGGAATAAGAAATTTAAACCTGTCAATGTTTTTTAATGCAATGCCCGTGCCGCGCACCACAGCACGCAATGGGTCTTCGGCTACGTGAACAGGTAGCTTTGTTTTCATCGCAATGCGTTTATCAAGTCCACGCAACAATGCACCACCACCTGTTAAGTAAATACCGGTGCGGTAAATATCGGCCGAAAGTTCAGGAGGTGTCATTTCAAGAGCTTTTAAAATAGCTTCTTCTATTTTTGAAATGGATTTATCCAATGCATGCGCAATCTCAGAATACGAAACAGTAATTTCTTTTGGAATACCGGTCATCAAATCACGGCCATGCACAGCATAGTCGGGTGGAGGATTATCTAATTCTGGCAATGCCGAACCCACTTCAATTTTTATCATCTCAGCACTGCGCTCGCCAATTAATATATTGTGCTGCCTGCGCATGTAATCCCAAATATCCATCGTAAAACCATCACCGGCAACACGAATACTTTGATCGCAAACAATTCCGCCCAAAGCAATAACAGCAATTTCGCTGGTACCTCCGCCAATATCAATAATCATATTACCCATTGGCTCTTCCACATCTATGCCAATACCAATGGCTGCGGCCATAGGCTCGTGTATTAAATATACTTCTTTAGCACCGGCATGCTCGGCACTGTCGCGCACCGCACGTTTTTCCACTTCGGTAATTCCGCTTGGTATGCATATTACCATTTTTAACGATGGCTGAAAAAACCTGCGTCCCGGGTTAATCATTTTTATCATACCGCGTATCATGTGCTCGGCAGCATCAAAATCGGCAATCACACCATCTTTTAAGGGGCGGATTGTCTTAATGTTTTCATGTGTTTTGCCATGCATCATCATTGCCTGCTTACCCACGGCAAGCACCTTGCCCGTCATGCGGTCAATGGCTACAATAGATGGTTCATCCACAACCACTTTATCGTTGTGAATAATTAACGTGTTGGCTGTGCCAAGGTCAATTGCAATTTCCTGCGTGAGAAAATCAAATAGTCCCATTTTTTCTCTTTTGTTAGTTAAAATTGGTTGAGCAAGTGCCTCAAGTACGACAGGTTCTGTCTGGGTAGCTTTTGCCATAGTGCTAAATTTTTACCGCGCTTTTTGCATAGCCGGTAATTTTAGCGGCTAATGCTTAAAGTGCCTTTTTCCTGTTAATACCATACTTAGGGCATTTTTGTTACAATATTCTATACTTTCTTTATCTTTTATACTGCCTCCGGGCTGAATTATGGCAGTTATTCCCGCTTTATCTGCAATTTCTACACAATCCGGAAACGGAAAAAACGCATCGCTGGCCATTACTGCCCCCTTCAAGTCAAACCCAAAATGTTTTGCCTTTGCTATTGCATGTTCCAATGCATCCACGCGCGAAGTTTGTCCGGCACCGCTGCCCATCAACTGATTATTTTTGGCTAATATAATAGCATTACTCTTTGTATGCCGAACTAATTTATTGGCAAACACCATATCTGCTATTTCAGCTTGCGTAGGTTTTTTACTTGTTACATATTCAAACTCGCTTTCGCTGATTTCTATTTTATTTTTATCCTGAACCAACACACCATTTAACGCGCTTCGGCTTTCAATAGTATTAACAGCCGAACTTTTTAGTTTCAAAATAATCCTGTTCTTCTTTTCCCTAAGTACAGCCAATGCTTTTTCTTCAAACGATGGCGCTATTATTATTTCAAAAAACAACTTGTTTAATGATTCGGCTGTTTCAACATCCACATTACAGTTGCATATTATAATACCACCAAAAGCCGATACCGGATCACCCGCCAATGCATCCTGCCACGCTTGCAGTGCAGCAGGCCTGCTGGCAACACCACAGGCATTCGTATGCTTTATTACCGCAAAAGTAGGCCCCACCCCAGCCCTCCCCAAAGGGAAGGGAGAAAAAGAAAATTCACTTATTAAACTTACAGCAGCATCACAATCCAATATATTGTTATACGATAGCTCCTTGCCATGCAATTGCTCAAACACAGCATCAAGGTCTCCAAAAAAAGTTCCGCGCTGATGCGGATTTTCACCATAGCGCAACGCTTTACCTCGCAATTCGCTCGCCTTATAGTAATCAAACCTCACATCCTTATTAAAAAAATTAAAAATAGCAGTATCGTAATGCGATGAAACAGCAAATGCACGTGCAGCCATTTTTTTTCGTTCATCAAGTGTAGTCACAGCGCCTTTATCAGCTATCACATCCAGCACAAAACCATAATCATCACCCGATGCAATAACCAACACATCATTAAAATTTTTTGCTGCCGCACGTATAAGCGAAATGCCCCCAACATCAATCTTCTCAATTATTTCAGCCTCGCTCGCTCCCGATGCCACCGTTTTCTCAAACGGATACAAATCCACTATCACACAATCTATTTCCGGAATTTCAAACCCATTAATTTCGGCAACATCCTGCTTGTTTTCGCGCCTTGATAAAATGCCACCAAACACCTTTGGGTGCAATGTTTTTACACGGCCCCCAAGTATGGATGGGTAGCCCGTAACATCTTCAACAGCCGTAACCGGAATGTTTAATTTTTTTATAAAATCAAACGTACCTCCGGTGGCATACAGCGCCACATCATTTTTGTGCAAACCCTCTATCACCGGCTGCAAACCATCTTTGCTATACACCGATACCAAGGCACTTTTAATTCTAATATCTACACTCATTAAGTCTAAAAAAAAACAGGTTGGGTGGTAAAAAAAAACAAAAAACTACAAGCACCACCAACGCACAAAAGCATTAGCGGTGGCGCAAAGGTATAAGTTGATTCCAATGCAAATCGCGGTGTGAAAAAATATTTTAGCCGACCTCTCGTATGCGCTTGGCTCGTAAGCGCTTGGCTCCTGCATCGTGCTACCATCTCATCCCAAACAAAAAAAACCCGCCCTTACAGGAGCGGGGTCAAAAAATAACAAATAATAAATCCCTAAGCAGTTACCGGAACTGGTGCAGTAGCCGGGGCAAGCTCAATATCAAAATCAGTAAACTTACCTTGCACAACATTAACCTCAAACTCTGCCGTAACAAAACCTATCGCCCTAAACCGCAGCGTAGCAGTAGTTAAGCTTATCTTCTTAAACGCATAATTACCCGCAGCATTCGTAATACGCATACCGTTTTGCTCCGGGGTTGGGTAACCCACCAGCTCCACTATCACATTACGCATCGCATGGCCTGTATCCGCATTCCGTATAGTACCCCTTATGCCCGTTACAGTTTCATTATAATTATAAATCTTGCGCGAATTAAAATAAGCAGTAAAAAAATCAGTATTCGGATACAACGATTTTACCTGATTATCCATATTCTCCTTCAAATTTATAAGCATAGCTTTAATAGCCGTTTGCAACTGGCTGGTAAACATCTTAAGCTGCGCACGCAATGCCTTAGGCTTTGGAGCAATAGCAGTAAATGCAGTACAATCTCCCCCAAAATCAGTTAACATAATTGCCGTAATACCAAATGCCAGAATGTTAGCAGCATTAGCCGTAGCTATTTCACGTATTGTTTCTATCGCTGTAGCAAACTTAACATCCGACATCCGCGACAACCTACCTGGCGTAAACGGTGATACACTTGCATACAACATCTGATTATTTACCGATATCGCATACCCTTTTATAGCAGCCACTATCGGGTTTGCCTCAGCAATAATAAAAGTACGCAACAAATTCTTATCGCGCACCAACCCATGCAACTCAAATGCCTGATTTTGCTTTACCTCCAACGCATTCACGGTGATAAGATTTTCATTATGCGTTTGCACCGTACCGGTAAACAGAGTTGAACCTGCCCATACCGACTCATAACTTGCAGCAGTCTGCGATACTGAGTTCCCCATCACCTGCTGATTCTTTTGTACTTTGTTCATCTTATTTATAAATTAGTTGTTAGTATTATGTGGCGTTTTAATTTTATTTAAATTACCTTTGTTTTATTTTGCCACCTTTAAAATAAAACAAAACATACCATCTTAACGGAATCAACCAAAACAAGGTTACGGTTTGTTTAATAATTGTGTATAAAGCCGGAAAAACTGAGTATAAATTTAATAGCATTCTGCAATTTGATTAATAAATATATAAGCCCAATACCATCAAATTATCTAATTTCTACCTATCTTTAAAATCCTACAAATGTTATTATAGGCTTGAATAAAAAAAATCAATCATTAACTTGTAAAAATTAATATCTAATCTTATGAAACAACCTGACGAGAAAAAGGATCACAACCAAGACAAAGAAAATTTCGAAAAGACAAAGGACGCTATACAGCCAGATAAAAAAGAGGGAGAATATGATCCGGATGAAGCTTCACATAATCCGGGATATATTAATGACAATGAAATTATAAAAGCACTTTCATTACAAATGAAAGATGCAACCAATAGAAGCAGGGGGTCGTTAATTGCACTTTTAATCACTTCATTAATAATAACAATATCAGCATTTAATTTCAGAGGCACTTGGTTGTTTACAAGGGAATTTAGAGCGCACAAGGTTGAGTGGAATGAAAACCTGAGGGATGCAATCAATACCGATGCATATATTAATAAAGACGAAGCTCTTGTTGATGCACTTAACAGAATTTCAGAAAACAATAATCCAATCTATAAAAGAGATCTGTACCATGGAATTCTTGATGGTACATTTAAAACCGTTGATATACCTCCACTAGGAATTGAATTTTATGTAGAAGACATGCCCTTGCTTGGAGCATTCGGATTATCAATGGTTTTGCTTTGGTTTTTCTTTGTAAGAAGACGTGAGGTCGGTGTTGTAAAGGCAATTATTGCAAAGGCAAAAAACAGCACTGGCAAACATTCATTAAAGGTTACTGAGTTTTTGTATAACTCCATTGCTTATTCCCAAATACTTAATAAAGTAAATAAAAGTGATGATCATGATAATCAACACACGTACCCGTTACCTGAAAGACTTAAGAGTTTTTTTAAAGTACTAATGATTGCTTTAAAAATATTGCTTATTTATGATTTCAAAGAAGATGTTAAGAAAATCAAAGAAAATTTCAAACTCATGCTTAATCCCAAAAATCATAAAAATAGGGTAAATCAATATGAGTACATTAAATACATTTTAAAAACCGGTTTTTATCTCCCTTCAATGGTTCTTGCGGTAGTCATAGTTTTTGATATTTATGAAACTTTTTTCAAACCAGTTGAGCGGTATTGGATTCCCAATGAGAATTTCATTCATGAATACAATAATTACAGTGATTGTAATGGCATGTTCACCACCCCATTGTCTGAAAGAGTAGCTGATAGCATTATGAAATCAAAATACGATTCTGTAAAATTCTATTATATGCAAACTTTATGCGATGTAAAAGACGACACTGCTAATAATTGCATTTGGCAATACCAGAAAAAAATCTGCATAAAAAATATTTTAACAGAAATGAACGATTCTATTATCAAAATAAAAAAGCATTATTATAGACATCCTACTTTTTTTCGATATAGCATTTATAGCAAAAAAACTTTTGAAGAAATGAATCATGAGTCTTTACGCTTTTTCGGTTTTATGACAATGCCGGTAGAATTGCTCCTTGTACGAACAATTATTCCTATTATTTTAATACGCTTATGCTTTCTGCTTACTTGGCGATCTGTAAAATTAGGACGCGAACGCGATAAAGATTTTTGTGATTTTGAATCCTACTATGAAAAAAAAATAGATGAAGAAAAAAAAACCGATGCGCAAAAAACTACCATAAACGAACCCTCGAAAAATGACAAATCCCCGTAGGCGAGAGCGTCCTTTCCGCTCGTTGTTACACCAGGTCCTTTCGCCCCTTTGCGAAACCCCTGTCAGGTGATTGCGTACTCACATAACAATCCCCCATTCACCTCAATCCCCTTTGTCCCTTCGCTTCTTCGTTCCTTAGTGTAACCCTTTGTAGTTTTCTTACCTTCGAGGCAAGAGAGCCCCCGTAGGCGCGAGCGTCCTTTCCGCTCGTGCCTTCTTTGTTCTGCGGCTCCCGATAGCTATCGGGATGCCGCTCTTGTGAGAACAAACTATTACTATTCATAAAATTAAAATCCCCATATAGCAATGCCACACAGCGATAAAATACCGTTACAATTTTTTATATTACGTAAAAAGCTTTTCATGTTATACACCATGGCTTTTTAAATACATTATAAAATAAACAACAAATTTTAACACAAACAAGAAGTGTTAAAAAAATACAAAAGCCTGCTTAAATTTAACTGCCGCACTTAGTGTACCTCAGCGTACTCAGTGTCTCAGTGGTAATTCTTCTTTCAAACATAGTTCGTTAAACGCTCTCTTAAACACTCCCAAAGAAATTTTTAAATAGCACAGTTGGTTAAACACTCCCCTTCGCCCTAACCACAACCGATTCCGCGCATACCCTAACCAATCCACTCACAACCTCAATCATCTCCCCACAAACCCTAATCCATTCCCAACTAACCTCAGCCATCTCCCCACAAACCCCAATCCATTCCCAACTAACCTCAGCCATCTCCCCACAAACCCCAACCCATTCCCCACTAACCTCAGCCGTCTCCCCACAAACCCTAATCCACTCCCCACTAACCTCAATCATCTTCCCACTAACCCTAATCCATTCCCAACAAACCTTAGCCGTCTCCCAACAAACCCTAATCCATTCCCAACTAACCTCAGCCAATGCCCCAATCACCATTTACCCCAATCCCACCACCATAATATAAGTCAACATACGTTCTTACCTTTGCACCCACCACACCCCAATCGTAAATCCCATCAATGTCCCCCAAAACCCAAAACAAATACCTCAAAATCTTCTGGATAACCGTTGCAATACCCATTATTGCCTTAGCGCTAATCGTTGGCGCCACCAGTGCCGGCTGGTTTGGCACCCTCCCCACCTTCGAAGAACTCGAAAACCCCAACAGCAGCCTCGCCTCCGAAGTAATAAGTGCCGATGGTATAGTACTCGGCAAATACTTCATCCAAAACCGCTCAAACATACACTACCGCGAACTCCCACCCAACTTAATAAACGCACTCAAAGCCACCGAAGACATCCGCTTCGAACAACACAGCGGCATTGACATCCGCGGCCTCGGGCGCGTATTTTTTAAAACCGTACTCCTGCGCCAAAGCTCTTCCGGTGGCGGAAGCACCATTACACAACAGCTTGCCAAAAACCTCTTCCACGAAAGCCCCAACAGCAAATGGCAACGCATCATCCAAAAACTACAAGAGTGGATAATTGCCGTCCGCCTCGAAAAAAGCTACACCAAAAACGAAATAATGGCCATGTACCTCAACACCGTCTCCTTTGGCCGCAACAGCTTTGGCATAAAATCAGCCGGCAAAACATACTTTGCCAAGCTACCCACACAACTTAAAACCGAAGAATCCGCCTTACTAATCGGCCTCCTTCAAGCCCCATCACGCTACGACCCCGTCCGCAAGCCCGAGCGCGCCATCAAAAGACGCAACGTGGTGCTTGCGCAAATGTTAAATTACAAATACATCACCCGGCAACAGTTCGACTCACTCAAAAACATACCCATCAAACTAAAATTTGTTGCCGAAGACCATAACGAAGGCCCTGCCCCCTACTTCCGCGAAACCCTGCGACTCGAAATGGTAAAATGGTGCAATGAACACAAAAAAGCCGATGGCAGCACCTACGATTTATACCGCGATGGATTAAAAATATACACCACCATCGACAGCCGCATGCAACAATATGCCGAAGAAGCCATGCGCGAACAAATGACCGACCTCCAAAAAACCTTTAACGACCACTGGAAAGGCCGCATCCCCTGGGCCGACCATCCCGAGATAATAGAAAACGGCATGAAACAATCATACCGCTACGCTGCACTCAAAGGCGCAGGTTTATCTGATGCTGAAATAAAAAAGAACTTCAATACCAAAACAGAAATGACTGTCTTCTCCTGGAAAGGAGATATTGATACCCTCATGACTCCGCTTGACAGCATAAAATATTATAAAAAGTTTTTGCTTGCCGGATTTATGTCAATGGAACCGCAAACAGGATATGTAAAAGCATGGGTTGGCGGCACCAACTACCGGCACTTTAAATACGATCATGTAAAAGAAGGTCGCAGGCAAGTAGGCTCAACCTTTAAACCGTTTCTTTACACCGTGGCTATGCAGGAAGGCTATTCCCCCTGCTATAAAATTCCAAACGTACCCATCACCATCCAAATACCCAACCAACCCGACTGGACTCCAAAAAACTCCGACAACAAATACGGTGGCATGCTAAGTTTAAAAGAAGCTCTTGCCGAATCGGTAAATTGCATTTCGGCATACCTCATTCGCGAATTTGGCGCACAAGCCATGATAGAAGTAGCACGCAGAATGGGAATAACATCACCCATTGACGAAGTGCCATCCATTTGCCTTGGCACACCCGATGTTTCATTGTTTGAAATGGCTGGCGCATACGGCACCTTTGCCAACAAAGGTGTTTGGACACAACCCATCTACATTACCCGCATCGAAGACAAAAACGGGATGGTGTTGCAGGAGTTTGTGCCTCAAAAAAAAGAAGCTATCAGCGAAGAAACAGCTTACCTGATGTTAAATCTATTACAGGGAGTTGTGCAGTTTGGTACCGGAGCACGCTTGCGCTATCGCTACGGATTGGCAAATGCTATTGCAGGCAAAACAGGAACCACTCAAAACAACAGCGATGGATGGTTTATGGGCATTACGCCCAACCTGGTTTCAGGCGCATGGGTGGGCTGCGAAGACAGGTCTGTGCACTTTCGCACCACACAACTTGGGCAAGGGGCCAACACGGCACTTCCAATATGGGGGTTGTTTATGAAAAAAGTTTATGCTGATAAATCCATCAACCTTTCCACTACCGATTTCGAAAGACCTAAACAAACGCTAACTGTTGAGCTCGACTGTTCAAAATACGAACAGCAAAACAATTCCACACAACAAAACGACAATGGCTTTGGTAGCGATTTGCCTTAAGACGATTTGATGATTTAGTAATGCGATGATGTGTTAATTACTCAATGGCACATCAACACATTGCCTAATTTCCTATTTTCGTCCCTCTTAAAATTAAAGTAGTACAATGAATAAAGTAGTTAAAAACGCAGATGACGCTGTGTGCGATATTCAAGATGGAATGACACTTGCCCTTGGCGGATTTGGCCTGTGCGGCATTCCCGAAAATTGCATCAGTGCACTTGTAAAAAAAGGTGTAAAAAACATTACATGCATATCAAACAATGCAGGCGTTGACGATTTTGGCTTGGGGCTTTTGTTGCAGGGTAAACAAATAAAAAAAATGATTTCAAGTTATGTAGGAGAAAATGCTGAATTCGAGCGGCAAATGCTAAGCGGAGAATTAGAAGTTGATCTAATTCCTCAAGGAACGCTTGCCACCCGGCTAATGGCTGGTGGCTATGGCATGCCTGCAATATTTACCCCCGCAGGTGTAGGCACCGAAATTGCACAAGGCAAAGAGGTGCGTAAATTTAAATTTAACGGTGTTGAAAAAAATTATTTAATGGAGTATGCTTTCGAACCTGAATTTTCCATCGTTAAAGCATGGAAGGGCGATACGCATGGTAACCTTGTATTTAGGCTTACCACCCGAAACTTTAGTCCGCTTGTGGCAATGGCCGGTAAAATTACCATTGCAGAAGTTGAAGAACTTGTTGAACCCGGACAATTAAATCCCGACAACATTCATGTGCCTGGCATTTATGTTCATAGAATTTTTAAGGGAGAAAATTATGAGAAGAGGATAGAGCAAAAAACAGTAAGGAAGAAGTGATGCGGTGATTTGCCGATAAGATGATGTGGTGATTTTATAATGTGGTGATTAAATAAAAACACTTTAAAAAATGGCTTTAGATAAAAATGCAATTGCAAAACGCATTGCACGCGAAGTAAAAGACGGCATGTATGTAAACCTTGGCATTGGAATTCCAACCCTTGTTGCAAACTATTTAACCGAAGGAGTAAACGTTACTCTGCAATCCGAAAACGGAATACTTGGCATGGGTCCTTTTCCGTTTGAAGGCAATGAGGATGCTGACTTAATTAATGCAGGAAAACAAACAGTAACATTACTTCCAGGCTCCTCTATTTTTGATTCCGCCTTAAGTTTTGGAATGATACGCGCTCAAAAAGTTGACCTTACAATTTTAGGTGCAATGGAAGTGAGTGAGGAAGGAGATATTGCCAATTGGAAAATTCCAGGCAAAATGGTAAAAGGTATGGGTGGTGCAATGGACTTGGTAGCTTCTGCAAAAAATATTATTGTAGCCATGCAGCATGTAAATAAAGCAGGCGAATCGAAACTATTGCCAAAGTGTACCCTACCATTAACAGGCGTAAAATGCATAAAGCGCATTGTTACCGAACTTGCCGTACTTGATGTATTACCACAAGGCGGATTTAAATTATTAGAACGTGCCCCGGGTGTTACAGTTGAAGATATTAAAAAAGCCACTTTAGGAAAACTAATAATTGAAGGAGAAATTCCTGAAATGATTATTTGAATGGTGTGATGCGATATAAAGAGCATTTCGAAAAAATAGCACCAAAGCGCGTAAAAGAGCGCAAGCGGCATTCCTATTATTGGAATGACATTACTTTTTTTTGTGATTATTTTTCACTAGAAAACCTTTCGGTGCTCGAGGTTGGATGCAGCACAGGAAATTTACTAAACGACATAAGAGCCAAACGAAAAGTTGGTATTGACTACAGCCCGACAACGATTGAAATTGCACGCATGCAATTTCCACAAATCGAATTTCATGTTATGGCAGCAGAAGAAATTTCGCTTGACGAAAAGTTTGATTTAATAATTCTTTCAAACCTCATTGGCTATGTTGATGATGTGCAGGCAGTGTTGCAGCAACTGCATAAGGTTTGCCATGAGCATACAAAAATTATTGTTACTTGCCACAATCATTTGTGGGAACCCATTTTTAAAATAGCCGAAGCGCTTGGATTAAAAACAAAAGTGCCGCAGGTAAACTGGCTTACACGTGTTGATGTAAAAAACTTATTGCTGCTTGCTGGTTTTGATTGCTACCGCCAAACAGGACGCATGTTGTTGCCTGTTTATCTTCCTTTGATTTCTTCTTTTGTAAATAATTTTGTTTCAAAACTTCCCATTTTCAGATTGTTTAACATCAATTCGTTTTCGTTTGCAAAACCACTTCCTGCTTTTAGTAATGAAAATATTAACAAAAAATATTCGGTAAGCATTGTAATTCCTGCGCGCAACGAAAGTGGAAATATTGAAAACGGCCTTTTGCGCGTTCCAAAATTTGGAAAGTGGCAGGAAATAATTTTTGTTGAAGGAAACTCAACTGATGATACGTGGCAAAAAATTCAGGAGATAAAAGAAAAATATTCTTCTACACATAAAATAAAAATTGCAAAGCAGGAAGGCAAAGGAAAAGCGGATGCCGTACGCAAAGGTTTTGGAATTGCCGAAGGCGATATACTGATGATATTGGATGCCGACCTTACCGTGCCACCCGAAGACTTACCTAAGTTTTATAATGCCATTGCATCGGGCAAAGGCGATTTTATTAATGGTTCGCGGCTTGTATACCCGATGGAAAAAGAAGCCATGCGCTTTTTAAACATGCTTGGAAATAAGTTTTTCAGTTTTGCATTTACTTGGCTACTCGAACAGCAGTTTAAAGATACCTTATGTGGAACAAAGGTTATTTTCAGAAACGACTATCAGAACCTTACCATCAATCGTAAATTTTTTGGAGAATTTGATCCTTTTGGCGATTACGATTTAATATTTGGTGCCTATAAACTTAACCTTAAAATTCTTGAACTGCCAATCCGCTATCGCGAACGCACTTATGGAAGCACTAACATTTCGCGATTTAAGCATGGGCTTATTCTGCTACGCATGTGCTTTTTTGCAGCACGAAAAATAAAATTCCGCTAAACAGTAAGTAGTTACTTAAACAATCCGTGCAATTCGCCCTGCACTCTTTCCACAATCATTCCCAAATGCTCCTTGTTTTCGGCAAAGTTGATATCATCAATATCAATAATCAAAAGTTTGCCCATTTCGTAAGTGCTTATCCAAGCCTCGTAACGTTCGTTAAGGCGTTTAAGGTAATCAATACGTATGTTGTTTTCATACGCACGACCGCGTTTTTCAATTTGCTTTACCAATGCAGGCACAGTGCCGCGAAGATAAATCATCAAATCAGGCGGAGAAATAAATCCATTCATCAATTCAAACAAACGCTGGTAGTTTTGAAAATCGCGTGTGGTCATCAACCCCATTGCATGCAGGTTGGGTGCAAAAATGTAAGCATCCTCATAAATTGTTCGGTCTTGAATAATTGTTTTAGGATGTTTTTTAATTTTTACAATTTGCTGAAAACGGCTGTTTAAAAAATAAATCTGGAGGTTAAACGACCAGCGCTGCATGTCATCATAAAAATCATTTAAATAAGGGTTGTCGTTTACATCTTCGTACTGTGGTTCCCACTTAAAACTTTTTGAAAGAAGTGATGTAAGTGTGGTTTTTCCGCTTCCGATATTGCCGGCAATTGCTATGTGCATAATTTGGTTTGTAAAATCAGGTTCGTTGAAAATTTATTTTTTGAGAGTGTGCCAAAGTACAAAATTTCAAATTACTCCAATGAAAATTTACTATATCGTTGAAAACTTATTTTGAATAGGAATAAACTTCGATGCCAGCGGTAGTCAGCAAATACACTTTGTTTTTATAATAGTCAAACCCTTTTATGTTTTGTTGGAAGGAAAAATTGTACTCTTCTTCACTGCCGGTTTTAATATCTATTGTGATTAGTTTTGATTCGCTAAGAAAAATGATTTCATTATCGCGAACAGTAAAAAAAGCAACATCGGTTTTTTTTAAAGTTTTAAAGTAACTGCCCAGCCTGTCAAAAATCATAAAACCCGAGGACGGATTTAAAACCACCAGGAAACCTTGGCCTTCCTGCATTGATGACGGATAAATATCATCGGCTACTGTAAGATTAAGCGGCTGACTTTGTGCAATGGCTTGGAGGTTTTGATTAAGCTTTATCAATTGAAAATTTTGCATCTGGTAAATCCAAAATCCATCTAAGGTTGAGTTGCACACCGGCCATACATCATTATACAATTGCTTGCGCAAATCAAGTGTTGATTGCAAGGCAAGATGATTGTCAAGAAAATAAATGATGGAAAAATTTTTTGCGTAAGCAAGAATACGCAATGGGTTGGTGGCATCAATAAAATCAATTTCGCCACTGCCTTTGTTGCTAAAGCTATGAAGTTGTTTTCCTTCGGCATTGTATTTTATAACACCACCATTTGTAACCGTAAAAATATTTCCAAAATTATCCACCGAAAAAAAAGTAGCGTTGGTAATAATGCTATCGGACTTAACAAGCTGCTGAGAAAACGAAACCAAAAACGAAAACAGCAAACACAACGTAAAAACAGAAACTCTTATCACGCAAATTGATTTTTCAGTTGAATAATCTCATCCACAAATTTTCTGTCGTTTGCCAGTCGGGGCACTTTGTGCTGCCCTCCTATTTTTTTATTTTTCTGCATCCAGTTATAAAATGTGTTGGCAGGCATTTTATGCACAATGGGCATTTGCAAAGCCATGTCCTTGTATCGCTTTGCTTCGTAATCCGAATTAACTTTTTTTAATTCCTCGTCAAGTGCGCTGGTAAACTCATTTATGTTTTCGGGTTCCTTATCAAATTCAATCAACCATTCGTGCGCGCCATTTTGATTGCGTCCATAGTATACAGGTGCGGCAGTGTACTCGCGCACCATAGCACCGGTACGTTTGCCGGCTTCGGTAATCGCTTTTTCTGCATTGTCAATAATCAACTCTTCGCCAAATGCATTTATAAAATGTGCTGTACGTCCGGTAATTTTTATACGGTAAGGGTTTAGTGATGTAAAAATTATGGTATCACCAATTTTATATCGCCACAGGCCGGCATTGGTGGTAATTACAACTGCGTATTGCTGATTTAGTTTTACACTGTCAAGCCCAACGGTAACCGGATGTTCTTTATGTATTTCATTCATTGGAATAAACTCGTAGTAAATTCCATAATCAAGCATCAGCAACATTTCGTCAGAACTATTCTGATCCTGAATTCCAAAAAATCCTTCAGATGCATTGTAAGTCTCAAGGTAGTTGATATTTTTTCCGGTTATTTTATAAAACTGTTCGCGGTAAGGGGTAAAATTTACCGCACCGTGCACATACAACTCAAGATTAGGCCACACTTCGGTTAAACTTTTTTTACCTGTAATTTCTAAAATGCGTTTAATAAAAACCAACGTCCATGATGGCACTCCCGAAATATTGGTAACATCTTCGCCCATGGTTTCGCGTGCCATGGCTTCAATTTTTTCGTCCCACTTATCCATCAGTGCCACCGATATACCGGGTGTACGCATCATCTCACACCAAAAAGGTAAATTCTGAATTAGTATGGCAGATAAATCTCCATAATAAGACGCGCTGTTAAATGAGTTTACACTGTGGCTGCCACCCATGGATAAAAGCTTGCCGCTAAAAAGTTGTGTGTCGGGATTGTTATTACAATAAATGGCAAGCAAATCTTTTCCTCCTTTAAAATGACATTCGTCAAGCGATTCGAGGCTTACAGGAATAAACTTGCTTTTATCATTGGTGGTGCCCGATGATTTTGCAAACCATTTTATTTCTGTTGGCCATAAAACATTTTGTTCGCCATTCATCACACGCATAATGTATGGACGCAATACATTGTAATCGCTAATGGGTACGCGTTGTTTAAAGTCGCTAAGGCGAGTAAGTGATTTGTAATCGTAATGTTCGCCCCATTGTGTATGCTTTGCTGCAGTTACCAACTTGCGCAGTACTTCGTCCTGCACATCGCATGGGTATTTTATAAAAAGCTCAATTTGGTGAATGCGCTTTTTCATTATCCAGGTAAGTATGGAATTTAAAATGGCCATGCTTTAATTTGAACCGAAAAATAAAAAAAGTTTTTAATGAAATACAGTCTGTTGAAAAAAAACCGTGTTATTTTTTTCGGATAAAATCCTTAATGGCATAATAGATGGCCAAAAAAACCGAAAGCAATGAAAACAATGTGGTAAATAAAGGAGATTGATTATAGAGTTTATCTAATTTAACTCCGGCAAAACAACCTAAGCCAATAATTGCCGCCATCTGAAAACCAATGGCTGAATATTTGGCGTAGCTGTTAAGCTGTTTTTTCTTTGAGGACTGGTTCTCCTGTTCGCTCAACATGTTTTATATCTTTTACCATAGGGCCCATGTTGCAATTACCAGTAAAGCTGGCACCCACTTCAACTACAAGTTTGCCAGTGTTAATATCGCCATTAATTTTAGCAGTGGCTTTTAAAAAGAGCATTTCGGCTACCGTGGTAATTCCTTTTACCGTTCCTGATATATCTGCATTTTGGCAATGAATATCGCCATTAACAATTCCTGTGCTGCCAATCACAACTTTTGCTTTTGAAATAACCGATCCGGTTACGTTGCCGTCAATGCGGATATCACCGCTTGATTTTATTTCGCCCTCAATGGTGGTTCCGGCTGCAATAAGATTTATGCTGCCTGATGGGGTTTCGCTGCTGCTTACAGGGTTTTTGCTTTTTAAATTTTCAAACATGACAGTAAAAGTTTTGAATTAATTACGTGCAAATATAAGTTTTTGGGGTTAAACCAAATTACAAAATGTGTTTGGTTGTGTTTACAGGCAACCACAAAAAATGGTTTCATTTTTATTATACATTAGCGCCACATTAACCCATAAAAATTAAAATTATGAGCAAAGAAAAAACACAAAAAAAGGAAACCAAAAAACCTGCTACCAAATCGTTAAAAGAAAAACGTGCCGAGAAAAAAGCCAAAAAAGCAAACAGAGGATAAAGGATAAAGGATTAAGTTATTGGGTTATTTGCTAATGAGGTATTAAAGTAGATGTTTGTAAATTTTAATTCATTTAATATCCCCAAAATAAAATAGCCCAATAACTATTTTACAACTCAGAAATAAAATCAAGTTTTGCATTTTTATAAACAGGCTGGTTTAGCACCACAGCCATTTTTTGATGCGTTTCAAATGGCCCTTTAACAGCAACCATGTTTACTAGCCATGCAGGAACAATGCCACCGGGTTCGCTTCCCATTTCAAAATGTATTTCAACAAAGCCCCCTTGCTTTGGGATAAGTGTATAGGATGAGTGAAATTTTTTTATCCTGACAACATCTTTTTTTTCGGGAATTATTCCGCTTACGGCTTCTGATTTAAGTATTACAATTTTTGTTTTTTTATCCTGAACAATTTTACCAACAGCCACCACATCCCTATCGGCTACCGGCCATGGTGCTTTAAAGCGCTGATAAGTCCACGATTCGGTTTTGCCTACATGCTTAAACCGGTATGACTGTGTGCAGGCATAAACCCAGTGCGTATATGCACCGGCATCGGTAAGCAAACTTATCACAGAGCTCAACGATGCTTTAACCGTTGTTTTGCATTGCAATTCCTTAAAATCTGATGTTGAAACTTTGCGGGTATATACTTTAATGTTGTGCTCATTTTTTTTTAATTCCCAGTCGGCAGGATTGCTCCCTGATAAAAAAAGCAGAATTAAAAACAAGCCTCTCATCATACTTTTTACTGAATGGTACTAATAACGCTAAAAAAAAATAATTGTTTCCAAACAGGCAAGCGCAATTTACCCAACCTTTGTATTGAAATGAAAACTTGTGAAATAATAAAGAAAACTTGTTAAACGTAAAGATCTAAATGATAAAGAGAAAATGACTTTTGCACATGCGTATGGAAGCCCCTAATTCGAAGGGGTTGGATAAGTCTTTAAATAAAATCTTTTCTTCCAGCCAAATACAACTCCCAGTTCCAGGCAGTTTTAATCATGTTGTTTAAATCGCGCTCGGTACGCCAGCCAAGTTCTTTGTTTGCTAAGGTGGTGTCGGCATATACGGCATTTACATCGCCTTCTCTGCGGGCAACAATCTGGTAGTTGAGTTTTACTCCTGTAATTTTTTCAAAAGCATTTACAAGTTCTAAAACAGAAATTCCTTTTCCAGTGCCCAGATTAAATACTTCGTATTTTTTTTTGTTTTTGTTATTCAACATTCTCTCTACTGCAACCACATGCGCTTTGGCAACATCCACCACATGTAAATAATCGCGCACACAACTTCCATCGGGCGTTGGGTAATCATTTCCAAAAACGGAAAACATTTTTCGCTTGCCAATAGCCACTTGCGTAATGATGGGCATAACGTTTAATGGCATGGTTGTAGGAAGTTCTCCAATCAATGCACTGTCATGTGAACCTACAGGATTGAAATAGCGAAGTGAGATGGCTTTTAGCGATGATGCATTTACTACATCTTCAATAATTTCTTCGCCTGTTTTTTTTGTGTTGCCGTAAGGCGACTTTGCTTTTTTTACAGGAGCACTTTCTGAAATTGGTAATGTATCAGGGTCAGAATAAACAGAACATGATGAGGAAAAAACGAAATTGTTTATGCCAAATTTATTGCAGCACTTCAACACATTTATCAGCGAAAGCAAATTGTTTTTGTAAAATTCAAGTGGGTCTTCAACACTTAGTCCAACAGCTTTGTGCGCAGCAAAATGTATTACGGCATCGGGCTTGTTTTCACTAAAATATTTTTCGGTAAGCGAATAATCTGTTAAATCAATCTGAAAAAACGAAGGACGAACTTTTGTGATTTGCTCAATGGCATCAATAACTTCAAGTTTTGAATTATTGAGGTTGTCAATAATATCAACAGAAATATTTTTATTTAAAAGCTCAACAACAGTGTGGCTGCCGATGTAACCTGTGCCGCCTGTGACTAAAATTTTTTTCATCAACCAATACGAATTTTATTTGGTACGAATTATGAATAAAAAAAACGAATTTACGAATGAAAAAAATCCCGATTCGTTATTCGTACTACAGGCTCCAGTAGTTCAACGATTTTATTTTATTACGTAAAAATCCTTTGATATCAACTATCACTGCATCGGGTTTGCAGATAGAAATAAAATATGCTTCGTCCATTGCTACATAATCCTTATGCGGCACGGCAACTATAATCGCATCATAATTATTTCCAATTTTTTCTACTAAGCCAAATCCATATTCCTCATACAGTTCTTCTGATGATGCATAAGGGTCGCTAACTTCAACACTTACACCATACGATTTAAATTCGTTTACCACATCCGTAACTTTTGAATTGCGAATATCTTCAACATCTTCTTTAAAAGTTGCGCCCATCACAAGCACTTTTGATTTTGCAATGTCTTTTCCTAATGCAATTAATTTTTTTACAGTTTGCTTGGCTACATAAAAACCCATGCTATCATTTACATATCGTCCGCTGTTAATTACCTGTGCGTGGTAACCAAGTTCAGCAGCTTTGTATGTTAAGTAATAGGGGTCAACACCAATGCAGTGTCCACCAACAAGACCCGGCATAAAGCGTAAAAAATTCCACTTGGTGCTTGATGCTTCAATAACCTCATATGTATTAATATTCATTTTATTGAAAATGATAGAAAGTTCATTCATCAATGCAATGTTTACATCGCGCTGTGTGTTCTCAATAATTTTTGCAGCTTCGGCAACTTTTATTGTGGATGCTTTGTGCACACCGGCTTTTACAACTATCTCATACACTTTTGCAATTTCGTTAAGCGACTCCTCATCACAACCCGAAACCACTTTTTTAATTTTGGTAATGGTATGTTCTTTATCACCAGGATTAATCCGTTCAGGAGAATAACCCACCTTAAAATCATCTTTGAATTTTAGGGCTGACAATTCTTCTAACACAGGAATGCAATCTTCTTCGGTACAGCCAGGATATACTGTTGACTCGTACACAACATAATCACCTTTTTTCAAAACCTTGCCTATTGAAGTTGATGCTCCAAGCAATGGTTTAAGGTCGGGCAGTTTATGCTCGTCAATGGGTGTTGGAACAGCTACGATAAAAAATTTTGCTTCGCGCAAAACTTCCAGTGAATTGGTAAATGTAATATCGCAACCATCAAATGCAGATGAGTCAAGTTCACCACTTGGATCAATTTTATTTTGCATTTTTTCTACACGGCCGGCATTGATGTCGAAGCCAATTACTGAAACACGTTTTGCAAATTCAAGTGCAATTGGTAGTCCAACATAGCCTAATCCGATAACAGCAACTTTTGCTTTCTTGTCTAAAATTTCCTGGTACATTGTTATGAAAATTTAATTTGTGGTTTTATTAATTTACGTAAAGAATAAATTCGTTCGATAATTTCAACAACTTTTAACCCTTCTAACGCATTTGTGGTGATAGAAGTTCGCCCGCGCAAAACATCCACTACATTTTCAATAATATAATGATGATTGGCTGCAGAGCCCTTGTATACGCCATAATCGTTGGCAGGGTTCACAGGTGGTAAATTAGGAAGTTTGTAATCTTTGATGTGGCAATATTCAATCTCATTCATGTACTGTCCGCCAATTTTTACTGAGCCATTTTTACCAATAACCGTAATACTGCTTTCAAAATTTTTATCCCACACAGATGTTGAATAGGCAATACTTCCCATGCCACCATTAATAAACCTAAAATTCACAAAGCCACTGTCTTCAAATGATGTGTTATCCTTGTGCGAGAAGTCAGAAAATTTTGCTTCAATGTTGGTAATGTCGCCAAACACCCAATACATAATGTCAATGAAGTGAGAAAACTGAGTAAACAAAGTTCCACCATCCAAATCGCTTGTGCCTTTCCATCCACCTTTTTTATAATAACGCTCATCACGATTCCAATAGCATTGTAGTTGCACCATAAAGATTTCTCCCAAAATATCTTTCTCAACAATTTCTTTTAACCAATAGGATGGTGGCGAATACCGGTTTTGCATAACACAAAAAATATGTCGTGAAACCTGCAGTGCTTTAAAAATTATTTTTTCGCAATCGGCTTTTGTAAGTGCCATTGGCTTTTCGCATACCACATGTTTTTTTTCTTCCAGTGCTTTTATAGAATGCTCGGCATGTAATCCGTTTGGTGAACACACACATACTACATCTACATCAGGTACTGATGATAATAATCTATCAATGGAATTAAAAAACGGAACTTTAAAATTTTCAATGCCCAATTCCGTTTCAGGACGAATGTCGCACATGGCCACCAATTCCGTTTCAGGATTTCGCATCACCATTTCGGCATGCCGCTTGCCAATATGCCCACAACCTATTACGGCAAACTTCAGTGGGCGGTCGGTTATTGTATTCATCAAAAAAATGGCTTACGATATTTTTGAAACTTTGTTATCCACTAACTGATATTTTTCTCCACTGTCAGTACAAGTGGCAATTCCACTGGCATCAAACTTTAATTTATTTCCAAACTCACTCATCCATCCTGTTTGTTTTGCAGGGTTGCCAACCATTAATGCATAATCAGGTACATTTTTGGTAACCACTGAGCCAGCACCTATAAAAGCAAATTTTCCAATGTCATGCCCGCATACAATAGTTGCATTGGCACCAATAGAAGCTCCTTTCTTAACAACAGTTTTTAAATATTCGTTTTTGCGATTTACTGCGCTGCGAGGATTCATCACGTTAGTAAACACCATAGATGGACCAAGAAAAACATCATCCTCACAAATTACGCCTGTGTAAATAGATACATTGTTTTGCACCTTTACATTTTTACCAAGAACAACATCAGGTGATACTACAACGTTTTGTCCTATGTTGCAGCCTTCGCCAATTTTACAGTTGGGCATTACGTGTGAAAAGTGCCAGATTTTTGTGCCTTTGCCAATTTCACAACCTTCGTCAACATAGGCCGACTCGTGTTTAAAATATTCCATTGTGGTTTTTAAGAGTGGACAAAGATATAGTTTGAGATAATAGTATACATTGATTTTTGAATGGCCATTTTCAATCTCAAACAATGTAATATTTACTATTGTTGCGCCACCAAAAAAGTAAAACCAAAACGCAATGCCAACCAGTTACCCCAAAGAAAAAATAAAAATTTTACTGCTCGAAGGAATTCACCACAGTGCAATAAATCTTTTCCGTGAAAGTGGATACACGCAAATTGAAACCCACCAGCGTGCTTTAAGTGAAAATGAGTTGATTGATAAAATAGCCGATGTTCATATTGTTGGCATACGCTCAAAAACACAGCTTACAAAAAAAGTTATTGAGTGTGCAAACAAACTTATTGCAACAGGCTGTTTTTGCATTGGCACCAACCAGGTGGCTATGCAAAGTGCTATCGAAAACGGTGTGGCTGTTTTTAATTCTCCATTTTCAAACACGCGCTCGGTTGCCGAACTTGTAATTGCAAACTGCATTATGCTGTTGCGCAGAATTCCAGAAAAAAATACAGCAGCGCATAAAGGCATTTGGTTAAAAGACAGTGCAAATTGTTTTGAGGTGCGAGGAAAAACGCTGGGCATTATCGGCTATGGCCATATTGGCTCACAAGTTTCGGTAATGGCCGAAAGTTTAGGTATGCACGTACTGTTTTATGATGCCGAACCAAAATTGAGTTTAGGAAATGCCTCTGCATCAAAATCATTAGATGATGTATTAAAAAAAGCAGATGTAATTACCTTGCATGTGCCGGGCAATGCTTCAACCAAAAATATGATTAACGCTGCGCGCATAGCTAAAATGAAAAAAGGTGCTGTTTTAATTAACCTTAGCCGTGGCGATGTAATGGATGTGGGTGAAGTGGCCACTGCGCTAAAAAAAAATCACCTTGCCGGTTTGGCTGCTGATGTTTTTCCTGACGAGCCTGAAAGCAGCAAGCAGAAATTTAAATCGGTGTTGCAGCACATTCCAAATGTAATTTTAACACCCCACATTGGTGGCAGCACTACGGAGGCTCAGGCAAACATTGGCGTGGATGTGGCTACAAAACTTATTCAGTTTTTAAATTCAGGAACTAGTGTCGGTTCATTAAGTATTCCGCCACTTAATTTGCCAGTGCAGCATAATGCGCATCGCATATTACATATACATAAAAATGTGCCGGGCGTTTTGGGCGAGATTAACAGTATTATGTCATCAAACAAAGTAAACATCCTTGGCCAGTATTTACAAACCAATACTCAAATTGGGTATGTGGTTATTGATATTGATAAAAAAACTCCGGCTGATGTAATTCATCATCTTAAAAATGTAAAGCATACAATAAGGGTGCGAAGTGTATATTAAATTGTTTTTATTTTTTGCCTGTAGGATTTCTGTATATGATTAAGCGTTTTACTTTTGCAACATCAAAACAATAAACTAATAACATGGGAAAAGGCGACAAAAAATCAAAAAAAGGAAAAGTAGCTATTGGCTCGTTTGGTAAACGCAGAAAAGCGCGTAAACCAAAAGCTAAGGCGGCAGCAAAAAAGTAACCAAACGTTACTTAAACTTTTAAAACCTGTAAGCACGTTAAATTGCTTACAGGTTTTTTTGTAATCTTTTTACAGGTTTTTGCCAAACTGCATATTTCATTTTCGCGTAAACAATAAATCAATAGTGGTTTAGTTTTTACTATATGCATAAAATAACTTGGTTGGCACTTGGTTTGGCGGGGCTTTTTAGCTCGCAGATAAAAGCCCAGGAAATGTGGGGTATAGCAAACAGCAATTTTGCGGGCAACATGGGTGTGGAATTAAATCCGGCCTCAATAGCCTTTATGCCTTACGACTATGAAATAAATATTATAAGTGGCGATATCTTTTTTTGGAACGATTACCTGTACATGAAGCCGGGTAGTTTTCCCATTGGCCGCATTATGAAAGGCGAAACCAAACAAGGCAACTGGAGCGACCACTACGATAACAAAGACAAAAACGCGTATGGCAACTTGCTGCTAAAAGGCCCAGCCATAGTTTACCGAAACGGAAAAACCGCCTATGGTGCCCACATGAGCATAAGGGGTATATTTAGTGCACGTGATGTAAACACACATCTTGCAAAATTTTTATTTGAAGGTTCTGACTACTCACCACAATGGAAAACCGACTACAACACCACACCGTATCGTGCAGCGGGTTTGGCATTTGGCGAAATTGGAATTACCCTATCGCAACAAATTTCAAAAAGCAAGCTAGCAGCCACATCGGCCGGCATTACATTAAATTACCTGTATGGCATGGACGGGCTTTATATAAGAAGCAACAACATGCAATACCGGTATGATGATGAAAGCATGTTTTATTTAAACAGCCTTGATGCTGATTACGGCCATGCATTGCCTAATGACAAAGCCGGAAACTATATGGCAAGGCGTGGCTCAGGATTTTCAACAACCATGGGTGTGCAATATGTTCAAAATTTAAATCCTGCTGCATATCACGCTGGAGCTTCTGAAAAACGAATACGGAAATATTTATATAAAGCAGGTATTACTTTAATAGATTTGGGTTACATCAACTTTAACCGGCAAGCCAAGGTTTATACTTACGAAAACGCGAGTGCTGTGTGGCCCGGATTTGATACAACTGATATAAACGGCATTAATCATGCAGGCGAGGTAATAAGCACTAAGATTTATGATAACCCTACACAAGGATTAACAGGACATAATTTTAAAACCTACTTGCCCACTGCCGCCAGTGCACAAGTGGATGCATGCATAACTCCGGTTTTTTATACCAATGTTTCGGTTATTCATCCCATTATGCAATCGGATAAAAGCGTGAGGCGCGAAAAACAAGTTTCGCTTACACCGCGTTATGAAACCCGTAGGTTTGAAGCTGCCCTTCCCCTATCGGTTTATGAGTACAAAACGTTTCGCTTTGGAATAGCCTTGCGATATGGCATACTTGTAATAGGAACCGATTACCTAAACTCGCCCCTTGGCATTACCGAGTTTAATGGTGCCGACTTTTACTTTGGTATTAAATACGCAAGCGATAAAAACGGTGGCCGCAGGCGCGGTGGCAAAAGACAAAACTGCCCGGCATATTAAGCAACCGGGTGTTTTAATATTTATAAAGCCATTCCTTTAGCCATTTTAACAAGTATACTTAACTTTTAACGTCAAAACTAAAGCCTTTTCTTACTGCCTTTGTCTGACGAAAGGTTTTTTTTCTATATTTTTGCAACTCGAATTTAAAATCATAACACACATAGAATGAAAGTTAAGCCAAAAGTACTTTACGTATCGCAAGAGATTACCCCTTACATTGAAGCAAACCAGTTAAGCACCATAGGCAGGCACCTGCCTCAAGGAACCCAAGAACGCGGACGTGAAATACGCACCTTTATGCCCCGCTTTGGAGTGGTAAATGAGCGTAGAAACCAGCTGCATGAAGTTATCCGCCTTAGCGGAATGAACCTTATAATTAACGACAGCGACCATCCCCTTATAATTAAAGTAGCCAGTATACAGGCAGCACGCATGCAGGTTTATTTTATTGATAATGAAGAATATTTTCACCGTAAGTTTACTACCCGGGATGCCAAAGGCAAGTTTTTTAAAGATAATGACGATCGCACTATATTCTTTTGTCGCGGGGTTTTAGAAACGGTAAAAAAACTGGGCTGGGCTCCTGATGTTATCCATTGCCATGGCTGGATGACAAGCCTTATACCCGTGTTTGTAAAAACGGCTTATAAGGAAGACCCTATTTTTCGCAATTCGCGCATCGTTTATTCATGCTATGATGACGGGTTTACCGAAACACTGAATGAGACTTATACTAAAAAGTTTATGATGGAGGGTATGAACGAGAAAGATGTGAAGGATTTAAAAAACCCCACTTACGAAGCGATGACCATAGCCGCCATCAATAAATCGGATGCGGTAATAAAGGGGCACGAAAAATTAAATTCGAAAATAGAAAGTCACATTAAAAAATCGGGTAAAATGGTGTTGGATTACCAGGACCCTGAAAACTACATTGATGCTTACAATGATTTTTATGACGAAGTGATGGAAGAAATTCCGGTAGAAGCTTAAGCAGGATAAGAGTTGACAACGTTTTTTAGTACACTTTACATTAAACCACCTTTAAAAATGCAAAACAGGTTTTTGTACCTATTTTTATTACCCTTATTTGCCACGCTGGCCTGCAATAAACCCGATACTGTAGGTCTTGAAGTACAGCCCGAAAGCGATGATATTAATTTGGGATATGTTGATACTAGTACGATTGTATTAGAAACAAATAAACAGGATAGCCTAAGAGCTGACGAGAATTTTGCCACGCAAAAAAGCGTTTTGCTTGGGAATATGAATGATGATGTGTTTGGCACTACTACTGCATCGCTGTATGCTCAACTTAAACCATCGGGTGGAGTTCCGGTATTTTCTAATTCAAGATTTGACTCGCTGGTGCTTTGCCTTGCTTACAAAGATTTTTATGGCGATACCACCGTGGAGCAGAAGCTTGAAGTTTATGAGGTAACCGAAACAATGGTAAAGGACAGTAATTATTTTTCAAACAAAACTTTTTCTACCGATGCTGCATTGCTTGGCAGTTTAAATTTTTTACCTCAAAAACGTACTGATAGTATTGATATTGGCGGAACCAAATATGCCGCACACATACGTATTCCTATAACCAATGCAGCATTTGCCAGCAAGGTTTACGATTATGCCGATAACGATGCCTTTGTTGACAATATTAAAGGTATATATATAAAAGCACTTCCGGTTACAGGCAAAGGTGGCATAGTTACCTTTAGCGCTTCATCTGTGGTTTCGGCTATGATTTTATACTTTACCGAAGATACTACCGCCTCTAATGAAAAAACGCTAACCGTTACTTGCCCCCTTACTACCGATAATGCTATGGTGAGCAACTTTATCCATGATTATACAACTGCTACCATGCCTATAACATTTGATGATGCTTTTGCCGGAGCTGATAAATGTTACCTGCAGGGTATTGCAGGGCCTAAGGTAAAAGTTACCTTTCCGTATTTAAAAAACTTTGCTTTGGATGCGCCCGTTGCCATTAATAAAGCTGAACTTGTAATTACAACAGTGCCGGGCAGTAATTCCGAGCTTGCCGTGCTGCCCCGCTTAGGGCTGGCTGTTATAAATGCTGACGGAACTATTTCAAACCTGCCCGATGTAATACAGGGTACTGCATATTTTGGCGGCAGTTTATACAACAGCAATCAGTACCGCTTTAATATTGCACATTATGCGCAACAAATATTGTATGATAAACGTACCGATTATGGTCTTTATCTTTTGGCTGCCGGATCGGAACATAGTCAATACCCCCAACGTACAATTATTGCCGGTCAAAATAATGCCGATGCATCGGTTCGAATAAAGTTACAAATATCATTTACCCGTTTAACCCCTTAATATACCATGTGTGGAATAGTTGCTTATATAGGTCAGCGCGAAGCGTATCCCATTATTATTAAAGGATTGCAGCGTTTAGAATATCGCGGTTACGACAGTGCCGGTGTTGCATTGCTTAATGGCGAACTAAATATTTATAAAAAAGCCGGTAAGGTGGCCGACCTATCTGCTTATGTTAAAGATAAAAATGTAAAAGGCAATGTGGGCATGGGGCACACGCGCTGGGCTACGCATGGCGAGCCTAACGACCGCAACGCACACCCGCATTACAGCGAAACACATAACCTTGCCATCATTCACAATGGTATAATCGAAAACTATGCTTCGATAAAGCAGGAGTTGATGAATAACGGCCACACATTTAAAAGCGATACCGACACCGAAGTTTTAATTCATCTTATCGAAGAAATTCAAACACAAACCAAAGTTGCTACCGAAGAAGCTGTGCGTTTGGCACTTGGAGAAGTTATTGGTGCATATGCCATTGTGGTACTAAGTAAAAACGAACCTCATAAAATTATTGCTGCTCGTAAAGGTAGCCCTATTGTATTGGGTATTGGTAAAGACGAGTATTTTGTTGCATCCGATGCCACACCCATTGTTGAGTACACCAAAAATGTAGCTTACCTTAATGATGGAGAAGTAGCAACTGTTGACAATGGCAAACTCACCGTAAAAACCATTGACAACCAAACCAAAATTCCTTTTGTGCAGCAGCTTGAGCTTAAACTGGAAGCACTTGAAAAAGGCGGCTACGACCATTTTATGCTTAAAGAAATTTATGAGCAACCACGCTCAATTTCTGACAGTATGCGCGGGCGAATTGATTCAAAAAACGGACGGCTGCGGCTTGGTGGCATTAATGAGTTTGAAAACAAGCTGGTAAATGCCCCTCGCATATTAATTGTTGCCTGTGGTACATCATGGCATGCGGGACTTGTGGCCGAATATCTTATTGAAGACCTTGCGCGCATACCCGTGGAGGTTGAATATGCCAGTGAGTTTCGTTACCGCAATCCTATTATTAATGAAAATGATGTTGTAATAGCCATTTCACAAAGTGGCGAAACTGCCGATACGCTTGCCGCTATTGAACTTGCAAAATCAAAAGGCGCCACCATTTTTGGCGTTTGCAATGTGGTGGGCTCATCCATACCGCGTGCCACACATGCCGGCAGCTATACACATGCCGGGCCTGAGATAGGTGTGGCCTCTACCAAGGCATTTACTGCACAGGTTACCGTGCTTACTTTACTGGCTTTGCAAATTGCTCAAAAGCGCGGCACCATTAATAACTCCCGTTTTCGTGCCTTGCTTAGCGAATTGGAAACAATTCCCGCCAAGGTGGAAACGGCACTTAAATCAAATGATAACGTTAAAGAACTTGCCAAACGCTTTAAAGACGCGCGCAACTTTTTATACTTAGGCCGCGGGTATGGTTTTCCGGTAGCGCTTGAGGGTGCTTTAAAGCTTAAAGAAATTAGCTACATACATGCCGAGGGTTATCCTGCTGCGGAAATGAAACATGGCCCCATTGCGCTTATTGACGAAGAGATGCCGGTGGTTGTTATTGCTACCAAAAACTCAAGCTACGAAAAGGTGGTAAGTAACATACAGGAAGTTAAGGCTCGCAAAGGAAAAATTATTGCTATAGTTACCGAAGGTGATGTTGAGGTTAAAAAGATTGCCGATTACGTAATTGAAATTCCCGAAACAGACGAAATTCTGGTGCCTCTGGTTAGCGCAGTTCCTTTACAACTTCTTTCTTATCACATTGCCGTTATGCGCGGGTGTAATGTTGACCAACCCCGCAACCTTGCTAAAAGCGTTACGGTAGAATAGTTCCCCTATTGTTTTTCTGTTTTAATAAATCAGGCTTTTAAGTCTGCCGGGTTTGCTTTTGCTGTTACCAGGCATGGGGGTAATGCCGTTGATTGGTTGTCTGTTACCGTTGTTTAACCATCTGATGCCGTTGATTGGTTGTCTGATACCGTTGTTTAACCATCTGATGCCGTTGATTGGTTGTCTGATACCGTTGTTTAACCATCTGATGCCGTTGATTGATTGTCTGATACCGTTGTTTAACCATCTGATACCGTTGATTGGTTGTCTGATACCGTTGTTTAACCATCTGATGCCGTTGATTGGTTGTCTGATACCGTTGTTTAACCATCTGATGCTGTTGATTGGTTGTCTGTTACCATTGTTTAACCATCTGATGCTGTTGATTGGTTGTCTGTTACCGTTGTTTAACCATCTGATGCCGTTGATTGGTTGTCTGTTACCGTTGTTTAACCATCTGATGCCGTTGATTGGTTATCTGTTACCGTTTATTAGCCAACTCATACCGATGATTAGTTTTCTGTTACCGTTTATTAGCCAACTGATACCGATGAATGGTTACCTGTTACTGTTTATTAGCCATCTGATGCTGATGATTAGTTTTCTGTTACCGTTTATTAACCAACTAATTCCGATGATTGATTGTCTGATACCGTTTATTAACCATCTGATGCCGTTGATTTAATGGGAAATGACATTGTTTCTACCTCTAACTGCATTTCTTTTACAGAAGACATTATTTCTTTAACAGGAGATTGCATTTCATCAATGGCTAACGTTATTTCTTACGTGCAAAAGCATCAGCCGTTTTATTTTACTACACAGCAACTCAATTATTATCATCAAAAATAAAACAGGTAACAATTAAAATCCAAAAAATGCCATAAGGCAATGGATATAATAATGCAGGTGTTAAAAAAATAAATAAAGAAATTGGAGCCAAACAGGCGGGCAATGGCGCTAACCAATTACCCAAAAAATTTTAACCCTCGCGCAGCGCATCCCAACCCTGAGCCTTAAGCGCATGGCGGTTATCCGACTTGTCAATCATAAAATAGCCCTCGTCCTTAGAAGTAATGTGCCCAATGATTGAAACATCAGCCCGCTCGCGTATTTTTTCGTAATCGGCTACGGGTATGGTAAACAGCAACTCGTAATCTTCGCCACCGCTAAGGGCGCACACCGTTGGGTCAAGGTTAAATTCCATTGCCAAATCAAACGCTTTTTGGTCAATAGGAAACTTACTTTCATAAATAATGCAGCCTTTGTTTGACTGTGTGCAAATATGCATCAACTCCGAAGCAAGACCATCGCTAATATCAATCATACTGGTAGGCTTAACACCGGCAGTATTTAAAATTTCGTTCAGATCTTTGCGCGCTTCGGGCTTAAGCTGCCGCTCAAGCAAATAATCGTTACCCGAAAAATCGGGTTGCATTTTTGGATTTTGTAAAAACACCTGCTTTTCGCGATTTAAAAGTTGCAAACCCAAATAAGCCGCGCCCAAATCACCGGTAACGCAAATCAAATCATTTTCATTAGCACCATTTCTGTAAACAACATCTTGTTTTTTTGCAGCACCAATGGCCGTAACCGAAATTACCAAACCGCTTTTGCTCGAAGTGGTATCGCCTCCTACCAAATCCACACCATACATCTTACAAGCCAAATTAATTCCCGAATAAAGCTCCTCAACAGCCTCCAGCGAAAACCGGTTACTCAATCCAATCGAAACCGTAATTTGTTTAGGCACCGCATTCATGGCATACACATCACTCAAATTTACAACCACAGCCTTATACCCCAAATGCTTTAGCGGATGAAAGGTTAAATCAAAATGCACACCTTCCAAAAGCATATCAGTGGTAACAACAGTTACGCTTTCGCCATTATCTATAATTGCTGCATCATCACCAATGCCTTTAATGGTTTCGGGGTTTTTAATTTCTACGGCTTTCGCCAGATGATTAATTAAACCAAACTCGCCCATCGAACCCAGTTCGGTACGGTTTTCTGCGTTTTCAAACATGTAAACTCAATTTAAAATGCGGCCAAAGTTACCTAATATCCTAATGGCCTAAATAAAAGGCTTACGCCAAACTTTTGCACCCACATTATGTTTTAAAGGCACCATAAAAAGATGTATCTTTGCAATATAATTTAAGAGTGAAAAAATGATAACAGTAACCGAAAAAGCCAAGGCCAAAGCCCTTGTGCTGATGAAAGAAGAAAACAAGCCTGGCGATGCATTTATACGGGTGGGCGTTGAGGGTGGCGGCTGTTCAGGATTGTCATACAAACTGGCCTTTGATACGGTAATGAATCCCGATGACAAAGTATTTGAAGACAAAGGCATAAAAATAGTGTGCGACAAAAAGTCGTTTTTATATTTAATCGGCACCGAACTAGACTTTAGTGATGGATTAAACGGTAAAGGATTTCAGTTTCACAATCCCAATGCATCGCGCACATGCGGATGTGGGGAGAGCTTTGCGGTGTAAATTTTTAGTTTAAAAGTTCAATGGTTCAGACGTTCAGACCTCAACATGTTATTAACCATAAAACTATTTAACTTTTGAACCTCTAAACCCATGAACTGATTTAAAAAATGAGTGACGATTTAAAAATATTAGACGAAGTTACCGGCACCGAGTACAAGTGGGGCTTTGTTTCCAATATTGAAAGCGAAAATGCTCCCCTTGGTCTTAACGAAGACATTGTTCGTTTCATCTCCAAAAAGAAAAACGAACCCGAATGGCTTTTGGAGTGGAGGTTAAAAGCCTTTCGCCACTGGCAAACCATGCAGGAGCCCACATGGCCCAATGTGCATTATCCTAAGATAGATTTTCAAAACATCATTTATTACAGCGCCCCAAAACCCAAACCCCAGTTAAATTCGTTAGATGAATTAGATCCTGAAATTAAAGCCACGTTCGACAAGCTTGGAATTTCGCTTCTTGAACAAAAGCGTTTGGCAGGAGTTGCTGTGGATGCAGTTATAGATAGCGTAAGTGTAAAAACTACTTTTCGCGAAGAGCTCTCCAAACTCGGAATTATTTTTTCTTCTTTCAGCGAAGCCGTTCACAGCCACCCCGATTTAATCAAAAAATATTTAGGTAGTGTTGTTCCAATGACCGACAACTTTTATTCGGCATTAAACAGTGCCGTGTTCAGCGATGGTTCGTTCTGTTACATTCCCAAAGGAGTTAGATGTCCAATGGAATTAAGCACATACTTCAGAATAAACTCTGCCGGCACCGGCCAGTTCGAACGTACTTTAATAGTTGCCGATGAGGGCGCTTACGTAAGTTACCTCGAAGGATGCACAGCCCCCATGCGTGACGAAAATCAGTTGCACGCAGCCGTGGTTGAAATTTATTCGCACAAAAATGCACAGGTAAAATACAGTACTGTGCAAAACTGGTATCCCGGTGATAAAAACGGCAAAGGCGGCATCTACAATTTTGTTACCAAGCGCGGCTTGTGTGCCGAACAAAATTCAAAAATAAGCTGGACACAAGTAGAAACCGGTAGCGCCATTACCTGGAAATATCCAAGTGTAATTTTAAAAGGCGATAACTCCATTGGCGAATTTTATTCTGTTGCCGTTACCAACAACATGCAGCAAGCCGATACCGGAACCAAAATGATTCACATCGGAAAAAATACCAAAAGCACCATAATCTCAAAAGGAATAAGCGGAGGCAAATCACAAAACAGTTACCGTGGTTTGGTGCGGATAAATAAAAAAGCAGAACATGCCCGTAATTTTTCGCAGTGCGATAGTTTATTGCTTGGCGACAAATGCGGAGCGCATACATTTCCTTACTTAGAAGTAAATAATAAAACTGCCCGTGTTGAACACGAAGCCACCACAAGCAAAGTGGGCGAAGACCAAATATTTTATTGCAACCAGCGCGGCATTGCAACCGAAGATGCAGTGGGCTTAATTGTAAACGGATATTGCAAAGAAGTATTTAATCAATTGCCGATGGAGTTTGCAGTGGAAGCGCAGAAACTTTTAGCTATCAGTTTAGAAGGAAGCGTGGGGTAGCATTAACGAAAACGAATCAGTACGAATTTACGAATGAAGAAAAATTAGTGATAATTAGTGAAATCAGTGGCAAAAGAAATGTTAGAAATAAAAAATTTAAAAGCTTCGGTTGAAGGAAAAGACATTTTACAAGGATTAAACCTAACTGTAAATCCCGGGGAGGTTCATGCCATCATGGGCCCTAATGGTTCGGGCAAAAGCACCCTTGCAAATGTTTTAGCGGGCCGCGAAGATTACGAATCAACCGGTGAAGTTTTATTTGATGGAGAAGACATAAGTGAAATGTCTCCTGAAGACCGTGCGCGCAAAGGATTGTTTCTTGCGTTTCAATACCCAATAGAAATTCCGGGAGTAAGTAATGCAAACTTTTTAAAGACTGCAGTAAATGAAATCCGCAAATCAAAAGGACAAGAGCCTTTGGATTCAAAAGATTTTTTAAAACTGATGAAAGAAAAAATGCAGCTTGTTGAAATGGATAAAACCATGACACAGCGCAGCGTAAACGAAGGATTTAGCGGAGGAGAAAAAAAGCGCAACGAAGTTTTCCAAATGGCAATGCTCGAACCACGCTTATGCATCATGGACGAAACCGATAGCGGATTGGATATTGATGCCCTGCGCATTGTTGCCAACGGAGTAAATGCTTTGCGAAATAAAGAACGTTCGTTTGTTGTAATCACCCACTACCAACGTCTGCTCGATTATATTGTTCCTGATTTTGTACACGTACTATACAAAGGAAAAATTGTAAAAAGCGGAACTAAAGATTTAGCGCTTGAACTTGAGGAAAAAGGATACGATTGGATAAAAGAAGAAGTAACTGCTTAAAAAATAACCTGTGCAATTTGTGGCTGACTATATAGAAGAAAAAAAAGTTGTTGCTGTTGAAAAATCTCAATTGCAAAAAAAGGCATTGGAGCATTTCAACCGTTTAGGAATTCCTACAACTAAAAATGAAAACTACAAGTACACCAATCTTCCTTTATTTATTTCTAAAGAAAATTTATTTTCTGAAAATAAAACGAATACGGTTGATGTTGATACACTGTTAATACAGTTTCCTTTTCTAAAAAACTCCAATTACATAATTCTTGACAACGGAAATTTTAACACGGAGTTAAATAGTTTAACTACCAGCAAAGGAGTTTCTGTAACAAGTATTGTAAGTCAAGAAAACAGTCCACTGGTTAAAGAACATTTTTCAAAGTATGTTGATTTTAATAACCATTCATTAGCAGCATTAAATGTTGCACAAATGCAAACAGGAACTTTTATTCATGTTGCTGCAAAGTACCAGGAAGAAAAACCTCTTTACATAATCAATGTTTCTTCAATCGAAAATTCAGTTTCTCATCCACATCTTTTATTGGTTGCAGAAAACAATTCAAAAATTTCTGTTGCATTTATAACAATTAATCAAACCGGCAATCAAAAAACAATTACAAATCCTGTTCACGAAATTGTAGTGATGGAAAACGCTTATGTTGAATTTGACTTTATCCAACTTGACGGAACTGAAGCAACACAGGTGAGCCACACGTATTCGTATCAGAAAAAAAATTCTGTTTTCGATATCAATACTATCACACTTGGTGGAAAAATGATTCGCAACAATTTAAACATCATGATGGATGATGAACGCTGTGAGTCGCACTTAAACGGACTTTACATTACCAACAATAAACAGCATGTAGATAATCAAACATCGGTTTATCATGCAAAGCCAAATTGCCAGAGTAATGAACTGTACAAAGGAATTTTAGATGACAGCTCAACAGGCGTTTTTAACGGACGGATTTTTGTTTTAAAGGATGCGCAAAAAACAAATGCATACCAGAGTAACAAAAATGTGTTGTTGAGTGATAATGCAAACATGTATGCAAAACCACAACTGGAAATTTTTGCTGATGACGTAAAATGTTCTCATGGTGCAACTACGGGCCAGTTGGATGATGATGCTTTATTTTATTTGCGCTCACGCGGAATAGGAGAACAAAATGCAAAAGCGCTTTTGAACTTTGCATTTGCAAGTGATGTGGTTGAGAAAATAAATATCGAACCACTCAAACACTCGCTTTTAAAAAATCTTGCTGTTAAATTAAATTCACAAATTGAATTTGAAATGTACATGATTTAATAGTGTTAAAATTGACAAACATCATGTACATTCTATCAGGCAAAAAAAATTAAATAAATTACTATCTGATAAAACAGAGTGAAAACTTCTGCCACTTTAAATATTAATGAAAACGTTTTTGATGTAGAAGCAATCAGAAAAGATTTTCCAATCCTTTCGCAAACCGCTTACGGCAAGCCATTAATTTATTTTGATAATGCAGCCACGTCTCAAAAACCGCAGGTAGTAATAGATGCTTTAACAAAGTATTATTCAGAATATAATGCGAACATTCATCGTGGTGTTCATTTCCTTTCGCAAAAAGCTTCGCAAGCATTTGACGAAACACGTTATAAAGTTCAAAAGTTCATAGGTTCAAAAAGTGAAAGGGAAATTATTTTTACAAGAGGGACCACTGAAAGCATAAACCTTGTTGCTTCAACATGGGGACGAAAAAATATTTCTGAAGGTGATGAAATAATTATTTCTGCAATGGAGCACCACAGTAATATTGTTCCATGGCAAATGTTGTGTGAAGAGAAAAAAGCAATCCTGAAAATTATTCCAATGAATGATTCAGGAGAATTGTTGATGGATGAATCCGCCTTTGGCGGACTTCTTTCACCAAAAACAAAATTTATTTCTGTTTCGCATGTTTCCAATTCATTGGGAACAATAAATCCTGTAAAAAAAATAATTGAATTAGCACGTAAGCACTCCCTCTCCTTTGGAGAGGGTCGGGGTGAGACTATTGCTGTTATGCTTGATGGCGCACAATCAGTAGTGCATCAACAAATAAATGTTCAGGAATTAGATTGTGATTTTTTTGCTTTCAGCGGACATAAAATGTTTGGGCCAACTGGTGTTGGATGTTTGTATGGAAAATTAAATTTACTTGAGGCAATGCCTCCTTACCAGGGTGGCGGTGAAATGATTCACTCAGTAAGTTTTGAAAAAACAACTTACAATGAAGTGCCTTTTAAGTTTGAAGCAGGCACTCCTAATATTGCTGATGTAATAGCTTTGGGTGCAGCGATTGATTACGTTAATTCTCTTGACAGAAAAAAAGTTGCCGATTACGAACACGAACTTATGAACTATGCAACCAACGAACTGAAAAAAATTGATGGCATAAAAATAATCGGCACAGCTAAAGAACCCGCCCGAACGACTGATGGTGTTCAGTCGGGCGGGAAAGCAAGTATTGTTTCATTTATTATCGAAGGGGTAAATGCGCTGGATGCAGGAATGTATTTAGATACATTAGGAATTGCAGTTCGTACAGGACATCATTGCACGGAGCCTGTAATGAAACGTTTTAATATTTCTGGAACTATCCGCGCTTCGTTTTTGTTTTACAATACCAAAGCAGAAATTGATGTGATGATTGATGGTGTGAAAAAAGCAATCAAGCTTTTAAAAAATAATTTATGACCGAAAAAAAATCAGACGAAATAAAAGAGTCACTCAACTTTATAGAGCAAATAGTTGAAGAAGATATTGCTGCTGGCAAACACGCTGGCCGCATTCACACGCGTTTTCCTCCTGAGCCAAACGGATATTTGCACATTGGCCATGCAAAAAGTATTTGCCTCAATTTTGGATTGGCAAAAAAGTACAACGGCAAAACCAACTTGCGTTTTGATGATACCAATCCCGAAAAGGAAGAAGTGGAATATGTTGAATCTATAAAAAACGATGTTAAATGGTTGGGCTTCGAATGGGAGAACGAATTGTATGCCTCCGATTATTTTGAACAGATATACGAGTTTGCAGTTAAATTAATTAAAAAAGGATTGGCTTATGTTGATGACCAATCAGCTGAGCAAATTGCTTCGCAAAAGGGAACACCAACAGAAGCAGGTAAAGAATCTCCATTCAGAAACAGAAGCGTTGAAGAAAATTTAGATTTATTTCAGCGCATGCGTAATGGCGAATTTGCAGAAGGAAGTAAAGTGTTGCGCGCAAAAATTGATATGGCATCACCTAACATGCACTTGCGCGACCCATTGATGTATCGCATTAAATTTGATGAGCATCATCGCACAGGCAACAAGTGGAAAATTTATCCCATGTATGATTTTGCACATGGACAAAGCGACAGTATTGAAAAAATCACACATAGTATTTGTACACTGGAATTTGAAGTGCATCGCCCGCTTTATAATTGGTATATCGAGCAGCTTGAAATTTTTCCATCACGTCAAATTGAATTTGCACGCTTGAATTTAACATACACTGTTATGAGCAAACGCAAGTTGCTTCGTTTGGTAAACGAAAAATTTGTTGACGGTTGGGACGACCCTCGTATGTCAACACTTTCAGGTTTTAGAAGAAGAGGTTATACTCCTGAGTCTATCAGAGCATTTGCAGAAAAAGTAGGAGTTGCCCGAAGAGAAAATATGATTGATGTTTCGTTGCTTGAATTCTGCATACGCGAACATTTAAATAAAATTGCACAACGAGCAATGGTTGTTGTAAACCCTCTAAAAGTTATAATCACAAATTATACGGAGGGAAAAACAGAACAACTTAAAGCGGAAAATAATCCTGAAGCAGAAATGCATACACATCGCGAAATGAATTTCTCAAAAGAAATTTTTATCGAACAGGACGACTTTATGGAAAATCCGCCAAAAAATTATTTCCGTTTAACACAAGGTGGAATGGTCCGATTGAAACATGCTTACATAATTAAGTGCGATGAAGCAATTAAAAATGCTGATGGCACAATCAAAGAATTGCATTGCACGTATGTTCCTGAAAGCCGAAGCGGTAGTGATACTTCCGGATTAAAACCAAAATCGGTAATTCATTTTGTGAATGCTGCCGATGCTGTTGATGTAGAAGTTCGTATGTACGACCGTTTGTTTACGGTTGAAAATCCTGATGGGCAGGAAGGAGATTTTACTCAATACATAAATCCCAATTCACTTTCTGTAATAACAAATGCAAAGGCCGAACCATTTGTGAAGAATGCTAAGGATGGAGATAAATTTCAGTTTTTGCGTTTAGGGTATTTTAGTTGTGACAAAAACTCTTCTGCCGGAAAAATTATTTTTAACAGAACAGTTACGCTTAAAGATGAGTGGGCAAAAGAGAAGAAAAAATAAATTAGTGTTAATTAATGCAATTAGTGGCTAACATTTCAGAAATAGAAAAAGAAATAATTGACGATTTTTCTCTCTTTGACAGTTGGGAAGAAAAATACCATTACATAATTGAACTTGGGCAAAAACTTCCTCCGCTTGACGGGAAATATAAAGTAGAAGAGAATAAAATTAAAGGCTGCCAGAGTAGTGTTTGGTTAAATGCATTTGAGAAAGATGGAAAAATAATTTTTGAAGCGGATAGCGATTCAACATTTGTAAAAGGAGAAATTGCATTGCTGATAAAAGTATTGAGCGAACAAAAACCCAATGACGTTGTTAATGCAGAGTTGAAATTTATTGATTCAATTGGTTTACGACAGCATGTTGCGGTTACACGTGCAAACGGATTGGCAAGTATGATAAAACAAATGAAGTTGTTTGCGGTGGAGTTTACAAACAAAATAATTTAAACGCAGAGGCGCAAAGGCGCAGAGAAAAATAATGACCACTGAAAATAGTAACGAAGAAAAGTCTCCCCTTCGGGAGTCCCGAAATTTCGGGATAGAGGGGTCTGAGGTAAAGCCTCTTCGCGACAGAATAATAGACGTACTCAAAACATGTTACGACCCTGAAATTCCTGTGGACATTTACGAGCTTGGGTTGATTTATGAAATAAACTGCCTTGAAGGAAACGATGTAAATATTAAAATGACTTTAACATCACCTGCGTGTCCGGTGGCAGAAACGTTGCCTGTTGAAGTAGAACAAAAAATAAAAAACATTCCAGATGTAAATAATGCAAAAGTTGAAATAACCTTTGACCCGCCATGGGAAAAAGAAATGATGAGCGAAGAGGCAAGAATGGAATTGGGAATGTGGTAAGAGCGGTTTAAAGTCTGAAGTTAAAAGTTTGGAGTTAAGTAGGAATTAAAAAATAAGTATTTTTGAAAAAAGAATATAACATGAACTTACAACAAAGAAAACTTCAGATAATTGACCATGTAGTAAATTCTACTGACAAAAAAACAATTGAAAAAATTGAAAAAGTAATTTCAGCTTCTTCTGATTTTTGGGATGAGTTAAGTGATGATCAAAAGGAAGCCATTGATAAAGGTTTGAAACAATTAGACGAGGGCAAAGGAATTCCTATGTCAAAAGTCAGGAAGAGAATCAGCAAATGGCTTTAAAAGTATTTCTTTCTCCTCTTGCGTTTTCTCAACTTGTCTCTACTTTGGAATACACTAATGAAAACTGGGGCAAACAAGCTGCCAAAAACTTTGCAGATAAATTTATTGCTTGTACAAATATTATTAGCGAACAACCGCAATCGTTTCCTGTTTCCAATAAAAAGAAAAAACTGCATCGCTGTGTTGTAACAGGGCAAACAACTTTTTATTACAGGCTAAAGGAAAATAAAATAGAAATTGCTTTTCTGTTTGACAACCGGCTATCACCAACCAAGTTGAAAAACTTTATAAAGATTGTAGATTAACATGGAAGAAATCATAAACAAAGTTTCACAAAGCGGCTTAATACAATTCGACATTGAGGAATTGTATCAACCCGGTGAGCGCGTTTTGCTTGATATTAAGAATTGGTTGTTTGAAGAAATGATTTTAAAAGAAAAAGATTTTCGAGAACACTTAAAAAACCATGACTGGAATCAATACCAAAATAAATACGTTGCCATTTTTTGTACTACCGATGCCATAATCCCCACATGGGCCTATATGTTAATTGCATCAAAACTTTCTGGTGTGGCAAAAAAAACAGTCTTCGGAAATTTAGAAAAGTTAGAAGAAGAACTTTTTTCAGAATCAATTTCAAAACTTAATCTCGAAGCTTTTAAAGACCAGCGCGTTGTTGTTAAAGGCTGTTCTAATATTCACGTTCCCGTTCAGTCGTATGTGCAGCTCACAACATTGCTTACTCCAATTGTTAAAAGTATAATGTTTGGTGAGCCTTGCAGCACAGTTCCGGTTTATAAGAAATAAACCTATCAACTAATTACGAATCTGTTACGAATATTCAAATCTGCGAGCATAGAATTTTTTCATTGTTAAATTGCTAAATTATTGTTTAAATTATTTTCTTATTAAAAACCATAATAATGAATCAATTTAACACTGTATCAATTCAACCATTCGTAAATTCGAAAACATTCGTTATTCGTACCCGTTAATTAACAAGCCTTTAACTACCTCAACATTATTTTTTCTGATATTCGCCCCTCGTAAAATTTATAAATCAAATAAAAAATGTTAAAACGAATTTTATCTCTCGCAATTGCATGTGCATTTGCAATTCAGGTTAAAGCCGATGAAGGCATGTGGTTACTATCCACGTTAAAAAAATTAAACGAAGCCGAAATGCAACAAATGGGTTGCAAGCTAACAGCCGAAGAGATCTACAATGTAAATCATTCATCCATGAAGGATGCTATTGTACACTTTGGTGGATTTTGTACCGGTGAAATTGTTTCGGCTGAAGGTTTGATTTTAACCAACCATCACTGTGGGCTTGATGCCGTACAAGGATTAAGTACTGTTGAAAATGATATTATGACCAATGGTTTTTGGGCAACTTCAAAAGCAATGGAAAAGCCAGCACCCGGGTTGTTTGTGAAATTTTTGGTTAGGATGGAAGACGTTAGCGAAAGAGTAAAAAAAGAAACGGAAGGAATAAATGATGAAGCTGAGCTGCAAAAAAAACTTCCTGGAATTTTTGCAAAAATTACCGGTGAAGCCAAGGAGGGTAATAACTACACGGCCGATGTAAAAGCAATGTATGGTGGCAATGAGTATTATTTATTTGTGTACGAAACATACAATGATGTACGCTTAGTAGGCGTACCGCCTTTTGCAATTGGCAACTTTGGTGGCGATACGGATAATTGGATTTGGCCACGTCATACAGGAGATTTTTCTATGTTTCGTGTTTACACCTCGCCTGATGGCAAGCCCGCACAATATTCAAAAGATAATGTGCCAATGAAATCAAAGTACTTTTTACCCATTAGCACCAAAGGTGTAAAAGAAGGTGATTATGCAATGACAGTTGGTTATCCCGGTCGTACAGATAGGTATGCCACCTCCTACTCTGTTAACATGGGATTAGAAGTTACAAGCCCTGCTATTGTAAAACTGCGCGACAAAAAATTAAAAATAATGAACGATGCCATGAGCAAAAGCGATGAAGTGCGAATAAAGTATCAGGCCAAGAAAAACAACATCAGTAATTACTGGAAATATTTTATTGGTCAAATGAAACAGCTTAAACGCATGAATGTACCTGAACAAAAACGCACACTCGAAACTCAATTTAACAATTGGGTTGCTGCAGATGCTGGGAGAAAAACCATGTATGGTGATGTTACTTCGAACCTAAAACGTGATTTGGAACAAATGAAAAAATACGCGCTGTACCGTACGTATCTTAACGAAGCTGTATTTGGTCCTGAGGTTATGCCTTATGCAAATACGTTTCAGGATTTGGAAAAAATGCTTGATGATAAAACTACCAAACCCGAAGATTTGCAGAAAAAAACTGATGATTTGAAAAAAGACTGCGAAGAACACTTTAAAGAAAACGATGCAGCTGTTGATCAGAAAATTTTTGCGGCTATGATGGAAAGCTATTTCAACGATATTCCTAAAGAAAACCAAACGCCAGAGTTTATTGAAATGGCAAAGAAGTATGATAACAACTTTGAAGAATTTGCAGAAGCTGTTTTTAAGAAAAGCATTTTTGTAAGTAAAGAAAAAACAATGGCGTTTTTAAATTCGCCTTCATCAGGCAAGCTAAAAAAAGATATGGCTTACAAACTGGTAACTGCCATGTTTAATCATTACACAAATGTTATTCGTCCTGTAATGAAACCACTTGAGCAGAGTATTGCCAAAAGCAACCGTGCCTTTATAAAAGGTTTGCGCGAAATGAATGCTGATAAAAAATATTCGCCTGACGCTAATGGCACCATGCGATTAAGTTATGGCACAATAAAAACATACGAAGGCATGGACGCTATTTCGTATAAACATTACACTACCATGGAAGGCATAATGCAGAAAAAAGACAATAGCAACCCTGAGTTTATTGTTCCTATGAAATTAGAAAAATTGTATGAAGCAAAAGATTTTGGAAACTATGCCGAAAACGGTGTTTTAAAAACATGTTTCCTGACCACAAACGATATTACAGGTGGCAACAGCGGCAGCCCGGTTATTAATGGAAATGGTGAATTAATTGGGCTTGCATTTGACGGCAACTGGGAGGCAATGAGCGGTGATATAAAATACGACCCTGAATACAAGCGTACCATTTGTGTTGACATACGTTACGTTTTGTTTTGTATTGACAAACTTGGTGGTGCTACAAACATTATTAGCGAGTTAAAAATGGTTCAATAACAATTTTTGAAAACATATTAAAGAGGCTGTCTCTATATTAGAGGCAGCCTCTTTTTTTTGTATCATTTAAAAAAACATACTAGAAGAAAAGTGAGTTTTACAAACAAAAAAATTCACCGCTTACAGATTTATTTGTTAGTCAATAAGACGATGCTCCCTTGCCCACTTCAAAAGCCCCACCACCGATTTGGTTTCTGTTTTTCTGAAAATATTTTTGCGGTGTGTTTCCACCGTGCGCTCGCTAATAAAAAGTTCTTCCGCAATTTTTGCATTGCTGTATTCTTTGGCAATAAGTTTTACAATTTCTGTTTCGCGTGTGGTAAGTGTTGCTGCATTTTCATGTTTTGATTTGTCGGTAAGTGTGCGCATCATTTGGTCGGATACTTCGCGGCTGTAAAAAACTCCACCGTTAAAAACGGTTTCGATGGCACTAAGCAGTTCTTCTTTGCCAGTGTTTTTTAAAATGTAACCGTTCACTCCTGCTTCAAGCATTTCGGAAATAGCATGTTGGTCGCCAAACATACTTAGTGTAATGATTTTTATTTCAGGAAATTTTTTTCTTACCTCTTTTGTCAGCTCAACACCATTCATTTCGGGCATGTTTATATCGGTGAGCAAAACATCGGGTTTAATTTTTTCTATTATTTCCAAAGCCTGCCTGCCATTATTGGCCACACCAATTACTTCAAATTTTTTTTCGCCTTTTAATAACGATTTAATTCCATCAACAAGCATTTGATGGTCATCGGTTATTATTATTTTTATTTTGTTCATTAACGAAAACGAATTTTTACGAATGTACGAATCAGGTATTCAAAATTGTTTGGATGTAAACAGAAAATAAATTAGTGGTATGGTATTTTATTTAGAATTAAATCTTATTTGGGTAAGTCATTCGTACATTCGTAAAAATTCGTTTTCGTTAATTACACCGGTACTTCAATATTTACAATTGTTCCCCGTCCCACCTGCGAATCAAAATCAACTCGGCCATTTAAAAATTCGATACGTGACTGAATATTTTTTAATCCAATGCCATCAAAGTCATTTATTTTATTTGTGTCAAAGCCCACACCGTTATCTTCAATCATCATACTTATTTCTTTTTCATCACGAATCAATTGTATGCTCACGTGATTTGCTTTTGCATGTTTAATAATGTTGCTTACTATTTCCTGCAATACCCTGAATAAAATATTTTCTGTTTGTGGTTCTAATCGTTGGTCAAGCCCAATGATTTGTAATTCTGCTTTCAACAAACCGGTGGAAGAAATTCTGTCAATAAATTCTCTAACCGCCTTTGCCAATCCTGATTTAATTAGCATGTTGGGCATCATGTTGTGAGAAATAGAACGCACTTCTTTTACAGCCTCATCAATTAACTCAACAGAATTTGTCATCACCGTTTTTTGTTCAGGAGTTGGCGATGAAAATAAATTTTGAATTTGTGACATATTCATCTTTGCTGCCGACAATAATTGCCCAACACCATCATGTAAGTCTTTACCTATACGCTGCCGCTCGCGTTCTTCTGCCTCTACAACAGACTTTGAACGAATTTCTTTCTGACGCAAAATTTCTTTATTCAAAATTTCCTTTTGCTTGAGTTTATAACGAGAATAACCAAACCAAACTACAATTAAAATTAAACCCATCAATGCAAAAAGAAAAATGCGCTCGTTGTTTTGTTTTGCTATGGTTAAATCTTTTACTTTATTTTCTTCTGAAAGTATTTTATTTTCTGCCTCTTTTTTTTCTGTTTCAAAACGGGTTTTCATTTCAGCTATTTGCTCGGTGCTTTTTTCGTTTAAAACAGAATCACTGTATTGAGCATACAACTCCATGTGTTTATGAGCATTTTTATAATCGCCCATACCATAATAAGTGTTGGCCAAAGCAAGGTTGGCAAATTTTATACTATTCTTAGCACCTATATCCTTTGCAATTTTTAAGCTACGGGAAGAAACTTCAAGGGCATCTTTAAATTTGTGTTGCTGTGCATAAATATCACCAAGTTTGTTTAACACCACCGTTAAGCCTTCGTTGTTTTGCATTTCCTCTTGCAATAGTGCAGAGTTCTTAAAATATTTTGCTGCCGAGTCCAACTGATTTTTATCAAGCCACAAATCGCCAATGCCTGAATATGCATTGGCCTCTGCCTGTTTATTTCCCACAGGTTTTGCAAGTTGTAATGCTTGGTTAAAATAATTCATTGCAGTTGTATAATCTTTTCGCTCAGAATAAATCCTGCCTATATTAAAATTTGCATCGGGCAAATACATGGGATTATCAACACCGGAACTTAACTGAATATATTTTTGAAAATACTCAAGTGCCTGTTCAAATTTTCCCATCTCATAAAACACTCCACCTACATTCATATACCCTTCCCCAATTGAAACTTTATCACCATACCTTTCCTCAATTTTTACCGACTGTAAATAGTAGTCAAGGGCTTTAGGGTAATTGGCCATGTACAAATGCACATTTCCAATATTATTTAGTACAGCGGCAACTCCTTTTTCATCATTCATGCTTTCGCGAATTTTTTGTGTTTTTAAATACTCGCTTAACGCTGAAGGATAATTTCCGGTGATGGTAAAATAAATTCCGTTGATGATATGCCCTTTAGCTTTTCCAAAATTCCAGTTTGATTCTTCAGACAGAGAAAGTCCGCTGTCTGACAACAGTTTCATTTTGTCCAAATCGCTGTTTACGTACAGCCAGCTTATATCAAAAATAATTTTGATGCGAACCGTATCGTTCTTTGAAGTATCAAAAACTTTTTGAAGACTATCTAGCACATGCTGGTCTTGCGAAAAAATATTTTGTGAAAACGCTAGAGCCGCCACAAGAAGTAAAATTCTTCTCATAATAATATTGGTTAGAGATGTAAAAGAAATTATTTTTTCCCTTTTGACAAGAGAAACTGAAAATAAATATGAACAAAGGTCAGCCACAGATTCACTGATTAAATTATTAAAAGAATAAAACACTCAGATTAAATTGCAAAATTGCTTTTAGAAAATAATCTGAGTGTTTTTATTTCCCACCTTTAATCTGTAAATCCGTGGCCACCAAACTTCTTTGCAAAATAAAAACCATCAATGCAAAACATGCAAACGCACCCAGTTGATGCACCACACCAAGCCACACAGGAACATTATACATCAAAGTAACAACACCCAGCAAAAATTGAAATACAACAAACCAAGGCAATAGATTTATTGCCAAAAGTTTTTCTTTAGAAAGTAGTTTGCTTAACCGAGCTGCATGCAAATTCTTTGCAATATAAAACAAAATCAAAAAGCCAATTACAACAGCGTAAGCGATGTAACGGTGTATAAATTGAACAACAGATAAATTATTTGCAAGCGCGCCCGCTCCTTCGTTTTGTAACGAATAAAAAACAGAAGACGCAATCCACTCATCACCCATTTTTGGAAATGTGTTGTATATGTGTCCAGCTTTTAAGCCTGCAACAAAAGCTCCGTACACAATTTGTATAAATAACAACGCAAAAACAATCCATGCTATTTTGTTAATTTTTTTAAGATGTATGTCATAATATTTTTTCTCAGGATACATAACATCCAATGCTGTTTTAAAAGTAAAAGCAAATGTTAGAAATGCAGCAAGAAGATGAATTGCCAAACGAATGTGACTTACCGAAGTGCGCTCACTCAAACCGCTCTTAACCATAAACCAACCCAGAAAACCCTGTAATCCGCCAAGCAAAAAAAGAAACAAAACTTTTTTCAGTAAGGGTTTGTCAAATTGTTTTTTGATGTAGAAAAAAATAAAAGGAATAATAAAAACCATTCCGATTAGTCTTCCGATTAACCGGTGTAAATATTCCCAGAAATAAATTTTTTTAAAATCCTCAAGCGTGTAGTTGTAATTTAAAAGCTGGTATTGCGGAATGTGTTTGTAGCTTTCAAATTCTTCAGTCCATTGTTGCTCGTTTAAGGGCGGAATAGTTCCGTGAATTAACTTCCACTCGGTAATAGAAAGCCCACTGCCGGTTAAACGGGTAATGCCGCCAATAATTACCATGGTAAAAATTAAAAAGCAGCCCGACAAGAGCCAGATGATAATTCCTTTTTTATATTTTAATTCTTTCATTCAATCATTCAGTTCTTCACTCATTTTTTTCCTTCTCTCAAAACTAATTGTGCGGTATGACGGCTACGTTGCTCAAGCAAAATTTCCTTTCCATCTACAATTTCATCAATCGTGCTTTGATAGTAATGTCTTATAGTGTACAACATCAAATTGGTATTGTATAAAACTTTAAAATCTTTTTGCAGTTGCTCAATGAGTTGCGGAATTTTAAATTCATCATCATCAACACAAACCGAAAAACTAATGGCGGAATTTTGCATAAGATTTATTTTTACTCCCAATGATGCAAACAAAGAAAAAATCGAAGCAAGATTTTCTTCAGCAATAAAGGAAAAATCTTTAGCTGAAATAGAAATTAAAACCTGATTGCTTTTAAAAATAAAGGAAGGTATAAGGGGCTTTGTTTGAGCATTGGTTTTAATAACGGTTCCACTTGCATCAGGATTTAAAAATGATTTAACATACAATGGAATATTTTTATTCTCCAATGGTTTGATAGTTTTTGGGTGAATAACCGTAGCGCCATAGTAAGCTAATTCTATTGCATCATGATATCCAAGCTGCTCCAACTTTTGTGCTTCTTTATAAAACTTAGGGTCGGCATTTAATACCCCAGGTACATCTTTCCAAATACACATTTCGTCTGCGCCTAGCAAGTGCGAAAATATTGCTGCCGTATAATCAGAACCTTCGCGGCCTAATGTGGTGGTGTAGTTTTCCGAAGTACCGGCAATAAATCCTTGCGTTAAAACTATTTTATTTGAGTTGAATTGTGGTTTTACTTTTTCGTTCACCAAACTTCCGCTTGTTTCCCAGTCAATTTTTCCTTCGCGATACGTATTATCTGTACGCACACAATCGCGCGCATCAAGCCAACTATTTTTTACCCCGTTTGCATTTAAATACGCACTTACAATTTTTGTTGAAATTAATTCGCCAATGGAAACAATTTGGTCGTAAATAAAACCATACGTGCGGCCCGATTCTTCTTCAAGCACCCAATCAACTTCCACAAAAAAATTATTTACTTCTTCGAAAACCGCATTGCCCGTATCAGGAAATAAATGACTCATAATAGTGTAGTGATAGCGCTTTACTTCTTCAAGTGCTGTATGAGCATCACCTTTCTTGTAATAAAAATCATTAACCACTTTTTCTAACGCATTAGTGGTTTTTCCCATTGCTGAAATTACTACAAGAATTTTTTCATTGGGAAACCGCTTGAGTATTGAGGCAACATTACTAACAGAAGAAGCATCCTTAACCGATGCTCCGCCAAATTTGAACACTTTCATTTAACTACGAATTATTGAGTTCACGAAATCCCGATTTTTTTTCGGGACGAATAACTAAGAATATACAAATCAAAAAGCGGTGCAAAAATGCATGTTCGGTAAATACAAAATTGGGGAGATGAAAAATTTTATTTCAAAGTTTAGTTTTTCGATTTAATCGTTTTTCCATACGCTGGCACAAAAATTAAATACGTGCTATTGGCAAGTTTTTCCCTTTTATAATCTGCCTTGGTTCCAACAAAAATTATTTTCCCGTTAATGTCGTACACCACAATGGTTTCATTGTCTTTAAGTGTTATCCAACTGGTATTAGATTTTTGCGGAGTTAAAACTCCTGTTGTTCCCAAAAATTCATAGGCTCCAATGTCAGGATATGTTCCTGAAGTGCGTGTGCTGTTTTCCAAATCAACAAGTGGAGCTACTTTATTGTAGTACGAATTTCGACCTGTATTTATTGCAGCACTTGTGTTTGCCAAATGATAATTGTTTACCGATGCATTTACAAACAATGCTGATGGATTTGCAATAACCGAATTGCTGTCGTTTTGTGATGCTTGCCATTGGGCAAGTGTCATGTTTGTATTTCCTCCATCAGTTGACATGCGGTTTGTTAAAACATTTCGGTTGCTGTGAAACCCGCTTGCGCTTGCTGCATCAATGCTAATGCTTCCGCGAAAAGAATGTGAGCTGTAAAAAATATTGTTGAATACGATGTTGTTTATGCTGCCATCAGAAATATTCAAAGCCCATCTGCCATCTGACGGTTGCAGAATGGTATTATTTACAACTGTATTGCCTGATGAGGGCGCTCCGCCATCAATCATATACAATGAAATTCCGCTTGCGTGATTGTTGTATGCCAAATTATTTTGAATGATAGAATTTTGCACCCCATCACAATTAATTGCTGAACCCCCACCTACTCCATTGTCATACAAAATATTTTTTTCGACCAATGCATTGCTGATGATTCCATCACCACCCATGCTTATATCACCATTCATGTGAATGCCGCAATCAGAATTTCCCCAGCAAATATTGTTTCTGATAATTGGGTTATCGGCTGAGTTGCTAAAATAAATTCCATGTTGCTGCACCGAGCGGCTGCATTCATTGTTTTCAATAAGTATATTTTCACTAAAGCCCGTTAAAATACCCCACACACCATTTTGGTCGCACACGTTGTTGCGGATAATTACATGCTCATTAATTACAGACCTTATACCTGCGCGAGGCACGCCAGTAATTTTAAATCCTTCTACAATAATGTGGCTGGCCGATTCAAGGTTTATTCCATCGTTAGTAGTTCCATTGGGTGCATTTATAATAACGTTTTGCTGAGCATGAAAAACAATTTTTTGCGCAGCCGTTCCGCTGGTAGTATGATAAAAACCTGTGTAGTTTCCGGAAAGTACAATTACCGAATCGCCTGACGAAACAATATCGCTTGCATGTTGCAGTGTTTGAAATGCTGTTTGTGTTGTGAGTCCGTTGTTGGAATTATTTCCTGAATTGGAAACGTAATATGTTGCTGCCTGTAAATGCATTGAAAATAAAACAGCAATAAACAAAATGTAATTTTTATTTGCCATAGTTTGTGCCTTTGAGGGGCAATATAATCAACACCCAAAAATAAGATAGTTGAAAAAAGCCGGAATTCTTACAGCAATAAAATTTACAAGCATCATGCTTTGTGAATTGGGTTTATTTTTTCAATCAACAGGCCAATAAACACAACCATTAAGCTTCCTAAAACATTAAGCCACAAAAAAGCCATTACATCAAAACACCAGCAATAAACAACAAACAACTCGGTGATAACAGCGGCAATAAAAACCGAAGTGCCCGAAATTTTTTTTACATAAAAGGCAACAATAAAAATTCCGAGAATGGTTCCGTAAAAAAGTGAGCCGAGAACATTAACCGCTTCTAATAAATTTCCCATTTTGCCAGCAAACAGTGCAGCCACAATGCAAAAAATTCCCCAACCAAGTGTTGAAAGCCTGGAGGCATTTAAATACCTTTTATCACTTGCGGTTTTATTTATTGAACGTTTATAAATATCAATTACAGTGGTAGAGGCAAGTGAGTTTAGCCCTGAAGCAAGCGAACCCATGCTTGCCAAAAATATTACGGCAATCAACAAGCCTATTAACCCTTCGGGCAAATGCTTTATTACAAATGTTAGAAAAATATAATTGCCATCATTTTTGTCTGTCTTTGCATTATGCTGGTGTAAAAAATCAATGGTTTGCTTTCGTAAAGTTTCTGTTTCAGCAAACGCTTTTTTAAAATTTTCCTTTTCTACTAGTATATCTGCCTGGCTCTGTAAATTGTAAGCATTGCTTAATGCTAAAACAGTTTTTTGCTTTTGGGCACAGGCGTTTTCAAATTGTATTTTTAAGCTATTAAATTCTGCCTGATGTGATGACTGCTCAATTTTTTTCACCTCGTTGTTATTAAAAAAAACAGGCGGTGTATTAAACTGGTAAAAAACAAAAACCAAAATTCCCATCATAAGAATTAAAAACTGCATAGGTATTTTTAAAATCCCATTCATAAGCAAACCCATGCGGCTGTGCTTAATGCTGTGTGCAGTTAAATACCTACCCACTTGCGACTGGTCGGTTCCAAAATAAGACAACTGTAAAAAAAATCCTCCAATAATGCCGCTCCATAAATTATACCGGTTATTCCAGTCAAAATTAAAATCAATCACATTCATTCGTCCTGCATCGCCTGCTATGTGCAATGCCGTGCCCAACCCTACCCCTTTGGGTAAAATTTGCAGTGCAATAATTCCTGCGCACAACATGCCAATAAAAATAATTCCCATTTGCAATACTTGTGTGTATGACACAGCCCGCGTGCCGCCATACACCGTATAAATAATTACAAGGGTGCCAATAATTACAGTTGTAATTTGAATGTTGATATTTAAAATGGTAGAAAGTATAATGGATGGTGCGTAAATAGAAATGCCCGTTGACACACCGCGTTGCAATAAAAACAAAAGCGAAGTGAGCTTGCGCGTTTTTAAATCAAAACGAGTTTCTAAAAATTCATACGCAGTAAAAACACGCAGATTGTGAAAAATGGGAATAAAAGTCATGCTTAGCACAATCATGGCTAAAGGCAACCCAAAATAAAATTGCGCAAAGCGCATTCCATCGGTGTAGGCTTGCCCCGGAGCCGAAAGAAACGTGATGGCACTTGCTTGCGTTGCCATTACACTTAGCAACACATGGTACCATGGCAACTGTTTTCCGGCAAGTAAATATGAGTCAATATTTTTTTGTCCTCGACCTTTTAGTATGCCAAACAAAACAATTATCAGCAGCGTGCAAATCAAAACAACCCAATCCAGAGTGCTCATGCAAATGTTATAGTTAGCCAGTAATAAAAAATAATTTGCAGCAACAACAATGCAATTACTGTTGCATAAATAAATCGCCACGATTTAAAAATTGATTTGGTTTTTGCCGACATCAACAGAACGGAATAAGAGTATTTATTTTCATTGATACAACTTTGCCAAAGTTCTAAAAACTATGGCAAAGTTAGATGCACACTCAAAAAAGAAAAGCCGGAACAAAGTCCGGCCTTTCAGTGATTTTAATAAGCCTATTCTACAACAAATTTTTCGGTAACTATTTCTTCATCGGTTCGTAACACGGCCACATACATTCCGTTTTTCCAATCGTTGGTTTGCACCAACATTAAATTTTCTCCTTCTGACAACTGAACATTTTGAGTTTTAATTTCTCTTCCGCTTAAATCATAAATGGCAAATTGTGCATTTTTATTTTGTATTGAATTAACAATAACATCCACTTCGTTTATGCTAAAGCGGTTAAACAACTGAAAAGAAGTAATTGCAGGAGCCGATTTTTTGGATGCACCGTTATTTTCAACAACAGGCATTGGCGAAGGAGTAGTGTATGTTACCACCAGTTTGGGGCGCAATGCAGCATTAGGATTATCGCTAGATGCAAAAATTAATTTGCGATACTTTGCTTCGGTTTGCATGCGAAACAACATGCCAAAATTTTGCGATGGATTGCTAACCCAATGCTGTACAAAGTTTTTTATGTTGATGTTTAAAAAGTTTTGTGTGTTTGAGGTGGTAGCACCAAGTGAAACCTGGTTGGTGGCAGTAGTTGAAGGTTGATTATTCCATGTAACGGTATACTCATCCCATGCCGATGTAATTCTTCTCAGGTAACTTGTATTGGGAGTAAAAAAAGTTGTAAAGTGTTTTCCTTCGGGGTCGTTGGGATTAAAAAACAAACTAAACTTAGCATCAACGATGGTAGCATTGGATGGAATACCACTCAAGTTAAATTGAATGAGCGAACGTACGTTTGATGATGCGCCACCGTTTGTCCATCCTATGGCATCAAACTCTTGCTTGCTGCCATGGTTTCCGTTTGGATATCCGCACGGCACGCAGCTAAAAATTTCAGCATCTTTTCCTGCCGCTCCATCGGGTTGTAATGTGATAGTTGTTTGCGCAAATGCATTGGCAAACGTTGCCATGCAAATGATAGTACCCAGTAATTTTATATTCATTGTCGTGCTTTTAGATTGTCCCCGAAAGTAAACCTTAACCTGATATTTTTATTTATACCATTAACGGCTTTTGAACAATAAATTGTTGATGTTGGAGGGTAGATTAACCCATTTAAGGTATCAGGGTTTTTGACTGAGAAAAACAATACCAATTATTCTCTATATGAAGAAGTAAAGGGTGAGGAATCTTAAATTTGGTAATTCACGTTTTATCAAGATAACAATAAACCGAAAATATTCTTTCAAAGCAATGCCCATTTGTTCTATTTTCATTCCCAAATAATTTCAGACAAACATCCGGCTCATGAAAAAAAATTTATTGTTTCTGTTTGTTACCGTTATCTTCTTTGGTTGCAAAAACAAAAAGTACGAAGAAGAAAAAAGCGAAGCATACGATGCCTTGCAATTTTTAGGAACCATGAATGCATATCCTGATGTTGACATTCCTGATGCCGCATTTGGAAATGCATATAATTTTTACAAAACAAATTTTCAAAATAATAATTTACGTGCTGCATCTGTTGCTTCATGGCAGAGCATTGGGCCAAACAATGTAGGCGGTCGCACCATAAGCATTGCAATAGATCCTGTTGACACAAATATTATTTGGCTTGGCTCGGCATCAGGCGGTTTGTGGAAAAGTGTGAGTGGAGGAATTGGTGTAAATGCATGGCAATATATTCCAACAGGCTTTCCTGTTTTGGGAGTTGCTGCCATAACCATCAATCCACAAAACACCAGCGAAATGTACATTGGCACTGGCGAAACGTATGATTATGGAACTTCGGTAAACGGTTTGGTAATACGAACCACACGCGGCAGCAACGGCATTGGAATTTTAAAATCAACTGATGGCGGAGCAACATGGACTCATGCTTTAAACTGGCTTTACAATCAAAGGCGCACAGTATGGGATATTATAGTTAATCCTCAAAACTCAAACACTGTTTATGCTGCCACTACCGAAGGCGTTTTAAAATCAATTGATGCCGGTGTTACCTGGAGCACATCGCTTAACCAGTTAATGGTAATGGATTTGGAGATGGATCCTTCTGACACAAGCCTGCTGTATGCAGGTGTTGGAAATTTAACCAGCTTAAACAAAGGCCTGTATAAAACCACCAATGCCGGCTCTACGTGGAATGTACTTGCCGGTGGGCTTCCTGTAAATAATCATTCAGGAAGAATTAGTGTACGGGTTTATAAAAACAATCCCAACATTGTAATGGCTCATATTGCCGATGATTTTAATTCGGTGGGTTTATACAGGTCAACCAACAAAGGGGTTAACTGGACACTTGTTACCAATGATGATGTAGCCTCGATACAAGGGTGGTATTCAAAATGCCTGATGATGAAAGAGGATGATGATACGCACGTGCTTGTGGGTGGAGTAAGTTTGTTTGAATCGTTTAGCAGCGGAAGCAACGTGAATCAAATCACCTATTACGACCCTTCCAATATTCAAACTATGGCATGGCCTGATATGCACGACATTGTTTCAAACCCATTTGATGCCGATAAAATTTATTTGCTTACCGATGCGGGGCTTTACCGCTCTAATGATTTTGGCATTACATGGTATTGGTGTGCCGATGGATATGTGGTATCGCAATTTTATCACGGTTCGGTTTCAACCACCGACTCGATGCTTGCCCTTGGCGGATTGCAGGACAGGAATACACAGTTTTACTCAGGATCGCTTTACTGGACACCTTACTTTAATGGTGACGGAACCTTTAATGCCATTGATCCTGTTAACGACTCCGTTCAATATGTTTCTTCTCAATACTTAAACATTGAGCAATCAACCGACAGGGGGCAAACTTTTCCAAATTATGTTTTTGGAGGAACCAATGCAGCTTTTGTTGCGCCTTATTTATTGGCACCGTCAAGCAACCTTACAATGTATGCGGGTGACGAGAGTGTGAACAAAATAGATTTACTCACTTTTTTTACAACCACAAATCCTGTTGTATCGGCCGGTCAAAAAATTTTGAGCATCGCTGTTTCACATCAAAATGAAAACAAAATATATTTCACTCTCTCTCCAACCACCACACTTGCTGCAAAAGTTTATAAAAGTTTAAATGCGGGCGCCACCTCTACAAATATTTCAACTGGCTTACCCAATCGTTATCCTCGCGACATAGAAGTAAACCCATCTAATGACAACGAAGCGATAGTTGTATTTTCAGGTTTTGGTGCAGGCCATATTTTTAAAACCACCAATGGCGGAACATCGTGGACAGACATTAGCACCACCTTGCCCGACATTCCATTTCACAGTATTTTGTTTGATCCCAACAATCCTAGTAAAATTTATGCCGGCAGCGACCTGGGCGTTTTTTATACCACAAACAGCGGTGCCACCTGGCAAACATTAAACAGCGGCTTGCCCGAAGCGGTAATGATTTTTGATTTACAATATTCTCCGGCAAATAACAGCCTGATGGCATTTACACACGGGCATGGCGTATATAAAATAAATTTAACAGATGTATTTACAGGTCATGAAAGTGTTTTGATAAACGAAACAAGTCTTTCTATTTTTCCTAACCCGTTAATTGATAAACTAAACCTTGCCTTTAATGCCATGCAGGATGGTATTGTTACAATGGAAATTATAAATGAACAATCACAGGTGGTTTACACTACAAAGCAAAACTTTGTAGCCGGAAAAAATAAACAAACCTTAAACTGTGTTTTGCTTAAAAGCGGTATTTATTTTTTAAAAGTCGGTTTTGACAATAAGCATGATACTAAAAGCACATTGGTAAAAAAATTTGTTGTGATGTAACCAAAGTTGTTTTTACTCTCTTTTGCAATTGCTAAACCATAATAATGCTAACTCTATATGATGGCAACTTATGACTTTCAGTTTTAGGCCAAAACGGTTTTAATTGTTTTTCTATATTTACCCTGCAAAAAAATTATTACCCACCAAACCGCTTTTAGTTTAAAACCTAAACCAAGTTTAATGCAAAGGCTTATTACTTTTTTTATTTGTTTTTTTATTTTCATTTCCGGGGCCTATAGCCAGCAGTCCGAAGTATTCAGACATTTAAATCATAAGCAAGGTTTATCCCATAACAGGGTTACATGCATTTTGCAGGATAACCGTGGACTTATCTGGGTGGGAACCGAAGACGGGTTAAACCGCTACAACGGATACAAAGTAGATGTTTATAAGCACGCTCCGTCTGACAGCAGTTCTGTTTCCAGCAGTTCCATACGCTGTTTGTTTCAAGATGGTAAGGGAACATTATGGATTGGCACCGATGATGGTTTGAATTATTTTGACTTGTCAACAGAAAAATTTCACAGCTATAAACATAATGACACAAAAAATTCAATAAGCAGCAACCAAATTACCTGCATTGAGCAGGATGAACATGGCAACCTTTTAATTGGCACTGCGGGTGGAGGCATTAACCTTTTTAACACATCCACAAGTACATGGACCACATTTACCAACAGCATATCAAATAACAATTCGGTATGCAGCAATAACATTACCGATATTGCAAAAGATAAAGAGGGCATATTGTACTTTGCCACCGATAAAGGCATCAGCATTTTAAAAAACAGCGATTCACAAAAATTTGAAACCCTTACGGCACAACCCGGCAATACCCAATCATTAGTAGAAAATGAAATTACTAGCCTTTATGCCGATTACCAGGATAAACTTTGGATAGGATACCTTAACAGTGGCATTAGCACATTAAATTTAAAAACACACGCTTTTAATCATTATCAAAATGAGCCGGGTAATGCCAATTCAATAAGCAGTAATTCGGTTTTTGGTATTTGCAAAGACCTTGACGGGAACATAATTGTAGGTACCATTGGCGGAGGTTTAAATGTGCTTAACCCTTCTACCAATAACTTTAAATCGTATAAAAACGATATTCAGAATATACACTCCATAAGCAGTAACACAATTTGGTGTTTGCACAGAGATGAATCTGGCCTTGTGTGGATTGGTACCGACAAAGGAGTTGATTATTACAAAGCCAACCTTATGCGCTTTAAAACAGAAGCGCCATATATAGCTGCTTCCGAAAATTTACTAAACACAAACACATATTGCTTTGCCGAAGACAAGCAAAACAATTTATGGATGGGAGTGCTTGGCTCTGGTGTAATCGTAAAAAACCAGGCAGGCAATGTTATTGGCACGTATAACACATCAAATGGTTTGAGTGATAACAATGTTTTTAGTATTTACACTACCCCTGATGTTGTTTGGGTTGGAACATTTAATGGCCTTAACGCCATTGATAAAAAAACAGGTGCTGTCAAAAAATATGTAAACGACAAAGCAAATCCTCAATCACTTTCAAACAATAACATAAGGTGCATATCTGCCGACCGGCAAAACAATTTGTGGATAGGTACCTTTGGCGGTGGCTTAAATAAATTCGATGTTAAAACCGAAAAATTTACTGTTTACAACCGGAAAGCATCTAACATTGGAAGTGATATTATAGTATCCGTTTTTACTGATGATGACGGCAAAATTTATGTAGGAACATATGGTGGCGGCCTGTCTGTTTATAATTCATCAAACAATAGTTTTACCAACTACACCTTTAATGCTTCCTCCAAAAATTCAATCAGTTCAAATTATGTAAACTGTATTTTAAAATATACCGACCACCAGTTTTTAATTGGAACCTATGGCGGAGGAATAAATTTATTTGACAAAAACAGCGACACGTTTATTCAGGTAACTGAAAACACGGGGCTGCCCAATAACAATATAACAGGCATTGTAATTGACTTTGGAAAAAACGTATGGCTAAGTACAGGCAATGAAATATGCCGTGTAAATATTGATGATAACGGGGCACTTCAAAACGTACACAGGTTTGACGAGCAGGATGGCGTTACCAACCGGTTTAACCCGGGTGCGTTTATCAAAAACCAAAAAGGAGAAATATTATTTGGCGGTGCCAATGGCATTAATCATTTTAACCCCATTAACATTAAGGATAATCCATACATACCCCCCGTGGTAATTACCCGTTTTTACCTTTTTGAAAAGCCATACTTTATGGACACCATTATTATGTCAAAAAGCGTAATTGATTTAAGGTACAATCAAAACTTTTTTGAGTTTGAGTTTGCAGCACTAAACTATGTGTTTCCCGAAAAAAATTGTTATGCTTACATGCTTGAAGGATTAGAAACCGAATGGAGTTACTGTGGAACAAAACGAAACCGCCAATACACCAACCTTGACCCCGGCACTTACCGCTTTCGTGTTAAAGCCTGCAATAACGATGGCGTGTGGAATGAAGAAGGAACATTTATAATTATTCGCATAAAACCACCCTGGTATAAAACGTGGTGGTTTTATTTGATTAGCGCTTTGGCATTTGCAGCCATTACCATTGGGTACATACGCTGGCGAACAGCCGTAATACGAAAACAATACGAACTGCTTGAACAAAAAGTACAGGAACGCACTTCGGAATTAAGAGCCGAAAAGGAAAAGACGGAACAAAAATCAAAAGAACTTGAAGTTACACTTAATGAACTGCGCGACACACAATCGCAACTTGTACATGCCGAAAAGATGGCATCGCTGGGTCAGTTAACAGCGGGCATAGCGCACGAAATTCAAAATCCGTTAAACTTTGTAAACAACTTTTCGCAGCTTAGCAAAGAAATGATTGATGAACTTGCAAACACGGCCACCGGTGAACAAAAAGAGGACATCATGTATGACCTTAGGCAAAACATCATTAAAATACATGAACATGGCAAACGTGCCGAACGCATCGTAAAAAGCATGTTGATGCACAGCCGCACCCGCACTGCCGAAAAAGCACTTACCGAAATAAATAAAATTGCCGAAGACGCCCTTAACCTGTCGCACACCAGCCTGCGTGCCAAAGACCATCAGTTTACAAGTGAAACCGAAATTTTACTTGACGAAAAAATTCCACCACTTAATATCGTACAGCAAGATATAAGCAGGGTATTATTAAACCTCCTTAACAATGCATTTTATGCCGTAAACGAAAGAAGAAAAAAAGAAGGCCCTGCATTTAAGCCTATGGTAAAACTCAATACGCAAAAGTTAGATAACAAAGTGCGCATCACCATTAGCGATAACGGAACAGGAATACCACACGATGTAAAAGAAAAAATTTTTCAGCCATTCTTTACTACCAAACCTACTGGAGAAGGAACAGGATTGGGGCTATCATTAAGCTACGATATAATTGTAAAAGGTCATGGTGGAGAAATAAAAGTAAACTCAACCGAAAATACCGGAACCGAATTTATTATTGATTTACCAATAACGTAACCGTTCATAGTAAAATTCAAAAACATTAAACTTTAAATACCCTTAATAATGACACCAAAAGTATTAGTAGTGGATGATGAACAAGACGTGGAAATGCTCTTCCGCTTAAAATTCAGACGCGAACTTAAAGAGCACAACATTGACTTTCAGTTTGCTTTTAGCGGTGACGAAGCCCTTAATTACCTTAAAGGCACCAATCCCATTGATGTTATGCTGATATTATCGGACATAAACATGCCTGGGATGAACGGCCTTGAACTGGTACAAAAAATAAAAAACATGCATCCCGAAGTAAAAGTAATGATGGTAACCGCTTATGGCGATGACAAAAATTTTGAGGATGCAAAAAAACGCGGTGCCGATGATTTTGTAACCAAGCCTGTGGATTTTGATTTGTTAAAAGAACGAATGTTTAAACTAATAGAAAATAATTAAATGTATAACAAAATTTTAGTTGTAGATGATGAGCCGGATTTGGAATTGCTGATTACACAGCGATTCAGAAGCAAAATACGCTCAGGCGATTTATCATTTGAATTTGCACACAACGGTGCACAGGCGCTTGATAAATTAAAAACCGACCCATCCATTGATTTGGTTTTTACCGACATCAACATGCCGGTGATGGATGGCCTTACACTGCTTAACCGAATTAAGGAAGAAAAATTGTCGCCCAAAGCGGTTGTAATTTCGGCTTATGGCGATTTGGATAATATACGAAGCGCCATGAATAAAGGAGCCTTTGATTTTATTACCAAACCTATTGACATGACCGACCTTGAAACCACCCTTAACAAAGGCATAGGCGAAATAACACTGATAAAACAGGGAATGAGAGCACAGGAAGAATTGGTAAAAACACGTGCTGAAAAAGAAATTGCCGTATTAGAAAAGCAAAAAGCAGAAGAAGCAAAACAACTTAAGCAACAATTTTTGGCAAACATGAGCCACGAAATACGCACACCCATGAATGCCATTATTGCCAGCATAAATTTGCTTGGTAATACTCAGCTTAATGATGTACAAAATAAATATGCAGGCATTATAAAAAAATCGGCTGACAATCTTTTGGTAATTATAAACGACATACTTGACTCATCAAAAATTGAGGCTGGTAAAATGACCATTGAAAGCACACCGTTTAATCTTTACGAAACAGTTGAAAATGTTTTTGAGTCATTAAAAATAAAAGCGCAGGAACGCCAAATTGGTTTTACACTGGAATATCCCAAAGATGCACACAACTTTTTTAAAGGAGACCCCGTTCGTATTTCGCAGGTGCTTATAAACCTTGGAGGCAATGCCATAAAGTTTACTGAAAAAGGGTATGTAAAAATTGAGGTTATTGTTGGGAAAAACGAAGCAGGAAAATGCAACATCCGGTTTAACGTTATAGATACGGGAATAGGCATTGCAAAAGATAAAATTGCTGCAGTGTTTGAAAGTTTTACGCAGGAAAGCGGTGACACCACCCGTAAGTTTGGCGGCACAGGCCTTGGCTTAACTATTTCAAAACAATTGGTTGAGCTTATGCATGGCACCATTTCGGTTGAAAGTGAACAAGGCAAAGGCTCCATGTTTTGGTTTGAAATTCCGTTGCCTGTTGTTGATGAAAACGAAGTACAAAAACAGCAGCGTACACAACCTGCCGATCCATCTGTTAAGGTCGAAAACATTTCCATTCTTTTGGCCGAAGACCAGCTAATGAACCAGGAAGTGGCCATCGATACGCTTAAGGATTTAATACCCGGTGTAACGATTGATGTGGTTGACAACGGGAAACTTGCCGTTGAAAAAATTCCTACACAAAATTATGACCTTGTTATAATGGACATACACATGCCCGAGATGGACGGATACGAAGCCACCATGTACATTCGTAATAAGCTTTCTCCCCCATTTAATTCAATTCCTGTGTTGGCTATGACGGCAAATGTTATACCCGAAGAAATAAAAAAATGCTTTGACTCAGGGATGAATGAATATGTGCCCAAGCCGTTTCAGCCTGCCGATTTACTTTCGAAAATTGCCATGCTGGTAAATAAAAAATAGCCATTGCTGTTATTGCTTATTTTCAGTGTAACAAATTTCATACATGTCGTTACAAAAAACCAGTGGCATTGTTTTTCGTACCACCCCTTATGGTAACACCAGTTTGGTAGCAAAAATTTATACCCAAAAATTTGGGCTGCAAAGCTATCTTGTAAACAATGTGCGCAGCAGCAGGGCAAAAAACAAAAACAATTACTTTCAACCCTTATCGCTTATTAACCTGGTTGCGTATCATAAACCAACTGAAGGCTTAAAGCGTATTTCCGAAATTTCTTTTTCGCACCCCCTCGAAGGCATTCATCAAAACATGATGAAGGTAACGCAGGCATTGTTTATTACCGAGGTGCTGTATAAAAGCATTAAAGAAGAAGAAGCCAATGCCGACCTGTTTGATTTTATACAAACCAGTGTGCTTTTGTTTGATAGTGAACAGGAAAACACAACAAACTTTCATTTGCTTTTTTTAATAAAGCTGTCAGCCTATCTTGGCTTTAAGCCTATGGGAACTTTTAGCAATCATCATTGTTATTTTAATTTATCCGAAGGAATTTTCCAAAGCATCATGCCCCTGCATCAAAATTTTATAACTGGCAGCGTGGCCGAAATTTTTTCTCTACTTAATATCACATCTTATGCCGAACTAAAAAACGTAACCATCAACAAATTGTTGCGCAATGAACTGATGGATGCGTTGCTGCTTTTTTACAATCTTCACCTTGATGGCGGCATTAACGTACAATCGCATCACATATTAAAAGAAGTATTAACAACTTAACAAACAGTCAGCTTTAAACTAACCAAACAAAAGTGAAAAAACCTCATCCACTTTTCCAACAGGATAAAGCTGTATGCTTTTAAAAATTTTTTTGTCAAAAGAGTTAAGGTTATGCTCAGGCAAATAAAATTTTTTAAATCCTAATTTTTCGGCCTCCTTCACGCGCTGCTCTATGCGGCTTACCGGACGTATTTCGCCCGACAGGCCCACTTCGCCTGCAAAGCAGGTGTTTGTTTCCAAAGGCAAATCGTTGTTTGATGAAAGGATGGCGCAAATTACAGCCAAATCAATGGCAGGGTCTTCTACTTTTATTCCCCCGGTAATATTTAAAAAAACATCTTTTATCCCCAACTTAAATCCGCAACGTTTCTCCAGCACTGCCAAAATCATATTCAGTCTTTTAATATCAAAACCCGTAGCCGAGCGTTGTGGAGTGCCGTATACTGCTGAACTTACAAGCGCCTGCGTTTCTATCAACATGGTGCGCATGCCTTCAAGGTTGCAGGCAATGGCAATACCGCTCAATGTTTTATCACGCTGCGATATTAAAATTTCAGATGGGTCGGCTACTTCCTTTAATCCATTGCCATGCATTTCGTAAATACCTATTTCGGCCGTGCTGCCAAAACGGTTTTTGGCACTGCGCAATAAACGATATACATGATGACGGTCGCCCTCAAACTGAAGCACGGTGTCAACCATGTGCTCAAGCACCTTGGGGCCGGCAATTATTCCTTCTTTGGTAATGTGCCCTACCAAAAAAATGGCTGCCGATGATTCTTTAGCATACCGCAACAACTCGCCCGCACATCCGCGTATTTGCGACACGCTTCCGGCAGCCGATTCAATTTGCGATGCATACAATGTTTGTATCGAGTCAATAATTACTACATCGGGTTTTAATGACGACAGGTGGTTAAGTATTGTATCAAGCGAAGTTTCGGTAAGCACATAGCAGTTTGTGTTTCCTATTCCGGTTCGTTCGGCACGCATGCGTATTTGCTGTTCGCTTTCTTCGCCCGATACATACAGCACCTTTTTAGTGTGCAATGAAGTGGCTAATTGAAGCAGCAAGGTGGATTTGCCAATGCCCGGTTCGCCTCCTAACAGTATTAATGAGCCGGGCACCAGCCCACCACCAAGCACACGGTTAAGTTCATGGTCGGGTAAAACAATGCGGTGCTCGTTTAGTAATTCTACCTCGTTTATTTTTTGAGGCTTTGACGTGCGCAGCGTTTTTAATTTACCATTGCTGCCGGTGCTTGTTAACTCTTCCACATACGTATTCCATTCACCACACGATGCACAGCGTCCAACCCATTTGGGGGCTTGGGCTCCGCAACTTTGACAAATAAAAACCGATTTTACTTTCGACATAAATCAACGAAAAACGAATTTACCATTGGCAAAAAACATAAAAGGAATATACGCGAATAAATAAAGCTACTCTTTTAAAAATTCTTTTTGCAAAACACCTGCGTTGGCCGGATAGTCGGTGGCAATTTCAAGAATATCATTGTCTAATTGCACTATGGTCCACTTGCTGTTATAAAAAGGTGATACCACTCCGCTTAATCCTTCTATTTTTAAAAACGGTGCCGCTACTGTGGCATCTACCGTATAGGTACCCACATCATAAGCTAGCGTGTCAAGACAATCTGATTTATTTAAATCGTTATAATACCCTGTTGTATCCGAAACGATGGTTTGTGAAGTGCTGCTACAGATACTCACAGCATACACATAGTCATCGTACAGCGTATCGTTATCGGCCAGGGTTTTAACCATAGTAACGCCTCCGTCTGCAAACGTCCATTTTTCGCCATAGATGTTATCTTCGGCCGAAATAGGTATCCTGTCCCACACCCCAATAATATCACCCTTTAATTTTTTTTCGGATTTAAAAAAGTGATTGCTTTCGCAGGATGCAAGTACGGCAAGCAGGGCTGCAAATGCTATGTGTTTTTTTATCGGGTTCATGCCTTAAATATTTTACCAAATTTATTAATCTTTTTTTTAAAAAGTATTTTTATTTGTAATAATTTACTTTCCCAACAGTTTATTGATAATGCCTGTTGTTGAAAAGCCTTGTAAAAACTCGATGGTTTCAATGCGGCCACCATTTGCTTTTACAATATCGGCACCTGCAATTTCATCGGGCTTATAGTCGGCTCCCTTTACCAGCACATCCGGGCTTACGGCTTTAATAAGATTGTAAGGTGTTTCTTCTTCAAACAGAACCACAGCACCAACCACGTGAAGCGATGCAAGCAAAAAAGCACGCGCATCTTCTGTATTAACCGGCCGACCTTCGCCCTTAAGTTTTTTTGTTGATGTGTCTGAATTTAATCCCACCACCAACACATCGCCCAAATTTTTTGCCTTTGCTAAGTAATCGGCATGGCCTTTATGCAAAATATCAAAGCAGCCATTGGTAAAAACAATTTTTTTTGATTGCAGCCTGGCCAATGTTAAAAATGACATTAGTGCGGGTTGGGTAAAAATTTTGTTTTGTATAACGGTGCTGTAATCCATATCATTTACTACTTACACGTTTTTCTTTTTTGCTGCCAGCAAAACAGCTGTGCCAATTGCGCCCAGTATAATCAGCAGCAATGTTTGATACCCGTGAACCATGGTTGCGTACACAATGCCTTCGGTTTCGGGTATGTTATACAGCATCAAGCCATGTGATACAATCCAATGATATGCGCCAATGCCGCCTTGCACCGGGGCCGCCATGCCAAGCCCGGCAATTACCAGTACAAATAAACCCTCTTTAACACCAAGTGCCGAGGTTGAATCAAGTGCAAAAAAAGCAAAGTACGAACCCAAAAAATACATGGCCCATATAAACACGGTATGAAATAAAAACAACCAGCCATTTTTTAGTTTGCGTACCGATTTTATCCCGTCTAAAATTCCTTTAACGGTGTTATTGATTTTAGCAGTAACGCCTTTAAACTTTTCTGATTTAGAAATAAACTTCCATCCATAATAAAGCAGCACTCCCACTCCAATCAAAGTAACCCACAATGCACCCGAAGCAAGGTGCCCGATTTTTTCATTAAGCGGACTAATAATGGTTTCATTCAAAAACCCTCCTATCAAATCAAACTCCATCGCTGCCACAAGCAGCATCACTGCAAACACAGTAAGCACATCAATAATCCGTTCAACAATTACAGTTCCCAGCAACTCGTTAAACGGAATTTTTTCGGCATTGCCCAATGTGCCGCAACGGTATATTTCGCCCAGCCGGGGTATGGCAAGGTTGGCAAAATATCCGGCACACACAGCCCAAAATGTGTTGCTTATTTTAGGCTTGTGTCCAAGTGGTTCTATCAGCATTTTCCACCGCACCGCACGGCTAAAATGCGCAAAGCACGATACCACAATGCCTGCCAGCAGCCAGCCCTTATGCACATTTTTTATTTTCGAAATTATATTGCCAAAATCCTGGTTTCGAAACGTAAGCCACAGCAACAAAATGCCTATGGCAAAAAACAAAATATATTTTAGAGTTTTCAAGTTTTATGTTTCAGAATTTTGTTTTTCTTATTTCGTATTGTTTGTTTCGTATTTACCCTTTTGCATTTCGGTTTCTTGTTTCGTATTTAACACTTTCGTATTTCGGTTTTACATTCTATTATTCTCATCCGGAAAAATCACAGTAGGTTTAAATGTTTTTGCTTCTTCGGGGGTCATCATAGCGTATGCAATCACAATTATAACATCGCCTACCTGCACCAGTCGCGCTGCCGGGCCGTTTAAGCAAACTATGCCACTGCCTCTTTCACCTTTTATAACATACGTTTCAAGCCGCGCCCCGTTATTAATATTTACCACCTGCACCTTTTCATGCTCCATTATTCCCGAGGCTGACATCAAATCCTGGTCAAGCGTAATGCTGCCCACATAATTTAGCTCGGCCTGCGTTACCCGCACGCGGTGTATTTTTGATTTTAACAGGGTTATTTGCATTGTTGCCGCCAAAGGTATAAAGTTTGGTATTAATGTATTTGTAATGCTTGGGGCTGTTGTGTTTTCAATTTTAACTATAAAGTGAACAAGTGCATTGAATATTTAACTGTGTTAAAAAAAACAATGCTATGGATTTATTTTTTTGATTGTATAAATTTTAAGCATTGTATTGATTTTTAGTAGTGGATATTCATAGCTGCAAGGTTGTGTTATGTTTATAAAATGAGATATTTTGAATATGGGAAAGGCTGTTTTGATTACAGGATGGGGTATCCCATACATGGGAGAGGCCGTTTTGATTGCAGGATGGGGTATCCCATACATGGGAGAGGCCGTTTTGATTACAGGATGGGGTATCCCATACATGGGAGAGGCCGTTTTGATTGCAGGATGGGGTATCCCATACATGGGAGAGGCCGTTTTGATTACAGGATGGGGTATCCCATACATGGGAGAGGCCGTTTTGATTGCAGGATGGGGTATCCCATACATGGGAGAGGCCGTTTTGATTACAGGATGAGATATCCCATACATGGGAGAGGCCATTTGGGCACCAAAACAGGGAGTGCTCAGGTATTGTTAAAGTAACTTTGCTTTTCAATGGTTTATAACCATATTTATAGCATTGGTAAGGCAAAAAATGTGTAATAAGGATGGAAAAATTAAATGGTATGGTAGCTTAACATCAAAAGGAAGTACCATATATACAAAAGCATATAATGGCTCGCAGGCAAAAAAAATTGTACGATCACGGACAGGGTAAATAAGGCACAAAAAAATAACTCCCGCAATCAACGTCTGACCACGGGAGTAACCTAAACTTAATAAGCCTATGAAAACAACACATAAATAACGCACACAGGGTGGTTTTGGTTTTTACTGTTAATAACTTTTTTTTACCCTACCCCTATTGCCCTGTATAGGCCAATGGTTTAAATTCGCCCATCTTAAAAAAAACTAACATGAATTTTAAAACATTACTTGCAGCAGCCATGCTGCTTTGCGCCCCATTTGCCATGAATGGAGGCAACCCGGCTCACCAGGCATTTAAACTTGCCCCCGGTGCCAATTACCAAAAAGGAACCATCATCCTTAAAGTAAAACCTGATTACCGCAGCTTTTGCAGCCGCACCGGCATTGCCAGCAGCCCCGTTACCACAGCATTAACCATGGTAAACTGCACTTCGGTACAAAAAATATTTCCACAAAAACAACAACCCTTAGCACAGCGCAATGCCATGGGCCAACAATTGGTTGACCTGTCATTGATTTACGAAGCCACCATTGATATAAATGCTGATATAGAAAAAACCATAAACCAACTCATGTCCACAGGCATGTTACAATATGCCGAGCCGCGCTACATCTACAATGCACACTACACCCCCAACGACCCATCCTCCGGTGGCCAGTATGCACTTACAAAAATTCAGGCCTATGCCGGCTGGGACATAAGCAAAGGCGACACCAGTGTGGTTATAGGCATTGTTGACTCAGGCACCGACTGGAACCACCCCGACCTGCAAAACAACATCAAATACAACTATGCCGACCCCATTAATGGCACCGATGACGATAACGATGGATTTACCGACAACTACCGTGGCTGGGATGTAAGCGAAAACGATAACGACCCTATGATAGATCAAAGCCCGCACGGCTCGCACGTATCGGGATGTGCCGCTGCTTCTACGGATAATGGCGTGGGTGTGGCAAGCCCCGGCTTTAACTGCAAATTTTTAGCTGTAAAATGTGCCAATGCCACCGCCACCACCACCATCGACCATGGTTACGAAGGCATCGTTTACGCTGCCGACCACGGCTGCCAGGTAATTAACTGCTCGTGGGGAGGTGCAGGTGCCGGACAGTACGGACAGGATGCCGTTACGTATGCAACCATCAATATGAATGTAACAGTGTTTTGCTCGGCCGGAAACACCAGCACCGATATAGCACAATATCCCTCAGCATATCAATACGCTTACAGCATTGCATCCACCAATAGTGGCGATAACAAATCAGGCTTTAGCACCTGGAACTATACCGTGGATATGTGCGCACCCGGTTCAAACATATACTCAACCTATTACAACAATACCTATGCAAACCAAAGCGGCACCTCCATGGCATCGCCCATTGCTGCCGGATGCGCAGGTGTGGTTAAAGCCATGTTTCCATCATACAATGCACAGCAAATTGGCGAACAGTTAAAAATGACTGCCGATAATATTTATGGTGTAGGCACCAACGGAAATTATGCAGGCAAATTAGGCACCGGCCGCATCAACCTTTTTCGTGCACTTACCGAAAGCCCGCAATCAGTAAAGATGGATAACCTTATTACCACCGATTATAACGACAATGCCTTTGTATTTGGCGATACGTTAAACATTACCGGTGATATAATCAACTACCTGGCACCGCTTACTAACCTTACCGTTACACTTACCTCCACATCAGGCTATGTTACCGTACTTGACGGAACCACCAACCCCGGTGCCATGGCCACCATGAGCACCCTAAACAACAATGCCGACCCCTTTACAGTAAAAATAAACACAGGCGCACCGCTAAACTCAAAAGTTACCTTTAAAATAAACTGCAGCGATGGCACCTACAGCACCGACCAGTATTTTGATGTAGTAATAAATGTTGATTACATAAACGTAACAGTAAACGATGTATCCACATCCATCACCAGCAAAGGCCGCCACTATTATAACGATGGGCCACCAACCCAGGGCCTGGGTTTTATATACAACAGCGCCAATCTTGTTTATGATGGAGGGCTTATGATAGGTGTTAGCGCCACCCGCGTAAGCGATATGGTGCGCGATGCGGCTGCTTACAACAATGATTTTGCCTCGGCACAGGTGGTACAAATTGTTAATCCAACCGTTGCATCCGATTTTGATTTATACGGAAAGTTTAACGATAACAATGCTCCTGCGGCCACGCGCCTAAATGTTTTGGTAACGCATAAAACATTTGCATGGACATCGGCCGGCAACCGCAAATTTGTAATTGTTGAATACAACATAAAAAACAACGGCACTGCATCCTTAAGCAATCTGTACAGCGGCATTTTCAGCGATTGGGATGTGCCCGCATTTGGTAACAACAAAGCCGATGTGGATAACACACTTAAAATGGGTTACACCTACAGCACCGATGCAGGAGGTGCATGGGCCGGTGTAAAGCTGCTTACACAAGGCGGATTTAAAAATTATGCCATTGATAACGTAGCTGGCGGAAGCGGAGGTGTGGATATAACCGATGACTTTACCGATGCAGAAAAATACACCACCCTGTCAACCAACCGCGCACAGGCCGGAGGCACCGGAACAGGCATGGATGTGTGCCAAACAGTAAGCTCAGGCCCCTTTACCATTGCTGCTGGCGATAGCGTAATAGTAGCCTTCGCACTAATTGCAGGCGATGATTTGAATGATATACAAACCAGCGCCACCAATGCACAAATAAAGTACGATGGCATTACCACCGCTATACATAACCCAACCGGCACTGCACTAACCGAAGAGTTGTTTGAACCCTATCCCAATCCGGCTAACGGCAATATTTCCATATCCTTTATCACTGCCGGTGATGAAGTTACAAAACTTGATATTTTGGATGTAGTGGGTAAAGAAATAATGAACGTAAATGTGGCCCAAAACACAGCCGGGTTGCAAACAGTTGCCGTTCAAACCCATACCCTTGGCAAGGGGGTTTACTTTGTACGTCTTACCACTGCCCAAAAAACATTTACCAGCAAATTTGTACTCGAATAAAATTATTTTTGCACCTATAATTTAAACCAAATAAAAAATAAACAAATGATCAGAAAATCAATTGCAACCATTGCGCTGCTGATGTTTTCGGTAGCCGTAATTGCACAAAACAAAATCAGCGACTGGCCTGAGTTAAAAACATTTCATGGCGTAATGTCAACCACGTTTCACCCAAGTGAAGAAGGCAACCTTGCCCCTATTAAAGAGCGCGCTGGCGAAATGCTTGATAAAGCCGTAGCACTGCAGGCATCAAAAGCTCCCGAAGCATTTGCTACCGAAAAAATTAAATCGGCTGTAAACAGGCTTGTTGCCGGGTCAAAAGAATTAAAAATGATAGTTGACCAAAAGCAAGCTGATGATGTAATTACCAAAAAACTTGCGGCACTGCACGATGTGTTTCATGAAATTGTGGGTCTTTGTGTACATGGCGAAGGCGAAAAACATGAGCATAAAGATGATGATGGGCATAAGCATTAATTAAACCCACTTAAAAATAAACAAAGAGGCTGCCTTAAAATGGTGGCCTCTTTTTTTTTAAAAAGAATTGGCTATTCCCTCTGCAAGTTGTGGAAAACACTTGCTTATAATATCGTCCATGTGATTGGTGGATGTGGGTATGTGGGCCACAGCAAAATTGCCAGCTATTTGTTTTCCGTTTTTATCATACACGGCAAAGTGAAGCATCACATCACGCTGATATACCTGGTTGGCAATGTCAAGGCAGTTTTTATAATTGGTTTTAATTTCAAACTGCGTTAGAAAAACAAAATAATCGGTGCCGAATTTTTCAAACAACTTTTGAAACACTTCCTTTTTACCCACCACGGAATTCATGTAGTTGGTATTTTTCTCGTTGATGTATTGCGTGGCTGTGCGCGAGTCAGATGCAGAATTATCAGCGCTGTTGTTATTAAACAAAACTTTATTAAGCGTTTCGTAAGCGGGTACCATGGGTTTGGCATACGCAAATGAAGTAGTGTTAAACAAACTGCCCGCTGCCTGTATAAATTCAGCCACAGTATCGTGCTGTAAAAGCGATACGCATGGGTAACGGCCTTTCAACTCACGGTGCACAAACCACTCGGTACGGTTATGAAACGTATTGCGAATTAACTCAGCATTTTTTTTTGTTTCATCAATAATATCCTTATCCGCATCCGAAATATAAAAGCGCGGGTCATAAGGTATAAGCATGATGCTGTGCTGCGGTGTGGTTTGTACATTCATTTGCACAGGCATTTCAGATTGTGCCACGCACAGGTTAACAAATAAAACAGCAGCTGTGGTAACTAAAACTAATCTATTGCACATGGTAATTTTTGTTTCACACAAAACTAAAAGCGCGCATAGCAGCATTTGCTGCACAACAAATTATTTTATGAATGTATGGTTGTTAAATAAAAATCAACTATCAAACAACTTCCAAATATCGTTACCAATAACAAACACCATAAGTGCCAGTAAAAAAACCATGCCTGCCACTTGTGTTTTTTCCATAAAGGCATCGCTAAACTTTCTGCGTGTAATTGCTTCGATAGTTAAAAACAAAACATGCCCGCCATCCAATGCAGGTATGGGCAGTATATTCATAAAAGCAAGTACCATAGAAAGCAAACCGGTTAAATACCAAAAGCGTGGCCAGTCCCAAACGCCACCATAAATTTTTGCAATGCCAATAGGCCCTTGCATACTGTCCTGAAATTTTTCTTCGCCCTTAAATAGTTTTTTAAATCCTTTGGCATTGCTTACCAGTGTTTCAATTGCATCCGAAGTTCCAAATGCAATAGCCGAAGAAACCGTGTAGGGTTGCAACTTATAATTGCCATTGTTTAAAGGGCCGGTTTCATAAGCCACACCGATGGTTCCTTTAGAACTTACATTTACTGTAATATCTTTTGCGCTTTGGTTTCGCTCAACCGATAGCAAAACGGTTTCGCCTTTTTTACTTGCCAGATATTCTTTTAAAAAGTCATCGCCCGAAATTTTTTGCCCGTCAACAGCTGTAATTTTATCGCCCTTTAAAACACCGGCTTTAAACGCATTATCGCCAACCACTACATCGCCCACCTCATACATCAACGGGCCTGAGCCTATAAAATTTGAACGCACACGAGCACCTGCCTTGCGGTAAAAATTATCAGGCACTACAATATTTACTTCCTGTCCGTTGCGCAAAACGGTTACCGTAGCTCCAAACAATACACGTGTTGAAAGCATGTCATCAAACCGTTCAAACGATTTTCCATTAAGAGCAATTACTTTATCACCTGTTTTAAAGCCAAGCTCTTCGCCAAGTTTATATGCCACTATGCTTTTAACTTCGCTGTTGGGTAAATAATCTTCCTTATAGTGCAGCAGCGTGGCCGAAAAAATAGCTATGCCCAATATTACATTCATGATTACACCGCCTGTCATTACAATAAGGCGCTGCCAGGCAGGTTTGCTGCGGAATTCCCATGGTTGCGGGGGTTGCGCCATCTGCTCTTTATCCATACTCTCGTCAACCATGCCCGAAATTTTTACGTATCCGCCAAATGGCAGCCAGCCAACGCCATACTCGCAGTCGCCTTTTTTAAAGCTAAAGAATTTTATTCCCCAGGCATCAAAAAATAAATAAAATTTTTCTACTCTTATTCCAAAAGCGCGGGCAGCCAAATAGTGCCCAAGCTCGTGAAGCGTAACTAAAATTGCCAAACCCAAAATCAATTGGGCGGCCATTATCAATCCTGTCATGTGGTTTATTTCTTATGCGAAATTATACTTTTTACTTATTAACGTGGTTGCCAGTTTTCTTGTTTCACTATCGGTCATAATTAAATCATCAAGCGAAGGGTTTTGCTGGTATGAAATTTCTTTCATGCATTGTTCCGTTAACAATGGCATGTGGTTAAAGTTTAGGTTATCATTTAAAAATGCCTGCACGGCTATTTCGTTTGCAGCGTTAAGTATGCATGGCAAATTGCCATCGCGCATCATGGCTTCTTCGGCCAGCGTTAAATTTCTAAAAACATTTTTATCCGGTTGTTCAAAAGTTAACTGTGGATACGCAGTAAAATCAAAACGTGGAAAATCAGATGGCAATCTCTTAGGATAACCAAGCGCATATTGAATAGGAAGTTTCATGTCGGGCAATCCCATTTGCGCTTTCATGCTTCCATCGGTAAACTGAACGATGCTGTGTATAATGGATTGAGGATGGATGATAACATCAATTTGTTCGGGCTTTAAATTAAATAGCCATTTGGCTTCAATCATTTCCAATCCTTTATTCATCATGGTGGCCGAGTCAATGGTAATTTTTGCACCCATCGTCCAGTTGGGATGTTTAAGCGCTTGCTCCTTTGTAATTGTAGAAAGAAAATCTTTGCTCTTTCCGCGAAAAGGGCCGCCCGATGCAGTGAGATAAATTTTTTCGATGGGATTGTGAAACTCACCGGCCATGCATTGAAAAATGGCTGAGTGCTCTGAGTCAACGGGATAAATATTTACGCCTTTTTCTTTGGCAAGCGTAGTAATTATATTACCAGCAACTACCAACGTTTCTTTATTGGCAAGAGCAATATTTTTTCCCGCTTTAATGGCTTCGATGGTTGGCAACAGGCCGGCATAGCCCACCATGGCTGTAAGTACAATGTCTATTTCATCTGATTGTACGCATTGTAAAATGGATTCAGAACCTGCAAAAATTTTTATCGGTAATGCAGATAAGGCTTCTTTTAAAATTCCATACTTTTCTTTATCTGAAACAACAACTGTATTTGGCAAAAACTCTTTTGCCTGTGCAATTAAAAGTTCGGTATTTGAATTTGCGGTAAGTAGTTCAACTTCAAAAAAATCTTTTTGACTGCGTATAACATCAAGCGCCTGCGTGCCTATAGAACCTGTACTGCCTAAAATAGCTATTCTTTTTTTCAAAACGTAATTTACAAATTGTGCTCAAATGTACGTAAGTTGACTATAGAGAAAGTTACATATTGAACACAATAAAGCCATCATATCAATGGTGCTTTTGGTTAATAATCAACACCCAATTTCTTTTTGGATACACCAGCCATTTTGTTTCTGATGGCGGCAAAAACCGAAATAACTTTTGAGTTGAGCAATAATATGGCAAGGCAAAAACAACTGATAATAAAAATTTCAGGAGTAAAACTTTTAAGTACAAAGGACATTAAAATAAAAAACATGCTAAACAAGGATAGTATAACCGATGCCCCTCTGTGACCAAATTCCTGCCTGCACACCATGTGGTGCAGGTGGCTACGGTCGGCTTTAAAAGGAGATGTGCCGCTGTAAACGCGGATAAACACCACGCGTGTTAAATCAAAAATTAAAACAAACAATGCTCCTGTTATTAGTTGAGGCATCATTTGCAAGGTGCCACTGGCGAATGGATTAAACAGGGTAAATAATTTTACACTGCAAACCGAAATAATAAAACCTATAACCAATGAGCCTGTGTCGCCCATAAATATTTTTGCCGGATCAAAATTAAAACAGATAAACGCGACCAATGCTCCAATACAACAAATACAAAGAATAAAAAAGTTTTGCTGGCCTGTGATGGCAAAAAGCATTGCAAAAACCGATAAGGCAATTAAGCCAAGCATGGCCGCAAGCCCATCAATACCATCAATAAAATTATAGGCATTGGTAATAAATAAAATTAAAAACGTTGTTAAAGCATATTGTGCCACAAGAGGTATTTGATGTAAGCCAAACAAGCCATTGAGTGTTTCAATTTTTATTCCACCAGCTGTTACAATTAATGCAGTAATAAACTGAATCAGCAATTTCCTTTTTGCAGGTATATCTGTTAAGTCATCAAAAAAACCGGTGAGGAATAAAATAAATGCTGCTGCAATTACAAACTGCATGCTGCTGCTGTTTTCAAAAATGCTAAAAAGGAAAAAAGAAATTATTAAGCCGGCAAAAATTGCAATGCCACCCATAGTAGGAACGGTGGCCGTATGATGTTTGCGGGCATCGGGTTTATCAAACAATTTCCATTTGGCGCAAAGCCTAATCCAGGCTGGAATAATAAGCGCAGTAATGGCAAATGAAAACAAAAACGGGAAAAAAAATTTTAGTAGGTTGGGTTGCATACATTATTTTTATTTAACAAGAAAAATATCAACGCGCCTGTTTAAATCAATGGGCGAATCGGGTGTTCCACTGCTTAACGGATTCAAATTTTTTGCATTGAGCAAATTAATACGTGTTATATCCACGCCTTTGCTTGCTATATAATTTTTTACTTCATCGGCACGCAAGTATCCCAGTGCAGGTTTAACGCGCTGCTCAACATCATCCGTGTTTCCTGCAAGTAAAATTTTGCTTGTTGGATATTTAAACAGAAAATCAATTACACTTTCAACTACATCAAACTTGTTATTAATATCATAATTGGTAGTAAACGGAGTAAAGAGTACAAAATCCAATCTTTCGAATTCAGCATTGGCAAGTTCGCTTGCCGGAGTAGTTTCGGAAGGCTTAACAGATTTGGCTACCTGATCTTTAACAGGTGCGGGCTTAACCTCCGGTTTTATCACAGGCTCAGCATTTTTTTGAACAATTGCTTTAGTATCTGCTTTAGCTATAACCGGCAATACAACAGCATTCGTTTTTGTTTCGGTATCTTTTAATTTTTCAGGTAAAATGATGGCTGCTGCTATTGCTTCTGGTTTTACAGGCTCAAGTGTATTGTTGCTTTGTGCAAGCTGTGTTGTATGAATAGAAATTGCTGTTGTATAAAAATCGGGGCGCTTAAGTTTTGGCTCAGGCAATTTCTTTTTATTAATTGGCTTTGTGTTTTTGGGTTCTGGTTTTTTAATTTTCTTGCCTGCTTGTTTTCCCTGCGGTGTATAAACAAGCGAAACTTCAAACGCGCCATTGCCATTGCTTGCTTTATTATATGCCGATGTGTTTACATCATAACTTGTTCCAAGCAGTACTTTATTTATTTGATATCCCGCATACACAATCATTGCATCTTTATTTCGATGAAACACTCCAAACTTTATTGTATTGGAATTTTCAAGTGCAAATTCTGAAACAATACCTGCATTAAACTCGCTAAACTGGTCTTGCTTCATGTATAAAAGCATTGGCTTTAACTCCATTTTTTTTCCACACATAATTCCCATACCTCCATGCAAAGTGGTTTTAACAGGCGTTACATTGTTTTGCTCTATAAACGATTCCTTGGGTTTATTTACATGCGAAAAAGCAATACCTGCAAATGGCTTTACCATAATATCAGGATTACCTTGGCCTAAAAAGTATGTTATTCCAAAATTTACATCAGGGCGGCTCACTTTAGTATTTGCAAATGTTTCTCCGCTTGATGCACTTGGGTCATAACCTATGTCATACGAATATTGATTTTCGAACGAAAGTTTATTTGGGTCAAATGATTTTTGAAGCAAACCCACCTGGAAACCTGCGGTAACTTCGTGCTGCTTTTCTTCACCAAATTTCATCCGATAGCTCAGGCCGCCTAACAGGTTAAGTTTATTAAACCCATCTTTGCCCGCTGAGTTTTTGCTCCCCATTATTCCAAACCCAACACGGTTTACAATTTTATCAAGGCCTATTGTTTGTGTTTTAAAGGGACTGCCGCTTGACGACCATTGGCTGCGGTAGTCAGCAGCAATACGCATGTTTTGGATATTATTTCCTGCCAAAGCAGGATTTACATAAACAGGGTTATTAAAGTACTGCGACAAATGCGAATCCTGTGCATTGGTTTTTACAACCAAAGCGCACAATACAAAAAATAAAACAGATATATTTTTTTTCATCCTTTGTTGCATTATTTTATTACACTCACATTTCCTTTCATTAATTTGTCTTCACCGTCTTTCATTTTTATTTTTACCATGTACGCATATGTTCCGTTTTGAACCAGATGCCCTTTTACATTTCCATCCCATCCAATGGCCGCATTGTCATTGGCAAATATTACCTGGCCCCATTGGTTTAAAATTACCATGGTTGCCGATGTATAGCCCGTTCCTTTTAATCTAAAAATATCGTTAATGCCATCGTTGTTAGGTGTAAATGCTGATGGTAAAAACAAATCGTGCTGCAGATAAACACTAACTGTTTTAAAAGTTGTATCAACACAACTATTACCATCCGTTGAAATAAGTGTAACAACATAATCGCCCTCGGCAGGATAACTGTAAACCGGATTTGCTTCCTGCGAAAAATCTTCAGTAGTGGTATTGTCACCAAAATTCCATAAATAATTTACATCTGCTGATGAAGTTGTGTTTGTAAAGGCAATGGAATATCCGTTTGAGCCTTTAACAGCATCTGTATTTGTAAACGATGGATTTATTTCAGCATACAAATTTGCATTAACAGCAAAGCGCTGCAAACTTTTGCAACCATTGGAATTTATCTCGGCATAATACGTTTTTGCTTCAGGCAAAGCGGGAGTTATAAATCCATTTCCCGTAGCAATAGCAGTACCACCTGTTAGTTGCTCATACCATGTATATGAAACATTTGTTTGTGGGTCAATCAATAATTCGGCAGTACTCCATTTACATACTGTGGCATCATGTGCAACAAGCGAAGTTGGTATATACTTATGCGAAACAACAATTGCATTTGAAGTAAGTGTTGTTGCGCCAAATGTTACTACCGTTTTATACGATCCGGTTTGCATTGCTTTAAGTGTTTGAGAAGTTGCCCCTGGTATTGCCACGTTATCTTTATACCACTGATTGCCGGATGCCTGAGATGATGAAAGCATTACCGAATCACCAGGGCAAAAGTTTGTGGGTCCACCGGCTGTTATAGTTACACTTGATGGGGTGGATACTATTACCTGAACCGAATCAAACTCTGACCAGCAGCCGGCCGCATTTTTAACTTTAAGCCAATAATATCCTGATGCAGAAACAGAAATAGATTGTGTGGTGGCATTGGTTGACCACAAATATCCTGACGAAGTGTTTGCAGTGAGTGTTGCCGATTGACCACTTAAAATATTTATGGGTCCGGCAGGAGAAATTGAAGCAATGGGTTTAGGGTTAACAGTAACACTTACCGGTGCTGATACAGAAGTGCAACCCGGCCCATACGTAACAGTTACAACATAGTTTCCTGATGTGGTGGGTGATATTGATTGTGTGGTTTGATTGTTGGACCACAAATAACTTAAGCCTTGTGAAGCCGTTAATGTTACATTATTGCCTGCACAAGTGGTAACAGGGCCGGCAGGGGAAACCGTAGCTGTACCTGCATTTACAATTGTTATTACAAGAGGCGATGAAGTGCTGCTTGATCCGGCTGTACATGTTATACTATGCACACCAACTGTAAAGTTTGATATTGTTAATACGCCTGTATTGTTAGTACCTATAATAGAAGGGCCATCCTTAAAAACATAGTTTAATAGCCCCGCTGGTGTTGCCGTAATGGTTACAGGTGTGCCTGTACAAAATGTTGTTGCATTGTTTTGCGCTGCAAGTGTTATATTACCTGCTGCCTGTGTTGAAATAGAACGGATTAATTCATTGCCCTCATCACCAACATAAAAGGTTGAAGGTGGGAAAAAGGCCATACAGGTAGGGCTGTTAAACTCTGCCGACAGTGCAGGACCATTTACACTTCCCGAAACGCCTTGTGTGCCGGCATACGTTGTAACATTGCCTGCTGCTATTTTTCGAATTAAAAAATTATTTACATCACCAATATATAATGCACCTGCATTATCAATGGTTATTCCCCACGGCTGATTAAACTGTGCTGTTAAAGAGGGTCCGTTGGCAAAACCCGCCACACCGGTTCCTGCAAATGTGGTTACCACACCTGCCTGTGTTACTTTTCTTACTTTATTATTCCACGCATCTACCACATATAAATTGCCTGAAACATCCACTGCAATACTATGTGGATGATTAAATCGTGCAGCTGCACCAGTAGCATCCACATCGCCCAATAAACTGGGTGTACCGGCCATGGTTGAAACAGTACCTCCGCTAAGTTTGCGAATGGTATGTGTCATAAACTCTGTTATAAAAATATCACCGTTAAGGGCTACGGTTATTCCTGTTGGAAACCCAAACTGTGCTGTGGCGGCTGGCCCGTTGGTATTACCCGAAGTGCCTGCACCGGCAATGGTTGTTACAACGCCTGCAGGGGTTATCTTCCTTATTTTATAATTCTTGGTATCGGCCACAAATAAGTTTCCGGCATTATCGCAGGCAATACCCCAAGGCTCAAAAAACGAAGCGCTTAACCCAATACCGTCATTGCTACCTGCAACACCCGAACCAGCAAATGTTGTTACCACACCTGCTGGTGTAATCTTCCTGATTTTATTATTGTTTCTGTCAGCAACATAAATGTTTCCTGCTGCATCGCATGCAATACCATGCGGGCTGTTAAACGATGCGGAGGTTCCAGTACCATTAGCCGATCCGGAAACACCTAGAGTACCGGCAACAGTATTAACTGTTTGAGCTACGCTGCTGCTTAACCAAAAAAGTAAAAATGTAATAGGTATAAATCGTACCATAAGTGCCAACAAAAAATGCTTTTGATTATGGCATTATACTACACCAGCAAAAAAAATGTTACCTAAATGCATCTAAGTTTCTCAGATGTAAGGTTTAACTACAAAAAATTAATTTTTAAACCCAAATTAAGGCCGCAACGGTTAGTCAACCTTTACCAAAAAGAAATTTTTCTTTCCTTTTTGAAAAATAAGAAAATGTGCACACACAAGGTTTGAAATTGAAATGGACAAATTAATATCTGTCAATTTTTCTTTATTCAGTGAAAAACCATTAGCTTGTATCATTTTTTTAGCTTCGCCTTTTGAAGGGAATATTTGAGTGTGCTGAGCCAGTAAATCCAAAATGGCAATGCCGTTTATCAAATCTTTTTTACTTAAGGTAAAAGAATTTTTCCCTAAACTTTGATGAACCGATTCCAAATCCTGCCTTGATAGTTTTTTTAAATCATCGGCACTTCCATTAAAAAAAACTTCTGTTATCTCAACGGCTTTAGTGTAATCGGCTTCTGAATGTACGCGTATGGTTACATCCCTTGCAATTGCTTTTTGTAAAATCCTAAGATGAGGTGTACTGGTATGTTCATCTTCAAGTTTTTCAATTTCGGCTTTTGATAAAAGTGTAAATACCCGGATATAATTTTTTGCATCCTCATCAGATGCATTAAGCCAAAACTGGTAAAATGCGTAGGCTGATGTTTTAGTTTTATCCAAAAAAATATTTCCACTTTCTGTTTTCCCAAATTTTGTTCCATCAGACTTTTTAATAAGTGGTGTGGTAAGTGCAAATGCTTCACCACCTTCCTTGCGCCTTATTAACTCGGTTCCGGTAACAATATTTCCCCATTGATCGCTACCCCCCATTTGCAATTTTACCGCATTGTTTTTCCATAAATAATAAAAATCATAGCCCTGCACCAACTGATAACTAAACTCGGTAAAGCTCATGCCATTTTCAAGCCTGTTTTTTACCGAGTCTTTTGAAAGCATATAGTTTATGGTAATATGCTTGCCTATGTCCCTTATAAATTCCAAAAACTTGAACTCTTTAAACCAATCGTAGTTATTTACAATTTCTGCAGCGTTTTTTCCGCAGTTAAAATCTAAAAATTTCTCGAGTTGTTTTTTCTGGCATCTTAAATTGTAATTGAGTGTATTTTCGTCAAGCAGATTTCGCTCAGCCGATTTGCCAGAGGGGTCGCCAACCATGCCCGTAGCACCGCCAACCAAAGCTATGGGTTTATGGCCGGCACGCTGAAAGTGCAAAAGCATCATTACCTGCACCATATTGCCAATCCCTAACGAATCGCTTGTCGGATCAAATCCTATATAACCCGTAACCATCTCTTTGTTTAACAACTCTTCTGTTCCTGGCATTATATCCTGCAGCATGCCTCTCCATTTTAATTCTTCTATAAAACTCATAGCAACTAAAAATTTGGGTAAAGATAATTCTTGAATACTACATTGTTTAAAGTGGGTAGCTACAATGGTGGTTTTAATTTAGAATTTTTTTAATACAACAATACATTGTACCAAACCTCCATACAATGAACCAAATCGTTTTTTTAGAAACCATTTTAAATTAGTGTACGTATGAATATAAAAAATTCTAAAATTTATGTCTTATAAACAAGTTATCATTCCCGACCGTTTTTTAAATTATCTCTACCACGCATTTAAGGCAATAAGCAATCCGGATATGCATCGAATAAAAGTTATTGCCCGCGATGGCTCTAAATACCGTAACCTGCTCGTTTTAAACGGCTGTGTTTTACTGGTTGAGCGAAGCGCGAAGCTTACTTCAAACGACATTGAGATTTTACAAATTGACATGGACTACATACCTGTAGAAGTAACTAAAAGTAAATAAACACATTATTTTTTTTGCATTTTCCTGCACCATTTATCAGTTGCTTTGGCACCTTTTTTAGTCCTAAAAAAATTTACATCTGATTTTGTCATTTAACTAAACTTTCTATTTTTGCGCTCCCTTTTGTAGAAATACAGAGTCCATACACGTGCTTTGGTTCCGGTTTTACCGGAATGGCATGAAGCTAAAAAGGTTGTTTTCTCCCTTACCTATTGATTAAAGAGAGAAAACATTCCTCCTTAGCTCAGCTGGTTAGAGCACATGACTGTTAATCATGGGGTCCCTGGTTCGAGCCCAGGAGGGGGAGCGAGAGCGATGAATATTCATCGCTCTTTTATTTTATAATAATGGCAAGTGTCTATATTTTGTTTTTTGAATCAACAAATGGATTTTATGTTGGATTCACAAATGAAAGTGTATTGCTACGCACCCAAAGGCATAATGAAGATTATTATAACAATAAGTTTACTGCGAGAGGCAAGCCTTGGAGTTTGTATTTGGAAGTTAAATGCTCTTCAGTTGAGCAAGCCCAACTAATTGAAAAACACATAAAAAAAATGAAAAGCAAAGTATATATCACCAATTTAAAACAATATCCCGAAATGGTGGAAAAACTTTTGCATAAATATATCAACTGTTAATCATGGCTCCGATAGCTATCGGAGCTGGTTAGAGCCCAGGAGGGGGAGCGAGAGCGATGAATATTCATCGCTCTTTTGTTTTATATCACTTTTCTTATCTGCGCACCCTACTATTTTCATCCATCAAAAAAACGCTTGGTGCCATTGCCATACTGTTTAATTAATTTTCTACTTTCACCATTCAACCTTAAACCAATTGTAAAATGAGAACTGTAATTGCATACACGTTACTTGCGTTTATTTTTATCTCACTTACCGCCCTTTCTCAACTGCCTCAAAGGCGCACCGGATATGTCGATTTACACTCGCACAACTCCATGAAACGCTACTACTCCCTTACCTCAAAACCTGAAGACATGCCCGCATCCGGCACTTCACTTTCAACAACCAACTGGGATGCCGATAAAAACAAATGCAAAATCAAAAAAGCAAAACGTACCGGTGGCTTTTCTAATTTTAAAACCTACACACAGTCATCGTACCACCAACTCGAAAAATCAAATGCCACCATCATTTGTACCTCCATTACTCCAATTGAAAAAAAATTTGCAAGCGATACCAAGGTTCAACTCAAAATTTATAAATACATGCTACGCATTCCTATTAAGATGCGAAAAATTACACAAAAGTTTGCTACAGGCATGAACGCAAAGCGACTGAAAAAACTTGGAGAAGAAGGCAACAGCAGTTTTGATGAGTTTATGGGAGAATACAACTATTTAAAAAATCATACCGAAACCAACACCAACCATACCAACACTATAGTGCTAGCAAAAAACAAAGCGCACCTTCAACAACTGTATGCACAAAAAAAAACCGCACTTATACTTACCATTGAAGGAGGACACGTTTTACATGGCGACCGCATTTCAAAAAAACAATATTATAACAACCCATACTGCGATAAAGAATGCGAAGACGAAATACTAAATAACATTCACACACTTAAAACACTTGACCATCGCATATTTTTTATAAACCTTGGCCACTTTGCCTGGAATAAAATTGCTGGCTTTGCAAAAACACTTGACATTGCCGAAAAAAAACTGGGCATAAGCCTCAGAGACGAACTACAAGCCAATAGCATGCGAAGCAACCGCTTTAGACGCACCCTTTTTACCCGCTATGGCGAAGGAATAATAGATACTCTCCAAAACGATGTTACCGAACAACTCATCCTTCAGGACAACTGGAAAACCTTAAGCAACGATTCAACAAAAAAACTCAGCCAAAAAATTCTTTCAAAAAAAACATCCTCATTGCAGTCGTGCCATTGTCAGGTTAACTCCGATTATGTTAGCACCATAGGTTGGAAAGTAGTTAATGCCTTACTCGACACATCCAATGGTGCGCACCCCATCTACATCGACCTTAAACACCTCGACCTGCAGGGACGCAAGGATTATCTCCATTACCTGGATACCGCCCATCGCACCGATGTTCCCATCATAGCAAGCCATTGTGCTGTAAGCGGAAAAAACCAGCCCCTTGCTAAACTCACAGGTATGTGCCCTTTTCCTGATGCTTACGAAGAGATTACTTCGCCACAATATTATTACCTCACACAATTGCAAAACCGCGAAGGGTGCCTTTCTGCTTCCGACTATCAGCCTCTTAAATCAGGATGGTTTTACCCCTGGAGCATTAATTTATATGACGAAGAAATAAGCGAAATCATTAGCCGTGATGGAATTATTGGCATTACCCTGGAAGAGCGCGTACTTGGAAAAGATATGCCCAACTATACCAGCTTAGGCCGCGATACTTCTGGTACACATATTAAGCATGCCGATGTTTTACGCAAATACTTTTTTGCAAAAGGATACCCGCTTTCAACTATTGATAGTATTGCTGTTGCCGAACCTTTCTTGCGCAACATGTTTTACATGGTTGAATATAGCTGCACCAACAGGCCCAACTGCAATGTATGCGATGCTTGGAATCACCTTGCCATTGGTTCCGACTTTGATGGTATGATGAACCCCATTGACATTTGCCCTACGGCTGCCGATATGCCTGCGTTTCAAAAATTTTTAGAAACCATTTTATCCGACTATGCTGCTTTTATCAACAAACAAAATCTGCTTTGCAAGCAAACTCCTGCCCAACTTTTAGATAAAGTTTTTTTTGACAATGGCGAAAATTTTATTTTAAAATATTTTCAAAACTAAACCTGCGTTATACCATAAACAAACCATCCCCTTTTTTTCTTAATTTTGACCATCTAAGTTCACAATAACTTTTGTTAAAAAATTACACCATGTCACAAGATTTTTTACCCCTAAACGGAACCGACCATATCGAATTTTATGTAGGCAATGCGAAACAGTCTGCCTATTATTACCAATCAGCCTTTGGCTTTAGCCTTGTAGCCTATGCAGGCCCCGAAACGGGAGTACGCGACCGCGCTTCTTATGTACTGCAGCAGGGTAAAATACGTTTTGTACTTACCACATCCCTCGACCCCAATTCAGAAATAACACAGCACGTTGCCAAACATGGCGATGGCGTTAAAGTGCTCGCATTATGGGTTGACGATGCCGAAAAATCTTTTTATGAAACCATGTCTCGAGGGGCACATGCTCACACCCAACCTACAGCACTATCCGATGAAAATGGCGAAATAAAAATATCGGCCATACACACCTATGGCGAAACCATTCACAAATTTGTTGAGCGCAAAAACTACAAAGGCACATTTATGCCTGGCTACCGTGCAGCACAGGCAAAAGTAAAAACCACACCCGTGGGGTTAGAATATGTTGACCATTGTGTAGGCAATGTCGAACTGGGTAAAATGAACGAGTGGGTAAAGTTTTACGAAGATGTAATGGGATTTAAGTTACTGTTAACCTTTGATGACAAAGACATATCCACCGAATACTCAGCCCTTATGAGCAAAGTTGTGAGCAATGGCAACGGATACATCAAATTTCCCATAAATGAACCTGCCGAAGGAAAAAAGAAATCACAAATTGACGAGTACCTCGAGTTTTACCGTGGTGCCGGTGTGCAACACATTGCCATTGCAACCAAAGACATTATTCAAACTGTAACCGAACTGCGCTCACGCGGAGTAGAATTTTTACAAGTGCCCGATTCATACTATGACGATTTGCTCGACCGAGTAGGAAAAATTGACGAAGACATCAAACCCCTCAAAGACCTCAACATACTTGTCGATCGTGATGACGAAGGATACCTACTCCAACTCTTCAGCAAACCGGTCGAAGACCGCCCCACCCTCTTCTTCGAAATCATCCAGCGCAAGGGAGCCAAATCATTTGGCAAAGGCAACTTCAAAGCCCTATTCGAAGCCATTGAGCGCGAACAGGCTCTGAGAGGAAATTTATAAGCGACCACAGGGGTTTTTATATTTTAATTTTATCTATATTTGCTCCCGTATTGAAAGGAAAAGAGGGGACACCGTCCCCTTTTTTATTAATAATAATGAGTGCAGAATTAATTACTTCTCTCGTAAATCAAAAAATAACAGGAACCGAAATTTTTCCGGTTGAAATAAAAATTACACCCGGTAAAATAATAGTGTTGCTTGATAAACCCACAGGAGTTACCATAAACGAATGTGCCGATGTCAGCCGTTTCCTTTATAACAACTTAGATGCATCAGGCCTCCTCGACACACACGAACTCGAAGTAGGCTCACCCGGAATGGATCAGCCACTAAAGGTACTCCAGCAATACCAAAAAAGAATTGGCCGGCAAGTAAAAGTCGTTACCAAAACAGGGCGCGTGCACACAGGCCGCCTTGATGACGCAAACCAAAACGGGTTTAGCATATATGAAACAGCAACCGTGCGCGAAGGAAAAACAAAAGTGCGTAAAGAAGAAACCGTAAACTTTTTGTTTACTGATGTAAAAGAAACAAAACTGGAAATAAATTTTAACAAACAATAAAATAACACATTACAATGGAGCACTCCATATTAATTGAATCGTTCAGCGAGTTTAAAGATTTTAAAAACATCGACAAAGCCACCATGATGAGCATACTCGAAGATGTGTTCAGAGGCATGCTTAAAAAGAAATATGGCGAAGCCAGCAACCTTGACATAGTAATTAACATCGACAAAGGCGACCTTGAAATTTGGCGCAACCGCACTATCGTAGAAGACGGTATGGTAGAAGACCCAAACACCCAAATTGCCTACAGCGATGCCGTAAAAATTCAACCCGACTTTGAAGTAGGCGAAGACCTTACCGAAGAAGTAAAGCTTGATGACTTTGGCCGCAGGGCAGTGCTTGCCGCGCGCCAAAACCTTGTATCACGCGTAATGGAACTCGAAAAAGATGCCATCTACAAAAAATACAAAGACCGCGTTGGAGACATCATGACCGGTGAAGTGTATCAGGTATGGAAAAAAGAAATAATGATAATGGACGATGATGGCAACGAACTGATACTTCCAAAATCAGAACAAATACCTGCCGACTTCTTCAAAAAAGGCGACAACGTACGTGCCGTTATCTTACGAGTAGAAATGCAGGGAGGCAGCCCAAAAATAATTTTATCACGCACCTCCCCTTTGTTTCTCGAACGATTATTTGAACTTGAAGTACCCGAAGTATTTGACGGACTAATAACTATAAAAAACATAGTTCGCGAACCTGGCGAGCGCGCCAAAGTTGCTGTTGAATCCTATGACGACCGTATTGATCCAGTAGGAGCGTGCGTAGGAATGAAAGGCTCACGCATACACGGCATCGTTCGCGAACTGCGAAACGAAAACATTGACGTAATAAACTTTACCAACAACCTATCCCTATACATACAGCGAGCACTAAGCCCCGCAAAAATTACCGAAATAAAACTGGATGACGAAACAAAACGTGCATCTGTTTTTATGAAACCCGATCAGGTTTCTCTTGCTATTGGTAAAGGCGGTAACAACATTAAACTTGCTGGCCGCTTAACAGGATACGAAATTGATGTTTACCGCGATGGCGAAGTAGAAGACGATGAAGACGTAGATTTGGATGAATTTACCGATGAAATAGAACCCTGGATTATTGAAGAATTCAAAAAAATTGGTTGCGACAGCGCAAAAGATGTATTAGCAATTCCTGTTGATGAATTAGTACAGCGCACCGATTTGGAAGAAGAAACAATAAAAGAAGTAGTTCGCATCTTAAATGAGGAGTTTGAGTAAAAAATAAAATTATCAATCTTAAAAGTTGTAAGTAAAAAACTAAATTGCTTTAATGGCTGAAGAAAAAAAAGACGTACGATTAATTAAAGCTACCAAAGATTTGGGAGTGGGAATCGACCATATTGTTGAATTTCTTAACGGAAAAGGCATAAAGGTTGAAAAAAACCCCAACACCAAAATCACGGCCGATGCTTACACCCTTTTAATGAAAGAGTTTGCACCTGATTTGCTGGCCAAGCAGGAGGCAGACGAAATAACTCGCGAAAAACAAAAACGAGAAAACACCATCATTGAAGCCAAAGAGTCTGCTGCTACAAAGCAAATTAAAGAGGCCGAGCCGGAATCGGATGATGACTTAAAACAACAGCTATATAATATAAAGCAAAAAGCCAGCGAAAAACCAGCGCCTGCTAAAGCTAAAAAAGAAGAGCCTAAAGAAATTAAAGCCGAACCAGAAATTACTAAAATTAAGGCTGAAAAATTAAAATCTCCAAAAGTTCTTGATAAAATAAACTTAGAGGAATTAGAAAAACCAAAAAAGAAAACCGCCAAGAAGAAAGAAGAAGAAGTTAAAGAAACCAAAAAGAAAAAAGCAACTGCGCCAACAGAAGAAGAAACCCCAAAGAAAAAAACCTCAAAGAAGAAAAAAGAAGAAGAACCTATTGCTGAAATTCCGGTTGAAGTAACCAATGATATTAAAACAACTGAGCCGGTAGCCGAAACAAAAGAACCTGAAGCACCGGTTGCCTCAGAGGAAAAGAGCGAAGAAGAAACCACTTCTACTGAACAGGAAGTGTTTCGCACAGAGCGATCAAAACTTTCAGGTCCAACTATTTTAGGAAAAATTGAGCTACCAGTTGATCCGCCCAAGAAAAAACCCATTGCATCAAGCGTAGAAGATGACAGGAGAAGAAAGAAACGCAAACGCAAAGACAAAAAAGTAAATATCGAACGGGAAGGTCAAAACGTAACATCACAGCGTACTGATGATCGTGGGCCAAGAACCGGAGGTGACTTTAAAAGAAGAAATGATTTTAGAGGTAAACCCCGTAAGGATGAAGTTAAACCTGAAGTTACCGATAAAGAAATACAAGACCAGATAAAAGCCACACTTGCTCGTTTAAGTGGTGGTGGCAAATCTCGTTCTTCAAAGCTCAGAAAACAAAAACGTGAACAGGCACAAGAAGAGCAAGCCGCATTAGAGCAAGAATCATCTGACAAAAAAGTAATTAAAGTAACTGAATTTGTATCGGCAAGCGAACTTGCTAAAATGATTGGCGTTCCGGTAACCGAAATTATTTCCACATGCATGAGCTTAGGAATGTTTGTTTCGATAAACCAGCGCCTTGATGCCGAAACATTAACCGTGGTTGCCGAAGAGTTTGGATGTACCGTTGAATTTGTATCCGTTGAAGTTCAGGAAGCCATACAAGATGAGCAGGATAAACCGGAGGACTTAAAACAACGTGCACCAATAGTTACTGTAATGGGACACGTTGATCACGGAAAAACTTCTTTACTTGACTATGTACGTAAAGCAAATGTAATTGCAGGTGAAGCGGGCGGTATTACACAACATATTGGGGCATACGAGGTAAAATTAGAGAACGGGAAAAAAATTGCATTTCTTGACACACCCGGCCACGAAGCTTTTACTGCCATGCGTGCCCGCGGAGCAAAGGTTACTGATGTTGCCATCATTGTTATTGCTGCTGACGACAGCGTAATGCCGCAAACCATTGAGGCTATAAATCATGCACAGGCAGCAAACGTACCTATTGTTTTTGCCATTAATAAAATTGATAAGCCCGGTGCAAACTCTGAGCGCATACGCGAACAACTTTCCAAAATGAACATATTGGTAGAAGATTGGGGAGGAAAATACCAGTGTCAGGAAATTTCGGCCAAACAAGGATTAAATGTTGATTTGCTTTTAGAAAAAGTATTGCTTGAGGCCGAACTGTTGGACCTTAAAGCTAATCCTAATAAAAATGCTAAAGGAACAGTAGTAGAATCTTCGCTTGACAAAGGGCGAGGTTACATAGCCACCGTATTGGTACAAACTGGTACACTTAAAATAAGTGATGTTGTGCTTGCTGGTTGTTTTAGTGGACGTGTTAAAGCAATGTTTAATGAACATGGTGTAAAAATATCCGAAGCGGGCCCTTCGACACCTGCTTTAATACTTGGGTTAAGTGGTGCTCCTCAGGCTGGTGATCAATTTAACGTAATGGATGATGAGCGTGAAGCGCGTGAAATTGCCAACAAACGATTGCAGTTACAACGCGAACAAGGAATACGCACACATAAACACATTACTCTTGACGAAATAGGAAGACGACTTGCTATCGGAAACTTTAAAGAACTCAATGTAATTGTAAAAGGTGATGTGGATGGTTCCATTGAAGCATTGGCTGATTCACTTTTAAAACTATCAACTTCAGAAGTGCAGGTAAATGTAATTCATAAGTCAGTGGGAGCCATTACTGAATCAGATGTGTTGCTGGCATCAGCCTCCAATGCTATAATTGTAGGCTTTCAGGTTCGTCCATCTGTTAACGCACGAAAACTTGCCGAAAAAGAGGATATTGAAATACGATTGTATTCTATCATTTACGATGCCATCAATGAAATTAAAGCTGCCATGGAGGGAATGCTTGCTCCAGAGTATGAAGAAAAAATTGTTGCCAACATTGAAGTGCGCGAAATATTTAAAATACCTAAAGTAGGAACGATTGCAGGATGTATGGTACTTGATGGTAAAATGGCGCGCAATACCAGCATACGCATAATTCGTGATGGCATTGTGGCCTTTACCGGAAAACTTGCATCCCTAAAACGATTTAAAGATGACGTAAAAGAAGTTTCGTCAGGATTTGAATGTGGGCTAAATATTGAAAACTATAACGACATAAAGGTGGGCGATATTATTGAGGGCTATGAACAAGTGGCCATTAAACGAACACTATCTGTTTAACATTGTTTAATTGAATACAGTGAAAAAAATTGCCATTATACTATCAGTGATTTTTATTTTAATAAGCGGCATAGCAAATGCACAATGCAGTGTTTGCCGTGCCAGTGCCGAATCGAATGTGGAGCAAGGCCATTCTGTAGGTCGTGGTTTAAACAAAGGCATTCTTTACCTGATGGCAATCCCGTATGTGCTTGGTGGCGCAGCATGGTTCGTTTGGTATAAAAACAAAAAGCAATAACTTGTTATTGCTTTATAGCGAATAAATTTTTTGCATGGAACTTCGCAATCTTAAAAACAAGCAAGAATTAAAAAAGCGTTTGATGGAAGAGCCGTTTAAACGTATAACACTTTCCTTTTACCGCTATGTACAAATTGAAAACACAGAAGTTTTTCGCAACGCCATGTATGTTTGTTTTTCTGACTTAAATATACTGGGGCGAATTTATCTTGCAAACGAAGGTATTAACGCACAAATAAGTGTTCCTGAAAATAACTGGCAACCATTTATTGATTACCTCAGCATTAACGAAAAAACAAAAGGGGTTCCACTAAAAATTGCTGTTGAGGATGACGGAAAATCGTTTTACAAACTCATAGTAAGGGTAAAAAATAAAATTGTAGCCGATGGATTGCGTGATGATGCATTTGATGTTACCAATGTTGGCAAGCATTTAAATGCCGAAGAATTTAACAGTGCCTTAGCTGACAAAAACACAGTGGTAATTGATATGCGCAATCATTACGAAAGTGAAGTGGGCTACTTTGAAAATGCACTAAAACCTGATGCCGATACATTTAGACAGGCTTTGCCCAAAGCAATTGAAATGGCTAGTGATGCCAAAGACAAAAAAATACTGCTGTACTGCACTGGTGGCATACGCTGCGAAAAAGCAAGTGCTTATTTTAAGCATCATGGCTTTAAGGACGTAAATCAGCTTTATGGTGGAATTATTGAATATGCACGTGAAATAAAACAAAAAGGACTTGCAAATAAATTTAAGGGGAAAAATTTTGTATTTGACGAACGCATGGGCGAACGGATAAGTAACGACATTGTAAGTGTTTGCCATCAATGTGGTACCCCCTGCGATAATCATGTTAACTGTGCTAATGACGATTGTCATTTGCTTTTTATACAATGTAAAACATGTGCTGAAAAACACCAGGGCTGCTGCACTCCCAAATGCGTTGAAGTTATTAACCTTCCACACGAAGCCCAACTAAAATTGCGTAAAGGAAGAAAAAAAGAAAATGCGCATGCTGTTTTCAAAAGCAGACTAAGACCTGATTTAAAAAAAAGTTTTTTACTCGAAACAAAAAAATAATCTCCTTATTTTTTTTCTAAAAAGAATTTTTTTTTGCCTGTAAATTCTTTTTTGTCAGTAGTTAACTCTGTAAGTAAACCATTTTCTGTATAAATAAAAAAAAGCTTTTTTGCTTCACTAACGTTTATTTGATAAACAGTTTGATACCTGCGCTTAACCAACCTACCGAATGATTCATAACTTCCTTCATAATAGTTTGACTTAGTTTTTAAAGGCACCGCGCTTTGGTACAATTTATATTTCATTTTGCCGATAAAAGGAGAAATAAAAAGCTGCAAAGTTGTTTTAATTCCATCGCAATTCTTGCAATATAGTTTACCACTGTAAGTTTCCCAATATCCATCGGTACTATCAAAAACATTTAAAGAAGAAAAACTTTCGGGTAATTCGGTTTTGTTTTTACAGTTTACAAATAAACAAATCAACAAAATAAATAATCTTCTCATGTTTTACTTTGAAAAAAAGCAACTGTATAAAAGTATATAATAAAATCTGGCGCACAAAAACATCAATAGGCATCTACTGATGGGTTTAACCTGCAAAAAACTTTTCAACAATTGAACTATCATTTAAAACGCTTTTTGTAAATATGCTTTTCCAACTCTAACCAAAAACACAAAATGAAAAAAATCCTGAAAATTTTAGGAGTTTTGCTTGCGTTTGCATTGCTCCTTGTCATCGGTTTTGCATCGTTTATTTCGGTGCGAGGTATTCCAAAATACGATGTAGATGTACCATTAATTGCGGATGTTAAAGCAACTCCTGAACGTGTGGCTAAAGGAGAAAAAATTGCGGCTATGCTTTGCAAAGATTGCCACTATAATCCATCAACACAAAAATTTACAGGCCGTACTTTAACCGAAGTACCTGACTTTGGAATAATAAATGCGCGCAACATTACACATGATAGTGAAGCTGGAATTGGAGCTTACACCGATGCACAGCTTATTTACTTTATCCGTACCGGAATTCATCCTTTAACAGGGCAATATGTACCGCCCTATATGCCAAAGCTGATTCACATTTCTGATGAGGACTTGTATTCCATCATTGCATTTCTGCGTTCGGATAACCCAATGCTTGCTGCTGATAAAACAGAATTGCCAGCATCAGAGCCATCTTTTCTTACTAAATTTTTAAGCACCATTGCTTTTAAACCTTTTCCGTTTCCTGACAAACCAATTCCCCAGCCCGACACATTAAATCAATTAGAGTACGGCCGGTACCTTGCACTATATCAACTTGAATGTTACACCTGCCACAGTGCCGATTTTAAAAAGATGGATATGGGAACGCCAGAAAATTCATTGGGATTTTTTGGTGGTGGTAACAAAATGTTGAATAAGGAAGGTATTCCTATCACAACATTAAATATTACACCTGATAAAGAAACAGGAATAGGTAACTGGACAGAGGAAGAATTTGTAAATGCGGTTAAATATGGCAAACACCCCAGTGGGCCAGCTCTGCGAAACCCCATGCTGCCATATATACAGTTAACCGACTATGAGGCTAAAGCAATTTATGCATACTTAAAAACGGTGCCTCCAATAAAAAATAAAATTGATAGAGGAATTTAATTTGTGTTAATACAACAAAAAGTGTGTTTGAAATTAAACCCTTATGAATAAAAAATAAGCCGGAACCTATTGATTCCGGCTTTAAACTGCAATTCAAAATTTTTCTACCCTATTAAGATAACCCTTGGTGCTATCCTAATAATAATTTCAATTGCGTTTTTAGTTTGAGTGATAGACACACTTTAGCCCGCAAGTTTTTTTATTTTTCAAGTATCTTACCAGATAAACAGGCTAAAATTTTTACTTCTGTATCAAAGATCATATAGTTTTGATTGGGGGATGAAATATGTAACCGCTGTAACAAAATTAGTTTGACTTGCTTGTGCATGTATAAATTCAAAAAATACAGATTAGAAAAAAGAAAATATAGTTGGGCGAAGTTTAAACAAAAGTTTGTAGCATGCATGAATGAATGAATTATTGCGAAAGAGCAACCGCAATGTGGTTACAAATTTGCGCTAAGAAAAATACACCGACTTAAAAAGCTACTTAATAAATAGCAGAGTTAGGAAAACACAATATATTTAATCAATGCGCTTCAGAAACCGGAACTATTAAATCTACTTCACCCGATTCCTGTTCGGTGGAAAAGGGTATGCCGCCAAAAACGCGGTAAGGGCCGGTGGTGTCAAATGCATTTACAAATATGTAATAGTCGCCCGGCTCAATGTTTTCCAAATGCACATGGTCTTCACCTGTTTCACCAATAAACTTTGCATCAAATTCTGTTGGCACTTTATCATCGTTTAAATCCATTTGCTCCTGCGTGCAAAATTTAACATACACAGTGTCGCGATAATTAGCACGGTTTAAAATGGGTTTGCCATGATGCTGAGGATAGGCAACAACGGTGAGCGAGCCATCGGTGCCGGCACTGCACTTATTTTCTTTTTTACAAGATGTACTCATGGTTACCATAGCTGTGGTAATTATAAGCGCAAGGGGAAGTATTTTCATGTTGCTTTATTTTATTATGATTATAACGAGCTAAAGCAAGAAATGTTTTGCTATAGCAGATTAATAAAAAAGGATGGGGCAATTCCAATTATCAAGGTAATAATTCCAGCAATATATAGCACAAATAAATCAGATGGTGAATTATAATATGATGTGTTTTCCAATTCAGGCTCGCTGTACATTGCTATGATAACTCTGAAATAATAATACACACCAATGAGTGAACTTAATACGGCAATTAAAACAAGCCACATCAAATCACTTTTTAACGCTGCATAAAACATATAATACTTTGCAAAAAATCCGGCAACAGGTGGTATACCAGCCATGCTCAACATACAAATGGTAATCATGGCAGCGGCAAAAGGATTTTTCTTTGATAATCCTTTTATTGCTTTGATAGATTCATTTCCGGTAGCGAGATAAACATTGTGCAACATTACAAACACACCAATGCTTGCAAGCGCATACGCAAATGCATATAAAAATAATGCGCCTTTTGAAGTTTGATTTAATGATGCCAATGCCATCAGCATGTATCCTGCATGTGCAATGCTTGAGTAAGCAAGCATTCGTTTTAAACTTGTTTGATACACTGCAGAAATATTTCCAATCAACATAGTTGCAGCAGCAAGCACAGCAAGTATTTGCGTCCACCATTCAAACACACTGGAGAAACATGAAGAGAACAAACGGTAGAATGCAGCAAAGGCAGCCGTTTTTACAATAGTTGCCATAAAGGCTGTAACTACAGTTGGAGCACCGTCATAAACATCAGGCGCCCAAAAATGAAATGGGGCTGCTGATATTTTAAATGAAAGCCCAACAAGCATCAAAGCAATTCCTGCATAAAACATTACTGGTAATGAGTCGGCATGTTGCCCTACATAAATGGCAATTTGTTTTAAGTTGAATGATGCTGTTACTCCATAAATTAATGCAATACCAAAAAGTAAAAAGCCCGTAGCAAATGCGCCAAGCATAAAATATTTTAATGCCGACTCGTTGCTGCGCATATTTAACTTATCACTACCGGCAAGTATGTATAGAGCAATTGACAAAACTTCAATACCAATAAACAACATTGATAAATCAGAAAAACTTGTCATGATTATTCCACCAGCCAAAGCAAAAATTATTAATGCATAATGTTCGGCTGCACTGCTCTCGCTAGTGAAATAGCTGCGCGACATCATAAACCACAAATAGCAAATCACAATCATCAGTGCAGAAAATGCCATGGAAAAATTATCAGTTTCCATCATGTTGTTAAACCAGCTTGAGTAGGTGTTCCAATCAACAACTGTTAAACAAAATGCAATAAGCAATCCGGCAAGCACAAGTGGATACAAAAGTTTTTTAAACTTAAAAACATCCGACATCATTGCTGCGATGCCAACTACTGAAAGTGTAATGAGTGTATTCAATTTATGGTACGAATAACGAATTTACGAATCTGTATGTGTTGGTATGTGAATGACTAATGCCCAATTTCCAATGACTAATTAACCTGCTTTTATAATTGCTAATAAATTTTCAACTGCTGGTGCTGCAATGCGCATTAATGAATTTGGATATACTCCCATGATGATGATTGCGGCAGCAACTATTATTAATAACGATTTTTCTGATGATGATAATGACGGAAATTCTCCTTGGGTTACATTTTTATGCCCGAGCATGATGGCTTTGTAACTGCGCAACATATACACAGCACCAAGAATTACACTTGTGCCTGCAAACAAACAAATCCATGCATTAAATTTATATACTCCACTTAGCAATAAAAACTCTCCAACAAATCCGTTTGTCATTGGTAATGCAACACTACCTAATAAAACTATCATAAATAAAATGGTAAACGTGCGGTGGTTGTTTGCAATACCTCCGAGTTCATCTAAGTTTCTTGTTTTTAAACGATTCATTAAAATGTCGGCAATAAAAAATAACCCAATAACATTTACCCCATGGCTTAGCATTTGAAAAACTCCACCCTGAATACCTTCAACCGTCATTGAAAATATTCCTGCTGAAATTAATCCCACGTGTGCGATGGATGAGTACGCAATTAATCTCTTATAATCCTTTTGCACCATTGCAATGCACGATGCATACACAATTCCAATTACCGATAAAACAATAACTGTTGTAGCCCACTCATGCGTGGCATTAGGAACAATTGGTATTAACCATCGGATAACTCCATAAATACCCATCTTTAACATGATACCTGACAATAACATGGTGCCTTGTGTGGGTGCATCAGTATATGTATCGGGCTGCCACGTGTGCAATGGAAAAACAGGCATCTTAATAGCGAAAGCAAGAAACATCATCCAGAAAACAAAAGTTTCCTGAGAAGAAGTAAGTTTTAAATTATAAAATGCATTTAAATCAAATGTATGCGCATCAGGAGTTTGCAGGTAGAGATAAATTAATGCAACAAGCATTAATAAACTTCCACTTAATGTGTAGATAAAAAATTTAAGTGTGATTCTAACTCTGTCTTTTCCTCCCCACAGCAAACAAATAAAATAAATTGGAATGAGAGCAAGCTCCCAAAAAATGTAAAACAAAAATCCATCCTGAGCAGTGAACACACCGTTCAACGCAAACTGCATTAAGAAAATTAATGAGTAAAATGCTTTTGCATTTTTTATTTCACGGTTAAATGATGAAAGTATAATAAGTGGAACCAGGAAGTTTGTGAGCTGCACGAGCAGAAAACTTATTCCATCCATTCCAATTCTAATGTTAATTCCTAAATCAGGAATCCACGGAATGTTTACGAAATAATTTACCGCACCATGATTTCGTATTTCAAAAAACATGTGAGCCGAAAACAAAAATGAAATAACAGAAAGTATGAGCGCACCACGCTGAATACTCTGTCCTTTAAATAACAGGCATATACCCGAACACAGTAGTTGAAAAAGAATTAATATGAGTAAATCGCTGAACATTTTTATCTGTAACTCAAATCATAAATTTTAAAACAAACAATACAATAATTCCACCAACCATTGCTATCACATAAAATCCTAAACGCCCGGTTTGCACCAATCGTAATCCGTTTGAAGCAGCGTTAGTGATTTTAGGAACAGCATTCACAACTCCGTCAATAATATTTAAATCGACAATTTTATAAAGCAAACCAGAAATTACGTCAAGAGGTTTGCGGATAAGCATGTCATATACTTCATCTATATAATATTTGTTGGCAACAAGTTTTGCAAAGCCTTTTAATTCTAAATCTCTTTCAGGAACTGTATTATTTGCAACATATGTTTTTCTTGTCATGAAATAAATTATGGCAAGCACTATAACAGAAGCTATAAGCATTCCCACTTCAAATTCATGAGAAACAATATGCTCCTGAGCAAAATAAATTACTGGCGATACAAACTCATTAAATGCATGATGCGTGTGCAGCAAGTGATTAAACAATTCAGACATACCCATAAAACCACCAATGGTTGAAAGCACAGCAAGTACCATCAAAGGAATTGTCATTGTTGAAGGAGACTCATGCAAATGTTCTTTTTGATGATGCGTTCCGCGAAACTCGCCATGAAATGTAAGCCAGTACAAACGGAACATATACACTGCTGTAAGTATAGATGTAAATGCAAGCACCACAAACATCCACATAGAATGAGAATAGGTAACAGCTAAAATTTCGTCTTTAGAAAAGAAGCCTGCAAAAAATGGAACACCGCTTATTGCAAGCACACCAATTAAAAATGTTAGATGCGTTTTGGGCAAATATTTTTTCAGCCCACCCATTACTCGAATGTCCTGCTCATTGCTCATGGCGTGAATAACACTTCCTGCGCACAAGAATAATAGCGCTTTGAAAAATGCATGTGTAACAACATGGAACAACGCTGTTGTGTAAGCACCAACACCAAGCGCCACAAACATGTAACCAAGCTGGCTCACTGTCGAATACGCCAACACTTTTTTAATATCATTTTGTTTAAGTCCAATAGTAGCAGCAAACACAGCAGTTGCCAAACCAATTACTGCAACAAATTCAGCACTGAAAGGAGCAAGCGTAAACAACACATTGGAACGGATAACCATATAAATACCTGCAGTTACCATGGTAGCTGCATGTATGAGTGCAGACACAGGTGTGGGTCCAGCCATTGCATCGGGCAACCATGTGTATAATGGTATCTGTGCGCTCTTACCCATAGCGCCAACAAAAAGTAAAAGTGTAATAGCAGTTATTGTTGTATCACCTGTTGGATAATTTTTTGCCGCTTCAAAAACTTCTTTATAATCGAGTGAACCAAACGTGTTGTACATCAAAAATAAACCGAGCAAAAATCCCAAGTCACCAATTCGGTTCATGATAAATGCTTTGTTAGCTGCATTATTATAGGCATCGTTTTTAAACCAGAAACCGATAAGCAAATATGAGCACAGCCCCACACCTTCCCAACCTGCAAACATTACCAGGTAATTTGAACCCATCACCAACAGCAGCATAAAAAATATAAACAGGTTGAGGTATGCCATAAAGCGAGGATAATCTTCGTCATGATGCATGTATCCGATAGAATAAACATGAATGAGAAAACCTACACCCGTAACAACAAGTAACATAACTGCTGAGAGCCTGTCAACCATAAAAGAAAAATTCAAATGCAGGTTACCTGCATTTATCCAGTCAAATAAATTAACTGTGATGGAATCAATACTTCCGTTGCTGATATTTAAAAACAAAGTGAGTGAACAGATAAATGAAATCAAAAGCGCTCCTGATGCAACAAGGCCAACCAAATTGCGCGGCATGTTTTTGTTGAGCGAACCATTCAACACAAAACCCAAAAGAGGTAAAACCGGAATTAACCAAACTAAATTGTTCATTCCACTACCATTTAATTTTATTCAACATATCAATATCCACTGATTTTATATTGCGATAAATCATAACCAATATTGCAAGTCCTACTGCTACTTCGGCAGCAGCCACAGCCATAATAAAAAACACAAATACTTGTCCGCTGGCATCAGCATGCTGTGTACTGAAAGCCGCCAACAATAAATTCACTGCGTTAAGCATAAGCTCAATGCACATGAAAATAATAATTGCATTTCTTCGAAACATCACACCAAGTACTCCTATAGTAAACAATACTGCCGAAAGCAGAAGGTAGTAGTTGATTGGAATTGTATTTAGAATGTTCATAAGCCCCTCTAAATCTCCCCAAAGGGGAGACTTTCTGTTATTGCATTATTTTATTTTTTGTTCAATTTATTATCACTTTTACTAATTAGTACCTCACAATTCCTCCCCTTCGGGGAGGTTAGGTGGGGCCTACTTTATTTCTTTTTTACCGAGCATCACAGCACCAACAATAGCCGTTAGAAATAATAGCGAAACGACTTCAAACGGCAACATATATTTTTGATATAATACTTTTCCAAGATTTTTTACGAGTCCTATTTCATTTGCTCCATTGGTATTGAGTGGAATTGTTTCAGAACCTTTTAATGCTGCAACTAAAATTATCAGCAGCAAACCACCAGCAACAACAGCTGCAAATTTTGATACCATGGTTTTATGCGGTTCTATTTCTGTATTAAGATTAAGCAACATAATTACAAATAGAAATAAAACCATTATTGCGCCAGCGTAAACAATAACATGCACTGCGGCAAGAAACTGTGCATTTAACAAAACATAGTGTCCCGCAATGGTGAAAAAACAAAATATTAAATACAGAACAGAGTGAACAGGTTTTTTAGAAAACACCACCATCAATGCACTTGCAACAGAAAGCGCTGACAAAATATAAAATGCAATTGCTGAATTAGGCACTGTGGTTAGGTGGTAGTTTAAAGTTTATGTGTAGCTAGTAGGTTAAAACTGCGCGCGAAATTATAAATTTTTATCTCTGTTATTGTATCGTGTCTGTATTTGATTCTGGGCAATAAGTGGTTTCTGTTACTGTAACTTTTACTCTCAGTTTTGGGTTGTAAATGCTTTGTGATATGTAATCATATTTTTCTCTGCTGAAATCATTTTCCTCAAGCTCCTCTTTTGTGCCGCAAGTGGTAGATGTTTTTACAGTATCGGCTGGTATCATGTATGATGGCAACACTGTATCTAAATATTGGGCAAACTGCGAGCGTAATGTGTAACATTCTCTACAATGATGTTTTTCGCAAGAAGAAAAACCGATGCTTGCAACCAGAAGAACAAATACATATAGAATCTCTCTGGACTTCATTATCTATTTTAATCTGCTTTGCGATGGGCATTTGTTCGAACACCAATATCAATTCTTGTATCAGATGTTGTTCCTTCAACCAATTTATCTTTTCCGAAAATAAAATTCTCACGCACCATATCCGAAGGAACAATTCTGTCTGTTAAAAAAATTGCTTCTTTAGGACAAGCCTCCTCGCACAATCCGCAATAAATACAACGTAGCATATTTATTTCATACACCGATGCATATTTTTCTTCACGATATAAATTCTCTTCTCCTTTTTTTCTTTCTGCCGCAGTCATTGTTATAGCTTCAGCAGGACAGGCAACAGCGCACAGTCCACATGCAGTACAATTCTCTCTTCCTTTCTCGTCACGTTTTAGAACATGCCACCCGCGATATACAGGAGCAATCGGGCGTTTTACCTCAGGGTAATTAATAGTTACTTTCTTTTTAAAAAGATGTTTGATGGTAATCATTAATCCACCAAGTATAGCAGGGAGATATATCTTTTCCTTAAAAGACATCTCTTTATTGACTACAACTTTACTTCTGTTTGTTAACTGCATTTCATCAACGAATTACGAATCAGTAGGAATATACAAATCGTTATATGTTATTTTTTCTTTGTTTTTTTGAATGGTGATTTGGAAGTGACGGTGCCATCGGGCAAACGGTAAAATACTTTATCCATAATGCCAAACACTGTTGGAATTCCCTTTCGTTGAGATTCCTGCAATGCTAATTGAACTCCACGATTACCAATGGCAGCCCACTCCAACGCTTCGCGAAAAAGGTTTTTGTTTTTATAATTTTTAAATTTAAGTCCGTTCATTTTTTATGCTTTTAATAAATATTTCAAATAAAGATTGATGTACTATATCATACTTGTTTTTTCGCCTGCTGCCAACAATTCAAAACCTGATTCTGTATTATTATAAAGTTTCCAATCGTCAACAATATTCTTATAAACATTCCAGAAATTATTTTTTCCTCTTTCAAATCTTCTTCTCACATCTTCTTCAGGCACGTAATGTCCGCCATTTTCTGTTCTATGTCTTATTCTCCCTATACACTGCTCTGGTGCATTTAAAACTACAAACACAATTTTAGCCGAATATGCCCTTTTTTTGAATCCCTGAATTATTTTTTTTAGAAATAACCCCGATGCTGTTGACTCAAGGCAGATATTTTTATTTTGTTGTAATAGTTTTTCTAATCGTTTAAAATACTCTTTTCCTGCACTTATGTTTGTATTTGTTCCTTTTTATTTTGCAATCTCGTCCGCATTTAAAAACTCAAATTTTTTTTCTTTTAAAAATACTTTTGCAAATGTAGTTTTCCCACTCCCGTTTGGTCCTGGTATTATTAATAATTCTTTTGCCACTTAATTCATCCAATTATTTTTTCCTCCATTGGTATATTCGTACCAATTCGTAATTCGTTGATATTACCAATGTAACATTCCATTTCTCCACAATATCACCACAGCCGTAATCAAAACATTTATGATTGATATGGGTATTAACATTTTCCATCCAAGATTCATTAACTGGTCGTAGCGAAAACGTGGAATAGTCCAACGTATCCACATAAAGAAAAATATAAAGAAGAATATTTTTGAGAAGAAGAAAACCGTTCCAAGTATTGCTTCGGCATTATGAGATAATCCTAACTCATGAATAAACGGCATATTAAATCCACCAAAGTAAAGTGCCGATATTACTGCCGAAGAAATAAACATGTTGATGTATTCAGCAAATAAATAAAAACCAAGTTTCATGCTGGAATATTCGGTATGATAACCGCCAACTAATTCTGTTTCGCATTCGGGTAAATCAAATGGTGTGCGGTTACATTCTGCGAAAGCGCAAATAATAAAAAGCAAACAACCGAGTGGTTGGTAAAATACATTCCAGTGTGCTCCTTGCTGTTGTTCTACAATTTCGCGAATGCTAAGTGTGCCTGTCATCATTACTAATGCAATAATTGACATTCCCATGGCCAATTCATAACTCACCATTTGTGCTGATGCGCGAATTGCCCCAAGCAACGAATATTTATTGTTGCTTGCCCAGCCGCCTATCATTATTCCGTAAACACCTATTGAAACTACTCCGAAAATATAAAGGATACCAATGTTTACATCGGTAATCTGCATTACATATTCTTGTCCGTTTATGATTAACGATTTTCCCCACGGAATTACCACACCGGTCATACAAGCAGTAAGCATCATTATGCATGGCCCTAAAATAAAAAGCGCTTTATCGGCATGGCTCGGAATTATTTCTTCTTTCATAAACATTTTTACTCCATCGGCCATGGGTTGTAAAATTCCAAATGGTCCTGCACGGTTTGGGCCAAGTCTGTCTTGTAAAAATGCTGCTACTTTTCTTTCGGCATAAGTAGAATACATGGCTACCACCAGTGAAATTGCAAAAACCGCAACAACAAAAATTAATTTAAAAATGAGTTCGTTAGTATCCATGTTTTATTTTGCCACGAATTGCACTAATTAACACGAATATCATTGGTGCAAATTCGTGAAATTAGTGGCTAATTATTATGCGCCTTTTCTCCTAATTGTTTTTGTTTTGATAAATCTATTTTTAATTGTTTTAAACTTTCGTAATGGTTTTGAGAAATTACCGAATGACGGTCAATGTGGCGTGGGCCTTCAATGGTCCAGTCGCCCACGTTCTTTTTGTCAAAGCGACACGTGTTACAAATCCAATCTTCTACTTCTCCGTATTTATCTTTTCTACCAGTAACGCGAAACACTTCTTCACCGCTCATCCACAAGGCAACCTTGCCACAGCATTTATCACAATTACGATGTGCATCCATTGGTTTTGTAAACCACACACGAGATTTGAAACGGAACGTTTTATCCGTTAAAGCACCAACCGGGCAAACGTCAATCATGTTGCCGCTCATTTCATTGTCAACAGCATTTTGAATGTAGGTAGAAATTTCTGCCACATCGCCTCTGTTCATCACACCATGCACGCGGCTTGGGCAAAGCTGGTCTGCAACTTTTACACAACGATAGCAGAGTATGCAGCGCGTCATGTGTAATTTTATTTTATCGCCAATATCAATCTTCTCAAATTCTCTGCGTTTAAATTCATAACGCGATTTTGAAAGTCCGTGCTCGTAACTTAAATCCTGCAAATGACATTCGCCAGCCTGGTCACATATTGGGCAATCAAGCGGATGATTGATTAATAAAAACTCTACTACACCAGCACGTGCTTCCATCAAAGCAGGCGAAGTAATTCCCTGCACTTCCATTCCATCCATTACAGTTTGCCTGCATGATGGAACTGGTTTGGGCATTGGCCGTGGGTCTTTATCCGAACCTTTAGTAACATTTACAATACACGTGCGGCAATAGCCACCGCTTGTTTTTAACTTAGAATAATAACACATGGCAGGAGGAACAATATCTCCACCAATCATGCGAGCAGCATTTAATATGGTTGTTCCTTCAGGAACGTCAATTGTGTGACCGTCTATTGTAACTTTTGCCATATGCGTTTAATCAAAATCAAAGAAATCGCCCAGAAATCCTTTTTTCTTTTTGTAATGATACTTGTCTTTATGATAATAAGGGTCGTGTCCCTTGTTATAATATTGCTCTGTAGGCTTGTGCTCCTGCATTCCCTTACCATGATAATGTTCAGACGAACGTTCAATAATTTTATCGAGTTCTCCTTTATCTAACCAAATTCCGCGGCAGTTGGGGCAGTAATCTATTTCAACACCACCTCGTTCTGACATTTTTAATTCTAAATCGCAATTGGGGCATTTCATATAACCTCCGCTTTTAGATTGTTTAACCTGTAGTAATGTTTTACATCTTGCTTTCCATGATTGCGAACATACTCTTCAAACTCACTGCGGAAATGCCTGATGGCTGCGGCAACAGGCCATGCTGCTGCTTCGCCCAATGGACAAATTGTTTTTCCTTCAATCTTGCTTTGTATGTCCCACAATAAATCAATGTCTTTCATATCGCCATGCCCATCCAAAATTTTATGGAGAATCTTTTCCATCCATCCAGTTCCTTCGCGGCAAGGAGAACACTGCCCACAACTTTCGTGATGATAAAAGCGCGTAAAGTTCCAAAGGTTTTTTACAATGCTGGTGTCTTCATCCATCACAATAAATCCTCCTGAACCAAGCATGGTGCCTGTGGTAAAACCTCCATCGCTTAAACTTTCATAGGTCATTAAACGTGGTTCGCCTTTAGCCGTTTTTAAAATTAATTCTGTTGGGAGAATTGGAACTGAAGAACCACCTGCAACAACAGCTTTCATTTTTTTACCGTTTCGAATTCCTCCACAATACTCATCACTATAAATAAATTCTTCAACCGGAACACCTAATTCAATTTCGTACACGCCAGGTTTATTTATGTGTCCCGATGCTGAAATTAATTTTGTGCCGGTAGATTTTCCTACACCAATTTTTGCATACTCTTCACCACCATCATTTACAATAGGAACAACAGCAGCAATGGTCTCAACATTATTTACCACTGTAGGGCAATCCCAAACTCCCTTCACAGCAGGAAACGGAGGTTTAATTCTTGGATTTCCGCGCTTGCCTTCAAGAGATTCTATCAAGGCAGTTTCTTCTCCACATATATAAGCCCCAGCACCGCAATGCACATGCAGGTCTAAAGAAAAATTCGTTCCTAAAATATTTTTTCCAAGCCATCCGTTTGCATATGCCTCATCAATTGCTTTTTGCAAAATGTGAAACACGTACATCATTTCACCGCGTATATATATGTATGATGTGTTTGCTCCCAGCGCATAGCTTGATGTAATCATTCCTTCAATCAACAAATGCGGAATGCGTTCCATCAAATAACGGTCTTTAAAAGTTCCGGGTTCACTTTCGTCAGCATTGCAAACAATGTAACGAGGCACGCCTTCAGGCTTAGCGAGGAAACTCCATTTCATTCCTGTTGGGAATCCTGCACCACCTCTTCCACGCAATCCTGATTTTTTTACTTCTTCGGTAACTGCATCGGGAGTCATTGTCTTCAAAGCTTTCTCAACCGAAGCATAGCCGCCATTGCTACGATACACCTCGTAAGACTGAATGCCGGGGACAGAAATATTTTTTAAAAGGAGTTGCTTTCCCATAATTTTATTACGCTTTTACTTTTTCTTTCTCCCAATGTGTTCTTCTTTCTCCTTTTGATTTGCAATCATTCAATATATCATCCACTTTATCAAAAGTTAAATTCTCGTGATACGTTTCTCCAATTTGCATCATGGGCGCAGTGCCACAACTTGCCAAACACTCAACGGTTTTTAAAGTAAACATTCCGTCAGGCGTAGTTTGGCCGTCTTTAATTCCTAACTTTTTTTCAATGTGTTTTACAACATCTTCAGCACCCAGTAACCAGCACGGGCCTGTTCTGCAAACTTCAATTAAACATTTGCCAACAGGTTTTAAATTGAACATGGAATAGAATGAAGCAACCTCATAAACTTCTACAGGTTGTATTTTTAAGATGGATGCAACATAGTCCATCACATGCGAACTCAACCATCCATCAAACTCCGCTTGCGCAATGTGTAACACAGGAAGTATTGCTGATTTTTGTTTTCCTTCGGGATAGCGCTTGATGATTTTATTCACCAACGCTAGTGCATCTTCAGAGAATTTAGGCCTCCCCAACCCCTCCAAAGGAGGGGTTTTAGCTGCCCCGTTATTTATTTTTGAATCATTACTCATTTTTCTTTTTTTTAAGCCTCCCCTTCGGGGAGGTTGGTGGGGCTTTTATGCGTCTAATTCTCCTGCAATCACATTCATACTACTCATAGTTAATATAGCATCACTCAGCATTGCGCCTTTTATCATTTCAGGATAAGCCTGGTAATAAATAAAACATGGTCTGCGCATGTGCAAACGATATGGAGTGCGTCCGCCATCACTCACTAAATAATACCCCAACTCTCCATTTCCACCTTCCACACAATGATATACTTCTCCTTTTGGTATTGCGGTTTCGCCCATAACAATTTTGAAATGCCAGATAAGTGCTTCCATTGAATTATACACTTCTTCTTTTGGAGGCAAATAAAATTCAGGAACCTCGGCATGATAAGTAGTTTTGTCTTCTAACTTATCTAACTTTTGCAATGCTTGTTTTATGATTGAAATACTCTCCCACATTTCCTGTTCTCGCACCATAAATCTATCATACGTATCTCCATTTGTGCCGACAGGAATTATAAAATCAAAATCTTCGTACGAAGAATAGGGACTCATCACACGCACATCGTAATCAACACCAGCAGCGCGAAGGTTTGGCCCGGTAAAAGAATATTGCAATGCCATTTCAGCACTTATTGGTCCACACTTAATGGTTCTATCCATAAAGATGCGATTACGAACCAAAAGATTTTCAAACTCCTTTAATCCTTTGGGAAGTTCGATTAATAATTTATCAAGTTTCACCCATGCATCTTGTGGAATATCTCTTTCCAATCCTCCAATGCGTCCAATGTTTGTTGTTAAACGTGCTCCGCAAATTGCTTCGTAAATTTCATAAATGTGTTCACGATATTGAAACACATACAGGAATCCTGTCATAGCACCACTATCAACACCAATAACTGAATTGCAAACCAAATGGTCGGCAATGCGGGCGAGTTCCATAATGATTACGCGTAAATACTCTACGCGCTTAGGCAATTTTATTCCTGCAAGTTTTTCAACCGTCATGTGCCAACCCATGTTGTTGATTGGTGATGAACAATAATTTAAACGGTCCGTTATCGGAGTAATTTGTCCATAAGGTCTGCGCTCTGCAAGTTTTTCAAACGCACGATGAATGTATCCGATAGTTGGCTCGGCAGAAACAATTATTTCACCATCCATCTTTAGCACATTTTGAAAAATGCCATGTGTGGCAGGATGCGTTGGCCCTAAATTTAGGGTGGTATACTCAACCTCTCCCCGACCCTCTCCAAAGGAGAGGGAGTTTTTACCTCCTTTATTTATTTCTTTTGTTTCGCTCATGTGCTTTTTTTCAAGCCCTCCCTTTGGGAGGGTTGGGTGGGCTTTTATCGTCCAAACATTTTATCATCCTTATCAAATCGCGCCTGGTCTTCCAGCGGATATTCTTTTCTTAATGGCCAACCTTCCATATCATCCATATTTAAAATGCGTTTTAAATTGGGATGTCCGTCAAACCTGAAACCAAAAAAGTCAAACGCCTCCCGCTCCATCCAATTTGCACTTGGAAATAAATCGGTCATGGTTGGAAAATGTGGCGGGTCGTGTTGCGTAAAAGTTTTTATTCTTATTCTCAAATTACGAGGCATATCATGCAGATGGTACACCATTCCAAATTTTTGTTCAGCATTTGGAAAATGCATTCCGTTAGCCGAAGTCAAAAATGTAAAGCCTGAATCTTTTAAGTGGCTTATTACATTTTTTATCATTTCATGAGTAACCGTCACTACACTTATATCGATATGCTTTTCGATAGACAAAATCTTTTCACCGAATTTTTTTTTCAGTGTGGTTTCTAATTCTGCTACTTCAATTGTATTAAACATAAAAGCCTTCTCGAAAATTATTTTATTCCGTAACTCGCCATTAATTCGGCATATTCAGGAGAGTTTCTTCTTCTCAACGATTCGTTATGAACTAATTTTTGTATTTGCATTACGCCATCCAAAATCTGCTCGGGGCGTGGAGGGCATCCCGGTACATACACATCCACAGGAATAATTCTGTCTATTCCCTGAAGCACACTGTACGTATCAAAAATTCCACCTGTGCTTGCACATGCGCCAACACTTAATACCCATTTTGGTTCTGCCATTTGTTCATACACTTGCCTCAACACCGGCCCCATTTTTTTTGCGATGGTTCCCATCACCATTAACAAATCAGCCTGGCGGGGAGAAAAACTTAACCGCTCACTTCCAAATCTTCCCAAATCATAATGCGATGCCATGGTGGCCATAAATTCTATTCCGCAGCATGAAGTTGCAAATGGCAAGGGCCAAATAGAGTTTTTACGTGCTAAACCAACGGCTTTATCAAGCGTGGTTGCAAGAAAACCGTGCCCCTCGTATCCTTCTAATTTTTGAACTGACTGTGTCATGATAGTAACTCCTTTTCTATTCCCACTTTAATGCGCCCTTTTTTATGATGTAAATAAATCCTACCAGGAGCAATCCGACAAAAAGTAACATTTCCATAAACATTTGCAAGCCCATAGAGTGACTAAGCTCTTTAAAGTTTACAGCCCAAGGATACATAAATATTACCTCTACATCAAACAACACAAATAAAATGGCAATTAAAAAATATTTTATTGAGAACGGTACACGAGCGTTTTCTTTTGATTCTATTCCACATTCAAACACATCCAACTTAATTTCCGATTTGCGTTTGGGACCTAATAAATGGGTAACAAAAATGGTGGTTAACACAAAACCCATCGCAACTAAAAACATCATTCCTATTGGAAGGTAGTCAGCAGGTGTGCTTAACAGAATCATGTCGGTTATTTTAAGAATGGCGCAAAGGTAATTTTTTTAGTATTTATCAAAAGGCTGAAATAACTTTTTATACTAGTTTATAAACATTCGCAAATTGCTTTTGTTACAAGATGTAAATTTACACAAACAACTTATTTCATGCCCATTTGGATTATTAATTCCTTTGCCTTTATTGCTGCGTACTGCATCATGGAATTTGTTGCATGGAGCAACCATAAATATATCATGCATGGCTTTGGATGGTTTTTGCACAAATCGCACCATGTAAATCGTGGCGGCTGGTTCGAGTGGAATGATGTGTATTTTATAATTTATGCAGCAATAAGCATGACGCTTTGCTATTTGGGTTGGGAAAATTTGGATTACCGTTTTTGGATGGGTGCAGGGGTCGCAGCCTATGGATTTACATATTTTTTACTGCACGACATTTTTATACATAACCGCATTAAACTTTTTAGAAAAGTACGTTGGAGATATTTTGAGGCAATGAAACGAGCCCATAAAATCCATCATAAGCATATTGAGAAAGAAAATGGGGAAGAGTTTGGAATGCTTTTGTTTTCGAAAAAGTATTTTAAAATTTTAGACAGTAAGTCACTTTTTGAAAAAGCACTAAAAGATTAATGACAATGCATTGTACTATTTTAGTGGCAAACATTTTAAATGCCTTTTACATTAGCCCACCCTGCTGCAATAATTCCGCTTGTTAAAGTTTTTAAAAATAAAGTTTCGTTAACCGGATTAATCATTGGAAGCATTGTTCCTGACGTTGAGTACCTGATAAATATTGTTGAGCGAAGTGTGATTAGCCATAAGGCTGAAGGTTTTTTATTGTTTAACCTGCCGGCTGCAATAATTCTTTCGCTGTGCTGGCACGTTTTTGTAAAACAAATTATAGTTTGGCAGTTACCACGCGCTTTAAGTAAATTTTTTTTGCCATACGTTAACTACAATTGGTTTTCGTACCTGAAAAAAAACTGGCCACTTTATTTAATCTCATTGCTTATTGGTATTGCGCTGCATTTAATATGGGATTCCTTCTCTCATGCCAATGGATATTTCGTAGTTAACTATAAATTTTGGCACAACACGTTTTTGTTTCAATGGCTTAGTTTATACAGGCTGTCATGGTGGGTTAGTACAATTATAGGATTATATTTTGTTTTGAAATTTTTTAGTGAGTTTAAATCAGCTATTGAAACGATAGAGGACAAAGAATTTAACTCACCACAAAACACGAATAAAAATTTTTGGCCACTTGTTTATTTATTAATATGCAGCGTTTTATTTTGGGAGTGGCTTCCTTTTGTAAAGCCAATTGAATTCAGATATTTATTTGTGGCATTTGCAGGTGCAACATTATTTTCGATTATTGTAGTAAGTTTACTTTTTAGGTTAGAACACTATTTAAAAAATGACTGAAGCCTTTTTATATCACGTTTGGAAATTCAGGTTGTTTAAACACACGCAACTTTACACGGCAGATGGTCAGATAGTAGAAATTTTAAAACCCGGAGAGCAAAACCACGATGCAGGGCCTGATTTTTCTAATGCGCGAATAAAAATTGGCGATACACTGTGGGCAGGCAATGTTGAAATAGACCCCACCACTGCCGACTGGTATAATCACGGACACGAAAAAAATGATGCCTTCAAAAAAATTATTCTGCATGTTGTGTATGAAATTACCAAACCGGTTGCGCATGGTTTTCCAGTGCTGGAGTTAAAAAATTTTATTGATGAAAAAATTAAGTTACGTTATGCAGATATTATTTCATCACGTCAAAAAATTCCGTGCAGCAGCCAGATTAGCTCAGTAAGTGAAATAACTATTACAGGCTGGCTTGAGCGCATGCTGGTTGAACGCATATCAGAAAAAATAAAACCAATAGAAGAAAAATTAAAACAAAACCAGTTTAACTGGGAAGAAACTTTTTACCACTCGCTTGCAAAAAATTTTGGATTTAAAACAAATGCTTTGCCGTTTGAAATGCTTGCTCAAAACATTCCGCTTAACGTGCTTGCCCGCCAAAAAAATAATTTGCTGCAATTAGAAGCATTGTTTTTGGGGCAGGCAGGTTTTTTGTCTGACAATGTTGATGATGCTTACTTTCTGCGGTTAAAAAAGGAGTACGCATTTCTTGCAAACAAATATTCGCTAACACCAGTAGACAAAAGTTTGTGGAAATTTGCCCGCCTGCGCCCGGTAAATTTTCCAACGGTACGCATTGCGCAGTTTGCAAATTTGGTTTACCGCAGTTCACATTTGTTTTCTAAAATTACCGAAACAAAAAACCTCAACCAGCTAATTGCTCTTTTTGATGCTGACGTTTCGGATTACTGGAACACACATTTTCACTTTCAAAAAAAATCTTCAGAAAAAGAAAAAGCGCTTGGCAGAAGTTCGGTTGAAAATATTTTAATAAACACTGTTGTTCCGTTTCTATATGTGTATGGGAAAGAAAAAGAACGCAGTTCGTTTTGCGAAAGAGCTTTATTTTTGCTTGAGAAAATTGCACCTGAGAATAATTTTATAATTAAAGAATGGAAAGAAGCAGGGATAACACCCAAAAGCGCATGGCAAACGCAAGCGCTTATCCAATTAACCAATAATTATTGCGTGCACAAAAAATGTTTGCAGTGTGCAATAGGATTAAAAATTTTAAACACAGGCAATGGGAAAAATAATTGACAGCATTAAAAGTTTTTTTGAACGACAAGCTTTTGGAATTTGCGAATTTTGGGGCGAATATCTTCGCATAAAATCCGCCAACATCCGTTTGTTTTTTATTTATGCTTCGTTTTTAACTGCCGGCTCACCCATTATAATTTACCTGATACTTGGTTTTTGGATGCGCCTAAAAAAATTAGTGTGGCAAAAGCGTGGTGGAGTTTGGGATTTGTAATTACAAAAGAAAACTACCAGCCACTGGCAAGCACATCGGCAATGTGCATTACTGTTTTGCTTTGGTTTTGTTTTTTCATTACACCGTCAATGTGCATTAAGCAGGTAAGGTCAGACGAAATAATTACATCGGCCTTGGTTTTATTTATGCTGTTAATTTTTTGCAAAGCAATATCAGCCGATACATTTTCATATTTAGAAGAAAAAGAAGTTCCGTATCCACAGCACTCATCACTGTTTTCCATTTCGGTAAGCACAAGGTTTTTTACATTGGCAAGTAACACACGCGGTGCATCTTTTATTCTTAGTTCGCGCAAGGCTTTGCACGAATCGTGATAAGTTGCTGTTGCATTTAGCGATGCGCCCACATCAATTACCTTTAAAACATTTACCAAAAAATCGGTAAACTCATATATGTTTTTCTGAACACTTTTGTATTCGTTGTGCAATGATGAGTTATGAAAAAGTTCAGGGTACTGGGTTTTTATCATGCCAGTGCACATAGCACTTGGGCATACAATGTACCGGTCGTTTTGAAATTCTTTTATCAGTTTTTCTCCCACTGCTTTGCACTCGTCCCAATATCCATCGGCAAATGCAGGACGGCCGCAGCATGTTTGTTCTACATTATAATTAATGGCGCAACCCAGTTTTTCCAGAATTTTTACCACGTTGTTTGCCGTGCCCGGAAAAACCTGATCTATGTAACAGGGAATAAAAAGGTCAACAATCATAAATACGAATTATTGAGTTTACGAAATCCCGATTCATTTTCGGGACGAACGGGTACGAATATACGAATGCATAAAAAAATAACGGGCTTTTAATTTAATTCTGTTATTTGGGATTTAAAATTACGGATGCGCAGGAGTAAATAAAGCCCGATAAGAAAAAAAGAAATAAGCACAATAATTGAGTTGCGCATACTGCCTGTAAGTTCTTCTATTAACCCATACGATGCGGTACCAAGTACCAATGCAATTTTATCGCACACATCATAAAAACTAAAGTACGATGCTGTATCTTTAGTTGGAGGCAGCATTTTTGAATATGTTGAGCGCGACAATGCCTGTATGCCACCCATAACCATACCCACTGTAAATGCCAGTGCAAAAAACTGTGCGGATGTGTAAACAAAATATGCCGCTGCACAAATAAAAATCCAAACCACAACGGCAACAATTATTGCCTTTATGTTGCCGTATTTTTTTGATAAAAACGAAAACAAATACGCACCGCCAATTGCAACAAACTGAATTATTAAAACAGTAGTTATAAGTTCGGCATCTTTCATTTTTAATTCTTTAGCGCCAAACAAACTTGCCACATACATTACTGTTTGCACACCCATATTATAAAAGAAAAATGCAAGTAAAAATTGTTTAAGTGTGCGCTGTGTTTTTAGCTGCCTGAATACCGAAGCAAGTTCATTAAACCCACGTGTAAATACATTTCCTGTAAAATTTTTTATCTCGGTTTGACTGGGTAAAAAATGTAACGTATAAAATGCAAAGCCCAACCACCATAGGCCCGTCATCACAAACGAAATGCGCGAAGCAATTCCTGCATCGGCAATTCCAAACATTGCTGGCTGCATTATCATTATCAAATTAACAATCAACAAAAGAGAACTTCCGATGTATCCCATTGCAAACCCACGTGCGCTTACTTTATCCTGCATGTCGGCAGTGGCAATTTCGGGCAAAAAAGCGTTGTAATAAATTATACTGCCACTCCAGCCTACACTTGCCAGTATAAATGCACCAATGCCAATGTGCAATGAATTTACACTATCAAAAAAATACAAAGCGCAACATGACACTGAGCCCAACACACAAAAAAATTTGAGAAACGATTTTTTATTTCCTCTGCTATCGGCAATGCCAGAAAGCAATGGAGAAATAAAAGCTACAAGTAAAAAAGAAAAAGAAAGTGCATAAGAATACAGGGCCGTGTTTTTAAACTCGCGTCCAAGAAAAGTAACCACATCGCTGCTGTCGGGCTGCGTAACCGAATTGTAGTAAATAGGGAAAATAGCAGTGGTAATAGCAAGCGAATAAACCGAGTTGGCCCAGTCATAAAACGTCCATGCGCGGATAATTTTAGGGTTGTTTTTTTCTGTCATACTCACAGCACTACCGGTTAAAAATATTTGGCTAAGTAACAGTTTTAATAAAAAGAAAAATAAGGGAATGAAAAAATATTGTACAGGGTTTAAAAGAAGAAGAAAAATTTTACCACTGAGGCACTAAGTTCACTAAGTCCCGAAGCAATGAGACACTAAGGAAGTACTTGGTACAACCACTTGTTTTTATTTTTTAATGGGGGAGGCACTTTGCCAGCAACAATTTTAAACAGGCCATTATTCAATTATTAATTTCTGCATTGTACTATAACTACCATCCAAAACTTTTACAAAATAAATGCCGGCATCCATGTTTTTTAAATTCATTTCCTTTTGAAAAGCACCGGCTATTTTATCTGAATACACTTTTGTTCCGGTGGCTGAAAAAATTTCTACTGTTCGGTTTATAATTTTTGTTTCAAACAATAATTTAAACATTCCATTTGATGGATTGGGAATAATAGAAATTTGATTGTGTAAGGAAGCATTTTCGTTTACATGTGATGTAGTGCACGAGGTGGTAATAACTATATTATTGCTATCTGTAACTGTATATGGAGGATGAAACGCAGTTTGTGACGTAACCATTAGTGAAGGATTATTATCAATAGTACTATGAGTACTTACTGTAGTGGCGGCATTGGTTTGGTTGCAGCTACTGTTGCCAAGGCTGTCGGTTTTTATTAAGTACATATCAGTATTACCTGATCCAAAACTATTCGTGTATGCACCAATAACGTATCCGTTATCAAGAGCTTGTTTTACTGATAAGGCCCATTCAAAGTTGGTTCCTCCATACGTTTTTGACCACTGCAAATTGCCTGACGAATCGGTTTTAATTGCATACACATCATAGCCGCCAATTCCAAAACTATTTGTATGTCCTGCTAAAATAAAACCGCCATCTGTAGTTAGTGATGCATCAAAAGCTTCATCATAACCAGGGCCGCCATAAATTTTTGTCCAAAGAAATGTACCTGATGAATCTGTTTTTAGCAAAAAAGCATCTTGTCCGTTATTTGTGTACCCCGATAAAATATATCCGCCATCATTGGTTTGTTTTACTGATTTAATTACATCATTACCCATAATATCATAATCCTTATTCCAAATCAAGTTACCCACATCATCAGTTTTCACTAAACTGATATTTGAATTACCTGAGCTAAAAATAGTTGAATAACCGGCTATTATGTATCCACTATCAACAGTTTGTTTTATGATTGCTGCAGTGCTTTCCGCATTAATGTCGCGATACGACTTTGCCCAAATAAAATTTCCGGCTGTGTCGGTTTTTACCAAATACAACTCTTTGCCGTTTGCAAGATTTATTGAACCAGCACATACAAAACCTCCATCCATTGTTTGCTCTAATGATTGTACTGTAGTATTAAATGTTCCTATCATTTTAACCCAAAGGGTGTCCCCTATTGTATTTGTTTTAATCAGCATGGGAACCTGATTTGTTCCTCCTCCCAAATCGTACTGGCCTAAAATAATATAACCGCTATCAGTGGTTTGAGTAACAAAATATCCATCGCCATTCACACCAAAAGTTTTTGTCCAAAGCGCGTTACCGCTTACATCTGTTTTAAGCAATCCCCATTTACTGTCGAACAAGCCCGTAATGATATAACCGCTGTCGGTAGTTTGCCGGGTGCAATATGCCCAGTCGTGTCCGGTGGTGCCATACGTTTTTTGAAATGTACTTTGCGCTTCTGCAAAAACAGAAACCAACGTTAGAAAAATAAAAATGGAAATTTGTTTTTTCATGGGATTTGTTTTATAACATTTTGGGAATGTATTTTTAGTTAATAAACTACTTCATCCCTACATTTTTAATCTTCCCTTCTGCCAAATATTTTTCCAATTCGCGCAAAGCGTCAGCAGCAATCCATCGAGATGAAGCATCTTGTTTTTTTTGCATTTTTTTTGCTGTGGCAATGGCTTTTTTACAAAGTCGGGCATTGCGTTTTCCAATTTGCCGCAATGCCCAGTTGTTGGCTTTGCGTACAAAGTTGCGTTCATCATCCGAATGTTTTTCTATAAACGGTAAAAATTGTTCAAACATTTTATCGGCAGCTTTTTTATCGTGCACAGCAAGCTGTGCCATCATGGTAAAGCCAGCGCGTTTTTCAAATTCTTTTTTTCGACCGCACCATTCCATTGCCTTTTCAAATGCGAGCGCGTGTTTTCTAAACAAGGTTGAACAACAATTGTCAACTATATCCCATGCGTCAAAATCTTTCATCCACAGATTCATTAATTTTTCGTCAAGCTGTTTGCTGTCGGCAATCATCACCGCAATATGTTTTGCTTCGTGAATGTTTGTTTTCCAAAGCTGGAGTGCCAATGTGTGATTAATGCCAATTTTTTTTGCAACACCGCGCATTTGCGGCACCGAGAGTCCTAAATTTTTCACACCGCTGATTCCAAAATGTGCCTGTGATGCGCGCAGCTTTGCTGATGAAATTTTTTTTAATTCAGCAATAATATCATCAACCGTTTTCATAAAAGGGTGCTATATAAATTAATGTTCAGGTTTTCCAAAATTTTTTTCTCCTGCTTCAATTTTTATTTTTAAATTATTTTCGTCAGGCGGTATGGGGCATGAGTAACCACTGCTGTAAGCGCAATACGGATTGTAACATTTATTAAAATCAATTTCGATTGTATTATCTTTTATATCTGCAATGCTTAAATCAATGTAACGGCCACCGCCATAGGCTTCAATGCCTGATGTTTCGTCTTTAAAAGGAACAAACAAATGATTTTTGTAAGCCGAATCGTTCATTAGTTTAAGGCTTTGGTAAACGCTAAGTTTTAGTTTTTGATTTTTAATCTCAAAATGCAGCTCGGCATATTTTATATACTTTTTTGTTTTACCGCTGTAGGTGGGTAAATCAAATGGTTGTTCATTTGGTGTTAAAACAACTTTTGCAGTCGCTTTAAAGTTTTCATCAGCATCAAAAAAATTCAGGTATTTTATGTCATCTGCTTTTAGCGGTGAGTTTTTATCGGTAATAAATTCGTTTTTATAATGCTGCCTGTGCTCGGCAATTTGCTGGGAATAGTTTTGGGCTGGTGCAGAAAAAAAAGTCAGGCTGATAGCAAAGGTCAATAAAAACGTTTTCATGTGAGATTTTTTTAGTAGCTCCTACAGGAGTCGAACCTGTATCGCGAGTTTCGGAAACTCGAATTCCCCGTCCGAACGACTGACGTGTTCAGTCGGGCGGGTATCCATTGAACTAAGGAGCCATTTAAAATTAACTGTGCTAAAAGTACAATATGTTTTATTTTTTGTAGCTCCTACAGGAGTCGAACCTGTATCGCGAGTTTCGGAAACTCGAATTCCCCGTCCGAACGACTGACGTGTTCAGTCGGGCGGGTATCCATTGAACTAAGGAGCCATTTAAAATTAACTGTGCTAAAAGTACAATATGTTTTATTTTTTGTAGCTCCTACAGGAGTCGAACCTGTATCGCGAGTTTCGGAAACTCGAATTCTATCCATTGAACTAAGGAGCCATATAAAATTATTAAGGCCAAAAGTACAACATGTTCTATGCTCCCGAATTAAATTTTGATTTTAAAAATTTTCTGCCCGCGGCTGTTTTAAAATATCTTTCTCTTTTAATGGCTTCTTCTCTTGAATTAAACGTTTCAAAATAAACTAATTTAAAGAGCATATAATGTTTTATTGACTTTGTTTTTCCTGAATTGTGTTCAGCCAATCGTATAACCAAGTCCTGACAATGACCTTTGTAAAAGAAATCACTATCAATAGATTTTAATACATACGCAAAATACATTTCATGTAGTTGTTAAACATTTTACCGCGAGTTTCGGAAACTCGCATTCCCCGCCCAAACGATTGACGTGTTCAGTCGGGCGGGTATCCATTGAACTAAGGAGCCAATTATCCAAATTGATTTCAAAAATACAATTTGTTATACTGTTGCATGGGATGTTGCAAGCATTTTTTCAAACAACTTATTTGCATCATCAATGCTTTCGATATTCGAAAAAGTTAACGACAACTTATTTTTGTCTTCGCGCATGCGGCATTTTGACGGATTGTTTTTTACAAAAGAAATTATCTGCATAAACATTTCTGTTTTGTAAAACCGCGAATCGGGATTGGAAATAAAATACGCTTTAAGGTTTCCGTTTTTTAATATCATTTTTTCAAAGCCCATCACTTTTGCTTTCCAGCGAAGCCGTATGGTATTCATCAGTTCAGTTACCTGAACGGGAACGGGGCCAAAACGGTCGCGCAAATTATTTTCAAATGCCTGTAATTTTTCTTCTGTTTCAATATCGTCCAAGTCCTTGTATAAATTTAATCGCTCCACAATGTTTTCGACATACGCTGTTGGTATCAGTATTTCCAAATCGGTTTCAATCTGGCAATCTATCACCACTGGTTTGTTTTCGTCAACAGGATAAAATTCTTTAAAATCATTTTCGCGCAACTCCTGCAATGCTTCGTCCAATATTTTATGGTACATCTCAAAACCAATTTCAGAAATAAATCCGCTTTGCTCGCCTCCCAGTAAGTTTCCAGCACCACGTATATCCAAATCGCGCAGCGAAACCTGAAATCCCATTCCCAAATCAGAAAATTCTTCGATGGCTTTTAACCGTTGGCGCGCTTCGGGTGTAAGCACTGTTAATGGTGGTGTAAGCAAATAACAAAACGCTTTTTTATTTGAACGGCCTACCCTGCCACGCATCTGATGCAAATCGCTTAATCCAAAATTTTGCGCCTGGTTTATAATAATTGTATTTGCATTCGAAATATCCAATCCCGATTCTATAATTGTAGTTGCAAGCAGCACATCAGCATCACCTTCAATAAAAGTAAGCAGCGCCTCTTCCAACTGCTCGCCTTCCATTTGCCCGTGCCCTACAATAATTTTTACATCAGGACACACCTTGCGAATCATATCAGCAATTTCGTGAATGTTGTTTACACGGTTGTGTACAAAAAACACCTGCCCACCGCGCGACACTTCGTATTGTATTGCCTCGCGAATTATTTTTTCGTTAAACGTGTGTGTTTCTGTAGTAACAGGATATCGGTTTGGTGGCGGTGTATTTATTATAGATAAATCGCGTGCGCCCATTAATGAAAATTGCAGCGTGCGTGGAATGGGTGTGGCCGTTAAGGTTAACGTGTCAACATTAAGTTTAATGGATTTTATTTTTTCTTTTGATGCAACACCAAACTTTTGTTCCTCATCAATAATAAACAAACCAAGGTTTTTAAATTTTACATCTTTGCTTAGTAGCCGGTGTGTTCCAATAAGTATATCTATTTTGCCATCTTCAAGTCTTCGCAATGTATCTGTTTGCTGGGCTGTGCTTTTAAAGCGATTGATGTAATCAATATTACACGGAAAATCTTTAAGCCGTTCTTTAAAAGTGCGGTAATGCTGAAGTGCTAATATAGTAGTGGGCACCAAAACTACTACCTGCTTGTTATCGGCCACAGCTTTAAAAGCTGCGCGTATGGCAATTTCTGTTTTCCCAAAGCCTACATCACCACAAATCAATCTGTCCATGGGTGTGCTTTTTTCCATGTCGGCTTTAACATCGCGTGTGGCTTTTACCTGGTCGGGGGTGTCTTCGTAAATAAACGATGCTTCCAGTTCGGTTTGCAGGTAGGTGTCGGGCGCATAAGCAAAGCCTTGTTGTGTTTTTCGTTTCGCGTAAAGCGAAATTAAATCGCGCGCAATATCTTTTACACGCTTTTTAGTTTTTTGCTTTAACGAAGCCCATGCAGTGGTTCCTAATTTATTCAACGATGGCATAGTGCCTTCTTTACCACTATAGCGCGCAATGCGATGCAGTGAGTGTATGCTTACGTATAAAATATCGTTGTCTTTATACAGCAACCGTATTGTTTCCTGCTCTTTGCCATTAACATTTAATTTTTCCAGTCCACCAAAGCGGCCCACACCATGGTCAATATGTGTTACAAAATCGCCCGGCTTTAAACTATAAAGTTCTTTAATAGAAATGGCCTCGTTGCGGCTGTAATTTTTGCGGAGTTTAAAACGGTGGTAGCGATCAAAAATCTGATGGTCGGTATAGCAGGCAATGTTTAAATCATAATCAACAAATCCTTTGTGCAGCGAAACATATAGCGGAGAAAAAGTAATGTCACTGCGCTGAATTTGATTTTTAAAAGTAAGGTCATCAAAAATTGCATAAATGCGTTCGATTTGTTTTGCCGAATCAGAAAAAATTAACGACTGTATTTTTTGCTCAGTATTTTGCTTTAAGTTTTCGGCAAGAAGGTTAAAATTTTTGTTAAACGATGGCTGAGGCGATTGCCTGAATTGAAAAACAGTTGCATCATCAAAAAAACTTTTGGCACCCAATTCAATATTGGTGTATGAAGTTATTTTGGTTTTGATTTCATCTGGTGTTTCAAAAATCTCTTTTACTTTTTCCAACAAATTTTCTTCGGCATCGGCCCAGATGGTGTTAGTAAGTGCATCAATATTATCTTTTATGTAATCAAGTGAATAAATTAAATCTTTGCTCCATACAGTGGTACCGGCAGGAATAAAATTAAAAAATGACTCGGTGCTTGTTTTTTTAAATGCATTTTGAATATTGGGAATAATGGTAACAAAGTGCAGATTTTTTTCGCTCAGTTGGGTTATAGGGTCAAAAGATCGAATGCTTTCTATTTTATCACCATTAAACTCAAGGCGGTAAGGCAACTCATACGCAAACGAAAAAATATCAAGAATGCCACCGCGAATAGAAAACTGCCCGGGTTCAAAAACAAAATCGTTGCGTTCAAAATTATTATCTTCCAAAAAATCCGAAACAAAATCAATGCTTAATTTTTCGCCCACCTGTGCTTCGATGGTGTTTTTTTCCAATGCTGCCTTTGTAACCACATTTTCGGCAACGGCTTCGGCATGGGTTACTACTATAAAGTTTTCGGGATGCTTGCTAATGTAGCTAAGCACTTCGGCACGCATTTGAATGTTTGAATTATCAGGTGCATCAACTTTAAAAGGTTTTTTATAAGAAGATGGAAAAAAGTGAACTTTGTTTACACCAATAATATTTTCAAGGTCATTAAAAAAATAAGCAGCATCTTCGGCAGTAGGTAAAATAATTACACCGCGCTGTGGCAATGATTGATAAACCGCAGAAATAACGAAAGCAGATGATGAGCCAATAAGCGATTGCAGATGAATGTGAACGTTTTTATTTTCGCGCAAGCGAAAAATAATTTCCTTTAAGTGTTTATGTTCACTAAACTTACTTACTATGTGGGACAACTCTGTCAAGGCGGTGGGGTAAAATTCTGCTGCGAAATTACAAATTGAAAAACGGATTATCATTTTAATGCTATTGTTTGATTTGATAAATGCATAACGCAAAATCTCTTGTTTTCTTTATAGCCATTGTGTGTATTTGCAGCGGATGCGGGTTATTTATAAACCGTTATAACAAAAATGGCCAGCGTACAGGCTTATGGAAAGAATACCGCGACAAAAAAAATATTCACCGTAAAGGAAAATACAAAACCGGTCTTGAAATCGGAACGTGGAAATATTATGACTTAAACAAGTTGCTTATTAAAACCGAAACGTATAGTAAAATGCGCGATACCATTTATACTACCACCTTCCATCCCAACAAAAAGCCTGAAAGCAGCGGCTGTGCATTACTAATTTATGAATCCGACAGCACCCTGCATTACTACTGGCAAGGTTGGTGGTTATATTTTACTGAACTGGGCGATACGGTTAAAAAAGTTTGGTATGAAAAAGGTGTACCGACTAAAGCAGAACGGTAGGTTTAGCTTACACATTAGCATTATTATTTTATCAGCGCTTTATATCTGTTTGTGGTTTTTTGCTTAATTTGTGGTACTCAGAAATGATAACATTCAAAAATAACCTGTTGCCATTATTAAAATAATCTTATTCACATGAAAAAACTATACACTTTTATCTTACTGTTTATTGGCTCATTAAGCGCATACGCACAAATTGACACTGCCAACGGACGTTATTGGGATCCGGTTTTTTCAACCGTAACATTAACATCAAATATTACTTACGGGCAAAACACCAAATACAACGGGCAAAACCAAATATTAAAAATGGATGTTTATGAGCCTGCCGGTGATACAGTGCAGTTGCGCCCGTTGATTGTTTGGGCACATGGCGGAAGTTTTATAGGTGGAACAAAAACCGATTATGATATTGCAACACTAAGCAACACGTTTACAAAAATGGGTTACGTATGTGTATCGGTTGAGTACCGGCTTGGTTTTTTTCCAATTGATTCGGTAAATGCAATAAAAGCTGTGTTGCGTGCCACGCAAGATTTAAAAGCTGCTGTACGCTGGTTTAGGCAAGATGCTGCGGGGGCTAATACATACCGCATACATCCCAATTACATTTTTGTGGGAGGAAGTTCGGCTGGTGCATTTATGGCATTGCACTCGCAGTATATGGATGCGGCTGAGTTTCCTCTTGGTATAACCACATTAAACTCACTTGGTGGCATTGATGGCACAAGTGGAAATCCCGGTTTTTCGAGTGATGCATTGGCTGTTGTAAATCTTTGTGGCGCACTTGGCGATTCAAGTTACCTGCAAGCCGGTGATGTTCCGCTATGCAGTATGCATGGCGATGCCGATGGCATTGTTCCGTTTGGTTCAACCACTATTCAGATTATAGGAATTCCAATTATGCCAGTTGATGGAAGCGCATCTATAAAAGTGCGTGCTGATAATTTAGGTATCAATAATCCATTTTTTCCATGGTGGGGTGCCGACCATGTACCTTATGCAGCTAACAATGCAGTGGGCTATGCTTACATGGATACCACCGTACAGTTTGTAAAAGAATTTTTGCGACCATTTTTAGGCTTGCCGCTTGGTGTTAGTTCGCAGCAAAATGATGCTAAAGTTGTTTCTGTTTATCCAAATCCTTTTGCAAATGAGTTGATAATAAATAACAAAGACAGAAATACTGCTTCGCTATTAATTTACAATGCACTTGGCCAGAAAATTTATTCGCAGGAGTTTTTATCGGGCAGCTGTAAACTGCAAACCGCAAACTGGAACAAAGGAATTTATTTTGGAGAAGTAAAATACAAATCGGGTAAGCGGAATGTTTTTAAAGTGGTAAAACAATAAACTTGCTTACCATGCATACGAAACCGCAAAGGATGCTTTAAACTTATTTTTTGTTTGCAAACCATTTATGTTTACACTAACAGGTAAGTAGGCCGATAATGAAATTCCAAAATGTTTAAAATAAACATCGTGGCCTGATTGTAAAAACAAAACCGAACCTCCGCTGTCGGTAAGCCTCACATCATTTAACCTGTCGCGCTGTGCTTGCTCGTAAGTGCAACCCAACGAAGGAAAATAACTTTCTTTTTTCCCTACTGCATAATAAAAACCTACTGTGGAATTAAAACGCGTGCCGGTTATAAAATTGTGTTTATTTGGTTGCGACATCATAGCGTTGGCATTAAACAAAAACGAAATTCTGTTTTTACGGGCAAGGTAAACCAAACTCACAAGTTCTGAAAAACTTCCTGTGCCGGGAGCATGCAACTGTTCTTCATACGCATCATCTTTTACTTTTGAATTACCCGAAGGAAATCGAACTCCTCCTCCTGCCATTATTCGATGACTAATAGAAGATGAATCGGGTGGCATACGGTTGTACAACTGATAGTGCATTAGCAACGTTGCATCGCCCAATCCTTTATAAGAAATTTTTTTTACTGCATTTTCCTCTGCCGGTTCACCAAGGTGTTGTGTGCCGGCACCGGAGGCAAGCCTTTGATGCAAATTGTTTCCTGATGTAATTTTAGATTCACTATCAACATACGGTACATAAACCAGTACCTGAAGTTTTTGTACAGGATACAATTCAGCAAATAACTCCGCACTGTGGCGTTGTTCTGAATATTTTTCAACGTAGGTGTTGCCTACTGTTACATCCTTTAATTGCGAAAACGAATAATTTCCGCGCAACGCAATTTTATTTTTTTTGTAATGTGGATTTATTCCTAAATATCCGTTGCAAAAATCGCAGGCAAAGGCAGCTTGTGCAATCAGTATAAAAGCAACAAAAAAAATACTTCGCATATTTTTAATTTTCACTAAAGCGTTTATCCTTTGTAAACCGGGTATCGGTTAACGTGTTAAGAAATGCAATAATTTTATTTTTCTCCTCTGCCGAAAGCGTTATTCCATTTACAAGCAAAGTATCCAGTGTAGCCGATTGCTTTATTCCGTTGTTATAATGCTCAAGGCATTTATCCAATGTATCAAACCTGCCATTGTGCATATAGGGTTTTGATAACGCCACATTGCGTAATGAGGGCACTTTAAATTTTCCCATATCAGATGCAAGAAACGTAATGGCTGCTCTTCCCGAATCGGCAAATACAGAATCCAGTCCGTTATTACGAAAACTTAAATCGGTAAACAACGGCTCGGCATGGCATGCATTGCAGTTTTTTTGCCTGAACAATTGCAAACCCTCCTCTTCCACAGCCGAAAAATTTTCAATGCCTGCAATGTAATTATCATACTTGCTTTGGTATGAGTTAAGCATAGCCATAAATTGAGCCAATGCCCTAAACATATTTTGACTGGTAATGGAATCGCTGCCAAAAACATCATTAAACAAACCCGGATATATCGGATGCGACTGAAGTTTTGAAACCACATGTGAAAGCGTTTCGCCCATTTCAACCGGATTGGTAATTGGAGCAAATGGCTGTATCTCGATATGATTTATACCACCATCCCACATAAAATCCTTTTGCCAGGCAAGGTTAAAAAGCGGTGGTGCATTTCTTTTTCCAAGCAGGTTATAAATACCATGACTTAATGTGTGATCATAATGCGCAAAGGCCGCAAACTGCTGGTGACAACTTCCGCATGATGTTGAACTGTCAATAGAAAGAAGTGGATCATAAAACAATTTTCTGCCAAGTTCAAATCCTTTGGTGGTAAGCGGATTGTTTTGGAAAGTATAAACAGGAGGAGGAAAATTCTGCGGCTGAACAAACGTAATGTCAGGCTCAGCCGCAGGAATTATCTCATCGTCAACTTTACATGATACAAACCACAACAGCGTAATAAAAAAATAAAATACGCTACGCTGCATTATTCAGGATCGTTGTGTATATGATCAACAGTAAACATATCCACGTAATTATCTGCAATAGTAACAGCATCCGGACCACCCATTGCCATGTTTAATACCGTAAAATCAATCGTAGTGGATGTTTTAAACATTTCAGCCACGTCAACAAACATATGTACCTCAGGCGAAATATTTTTACGCACCTTTATCATTTCACTGCCAAGAGAAGGTGAAGCTGTACGGATACAATTATTAGGGTCTTTAAATCCACCTATATGAAAAACCAGGCCGCCTGCCGACTGTGGCGAAGTTCCCTCCATTTTACAATAAATATATCCGGTGCTCCAACTCCAGAACATGCCGTTAGCAGGATCAAGTGCTCCCGATTGTGCTCCGGCTGTATTTCTGCCTGCATCCACACCAATCATAAAACTCATACTGGTGTAATCTCCTGCCGGCACATTGGGTATTGAAATGGTTTTGCTTGCACTGTTGGATTCATCCACCAGGAAATATCCGTCTGATGTGTTGTTATCAACCGGCATGTGGTAAGCAGTACCATCAGCCTTTTTAAATTCAACATTGCTTATGTAATACATAAATTTTGAAACCGTAAAACCGTCACCGTTAGCGTTGGTGTAGTTACCCGTGTTAAGTTCAAGTGGAACACCGTTAACTTTATGATTTAGTTCAATTACTACTGTGTTGGTTCCGGTTAAATCCTCTTCCAGAGTATCTTCATCGTCTTTATCTTTTTTACAGCCCGAAAACGATAGAGCAACAGCCACTGCCATTGCTATTGATAATAAATTTTTAATTTTTTTATTCATGAGTTTGTTTTTTTTTAATGATTAATTAAATGCGCATACCAATTGCATACGCAACGTTTATTGTTTTACTAAATAAAATTTTAAATGGATTTAAAAAAATGTTGCCGGTGGCCGTAAGATTTCCGAAACAAAACCGGTGGGTTTTTTTTTAACTGTAAACAAAATGATATGCTTTGGAATATCTTCAACAAACAAAACTCTATTTTCTTCTGATGTAAAAAACAACACCTCGTTTCCTGATTTTATTTCAGGCATTTTGCTTTCCTGCTTTTCCTGTTGGGCAAGTTCCTTTTTTAAATGGCATTTGCCGTTACAGTGTTTAGCAGGCTGCTTACGGTTTTCACACAGGGTGGTTTTAATATAATTGTAATTAATACTGTATGCCCAATATGCGCACGATAACCTGCATGCAGAAGCTGCTACAACAATAACAAGAAGTATGGGGATAATTTTTTTCATTGGGCAGGTCAAATATACTGAAAGATTGAATACTTAATTGCAGAGTGACAAATATCATGTATGGCTAATGGGTACACACAAAACTTAAGTAGCATATTTTAATTCCCCTGGCCAAATATATTGTCTCATAATGTGTTTTTGTTTCAAGGTCAACAGTTGGCAATTGTGAGTTATATAAATCGCTGGTAGCAAAAATAATTTTATACTTTTCTTTTTCTGCTATTTGCATTGAGTATTCGTAAAGCGGAAAATTATCTGTTTTTAAATGAATGATGCCACCGGGTTTTAAAAATTTTTTGTACCTGTTTAAAAATAATGGCGAGGTAAGTCTTTTACTTTCCTTCGAAAGTTTTGGCTGAGGATCAGGAAAGGTTATCCATATTTCATTTACTTCATTTGCTGCAAAAAATTTTTCTATAAAGTCAATTCGAATTCTAAGAAATGCTGCGTTTAAAATATTTTTTTCGTTTGCAGTTTTTACCCCACGCCATAAACGCGCTCCTTTTATATCAATGCCAATAAAATTTTTGTCTTTGTATTTTTCGGCAAGCGCAACGGTATATTCCCCTCTGCCACATCCTACTTCAAGTACAATTGGATTTGAGTTTTTAAAAACATGTTTATTCCAATTGCCTTTAAGTTCCGAGTCGGGCATTTCAAAATAAACCTCGGGCTGGTAAATTTGCTTAAGTGTGGTAAGCTCGGCAAAACGTCTCAGTTTATCTTTTCCCACTTGGTAAAAGTTAATAGTTGTTAAGTAATAAAAAATTATTGAGCGCCAAAATAACTTAATTACCCAATTGCTATTTATCCCATTTAATAATTAGCTAATAACTCAATAACTAATTTAGCTGGCTGTGAAAAAAGTTAAAAATGTATTGGTATGCCCTCTTGATTGGGGCCTTGGCCATGCCACGCGGTGCATCCCGGTTATTAATGAATTGCTAAACCAAAACGCCAATGTTTTAATTGCAGGCGATGGCGATGGATTGGAATTACTTAAAAAAGAATTTCCGCAGCTCACATTTTTGTTTTTAAAAGGGTACCGTGCAAAATACCAATCCGGAAATATGGCTTTGGCAATGCTTAAGCAACTGCCGCGTTTTTTGGCCACCATAGTGCGCGAATATTTTCAAATCAAAAAAATTATTCGCCAACACAATATTGACATTGTTATTTCAGACAACAGGTATGGCTTGTGGAATAAAAAAATAAAATCGGTTTTTATTACCCACCAGGTAAACATTCAAACTCCACAGCATTTAAAAATAACAAAGCCCATTATTAATGGTATAAACCGGTTTTTTATCAATCAATTTTTTGAGTGCTGGATTCCGGATACGGAAGGAGAAAATAATCTCTCGGGCAAGCTCTCTGATGCATCAGAAATTAAAATTCCGGTTTACAAAATTGGTTTGCTATCACGGTTTGCATCTTTAACTTTATTAAACTACAAACCACAAACGACAAACAATAAATTGCTTTGCATTCTATCAGGTCCCGAGCCGCAGCGCACCATCTTTGAAGGCATGCTGATTGAGCAATTGCAAAAATTAAACATCAGTGTTTTAATTATTCGTGGCCGGCCCAATGATAACCAGGAACTCAAATCAAAATTTTTAATTGAATTTAAAAATCATGCATCGGCACATGAAATGTTTCAGCACATTACAAATGCCGAAATAGTTATTGCACGTGCGGGCTATTCAACCATTATGGATTTGGCAACACTTGGAAAAAAGGCCATTTTAATTCCCACACCAGGGCAAACCGAGCAGGAATACCTGGCCGGATATTTTTTTGACAAGAAAATTTTTTACACACAGCAACAACATGAACTGAATTTGCAAACAGCACTAAAAGAAGTGGAAGGATTTAACGGAATAAAAACTACGATTGAAACAACTGCTTTGCAAAACCAAATTTCTAAACTTATTGCTTCACAAACTTAGCGCGAAGCGATCCCACTTGAACAAAGTAAACTCCTTGGGGATAGTTTGAGGTTTGGAGTTTAAAAGCCCCACCTCCCGAACCATCGGGACTCCCTAAGGGGAGGCTCATAATCTCTTTTCCAAAAACATCAAAAACTTTTAGGGTCGTTTTTTCATTTGCTGATAAAACATAACCTGTAACCGTTAACTCATTTGCAGTTGGATTGGGATAGCACTGCAGTGCCCCCCTCTCCTTCGGAGAGGGGTTGGGGGTGAGGCCTGTTGGCAGCACAATATGCGTTACAGCAGTATTAGTAGCCACCGGATTATTAAAATCAAAATAAATAAAAGCAGCATTGGAAATGTTATCGCCTGCAACAAGAGTGTTTGATGGTTTTATCCGATAACGTATAAAACCATGGCTTGCAAGTTCGTTAGTATTACTATCAGGCAAAAGAATATTGCTTATATCAAACGTTAGTAAACGCGCATGTATACCGTACGAAATATTTAATAAATGTGATGAAGCAACAAATTCAAAAGTGCCTATATCCAGATTTAAGGAAATATTATTTAATACACGAACATTAAATGCAGTGTCATTTCCTGTGTTTTGAAAGCGGATGATGTAATCTAAATAAGGTGCTATGGAGAGTTGTGTTGTGGTTAAGGTGTCTTCGCTTACGAGGATGTCGTTGGGGTCTACTGCACCTGTGACATATACATTTGACGTATCAAAATTATTTACTGAGTTTGCATCGTTAGCAATTGGCTCTATTCGCACATTCGAATTTATTAATGTACCTATAGGCAGCCCCGTATTTACATTTACTGTAACTACTATACTTTTTGTTTGAAAAGGGGAAAGAACTCCAGAAGTCCAAACAATAGAATCAACAGTAGTAAAAATTGGGTTGGGGTTTGCAGAAACATAGCTCCAATTCGGATTTTTGAAAAGAATTATTGCACCAAGAAGAGTGGTTGTGCCATAATTGCTAAATGTGATTTGATAACTTGCATTAAAGCCACTACGGAAATTGTTTAGTGGAGTTATGCTCACGTGCAAATCGTTAAATACACCGGCTGGTTGAAACGCAAAGTCGTTTAGGGAGTCGGTTTGCTGAAAGCTTCCTGTAAAAATTGCTGAGTGTGTTACGGGAACAGTGTTGAAATAATTCATTGCGGTTGGTGCAACGGTAAAATTCCCTGTGTCTAAAACACTCACACTGTAAAAACCATTTTGTTCAGAGAAAGCCAACCGCCCTGTATTTATTTCTGTAACTGATTTATGAACCAGAGGAATCTCACCGGAATCCTGTACGGCATTACTGTTTGCATCAATAAATAATTTTCCTGTTATGAAATTATACTTATCCGTAAGCTTTAGTATCCAATAGTCAGAACAGTTGTTGAAGTTTTCTTCCGTTTTATCACCAGAAATGGGTGATGAGGAATACCCCCCTAATAAGTACCCGTCATCACTGGTTTGTTGCATAGATTTAAGCCAGTCGCTGTTTGCACCGCCTATAGTATTTTGCCATTGTATGTTTCCGGCCGAGTCGGTTTTTACTATCCAGTAATCTCCCTGCCCTAAGTTGTTCTCTGTTTTGTCGCCTGAAGTGTTTGACCAGGAGTATCCACCCAATATGTACCCTCCATCAGAAGTCTGTTGTATGGAATAAAGTTTGTCATCCAAACTTCCCCCAATAGTATTCTGCCATTGAATATTTCCCGTTCCATCGGTTTTTATTATCCAATAATCATTTAAACCAATGCTGTTCTCCATTTTATCGCCTGAAATATTTGAGTTGGAATATCCACCCAATATATACCCGCCATCTGTAGTTTGATGAATGCAATGTAGCTCATCCCAACCACTTCCTCCAATCGTGTTTTGCCATAGTATGTTTCCGGAAGTATCGGTTTTAACTATCCAATAATCAAAACTGCCATTGCTATTCTCTGTTTTATCTCCTGATATATCTGACTGGGAATACCCTCCCAGTATGTAGCCGCCATCGATGGTTTGTTGTATAGAAAAAAGATAGTCTGTATAACTTCCTCCAATAGTATTTTGCCATTGTATGATTCCTGTTGAATTGGTTTTTACTATCCAATAATCATAGCCTCCATTGCTATTTTCTGTTTTATCGCCTGAAATGCCTGAATAGGAATATCCGCCCAGTATATACCCACCATCAAATGTTTGTTGGATAGAATAAAGAATATCCTCACTACCACCCCCTATGGTGTTCTGCCATTGTATGTTTCCGGCTGAATCGGTTTTTACTATCCAGTAATCATTTAGCCCTTGGGACCACTCCGTTTTATCCAATGCAAGGTATGAGTCGGAATATCCGCCCAGTATATATCCGCCATCGGAGGTTTGTTGTATGAAAGTCAACTCATCCGGGCCGATTGCATTTATGGTATTTTGCCATTGTATGTTTCCTGCTGAATCAGTTTTTACGATCCAGTAGTCGTTATCTGGACCATTGGAGGTTTCAGTTTTATCGCCTGAAATAGGCGAGTTGGAAGCTCCGGCCAAAATATACCCGCCATCGGTGGTTTGCTGTATGGAATATAAGTAGTCTTCCATCCATCCCCCAATCATATTCTGCCACTCAATCTCCTGTGCAAAAGCAGAGGGTATGTTTTGAGTAAAAGCAACAACACACAAAACAAAAAATAATTTTAGGCGTGCAGTGTTTTTCATGTGTGTAGTGTTTGGGTATGTAAATGTATAATTAAAATTTTAAAGTTGTATTTTTTATTTCCGTGTTGCTCTGTTAATTTCTAATAGCAAGAAAACAGATGCCTCGGCTTCGCTCGGCATGACAAGTTTTGAAGATGTAAGTAGAGGAGAGAGTGCGCTTACTTTTGGACTTCGCCCCCAAGGTACCCCCCAAACTCCAGGAAAAAAAATAAAA
>CAYSPG010000009.1:0-142433 GCA_964432885.1 uncultured Flavobacteriaceae bacterium
ACCTTGTCATGCCGAGCGAAGCCGAGGCATCTCTTTTAGAAAGCAATATTTAATCGGACAACAGAGAAAATAAATATATAGGTCGCCCCGATGGGGCTTTAGCTTTGGGATATTTATATTTTCTACCAACATTTAGCTCCTACGGAGCTTAACTGTTGCTTAATAAAACTTCGTAGGAGCTAAATGTTGGTAGAAAACGCAATTTGCAAATTAGTAAGCCCTATCGGGGCGACATGTAAAAATAATCCAATCAAATTTAAAGAGGCTCTTAGTAATAATTTGCTTTTTTACCTTCGCCAAACATCCAGCCAATGCTAAACTGTATGTTGGTGTTACGCCCGTATCCTTTTTGTGTGGTTGAGGTTTCTAATCCGGTTGAGGGGTCGTCTTTATATATGGTGGTTTCTTTTACAATGTTTACTAAACCAATTTCGTAACGGGCGCTTAAAAACAATCCCATTTTAAATTTAATGCCTATGGTAAAATGAAAACCGGCATCAAAAAAATTATAATCATCGGTACCGGTTTCAATGTGTGTGCTATCGGCCGATTGAAGAACGGTGCCTAACGAGTCGAATGTGGTGTATTTAAAAACCTGCTTATCGCGCACACCTGCTAAAAACGAAACATAAGGGCCAAGGCCAAACACGGGGCCGGTTTTATCTTCCTTTTGATATTTAACGGTAACAGGAATTGAAATGTACATGAGCGAAAGATTTCGTTTTACGTTGTAGCCATCGGTTTGTATAAGTTGATAGTTGGCTCCTTTAATGGAGGCAAGCACTTCGGGTGCTATGGCCATCATTTTGTTTCCGCGTACGCGGATGTCAAAAATTGCACCGGCATGAAACGATGTTTTTGCATCGGGGTGGGTGGTGCCTGAGGGGTTGTATCCAATATCGGACATGTTTACACCGCCCTTGATGCCAAATTGTGTTTGCGAAAAAACATGGTTTGATAAAAAGAAGAGAACAAAAAGCAGAAGTATTTTGTGCTGTTTCATATCAGGGTTAATTTTAATGCAATTATAAGAAATGAACCTGATTGCCTGCCGCATGGCGGCAAATGCATGGGGCTATAAGGCCTCCGGCAAGTCAAAAAATACGCACCCACCGTGTCACGGTGCGCGCGCACCGTGACACAAAATGTACCAACAGCGCCACAAAATGTACCAACGGTAACGCTGTTGCCCATAACAATGCCACCAAATGTACCAACGGTGGCGCAAAATGTACCTGCTGTGTTACTGTAGCCTATAACCGTGGCACCGTTGCCTATAACAGTGATACGGTGGGTGCGTATTTTTTGACTTGCGGAGGCCATTTTGGCCAAAAAAGGCTAAAAATGATGCGTTTTTGGCCTTTTTCAGGTAAATGCACCCTATTATAGTACTTTTGTTGACCAAATATGAACCGCAATTTTTCTGACATATCAAACCTTGTTTCAAAGCTAAGCGTAAAGCGTGCCGTAAATGCCGGTAAGGTAATTGGCAGTTTTTATTACTCGCGCATGGTAAACAAACCGGTGCAATGGGGCACGCCAATAAGCATTTCTGTTGAGCCAACCACATCGTGCAATTTACGGTGCCCCGAATGTCCAAGCGGTTTGCGCTCTTTTTCGCGCGATACAGGCATGCTTGATTTAAATTTTTATAAAAAAACAATTGACGAACTGTCGGATGAGTTGCTATATCTGATTTTATATTTTCAGGGCGAACCGTATTTAAACAAAAATTTATTTGAGATAATTAATTACGCATCATCCAAAAAAATTTACACAGCCACATCCACCAACGCCCATTATTTAACGGATGAAAATGCAAAGCAAACAGTACAATCGGGGTTGGATAGATTAATAATTTCTATTGACGGCACCACACAAGATGTGTATGAACAATACCGCATTGGCGGAAAATTAGAAAAGGTATTAGAAGGTGCAAAAAATATTGTAGCGTGGAAAAAGAAATTAAAATCAAAAACCCCTCACACCATTTTTCAATTTTTGGTGGTAAAGCCAAACCAACATCAAACCGAAGAAGTAAAAAAACTTGCTGCCGAAATTGGCATTGACGAAGTGGCTTTTAAAACAGCACAGGTATATGAGTACAAACACGGCAACGATTTAATTCCCACCATTGATAAATATTCGCGCTACAAACAAAAAAGCGATGGCACATATTCAATCAAAAATAAATTGCTAAACCACTGCTGGAAGTTGTGGCACTCATGCGTAATTACCTGGGACGGAAAAATTGTGCCCTGTTGTTTTGATAAAGATGCCACGCACCAACTTGGCGATTTAAAACAGAAACCTTTTAAAGAAATATGGCAGGGCGAAAGTTACAACCGTTTTAGAACCTCGCTGCTAAAATCGCGCAGCGAAATAGACATTTGTAACAACTGTACCGAGGGAACAAAAGTGTGGGCCTGACAAAAAAACCACAGATACACAAAACAAAAAACCCGCAACCATTATTTACGTTGCGGGTTTATTTATTGCAGAAATTAAAACTTTAAATTCTCATATACTTTTAACTGCGCTTTTAAGCGTTGTCTTGCCGTATGAATTCTGATTTTTACTGTACCAAGTGGTATATGCAGTTTGTCAGCAATTTCTTCGTACTTGTATCCGTTAAAACTCATCATAAACGGAACCTTTAAATTTTCAGATAAATTTCCGATAGCCGATTTAAGTTCATCCATAACCATATTAGCCTCGCCATGGTTGCGTGTCGAATTGTTTATTGAGTTTAAGAAATGCTGATTTTCGGTAGCATCTAAAAAAGTTTTACTCTTTACCATTCTGCGGTAATTATTAATAAAAATATTTCGCATAATGGTAAACAACCACCCGCTAAGGTTGGTACCCTTTTCAAATTTATCCTCGTTTTTTAAAGCCTTATACATGGTTTCCTGCACCAGGTCATTGGCATCTTCACTGTCGTTGGTAAGTTTAAGTGCAAAACCCTTTAGCGGTTTATATTGTGTTTGCACATCGGTGATAAAAGCCCTTTTGTCCTTTTTCATTTTGTTTAAGAATTGGTTATTATTCTTAGACAAAAGTATAGTATTATCATTAACCAATTGTTAAGGCTTAGCTAAAAATATCAACAAATTGTAAAAAAACAGGTGGGGGAGAAAATTGGATAGGTAAATAGTAATTAGTTGCTACCAAACGGGCTAACCATCGAGCCTATTTAATAAAAAAAAGTATTGTAAGCCTTGGTAAAGTACTGGCCAATTTTGCGCAGAGGCTTTTTAAAGTTGGTAAGCAACCCCGGCTTTAAATTATTTAATCGCCAGGCAAGTTTGTCTTCTATATTGGCTTTAAGCCTAACAAAAAAGTTTACATTGCTCGCCCCACCCATGCGCATCTTTACAATGGTTTCGGGCAGGTACCCAATTTTTATTTTGTGCTTATGGATAAAGCGAAGCATCAGCTCATAATCAGCCGAAAGTTTTAGTCCGGTATTTATATAACCATACTTTTCATACACTTCTTTTTTTACAAAAAAAGTAGGGTGCGGAGGCATCCATCCATTTTCAAACGATGTTTCATGAAACTCGCCCGCTTTCCACACACGCATAATTTTGTTGGTGTCATAGCGGTCAACAAAAACCAAGTCGGCATATACGCCTTCCAGCGAAGCATCATTAATAAACATTTCGGCAACGCGCGAAATAACTTTACTGTGCGCATAAATATCATCAGAGTGAATGGCGCCCACTACCTCACCGGTTGCCATTTGTAATCCCTTATTTAAACCAAAATATAATCCACCATCTTTTTCCGAAATAATTTTACTGATTTTGTCTTCGTATTTTTTAACAATGGAAAGTGTGTTGTCTTTTGATTTACCATCAATAACCAAATATTCAATATCTGGATAGTCCTGCATCACTACCGATTTTACGGTATCTTCAATGGTGGCTGAGCTATTGTAGGAAATGGTGATTATTGAAATTTTCATACCTGAATCAGGAGTGGTGTATGGCTTATTTTACCTATAAAAACAAAAATAGGTTTCATTTTGATATAATTATATTTTTTTATGCCAATGATAAATTTTAAGTGGTAAGCCCTTACAAGTTTCATCCTATTTTAACAAGCCGTGCTATTGTTGGCTTAGCTGGTCATTAGAACTCAAAAAGCAACTTGTTTTGTTTTAAAACCTCATCGTTATTTAAAATTTTACGGGCATAGTTCAGGGCTCCTTGCTGCCACTGATTAAAAGTTTCCTGGTTCATTTGGGCACAGGTTTCAATTGCATAAATAAACTGATCGGGTATGTTTAGCGCAAAATCCCAACCGGCTTTACTGGCATATAAATTTTTCCACGGAGTTTGGTCGCTTATAATTACCGGTACCCCTTGTGCAAAGCTTTCTACTATCGAGTGTCCGTAATTTTCGTGCATGGTGGGCAGTATTGAAAAGTGATAATTTAAAAACACTTCAGGAATTTTTTCAGATGCCACCACTCCTTTATAGTTTGCAGTAATGTGCTCAGGCAGTTCGGCCATCAGTTTTTCGCACTGCTGCCAATAGGCGGTATCTTCAAGCGTACCGTAAATATCAAAGGTAATTTTAAAACCGCTTTTAACTTTTTGTAATAGCTCCAGCACCATGTGCAGGTTTTTCTTTTGCGATACACGCGAAAAAAAAACCATTTTTAGTTCATTGACAACTTTGCTTTTGAATACACCATCTGCAATTTTTACAGATGATAAATTTAATGCCACATGTACTTTCGCTTTTTTGCCTACCACATTTTTTATCTCTTTTTCTTCCTGTGGGGTTGAGGCATGCCAGCGCACATGGTTGTACCCTCCCAAAAGCCTCATTGCCCAGATAAAAATTTTTTTCTTAAACGATTTTAATTGCAAGGCGCCTTTACCCAACATACCACGCGGTGCGATAATTACATTGGGTATGTTTCCTTTTGAATACAACAATGGATAGAGTGTAAACTGTTCAGAAAAAAAACTATTCATGTAAAGTATGTCGGGTTTTTCTTCCTTAATAACTTTTGAAATGGCTTCATAGCTTAGGTTATCTTTCGAAAAATAATAAACACGTGTGCCGTCTTCGGTAAAGTTCCAAGTATTGCTTTTTACATTTGAATACGGAGTTTCATCACTAAAGTCGGTATCGGAGGTTATAACAGAAAAATAAAAATCATCTTTAAGCGCAGCCACAATATTTGCGCATGAGCGAATAGGCCCACCGGCTTTATAGCCCGGCAAATACCAGTCAATGCAAACAAGTATGTGTTTTTTGTTTTCCATTTATTTTTATAGGTGATTAGGGAATTGGGTAATTAACTAATTCCAAAAATCAATACTCCATTTCATTTTTCACCAACCAATCTTCAAGCACTACACACAACCACATATCCAGCCAGCGTACACCGGGTTTGTCGTGTATAAAATTTTCCCATCGCGTAAGCAGTCCTATTTTATTTATAAACCCACGTTCGGCAAGTGAAATAATCCGTTGTTCGCAAAACGATTTTAATTCCTTTTTTAACCAGCGTTCCCATGGAAAAACAAATCCCATTTTTTTTCGGTGCACCACTTCGTCAGGAAGCAAGTCGCCAACAGTATCCACAAATAGTTTTTTAGGAAACACCGGCTCTTTAAAATTGTCGTTTATTCCTAACACATATTCCACCAACTTATAATCCAAAAACGGAACGCGTACTTCCAGCGCCACAGCCATGCTCATTTGGTCGGTATCGCGAAGCAGTACATTTTGCATGTACGAAGAAATTTCGGCAACACTTACTGAACTCAGTAGCGGAAGTTTATCTCCGTTGCGCATTAAATCTTTTACAATTTCATAAACCGCATCTGTGTTGGCATATTTTTCTGAAATAAAATCCTGCAACTGATTTGCATTGCTTATTTGCCTTGCTATTGGAAATGTATTTTCAATATCAGGCGAGTTTATTTCCAACAATTGTTTCAGCTTAGTTCCCGTTACATCTTTTTTCATGGTGGCAATTAAACTTCCTGCAACAGTGCGCAGTGGCGATGGAATGTTCCACAACCATTTTTGCTGTTGTAATTTTTGTTGCCGTTTAAAAACAGGATAACCGGCAAACAGTTCATCACCGCCCAAACCTGATAGCGCCATGGTAATGCCGGCCTGGCGCGTAATTTTTGACACAATATATGAGTTAGGGCCATCGCCACTGGGATGGTCAAGGGCATTCATTGCTTCGGGTAGCTGAGTCAGAAAATCTTCGGGCTTCAATAAAAACTCGTGGTGGTGGGTTTTAAATTTATCGGCAATCAGGCGTGCAAACTTTGCTTCGCTAAATTCCGATTCGTCAAATGCTATTGTAAAGGTTTTTACAGGTTGTGTTAAAATTTTGCTCATGGCTCCCACCACTGCACTGCTGTCGATACCACCCGATAAAAAAGCACCAAACGGAACATCGCTTATTAACCTGCGCTGTACCGATTCAAAAAAAAGTTTGTTTACATCATCACAAACTTCTTTGTAGTTTTTTCCTTCGGATGCATAGCTGGTGTTTTTAACAACGTTCCAGTATTCTTCAACTTCAAATTTATTTTTGCCAATGGTAACCATGTTACCGGGCATAAGCATATAGACATCTTTTACAAATGTTTGTGGTGCATGCACTGTTTGGTACTTAAAATAATCGTGTATGGCATTACGGTTTATTTTTTTCTCAATCAATCCCGATTTTAAAATAGCGCGCACCTCGCTGCTAAAAACAAACAGGTTATTTTTTTGGTAATAGTAAATGGGTTTTATGCCAAGCCTGTCGCGTGCCATAAACAATTCATTTTTTGTTTTATCCCAAATGGCAAAAGCAAACATTCCGTTAAAATGCTGTACACAATTTTTTCCCCACTTTTTATAAGCGGCTATAATTACTTCGGTATCGGAATTTGAAACAAACGGATAATCATTTATAAGTGCTTTAACCTCTCTGAAGTTGTAAATCTCTCCATTAAAAATAATTTCAATTTGCCTGTCGTTACTTTGCATTGGTTGGTGCCCGGCAGGTGATAAATCAATAATGGCAAGCCTGCGATGTCCCAGTGCCACTTGTTCATCTACATAAAAACCTTCGTCATCAGGCCCACGATGTGCAATGCAGGCATTCATCGTTTTAATAATTTCTGACGAACGCTGTTTATTTTCTAATCCGAATATTCCGGTTATGCCGCACATAAATGAAAGGGTTTAGGATTTAGGGTTTAGGATTTAGTGTTGGTTGGTGTGTTTTTAAATCACTCATCTCAGCACCAATGATTGCCGATTTTTTTATCTGCATTATTTCTGCCACAACATTTGCCCAGGTATTTAACGTAATTGTTTTTGATAGTTCATGACTGCGTGTGCACATTTCTTTTTGAACTTTTTCTTGGGTGGCAATCATTTTTTTCATTGCATCAACAATGCTTGCCGGATTTTTGGGTTTGTGAAAGTATCCGTTAAATCCTTCCTTTAAAAATGTGGTTGCCGCAAATGCCCATTCGCTGCAAATCATGGGGTAACCAGCCATGGCAAACTCATGCACAGCCACACCCCAGTGATCTTTGTGTGAGGGCATCATAAACACACCTGTATCTTTTATTATCGTATGCAAATCTTTGGGCTGAACAAATCCAATGTTTTTTATTTTATCGTGCTTGGGAAATATGGGATCAAAATCACCCTTGCCAACACACCACAATTCCCATTCATTTGGCATTTGATTTTGCAAATCAACAAATGCTTTCCATAAATCAAGCACCCCTTTAATTTCTATATAACGTCCAACGTACAAAAATCTTTTAGGAAATGTTTTTTGTTTTTCGTCTTTATACATCTCATAAAAATTTTGAAACAAGGCATCATCGGCTGAGTACATTCCTTCAAAAACATATTCCTTTTTAAAACCAAGCTTTAAGGCAAATTTTACCTGTGGCGAACCCGGCACCCAACAGTGCGAAAAAATTTTAGAAAAAATAAAGGGCTGCACCAGCGATGCTGCATGTTGCTTGGCAGAACCAATCCACGGATTGTCAAATGCCAAAACGGTAGGAATTTTATTTCTGAATTTTTTGCAAACGTTTAAGTATGCTTTATCCATCCAACCACTGCAAAAAATAAAATCAGGATTTATGGATTGAACCAATTCTAATAATTGCTCATTATTAAAATTTTTTCGTTCATGGTATTTTATGTTCTCATCATTAGCAAACTTAAAGGGTGCTTCGGCATTTATTGGCAGGCGTACTACATGCGCTTCGATGCCGTACAAAGAAGTAAGCCTTTGCAGGCATGCAACAAAGTATCCTGCTATTTCATAGTACAGGAACAGTGCTTTCTTCTTGGGGGTTAAATTGGTCATAAAAAATAATAGTCATCAATAAAATAAACATAATATGAAACGGGTTTAGCGAACCCATTAGCCAAGCCTCAAATGTTGCTGAAAAAATTACAGCAAACATGATGGCAAAGGCCGTACGTGTTTTACTTATTGCTTTGATAAAGGTTCTGAAAAATCCAATAGCATAACATATAAGTCCAATAATTCCGGTATTAAGCCACAATGCAAGCCATGAATTGTGTACCCCTCCTTGGTGGCCCCGTGCGCTAAGCCAATGCCTGTTTTCGTAAAAAAACCACTCATCAAAGGCAAAACCTTTACCAATCATATATTGCTGCTGAATGGTTTTCCATGCAACAGCCCATGCAAGCCCGCGGCCTGATCCATCTTTGATATTATCGGCACGTAAATAATCGCCAAGTCCTAATCCTTTAACAATTTCAACCAGGTTTGATTCAACAATTTGGTAGGCAATAGCAACCACTATCAGAATTGTAAACCCTGCTAAAAAAGACATTCTGTAAAACCGTGCAAACAATAAATAAATTAAAATTGACATCATCGTATTGCGTGATACAGCAAGCAATACCGATATTGCAATTAAACTATACGCCATTCGTAAATCATTTTTTGACAGGAGATTGGGAAACTTTATCCGAATCATCATTATCAATAAAAAAAATAAAGTGCATGCAATTCCAATTCCGTTTGGATTTCCGTACAGCCCCGAAAACCTTCCGACAAGAAATACCGAACCGGGAAAAACAGCAATAAATAAAATACCTACCAGTAAAATATAGGAGTAGAAATAGAAAATGTCTTTTAAAAAGCTCTCTTTATACATATTAAGCGACTTTATAAAATAAGCCGGCATTACCATAAGCAATAAAATATAGCTTAGTGTTTTTTGAAATGAGTTAGACATGTTTACTGCAGGTGCCTGTGTTAGCGAAACAGCACCAGCAACAAAAAAAAATATAAATGGAATAAAGTAGGTGTTTTTAAAACTAAAATTTTTTCGGTCGAAAAAATAAAACAGGGCCAATAATACCACGTAAATATTTTTAACATTGGCTGCATAATAAGCTGACGGCTGCCGATTATCTGACATAACCAGGATAAACAAAAAACCTAAGATTAACTCCTTGTAAAACCCCTTTTGCTTCATTAGCAAAACGCACACTGTTACAACGGCAATGGCTAAGTTGGTGTTAATTAATCCACAAAAAGCCCATACCAGTATCATGATTACTAATTGAGCATTTTGCTTTAAAAAATCAATCATGTTAAAAGTAGGCGAGCTAAATAATTTTTTGTTACTGCTTTTGCATTGCTCTGAATAAATCGTAATGCTTTTGTGCAACAACTTTCCATGTAAAATTATCTTTTACTTTGTTGTATGAGTTTTGTGAAAGCAATTTCTTTTTAGCATCATCAAGTTGATAAAAATTAATGATGGCGTTTTTTAATGATTTCACATCGGCCTTTTCAATAATGTATCCGTTACTGTCGTTTACCAAATCTGTTGTTGCACCGGTATCGGTTACTATTATCGGCATGCCGTAGCTCATTGCTTCAAGTACCACAGTAGGCATTCCTTCAAAAAAGGTAGGCAGTACAAAAATGTCGTTCTGTTTATATAATTCAACTAATTTATCATCATCGGCAAAGCCGAGGTAATTTACATTAGGCGCTTTAAAATTGGTAGAAAACATTTCGAACAATGGACCTTTACCTACTAAATTAAATTGCAGAATATTTTGATAGCCTTCTTTGTTTAACTCTCGAACTGCATCCATTAAAATATTTATTCCCTTATTAGCAGCAAACCGTCCCACAAATAATAGCTGCATTGGCTCCTTATGAAATATTCTTTCGGTTTTATCGGCAGGCATGTTAACGGCATTAGGCAATACCACCACTTTTTTTTCGGAGCGCAAAATATTTTTATGCAACAAAGCCGTAAGTCTTCCGCCAAGCGAAACCACTTTAGCAGCAATGGCAAACAACCTGTTAAAAGCAGCTGAAAACCGAAGCGCTTTTATTTTTTTTGGTAGCGTAATGGCCTGGTAAAATTCTAATCCGTGTGGATTTACAATCATACGCTTGCCAAATTTGGATGCACGATGCCAAACCGAAAGTCCCTGAGAATAAATTATTGCATTGGGATATTTTTCCAACTCTCGCGCTACTTGCATTGAATACCGGTACTCATTATACATGTAGCTCCAGTATTTTTTTCCACGCTTAATGGGAATTTCTTTTACGCCAAGTGATGCATCAAAAACTTTTTTATCGTGATGCGGATGTATTACAATTAAGTCAAGCACATTCATGCGTGCCAGTTCTTCAACCAAAAGTTTTGAGTGTTTTTGCATGCCACCCACAGCATGCGGAAAAATTCCATCGGTACAAAAAACTACCTGCAAACGCTCACTCATTGCACCAGTGTTTTTATGCCATCTTCAATTCCTATTTTCGGCATCCACCCAATGGATTTTAGTTTGGTAACATCTGCAAGCAAGTGCTGACGTTCTACTTTGCGCACACGCGCCTGGTCCACTTCTATTTCTATTTTTTCGCCTATGGCAGCTGAGAATGCATCTACAATTTCGGTAACGGCATATTCAATTCCTCGTCCCAGATTAAACGTGTGAATGCCTTCGTTTACATTTTGCAACAATACATCCACAGCATTTGCCATGTCAAACGTGTGTATAAAATCGCGCTTGGGTGTTAAGTTGCCCAACTGTATTTTTCTTTTTCCATCCAGCACCTGGTTTTGTATTTCAGGAATTAAATGTGGGTTGGTTTCATTGGGGCCAAATGCATTAAAGAAGCGGCAAACCACCACCGGAATTTTTGTTTCGAGATGAAACTCATTGCACAAATGTTCGCCTGTAAGTTTTGACAGGCCATAAATATCCATGGGGCCTGTAATGTGCGTTTCGCTTACAGCATGGTCGTAAATAGGATATACGGCTGCTGTACTTGCAAAGAAAACTTTTTTGGGTTTGTATTTCTTTGCCGCTTTTAAAATATGAATGGTGCCGCGTATGTTTATGTTGCTGCTTTCATACGGATGCTGGTTGCAATACGGAATAAAATGCACGGCAGCTAAGTGAATAATATAATCAGGCAATATTTGCCCTATTATTTTATCAATGGTTTGCTCGTCTAAAATATCGGCAAGAAAAAAGTGTTTATCGTCAACATCAATAAACTTGCGGTTACCGAAGGATAAATTATCAATAACAAAAATTTCGTGATTAAATTTTTGAAGGTGGGCAATAACGGCACTGCCAATAAAACCTGCACCGCCTGTAACTAAGATTTTCATATTATTTAATGATTGAGTTCTTGAATGAATGAAGGATTGAATTAAAGATAATTTTTTACGGTAAAGTTTATAAAAGGTTTAGCTCATTGTGGTAATTAATTTTATATAATTTTCCTTGTTCGCTTCTTTGGTATAATGGGTTGCTACAAGTGTAATAAATCTGTTTCTTTCTTCTATAGAATTTTTTTTGAGTGTGATTTTTTTTGCGTCAGTAACAACAGTTCCACAGCCGTGTTGTTTTACAAATTGAGTGTAGTCGCCAATGTTTTCGGATATTAAAACGGCAAGTCCGGCAGATAAGTATTCGGCAAACTTAGTGGGCGATGCTACTTTGTTTGTTATGCTTTGTTCGCGAATTAATATTCCGTAATCGCAAGCTGTTAAAATATCGGTAACCTCATTATGCTTTACAAATTTTTGAAATATGCGCAATGGAAATTCCTTTTGCAACTGCTCTACATTTTTATCGTTTTGCGAAAGAAACAACACTTTGCATTTTTTATTTTCAGTAAGCACATTTTCAAGTATAGACTTTAGCATATCAAACGATTGCCAGCCGGCAGTGCTACCTGCATACGCCAATACTATATCATCATCAGCAAAATTAAATTCGGCACGAACTTTTTTAATAGTGCTTTCATTTAGCGGAATTGCTTTAAAACCTGAGTTGAGAGTGCAAGGAATTACAACATGGTTATTTTGTGTGTAACCATAGCGCTCATTCCAATACTTTACAAGCTCGCTTGAAACTGCAATGCGGTAATCAGAGTTAATGACTGATTTTTTTTCCCAATCATTAATTAACTCTTTCCAGCCGGGTATTTGCACCACATCATACTCATTCCACTCTGCCGCTATGGCACCACGCCCATCAAAACAAACTTTTAATTTCAGAAATGGTTTTAACAGCAATGCCATGTTGGATGCAAGCACATTGCGCGCAATAATTTTTCGCTCACCGGTTAAAAGCAAAATAAAAAAAAGAAAAAGCGAATTAAATTTCCAGTAACTCACCTTGGGCAACATGGGCATAACAATACTGCCCGGCATTTCGGTTTTTATTTTATTCCGGTTCTTTTTAAAATCATGTATTGAAATAAACGCAACCAGCTTTATTCTTTTATCAGAAAGCGTATTCAGGTAATTGCACACATCAATAACCTGGCTTGAAAAAACGCCTGAAGGCTGGTCGGCATAGGTTACGTAAATCATTTTTTGATGTGATGATAAGGGATGTGGTTTACTGCAAATTAAAATTATTGTTGCAGAGCATAAAGCAATCCCCATAAAAAATAATGAGCAACTTTACTAACTACCTTACATTTTATTTAAGCTGCCTTTTATACATCCGTATAGTGTTTTCTAAACCATAATACAATGCATCACTAATCAATGCATGGCCAATGGAAACCTCAAGCAAACCGTAAATGTTTTTAAAAAAAAAGTTTAGGTTTTGCAAACTCAAATCATGGCCGGCATTTAAACCAAGGCCAAGTTCATTGGCTTTTTTTGCTGCAACAATAAATGGTGCAACCGCTTTTTCGGGATTTGACTCGAAACCCGCTGCAAAACTTTCGGTGTATAATTCAATGCGGTTGGCTCTAGTAGCTGCTGCATGCTCAATCATTTTTTCATCGGCATTAATAAAAATAGAAACGCGCATACCGCCACTTTGCAACCGCTGCACAATTTCTTTTAACAGCGCTGCATTTTTTACTGTATCCCATCCTGCATTTGAAGTAAGCACTCCCGGTGGGTCGGGCACAAGCGTTACCTGGTGTGGTTTAACTTCTTCAACAAGTCTTAAAAAATCGGCTGACGGATAGCCCTCAATATTAAACTCAGTGGTAACAATTTTTTTTAATGCGTACACATCAGCAAATCGTATGTGACGTTCATCAGGGCGTGGGTGCACGGTAATTCCATCAGCCCCAAAACGCTCTATATCCTTTGCTGCCTTTATTACATCGGGTACATTGCCTCCGCGAGCATTTCGCAGCGTAGCAATCTTGTTTATGTTTACACTTAGTTTAGTCATCTCATTTTCTAAAATAAACGCAATTGCATTTTTTCCCCTGGTCTTTCAAAAATAGTAAGGTCATAATCGTATCTCTCTCTTCCGGCAAAATGTTTTTTTACTGCAAGTTTAAACAATTGGGATATAGAATTTGCAACAGCACCTTCACCTTTCATACGTGTGGTAAATCGCGAATCGCTTACACTTCCCCCATGGCATTCCATAATTAAATGCCACACTTTATCTGCACGGTCAGGAAATGTTTTAAACAACCAGTCTTTAAATATTTCTTTTACTGCACCATTTAATCTTACTATGGTGTAACCGGCACACACGGCACCACGCTCACCGGCAGCTTTTAAAATCATGGGTATTTCTTCGCTGTTTAAGCCTGGTATGATGGGTGCTGTCATCACACCACAAGCTATGTCGTTTGCATTTAATTCTTCCACCACACGCAATCTTTTTAATGATGTGGCAGTGCGTGGCTCAAGCAATTTCCGCAGGCCTTCGTTAAGAGATGTTATTGAAACCATTACATGCACTAATTTTAGCTGAGCAAGCTTTTTTAATAAATCCATATCACGAAGTATTAAACTGTTTTTGGTAATTATACCTACCGGATTTTTATACTTCAAACATACCTCAAGCATTTTGCGTGTAATTTCCATTTTTTGTTCAATGGGTTGATAGCAATCGGTATTGCCTGATAACATGATGGGTGCCGGGTGCCACGATTTATTATTAAAATTATCTTCAAGCAGTTTGGGCGCCTCGGGCTTTATAATAATCTTTCGTTCAAAATCCAGCCCTGCACTAAATCCCCAATAGGTGTGAACATTACGGGCATAACAATATACACATCCATGCTCACAGCCCTGATACGGATTCATGGAGTACATCAGTGGAATATCTACACTATCTACTTTGTTTACAATTTTTTTGGGATGCTCGTAATAGTACTCTGTTTTTTGGTTTGTAATTAAAGGCTCATCAAGGCCTTCAATATGCTCTGTTACATACGTAAGCTTTGAAAAAGGATTTGTGGTGTTTAGCTGCGCCCCTCTTCCCTTTAAATAATTGGCTGCATTGTTATCATTACTCATGTTTTAAAGATGCGAAAAAATGCAAATACAAACAGACTTTTGATTTAAAATCATAGAAAAAAACAGAGTATCAATGTTAAACAAAAATTTGTTTTTACAATTCGATACGTTCTTCAATCAATATGTATAATTTGGCATCCTTATTAATACAGAAAGTATAACCGCTATATGAAAAACCTTTTCGGGGTTGCAATTTTTTGTTCACTGTTTTTTTTTATCACAGCAAAAAGTTTTTCGGCCAATAACAAAAGCATTTTTTGGGAACAGAAAATAGGGTTTGGATATTACCCAAGCTTTAAGGGATCGGATAACTTTTGGTTAAGCTATAACTGCAATAACAAAAAACGAAAAATGATATACACCGTGCATGGCATGTATGGTTTTTTAAATGCAGGCACCATCCGCAACAAGAATTTTGCTGTTGGAGTTAAACCATCATTAAGGTTAATAAGATTTTTTAAAAAAACTGCTGACATTAAAATAAGAGGAACATGCTTTGTGGGATACGCCTCTTTTAAGTATGGAGATAAAAATTATCCCAGGAACAAATATCCCAGAACATACAAAGGCCCAGCGCTGTTGCCAGGCCTTGATATAGAATTTGATTTATCCGAAAGAGTTGGATTACGGTTTGGAATTAATTCAGGATTGTATTATGCCTTGGAAAAAGATTACATCTATAATCCTGTAAAGGGATACGACAATTATGACAAACGCATTAGCAGCGCAAACTATTACATCTATCTTTTAGATTTTAATATCCTGGTAAAGTTTACCAAAAACTATTTGCCTAATCAACGATAACAAACGTTTAGTAGTAGTGGATTAAAAAAAGTTCAGGGTTTTGCGTTTAAAACGCAAAACCCTGAACGATAAAACCTATATGGTTATTTTTTACATTCCTCCAACGATTTTTCAGCCTGCTCTTGCCCCCACTTTGGCATGATGGAACTTGCTGGTTTAAAGCTTTTGTATTTCTCAATGGCCATTTCTAAAACAGGGATGGCTTTGTCTTTGCCCCCACCAAACTGCTCGGGTGTGTACATAAGCCCCATGCCTTTAAGCATGTATGGACGCGGGTTGTCAGGATTTAGTTTCATGGCTGTTGCAGTAAGCATTCCAGATTGCATGCCAAGTTCCTGTCCGCGTGTCATAGGATCTACCGAAATTTTCATTGATAAAACCCAGGCCTTTAAGGCAAGAATTTCTGAGTTTTCAGCCGAAATCCCATCTGCTTTATCAACCAATGCCATGGATTTATCATAAAACTCATCCATTTTTAGTTTATCCTGCTGTTGCATACCAGCTAATAAATAAGATAATGATGCATAGTAATTGGGCAACCACTCTTTGGGTTCGGCTGACGCGATACGTTCAAATGCATTGGCTGAATTTATATAATCATCAGCCGACTTAGCGTTATTAAATGTTGCAAGGTTTTTTTCCATTGCGCCAATAAACTTTTTATTGTCTTGAGCCTGTGTCGAAACACAAAACAGCAATAATACAATTGCAAGTAATTTTTTCATTTTATTTTTTATTTGATTATTAAACAGTTTGCAATTATAAAAAAATAATATGCATCTGTATAAATTTTATACTTGCTTGCTGTATAAAAAAATGTTGTTTATTTGAAAACTCCAAACCCCATACAATTTGAGAAAGAAAGTTTTTGTTACCGGTTGCTTTGATATGTTACACAGTGGGCACGTTGCTTTTTTAAAAGAGGCTGCCTCTTTTGGTGATGTGTATGCCTGCATTGGCAACGATGAAAACGTAAAAAAATTAAAAGGACGTTTTCCGGTTATTTCACAATACGAACGTAAGTACATGCTTGAATCGTTATCGTGTATTAAAGAGTGCCGAGTAAACAAAGGTTTTGGAATAATGGATTTTGAAAACGAGCTTAACGAAATCAATCCGGATATTTTTATTGTGAATGAAGATGGTGCAACTGCGGAAAAAGAAAAACTATGCGCATCAAAAAATATAGAATATAAAATACTGCACCGCATTCCAGCGTCAAACTTTAATGCGCGCTCTACGACTGAACTTCGTAAAATTTCAAACATTCCTTTTCGAATTGATTTGGCGGGAGGCTGGTTGGACCAACCCATTGTTTCAAAATTTGCACCAGGGCCTGTAATTACAATTTCTATAGAACCGTCTGCCGATTTTAATGACAGAAGTGGTATGTCATCAAGCACACGCAAAAAAGCAATTGAACTTTGGAAAACCGATATTCCTAAAGGTGATAAGGTGCATTTGGGAAAAATTCTTTTTTGTTTTGAAAACCCTCCGGGCACAAAAAATATTTCAGGCTCGCAGGATTCATTAGGAATTGTTTTGCCCGGACTTAATTATTTGTATTACGAAAGAGAAAACTATTGGCCATCACAAATTCAGTCCATACATGATGAAAGTATTTTATCGTGGATAGAAGAGCATTTGTATTTGGTTTCGCTTGGACCGCGCCATAGTTCTTATAATGTTTTAAGCAGAACGAATATAAATACAGATACTGCACAACGATTGTCTGACGTTTCAGAAAGTTGCTGGAAGGCAATTCTGCAAAAAGATGTTGCCGCGTTTGCCGAATCATTTCGCAATGCATTTGAAGCTCAGGTGGCCATGTTTCCCAATATGGTGGATGATGCCATTTTAAAAACTATTGAGCAGCATAAGTCTTTTGCACTGGGATGGAAACTTTCGGGAGCGGGTGGCGGTGGTTACCTTATCCTGATTTCAGACAAAGAAATTGATGGTGCAATTAAAATTAAGATTAGAAGAAAAGATATTTTGTAAATTTACTTTGCAATTAGAATTTTAATAACCATTTATTTTTTATGCTCTATCAGTTTGGAATTGCCATTACATTTTTTCTGCTGTTTTTGCTTGTGTTTGGCAAAGAAAGAAAAACCTCTGCTGATGTTGTGTTGACTTGCTGGCTTGCAGTTATTGGTGTGCACCTTTTTCTTTTTTATCTTTTTATTTCCAATAAAATTTATTCTTATCCCTGGCTTCTTGGGCTACATTTTCCCATACCATTGTTACACGGCCCGCTTTTGTACTTATACGCAGGTGTGCTTACAGGAAAATTTGAATTATCAAACAAAAAAAACCTTTTACATTTTATTCCAGCATTGCTTTGTTATGTTTATCTGATTAATTTTATTCAATTACCTGCCGAGCAAAAAATTTTAATTTATAAAAACAAAGGTGCAGGTTACGAAACGTTTCAATCCATTCTAACTTCATTTGTCATTATTTCTGGCATAGGGTATTGCATGCTCACCATTTTGCTTCATCGTGCTCACAAAAAAAATATACTTAACCAGTTTTCATATACTGAAAAAATAAATCTTGATTGGATTCAATATCTTATGTATGGCAGTGCCGTTATCTGGCTATGTGTAATTAATGGTAATGATGCTTATGTATTTGGTGCCGTTGTGTTTTTTGTTTTGTTTATGGGGTATTTTGGAATTACACAAGTTGGAGTTTTTACCCCTTCAAATAACCCGAATGACAGAAGTGTTGTAATTCCGAAAGAAGATACAATTGTACATACAATTGATGAAAAGGATTTTGCTGAAGACAAACAGAAGGATGATGACACTGTTCAGAAAACTGATAATGCGATTTCTGGCTTTGATATGACTGAAGAAAACAGTAATCAGATTAAAAAAAAATATTCCCGCTCGGGTTTAACTGATGAAGCGGAAAGTGAACTGCATGAAAAACTTAATCATACAATTCAATCTGAAAAGATATTTAAACGAAGTGAACTTACACTTACTGAACTTGCCAAGCACCTTGGCACGCACCCTAACTATTTATCTCAAGTAATCAATAATAAGGAAAACAAAAATTTTTATGATTACATAAACACACTTCGGGTGGAAGAATTTGTTAAAGTGGTTTCGAACTCAGGCAACAACAAATTTACCCTGCTTTCATTGGCTTTTGAATGTGGGTTTAATTCCAAATCATCATTCAATAAATATTTTAGAAAGGTAAAAGGCCTGTCACCATCTGAGTTTTTAAGTCAAGTAAATAGTAAGAAACGGTTATAAAATTTTTCTTTCGTAAAAATTTTTTCCTTTAATCTCCTCTTTTTCAACCAACAATAGGTGCATTCTTATAACTACGGACTTATTACTTGTAAGCTGGGGCGATGGCGGTTTTGTTTTAATGTTAGTTTGCCCCATAATTCAAAATCAAATAATATGAGAAAGAACAGATTAATTTTAACAGCGCTTGCAACTTACTGCACCATCAATTTTGCAACAGCTCATGAAGGCAATTCAAATTTGCATGTTACCACCAAATGGAAAGATTGTTCCATTCAATTAGACCCATCGCTTACGCAACAAGCATGGCATCAGTTTGCACGTGAGGCTGGGTTGGTTACCTATTTTCGTTCGGTAACCGATGCCAAACCCATGGGTGTAAAACGGTTTGAGGTTTCTATTCTGCAATGGAACACAGCCATTAATGAACATGATGATGCGTGGAACAACACCTTTGTGCACCCCAATTCAGAACATGAACTAATTGGAGGAAACATTTTGCCTTTTCCGGGAATAAGCATACGTGCTGGCATTTCGCGCAAAGTGGATGTTGCGGTTTATTGGACTCAAAGATTTGGCGCCAACTTCGGTTTGGCTGGAGCACAAGTGCAGTATAATTTTATTAACGACACTGTAAGAAACTGGTCGCTGTCAACACGGGCAAATTTTAATTATTTGTATGGCCCTGCTGATTTATACTTTGGTGTATGCGGGCTTGATGTATTGGCAAGTAAAAAGTTTAGAACATTTGCTGACTGGGCATCAGTTTCGCCTTATGCAGGGCTCTCAAACTACTTTGTTGCTGCACACGAGCGAACCGATGCTGTTAATTTGAAAGATGAGTACATATCGGGCAATCAATTTTTATTAGGTGCTGTGGTACAACTGTCTATTGTTCGGCTTGGTGTTGAATACAACTTTGCAAAAACCAATACACTATCGTACAAGTTTGGAGTGAGGTTTAAATTATAGCACTCTGTATTTTGTGAAACGGAATTGAAAAAATATCTTAACCACTAGCAACTCCGTTTCACTAAATACATCATGATGTAACTCTTTACGCAGTCGCAATTCTGTAAAAAGTAATCAATATGTTAACTTTTTACATTTGCGTGTTTATGAAACAACCTTCCAATAAATACACCATCCCACTTATTGTTGTAACAAGTTTATTTTTCCTGTGGGCATTGGCGCATAATTTAAATCCAATATTAATTCCGCATTTAAAAAAAGCCTGTGTACTTACTGATTTTCAAAGTGCGTTGATTGATTCGGCTTTTTTTATTGCCTACTTTGTTATGGCCATACCTGCCGGTGTGTTTATGCAAAAGTTTGGTTACAAAAAAGGAGTTATTACAGGTTTGCTGTTGTTTAGTGCCGGTGCGTTTTTATTTTATCCTGCTGCATCGGCTGTCAGTTATTCGTTTTTTCTTTCGGCATTATTTGTAATAGCCTGCGGACTTACATTTTTAGAAACGGCAGCCAACCCATATGTAACTGTTTTGGGAAATCCTGAAACTGCAACACAGCGATTAAATTTCGCACAATCGTTTAACGGGCTTGGTGCAACACTGGCCCCACTCATTGGAGGAAGGTTTATTTTATCAGGAAAAAATCTTTCGGATGATGAATTAAGTATAATGTCATCCGAACAAATACAGCAGTTTTATAGTAACGAAGCGGCTGCAGTAAAAATGCCGTACTTAATTATTGGATTGCTTGTATTATCGGTTGCACTTATTTTTTACAAAATACATTTACCCGAAATACAAGAAGAAGAAACAAAAGCAACTTCTGACTCTGGCAATAAAAATATTTTTCAATTTAGTAATTTACGTGCAGGTGTTGTTGCACAGTTTTTTTACGTTGGTGCACAAGTAGGTGTGGGAAGTTTTTTTATTCGTTTTCTTGGTGCTAATGCACATGTTGATGAAAAAACTGCTGCGTATTATTTATCGATTACACTGCTGTTGTTTATGCTTGGGCGCTTTATCGGAACGGCACTTATGAAATTTATTGCGCCAAATAAATTGCTCACTTCATACTCCATCATTAATATTTGTTTGCTGATGATAGCAATAAATTTTACAGGAACTGTTTCTGTTTACGCATTAATGCTGGTAGAATTTTTTATGTCCATCATGTTTCCCACTATTTTTTCGCTTAGCATACAAGGGCTTGGTTCAAAAACAAAATTAGGTTCATCGCTTATCATCATGTCAATAGTAGGTGGTGCGGTAATGCCATTATTAATGGGAAAAATTTCAGATGCAAGCAGCATACGCTGGGCTTATGGTGTACCCATGATTTGTTTTTTGCCTGTGGTTTACTTTGGGATAAAAGGGCATAGAACATTAACGAAAACGAATTAAAAAACGAATGTACGAATGGGTTGGCCTAAACGATTTGCGTTGTGATTAGTACATTCACATAGATTCGTTTTCGTTAATAACAAACAATCATCATGCGCTACTGCTTTGCACTCGATTTAAAAAACAATCCGCAATTAATTGCCGAATACGAAAAGCATCACACACAAGTGTGGCCCGAAATAATTAAAAGCATTAAAGAGGCAGGCATTACGCATCTTGAAATTTACAGAGTAAGCAACAGGCTTTTTATGATAATGGAAACAAAAGCCGATTTTAGTTTTGAGAAAAAAAATAAAGCAGATGCTTCAAACGAAAAAGTTCAGCAATGGGAAAAGCTAATGTGGCATTATCAGCAAGCGCTGCCAACCGCAAAGCCGGGAGAAAAATGGATGCTGATGGAAAAAATTTTTGAATTAAAGTAAAGTAGTTGTTCGTGAGTTGCTCGGAGTTAATTTCATTCTTCTCTATTCTTTTCTGATGTTACACGCTTACAAATCATCCGTTTTATCCTCGCCAATGGTTATAAACATTCCTATAAAAAAAGAATATTTTGATGGAGCACCTATTGCCTCTCTTTGCTGGCCATTTAAACTGTATCGGTATGAATAAACATTATCAATGCCCAATACATTACCAATAGATGCTGCTATTACGGTAAAGTGTTTTTTAATGCTGGTTAAATAACTGCCTGTTAAACTCAGGTTGTGATAATCCTTGGTGTAATCGGTTAAAAAATTATTCTCAGATGTTTTGTTGGGATTGTAATATGGCCGCCCTGTTGCGTAAGCATACGTAAACCCAAGTGATGAGTTTAATTTAGGAAACCATCTTTTATAAACTACGCTTACCACATGCTTTGATGCATAAGTTGGATTTGCCTCATACGGATAACTTAAATACTTGCGCTTGGTATCGAGATAGGAATATGAAATCCAATAGTCGGTGTACTTAAATGTTTTTTTATCGCGCCAAAAAATATCAAAGCCCTGCGCATAGCCGCTGCCATCGGTATTTGTATCAGGGAAAGTGCGTATCAGGTTTTGATAGTCTTTATAATATCCTTCTACACGAAAGGTGCGCTTCTCATCCACATGCTGAAAATTTAAAATGTAATGCGTTGCCTTTTGAAATTTATTTAAATCAGACGATTGCATGTATCGTTGGTCGGGTGTTTGGTAAAAGTCGCCATACGCAAATGATACCTGTGAGAACTTGCCTGTTTTATAAGCAAGCGAAACGCGGGGTGCAATATTGCTAGCGCCAAGCAAGTACGAATTTTCGAGCCTGCCTCCCAGGCGCGCTACCAGCTTACGGGTAATATACACATCGCCTTCAAGAAACACCGCACTAAACATTTCGTTGGTATCAACACGATAGTTATTGTATAAATTACGGTAGCTTACAATTTGTGCTTCGCCACCAGCACGCACTGTGGTAAGCTCACCAATGGCACGTGATATGGTAAGGCGACCCTGCTCGGTTTCGTTTTTAAAAACCAGGTGTTGCGGTTCGGGATAAATACGGTTTAAATTTTTGCTGTATGATGTGGCAGCATTTACCGTCCATACCTTACTTAATATTTCTTTATACGAAAAGGTTGAAAAAATATCATAGTTATTTTGCGAGAAATGTGATTTTGATTCACCTGTTGGGTCTTCAATGTTTTTGTAGTTAAGCGACAAATCGCTGTACTGATAATTTATAAATGCTTTAAAAATTCCCGTTTCCGAAGTTTTTTGACGCAGCATCAGCGAACCACTGAAATTTTGTGGTGGCGAGTCCCAGTCGCGCCCTTGCTTAACCAATTTAAAGTAGGGTGTAAGATTTATGTAGTTGGCAAATAAACCCAGCGAAGTGTTTTTCCATTTTTTTGTGTAGCCTCCACCACCGCCCACACTCATCAAACTTATATTTCCCATAGAGCGTGCAGGCAAATCCTGACTTTCTAACACCAAAGCCGATGACATGGCCTGCCCATATTGCGCTGAGTATCCACCTGTACTAAAATTTGTTCCTTTAAATAAAAACGGAGAAAACCTTCCGCGCTGTGGTACATCGGGCACACTATTAAAGTATGGATTGTTTACCGCAATTCCGTCAATAATAGTTTTTGCTTCTACGGCATCACCACCGCGCACAAACATTCCTTCCTGCTCTTGTATTGGCTGCATGCCTGGTAATGTTTGCAATGCTCCGTAAATATCGCCTGCTGCACCGGCAGTGGTAACAATATCAAGCGGACGAAGTATTACCATTTTTTTTTCATCACTTGCTTCAAACGCTCCTGCTGTAATGGTAACGGTGTTAAGCTCATTGGTTTTTTCTTTTAGAATAAAATTCACAAAAACCTGTTCGCCTTTGAGGGTTGCTTTTTTTTCGTCTCCTTCAAATCCAATCATGCTTGCGCTTATACTAACATCACCTTGCTCTACGGATGTAAAATTAAATTGTCCCTTAGCATCTGTAGTTGCTCCGTCATAGGTGTTTTTAACTACCACATTAGCGCCAGGCACAGGTGAGCCGTTGGTGTCGGTTACTTTTCCGGTGATGGTTGTTTGTGCTTGTAGTTGATTAACAAAAAAAATTCCAACAGCAAACAGTGTGAGAAGAAAACGGTTAGGTATTTTCATTTGGGATAAGATATTCTGCAAAAGTAACTTCGATTAATTTTCTATGTGGAATAGTTTTGCAGTGTTTACACAGAGGGATGTTAATATGTTGGGTGCTTTCACAGATAAAAAGAAAATCATTTAGTTTTGAGCAATGCCAAAAGCAAAATCACAAAACCAATTCATCATAGAAGAACTCACCCAAATACCCGGTGTAGGAAAAAGTATTGCAAATGATTTATTGGAAATTGGAATTACTTCTATAGATGACTTACGCGGAAAAAATCCTGAAGTGCTTTATGATTTATCAAACCAGCATTGCGGTGTGGTACAGGACAGATGCTTGCTGTATGTTTTTCGCTGCGCAGTTTATTTTGCATCAACGCCAAAAGCAAAACAGAAGGAAGATTTATTGAAGTGGTGGAACTGGAAGGACATCAACGAATAACGAATTTTTACGAATGTTCGAATGACTTCCGCAGTTTCATTGTTGCGTACCTATATTTTTTGACTCAATTTTTTTATTCTTAAAAATGTATTTCACTCCCCAATTAATTGTGATACCCCAAAGATACTCGGGGTCATCAGGAAAAGTCTTAAAGTACTCCATATTTCCTTGCATAAAAAACTTCAACCTTTTTCCATAGCTAAACCATACGGCTAAATCATTAAATCCATATTCACGTTTAGGCTTATTATATTCTGTTTCTAATTTTTTATAGTCATCATAATACATCAGCCCTTTTTTAAATGAAATTCCAACTTCACCCTTTTTGCGAACCAACGTAAATCCTGTTTGCAAAAAATATCTATTAACTGAATATTGAAACTGACTTTCATAAAATGGGTGTGCTGAATATATGTAGGTACTTTTTTCAATATCTGTATAAGTGTAGCCACCATGCAGATTAAAAGTATATCTGAATTTTTTGGAATAGGCATTTGAATATGTTCCTAACATTATTTCTCCGGCATTTTGTTTTAATAAGTTGCGTTGAGAATATTTGGCAAACATGGGGTCGCTTTTAATATTATATTTTAAAAAATTACCCGAAGCAGAGATTTGTAAATGGTTTATAGGAGAGTAAGCACCTTGAACTGTTAAATGGGAGACACCTAAAGTAGCTGCTACTTCTTTATCGTTTTGTTTGCTGAGTGTAGTTGTGTTAACGGGATTTGGTATGTAGTAAACTGTTTCACACCCAAACAAAACAAGAAAAAAAGAAAAGGCCAGAATTTTAACTATTGTTTTTTTCATTACCTTTTTTTTGAATACGCAGATTATGACAAATCTAACAATTTTTATCCGCGTAAATCAGTCGCATCCGCGTCATCCGTGTGTCATTTCCTAAAACCCCTCAGCAAAATCTTTCAATAACTTAAACACATCTTCAAAATCTGTAAATGGCAATGTTTCGGCTCTGTCCAAAACATCATGATAAAATGAAACTCCGCCAAGGGTGTATATAAAAAAAGCGGGAACGTTTTTCTCAGTAAAATAATAATGGTCGCTGTTTTTTGCTTTGCCGCGCTCGCCCACTTTTACCACATAATTTTTTTGTGTGTTAATTGCATTTAGTTTTTCAAAGGCTTCCTTGTATTCTGTTGCGTTCACAATCATTACCCCCTCTTCGCCTGTTCCAAGTAAATCCATATTGACAAGAAATTTTATTTTATCAAGAGCAAACAAAGGATGTTCGGTATAAAATTTAGAACCTACCAAGCCTGCCTCTTCACCAGCAAAAGCTATAAACATCAAATTGTATTTGGGTTTGTTTTCGGTTTGTGAAAAATGTTTTGCAAGGTTCAGCATCATAGCAATGCCGCTTGCATTGTCGTTGGCACCCGGAAAAAAAGTTTTTTTACCCATTTGCCCAAGATGGTCGTAGTGAGCGGTGAAAACTAAAAATGTATCCGTATTTGCTGAGCCGTTAATTACACCAATAACATTTTGTGTTTGGTGCTGCTCAACAAACTTTTGATTTATGTGAATGAAAATATTTTTTGCCTTTTCGCGAAAACTTTTTTTGAGAATGATGATAACGGGAATATCATAATGAGTTTGAGAAACGCTCCACGTTAATTTTTTTTCTTCCAATAAAACAACAGCACCTTTTTTCTTTTGAGTGAGAAGGTTTGATAACCTGTTTTGATTCTTGCTGTAAACCGCATAATCCATTACCACACATTTTTCATTTGTTAGTGTAAACTTCTCCATAAAATTTATCGAGTCAGCAAAATCAATGTCATACATCTGGTTGGCACCTGATGAAGCAGGATTAACGATATAATCGGTGCCCGCTTCCAAATCGTGCCCATCTACTTTAATGTGCATTGCAGATGGAAAGGTATTTACGGGAAAAGAAAACGGCTGGTAAAAATTATCAGCAAATGGTTTTAATCCAAGTTTATTAAACTCATCCTTAATGAAAGCTGCAGCTTTTGCATCACCATCGTTTACATAACCACGGCCGTGGTATTTTTCTAAAGTCAGTTCATTAACTACTTTGTGAGCGTAATCTAAATCCTGGGCAGGGGATTGAAGATTGAAGATTGTTGAAATTGTTAGTATAACAATTGAAATCCCTCGAGGCGGGAAAAATTGAAGAATGAAAAAGAAATAGAACGCGGATAACGCGGATTTAGCTGGTTTTCGCGGATAAAAGAAATTAATTATAAAATCCGTTTTTATCCGCCCAATCCGTGTCATCCGCGTTCTATTTCTCACAAAAATCTTCTTTGTACCAATTCCAAAAACTGCGAATATGTTTCTGACTTTACATCGGCACCAAATTTTTTTGTTTCGTTTTCGGTATGTACCGATGCAAGTGTAAAATCGGGGCACGAATTAATTTCATTAACCGCTTTTGCAAATGCATCGGCATTGTTTCCAAAAAGTTCGCGGATAAATAAAAATTTCTCGTTAAGGCCAATTGCTTTCGACAAATCAGTAATGGGAGTTAGTTTTAACTTATCAGCTACAGCCACTTCGTTTTTTGAAGACGATATTTTATCGTGCAATGAAGTAACACCATTGTAACTTGAAGCAATTGAAGTTGTGGCGAGGCCCCTATCCGGCTCTTCCGCCTTTGGGTGGAGAGGGAGAATTGACTCCGAATAAACTTCTCGTCTGATTTCGGCAACTTCTGTATGCGGCAGGCCCCTCTCCAACTCTCCCCGTAGGGGAGAGGGTTGCGACTCTGCATTTTCAACAGGCGTTTCCTGTTTTCCAACCGGAATAATTTTTTCTTCCACTTGTTTTATTTCCTGAACAGTTTCCTGTGGTATAGGAATTTCAGCAATTGGAATTATTTCTTGTTTTACTTCAATGTGCTCTTCAACCACAGGAATTGTTTTTTCAGCAAACTCTAATTGGTTTAACCTGTCGTACAGCAGCATGGTTTTTTGTTTTAGCATTTGCACCTCGGCTTGGTTTGGAATATTGCCGTTCCATGTAAAGGCTTCAAATTGTTTTTGAATAAGCTCAAGAGTTTTTTTTGTTTCAGCGATTAGATTTTGCTTTTCCATTCCTTTTGTATTTCATATATAATAACGGTGTTTTCATTGTTAAATTGTTGCATGGCTTAATTGTTGGGAAACAACTTAACAATGAAACAATGCAACCATGAAGCAATTTTTCTCCCCCAAAAATAATTGTCATTAATCTGTCAATATTGTGTCATACTTGATTTTTATCAACATTAAAAAGTAGTCACCAATTGTTGTGAATTTACTTTTGCGGCCGTGAAAATTTTATGGGGGGCGGCTTATTTTTTTGTTGCAGTTAGTTGTTTTGCTGATGATGTTCCGGTAAAAATTGTTGATGCTGCAAATGGCAAACCTGTTGATGGCGCTGTGGCTTTTCTTTTTAACGCGGCTACAGGAAAAACCACTGCTTTTTTACCTGACAATAACGGTGTTATTAAATTTCCTGCCGTTGATGCTAAAAGTACTGTTACTATAAAGTGCATTGGATACAATGATTTTTCGGCATCGCTCGAAAATTTTTCTTCTACGGAAATTGTACTAACCAGAAATAATATTGACTTAAAAGAAGTAGCCATCACTTCTTCGTATCTGCCAACCGATGCAAATCAATCGGTTTATGAAATAAAAATAATTACCAAAGATGAAATTGAAAAACAATTGGCAGTAACGGTTGCCGATGTGATGCAAAAGCAATTGAACACTTCCGTTTCGTACGACCCTGTTTTTGGAAGCAACCTGAGCATGCAGGGGCTTGACATGAAAAACATTAAGGTGCTTGTTGATGGTGTTCCTGTTATAGGTCGCATGGATGGCACTATTGACTTATCGCAATTTAACATGAGCAATGTGCAGCGCATAGAAATTATTGAAGGCCCAATGAGCGCCATGTATGGTACAGATGCAATTGGTGGTGTTATAAATATTATTACCAAAACATCTGCTTCAAAAAAAACATCAGCGTCAGCAAATTTTTATTATCAAAGCACCGGAAATTATAATGTGGATGCGCAAACAAATTTTAAAATGCGCACAACGTCATTTAACATTTCTGCAGGAAGAAATTTGTTTGACGGTTGGAATTTAAAAGACAATGTGCGCGTGTATGAATGGAAACCTAAACTGCAATATTTTGGAAGTGCAGGCATAGAACAAACTTTTTCAAAATGGAAGCTTGCTTATAATTTTCGTTTGTTCGATGAAACCATAACGGATAAAGGCGCAACAACCATCACACCCTACTATGCTTATGCGTACGATTATTATTACAAAACATTTCGCCATACAAGTACAGTAAATGCCGATTATTTTTTAAATGCTTTAAATAAAATCAATTCACAAGTTGCGTACTCCGGTTATTCACGAACTAAAAAAGCGTTTCGTAAGGATATGGTTTCGCTGGAGGAAGGTGAATTGACAGGAAGTGATTTTCGTGATACTACCACATTTAATGCATGGAACATTCGCAGCGCGTTTACCAACACCAATCAAAATCACAAAATAAATTACCAGGCTGGTATTGATTTTAATTTAGAAAAAGGTTCAGGAAAGAGAATTGAAAACAACGAGCACCGTATTGATGATTATGCAGCCTTTGCAAGTGCTGAAATAAAACCGTGGAGTAATTTTTTAATTCGTCCTGCTGTACGATATGCATACAATACGCAATTCAATTCTCCGCTAATTCCGTCAGTTAATTTAAAGTATGATTTAAGTTTAAAGCATACTTTAAGGTTATCATACAGCCGTGGCTTTCGTGCACCAGGAATAAAAGAATTGTACTTGTTGTTTATTGACAGCAATCATGATGTGGAAGGAAATGAAAATTTAAAGCCTGAAACTTCAAACAACTACCAGGGCAGTTACACTTTTAATTTTTCTAACGATAAAATTAAAGTTAAATCAACAATAAAAGTATTTTATAATGATGTAAAGAATTTAATAACCCTTGCGCAGTATGAGCCGGGTTCTACTTTATACACATACATCAACATTGGAAATTACAAAGCCAAAGGCATTGAGATTTCTAATACTTTTTCGTTGGGTAATTTTAGTTTTTCGGCTGGCTATGCTTACACAGGCAGGTATGCAAGCGAAGAAATTATTTCAAACAATCCCGAGTTTAGTTTTCACAGTGAGATAAACGGCAGTGCCGATTATACTTTTAAAAAACTCAACACAACGCTTGCTGTATTTTATAAATACAATGGCAGCGAACCTGTTTTTGTTTTAGATGATGAAGGAAATAAAACCGGAAAACTTACAGGAGAAGATTATCATGTAATGGATATTACGCTGATGAAAAAGTTTTGGAAGAATAAAATTTGTTTGAGTGGTGGGATGAAAAATTTGTTTGATGTTACTTCTGTTCAACAAGTTGGAAGCAGTGAAGCGCATTCATCTGAAAATAGCAGCACGCTGATTTTACCGGGACGTAGTTGGTTTATGAAAATGCAATTGAATTTTTAAACGATGAGCAATAAAATTTATTTTCCTGTTTTATGTTTTCTTTCAGTGGTTGTTTTGTTTTCATCTTGCGAAAAAAATAATGATGTGGCTGTTACCCTACCACCTCCAGGCAATGTTACGCTCGATTCAGTAAGCATGGGTTCAACGTATGACACCATGGTGTTTGTTGATTTAAGCACCGGAGTAAAAACGGTCAAACCTTTTCGCATATATGACTTGGCTTTTGAAGCATCAGACGATGGACAGTTTATTTATTTGAACACCGGCAAATACATGTTTGCTGCCCGCACATCGTTTACTGATTTCGCTTCTGCTGATACAATTAATGCTGTTTGGAATACAGATTCAGAAAATCTTTTTGGCGATTCAACAGCTATTGGCAGAAATAAAAATGCTAACGGCAGCACAATTAACACCATAATTTTTATTGACCGTGGCAAATATGATTTTTCAGGTGCCGAGCGATTTAGGAAAATGCAGATTACAAATATTGATGATAACGAATATCAAATTCGCTATAGCAAACTTGACAACAGTGATTATCATGAGTTCAACATCGCAAAAAATAGTTTGTATTCGCTTGTGTATTTTTCTTTTAGCGATGGCGGAAAATTAGTTGATGTAGCTCCGCCAAAAAATAGTTGGGACGTTGTGTTTACACGCTACGTGCACACGTTTTACGACCAGCCTATACCGTTCAGGTATTATTTGGTAAATGGTGTGTTGCTTAATGTGTGGGCGGGTGAACAAACTGCTATGATTAAAAAAGATTCGTTGCCAGATTATAAACCGTTTGATGATTTGGTGTATGGCGATGTTAGCAATTACACATTTTCAAATGATGGCGGGCAAATAGGTTTCGACTGGAAGTACTATGATTTTAATACAAACAAATATGTGATAAGAGCCAACCAATATTATTTGTTGAAAGACAACGAGGGCTTGTACTACAAATTAAAGTTTCTTGATTTCTATAATGCAAATGCAAAGCCCGGGCATCCGAGTTATGTTTATCAGCGAATATAAAAGCCCCCTAACCCCCGAAGGGGAATAGGAAAGGATGAAAGAAGAAATATATAAGACATAAGACTAAAATTAGTTCACGATTCACCAATCACGACTCACGATTGACAATTCACAATTCACTAAATAAAATGATACGTAAAATTTCTACACTAAAAAAAGTAAGCGTTGCTTTAGCGATAATTGCAACAGTAAATGCAAAAGCTCAAACAAGCGAAACAGTTTCTATTAATCCTGCTTACACAAATCAAACTTTCTACAGTTTGCAAAACGGGACTGTAAGCAGTGTTGACAATACCGACTGGGATTTAGGTTTCCAGGTTGCAGGTTGGCAGGCTGCTGTTATTATTAATTCAAAAAACAATGTGCATTTGTATAATGCTCAAAAAAATATTGGCGAATGGAGCACCATGATAGCAAGTGATACTACCGGTGTGTTTGTGGCAGCTAATGATTTATTTAATCAAGACACTACATTGTTTAATGGCGCGTTTAACGTTACCAATAATTTGGCAGACCCTTTTGATTTGGGTTGGGGCATTTATGATTTTGTTACACATGCCGTAACGGGTGACTCTATTTATTTTTTGAAACTTGCAAATGGTGATGTAAAAAAATTAAAGATTGAACAGTTGGCAAATGCAACGTATGATTTTCGTTTTGCTGATGTTGATGGAAGTAATGAGCAGTTCCGTCAGTTTGTAAAAGCAAATTATGCCGGAAAAAATTTTGGTTACTACTCCTTGCAAAACGATGTGTTTATTGACCGCGAGCCGTTAAAAAACACGTTCGACTTAATTTTTTCGCAGTACCTTTCTGTAAATCCTATTGTGTACAAAGTTACGGGTGTTTTGAGCAACGATAGTGTGCAGGCGGTAAAAGCATATCCTGTTGATGTAAACACTGCCAGCGATGCCGGACTTGGTTATTCGTTTTTCAGCAATGTAATTGGTTACGATTGGAAGAGTTACGACTTTCAAACCAACACATGGACTATTGCAGACAGCACCGTTTATTTTGTAATTGATAAAAACAATAACAAATGGAAAATTGTATTTACCGGCTTTAGCGGCTCATCACTTGGCGAGTTTTATTTTGACAAAACTCCGCTTGGCCCAACAGGTATTCATGAAACAGGAAACAGTGTTGAACAATTGGGCATGTACCCAAACCCTGCTGAAAATATTTTTAATTTAATTGTTGATTCAAAAAACAATGAGATTGCACAGGTGCAAGTGATGGATGTAAACGGAAAAGTTGTTTTACAAAATAAACAGCAGTTGCAGGTTGGATTAAACAAAATAGTCGTTGATGTAAACACAATTGCAGCAGGAATTTATTTTGCCAAAGTGCAAACTACAAGTGGAAACGTTTCTTTAAAGTTTATAAAAGAATAAAGAGTTCTTAACCACAGAGGCGCAAAGGCACGGAGAAAATAATCTCTGTGTCTTTGTGCCTCTGTGGTTTTAATTTTTATGTTTCGTATTTTCGTCCACACAAAAATTCATACCATGAACGAACCCAAACGTTTAGTAAAAGGCGAAAAAAAACTTTTTGGTGTTTGCAGCGGCATTGCAAACTATTTTGATATGGACCCCACCATTGTGCGCGTATTATTTTTAGTTGCGCTGCTGGGGTTTGGCACAGGACTATTGCTCTATATAATAATGGCTGTGGTGATGCCTGATAACTAAATTGATTTATTGACTCAATACAAGATTAGAACTGAAGATATACCTTCAGTTCCAATTTGAATTGTTGCTTTTATTTATTTGTCTGCTTATGAAAGCAATTCAATTTTGCATTCTAATCTTTATACAATACTTTCACCTCATTAATTAAAGTATAACCTAATATCAATTATCTATGGACAGATTTTTCGGCATTATTGGCATTGTTTTTATCCTGGGCCTTTCATGGCTTATGTCAAACAATAAAAAAGCAATTAACAAGCGCGTGGTGTTTAGCGGGCTTGCGCTGCAATTGGGCCTGGCAATATTTATTTTAAAAACAAGCGTGGGGCAGGCAATATTTCAAAAGCTTGCCGATTTTATTACCCGCATTTTAGATTTTGCTATTAGCGGAGGTGAGTTTGTGTTTGGCGCATTGGTTAAAAAAGAAATTATGGATCAGATATTTGGGCCTGCCAACTCATTTATTTTTATGTTTAAAATAATGCCTACAATAATTTTTGTTGCGGTATTGGTAAGCATTGCCTACCACATAGGTTTAATGCAACGCATAGTTTCGGTATTTGCCAAGGGTATGAAATGGATAATGAATGTAAGCGGTGCCGAAGCATTATCAAATGTTTCATCAGCATTTGTTGGCCAGGTTGAGGCGCAGATTTTAATTAAACCATACATATCAAAAATGACCATGAGCGAATTGCTGGCATCCATGGCCGGCAGCATGGCATGCATAGCAGGTGGGGTAATGGCTATTTATATTTCAATGGGCGTGCCTGCTCAGTATTTATTAGCGGCAAGTATTATGGCTGCTCCTGCCGCATTAGTAATTGCAAAAATTGTGTACCCCGAAACCGAAGAGAGCGAAACCAAAGGAACAGTAAAACTGGAGATAAAAAAAACACACAGCAACCTGATGGACGCAATTTCGCACGGAGCAAGTGATGGACTAAAAGTTTCGCTTAACGTTATTGCAATGCTAATAGGCGTAATAGCATTAATAGCATTGATTGATGCCGGACTTGGGTGGATAGGAGCACACCTTGCCAACTGGGGCATGAGCCTAAGTGGTATAGGCATAAATCTGTCACAGCTTTCGCTGAAAGAAATTTTAGGCGCATTGTTTTCAATCTTTGCTTACCTCATGGGTGTGCCCTGGCAGGATGTGCATGCAGCCGGCCAGTTGCTTGGAACTAAACTTGCCGTAAACGAATTTGTGGCTTATGTAGATTTTACAACCATGAAAGACAACATGAATCCCAAAACGGTTGTAATTGTAAGTATTGCATTGTGTGGATTTGCAAATTTTTCAAGTGTGGCAATTCAGGTAGGAGGTATTGGAGAATTGGCTCCAAACCGTAGGGCCGATTTAGCCAAGCTGGGTTTGAAGGCACTAGTGTGCGGTACGTTTGCATCCTATTTGTCGGCAGCCATTGCCGGTATTCTGATGTAAAATCCTGAATAGAACTAATGGTGATACTTACTTAGGATTACCAATAAAAAAAGAGGCTGTCTCAAAATCGAGGCAGCCTCTTTGCTTTTTACTTTGTCCGGTCTTTATTTTTTAACCTTTAAAAAGTCAACTACAATAGGCGTAGCAATGCAAATGGAAGAATAAGTTCCAATTACTATTCCAATAAGAAGTGCAAAAGTGAAACCACGAATTACATCGCCACCAAAAATAAATATGGCAAGCAGTGTAAAGAAAATCGTAAGAGATGTATTAATAGTACGGCTTAATGTAGCGTTAAGGGCTTCGTTTATTACCGGCTTCATATTATCGGCCGTATGGTGCAGTCCAAGGTATTCACGAATACGGTCAAACACCACAACGGTATCTGTCATCGAATAACCCATTACAGTTAATATAGCTGCAATAAATGCCTGGTCTATCTCTAATGTAAATGGCAATACTCCATTAAATATGGTAAACAGAGCAAGTACAACCAGCGCATCGTGAAACAATGCAACAGTAGCCCCCAAACCATATTGCCATTTTTTAAATCGAATCCATATATAAATAAACATAACAAGGCACGAGAACAGAATAGCCCACACAGCCGAAGTTTTAATATCATCGGCAACAGTAGCCCCTACCTTTACAGAGTTTATGATGTTCTGCTTTTTAAATGTTTCAAAGTCAGTTGATGGAAAATAATTTTTTAACCCGTCATACAAAGCCTGTGTTACTTTTTCTTCGGCAGCTTGTGAGTTGTCGGCAATTAAATATGGCGTTGTAATCTTAAGGCGATTATCGGTTCCAAATGTTTTTACTTCAGGGGCTGCACCGCCAAATGGAGCTTCAAGTTCTAAACGTACTTTATCTCCCTGGACGGATTCATTAAATTGAACAACATAAGAACGACCTCCTTTAAAGTCAACACCAAAGTTTAATCCTTTTGTAACAAGTGAAATGATACCGGCAATAATTATTACAGATGAAACGATGTAATATATTTTTCTGCGTCCTACAAAGTCAATCTTAATATTTTTAAAAGCGTTTTCGGTTAACTTGTTTGCAAAAGGTATGGCGCTGTTTTTATTCAACATTCTTTCAAAAATAAGGCGGGTGATAAAAATGGCGCAGAACAAAGACGTTAAAATACCTACAATAAGTGTTGTTGCAAATCCCTGCACAGGACCACTTCCAAATGCAAAAAGGATAATACCAAGAAGCAAAGTGGTAACGTTACTATCAATAATGGACGAGTAAGCGTGTTTAAATCCATCGGTAATTGCCAGCCTAATTCCTTTCCCATGTGATAATTCCTCGCGCACACGCTCAAAAATAAGTATGTTGGCATCAACCGACATACCAATGGTAAGCACTATACCAGCAATACCAGGCAATGTAAGTACGGCACCAAATGATGCAAGAACTCCCATTATAAAAAACATGTTGCAAAACAATGCTACATCGGCTACCCAACCTGCTTTGCTATAATAAAACGCCATAAAGAGAAGTACTAAAGCAAGAGCGATTACAAAAGAAAGCAAACCGTTTCGTATAGCTTCTTGACCAAGCGAAGGGCCAACTACTGCTTCGGAAACAATGTGAGCAGGTGCCGGAAGTTTTCCTGCTTTTAAAATATTGGCCAAATCCTGCGCCTCGTTAATTTCAAAGTTGCCGGTTATGGAAGAATGACCTCCTGCAATTTCACCAAGTACATTTGGGTATGAATAAACATAATCGTCAAGCACAATAGCAATGGCGCGGTCAACATTTTCACCGGTTAATCGTTTCCAAACTTTAGCTCCTTCCGGATTCATGGTCATAGCAATTTCTGGTGAACTGTTAAACTGTCCAAAATCCTGGCGCGCATCTGTAATAGCAGCCCCATCAAGTGGAGGAGAGCCATCACGGCTTTTTACTTTTATGGCCACCAATTCCAAAAATTTTGATTCTTTAGATGGCGGCTTTGCTGTCCATAGCAATTTTAAATCTCTGGGTAAAATGGATTTAATGCGTGGTTCGTTAAAAATTGCATTTAACTTGCCGGTATCTTTAATAGCCGCATACCCAACAACAGGTCCTTTGCGATATTCGCTTTGATTTTGTGCATTATTGAAAATAGCAGGTGTAAGCAAAACAAATAATGGATTTTCTTTTGAAAATTTTTGAAACTGAGCTTCGCTTGATGTGTCGGTAGATGCAGTTGAGTCGGTATCTAATTTATCAAGTAATGCAGGTTTTTTGTTTGCTCCTGTATCGGCTAAGGCCAAAGCTGCTGAATCATTTGCTGCAGCCAATTGAGTTGAATCTCCTTCTGCAAGAGTTGAATCCGTAGCAGCATTGTTAGTATCAACTTTGGCTTTAAGTGCTTTGTTAACGTCTTCAAATTTTGGAAAAATTTCCATGTTGTTATATGTTTCCCAAAATTCAAGTTTTGCAGTTCCTTGTAAAAGTTTACGCACACGTTCAGGCTCTTTTACTCCGGGCAACTCAACCAAAATACGGCCGGCTCCTAATTGTTGAATATTGGGCTGGGTAACACCAAATTTATCAATACGTGTACGAAGGATATTAAATGTACGGCTAATGGCACCATCAGCTTCGGTTTTTATAACCTTTAAAACTTCTTGGTTGGTAGAGTTAAAGGTAACCTTGTTTTGCAAATCCATGGTACTATACAATGCAGCCAAACGGGCATTAGGATCGACTTGAGAAAATGCCCTGCCAAAAAGCGTAACAAAATCTTCCTGACTGTTTTGCTGCATTTTAACAGCTTCATCAATGGCTTTATTTAAAGTGGGATCAAGAGGATTGTTTGACATGTTGCGGATGATGTCGGTAACACCTACTTCCATGGTTACGTTCATACCGCCTTTTAAGTCAAGACCTAAATTTATTTCGCGCTCTTTACACTCCTGAAACGTGTATTTTTTTACTCCCAGATTATAAACCGTTGTTCCGCTTATTGAATCAATATAGGTACGGTATGCAGTTGGATTACCACCTGTGGCCTCAAGTGCCTTTTTTTCCTGCCGCCATGTAACCAATGTAAACGATAGCTGGAAAACACATATCACAAAAATGAGAATGGCTAAAAATCGTATTGCGCCTTTACTTTGCATGAATTAAAATATTAAAATGTTATAAAAATTTTTTGAGCGGGCAAATATAGCATTTTATGATAACGGAAAATCAAGCAAATGCGCCCTTAAAAACTGGCTATTTTTAGAGTAAATTGGGGCACTACAGGTGTGCCACTTGTTCAAGAAATATCTCTTTTCGGTTACGCGCTACGGGCAATTGAACATTGTTATTCATAACCACATAACCTCCATTACCCCTTACGTACTTTTTGATATGCTGCAGGCTTACTAAGTGAGAATTATGAATCCGACAAAAGCCGGCATTTTTCAATAACTCCTCAAGTTCTTTCAGGTTTTTGGTAATAAGCACTTTGTGGTTATTTAAAAAGTAGATGATAGTATTATTGTCATCAGCATCCGCATAAATAATATCTGCAACATTTACAAAACTTAGCCCTTCCAATGTTGGTAAAGCAATACGTGTTATGTTGCGCTGCATCTGTTGCATGCCTGTAAAAAGTTGCTGGACCTGAGAAAACTGGAGGTGTTTTTTCTTTTTTTCTGTTTTTTTTATAGCTGCACGTAAATCGCTTTCGGTTACAGGTTTAATTAGAAAATCAATAGCATTTGCCTTAAATGCCTGTAAACTATACCTGTCATGTGTGGTTGTAAAAATTAAATCAAAATCAAATTCAGGAAAGTGTGACAGCATTTCGAATCCTGACATGCCGGGCATTTCGACATCAAGAAATACTAAATCGGGTTCATGTTTTTTTATGGCTTCAAGCCCCTGCTGGCCATTGTTGCAAATTGACACAATGTTTAAATTTTCAAAATGCTCGGTAATTAAATCGGCAAGCATGGTAGTACACAAAAGTGTGTCGTCAATAAGCACCACATCATATTTAGGTTCATTGGCCATAGCAAAAGCGAAATTAGAAAAAGAAATGGATGTTGGTAATGTGTAGGAGTATAAGAAAACGGCAGTGGAAAATCCACTGCCGGAAAACCTGAAAACAAACTTTAATGCGCAATCGCATTGTTATTACCACCCAACTTAACACAAAAACCGGAGATTAAAGTCCGGTTTTTGTGCTAGGGCTTACATTGTTATTGCTATTCACCTATCAATTCACGAATGTTTGTTCTGTCAATTAACATTCTTTGAATATCTAAAAGTACATCGGGTGCATCACCATGGTCAACCACTTTTTTTACATTTTTTACATCAAGGTTTAGAACAGTTACTTGATAAGAAGTAGCATCATCATGCTGTAGGTATTCATTTTCGAGGTCACAAAATCCCATGTTTTTCATTTCGTAGGCAATGTCCCATACTAAATTTGGTTCAATTTCAATTTCCAGTTTTCCTTCAAAACGGGTTCCTTTACCAACGAAAATACCTGTACCATTGGCTAATATTTCAATGCTATACGAAACAGGGACATCGCGGTTGCCATTTTGAGAAGTAAAGCTAAATAGCAACTCATCATCTTCGGGTTCGCGGTACGAGGAGTGATTTGCTGCAGATGGCGAAAGTGATTCGTCTTTTGAGCAGGATGATAGCATAGCTATTCCCAATGCGAGTGAAAGGTTCAACAACATCCCGTTGCTGATCTTTGCGAGGTTAATTAGATTTTTCATAGTAGTGTGTTTTTAATTGTTAGTAATGAGGTTTGTTTTAATTACGATGTAAATGTATATTCAGCATTTGCAAAACTGTATACGCAAATGAGACGTTGGAAATAAACGGAGGGTACTTGGTAATTTTTACGGGTATTTAGACAGGGCGTTCTTTTTCAAGAAACACCGTAGTGGTAGGAAAAGCAAAGTGGCAGCCATGATCTGCAACTATGTCCATTATTTTAAAATTTATTTCTTCTTTAACAGAACTAAAAATATCCAAATCATTGGTGGTAACAAAATACACTATTTCAATGTCTAATGAACTTGTATTAAAGTTGGTAAAAGCTACCGAAGCATTTTCGCGAAGTTGGCTATGATTATGTAAATAGGTTTTTAAGTCAGCAATAATGGCTTTTATTTGATTTTTTGAGGTTGAATAAGTAAGTCCTATAATAGTACGGGCTCGCACAAAGTTTCGTTCGGTTTGATTTTCTAACTCAGCATCAATCATTTTTTTGTTAGCAACCGTTACAAGAGTTTTGTCCAGTGTGCGAATTTTTGTGGTACGAAAACCAACTTCTTCAACATGTCCTCTAACACCGGCTACCTGAACCAAATCGCCAAGCGTAAATGGTTTATCAAGAAAAATTAAAAAAGAACCCAGTAAATTTTCAAGCGTTTCTTTTGCCGCAAGGGCAAATGCTAAACCTCCAATGCCCAACCCTGCTATGATAGATGCAATGTTTAGCTTATATATAGCGCCCAAAACAAAAAAGAAAGCAATAAAAAGCAAAACAACTTTTACAGCTGTTTTTAAAAATGGAATTAGCTGGTCATCTGTTTTTGACTCTGTAAGTTTGGCTCGTTCAAGTAACACCAATCCTATATAATCAACCATACGTAATATAAGCCACATTACCGTGCCAATAAGTATGGTTTGAAAAAGACGGTTTAACGTCATGCGCACACCAAACTCTTCTTCCGATGCCAAATGCCACTCATCAGGAAAGCGCAATGTGTTGCATGCAATGTAAACAATGATTAAAAAAATGGTGAACGAGAAAGGCTTTAATAAAAGCTCAACAAATGTTTTTACACCAACCGACTTAAAGTACTTTGAAAGAAGTTGGAATAAAATCCATGAAATAAAGCGGGATATTAAATTTTTAAATACAAGCCCGGCAATGAGGATTGTTAAAAACCAAAGGTAATTTTCGATGGTGTTGCCACAAATTTGCCGACTGAGAAATTCAGCCTCCATGCTACATTAGTTTTTTTAAAGCAATTTCAAAAGCAGATGATGTTATTTTTGTTTTACTTTTATTAATGGCATAAACATCCTGCAGGGCTTTTAATATAGTGTTGCCTGCATCGTCAAAAATTTTGGTGTCGTCAATAATAGCATTTGCATTGTGCAGGTAAGCAAATACACGGGCCATGCCGCAATTTGCTATAAAGTCGGGGATTACACTTACTTTATTATCACAAAACTGCCCAATAGGGCCAAAGAAAATTTCTTTGTCGGCAAAAGGTACATTGGCGCCACATGAAATAACTTCTAATCCCGAATTTATTAGCGCCTCAACTTGCTGTTGGGTTACAAGCCTTGATGCCGCTCCGGGAATAAAAATTTCAGCACTGCAATTCCATACTTTTTTATTTATCTCATCAAAAGAAAGCATACCCGAAGCATGTAATTCATTACCTTTTCGGGTATTAAACAAATTTTTAATCTCATCAAACGTAAAGCCATTTTCATTTATCAGACCACCTGAACGGTCAATAATACCAACAATTTTTACCCCCATTTGAGAAAGGTAAAATCCGGCTGCCGCTGCAACATTGCCCCATCCTTGAATCACTGCGCGCTTTGTTTTAATATCACCACCCCACAACTGATAATAATGTTTAACTGCATAAGCCACACCATAGCCGGTTATCATATCAGCCACTTTGTAGTTTCGGCTCATTTCAGGAGAGAGCAATTCGTTTTTTAAAATTAGTGATACTCCCTGCTGCAAATTTTTTATTCTTTTTGCAATATTCTGTTCTCCATCATGGTAATGGCCAACAGCGGTTCCTTCTTGCGGATGAAGTATTCCTAGTTTTTCTGTAATTGGAATTACATCATGTATTTCATCAACATTTAAATCACCTCCTGTTCCATAATAGGACTTTAATAATGGCTTTACTGCTTTAAACCAGCGCTCTAGTACTTGTTTTTTTCTGGGATCTAAAGGGTCAAAATTTATTCCGGATTTTGCTCCACCAATAGGTGGCCCCGAAACAGAAAATTTTACTTCCATTGTTTTTGCCAGTGATTCCACTTCCCGCTTATCACACCCCTTGCGCATCCGGGTTCCGCCTCCAGCACTTCCGTTTCGAATAGAATTTATTACAAGCCATCCTTCCGCATCAGTCTCTGCATCTTTCCACTCAAAAACTATCTCAGGACGTTTTTCTTCAAACTGTTTTAGCAACTCAAGCATATTCTTATTCTGAAAAATTTTTGCGAATGTAGTAAATAGACTTTTTTATAATTCTATTACTGCAAATGATATATTAGATAGAATTACTTGCAGGTTAAAACTTTTTAATGCCAATTATCTCTCTTACCTCAGCAATGGTTTTTGAAGCACTGGCATGTGCTTTATCCCGGCCCTGTTTTACTACTTTATTTATATAGTTACTATCCGAGCTTATTGCTTTTATTCTTTCGTTTATTGGGGATACAAATTTTACCATGTCTTCGGCCAACTGTTTTTTCATATCTCCATATCTGATGCTACAATTATTGTATGCTGTTTCAAAATGCTGAACAACTTCGTCAGCCGAAACAACTTTCATTAAAATAAATAAGTTTTGAATGGATTCGGGTTTTGGAGAATTGGTTTCAGAGGGGCCGCTATCAGTAACAGCACGCATAACTTTTTTTCGGATAACTTCGGCTTCATCGCTTAAAAAAATTGCGTTGCCTTCGCCTTCTGATTTTCCCATTTTACCGCTCCCATCAAGGCCGGGAATTTTTACAAGGCTTTGCCCAAAATTAAATGCAACCGGTTCAGGAAAATATTCGGTTTTATATAGCCTGTTAAACCGATTGCCAAAAGTTCTGGTCATTTCAAGGTGTTGTTCCTGATCTTTTCCCACTGGCACTTTACTTGCCTTGTGTATTAATATATCAGCCGCCATGAGCACGGGATAGGTAAGCAATCCTGCATTAACATTGTCAGGATGTTTACGAATTTTGTCTTTAAATGAAACTACCCGTTCAAGCTCGCCTACATAGGCATTCATATTCATTAAAAGATACAGTTCTGCTGTTTCGGGCAAGTCGCTTTGTATATATATGGTGCTTTTTTCAGGGTCAATGCCGCAGGCCAAATATTCGGCAAGCACCTGCTTTACATTGCTATGCAGGTTCTGTGGGGTAGGATGTGTGGTAAGAGAATGATAGTCGGCAATAAAAAAAAAGCAGTTGTGTTCATACTGCATTTTTAAAAAATTTTTTACCGCACCAAAATAATTTCCTATGTGAAGGTTGCCCGTTGAACGGATGCCGCTAACTACTGTATCCATCGGGCGAAAATAAAAAGTTTTTCCCGATGTGTTTTGTTACTGAGTATTTTAAAGTAAAGAGAGTAAACCGTAGCTGCTTTTATAAAGCCCGCCAACCATTTTTTTCTCCTCAACTTTTTTATGTGTTTCAGAAATTATTTCGCGGCATGCGTTTGCTAATTTTTCGTTGTATGACATAATGATGTTGTTTAAATAGAACACGGATGACACGGATTTATTTTTTATCCGCGAAAATCCGTTTAATCCGCGTCATCAGCGTTCTATTTTTTATTTTCCTTGCTGATTGTAATCGTAATTCACCATCCAGTTTATTCCAAACTTATCGGTAAACATTCCAAAGTATGCACCCCAAAAAGTTTTGTTCATAGGCATGCCTATTTTACCACCGGCAGAAAGTCCGTTAAAAATCCGGTTAGCTTCGTCTTCGCTTTCGGTGTTTATTGAAATTGAAATATTATTTCCTTCTTTAAAACTACTGGCCCATTCGCCACCGGTATCACTTCCCATTAAAATAGTTCCGTCACCAATAGGTAATGATACGTGCATAATTTTTTCGCCATCGGCAGCGCTCATTTTTTGTCCTTCCTGCGGAGGCATGTCTTTAAATTTTCCTATGTAAGGAAACTCACCTCCAAAAACCGATTTGTAAAAATTAAATGCGGCTTCGCATGTGCCGTTAAATGTGATGTAAGGATTTACTTGTGCCATAATTATTTGTTTGATATTTTATTTGATTCGAAAGTAACAAAAACAGCGACTGCAATTTTTTAAAATCGTTTAAATAATTTAAATAAGTTATAACTTGTTTAGTTCCTTTATTAAAATTTCTTTGCGTGAATAATGCAGCAAATCAGAAGTTTCCCACTCATTTAAAATCTGTGTTACCGTTTGACGAGTTGTGCAAACAAGACTTGCAATTTCCTGGTGGGTAAGATAGTTTGGAATAACAATTTCATTTCCGGTTTTTACCCCTTCCTTTTCTGCCCACTCTTTAAGGAAAATTTTGAGCCTTGTTTTTACATCTTTAAAAACAAGGTTGGAATAATTATTCCGCATTTTCTTAAAACGAAATCCTATCAGTTTCGAAAATCTAAAAGCAATGTCTGGATGTTCGCTTAATACATGTTCAAAATTCTGTAACAGAAAACTGCATATCACCACTTCCTTTGAAACGGCTTGAGCAAATTCATGGTTTTCGTTACCACTGTCAAGTGTAATTTCTCCAAACAAATCTCCTGTCTGAAGAATTTCTTTTATTATTTCTGTTCCGCTGTTATCTGTCTCCACAATTTTTACAGTTCCTTTTTTAAGAAAATAAATACGCTTTACATCTTCATCAGCAAAATAAATTATTTCGCCCTTGTGCGCCTTTTTATAATTTACAATTACACACAGTTCTTCAATCTGTTTGTTACTCATCACAGAAAAAAGTTTATGGTTGCGCAGGTGCCAGTATTTTGTTTCGATCATCTCAGGCAAGAAGTTTTATACCTTCTGTTGCTGCCAAGATAATAAAAACTACGCCAATAATTTTGTGAATGCTGCCGTTTAACTTATGGCTCAAAACACTTTTCTTTTTTTCTGCTATTAAAGCAAATAACAAAAGCAATAAAAATGCACCCGCTGCTGCACCCATAGCAAAGGCAACACCATTGGATAGTTTGCCAATTAAAATAAAATTACGTGCAGTGATGTAGTTAATTACCATAAACCAAAAAGTAAAAAGCATTGGATTAAACATGCCTGTAACTAATCCTGAAATAAAAAGTCTTTTATGTTGAATTTGCACGGTACGGTTCAATGCTGGATTTCTGAAATAAATAACAATTCCTGCAATCAAAAAAACAGGAACAGAAATAACGCGAAACAGAAAAAATATTTTCTCGTTACTCATAAACCAAACCGAAAACCACAGGGCGCAGCAGGTATAAAATATTTCGGGAAGTATGCCACCGGCAGCCACTGTTAAGGCAGGTTTTATTCCACGCTGCTGTGCTACATGTATTACACTTAAATTTACAGGACCTAATTGCAACGAACCTATAAAGCTGATGATGCAGGCTGCTAAAAAGCTGATAATTATTTCGATTATCATTTTTTGTTTTTGAAATGATGTAAAACCGTTTTTAAAACCAAACGCAATGGAATAAATGCCACGCCATTTTTGTGATTAAGCATGGAGATTTTATAACTGATTTTTGTGTTATAAATAATTGCACTTACTGCTTTAAAAATGTTCATGTGCGAATCGTAAATGTGTGCAGGCTCAGAAGAAACACCGTTTACTTCCATGATACGAATATTATTTCCGGCATATAAATCATCCATGCTTTTTACCTTTAAATCAAAACGCCCGTAATAAAAACCATTCATGTTTGTTGCAATTTTATCAAACACTTTTACCAATGAATCATTAATTAAATAATTGCCATTAATAAATTCGGTGCCGCGGCAGTGATTGCCAATAGGTTCAAGCAAATATTTTTCTCCGGCAGGAAGAATTATGTTTAATCGGTTGCCTAATTTTTTTTTCAACACAGTAAGTTGCATGCGTGCTCTTGCCGATTGCAAAATCAATTGTTCAATAGTTGCAATGCCATCACCCTTTACACTTAAAAAGTTTTTTTTGACCACCGAAGTAATGCCACCTGTATTTTCATCGGGCAAACGGTAATATAAAATACCCAACTCATGTGTAAACGAGATAAACTCTTGTACAATGAGTTTTCCTTTGTGAGCCAATAAATAATTTTTTAATTCAGCATCAGTAATAATTTTCTCAACATGAAAGCCGCGCTCGCCTTTATCGGGTTTGCAAATAATTGGGAATTGCAAATTATTTATTTGCATTTGTTGTTTAATATTCTCTAACGAAACATCATCATTAAAATATAAAGTAACAGGCAAATAGTGTGGCGGGATTTTTTTCAGGATTTCAGTTTTGCTTTCACCAAAAAAACCGCCCAGTTCAAAACCTGGATTGGCTGCCGTAAACCATGTAAACGATTTTGCTTTTAATGAAAGAAAAAGCCAATAAATAACTGCGGGAAAAAATAAAATCCAAAAGGGCCAATATTCGTAATTCAATAGTTTAACCAACCATAGTGGTTCTCTAAATTCAACTTTAAATAAATGTGAATATGGAATAGTTACTGTGTGTTTCATTTGTTATATTACATTATTCTTATGGTATACAATTTTCCTGTAGCAATATCTTTATATTTCATTCGTAAACTTTTTTCCGCTTTTTCTATGCTGGTAATACTCATTGTTAAAGTGGTTCCGTTTCTGTTCATAAGCAAATCGGTTTCCTTGTTTCCTGTTCCGGCAAACTCATGAAAATGCATAATACTTTCAATTTCTATTTTATGTTTTTCGTTTAGCCATTTCATAAACCATTTTTCGCGCTGAGAAATAACTTCCTTTTCATAAAGCGTTACCGAACTCCAGATGTGCGGCAACGCTTCATTTATTTTTTTTACGTGCAGATTTTTTTCGTCCCATCGTAATTCATGCACACTTATTTTGGGAAATGATTGCACCACCACAAGCGTAAATGGCTCGATGCCGGTAAAATCATATTCTGAAATAAAAGATTTTATATTATTTACTTTAAAAAAATCGAGCACCATAATGCCTCTGCTTTTTTTGTATGGAGGTGAATGCGCATGTTTTTTAAAAGCGCCATTAAGCAAACACAATGTATAATTGCTGTTGGCTGTTGCAATCCATGTGCCGCCCGCTTCCAAATCTTTTGGATAGAAAACCGAATGTCCTTCAATTGAATATTTGCGCGGTGGTGTAGCCTTTTTACGCCAGCTTTTTTCATCGCGGTTGCTGGTTAAGATAAAACTGTTTGCCGATGGCAAAAATGTTACTGTGCACATTTTTCTTCCTGAAATTTTACGGTTGAATACGCCACACCAAAATTTTTCGGCAGCGAAATAAACGGAAATGCATGGTCAATGGCAATTTTAATAATAGCCATGTGATGTATGGCGTGTTCAATATTATAAACCAGTTCGCGATTAAATGATGTGAGGCTATTAAATTTTTCATTGCCATAACTTACGGTTAGCGTCATGGTTTTATCGTTCATGTTTTCAATTTCTGAAATAATTTTTTTCATTTCATCAGTTGCCATAAATTTATTGTTTTCAATAAGCGGATTGTGTTCGCGCTTATCATAGTCAACCATGTTAATTTGATATCCGCGCAAAAGACAATCATAAAATTCAATTATGTGCCTGATGTGTTTGCCAATGGTGTTACCCGAAAGAATTTTTAATGGTTGTGAAAACTGTTCGTTTTCCAATTGTGCAGTCATGTTAATTAACTGCTGAATAATTTCGGATGATGTGTTTTTCTGATTCATTTTTTAAAATTGAAATTATAGTTAATACCAAAATTTAAAACCATGGAGCGCGTTAATCCGTCAGGTCTTACCTTGCGAACTATTGCTGGTGCCCCAAAGAGTAAATTAAGTTTTATTTTTTTATTGATTGAATAATTTGCCGAGGCAGTAATGTTCAACGTTAAACCATCTGAGCCTTCCAAATCCATCCGTTCGCCTGAAATATTTAGAATGTTATCTTTTTGCAAACGATACAATGCAAGAATGCCGGGCGCAACGTTTATTTTTTTAAATTTAAATAAATATTCAGCCCGCAGCAATGCATCATTACCGCGCCTGAGCAAATTAGATTCAAAGTATGCATCTTCAATGGGTGCAATTGTTATAGGATACAAAAACGTATTCTTGTTATTATGATTCAAAACTTTTTGATAGCCTGCACCAACATTCCAATTGTAAAAGTGCAGTGATGTTCCAAGAATTAAATCGGTTGTACCCAAACCGGTTTGGTAAGGCATGGGCAAAACAAAATCATTTTTGTTAGTTGCATTGGTTGTTCCGGTAGGGAGTTTTAATCCAGCGGTAACAGAAAAATTCAAATGCTCTTTCTCAAGCAATTGACGGCTGATACTAAAAACAAAATCACCCATGCCTGAATTGCTTCCCAATTTTCCATTAGCAATTACATATGGAATTTTCAGTTGAATAAAATTTTTCTTCGCAACAGAAAATTCCATCTCAGGAATAATTTGAAACACGCTGGTGTTTTTTTCACCGTTGCCATAACTAAATGTAAGTTTTGCTTTTTGACGGTAAATGGTATCGTTTTGCAACAAAGGTTTTAGTGTTCCGATTGAACAAAAACCCGCATCGCTGCATCCTTGTGAAAAGGAAACGTAATAAGAAAAGAAAATTACTGACAGAAGAAATATTTTTTTAAGCATCTATTTTTTTCTTCGGATTTTTTTAGTCAAAATTTCCCTATTCAAATATACTATTACGCTGCAACAGATAAATGTAACAACAGCGTAAATAAAAAGTTGTCCGCCATCATTCATTATTTCATAACCCAGAACAAAAATATGCGAGATTATTGCTCCCACCATAACACCTGCTCCAATAATGGCTCCATACATTGAAGTGCGCGGCATCAGCAACAGCACTCCTGCAATTAATTCCATAATTCCCGAAGCTATTCGCCCATCGGGTTCGGCATGTAGTGCGGAGAAAATATAAACCGACTCTGGGCTTGCGCTGAATTTAAACCACAGCGTTTGCAGCAGGATAAATGCAGGAATTATTCGTAAAATCCAAATTAAGATGTTTGAAGTTTTGCTCATTTTTTTTTATTTAAAATTTTTACTCCAGTTTAAGTCAGCTTTACTTTTAAGTGTAGTCTCATTTTTATTCCACGTTTTTAATGTGTTATTAAAATAAAAATTATAAAACAAATATGTTTTGCCGTTTATCACCTTAAAAGTTTCGGGGTCAACTTCCACTTTTTCGCCTGTGTTGCCCATTGCATACGCACACCAGCCGCCATAAGCCGGTTCATATTTTTCGGGAGCTGCCTTAAACAAATTCAAATTTGTTGCAGAACTGAAATAATAATTTATACCATTGAAATTGTATGCAAATGTTTTGCTGCCTTCAATAGCTTTTTGTTGTGTGATGTACGACACCGGGTCGTAACCGCTAATTGCCAATCCGTTTTTGTCAAGATTAAATTGTTGCTTACGATGCAGGTCGGTTTGTGCAACCGACATAAACGGAAGCAAGAGAAAGAGGAGGAATGTTTTTTTCATTGCGATGTGTTTAATTTGAATGCAAAAAAACACATCTTGCATGTAACCATTTGTCGGGTTGCCGACATTGGGTAAATTATTTTACTTAAAGGCTATTTTTTTGTGAAAATCAGGCATTATTTTCATTCAAGTTTACGCTAAAACCAATTTTAGTAAACAGTCAGTTAAGCAATATACACTATAATCAACTTTAGTGAACATTGGTGTTATCAATGTTCACTGTATTTCAAAAATGAAGACACGCTTTAAACTTTTACTTAAAAAAACTACCAGCACTTTCTGTTCTTGAATTGAGTGTTTTCAAAAATTGAAATCTTTAATCATTGTTCTGTTACAGTAAGTTGTCTTTTCAAAATCCATTATGTTCATGGAAATAACAGGCACATCAGGAAAAAGCTCTTATAGTTTCTTAATGATGCGTTGCTATAAGTCTGATTTCTGCTGTTCATTGCGCCCTTGCATAATGTAACCAAACACATGTATAAAATCTTGTTGCGGTCTGCCAACGGTAAACATGCTGTACGTTTTTGTTCTGTCTTTAATATCTCCCTGCTTAAAAAGGTTTATTGATTCGGCTGTATTATGCACATCAATAATTATTTTTTCAGGAGTTTGAAATTTCAAAACATTTTCGGAACAGCCGATTACAAAATGTGGCTTGGAGATATGGTTTGGTTCAAAATTTATTTTAATACTGCTTTTAATTTTTTGTATTTAGAAATATTGATGAGTAATACACTTAATAGTATAATAAGCAATCCGCCTATTTGCAATGCTGTAATTTTTTCATCAGCAAAAAAAACACCAAGCAGCACAGCAATAACAGGATTTACATACGCATAGGTACTTACCTGCGTAGCGGGTCTCACCTGCAACAACCATACATACGCGCTAAATCCTGCAATGGAACCAACCAGCACCAGATAAAAAACAGCAAGCCATGCCTGAAGCGGAATTGCATGCCAATTAATTTGTGCAAACTCATTAGTATAAAAACAAAGCGGAAGAAAAAAAATTCCGGCAGCAAACATTTGCACACCAATGTTTACCACTGCCGAACCTGATACAAGATTGTACTTTGTATATAGCGAACCCGAACACCAGCTAATCATACCAACCAACACCACCAATAATGATGATAACTCGGCTGTTTGTTGTGATGAATTAAAAATGCTTCCGGCTTTTTGGCCGAACAATAAAATAATTCCCGCAAAACCCATGACAAGGCCGGCAAGAATTTTTTTATTCGAAAAATTTTCGCGCCACATTTTTTTGTCCAACAGTACAAACCAAATAGGAGCTGCTGAAACAAGTATAGCTACATAAGCGCTTTCCAAATATTGCTCAACCCATATTACAGCTCCCGTTCCCATAAATAACATAAGGAATCCGCTGATGGAGGAGCGCCTGATATCTTCAGCAACAAAAATTTTTTCACTTTTAAAAAAACTCCATGCAAGCATTAGCGCACCCGCAAGTATAAACCGCAATGCACCTAAAATAAATGGAGGAAATCCTTTGAGTGCAACTAGTATAAAATAATAGGTAGAACCCCACACGATATATACTGTAGCAAAAGCAACTATTACCCAAAATAGTGGCGCGGTTTTATTTTTAGAGTCACTCATTTTGCAAACGAGTTTTCAGGCAACAATTATTTTTTCTTCTTAAAGACACTTTCATAACGTTCAATCCACTGCTGCGGTGTTATCTTAGAGGCAAGTTCTCCAATTAGTTTTACAGGAACATCTTCGGGTTTTTTAAAGCGCAAACAGCTTTTGCCCATGTCTAATTTTTTGGAAGAATGTTTTTTCCATGCATCGGTAAACCATTTTAAAAGTTTTGGGTCGGAATAAACACCCATGTGGTAAACGGCAATAAAATTTTTTTGTGATGCCATTCCCATAAACGGCAAAGGGTCTTCAGGCTTGCAGTGATAACCCGCAGGATACAATGAATGGGGAACACTCCAGCCCATCATTCCGTAACCCATTCCTTCTTTAAATCCTTTAGGTAAATTTTTATTAATGACTGTGCGAAGTTCTTTCATCACTTTTTTTCTGTCTTCGGGAACTTCGTTTAAATACTCGTCAACTGTTTTGGCTTTTGATTGCATGGTGAGATATTTTTTTTCAAAAATAAAAAAGTTCAACGGGCTAATAAAGTTCTTCTCAAAAAAAAACGCTGCTAAGTTTTTCTTAGCAGCGCTATACTGTTTTTACTTTTGTGCCATAAAAAGTAAAAAGTTGTTTTGCAGGTAATACATATCATCAACAAGCTTATAAGGTTTAAGTGCTGTTTCAATTGTGCTTTCAACAATCTGTTTTTCTGCATTATTAAGTGCTGCAGCCGCAGGTCCTGTACCCATAAAACTTTCAATACCATCATGAATTGTCGCGTACAAAAACGGACATGCAATAGTGTTTTTATACACTACCTTTAATCCTGCATTGCTACAACTTATTTCTATCCTGCCATCTTCCGAAAGTGCAAACGGGCCTGGGGTGCTGGGTGGTGGAGGGGGTAAAAGTTTTCCAATTGCTTTTAATACTTCTGTGGCTTCGCTTTTTTCTGGTTTATCCCAAATACCAATAACAAGTTTGCCTCCTGACTTTAAAACACGTGACGCTTCAGCCAGTGCTTTTTCAAAATTGCCGGCATATTGAAATGAATTAAAGCCTGTTACTACATCAAAGTAATTATCAGCAAAAGGCAATTCTTCAAGGTCTTCTTCCAAAAAATTATTTAGCGGATTTCGTTTGCGCGCCATCTCAAGCAGACCTGGTGCTGCATCAATGCCTATAACATTTGCTCCGGTGTTAATTGCGAGGTTGGTAAATAAACCCGAACCACAACCTGCATCTAACACCATTTGTGTGTTGTTAAGGTTTAATTGCTTCAATGCATCTTTATACATTGGCATAAACCATGGCTCAAAATGTTGTGCCCATTTTTGTGGAGCAATGCTCCATAATTTTCCTTGAATTGTTTTTGTACTCATTTTAATTTTGATTTTAAATTATGGTGCAAAAATAGATGGCGCTAACCCAATAGGTTTTACTTAAAGGGTCAATTATTGTACCCAAAAGTTCAAATAAAAATTATGGTCTTAATTCCGATGGTGAAACGCCAAACCGCTTGGAAAAAGCGCGGCTAAAATGAGAATTGTTTTCAAATCCGCTTTCGAAAGAAGCTTCGGAAACAGTTTTTCCTAAATTACTTAAAAGATGGCGTGAATGTGAAAGTCTTTTTTCTAACAACCATTTTGCAGGAGTCGTTTTATACAATAATTTAAAATCACGTTTAAATGTTGACAAACTTCGCGCACTTAACGAAGCAAATCCCTCCAGTTTCAGATTAAAACAAAAGTTCTCTTCCATAACCTGTTGAAGTGAGTGTGTTTTTGGTTGATTGGCTACTGCACTTAAGTATGATAGCAATTCGGTATTAACGGGATTATCGGCAATGGTTAAAATGAGTTCGCGAAATTTTAAATCAAGTATAGCAGCATCGGGTTGGCGTGCGGAATTAAAATAGGCAAGCATTGAATCAAAAAAACTTTTAACGGCCTCATTATTTTTAATTGAAATTACGGGATTGTACGATTTTTGTACCACCTTTAAAGGTGTTGCTTTTGTTTTAATAACCTCGGAAATAAATTTATCAGGAATAAAAAATAAAATCAGGCAAAACTTAGTGTCAAAAAACTGTTCTACTATACATGCTCCCTTTCTTATTAGCACGCAACTTCCTTTTTGTAAATCATACGACCCATGTGATGTATGCCATATTTTTTTTCCTTCTATAACATATACAATGTAGGAGTAATGACTCCATATATCCTCAAATTTGTTTACTAAAGGACAATCATAAACAGTAATTAATGATTCTCCACAACTCATTTGCCTGAAATGAGCAGGATTACTTAGTACTTGTGAATGAAGGTTTAACAATGGAATTGAGTTTCAATACAAATATATTTTAAAATATATTGTTTTAGGCTTGCTAACAAAGATTTATAATATGTTTCACATCCTTAACCGTTCTCAGTCGTTTAATGCATATTTATCTATTCCTAAACAGAAAAAAAGAAAAAACAAAAAAAGGTAAACAGGAAAGCACCATTTTTATATTCATTCTTAAAATAGCGGCCAAAAAAATCATTATCACAAGCAAGCCCAATAAAACAATTGATGTATAGATTAATTTCTTAGAAGTTTGTTTCGTGAATAGTGAGATAAGCAATAACAATTGTCCGATAAATGGTAAAAGCACCAATGGATGCGCAAATGCTTGTTTAATTCCTTCATCACCAAACAATATTTTATACTCAGCCATAAAAATAGTACTACTGTTGCCTCCTCCCCACTCCATATAGCAAATTAAAAATGAAAGAAACAAACCAATGCTGTAAATAATTCTCATGTGCTATTTGCTTTTCAAATTATTTTTAACTGTATGTTTATGCTGTAAAATAAAAAAGAAATATCCTAAAATTATAGTTGAATGAAAAATAATTTTCTTCTTACCCTGTTTATTTTAAGCACAAAAATTATTCAGTCACAAAATCCAAACCCAGCATTGGTTGGCTACTGGCATAACTGGTATTCGGCAAGTGCGCCTTATATTCAACTGGACCAAATTGACCCTCGGTATAATATTGTAGATGTTGCATTTGCCATTCCACATGTGGGTACCGATTATCAAATGGAATTTATTCCTGACCAGGTTACACCGGCAGTACTAATTTCACAAATACAAACATTGCAATCGCAAAATAAAAAAGTAATTATTAGCATAGGTGGTGCTACTGCTCCGATTTCGTTAGATAATATTACCGAGCGCGATACATTTATTGCGACCATGAACAATATTATTTCAACCTATGGTTTTGATGGTATTGATATTGATTTAGAAGGCAGTTCGCTTTCTCTTTCTGGTGGAACGATAGCTGCGCCCACCGATGCAAAAATTGTAAACATGATTTATGCTATAAAACAAATTATGGCTGATTATTATACTGCAAACAACAAACGCTTGGTTTTAACAATGGCCCCCGAAACGGCTTTTGTACAAGGCGGCATGTCGGCTTACGGTGGTATTTGGGGGGCATACTTACCAGTAATACATGCATTGCGCGACTCCATAGAAATTTTACATGTGCAACTTTACAACAGCGGAAGCATGTATGGCATTGATGGAAATATTTACACACAAGGCACAGCCGATTTTATTGTGGCAATGACAGAAGCTGTTATACAAGGATTTAATACAAGCGGTGGAATGTTTGCAGGATTAAGCGCTGATAAAATTGCCGTAGGATTGCCAGCATGTCCAAGTGCAGCCGGAAGTGGATTTACAGATACCGCAACTATTGCATCGGCATTACGGTATTTATTGGGCACAGGCCCTAAGCCCGGCACATATACACTTGTGCAAACAGGTGGTTACCCTAATTTACGTGGTATGATGACATGGAGTATAAACTGGGACGCAGTGAGTACATGTGCAAGTGTATATGAGTATGCCGAAAACTTTGAGAGTATTTTTGGAATCACAACACAAACACAAAACTGGATTGCAGAAAAAGTTGATGTTGAAATTTTTCCAAATCCCAACAATGGAAATTTTTATTTTTATGCAACAAATAATGCCATTCAAGAAAAATCATTTCAATATAAGTTAACTGACGTATCCGGCAGAATAATTAAGGAAGGTGTTTTAACTGAAAATAAAATTGAAATTAAGGCAACGGCAAAAGGAATGTACCAACTCGTAATATATAATAAAGAGCAGTTTTACTGCGAAAAGGTTTTAGTGATGTAGCATCAATACGGATAATAAATTAATAAGCGCTGTTTTCTATGAAGTATTTTTAACTCTGTATTTTACAATTCTCGTAATCAGCGCAAGCGGTATGGGCTGCTCAATTGGAAACTGAACAGAGCCCTTGCCTTGTTTATATTTTGAAAGTTCTTTTTTAAATTCCTCGTGCCCGGTTGGTGTTGCATAAAAACCAATGTGATTTTTATATCCCGCAAAATGAACCAGGTTTTTTCCATTAAGCTTAAATGTTGGAATACCATAGCTGATAGCTTCCGTGGCATCAGGCGCAGCTTTTTGTATTGTGGCTCTTACTTCTTTTAATAATGCCTGTAGATTTTTTGGAAAAGCGGCTATGTATTGGTCAATATTATTTGGCTTTTGCATTGATAACAATTTTAAAATAATTGCTTTATAGATTTTCACTGTAAAAATCAGTGCTAATCTGTTGCCGACTTTTAAGCGTTCTCCAAATCAGCAATCACAATCTTTTTCATTTTCATCATGGCCTGCATCACGCGACCGGCTTTTTCATGGTTAGACTCGTTCATCAGTTCTATTAATCTGCGTGGCACAATCTGCCAACTTATGCCAAACTTATCTTTAAGCCAGCCGCACATACTTTCCTCACCGCCATCGGCTGTGAGTTTGTTCCAGTAGTTATCGGTTTCGGCCTGGTCGTTACAATCAACAACAAATGAAAATGCTTCGTTAAAAATAAATTCGTGCGGGCCGGGGCCATCCATGGCAATAACCTCAAGCTTGTTGATGTTAAATTCTGAGTACATCATTTTACCTGCGTTTTCATCACCGTCAGGATATTTTAATTCTAATATTGATGATGAATCAGGAAAAACAGAAGTGTAAAATTTCAGCGCTTCTTCTGCCCTGCCAAATTGTTTAGATGTAAAAAGCATTGATGGTAAAAACCGTCCCGCAATGTTTTGTTCGGTTGCAAGCATCAGTTGCCATGTCATCCCGAATTTATCTTTTACCCACGCATATTTTTCAGCCCACGGATATTTATCCAGCGCCATCATTACTTGGCCACCATCCATCAGCTTATTATATTTTTCTTCCACTTCTTTTGCTGCAGCAAAAGTTACAAAAAAAGAAATGGATGGATTTATTTTAAACATGGGTCCACCGTTTAATCCCATTATTTTATGTCCGTTTATTTCCCAGGTTACAACAATGGGCGTATCGGCAGTAATTTTTGAATTGCTGAAAATGCTGCAGTAAAAATCTGCTGCTTGTTTTGCTTGCCCTTCAAACCACAGGCATGGGTAAATTTTATTTTTCATTTTTTTTATAAACCATGAACTTTTTTAATTTGCCTCTGTATATTTTTTAAAGTTATTCAATATTGCCTGCCAGCCTCCGCGCTGCAGTTCGATAGGAAATTCTCCTTCGGTTTCAAATATTTCGGTAACCTTAGTTGTGTTACCGTCATTTACAAATGCAATTTTTACTTTGCGTCCGTCAGCAATAGTGTATTTAATCAGGTTGTTTGTTTTAACCTCATCATAGGTTCCTTCAAAATCAAAACCCATGCTGCCATCTTTCGCTTCCATACGCGCCTGAAGTTTTCCTCCCACACGTAAATCATTTTGCGCACGCGGTGTGTGCCAGTCAGGAGATGCGCTATTCCACTTTGTAATGTGAGTAGGCTCGTTCCAGTAATTCCAAACTTTTTCTAAAGGGGCTTTTACATTTGTTTCAATGGTTATTGACTTCATTCCATCCGATTCCGCAATCTCTTTTACTTTTTGCAATGCTTTTGGAAACACCTCTTCAAAATATTTTAACCACTCTTCTTCGGATAAATCCATTGTGGTTAATAGGTCGGTGGTGTTTCCGTTTGCAGTTAAAGTATATGCCTCCTTGGAACCTGCCCAATCGCCCTCTGGCTGTTTTACCCCTTCTTTTATTTCACCCAGATGTTTAAACGTCATAAACGATGGCTCCTCTTTTTTATCAATAATTCCATACATGCCGCTGCCTCCGGGAGAGAGAAATTTTATTTCGCTTCCTTCATTCCAATCGCTTTCGGCATACGAACCTTCAGTAAAAACACTTGTCCATTGACGATACGTTGCATCGCTCCATAACACATGCCACACAAGGTTGCGTGGTGCATTGATGTTGATTTTAAATTCTTTTTTTAACATGGTATTTTAATTTATCGTAAAAGTAAAAATTGTTTCATAGAGGGCACACGGATAACGCGGATACGCCTGTTTTTTCGCGAATAAAAATAACAAGAGCTATTTCTTTAATAAAAAAATCTGTGTTCACCCGTTGCATCCGGGTTATCCGTGTGCCATCACCCACCACTCTTTAAATTTTTGCGCATCATTTTTTAAATCTAGTTCTTCACCAATCATAGGGTGCAGCAATTGTGCGTTTTTTCTTTTTGCTTCAGCAAGTACTCGTATTATAGGTTCGTCCCAGGCATGCTGCCCCAATACAAATTTTGAATGATGAACCGGAATAATTTTTTTCGCTCTTAAATCTTGCCCAGCAGCAACAACTTCTTCGGGCATCATGTGAATGTATTTCCAGTTGTGATGATATTGCCCGCATTCAAGAATTGCAAAATCAAACGGCCCGTGTTGCTCACCAATTTTTTTGAAGTGAGTATCGTAACCCGAATCGCCACCAATGTAAATTTTCAAAGTTGGAGTTTGTAATGAGTAGGCCATCCATAATGCCTGGTTGCGTTTAAACCCGCGTCCGGAAAAATGGCGTGCTGATGTTGTGTTTACTTTAAAACCATCATCCAAAATAATTTCTTCGTTCCAATCTTTTTCAATTAGTATATTTTTTTCAAAACCCCAATGTTCAAAGTGCATTCCTGTTCCTAAACCGGTAATTACTTTTTTAATTTTAGGTTTTAGTTTTACAATGGTTGCGTAATCCAGATGGTCCCAGTGGTCGTGCGAAATAAAAAGGTAATCAATTTCAGGTATATCGTCTGTTGTGTAAACATCTGTTCCCTTAAAACTTTTTGTGGAATTAATGGGCGAAGCCTTACCGCTCATCACAGGGTCGACTAAAATTTTCTTGCCATCAATCTGTAAAAAATAAGAGGAGTGCCCAAACCATACCATTACATTTTTATCCGCGCCAAGCGAAAGCAAATTTGTTTTTTGCGATGGAAGAATGCCGGTTGGTTTTATGCGTGGGCTTTTATCGGTGAAAAATTCTTTCATCACCTTGTAATAACTAACCCCTTCGGCTAAGTCAGGAGTAAAATTTATGTTTTGAAATTTTCCATCACGAAAGTTGGATGATTTTTTTATTTGTTCAAGGCGTTCGCCCGAAGCAATTTTTCCAAACTGCGGTTGTTTCATAAAGAAATATACAACAGCGAGGAGTGCGATGAGAATGAGTAAGGTGATATACATTGTATTGGCAAAGAAATAAAAAAGTCGGCACACGGATGACGAGGATACGGCTGATTTTCGCGGATAAAAAATCTGTGACTCTTCGTTGCTTCCGTGTCATCCGTGTGCCATTAACCATTATAATTGTATCCACTAAATATCCTGTATGAAAACAATCGTTAAATTTTTATTCGTACTCACTTTGCTTTTTTCAAACACAAACCTTTTCGCTCAATCCTATCAACCCAACTGGCAATCGCTTGACACGCGCCCTGTGCCGCAGTGGTTTAAAGATGCCAAGTTTGGAATTTTTATTCACTGGGGCGTTTATGCTGTGCCGGGTTGGAGCACCAAAGGAAATTATTCGGAGTGGTATCAAAAAGGACTAAACAGCAACGATACAGCACGCATAGAATTTCACAAAAAGAAATTTGGAAATCTTACCTATTACGATTTAGTAAATCAATTTAAAGCCGAACTATTTAAACCAGATGATTGGGCAAAGCTATTCGAAAAATCAGGAGCAAAATATATAGTGCTCACATCAAAACATCATGATGGGTTTTGTAACTGGCAAAGCAAAGAGGCAAACAACACATGGGGCTTTGCATGGAATGCTGTGGATGCTGGCCCGCAGCGTGATTTGCTTGGTGATTTATTTACGGCCGTAAGAAAAACTTCGGTGCATGCAGGTATGTATTATTCGTTGTACGAGTGGTTTAATCCGCTTTATCTGAGTGATAAAAATAAATACGTGTCAACACACATGTGGCCTCAAATGAAAGAGCTGATAAATAAATATGAGCCTGATGTTTTCTGGACAGATGGTGATTGGGAAGCAAAAGACAGTGTTTGGAAATCGCAAGAGTTTTTAGCATGGCTTTACAATGACAGCCCTGTAAAAAACAAAGTAGTGACTAACGACAGATGGGGACAAGACATCCGCTTTCATCACGGTGGTGTGTATACACCCGAGTATGAACCTGATTTAGAATTTGAAAATCATGTTTGGGAAGAAAGTCGTGGCATGGGCACATCGTATGGTTACAACCGCGAGGAAGATGCATGGGATTATACCAGCGCACAGGTATTGGTTTTAAATTTAATTGATAAAGTGAGCCGTGGTGGAAATTTTCTTTTAGACATTGGCCCTGACGAACATGGAAAAATTCCACCCATTATGCAGGAAAGATTATTGCAAATTGGCAACTGGATGAAAATAAATTCTGAAGCAATTTACAACACAGTAAAATGGAAAACGAATTCGCAGTGGAGTGATGGGAATAAAAACTACGACAAAAAAACACGCAGTGCCGATTTGCTTTTAAAACTAACGCTGGAACCTGACAGTGGTTATGCGGTAAAAGAAAGTTTTTTTACTTACAACGAAAACACAAAAAGTTTGTATGCTCTGTTACCAAAATATCCATCAGACAAAAAATTTATTTTGAAAAATATCTCCTTATCTACAACAACAAAAGTTGAATTGCTTGAAACGCATCAGCAATTGAAATGGAAACAAACAGGTAGCAACGTTGAAATTACGTTACCTGAATTTGACCCGAATAAAATTAAGAGTGCTTATGCTTATGTGATAAAGGTGAGTGGCGTTGTTAAATGAAAATTGAACACAGAGGCGCAAAGCCGCAGAGTTTTTTTAACACATAGCAATCATAGGAACATAGTAAACATAGAATTGCATTTTTTCTATGACTTCTATGCGTTTATTTTTTTCAATCTCAACCTCTGCGTCTTTGCGCCTCTGCGTTCAATCGTTTTTTATTTCACCACCACCTCATCACAAAATATCCAGCAATTGTACCCTGCACCTATATGCCAGCGTGGGCAAGTTTTTAAATTGTGTGCAACCACTTTAATAAAACGTGCTTTGTGGTTTTCCTTTTCTGAATTTGAATAAAAAGTTTTTGTGTTAAAATTTTTATTTGGCTTTGGCGCATCGCACAATGCAGCATTACCAAGTTGAGAAAATTTATTTCCATCTTCAGAAAAATAAAACTCCACTGACGATGGAAAAAATATCCAGCTCTTTTGGTCTTCCATAAAATCGCAACTTATGTTGCTGATGTTTTTTATTTCGCCCAAATCAACTGTGGCTGTCATGTCTTCGCCTTCCCAGCCCAGCCAGTTGTAATGATAGTCATCATACCCACCCACTCCATCTGTTAAAGTAGTTGCTCCCTTGGCTGGATATTTTGGGCTGAAAGGAATTTGAAAAGAAACATTTTTATCCATTGCCAAATGCTCAATCATTCCGTGAGAAAAAATGCGGTGCCAGTCGGACAAATATTTTTCTGGCGGTATAACATTTTCGTTTAGTGAAGTGATATGATGATTTTTTAATGCTGCAACAAAATCATCCACACTTTTTTTCAATGCAGGTTTTACAATCCATTTTCCTGTTGCGTCTTTTTCAAAAATTCCGCGCTCACCCGTTCCAAAAAATTTTGATTGTTCAAGTGTTGCATACCACAATGGCAACGATGCGCGCTCAACACGGTACGAAAACGTTTTATCATCCTTTACTTTTTCCCTAGCTTCCAGTAAAAACTTGTTGTATTCATCAACTTGCTTGGGCTTAAGCCATGTTCTAATTGGAGTAACGGGGTTGCCATAAATGTCAAGAAAAACATTTTCAGTATCAAGATTTTTTTCAAGCGCCTGGTTGTATTTTAATAAGCTCTCACCGGCATCACCGTAAAATCCGTTTGCAAAATCTTTATAAAGCGAATCAATATTTGCATCAGGATTCCAGAGCAATGCGGAGACAATATATGCTTTCATTTCGCCAAAGTCGCTCCAGTTGCGCGAGCTGCCCTGCTCAAAAATATCGCGCACGCCATGACTTGAAAAAAATTGCAGGTTGGGCTGCAGGGTTTTAAAATTCGGAAATGGCGAAACATAATTTGCGAACTGAACCACATAATCCCAAATCAAAATATTATGAGTGAGTTTGCTCCAGTTTTCAAAATCATCTGCAAACGAACCCTCACCGGTTTCTTCTGCAATTGGTTTGCTGCGATTACATTCAATACTGCAAAACATAATGTTCACGTTATCTTTCGGCTTCGTAATTTTTGGAGCGCTGCGCGTATATTGATATGCAAGTGTTGAAATAATTTTATCAGGAAATTTTTCTGCTACTCTATTTACAAAACGAATTACAGAGCCGGAGGGGCTTCCTTCAGCTGAGTCTATTGCCTTGCATTTATCGCACTGACAAAATCCGTAATTGTCATTCTGACTCACCGACCAGTATTTTGCCTGCGGCTGTTTTTGCATTTCAATACGTAAATTTTTTACGAGCAAATCAAATACTGTATCGTTGCTTAAACACAATTGCGTTGGCTGCCGCTTGCCGCCATAGTAAGCAAAATATTCAGGGTGCAAATCAAAATAAATTGTTTCAGGTACCAGCTTGGTAAAAGTGTGAACCCACATGCCCCAGTTGGAAGGTGATGAATCAGGGTGATGTTTTAATAATCTGTGCCACTCCAGATATTCATCATCAACAGTTGCAGTATAAAAATATTCACGGAAATCTATTTTAGGAATTTCAAGGATGTTTATGTCATCAGGAATGGTGAGCGAATTATTTTTCGGAATTACTTTTGCTTCGCTTGAGTATTTTCTGCAACCGCTAAACTTTTCTAAAAAAAAATACACAGCGTAAACAATTCCTTTGCCACCTCCTCCATTTAAAAGCAATTTATTTTTCTCAGTTATGATTGAAAATCCGTCAGGATGATTGATGGTATTTTTAATGGAACGATTGGTGTTGCCAATTAAAATTTCTGAATCGCTTTCTTTTCTGTCATCAGCATAAATTAAAAATTCAGCACCGGTAATTTGTTTTAAATAGTTTGATAACACATCAGCAGCATGTTTTTCGTTGGCAGTTACTTTTGTGGGAATGATGATGTAGTAATTTGTTTTGCTGTTTTGCGAAAGCGTAATTGAAAAACTTTTAGATGTAGTAAGGAAAAGAAATAAAAAGCAGATGAGACAGATAGATCCGATTTTCACGGATAAATATTTTTTAGTTGCCTTTCTCAGCATTTTATTTTCATTTAAAAAAATCTGGGGTAATCAGTCGCATACGCTCCATCCGTGTTCCAATATATTTGTTCCAAATGTAATCCATCGTATTATTATAATTGATTAAAAAAAACCAATTGCTGATGCAATTTATGTTGTCAAACAAATAAAAGACATGATAATGAAACTACAAAAAAACATCGAGTTTACATAAAACAAAAAAGCCGCTAACTTTTAGTTAACGGCTTTTTTAAATAGTTTATATTTTTTATCCGCCTATTTGAACGCGTCTGAAAGATTTAACTGTTAACCCTTTTTCAACACCATCTAAATACTGCCGAACGGTTTTTTTATCTTCTTTAATAAACGATTGGTTTAATAAAGTGCTTTCCTGGTAAAATTTGTTGAGTTTTCCCATTGCAATTTTCTCAATCATGTTTTCGGGCTTACCTTCCGCACGGGCCTGCTCTTTTCCAATTTCAATTTCTCGGTTTAGGGTATTTTGATCAACATCATCTTTGTCAACAGCTACCGGATTCATTGCGGCAATTTGCATGGCCACGTCTTTGCCTGCATCGGCAGGTGCCGTTGCGGTTGATAGCCCTACCATCGAAACTATTTTATTTCCGGGGTGGATATAAATTACAACCTTTGGTGCTTCAATAATAGTATATCCAATAAACTCCATCTTTTCGCCTATTTTACCGACCAAATCAGAAAGTTTATCGGCAACGGTTACACCTTGCATTGGTAGTGACATTACAGCATCAACACTTGTTGCATTGTTAGCCATTGCAATGTCAAGCACCGCATCAACGAAGGTGGTAAAATCTGCGCTTTTTCCAACAAAGTCGGTTTCGCATGTTAATCCCAATAAATATCCTTTGCTTGCATCGGCATTTGTTTTAGCCATAATGTAGCCTTCTTTGGTTTCGCGGTCGGCACGGTTAGCAGCAACTTTTTGCCCTCTTTTTCTTAATTCGTCAATGGCTTTTTCAAAATCGCCATTGGCTTCCATCAACGCTTTTTTACAATCCATCATACCTGCACCGGTCATTTGGCGCAGTTTGTTTACATCGCTTGCACTAATTGTTAAGGTACTCATTTTTTATTGTCTCTGTATAATATAATATTATTCTTCGGTAGTGTTTTTTACTTTTTTTACTGCTGATGTTTTACGCGGGCGACCGGTAGTTTTTTTAGCAGGTGCTTTTTCTTCATCGCTGTTTTCGTCATCAGAAGCTGCTACCATAACTGTATCATCGCCCTCAGCGCGTTCACCTGATTCATCATCAGCAGCTGCTTCGCGTTCGCGGTCGGCTTCTTTATCCATTTTGCGCTCAGAAATTCCGTCTTCAATAGCACGAATCATTTCATTCATGATAAGCTCAATGGATTTTGTTGCATCATCGTTTGCCGGAATTGGAAAATCAATATTGGTAGGGTCGGTATTTGTATCGCAAATTGCAATGGTGGGAATACCTAATTTTTGCGCTTCGCTAACAGCAATGTGTTCTTTTAATACATCAACAATAAACAAAGCGGCAGGTAAACGAGTAAGATCAGCAATGCTACCTATTAGTTTTTCCATTTTAGCTTTTTGGCGGCTTACCTGCAAGCGCTCTTTTTTCGAAATGTTGTTAAACGTTTCGTCTTTCATAAACTTTTCAAACCCGGTCATTTTTTTAACCGACTTGCGCTGAGTAGAAAAATTAGTGAGCATGCCACCGGGCCATCGCTCGGTAATGTAAGGCATGTTTACACTTTTGGCAGCATTAGCAACAATTTCTTTAGCCTGCTTTTTGGTGGCAACAAACAAAATTCGTTTTCCTGATTTTGCAATTTGCTTAATAGCAGCAGTAGCTTCATCAAGCTTAGCCGATGTTTTGTTTAAATCAATGATATGAATGCCATTGCGCTCCATAAAAATATAAGGAGCCATTTTGGGATTCCATTTGCGCTTCAAGTGACCAAAGTGGCAACCAGCGTCTAACAATTCCTGAGTATTTACGGACATGTATTTTTTGTTGATGGTGATAATATTAACGTTTGCTGAATTGGAATCTCTTACGTGCTTTTTTCTGGCCGCTCTTTTTACGTTCAACCATACGGGGGTCACGCGTAAGCAACCCCTCTTTTTTTAAAGCAGGACGGTTTTCAGGATTAATATCGCATAATGCTCGTGCAATACCCAAACGTATTGCCTCGGCCTGACCGGTAATTCCACCACCCATTACGTTTGCTTTTACATCAAACTGTCCGTTGGCATTTATAATTGCAAAAGCCTGTGTAACCTTGTTTTGAAGCGGACCTGTGGTAAAATATGTTTTATATTCACGGTTGTTTACGCTTATAGCACCTGTGCCGGCAGTAACATACACACGGGCAATAGCAGTTTTACGTCTTCCTATTTTGTGGGTAATATCCATGGGTTATTATAATTCTAATTTTAAAACTTTAGGGTTTTGAGCTTCGTGCGAATGGTTGGCGCCAACAAAAACACGTAAATTCTTTTTAAGTGCATTTCCAAGTTTGTTTTTGGGAAGCATTTTATGCACTGCATGTTCAATGATACGCTCAGGTGTGTTGGCCGCAAGTAATTTTTTGGGGGTTGTAAATCGCTGACCTCCAGGATACCCGGTGTGACGGGTGTACACTTTTTGATCCATTTTTTTTCCGGTGAGTTTTATTTTTTCGCAATTGATAATAATTACGTTATCACCTGTATCAACATGAGGAGTAAAGCCTGCACGGTGTTTTCCTCTTAAAATTTTGGCCACTTCGGATGACAAACGACCTAAAACCTGATCGGTGGCGTCAACAAGTACCCACTCTTTTTTTGCAGTTTTCGCATTGAGCGACACTGTTTTATACGATGTAGTATCCACGTTTATTATGTATTATCCCTTTAAAAATCGGGGACGCAAAAGTAACAATACTTTTGAAACCAACAAGTGTTGTGAACAAAAAGGTGTTAACAAGCAATAATAAGGGGTAAATATAGTGCCCAGTGGCACCCATTTTAGTTGGTTAACTCATCCTCTTCGGTAATGCCATCAAGTACTTCAACAAAGTTTATGTCCTGTACCCCAGTTTTAATAACCAAGGGTTCTTTTTTACCCTTAACAAATACGGTATTTCCTTCTTTTAAATAACTGCGCGGTATTACAAGGGCATTTTGTTTTTGGGATATAATAATATTGGCCTCCACCGTCATACCGGCATAAAAAGTGTGGGGTCCTGGTGCATCAATGGTAGCTTTTACAAGGGATGATTTATCTGAACCTGAAACACGCGGGTAAATTTCTTTAATTAGGCCTGAGAATTGTTTTTCTTTAAAGGCATCAATGGAGTAAGCAATTTTTTGTCCGGGTTTAATGGCTGCAATATCCACTTCGTCAACCAAAAGTTCGGTTTCAAATTGTGCAGCATCGCCAATTTCAATAATAGGTTGAAGTGAATTTACAAGGGCCCCTTCCTGTGTGGCCACATCATATACCTTGCCGTCAATTACCGAGTGAATATTAAATTCGTTTTGATTTCCGGATAAGGCCATATATTGGTTTTGGGCATTTTGATACTCAACATTTAATTTTTTAAGGGTGTTATTAAAGGTGTTTTGCGCCCGCAAGTAATTTTGTTTTGAAATATCGGCCTGTGTTTTTGCCTGGTCATAAGTAAGTGTTGATGTAGCGTTGCTTTTTAACAAAGCATTGTACCGTATAAAATTTACCGAGTCAAACTCAAATTTAGATTTGGCCGAAGCAAGTTCCTGTTTTGCTGCAATAATTAATTCGCCATTTGGGTTGGCATTTTCAGCAGCTAAGGCAAGCAGGTTTTGGGCTGAACGTGTATTAAAGTCGCCCTGGTCGTTATAAATGCTGATTAATAAATCGCCAGCTTTAATGGTATCGCCAGGCTTTACAAATATTTTTTTTACGTAACCCGGAAATTTGCTGGTTATACGGTAATGATTTATTGGCAATAGTTTGCCAGATGCATATACTACTTCGGTAATGTTTTTGCGTTGGGGCCTTGAGGCAGTATCGGTTTTATTGCACGAAAATAAAACAAGCCCAAAAAATAATACAGCTAAACTTTTAAGCGGCATAACGTGTTTGATTGCTTGCAAAAGTACTATCTTTAAACCATCACAAACCAATGTATAAAATGAGAAAAATATTTTTAGTAATACTTATTTGCACTGCCGGGTTAAACAGTGCACAGGCACAAACAGCATTGTGCTGCGCTGCCAGCGGCACCCATCAATTTGCCATGCTTGGCGCAGATAGCAAGTTTATTGCATCTCACCTGGAGCCTGTTCCCATGCATTTTGTTCCTGAAAAAGGAAAAACAATTACCTATGCCACACCTGACGGAAAAAAAGCAAAAGCATTTGAAGTAAAAGCATCTGTTGAAACCAACAACTATGTTTTTATTTTTCACGAATGGTGGGGGCTTAATGAGTACATAAAAAAAACTGCCGAACAGTTGCAGGCCGATTTAGGCAATGTAAATGTAATTGCCCTTGACCTGTATGACGGGCAGGTAACAAGCAAAGCCGAACTTGCCGGCAAACTGATGCAAACCACGGAAGCAAAACGGATAATGGCTATAATTATTGGTGCAAGTGAATATGCAGGGACGCAGGCACAAATTCAAACTTTGGGTTGGTGTTTTGGCGGTACATGGAGCCTGCAGGCAGCCGAAATTTTAAAAGAAAAAACAAAAGGATGTGTGATGTATTATGGCATGCCCGAAAAGAAAAAAGAGGAAATTGAAAAAATAAATTTTCAGGTGCTTGGCATTTTTGCCAATAAAGATGAGTGGATAAAACCCGAAATAGTAACCGCTTTTGAAAACGATATGAAAGCGGCCGGAAAACAAATTACTGTTAAACGTTACGAGGCCGACCATGCATTTGCAAATCCAAGTAATCCAAAACACGATAAGTCTAGTACTGATAGTGCTTATGCAAGCACTCTTGAGTTTTTAAAAAGCAATGTAAAATAACCTGCAGCAGGCACGTTTTACCAAAACAATTACTTATTTACTTTTCGCAAATACTGCTCAATGGCCATGGTCATGCTTGGCGCTTCGGGTATGGGCGCCTGCACATCCAGTTGCAATTTTGATTTAACAACAGCCTGCACAGTGGTGCTACCAAAGGCGGCTATGCGTGTGTTTTGCTGTTTATACTTTGGAAAATTTTTAAACAAAGATGTTACCCCCGATGGACTAAAAAAAACAATCATATCGTAGGCATCAGGATTAAGTTCGGCAAGGTTGCTGCACACGGTTTTGTAAATTACGGCTCGGGTAAAAGCAATATCGTGCTCTTTAAGTGTATCGGCAATTTCCTGTTTTTGCACATCGCTGCAAGGCAGTAAGAATTTTTCTTTTCGATGCTTTTTTATAAGGTCCATCAAATCGCCAATGTTGTGTTTGCCGTAAAAAATTTTGCGCTTGCGATAGGTAATATATTTTTGAAGGTAAAAAGCGGTTGATTCAGAAACACAAAAAAACTTTATCTCGTCATAATTGTGAAAACGCATTTCGGCAGCCATGCGAAAGTAGTGGTCGGCAGCCTGGCGGCTTGTAAGAATTACGGCCGGGTATTCGGCAACATTTATGCGGTGTTTTCTAAAGTCCTTGGCCGGAATACCTTCTATCTGTATAAACGGCTTAAAGTCAATTTTTACATTGAATTTTTTTGCAAGGTCGAAGTATGGATTTTTGTCGGATTCGGGTTTTGGTTGAGTAACCAAAATTGTTTTTACCTTATTGCTTTCAGCCATGTATTATAATCTCGAAAACTTCTGTTATGTGCGTCATACAATTTTTGCAATCAGCAGCACAGGTGCGATTTCAAGGGTGCAAAAGTATAGAAATAAATAATACAACGAACTTAACGACATACCCAAACCAATTGTAAATGCTCTGAAAACGCGGTAAAAAAATGCGGCCAGGATACATGCAACCCCAACATATAAAATATAGGTTGCATACATGGCCGGTGCAAATGCAAGTAAAACGATTACCGGAATAAGCACCATACCAAGTATATTATTAATTAAAAAAATATTAAAAATATAAACAGCAACTGGTTTTTCAATTTCAAGAATATGGCCAAGCAGTTTTATCAAAAGCATTTTTATTGAATAAAAACAAGCTATCAAAATTGCAAACAGAAAAAAACGGAATATACCCTGATTGTAAAAAGGCCTGCTCCATTCGTACTTAACACTTACATAATATAAAAACAAGGCCGCTATACCATAAAATACAATGTTAAGTAAAACAGAAGCCCGCTGCACCAAAATGTTTTCGTCACGCACCACCTGGTTTGAAACAGCAAGGCTGTAAAATGCTTCAAACAGCTGTCTGAATATTTTGTTATACAACATTTTAATGATGGTGATGCCTGCCACCATTAATATAAGTATAATGGTAAACCAATCGGGTAAAAGAGTTGTGTGTACCTGGGGTGTGCCGGATGTATTGGTTAAGTTATGTGCTTTAAAATATTTTGATGAATTAAGATAAGGGGTAATAACGGTTGATGATTTTTCAAAAGTTTCGTCATCCGTAAATTTAAATTCAAACGAATCGATTTTTAAAGCCGCTTGAGCAAGGGCCGAATCGGCAAGCAGGCTATCGTTAATTAGCGGGGTTATGGTTGTGGTGCCTGCATTGGTTTCAGCCGTTTTTAGTGGCACCGGTATTTCAGCAGCAGATGCCTGCGTAACGGGTGCGGCAGGGGTCTGCGTTTTTTTTTCTTTTACTACAACGGTTTTTAATTCTTGCTTTGGTGGCTGCTCTTGGGTGGTGGCCTGCTTAGGTTTATCCGTTTTAGGTGTGGATGGTTTAACCGTTTTTTTTACCGATACGGGTGTTGTTTCTTTGGACTTTTTTTCTGTACTTTTTTTTTGCTCAATCGTTTCGCGGTTTAAAAATGGGGCAAAAGGAAGCTTATCGCCACTTTTTTTAAGCGAGTCGGAGGGGGCTATTTGCGGAATCATACTACGGTTAACGGTGTGTCAAAATTAAAATCCGGCATTGCGTATTTTCACCCACATTGGATAAGTAATAAACAGCCTTTACGGCAAACAATGTGAATAACCACAGCCATAAGTATATTTACGCGGTGAAAAAATTTGCCTTTATAGTTACACTGCTGATGATGGCCCTGCCTGCTAAGGGGCACTATGCCTTTAACAGCAATTGCCTTAACGCATACAGGTTTATTTTTGATTTTAAATTTGAACAGGCACAACAACTAATTAATGCCGAAAAAAAAACAAATCCCGATAACGGGATTGCCTGGTACCTTGAGCACTACCTGCTTTTTTTGAAATCATTTATATCTGAAGAAGCGAACGATTTTATCGCTTTAAAAAATCACCGCGATGCCGCATTTGACTTTTTGGATAAAGCTGCAAAAAATTCGCCTTACCACCTTTATTGCAAAGCTGAAATAAATTTGCAAACCGCTTTTGTAAAAATCAAGTTTAAAGAGTACATAACCGGAGCGCTGGAAATTCGCAGGGCGTTTAAAGACCTTGAAGAAAATCAACGGCAGTATCCTGATTTTGCGCCCAACCATAAAGGCCTGGGTATTATGCATGCATTTATAGGCGCTGTGCCTACCAACTACAATTGGCTGCTTAAGCTGGCAGGCATGCATGGCACCATACAGCAGGGGCTTTTTGAACTTGAACAATTATACAAGGCCACCTCCCCGCCCTTATCGCCTTATTATTTTTTAAACAAAGAAGCGCAGCTTGTATGGCTTTTTTCAAAACAGCATCTTGAAAAAAACAACAAAGAAGTACTGCGCATATTGGAGGCCATGCCTGCGCCTGCTAATGCAGTTGAAGTTTTTTTTGCCGCCAACATTTACTACAACTCAGCCCGCAATGATGATGTTATAAATGTAATTGGCAACCTTGCGCATGATAACAATGGTTATAAAATGTACTACCTTAATTTTTTAAAAGGGCTTGCGCTGTTAAATAAACTGGATGCATCGGCTCGTGATGAGTTTACTGCTTACCTCAAAAATTTTAAAGGCACCAGTTTTGTAAAAGCATCGCATCAAAGGCTTGCGTGGTTGTGCATTATAAATGCCGACACGGCAGGCTATAAACACCACATGCTACTGTGCAAAACCAGCGGCAGCGATTTTAATGATGAAGACAAGCAGGCGCTTAAAGAAGCTGCTGACGGCATCATACCCAACACCCTGTTGCTAAAAGCGCGCCTGCTGTTTGACGGGGGCTATTACCCCCAGGCACTTGCCATGCTTGCCGGCAAGCCCATCGAAAATTTTCCAACCCTGCGTGACCAGGTTGAAGTTACCTACCGCCTTGCGCGCATATATGACAAAACCCAGCGCACCGCCAAAGCCAAAGAACTTTATACACAAACCATTGATAACGGAAAAAACCTTACCTACTACTTTGCCGCCAACTCATGCCTGCAATTGGGGTTGATGTACGAAAACGAAAACGACAAATCCAATGCAGAAAAGTATTACAGACTTTGCCTATCGCTGCGCAACCACGAGTATCAAAACAGCATTGACCAAAAGGCCAAAGCAGGCCTTAACAGGCTTGGGAAAAACACCAGCGGGGGGTAGGGTTTGCAAAAACCACCTTTTTTTTAAGGCAGTAACCCTTGTGCGTATGGCATCATGGCTTTTATACCCACCCCTTACGCCAAACGCTCCACCACCCATCCGTTTTTGTCAATCGTATCGGCACAGGCAAACTTTTTTCCTGTACGCCTGGCTATGCGGTTGCAAAAAATTACAGGCGTTCTTTTTTTCCATTTAAAATCAGCGCGGGTTACCAACCATGTTTCGCCCGCCTCCATGTTTTCTATGGCCGTGTTTACAGGATGTTTTTTGCCTGCCTTGTGCGATTTTATCCTCGCTGCTTCTTCTTTACTTATTTTTTTCATGTTCAAAGTTTTGGTTTGTTAACAGCTACCTTATTACAATATTCTTTCCAAACTTACCGATATGCTCTTACAAAACATAAATATTTATTAACAAAACATAGTTGCCTGCAATCGTTGGCTAATCGTTGTGTATCGTAAATTTATTATTGGTTATCGTTGGGTTATCATTGTTAACAGAACGCATTACAGTGGCTTACGCTGGGTAGTAATGCTTTAACGATGGATAGTAGCTTGCTTACCGTTGGGTAATTATGATTATAAGCAGGGTAACAGGGCAGTTATAATCTGTAACCGCGTGTTACCAGTTGGTAAATCATCATTTAATTGGTTATTAAAAACACGTTACATCCCGTTTACAACTTTATAAATCCGGGGGTTTGTTTCCTAAGGGCTGTATATAATTTTGAAATAAACAAAAAACAATAAAAACCCACCCCCATGCCCGAACCCATCATCCGCGCATATAATATGGAGGATGAGCTGATGCTTACCCGCGCGCAAACTCAAAAAAACAACCTGTTAGCCGATTTGGCATTATTTACAGCACGGTTTCCGTGGTTAACAAGCACGTATGTAACCAACTACCAAACCGATATTGATACCGCTGATGCGGTACCGCTTGACGAAAGCTTGATGACAGACATAAAGGTGCTTACCAGCGACCTTAATGCCTCAATGGATGAAGCAAAAACACAACTGCGAATACTGTTTTTATATGCCGAAATTACCTACCCTGCCGATAAAGTAAAGCAGCGTGTGTTTGGGCAAGATCAAATGGACCGTGCCCGCAACGACCAGGAAAAAATGGAAAATCTGCTGGAACATGCCAACTCATTTGCAGATAAAGCGCCCTACAAAACCGATTTGATTGCCAAAGGATATACACAAACCGAAATAGACGCGCTGCTTACCACATCAGATAACATCAACACCAAAAACCGATTGCAGGAAAACGCCAAAAGCTCACGCCCCGTAACCACACAAGACCGCATACAGGTGTACAACACCGTATTTTCGCACATGCCCCTTATCAGCAAATGCGCCCAGGTAGTGTTTGCCGGCAACCCGGCTAAAATAGAGCAGTACAGGGTATATCCTCCCGGCACATCAACCACCACACGCGTTGATGTAAAAACAAGCAACAGCGAAACCAACGAACCCATACCCGCCCTAACCATTAAAATTACCAATGTGGATATTGATGCTGCTATTACCAATGACGGTGGCATAGCGTCATTTAATTTTGGCACAGCCGATGTTCCCGAAGCACTGGATATTGAAGTAAGCGGTGAGGTTGTGGCCACACAATCGTTTTTGGCTCAACCCATATTGCAAGGCGAAGATAACCTGATAGAGCTGGCTGTGGTGGCAGGTTAAAGGCATGCAGGTTGCATTAAAAAACATAAAAGCCGGAACATGTTCCGGCTTTTATGTGCAACTTGTTTAAATTTTTTATCAGTTTACAGTAAACTTATACTTACCTGTTTGATTTTTGCTGTTTACAAGCAGGTAGTATAATCCTTTGGGTATATTGGTAAGTTCAATTTGCTTTATTACACTTTGGCCTGTGCAGTATGCCGAAGTTTCGTAAAGCACAGCCCCGTACTGTGATACCACGGTAATTTTACTTTCGCCCTCTACATCGCAATTAATTTTTGCTCTGAAAATACCGTTGTTGGGGTTAGGAATAATTTCAACTTTGTTATTGCTTATGCTGCTTAAATTAAATTTTACAGTATTGGTTATAGCTGCTTCTCCATTAAAGTCAACTTGTTTTAAGCGGTAATAGTTCCATCCGCCAAAAGGTTTATCGTCTAAATATTGGTAGCGATACATTTCAGTTGTTGTTCCATGTCCGCTAACTTTTGCAATAGAATTAAAACGCACTCCGTCAGACGAACGTTGAAGTTCAAAAAAATCATTGTTAAGTTCGGAGTAAGTAAGCCATTTTAAAAGTATTCCATTGTTTTTAATCTCGCCATTAAACAAGCCAAGCTCAACCGGCAATGGGCTAATTACTGTAAATGTTACCACTGCAGTATCGCAAAGCGCAGGCGTTCTGTTATCGCACACTACATAAGTAAATGAAGTAGTTCCTCTGAAAGCGCCTGGTGAATAAGTAAAAGTTCCATTGGCATTAAATGTAAGCGATCCATTAGCCGGGCCGCTTAATAATGTAAATGTCCATGGGTCCAAATCCGGTTCATCATCATTTGAGGCAACGGATGCACTATAATTAGCGGTAGCATTAAAAGAATAATTATCATCAATGGCTAATGGCGAACAGTTAATGTAAGACAATACCACTGTTTGGTCAACATAGCATCCTGCGGCATTTTTTACACGAACAGTTTTTGTTCCTTCCACAATATTGGTAATAGTGTTGGCTGGAGAAAGTGTGCTTATGCGTGTAAAAGTTCCTGTAATAAATGATGCACCCGGAAAATAAGATACCGAGTCATTTGCACCAAATGTTCCTACCAAAGTAATACGACCTCCGGTAGCTCCTCCATTTGTACAGGTGGGATGAGTAAGTGTTGTGCCCGTAAAGTTTGGCAAGGGGTTAATGGTAAGATTAATTAAGAAGGTGTCGCGGCATGAAGCGGTAATTGCTTTTATGCCATAATAAACACCCGAAGTGGTGGTTGATGCTACGGATACATAACTGTTATTAAAATAACTATATCCTGACCTTACACCGCTAAGGGAACTAAAATTATATGAACTACAAACCGAAATTGAAGTATCGGCAGGATTAGTACATGAAGATGGAACCTGAACCACAGTTTGTGTTGGGCCATAAAGCGGACATCCTAAAGCATCAAAGCCATTTGGCTGGCTTGATGTTACCAGTGCCGAGCCGGATAAAACACCTTTGCAAGAAACACGAGCCTGATTGGTTACAATGTTGCTGCATAACAGCAACTCGCAATTAGAAGTTACCACCACTTTAAAACGTATGATGCTTTCATTGGTAGGTACTAATTGTCCTAATTTACCACCGCCTACACTGTTAGCGCCAATACCTATTCTGAATCTAACAAACTTGGATACATTAATATACTCTGCCTGGTCATCGGCTGTTGCATCGGTTTTGTTACCCGAGTTAGGGCCACTTAAAATTTGTAAGGAATTGGCAACATACGTTGCATTAAATGGAATGGAATCAACCAATACCATTGATGATGCGGTGTCACTTCCCTGGTTAATCACTTGTAAATCGTATTGAATAGTGTCTCCGGGAAAAGTAAGACCTCCATTTAAGTCAGTTGCTGTTTTAATAATTCGTACATCGGGCTCGTACACATCAATGGCCGATGTTATAACTTGGGTGTAAATATTTTCGCCACCGGTGGTTTGTTTAATGGTACATGATGTTTGGTTGTTGCCTAAATAGTTTTTTAAAGCATTGTTTGGGATAAATACATCATCATCAAAGCCAAGGGTGTTTTGGTAATTAGGATTTCGGGTAGCCACATTAGCTCCGTTATAAGTAATTGAACTGTTGTAAATATTGTTTGCCGGGTTAGGCACGTTAGAAACCGCAACAAATGTTCCCAGGTTATCATTAAACAATAAACTATCTGCAATAGGGCTTCCGTTACGGTCGCCATCATAGGTGGTTATACCTACTTCGAATGATACTGGTCCGCTTATGGGAGTTTGAAAACCGCTAATGTTTATTAATGTCGAAACTCCATTTGTAACGTGTATGTATCCGTCCCACACTGTTAAGTTGCGAAGATTAGAGAGGTCGTTTCGATAAGCGATAACCAATGTCCAGCCCCCCGATATATTTTTAATGCTTCCTGTTTTGGCAATTACATTGGCAACAAAATAATTCCCATTGCCCCCTGCCGACACGTAGGAAGTTACATTTTTATAACACGCATACATATCATGACCACCAACATTTGTTGTAATCATGGTATCGGCCGTAATGTTATTGTAAGCCGCTGCTGCCGGAGTTCTGAATTTTATTTGGTCACGGGTGCCAAATCCCGTTGTGGACGAATTTGCGTCAGCACCCCAATATAATCCTGCATAGGTTATATAACTGCAAGCAGGTAATGTTAAAACAGAACTACTCGAACTAAATGTTGTGGCATTTCCATCAATATCAATATATGCTGTGTTAAAATCGTTGTTGTTATTTGTTCCGGCCGGAGGTATTTGAGCCTGAGCAGTTCCGCATCCGCTGCCAGTACATGTAACTATGCTGTTAGCCACGTGCACAATGTTACCTTTTTGGGTTGATGAATAGCGGGTTTTAAAAGGTACCACTACCTGCGAAAAAGAAGCTGTGGCAATAAACAATAATAATAGCGTTGCTCCTGCTTTGGTTGCTTTTATGGGAATCATAAACTTAGGAATAAAAATGTTGTATTTGGCTTTCTTACGCTTAACGGAAAAATACGTTTCAAGCATTAAGCCATACAGAAATTAAAAAATGTAAGGTTTTGGCAGTTTGATGATAAAAATTGCTAAAAAGCGGTAGCGATTACCGAGTTAGCTGCAATAACTGCTCCTTTGTTTTAAATCCAACTGATCGATTTAGAAGTTTTCCGTTTTCAAAAATTAAAATAACAGGCAAATCGGAAATATTATAGGTGCTTGCCAACTCCCGGTTTTTGTCTTTATCAAAGCGCAACACTTTTACTTTTCCTTCAAGTTCTTTTTCCACCTCATCAAGTAATGGCTTCATTTTTATACACGGTGCACACCATGGAGCATTAAAATCTACTAATGTTTTTCCTTCAGCAATAAGTTTTTGAAATTCAGATGCACTTACGCCTGGTATATTTGGGGTGCTATCATCAACAGGTTTTTTTAAATCAACCCATGTGCTATATCCGCCTTTTAAATCATATACAGTTGAAAACCCCTCATTTCGTAAATATTCGAAAGCTTTTGCACTGCGAGGCCCCATATAACAATAAACAAAAACAGGTTTTGTTTTATCCAGAAATTTCGACCTCTCCTTTAGATCATCACTATTTACATTCATGCTAAGCGCGTTTTTTAAATGCCCTTCTGCAAATTCTTCGGGTGTTCTTACATCAACAAGCTGTGCTTCGGGAAAAGCAGCTAACTTTTTTTCGAACTCATCTGCGCTAAGCAAGTTTTCCTTTTGACTGCAAGCATAGTTGCAACTAAGAATAAAAAAAACAAGAATCAAAAACCAGTTTTTCATTTTACAACTGATTTAAACGAAATAACATTCTCATTTACCGAGTCTCCTTCAACCAAGCCGTCTTTAATACGAATGATACGGTGTGCATGGCGTGCAATTTCCTCTTCATGCGTTACCACTATTATAGTGTTTCCGCGTGCATGAATTTCTTCAAATAACATCATTATTTCTTCCGATGTTTTTGAATCTAAGTTTCCCGTTGGCTCATCAGCTAAAATTATAGACGGGTTGTTTACCAATGCACGAGCCACTGCCACCCGCTGCCGCTGACCACCTGACAATTCATTAGGCTTGTGTGTCATCCTGTCGCCAAGGCCCACGCTTTTTAGCGATTCGGTGGCACGTATTAATCTGTCTTCTTTAGATATGCCCGCATAAACAAGAGGCAATGCAACATTTTCAAGTGCTGTAGATCGAGGCAATAAATTAAACGTTTGAAAAACAAAACCTATTTGCTTGTTTCTGATTTCGGCAAGTTCGCTATCGGTGCGGTGTGCTACAGAAATACCGTCAAGATAATATTCGCCACCCGAAGGGGTATCAAGGCAACCCAGTATATTCATCAGTGTTGATTTGCCCGAGCCCGAAGTACCCATTAGAGCTACATACTCATTTCGGCCTATCTGCGTAGTAACCGAACGCAATGCATAAATGGTTTCGGCACCCACTTTATAAGTACGCGATATGTTTTTTAAATCAATTACAGGTTTTTCAATCATAATTACAGCGTGTAAAAGTAGCAAACAAACCCATGTATGCGTAATGAAAAACTAAAACCGAATGCGAAAATCTTCTTTAGAAAAATCAGGATTAAAAAAAACAATTCCCATCATAAATAAGTCAATACTTACGGTAACCCGGTTATGTTTTTTTATCACCGTCCATGCCTGTTTCATTTCATCACTCCAGTTTATATCGTCAAAAACAAAAACCGAATTGTTATTTGCCTTTTGCAAACACATTTCAAAATATTTTAACGTTGGCTCCGCGCGGTGATTACCGTCAAAAAAAACATAGTCCACCGTATCAAACCTGATAAGTGCAGTTGGCAAAAAATCATCAAAATTTCCAACCAGCAATTGAACATTATCTGCCCCGAGCATCCTAAAGTTTTGACAGGCAATTTTTGCTGTGTTTTTATCCCCTTCAATAGTAATAAATGTTGATTGGGGGTTACCTAATGCCTGGTATAGCGTGCTAATGCCTATGGAGGTGCCAAGTTCAAGCATGTTTTGAGGTTTTAAATAATTTACAATACGATAAAGCAACCGTGCATATTTAGCATCCTTAGCCGAGTTTTTTGCAATTGCCGAAATAGTTTTTTGCGCTGTGTCGGCATGGGTAGCTCCAGCACCAAAATCGGTAAACTCAATTTTACTTTTATTGGCAACAGCATTTTTTCTAACCTGCTCTATCTTGGCAAATGCATCATCATACTTTTTTTTGTTTATTACCTTAACGGTAAAATCAAAAACAAACGGAGAGTGAATATCGTGTTTGGTTTGGGCTTGAATAAAATAGGTGCAGTAATCAAAAGCCAACGACATACTCATGTTTAAAAAGTTATTTTAGCCAGCAAGAGCTTTCTCCTGTTCCAGCAAGGAACTACCAACTCATCAGCAGAAATTTGTTTGGCAGCAGATGGGATTAGTAAAATTTTTTCTTCGGCAGCAATAAAATCTTTTTCGTTTTCCTGCCCACTATTGGTTACCGAAAAAACCGCTACCCGGTTATTGCGCTCAATGGATGTATTGTAAAATAGATTTATTTTTTCATCGGCCTGTATAATGCAAAACGAAGAGTACGCACCATCATCATTTATCGAGGCCTGATCTTTTCTGAGAATTGCGTCCCAATCAATACTTCCATCAGCATTTACTGATAATGCAATTGCATTTTCAAAATGAAATTCAGTTTGCCTTACATACGATTGAGTAAAATAGTCGTAATACGAATAGTCTGATGCATAGGAAGCTTCGGCAACAATCACCGCTCCCCCATCATTTCTTAAAACAATTTTTTCAACATTATAATCATTAAGGCTTATGGATTTGTAGTTGTAATTTTTTGCACTTAATAACTTTGCTTTGTATCCTTCGGCAATAGGTTGCTTATTTGTGTGTAAAGAATCATCCTTACCCAAGCCAAGTTTTGAGTACACAATTCCCGATGATCCTGTAAGTTTGTTTTCGTAAAAACCTGCTAACACCAATTTGTCATTTGAAGAATCATACACAGGCTTAATTCCCGAAAAAATTAAGTTAGGTGTGTTGACAGCATATTCTTTTGCCGTTTTATTTGGTTTGGCAACAAACAGGCGGTATGCCTCCCATCTTTTTTTATCAATGCTGTTTTGCTTGGAATCATGATACCCCAACAAAACAAAGTCGCCACTATCGGTAAGCAACCAATCAGTAAAATAAAAATTTTTATCATCATACGAAATATCAAAGTGCAACGTGTGGAGTACCTTTAGTGCCGTATCAAGAACAATGCAATGCAGTGTTTGTGTTTTGTTTTGTTTTTTTTCAACCTGTATAAACCCAAAGCAGGTTTGATGTATGGATGCAACAAATTTTATTTTATCCAGATTGCTTCCGGGTTGGCAGGGAATTTCTGCAATCGTTTTTTTTTCAATTTCTTTTCCCGAAATATCAAACGGACTCATCTCCACCAAAATTTTGTTTTCGTTTTCAACATAAATCGATTTGGCAGCAATAAGATTCCCATTGGCAACTCCTATGGATTCAATCCTTGATCCATTTAGGTCTTTTTCAAATAATCGCGTCCATTTTTCGTGCAAATCGGATGAAAAGTAACTTACCTTATATTTTCTTGACTTAAAACCTAAGCGGTCTCGCTCTTCGTCAATTGGAAGGTTGCTTTGAAGAAGAAAAAAACCATCATCATTGTAACCAATTACACGTAAGTAATCATAATTGTAATTATCAATTGGCTGGGCTGCATATTCAATTTTCTGGCAATAAGTTTTTAATCCTAAGAAAAGAAAAAAAGTAAGCCCGAAAAAAAATCTTGATTCAATAGTAAACATTTAAAAAAATTGAAATTAGTGCAAATAATATAAAGCGATTAACAATAAATAAAAACAAAAGTTAAAGTTATATAAATGAACTTTCGCGAGGTTGTTTATGCATTAATAATTTTCCTGTTCCAGCAGATATTGATTTCCATGAGTTGGAATCGAATTTAATAGCTGCAAAAGCGCTTGTTGAAAAATGCCTTGACTCATCACCAGTAAGCAAACTTAAAAAGCGTGTGGCACCGGGATTGTGACAAAACAATAAAATGGTATTGTGGCTATCGTCCATTTTATTAAGCACGGCAAGCAAATCTCGTGACCCGGCTTCATATATCCTGTTTTCCAAAGCAATTTGATTAATTGAATATTTTAATGTTCGGGCAAAAATCAAAGCCGTACTAAATGTGCGGACCGAAGGGCTTGACAAAATTAAGTCAGGATTTTTGCAATGTTCTGAAAGCACTCCGCTCATGGCTACGGCATCGCGATACCCTTTTTCGGTAAGCGGCCTATCCATATCACTAATAAGTGGTAATTCGCGTGTTGATTTGCTGTGGCGTATTAAAAAAAGTGTTTTGCTCATAGTTTTAATTTTTCAGGCAGGTAATCTGAACAAATGTAGCAATAATTATTCCAATTTACACCTATTTTTTATTGCAAACGTTTGCCGAGAAACTCAACCCGGTTTTTTTTAGCTTATTGCAAATGTAAGATTCACCGAGGTTACAGGCTACTGGTAGTGAACTAAAGTTGGTGATTTGTGCTTATTAAAAACAAAAGTGACAAAACAAACAGCATAAAAAAAGCCCGCAACTAACGGGCTTAACTTAGTGTGGGAGCAACAGGGTTCGAACCTGTGACCCCCTGCTTGTAAGGCAGGTGCTCTGAACCAGCTGAGCTATGCTCCCAAATATATTAAATTGTGGTTGGGTAATTTGGTTTTTTAAAATGAGGGTGCAAATATAGATATAGCGGTTAAATCTCCAAATAAATCAAAAAATTATTGTGCTGCCATTTTGCATTGTAAGAAATGCTGTAAATAAAATTCATTACCTATGTTTTTTTTCATTACACGGAAAGGTTTTTGATATGATAAGTGCATAAAACCTTTTCGAATGTGATGAACAGTATAATTTGGAAAAAAGAATTTGATGCCATTGCCACCAGGCAGCATGTAATAGCCGCCTGGGTAGCTGTTATACTAAACCCTTTGTGGGCGGTTAGTGATTATTTTATAATTCCGTCCTACTGGAAACTGTTTTTTGTGATACGGCTGGTGGTATCAGGATTTACACTTTTGGCTCTTATACTTCGAAAAAGATTAAACCTGAATCATGCAACCATTGTATTGATTCCGTTTTTAGGGATAGCCCTGCAAAACGCGTTTATGTATAGCGTTATGGATATTCCTGTACTGCAGCAGCATACGTTTGCATACATTGCATTATTTATAGGAGCAGGAATGCTGTTGATATGGCAGCCTGTAAATTCGGTGTTTGTGGTTGCTGTAACTGCCATTTTTCAATTCGTGTTTATAAAACTTAATAGTCATCTTAATGCAGAACAAATATTATTTAACGGAGGATTTTTGGTTTTTACGGTGGCTGTATTCAATATTGTAATAACAACCATTCGTTACAATTCAATAAAAAAAGAATTGATTTCACGATTAGAAATTGAAGAATCAAAAAATCAAATTTCGTCTCAAAAAAATACAATTGAGAAAACTGCTGCAGAGCTAACGGATATTAATGATAAGCTAAACCGCTTTGCTCATGTTATTTCGCACGATTTAAAGGCGCCTTTGCGCGGCATTAGCAACCTTGTTTCATGGATTGAAGACGAGACGCGCGACAAGCTGAAACCTGAGTCGCAGGAGTATATATCATTGCTGCGGACACAGGTTGATAAAATGGACAAAATGATAAAGGGGATACTGGACTATTCGCGCACTGGTAATGAGAACCACTCGCGTGAGTGGGTTTCAACAGAAAAACTAATGCATGAAACAGTACAAATGTTTGCTTTTGATACCAATGTTAGGGTTCAAATATTTAAAGGCATGCCGGTTTTATTTTATAATAAAACAAAACTGACTCAGGTGTTTCAAAATCTGCTAAGCAATGCTGTTAAACACAATAACAAGGCAACTGCCGAAGTAAAAATATTCTGCATTGAGCAGGATTCCTGTTTTGAATTTTCGGTAGAAGACAACGGACCTGGAATATTGGCGCAACATTATGAAAAAGTATTTGAGATGTTTCAAACCTTATCTGCTAAAGACAATAATTACAACACAGGCGTGGGGCTTCCTATCGTAAAAAAAATAATAGAAGAAGCCGGTGGAAAAATATGGATTGAATCGGCAACAAAATCAGGCACCACTTTTAAATTTACCTTACCTAAGGTTTCGGAACAGGGAGAAGTGATATTTCAAAAAGATAATACGGTAAGTGCTTAAATCATTTACTGCTTTATAAATCTTGCTATATTATTTAAGCCACTGCCAATAGCTTTGATGACATACACCCCTGGTTGAAGAAAACGCACATCTATTTCCTTTTTGGCGATATTATCTTGAAACAAAACAGTTTCATTTAAGACCATATTTCCCATACAATCATAAATAACAACTTCGGTGGTGTAACTGGTGTTGCATTGCATACGCAAGGCAAGTGTACTAAAAACAGGATTGGGCGAAACAGAAATTGTATGGTCCAAATCATCCACATCATTACTTTGCTGTTTTGAAATTTGATTTGCAAAAGGCGAGTAGGATTTGATAAAGAGAGATTGTGTTTTGCTATTGCCGCATTGCGCAACTGCCTGAACAGATAAGCCTCCCATTGTAAATGCCGGAAGAAAATCAACAACTACAGACGAAGTATTTTGACCGGATACAATAATTGCATTTACAGGTGCTGACCAATTGTACCCTGTGGCGCCTGCAACAGGCGTTATACTATAAACCACATTGGATGCTGCACTTGCAATAGACACAGGCCCGATGATGGAACTACTTATAATGGGAGTTGCACTAACTGGAATGCATTTAACTGCTGTGCTAATTATACATGCAGGATGATTGGCCACACAAACTTTGCCATTAGCAAAACCGGCAGGAAACTCAACTTGAACAGAGGTGGGGCCGTTAAATGTTTGGGGTGTAGGTAAGCCATTTATTAAGGCACCAACGGGAGCTGACCATGAAAGCGTTGAAAAAGCATGAACAGATAATGAGTTGTAAGTAGCTATATCTAAAGGACAGGCCTGCATGCTGCCAGTAAGCGGAAGATTAACCGGATTAACGCGGCTTATAAAAACACTTTGGGGTGTGCCTGAGCCACAAACATTGTTTGCCGTTACCAACATAGTATATCCATTAACTGAAGAATTTGCAGACACATTTATAGTAACAAGGGTATCACTGCCTCCGCTGCTAATGACAATACCTGATGTACCTGAACCAATACTCCATGTATAGGACTTTGCCGTGGTATCGTTGGCAATGTATAGTTGAATACCGTTAACAGGAGGGCAAACTGTTGATGGGGCAATAATGGCAGCGGGCTGTGCCGGAGGTTGGCCTGCTACATAGATAAGAATAGTTGCAGACGTTGAGCAACCAAACGAATCGGCATACAAATAGCTAATGGTATGGTAGCCTGCTCCGGCAATAGAAGGATCAAAAACATTGCCCACAACTCCTGCACCCGAAAAAATTCCGTTGGATGGAGCGGCATTTAATACAACAGGGCTTCCGGTAACACACATATCGCTTACGGGTGTTATGCTTGCAGTTAAATCACAAACTTTAACAATGCTAAAGTTATCGCGTACGGTGGGTGCAGCTACATCACTGTCAAGAAATTTAACAGTAAGGGTATCGGCATCGGTTTCTAAAATTAATGATCCCATGTAAAGATTAAGCGCCTGTGCCATGGCTGGGTGAGGCCATCCCGGTAACGGACCTTCAAGTACGCCTGCTGTACCAGCAGCTAAGTAAACAGTGCCTTTGTAATTACGCGAGCTTCGCTTTTCATAAGCATTGGGTTTGGTGCCTGTGCCGCCATCAACAATCATTGAACTATCAAGCGAAGCGGAGTAGCCATAATATCCATCAAGAAAAAAAGAGCGTTCGTATTGGTGATTATGGCCTGTTAAAACCAAATCAACTTTGTAGTTTTCTAAAATGGGTAAAATATTTTGCCTTGTTTCGATAAGGTTGGTTTCATTATCTGAATCATGACCACCTTTTGTATATGGCGGGTGATGCATAAAAACAACTTTCCACTTTTGGGTGGTGGCTGTTAAATCGGCAGCAAGCCATGAAAGCATTGCAGACCCTGCAGCGCGAAATGAAGCAGTAGATGTTTCTAAACAAATAAAATGAATGTTGGCATAGTCGAAACTGTAATACGATTCGTTGCCGGAAGGCAGGCCGCCACATTCGGCATTAGATGGTAAAGTAAATATGTCGAAATAAGGGCCAGTTTGTGTGGTTGGGTCGGATGATAACACCTCATGATTGCCCATGGCAGAGAATACCGGAATGTGCTTAAAGATGTTTTCGTAATGATTGGTAAATACAGCGGCCTGATACTCGGCATCGGTACCATATATATATGCATTGTCGCCAAGCATAATCATGCGGTCAATGGTATCGGTGCTGTTGTAATTTAAAAAAGCATCTCGTACCTGGTTTTGCTCGGCAGTATTTACACCACTGTCGGCAAAAATCCAGAATCGCGATTTTTTTTGAGTGCCGTTAACGGGTGATGTTTGAAAATAATTGGAGCTATCGGATTGTAATGTGTTTATACCATCACCAATGGAGTAATAATAAAGGGTATGCGGGGTAAGCGAGGTAATGCGCACCCGGTGGTCGGTAACCAATGCCGAATCGGTAAGGCATGAGGTAAGATTTGCGTAGGTAGTACCATAACAAACCTTTGAGATAGTTGCAACATCGGTACGCCACATTATAGTGATGGCACTATCTGACGGCATTTGCAGGTATGGCTGGCGCAACAAAACGGGCGCTTGTGAAAACGTATCTGCGAAAGCAAAAATACAGGCAAAGCAAAAAAAGATGGAAAATCGGCTCATGGGTAAACAGGTAATACTATATTATTAATCCATATTGATGCCAAAGAGTAATTGGCGTTTTGAATCAGGGTAAATGGCTTAGTATGTTTAGCAAACCACATTCAATGCTTTATGAAGTAGCCGGCATAAGCTACTTATATATTATGGGCTAAAGGTAGCATTGCTTTTTTTTAGAAAAGAAGGTGTACATGAAAAGAAGCTAACAACTGCTGTTTTTTAGCAACAAACCTCTGTTTGATGCCTTAAATGGCTATTAGAATCATTAGGGTTCGTTTTCGCCTTACTTTTTATGGCTTTCGCCAAAAATTAGGCCTTTTAAGATGGTTATAGGCGGATATTGCCTTCCAAAATCAATTAATCCATAACAATTAAATTAAATCGCACAATGAAAAAACTACTAAAATTAATGATGCTGATATTCCTTATAACAGGATATACAGCAATTGCGCAAACAACGCAAACGTTTACAGGTTCGGGAACCTTTGTGGTTCCGGCCGGTGTAACTACTGTACAGGTTGAGGCCTGGGGCGGTGGTGGTGCCGGTGGAGGTACTAACGCATCTGCCAACAGAGGCGGAGGTGGTGGTGCCGGTGGTTCTTATACAAATAACACATCGGTAGCCGTTACTCCCGGTGCATCTATAACCGTTACGGTAGGTGCCGGTGGTCTAGGTGCTTCAAATGCCAATGGTGGTGCGGGTGGTACTTCTACTTTTGCATCGGGTACACCTGTTACTGCAGTTGGTGGTGCGGGTGGTAATGTGGGAAATAACACTACTAACTACGGTGCGGGTGCCGGTGTTACCACAGGTATTACGCGCAATGGCGGATCGGGTTCTAATGCAAGTTCAGGATCCTTTACCAGCGGTGCAGGTGGCGGTGGTGCAGGCAGCACAGGCAATGGTGGTAATGCGTCAGGCATTACAGGTGGAGCCGGTGGTGCCGGTGGCGGTGGCACAGGTGCAGCCGGTTTATCAGGCGGAAGTGCCAATGGTAATGATGCCACAGCACTAAGTGCAGGTGGTGGAGGTGCAAGAGGAAGCAGCGGCAATTTTTTAAACCGTATAGGTGGTGATGGTTTTAGAGGTCAGGTGAAAGTTACCTGGACATGCCCTTCTTATAGTTTAACTTCTACAACAGTTGGTTCTCCTTTATGTGTAACAAATACAGCTACCGTTACTTTAACCGGAAATGCTGCCAATTTACCCTTAGGTACTTATACAGTTACTTATAACCAAAGCGCACCCAACAGTGCCACAGGTGTTACCAAAACAATGACAGTAACTACTGCCGGCACAGGTTCATTTACTACCAATGCGTTGGCCAATGCAGGTGCTACAACCATTACTATTACCAACTTAACATCAGGCGCAACAGGCGGTACATGCTCTTCGGCCATTAGTACCAATAATACCGCATCGGTTACTGTTAACGCATTGCCAACTGCTAATGCCGGTACCGATGTAACAACTTGTTCAAACGCGGGTGCAGTTAACATTACTGCCGGAGCTACTGCTACCGGTACAAGCTTTTTATGGACCTCATCCGGATCAGGAACATTCACAGATGCAACATCTTTATCATTAGCTACCTATACACCAAGCGGTGCCGATATTGCTGCAGGAAGTGTTGTACTTACTTTAACATCTTCAAATTCGCCCTGCGCTGATGTAAGCGATACCAAAACATTGTTTATTAGCCCTGCTCCTGCTGTTACAGGAACAGCTATTTGTCAAGGCGGCAGCGGTTCGCTTACAGCCACAGCTACCTGCCCCACCGGAAGTGCTACAGCAAGCGGAACCAATACCAATACCTTTCAATTAACAAATACCTCGCCTGTACATAGTATTACATTACCGGTTTCGGGAGTACCTGCCGGTGCAACCATTACGGATGTAAATGTGAGCGTAACCATAGCACACAATTACCAGGCCGATGTGGTATTAGCTTTATCAACCCCCGGTGGTGGAACTACCGTTTCGTTAACCGGACCAACAGGAGCCGGTAATGCCACTAACTTAGGAAATACAACAGGTACCATTACAGAAACATCTACCGGTGCAGTGGCTACTTATACTTTTGACCAGGCTGCTTCAACAGCGGCTTGGGGAAGCAATAACCCCGCTACAGCAGGCAGTTTTAAACCTGCTTCGGGTGGTGGAAGTATGAATACCTTTAACGGATTAAGCACCATTAACGGCAACTGGATTTTAACTGCCGATGATGATGCCAATAATGATAATGGTTTAATTACCGCTGTTACGGTAACCATACAATATTCATTCCCCGCAGTTATTGCCTGGTACACAGTACCAACAGGAGGCACTGTAGTTCAGGAAGGCTCTCCGTTTAATCCCGTAGGCGATGCCGAAGTAATTGCACAAGGTGGTATATATGCAAACCTTGCTAACAGCAACACCCCCGGAACTTATACATTTTATGCAGCCTGCTCAAGCACTCCAACATGCCGCGAAGCCGTAACATTTGTTATTGATGCTTCTGCTTCGGCCAATGCCGGTGCCGACATTTCATTGTGTTCGCCTGTTAGCCACACGCTTGCCGGTACTATTGGCGGTGCAGCCACCTCATCAACCTGGACAACAAGTGGTGATGGTACATTTAATGATGCAGGTATGCTTAATGCGAATTATACTTTTGGTGCAAATGATATTGCAACCGGAAGTGTAACCCTTACACTTACTACTGATGATCCTGCCGGTGTATGCCTGGCAGCATCTGATAATATGGTTGTGACTATCCGTACGGCTATTGCATCAAACCCTGTTACAGCTACAGGTCCTTCAAGTGTATGCCCTCCTTCAACAAATCATACCCTTAGCGTAACTCCGGTTGCTGATGCCGATTCGTACAGCTGGGTTCCCGGACCTACTACTACCGGTGTTACCTTTAACGGCCCAACCAACGGCAGCAGTGTAAATGTTGATTACGGTACAACTTCAAATTCATCTTACAGCATTCGTGTATATGCCGTAAATGCCTGCGGAACAAGTACCGGATATTACTCGGTGTTTACCCGCAGAAGCGTGGGCGCTCCTGCAAACCCAAGCGGTGCTACTGTGGCTTGCGCCAACGATGTTAAAACCTATACCATACCTGCCGTAACCGGTGCCGAAACATATACCTGGAGCGGCCCTGCAGGTTCATTAATCAATGGTAACCCTACACCTTATACAGCTGCTGCTTTAACATCTGTTAATGTTACCTTCCCCTCAGGGTTTACAAGCGGGCAGGTGGGTGTTGCGGCTAGTGTAGCCTGCTATACTTCGGTAACCAAAACTATCAATGTAAGCGTTGCCACTGTATCAACAGGAGTTATTACAGGTTCAACCTATACGGTTTGTCCCGGATCATCATACACCTACAGCGTGGTTCCGGTGGCTAATGCTGTAAGTTATAACTGGACATTGCCGAATCACGTTACCGGAAGTTCATCATCCAACAGCATAAACGTAACCATACAGCCCGGTTTTAACTCGGCTAATATTAAGGTGGCTGCTGTAAGCGTATGCGGAATTGCTTCGGCACAGCAGCAAAAAACACTTAGCACAGGTGTAGCTTCAAAGCCAGCATCTATCACAGGCCCGGTAAACGGTATGTGCGGTCAAACGGTGGTAAACACCTGCCCCACACAAGCCGGTGTTACCTATAACTGGTCTGTGCCTGGTACGGCTACAATTAATAGCGGACAAGGAACTAATGCTGTAAACGTAACCTATGGTACATTTACTACCGGTACAGTTTGCGTAACAGCTACCAATGCCTGCGGCACCAGCCCCAGCCGTTGTATTACTGTAAGCGGTGCGCCTGCTACCCCTTCTGCAATTACTGCAACACCCGGTTCATGGTGTGATAACACCAGCGGTGTTGAGTTTAATGCTAACGTTTCAAACGTTACCGGCTCATATACTTTAAGCTGGATGTATCCCGGTGCTACTGTATGTACCTATGTATTGGGTGGCGGCAACAGCACCAACCTGGTGCTTGACTGGGTTACCGGTGGAGGAAACGTAATTGTAACCACATCAAACGCCTGCGGAAATGGCTCGCGCATATTTTATGCCGCAAGTTCATGCCGCCAGGGAGAAACAGAGTCATCAGTTAGCAGTCAGCAGTTAACAGTAAGCCCAAATCCTGCTAATGATGTTATCAATATTAATTTTACATCTGCGCAAAATGGAATGACTACTGTTACCGTAACCGATTTATCGGGTCGTGTAATGATTAACGAAATGCGCGATGCACAAACCGGCAGCAATATGCACAGCCTTAATGTAAGCCACCTTGCCAAAGGCATTTACATGGTTAGTGTAGTTGCAAATAATGAAATTAAACAAAGCCGTATTGCTATTGAGTAAACTAACTATGGTAACATAACTTGTGCGGATTTTTTGCACAAAGGCCTCTCATTAACTTGAGAGGTCTTTTGTGTTTTTATACAGACCTGATTTAACACCTGCTTTTGCCCTTCAAAAAAAAGTTATCAACTTTTACGCTTTTTGCTTTTGTGCGTAGTATATTTGGGTATTCCTTTTAACAATTCATGAATAGCGCCATCAAATTTTTCACTCTTAAAACTCCCTTTTTTAAGGCGCATTACATTTTTATTACCGGAGACCACCGATAACTCCTTGTTTTTGTTTCTCACAAAAAACAGGGAGTACCGCCAATGCGCTGGATAATGCAGCCGCGTTTTTGTTTTGCTTATTGATATAATTTGATTTAATTCTCTTTAGCAATTAACGGTATGAAAAAGTACTACGATAGTTCATAGTTTACGCGCCTTTTAAGGCAAAAGCGCTGCCTTTTAAGGTAAGTGTGCTGCTGATTAAGGCAATTGTTTTGCCTTAAAAAGCCAACCGCTTGCCTCTTAAGGCAAGGCTGCTGCCTCAAAAGGCACAAGTCCTGCTTTTAAAGGTAAATTATTTGCCTTTGGAGGCAGGCGGGCTTCGGCACCGTTAAAGTGCCTTGAGGCAACACATACACCAAATGTTTAATTTCTAATTCCAAAGAATTATGGTAGATTCCGATTTTGTACCCTCAAATGAGGAGGATTTTAATGACTTCCAGGGTAATTTCAGACCCAAAGTTATTGCCAAAAAAGTAGCATGGGGCATTTTAGACAGCGAAGAAGATGCCCTTAATGCAGCCGGTGATGACTGGGAACTAAAGTATGCAGCCGGAAGAGACGAAGCCGACCCCACTTCATCACAGCGGCAGGCTAAAAACGATTCGCGCAAAGCATACATTACCCTTATCCGCAACCTGGTAAACACCCGCATTCGCAACAATCCGGCTGTTACCAATAACGACAAAGTATCGTTGCGGTTAACCGTACCCGATGGCATCCGTACCCGCGTGGCTGTGCCCGATCATGCTCCAAAAATTGCAATAGATAAAATAGAGCATGAAATGCACAAACTGCGCATTACCGATCCCGAAAAGCCCACCACCAAAGCAAAGCCGGCTGGTGTGGCGCGTATTAATGTGTATAGGTTTGTGGGCACAGCACCTCCTGCAAACCTTAGCCAATACCAGCTTTATGGCAGCGCTACCAAAGCGTTGTTTACTTCGCAGTTTAGTGATGATGATGTGGAGAAAAAAGCATGGTACATTGCGCAGTATGAAAACACGCGTGGCGAGCGTGGCCCGGTAAGCGCCCCGGTAAGTGCCGTAATTGCATAGCGCAGGTTGTTGCACGTGCATGCTAAAAATAAAAGCTCCGTTTATAAAGCGGGGCTTTTGTTTTGTAAATAAAACTTGTTTTGTTATAAAACACGTGCATTACAACCTAAGCCACAACGCTTGTTTTTAAAAGGTTTTATACTACATTTGTCCATTGCCATATTGAAACACACACTTACTAGCTTATTTTTAAACTAAATCAAACTAACATGAGAGGAAAACTAACTCTTAGCGATGTAAAAGCACTTTTTATTTCGCTTACGCTGATGGCATGCACATTAGCCACTGAAAAACTAAATGCACAAACCCTTTTTACGGAAACCTTTGAATCCGTTGGAACCACTGCTGTATTGCCTAATGGTGGCTGGACGAGTTATGATGTAACTGCAGGCAACTCCATTTGGGGTATAGGCGCATCAAGCTGTATTATTACCGGAAGCAAATCCATGTTTGTATGCCGAGCCAGCATTGCCAACTTATGCGATTATGCTCCCAGCAGTGTTACCAACAAAATAGCCTACAAAACATTTTCATCTACCGGTTACAATACCCTCTTATTAAGCTTTAAATGGAAATGCGTTGGCGAAATAATTGGCGCTACCCTTTATGACTATGGTAAAGTATGCTACTCAACCAATGGCACCACATGGACAGATTTAGCAGCCAACTACCAGGGCCAATCAGCCACACAAACTGTAACCAACCTTGCCTTACCCGCTGCCCTTGATAATATTGGAACCGTTTACCTTGGGTTTAGATGGATAAATGATGGTTCAACCAAAGCTATACCCGGCTTTGTGGTAGATGATATTACTGTAACAGCAACAGCCTTGCCGGGCTGCAGTGGCGCACCAACGGCAGGCACCACAACATCAAGCGCCAACCCTGCCTGTGCAGGAACTTCGGTAACGTTTTCGTTAACCGGAGCCACTTCAGGTGCCGGCATAACCTATCAATGGCAATCATCCCCTGATAACATAACGTACACCAACATTAGTGGGGCCACATCATCAACCTATACAGCCACCATAAGCAATGCCGTATGGGGACGCTGCCATGTTACCTGTACCAACAGCACACTTTCAGCAAACTCTACCCCGCTGCAACAAACCCTTACCCCATTTTACAATTGCTATTGCACAGCTACCTATACCAACGGTTGCGGTATTGATTATATCTCAAACGTTACCTTTGGAAGTATAAATAATACCTCCACCTGCACAGGCACCACACCTTCAAATATTACACGATATTTAACCCCTAACCCAACTTTTTACCGTGGTTTTACATATCCCATATCGGTAACTACCGGTGGTGATATTGAAGGCATGCGCGCCTGGGTTGACTGGAATCAAAATATTGCTTTTGCCGCTGGAGAAACCATACTTAATGGCGGCCCCACAACAAACCCGTTAACAACAACTGGCAGTGTAACCATTCCGGCTACAGCCACCCTCGGGCAAACAATAATGCGCGTTTTATGCAGGTACAATACAGCTGTGGGCACAGGTGGTGCATGCAATAGTTTTGACTATGGCGAAACCGAAGACTATTTAATTACCATAGCCGATGCACCCGGCTGTACCGGTACCCCAACTGCGGGCACAACCACATCAACAGCCACATCGGCTTGTACATCAACTTCGTTTACACTATCCCTAACAGGTGCTTCGGTTGAGGTGGGTATTACCTACCAATGGCAAACAGCACCCGATGTAAGCGGAGTGCCCGGCACTTATACTAACGTAAGCGGAGCTACTGCTGCTACCTATACTACTTCACAAACCAGCACCAACTGGTATCGGTGCGAGTTGGTTTGTATTAATGGCGGTTCACCGGCAACCTCTGCAGCTTTAAAAGTAACTAACGCTACCTGCATTAATATGACCAATGGCTCTACCACCACATGTGCCGGTAATTTTTATGATAGTGGTGGCCAAGGTGCCGATTATGGAACAAGCGAAAGTTTTGTTTATACCTTTTACCCTAATGCGGGCAACCAAACACAAGTTTCATGGAATTCATTTATATCAGAATCAGGATATGATTATATTACAATTTATGACGGACCTTCAACATCATCACCTGTATTATATGGCCCTAGTTCTGGCACATTGTCTATCCCCACATTTACATCAACTCATGGTACAGGTGCATTAACATTTAAGTTTACATCTGACGCATCTGTTACTGCTGCCGGATGGGATGCTTCCATAACATGCGTTGCTAATCCCGGATGCACAGGTACCCCAGTTGCTTCCAACACGGTGGCTTCGTTAAATCCTGCTTGTTATAATACTGCTTTCACGCTTTCGTTAAGCAGTTCCTACATGTTTAGCGGTATCACCTATCAATGGCAATCAGCTGCTGATGCAAGCGGTTCTCCCGCAACCTTTAGTAATATCAGTGGAGCCACATCATACAATTATAATGCCATACAAACAGCTGCTGCCTATTGGTACAGATGTGTAATCACCTGCACCAACTCATCTCAATCCATTACCTCATCTGACCTTAAGGTTACTACTCAACTATGTTTTTGCGAGCCTGTGTATGCCAGTGGTTGTGTTAATGGCGACCGCATTACCGATTTTTTATTAAATAAACTTTCGAACAGTACCGGTACGGCTTGCTCAACATCACCTGCCGGATACTCTGTTTACGCCACCACTCCCTCTAATCAAACTACCAACTTAGTTGCCGGATTAACTTATACTGCTACCATAACCACCACCAATACAGCTAATGCCAATGGTACTGGTGTGGCTATTTGGATTGACTATAATGATAATGGTGTATTTGACGTTTCAGAAAATTATAACAATGGCGCTACCAAATTTGCATCCAATTCAACAGGCACTATGAGTATTGCCGTGCCGCTTTCTGCTCCACTTGGACAACATCGTATGCGTGTACGCGCTATGCGCAATACCAATAGCAATGTTATTGACGCTTGCCTGGCGGGTAATGCCAATGGCGAAACCGAAGATTACTATGTTACCATTGTTCCCTGCGATGCCGCAGCTACTGCCACATCGCCTATTTGCCAGTACTATACACAAGGTTTCACCTCATCCTATTTTGGAAATGGAACACCAACAACTTATGTATGGAGTGGCCCAAATTCATTTGCATCATCTGCCCAAAACCCATCTATCAGCAATATTCAACCTGCTGATGCTGGCAATTATACTGTAACCATAACGGATAATAACGGCTGCACAGCTACGGCAACGGTAACTGTTTCTATTACTGCCGGCCCCGACCCTGTGGCAGCAAGCAATGCACCTGTTTGTATTGGCGATGCCCTTAGTTTATCATCTGATAACAATGCAAGCGGGCAGTCATCAGGCAATATATTTTCGTGGACTGGACCGAATGGATTTGGTTCATTGTTGCAAAACCCTCCCGTTACCTCTTCTGCCTCTGCTATTGATGCAGGAGCTTATACTGTTACCATTACAAATGCTTTTTTATGCACTGCTTCTGCTTCAGTAACTGTAAGTGTTAACTCTAATCCTGCAGCTTCCATTTTCTCTCAAACCAATGTATCATGCAATGGCCTCACAGATGCCTCGGTTGACATTAATGCATCAGGAGGTTTTCCTAATCCTGATTATTTGTTTACAGATGGCAATAACTTTAATACCGATGGAATATTTTCTGGCCTTGGTGCAGGTAGTTTTACAGTTACAGTTTATGATGACCATGGATGCAGTGGTGATGTACCTGTAACTATTACCGAGCCCGATGTGCTGGTGGCATCAGCCGCAGGCAATGGCCCTGTATGTGCAGGCAGTAATATCAATCTTACTTCCTCTGCAACCGGTGGTACCACTGCTTATGGGTATGCTTGGAGCGGCCCTAACTCATTTTCTTCTTCTGCGCAAAATCCTGTGGTATCACCATCTACCGTATTAGATGCCGGTGTTTATACTGTATTAGTTACCGATGCAAACGGATGTACCGATATTGAAACTGTTACTGTTGATGTTGCCAGTGGTATTCCTGCTTCACCCGGTGTTGTTACCGGCATGCCTTCAAGTGTATGCCCTCCCGTAACCGGAATAAATCTTTCCGTTGCTCCTGTTGCCGAAGCTACTTCATACAGTTGGGTGCCCAGCCCCGGCACTTCTGGCGTTTCATTTACCACACCAACCAACGGCACGTCTGTAACTGCCGATTTGGCCTTAGTAAGCAACTCAACATATACCATTCGCGTGTATGCTATAAATGTGTGCGGAACTTCTACTGGTTACAGCACTGCCTTTACCCGCAGGGCTGTTTCTACACCTGCTAACCCAACAGGTCCAACTACCGCTTGCCAAAACGAAACCAAAACCTACAGCATTCCTGCCGTTACCGGTGCCGATTCATACACATGGACAGGCCCTGCAGGCTCGCTTATTGATGGCAACCCATCCCCTTACACTGCCAATGTTACTTCAGTAAATGTTACTTTCCCCTCAGGATTTAGCAGCGGAATTGTTTGCGTTGCAGCCAATGTGGGTTGCTTTAGTACAATAAACAAATGCATTAATGTTAGCGCAGGCGGCATTGTTGTTGTTGGAAATATTACCGGAAGTGCATCGGTTTGCCCCGGTAGTTCATACACCTATTCAGTGGCTCCTGTAGCTGGCGCTGTAAGCTATACCTGGATATTGCCGCCTAATACATCCGGATCTTCTTCCACAAATTCTATTAATGTATCCATAGGTGCAGGCTTTTCTGTTGCCGATATAAAAGTGTCAGCCACTAATTCATGCGGCATTGCCTCAGCATTAAAAACAAAAACAATTTCTTCAGGAGTTCCATCTCGACCTGCTTCAATTACCGGTGCTACAAATGGTGTGTGCAGCTTAACCAACGCTGTTTATTCATGCCCATCACAGGCAGGTGTTACATTTAACTGGAGTATTCCTTCCGGATCAACATTTAATAGTGGCCTGGGCACAAATGCTGTAAGTGTAAACTTTGGCACATTTACCACCGGCACTGTTTGTGTTAATGCATCCAATGCCTGCGGTGCAAGTGCCGACAGGTGCATTACCGTTAAAGGTGCTCCTGCTTCTCCGGCTTCTGTTGCTGCTAACCCTTCATCGTGGTGCGCCAACACAAGTGATATTGTTTTTTCCGCCAATGTTTCAAATGTTACAGGTCTTTATACCTTAAGCTGGACATATCCTCCTGCATCAGTTGCCACTTACGTTATTGGTGGAGGCAACTCAAACAGTTTAACTCTTGACTGGATAAGCGGTGGCGGAAACGTAGTTGTTACCGCCTCCAATGCTTGTGGAAACGGATCGCGCAGTTTAGCGGCAGCAAGCACTTGTCGTGAAGAAGAAAGCTTAAGCGTTGACAATATCTCTATATATCCAAACCCTGCAAATGATTTAGTTACTGTTCAATTTAACGCACCAAAGCTGGACGTTGCAAAAATTTCTTTGTCTGATTTATCAGGCAGAGTTATTTTATCTCAATCTTTTGATGGTATTAAAGGCAATAATCAAGTCTCTGTTGATTTAAAATCTATCACTAAGGGGATATACATTATCACTGTTCAAAACAGTGGCAACAACCTTCAAAGCCGCATTGTTATTGAATAGAAAGCATCAGACCCCCGAATAAAGCAAAGAGGCTGGCTCAATACGAGTCAGCCTCTTTTACTTGAGGTCGCGAGCAGATTTGAACTGCTGTACAAGGTTTTGCAGACCTCTGCCTAACCGCTCGGCCACGCGACCATTTTTTTAATATGCGGGCAAAAGTAAAAATATTTTAATACTGCCTTTGCTAATTTTTGCCAATGAAAAATTAGTTTATCCCGATACGATAATAGTAGCACTTTCTATCACACCCTTTACCGGTGGAAATAGTTTGCTTACGCTTACCGTTATTTTATTACAAAAGCTAAAGCGGGCTTTAAGTTCAGCCAATATTCGCCCTGCCACATGCTCTATTAGTTTAGACCGTATGGCCATTTGGCTTTTTACTATCGCATTCACTTTTACATAGTCAACTGCATTGGCCAAATCATCGGTAGAAATTGCCGTGCCAAAATCGGCATAAAAAACAACATCCACCCTGTAATTACATCCTATCGTGGCTTCCTCATCAAGGCATCCGTGATAAGCAAAGCACTCAATTCCATTTATTCTCAACTCATTCATCATGCAAATGTAAGATGTTTAAAAAAGCGCTTCAACAATCCTTGCTCTGCCTGGTTAAAACGTTATTCTTTTTTTTTAATATCGCGTACTCTTTTTACCCCTATCGGCAATGAGCAATAAGCTACGCACATTTGGTTTATTTATACTTTTATTAATGGCTAAAAATATTCAGGCGCAAAATAAAACAGCACCCCAGGCTACCAACTTTCCATATTGCACCCACTACCAAATTTTTGTGCGCTCGTTTGCCGATGCCAATGGCGATGGCATTGGTGACTTAAAAGGTATTACTGCTAAATGGGATTACCTGAATGGGTTAGGTATTGAAAGCATTTTGCTTTCTCCAATTTTTGCTTCGCCATCGTATCACAAATACGATGTTACAGATTATTACAAACTTGACAGCGAGTATGGCGATACCGAGTGGTTTGAATCATTTATAAAAGACGCGCACAAGCACAACATAAAAGTTATTCTCGACTTGCCGCTAAATCATTGCAGCAAAAAGCACCCTTGGTTTATTGATGCTGTAAAAAATCCCAACAGCCCATACCGCGATTATTTTATCTGGGCCGATACACCCGGCACCGACAAAGAGCACTGGCATCAACCAAAAGATGCAAAGGGAAAATATTACTATGGATACTTTTCGCCTGATATGCCCGATTTAAATTATGATAACGACTCGGTAGTAAACGAAGCAATTAAAATTGCAGCCTTTTGGCTTAAACAAAAAAAAGTGGATGGATTTAGATTAGACGCTGCACAACACATCTTTGACGATAAGAAAAAAACCATTGCCTTTTGGAAAAAATTTAAAGAAGCATGTATTGAGATTAACCCCCATGTTTTTTTGGTAGGAGAAGTTGGAAACTCATTTGAAGTAATTGGCCCTTACCTGCAATCATCCATGAGCGCTTGTTTTAATTTTGATTTGTCATCGGCAATTTTAGATATGATAAAAACCGAAACTGCCGATGGTTTTAACAAAAAGGTTCAAAAAATACAATCGTATTATTCTTTATACAACAAAAACTTTTTTGATGCCACATTTATTACCAATCATGACCAGGAAAGAGTTATGAGCCAGCTTAATGATAATGCCGACAAAGCCATACTTGCCGCGGCACTAATGTTTACCCTGCCGGGGCAGCCATTTATTTATTATGGCGAAGAAATTGGCATGAAAGGAAAAAAACCTGACGAGCATATTCGCGAGCCTATGCTTTTTGACGAACCCAAATACGATGAAATGCGCCCAAAATGGATAAAGCCCATTTACAGTAATGACGAAACTGTTGCCAATGTAGAAAAACAAAAACAGGAATTTGCATCCATACTAAGCCGTTACCAGCAGCTTATTTTATTAAGAAAAGGTATTGCTGCATTAACGGCAGGTAACTTTGAGCCACTTCAGCTTAACACCAATGATGCTGTTGGCTTTTTCAGAACTTACAATGCGCAACGATGCCTGGTGCTGCATAATGTTACTTCAAAGGAAGTAACGCTTGTCTTATCCGAATCCGAAAAAAATTACACCCAATCACTTTATCAAACTTCAAAAGCATCTACCGTTGCTAACGGAAAAATAACACTTGCACCCTACTCATCCATTGTGTTACGCCAACCTGTTGCTAAATAATTTAACATGAACAAAAACATACTTATTGCACTTGCTGCCACACTTTTATTTGCATGCAGCCCAAAAAAGAAAAACAAACTGCGCATTGGCCTTGCAATGGACACCTATACGGAAGAGCGCTGGAAAAAAGACGGCACATTTTTTAAAGAGCGTGCCGAACAATTAGGTGCCGAAGTAATAGTGCAGGTATGCAATGGAAATGAACAATTACAAAACGAACAAATAGAAAACCTGCTTACTTCGGGTATTGATGTGCTTGTTATTGTTCCTCACAACAGCAAAACCACAGCCATTGGCGTAAACTCGGCACACAAAAGCGGCATTAAAGCCATTGCTTACGACAGGTTAATTCGCGATTGCGATTTGGATTATTACGTATCGTTTGATGCCGAAAAGGTGGGCGAGATGCAGGCAAAGTATTTATTAGACAAGGCGCCAACAGGAAACTATGTTGTGCTGGCCGGTTCGCCTACGGATGAAAACGCCTATTCGTTTCGCAAAGGACAGATGAATGTTTTGCAACCAGCCATTGACAGCGGAAAAATAAATGTGGTGCTTGACCAGTTTATAAAAGACTGGTTGCCCATTGAGGGATTAAAACAAACACAAAATGCACTTACCCTTGCCGAAAACAATATTGCAGCCATAGTAGCCAGCAATGATGGGCTTGCAAGCGGGGCAATACAGGCATTGCTTGAGCAAAAACTTGAAGGAAAAGTTTTTGTTTCGGGGCAAGATGCCGAGCAGGCTGCCATACAACGTATTATTGACGGCACACAAAGCATGACCATTTATAAACCGCTTAAAAAGCTGGCGTACACCGCTGCCGAACTTGCCTTTGCCGTTGCTAAAGGCGAAAAACCAAACAACACCAACAGCAAAACCAACAATGGCAAAGTTGAAGTACCTTCCATTTTAATTGAATCAACAGTGGTTGATAAAAACAACATTAAAGAAACCGTAATTGCCGATGGGTTTATTGATGCAACCAAACTCACCGGATTATAAACTAAAAAACAACCCTTAACCGTCATTACTTTTTTAATGAGCTTAGAAATTAAAAATATAAGCAAATCATTTGGCGAAATATCTGTGCTTAACAATGTTTCGCTACAAATCAATGAAGGTGAAATTCACGCAGTGTGTGGCGAAAACGGTGCCGGCAAGTCAACCCTGATGAAAATTATTGCAGGCGTTTATCCATACGGTACGTATAATGGCGATGTGTTTTTTACTAATGAGTCTTGTAAATTTTATTCAATTAACGACAGCGAAAAAAAAGGCATTGCCATAATTGCGCAGGAACTTGCGCTGGTTCCTGAAATGAACATTGCCGAAAATATTTTTTTGGGTCGCGAGCCGCACAAGTACCTGATGGTGGATGAAAAACAAATGCACCTGCAGGCAAAAAAAATTATACAGCAGCTTGGCATACATGCCGATACCCACACACCTGTAAAAAACCTGAGCACAGGCATGCAGCAGCTTGTCGAAATTGCAAAGGCGCTTTCAAAACAAACCAAATGCCTGTTGCTTGATGAGCCTACATCAGCACTTACCGAAAAAGAAACCGAAACGCTTATTAAAATATTATTTGAGCTAAAGGCGCAAGGCATCACCCTTATTATTATATCCCATAAACTAAAAGAGATTTTGCGCCTTGCCGACAACATTACTGTGCTGCGCGATGGAAAAGTATCAGGAACTCTAACAAAAGAAAACGCAACAGAAGAAAAAATAATTTCGTTAATGGTTGGCCGCACGCTTACCGACTTTTATCATAAAGAAAAAAACGAGAAAGGAAAATCTGTACTCCAAACCAAAAACCTATTTGCATCAGGTGGAAATAAAAAAGTGCTTTCAGATATTTCAATTGAAGTATGCCAAGGTGAGATTGTAGGTCTTGCAGGATTAATGGGCTCAGGCCGTACCGAATTGCTCGAAACAATTTTTGGTGCTGATGCCATTGCAAAAACAAATGGAGAAATATTTTTTTGCGGTGAAATGATTAGCGATGCTTCGCCCGCCTTATCCATTGAAAAGGGAATGTCGCTGGTTACCGAAGACCGAAAGCTTACGGGATTGTTTTTACACCAGCCGGTTTACTTCAACTCCACCATATCATGGTTAAGTGGTGTAATTAAAAAACTATTGCTACCTCACAATGAGATAGAAAAAACCCAAACAGCATCACAGCAATTAAATATTAAAACAACTTCGGTGGTCAACCAGCCGGTTGGTGAATTAAGCGGAGGCAATCAGCAAAAAGTTTTGCTTGCACGATGTTTAATGACAAATCCAAAACTTATACTGCTTGATGAACCAACACGCGGAATAGACATTGGCGCTAAAGCAGAAATTTATGATTTGTTAAACACACAGGTAAAAAAGGGTACAGCTGTTTTAATAGCATCAAGCGACCTTTTGGAATTATTAGGTTTGTGTGATAAAATATATGTTATGAGCAATGGCACTATAACAGGTTGCGTTAGCCGCAAGGATGCAACTGAAGAAAAAATAATGGCAATGGCAACAATAAATTAACCTTTTACTGTTTGTGACTACTTAAAGAAATGAAAAAACTATTGCAACATCGCGAATATTTATTGCTTGCAGTTATAGCCGTGCTCTGGCTTTTGCTTTGGAGTGCTACCGATGGTATTTTTTTAAGCACGCGCAATATTTCCAATTTATTTTCGCAAACAGCTATAGTTGGCATACTGGCATGTGGAATGGTGCTGGTAATAGTTGCCGGACAAATTGATTTATCTGCCGGCAGCGTGGTGGCATTAACAGGTGGCATTGCTGCTGCATTTAATGTTTGGCAATATCAATTGTCGGCCACCAATTCCATTTTGGTTTCTATTTTAACCGGAATCCTGATTGGAGCCATAACAGGCATTCTGGTGGCCTATGCAAACATACCGGCCTTTATTGTTACACTTGGCGGCATGCTTATTTACCGTGGTGTTATCAAAGGAATTACACAAGGCGAAACCATTGGGCCCATTAGCGAAACGTTTCAATACATTGGCAGCGATTTTATAAATGAAATTGTTGGATGGATGTTACTTCTAGTATTTGCGGTGTTCCTTTTTATTTCATTTCGTGTTAACAAAAAAAATAATCCTGAAAGCAAAACTTCTGTAGCAAAACCTGTTTTTGTATTGCTTCTTTCTGTTGCCTTTGTTGCAGTACTAAATAGTTATAACGGTATTCCCATACCGGTATTTATTTTGCTTGTGATAGCAGCACTCATGATTTTTATCACCAATAAAACCACCTTTGGCCGTTATGTTTACGCTGTGGGAGGCAATAAAGAAGCTGCCTTTTATGCCGGCATCAACAGCAGGCGTGTAATGCTGTATGTGTTTATGCTGATGGGAGTTTTATCAGCAATAGCAGGTATAATTTACACCGCGCGTTTGGGCAATGCAACACCAAGCGCTGGCCGTAATTTAGAGTTGGATGCTATTGCTGCCTGTGTTATTGGCGGCACCAGTTTATCGGGAGGCAAAGGTACCATAACAGGAGCACTTGCCGGAGCGCTTATCATGTCATCGCTTGATAACGGAATGAGTTTGATGAACATTTCGGATTTTGCACAAGACATTATAAAAGGGTTGATTTTAATTACTGCTGTTGGAATGGATTTTTATTCAACTAAGAAAAATTAACTTTTGATTTAACGTTTCATTTTTCTTTCGATAAACATATTTTTTATTTCTTTAAATAAAATTTTGTGTGCAATGATTAAAAAAATTTTACTGGCCGTTGCGCCTGTTTTCTTTTCGTTAACTGCCTTTGCGCAATTAGGAAGTGGAAAAACAGCCTTTACACAATCCGACTCGCTTCGCGGAACACTTACCAGCTTGCGAACCTGCTATGATGTAATTTACTACGATTTAAATGCAGATGTAAATATTTCAGACGAAAGCATCAGCGGATTTAACCGGATTTATTTTAAAGCACAAACCGATTTTGACAAAATGCAAATTGACTTGTTTAAAAACATGGAGGTGGATAAAATAAGTTTTGAAAACCATGATTCGCTTAACTACATACGTAATGAAGGCGCTGTTTTTATTTCGCTGCCGCGAAAAATTAAAAAAGGTGAATCGGCCACACTTACTTTTTATTACCAGGGCAAGCCCAGAAAGGGTTTGATTTTGCCCTGGGATGGAGGCTTTAGCTGGCGAAAAGATGTTGATGGCAATCCATGGATAACTGTGGCATGCCAGGGTACAGGAGCAAGTTTATGGTGGCCATGCAAAGAACATCAAAGCGATGAACCTGACAGCATGAGCATACGCATAACCGTTCCTGATACGCTGATGGATATTTCTAACGGGCGATTACGCGAAACAAAAAATGTAGCCGGAAATAAAAAACAGTTTCACTGGTTTGTTAGTTACCCTATTAATAATTACAACGTAACATTAAACATTGGCAAGTTTGAACACTTTACCGATTTTCACATTAATGGAAATGACACACTAACGCTTGATTACTATGTAAAGAAAAATAATCTTGAAAAAGCAAAAGAGCAGTTTAAAGAAGTTAAACCGATGCTTCAGTGTTTTGAAAATTATTTTGGCAAGTATCCTTTTTACCGCGATGGGTACAAACTAATTGAAACCCCTTACCTGGGTATGGAGCATCAAAGCGCCATTGCTTACGGTAATCAATATAAACAGGGCTACCTTGGAAAAGATTATTACAATGCAGGCACACAATGGGATTACATCATCATACACGAAAGCGCGCACGAATGGTGGGGCAATAACATTACCACAAAAGACATTGCCGATATGTGGGTACACGAAGGATTTGGCTCTTATGCCGAAGTACTTTATACAAAATGCGCAATGGGCGATGAAGCATCAAAAAAGTACTGCTATGCACAGCGAAACAAAGTTGGAAACAAACAACCCGTTATTGGAAATTATAATGTAAACCACGAAGGCTCAGGCGATATGTATCCTAAAGGAAGCTTGATGCTAAACACCATACACCATATCATAGCAAACGACTCAGTGTGGTTTTCTATTTTAAAAGGATTGCAAAAAACATTTGCATATCAAACGGTAACATCAGCCGATGTAGAAAATTATATCATCAGGCAATCGGGCAAAAACCTGGCACCTGTTTTTGACCAATACCTTAGGCATACCCAAATACCTGTTTTTGAATACGAGGTGGTAAGCGAAAATCCTGTTGTGATTAATTACCGCTGGAAAACGGACGTAACAAATTTTGAAATGCCTGCCATAATAAAAACCGCCAACGACATTGTTAAAACCATTTATCCCACCAACCAATTCCAAACCATTACACTTGACATAAAAAAAGAAAATGAGTTTATTGTTGATGATGCATCCTTTTATATTAAAGTTGAAAAGAAGTAGTGCTCACACTGTTTAGGTATGATGCATCTTCAAAAGCCTAGCCACATACTTTCCTATAATATCAAACTCCACATTTACCACATCGCCTGTTTTTAAAAAATTAAATGTGGTGTGCAAAAAAGTGTAAGGAATAATTGCCACTGAAAATAAATTGTCTTTTGCTTCAACAACGGTTAGGCTTACCCCGTTTACAGTTACGCTTCCTTTTTCTACTATTAAAGCATTACTGGTACTACGACTTTGAGTCGTGGCACCAGTTTCGAAAGTAAATAAATGGCTACCGTTTTTATTTTCAATTTTAGTGCACACTGCTCTTGCATCCACATGGCCTTGCACTATGTGCCCGTCAAGGCGTGTGGTCATTAGCATTCCGCGCTCCAGGTTTATTTTGTCTCCGGCCTTTAAAAATTTAAGATTGGTTTTTTGTAATGTTTCATCAATGGCAGTAACCGTGTATTTTTTTTGCACCGCATCCACGCTGGTTACTGTTAAACACACTCCGTTATGCGCTACACTTTGGTCCACCTTTAGTTCCGGTGCAAATTCAGCATTAATGGTAAGGGTCATGTTACTCCCCTCGTTTGCCACTTCAGCAACGCTACCTGTTTGCTCTATAATTCCTGTAAACATAGGTTCATTGTTAAATCGTTTTATTGTTAAATTGTTGTGAGCAACTTATTAGCACTGCACAAAAATTTAAAACTACATGGTGTCATTGCACTTTCGCATTCCCCTCTCCTTTGGAGAGGGGTTAGGGGTGAGGTTATTTTTTGTTGCCAATCAGTTCTACAATTCCATGAAACTTTCTCGACCTTATGCCTGATAGAAAAATTTCGTTTACGGTGCATACATAGTAGTATGTGCCATCACTTAATTTTTTGCTTTTATTATCAACTGTTCCTTTCCAGTTCACATCCTTGTCTGTTGTTTCAAATACAATGTTGCCCCATCTGTTATACACGGTAAGCTCAATAGATTCAACAAACCTGTACGGAAAAGGAACAAGCAAATCATTTTTGCCATCGCCATTAGGTGTAAAAACATTGGGCAAATCATACACAGGGCAATTGTCGGTACATACCTGTTGGCTAAAAGCACTTTCGTTTCCAACAGAATCTACACTCACAATATAATAGCATCCCGGTATATTAAATACACCTGTTTGAGTAAACGAAAGCGAATCGCCCGAAGTAATTTCTGCAATTACATGCGGCTCGCCATTAATGCTGTTCGAAAAATAAATGTAATACTTAATTACATCATCACCGCAACTTGCATCGGGCTTGCTCCAGCTAATAGTAGCTTTTTCCAAATCACAACTTGCATTAATGTTTACATCTGAGGGCGCACATGGTTTAATATTATCAAAAGGCGTTTCGCATTTTTCCTGCGAAATATTTAAAATCGGATTCACCAGTCCAGTGCCTGAATATGCACCAACACTTTCTATCTTATAACAAAACGTGGAGTCGTTAGCCAAGCCATCATCATTATATGCTTGCGCAGATGAGGAATCAATAAGCACAAAATTTCCAACAGTATTATCAAAACGATAAATCAAATATTTATTATTTGTCCATGGCACATGCTCCTCCCACGTTAGTTGCACGGTATTGTCAGTAGGTGCAGTACTCAAAAAAATGCTGGAAGCAGTAAGCGACTGGTTAATTTTAAAAGTGTTTCCTAAAGTCATATTATAAAACTCAATTTTATACGACCACGGTGCATCTTTTGTATTAAGCAACGAATCAATAAAAGTAGTGTCAATTAAATTGGTAAATGTTGCAGCAAGCGTAAAGTTGTTTCCTAAAAAATCATTGGATCGATAAACCCTGTACTCATACGGGCCGGGCGTTTGTGCCGTGTCAATAACCTTAGGGCTGCTCCATGCAACATACACATGCCCGGTTACAACATCTGTATTTAAAATACTCACATTGGTAATCACAGGTGCATCACGTATTAATTCAACGCAGGCTTCGTTACTTACATAACTTTCGGCCCCATCTTTAAAAAAAGAAATTACCAAGTAGCAATAATTATTTCCGGGCACAAGCCCACTGCCATTATTGTTGTCAATATAAGATGTATTGTAAACACTGTCAACTTTAGCTATTAGCTGATAACCTGTGGAGGCAGGCACTCCCGTTATGCAGGTTGGAGATGTGTAACCGGTTGCACCGTTTCTTCTGTAAACTTTATACCCCATTGCATTTACACAAGCAGTTTGCTGCCAGTTTAACTGAATGGTATTTGAAACAGGTGTTGCAGTTAAATTTTGCGGTGCAGGTGCAACTACAGTAATATTCAAGCGTTGCAAGTCAACTAAGTTTACAAACGGATTATTGTCTTGTGCTTTAAACAAAATTTGATAAGGCGATTTTTTTACATGCACACATTCTGTTTGCCATGTAAACGTTCCGGTAACACTTCCTGTATCAAACACAGTAGGAAAAAGTGCATAGCTAACGGGTGTTAAATTAGAATCAAGCGGACTGCCTGTTGCTGTTAGAATAATAATATCAGCAACAGAGTCAGTTGCAGTTATGCTTTGAGAAATAAAAGTACCGGCAGTTACACACAAATCATTCAGTACATTTATCTGTGGAGGATTATTATTACACGTGGCAATGGTTATTTGCATATCACGCTCCACATAACCGATCTCAATTCCATTTCTGTACTCATGTATAAGAAATGCAATGTTAAATTCACCAATGGATGTTGGCGTATCCCAAAGTAAATCGCCCGTTAATACATCAAGCGAAAAAAAGTTTGATGCATTTGGAAAAGAATAATTGGGTGCATCCAGTCCTCCTGCTCCTTTGCATTTTATTAATTCATACGACAGGCTATCCCCGTCAGGGTCATACGCATTTGGGTTATGAACAAATATTTTTCCTACACAACCATTATCAATTGGCGGCTGCAACAAAATGGGAGAATTATTATATCCCAACTGTGGATTTATTATCAACTTCGACTCCACATAAAACGGAACATTTACCGAGCCGGGTATATTAGCCACGCCACCATTGCGGTTAGGGTCTTCAAAAAAAATAATATAAGTTGAAGGGCCGGGATACGTATGAATACCCTCATAATAATTGCGGCTTACATCATCGCTTGGCATACCCACAGTAACTTTACTGATGCGTGGCAACGAATCTTTGGTGCCATCGCCCCAGTTAATTTCAAGGGCCGGCCTGTCGGCAGGGCTTGATGTTTTGGTGTAGGTAACAATTTTTACTTTGTATTGAAGCAAAGAAATTTGCTGAAAGGTTATTTCACCTGCCCTGTTATGCGTTGCTAAGGTTTTTGCTGCAATCAGAAAAAAAACTAAAAAGTATTTTAAAAAGCGTTTCATCAATATGTAATCACAAATAATCAATAATTAATAACCTGTTGCTCCATCACCTCAGGCGTTTCTCTATACTCATACTGTTGTGTACGTAATTGTGGTTCGAACCCCGCTTCACTAATGGCATCCTGTATTCCTTGCGATGTAAACCTGTGAGGAGCTCCGGCAACGCTTACAACATTTTCTTCAATCATTATCGAACCAAAATCATTAGCACCTGCATAAAGACATACTTGCGCAATTTCTTTGCCAACTGTAAGCCATGATGCCTGTATGTTTATCACATTAGGCAACATGATGCGGCTAAGTGCAATCATGCGTATGTATTCTTCCCCTGTAACTTTATTTCGTATTCCTTTTACTTTTTTCAAAATAGTATTCTCGTCCTGAAAAGGCCAGGGTATAAAAGCCAAAAATCCTTTTGCATGTTTTGGTTTTTCGGCTTGCACTTCGCGTAGCATTACCAAATGTTCAAACCGTTCGCGCAAGGTTTCAATGTGTCCAAACATCATAGTGGCTGACGTGGTAATATTTAACTGGTGTGCAGCACGCATCACGTCCAACCACTCACGGCCCGAGCATTTTCCTTTAGAAATCATTCTGCGCACGCGGTCGGTTAAAATTTCGGCCCCTGCACCGGGTAGCGAATCAAGCCCGGCATTTTTTAATTCAGTTAGCACCTGTGTATGCGTCATGCCTTCCAGCTTGCTGATGTGTGCAATTTCAGGAGGGCCAAGTGAGTGTAGTTTTAAGTTGGGATAAAGCGATTTTAGTTCACGAAACAAATCCGTATAAAACTTCAAGCCCAATTCAGGATGATGACCGCCCTGCAATAATAATTGCTCCCCACCGTAGCGAAACGTTTCTTCTATCTTTTGCTTGTACTGTTCAATGGAGGTTATATACGATTCGGCATGACCGGGTATTCGATAAAAATTGCAGAACTTGCAATTGGCTATGCATACATTGGTGGTGTTTACATTGCGGTCTATTATCCAGGTAACTTTTCCATCGGGTTTTTGCTTTTTGCGCAGCTCATTTGCTACAAACATTAAACTTGTAAGCGGGGCATTCTCAAATAAAAATTGCCCCTCCTCAGCACTTAAAAATTCAAAATTAAGTGCTCGCTCTAAAAGTGTATCCACATCAAACATAAAACGGTAATTCTATTTTCAGTAACGGCAAAAACGGTGAAATGTTTTTTCTGTAATTTCATCCGCTCAAACGTTGCGAATTTTTCATGGGTAAATTTACGCAAAATTGCCAACAGAAAGTTTTCGTGCCGTAAAAACACTAACCAACTTTAATATGTCAGCTAAAAACTTACGTGCCAAAACAGTTGCCGATAATCAGCATCTTGTTTTGGTAACTACCAATGCAAAAAAATTTGACGAGCAGTATTTTTCAAAAGACGAACTTGCTTTTGTAAAAGACCAAATCAACAACAAGAAAAAATTAATAACGGTTAATCAGCTTAAGCGCTATGTTTTTTTACAAGTAGTTGATAAAGATAAAAAACAACCTTACCAGGTAAAAGAGCAGTGCCGCAAACACGGACATGTAATTGCCGGTATGTTAAATAAGTTTAAAGCTACCGAAGTAGTTATTGCCAATGATGATTTGCGTGACGAATTATTATGCATTGCCGAAGGCATGGCATTGGCCAATTACCAGTTTTTAAAATACAAAACCGAAAAAGAAAAAAATACGCTTGAAACTATTGCCATCAAATCAAAAAAAGTTTCGGATAATGATTTTAATCAACTCAACATTTTAGTTGAGGCCACTTGCAAGGCGCGTGACTTGGTTAACGAGCCTGTAAATTTTTTAACATCGGTTGAACTTGCAAAACAGTTTCAGCAATTAGGAAAAGATGCGGGATTTTCTGTAAAAGTTTTTGATAAAAAAGAAATACAAAAAATGAAAATGGGCGGACTGCTTGCTGTAAATCTTGGCAGCCAGGACCCGCCAACATTTTCGGTAATGGAATACAAACCCAAACGCGTTAAAAATAAAAAGCCTTATATACTTGTGGGCAAAGGTGTGGTGTATGATACAGGTGGATTGAGTTTAAAACCCACAGCCAACAGCATGGATTATATGAAGTGCGATATGGGTGGTTCGGCTGCAGTTGGATGTGCTATATATGCCATTGCCAAAGCAAAGTTGCCTGTGCATGTTATTGCATTGGTTCCTTCAACAGACAATCGCCCCGGTGAAAAAGCTTATGTGCCAGGTGACGTTATTACAATGTACAGTGGCAAAACTGTTGAAGTGCTTAATACTGATGCCGAGGGACGAATGATTTTAGCTGATGCACTGCACTACGCAAAACAATATAATCCCGAGTTGGTAATGGAGTTTAGCACACTTACAGGCGCTGCCGCTAATGCTTTGGGGAAATATGGTTGTGCATTTTTAAGTACTGCAAAAGATTCTCTTAAAAAAGCAGCCATGGAAAGTGGTAATAATGTGTACGAGCGTATGGTTGAATTTCCAATGTGGGATGAGTATGGTGATTTAATAAAGTCAGACATTGCTGATATTAAAAACATTGGTGGCCCTGCTGCCGGTATGATTACAGCAGCTAAGTTTTTAGAACACTTTATTGACTATCCGTATATGCACTTTGATATTGCAGGTACCGCCTTTGTTCATGCCGAAGATAGTTACCGCGGCAAAGGCGCCACAGGAATTGGGGTGCGATTTATTTTTGATTTTATTAAGAGCAGAGTTTAAATAGAATATTGAAAACAATGAGTAACACAACAGAAACAGACTACAAACCAAAAATTGGAATTACACTTGGCGATGTAAATGGCATTGGCCCCGAAATAATTATTAAAACTTTTTTAGACCAACGATTGCTCACTACTTGTGTGCCGGTAATTTATGGCTCGTCAAAAGTTTTGTCATATCACCGCAAGGCGTTAAACATAACCGAATTTAATTTTAATACCATTCGTTTTGCTGACGAAGCAAGCAACAAAAAACCAAACCTTATTAATTGCTGGGAAGAGGATGTAAAAGTGGAGTTAGGAAAACCCAATGCCATTGGCGGACAGTATGCATTAAAATCGTTACAAGCAGCCGGAAAAGATTTGCGTGACAAAAAAATTGATGCTGTGGTTACAGCTCCCATTGATAAAAATTCTATTCAGGGTGACGGATTTCGTTTTAACGGGCAAACAGAATTTTTTGCTGAGATGTGTAATGCAAAAGATTTTGCCATGATGATGGTGAGCGATAAATTAAAAGTGTCGTTGGTTACAGGTCATTTAGCATTGAAGGATGTTGCAGCATCATTAACAAAAGAAAAAATTGTTGCAAAAATTAAAGTGATAAACGAATCGCTGAAACGCGATTTTGGAATTCGCAAACCACGCATTGCTGTGCTTGCATTAAACCCACATGCAGGTGATGGTGGTTTGATGGGTAAAGAAGAGGCTGATATAATTTCTCCTGCAATAAAAGATGCGGCTAATGGCGGCATTACAGTTTACGGCCCATTTCCGGCCGATGGTTTTTTTGGCTCATCGCGTTTTAAAAGTTTTGATGCTGTGCTTGCCATGTATCATGACCAGGGATTGGTTCCTTTTAAAGCAATGGCATTTACATCGGGGGTAAATTATACAGCAGGGTTGCCAATTATTCGCACATCGCCCGACCATGGTACGGCTTACGACCTTGTTGGAAAAAATATTGCTTCAGAAGATTCGTTTCGCGAAGCGGTTTATTTAGCCTGTGATATTGTTACCACCCGAAAAACAAATGATGAGGTTACTGCCAATCCTTTGAAATTTTCGAATATGTCAACTGACAGGTAGTTGATTTATTGTTTTACAAAACGTGCGTGCATATTGCCAACGCGAACAAAGTAAACTCCTGGCACAAGACCCTGCACATTTACGATTTGGGATTTACGATTTACGATTTGTGAGACAACTTCTTTTCCAAAAACATCAAATACTTTGAAGGTAATTGGTTGATTAGTGTAATTGCCTGCCTGTCCGCTAGGCAGGGGTTGATTAAGTTGAATTGTGATTTCGTCTTTTGTTGGATTAGGGTACACTTTTAAATCGTAATTCGTAAATCCCAAATCGTAAATGGAGGTAGGTAGGACTATATGCGTTACCGCAGTATTAGTAGCCACCGGATTATTAAAATCAAAATAAATATAAGCGTTGTTGGTAACGCTATCTCCTGCAAGCAAGGTTGTTTTTGGTTTTATGCGATAGTGAACAAAGCCATGGCTCATGGGTTCGTTAATGTTTGAATCAGGAAGTAAAATGTTGTCAAACTTAAACTCCATGTTGCGCTGGTAGTTTATCCAGTTTAAGTTTACAGGATGCGAACTGTTTACAAACTCAAAACTGTTTAAGTCTAATTTATTGGTATCAATTGGATTTAAAACTTTCAGCGCAAAAGCGGTATCGTTACCTGTGTTTTGAAAGCGAATTATGTAATCTAAAAACGGTGGTGTGGCGAGTTGCGTTGTTGTTAGTGCGTATTCACTTACTAAAATATCGTTGGGGTCAAAGCTGCCAATTGAAGAATCCAAACTACTACTAAAATTACAGCCAGGGTTAGCATCACCAGCAACAGGCTCCATAAGCACACTGCTGTTTATTAATGTGCCAATTGATAATCCTGTATCTAAATTTACTGTAATAACAATGTTGCCTTTTTGAAATGGATTAAGTGATGGCAAAGCCCACACAACACTATCAGGCGTAACAGATATTGGGGTTAGATTAGCTGATACATACGACACATTGGTATCTATAAAGAAAATTATAGTAGGTACTATTGTAGTTGTGCCATAGTTACCATAATCAATCATGTAACTTGCATTCACCCCTGTTCTAAAATTTTCAAGCGGTGTTATGGTTGCGCATACATCATTAAAAACACCGGCAGGTTGAAATGCAAAATCGTTTAAAGAATCGGTTTGATGTATTCCCGTAAAAATTGCGGAGTGTGTAACAGGAACAGTATTGTAATAATTTATTGCAGGAGTTGTAACTGTAAAATTTCCCGGTTCTAAAACGCTAACTAAATACTCTCCTGCAACATTTGTAAAAGCAAAACGGCTAGTATTGTTTTCGTTAATCTTTTTATTTGCCAAAGACAATTCTCCTGCATCCTGAACATAGTTGCTGTTTGCATCTACAAAACATTTTCCGGTAACAGAGTTGTATTTGTCTGTTAGTTTTACAATCCAATAATCGCCACCGCCACCACAGTTTTCAGTTTTATCTTTTGAGATATTTGAACCAGAATGTCCACCGATAATAAAACCCCCATCAACAGTTAGTTGTATGTCCCTTGCCGGATCATGATTATCGCCTCCAATTGTATTTTGCCATTCGATGCCGCCTGTGCTATCGATTTTAATAATCCAATAGTCTGAGTCATAAGGCCAACTGTTTTCTGTTTTATCACCAGAAATGTTGGAAGATGAGCAACCAAACAAAACATATCCTCCATCATTAGTTTGTTGAAAGTTATTGGGATAATCCCATCCGGTTCCCCCTAGGGTGTTTTGCCATTGAATATTTCCAGTAGAATCTGTTTTTACTATCCAAAAGTCATATCCAGCATGGCTATTTTCTGTTTTATCTCCTGATATGTTTGAATCAGAAAATCCTCCAAGCATGTATCCCCCATCGGTTGTTTGCTGAATAGAGGTAATTCTATCATCTCCGTTTCCTGAAATGGTATTTTGCCACTGAATGTTGCCTAATGCATCTGTTTTAACAATCCAATAATCATATAAGCCATTGCAATTTTCTGTTTTATCTCCGGACACATTTGAATTAGAACAACCACCAATTATATATCCTCCATCTAATGTTTGCTGAACACAAGATATTACATCAGTTGTATCGCCACCAATAGAATTCTGCCACTGGATATTCCCCAATGCATCTGTTTTTACAATCCAAAAGTCGTAATCACCATTGGTGTTTTCTGTCTTATCACCCGATATGTTTGAATTAGACATTCCGCCAAGTATATACCCTCCATCCAATGTTTGTTGAATTGCACGTAAGTCATCAACAATTGTTCCTCCAATCGTATTTTCCCATTGTATGTTTCCCACAGCGTCAACTTTAACAATCCAGTAATCTAATTGCCCAATACAATTTTCTGTTTTATCTCCCGTAATGTTTGATTTGGAACTTCCGCCCAATATGTAACCACCATCCATGGTCTGCTGAACTAAGTAAAGTACATCATCATCGTTTCCTCCAATGGTGTTTTCCCATTGAATATTTCCTATAGAATCAACCTTTACAATCCAATAATCGGATGTTCCGCTATTTCCATGATTATTTTCTGATTTGTCTCCAGATGAGTCTGAATATGAGTAACCACCGATAATAAAACCGCCATCGGTAGTTGATTTGATACAAGAGAGTGCATCTGTTCCACTCCCCCCAATCGTATTCTGCCACTCAATTTCCTGTGCAAAGGCAGATGGTATATTTTGAGAAATAGCAACAACACACAAAACAAAAAATAATTTTAAGCGTGATGTGTTTTTCATGTGTGGGGTGTTTGGGTATTCAAAAGTATAATTAATTAGTGAGAAACAAATTTTTTACCACAGAGGCGCAAAGTCACAAGGGAAAATTTGTGCTCCTTATTTCTCAGTACCCTTGTGTCCCTGTGGTAAAAATAGTCATTTGCTGTATTCGCGCCATTGCGCCTTAGCGGTTTATAACTTGCTTAGCACAACAAGTTTTGCTTTGTTTCCTGTTTTATTAATCGTGTGTTTAGTAACCAATCTCACAATTCACGATTCATTATTTTTTTCCATCAAAAACTTCGCACACACATCCCTCACTGTTTCATCAATAGAAATAAAATCAAACCCCAACTCGTTTTTAATTTTCTCGTTTGAATAAAAATATTTTTTAACCGCACTGCGCGCACTTTCTTTTGTGATGAGCGATTTTTTTCCGGTAATGGAAGTTCGCAATGCTTCGAGCCACCAACCTACTTCAAGCAACGTTTTTGATACGTGAATGGAAGGAGGTTTTAATTTTAACTCAATCGCAATTTTTTCGGTAAGTGTTTTAAACGGTATGTTTTCAGATGAAACTATAAAGCGTTGGTTGGTAACTAAACTTTCCATCAGGTTAATCATGCACCGGCTTACATCACGCGCATCTACAAAACCCGAAATTCCATCGGTATAAAATTTTAATCCTTCGGCTACGCGACCAATTATGGATGACGAATCCATTGTCCAGTCGCCTTCGCCTAAAATTATGGAGGGATTAACTATTACACCATTCAATCCTTCGTTAAAGCCACGCCACACTTCGCGCTCGGCACCGTATTTACTAATTGCATAGTTGTTGTTGTGCTTGCCATATTCCCAAAGTGTATCTTCCGAAATGTTTTCATCCTCTTTACTCCTTCCAAGAGATGCCACTGAACTTACGTAACAAAATTTTTCTATATCAGCATTCAAACAGGCATTAACCATATTTTCTGTTCCAACAACATTTGTTTTAATCATTGCTGCAGCCAAGCGCGGTTCAAAGGAGACGAGCGCAGCACAGTGATACACTTTTTTAATTCCCTTCAATGCTTCCTCAATTGAAAAAATATCAAGCACATCACCATCAACAAACTCAATGGCGCTGAATAAATTTTTGTTGCTACTAAATTTTTTTTTAAGAAGAAAAACATCAGAAGAGCTTCTTTTAAAAACGCGCACTGCATTTCCTGAACTCACTAAATCAAAAACCAATTGTGAACCCAAAAGCCCTGTGCCGCCAGTTACTAAAATCATGGAGCGAAAGTAGAATTTGATTTTATAATCTCATAGAGCCAATGCCATATAAAAAATGTAAAAGACAAAATCATAAAACAGATTTTGTCTTTTGCAAAAAAGAAGGGTATCTTATATCGACTAAATGTATTACCGAATTAGCTTTTTTTATCCAGCATCAAAAAATCGTTTACCACAATTTCGGTAAAGTATTTTTTTACGCCCTCCTTATCGGTGTAACTGCGCGAAGTTAGTTTACCTTCAATGGCAACTTCGCTGCCTTTGGTTAAATACTTCTCTGCAATTTCTGCTTGTTTCCCCCACACAACTAAATTGTGCCATTGTGTGTCTGTTACCTTTTCACCTTTTGCATTGGTGTAGGTTTCGTTAGTAGCTAAAGAAAGCTTTGCTACTTTGTTTCCTTTTTCAAGGTTTTTTACTTCGGGTGCTGCACCCAGATTTCCAATTAGCCTTACGCTGTTTCTTAAATTGTTCATGATAACTTGTTTTTAATTGTTTGTTATAATTTATGAATTTGAATTTTGAATGGAACGCGGATGCCGCGGGTTAAGCGGTTTTTCGCGGATTAATTATTGGGCTTGTTGATTAGCTTTTATAATATTGGTAAATACTTTTCTTTTGAATTCAGGTTCCTTTCCGAAATTTAGTAATACCCCAACTTCTAATTTTGTTGCTTTAAGATAATTTATAAGTTGCATTTCGTGTGCTTCAATTAAACATTCAGCAGCTTTTAGTTCTACAATTACAGAATCGTTAACTACAACATCTGCAAAATATTCTCCCACTATTTTGTCTTTATAAAAAACATTTATTGGTTTTTGCTTTTCACATTTTAATCCCATATCCGCAAGTTCAGTTATGAGTGCGTTCATATAAACCTTTTCAAGAAAACCATAACCAAGTGTATTATAAACATGGTAGTATGCCTGTATTATTTTTTGTGTTATTTCTTTTTGAATCAGTTGCATATTATTTTGTTTAATTTTTTATCCGTGTCAATCCGCCCAATCCGCGTTATTCGTGTTCTATTTTGTTCTATTTCGATTTGACGGTGCAAAGATGTGGTGATGCTTTTCCGCAAGTCGGATAAAAATCATTTACTTACGATAAGAAGCGGTTATAGCCGTTTAAATACGGGAAAAGTTTGGATGAAAAATTTGATTTTACAGAGTGAAAAAAGGGAAAAATAATTTAAGGAATACGAATCGCTGAAAAACCGTTTATACGACTAATTTTTTATTGGAAGCCGATAAATAATCCTTTCATCCATTGAATTATTGCCCGCGAAAAAAGTATAATCGCCTTTAAATAATTTCCACTTCCCTGTTTTCAAATCCCATCTCTTTAATTCATTTACCGGAATATTAAATTGTACAATGGCACTGTTTCCTTTTGTGATAAAAACTTTTTTAAATGACTTTAATTCTTTTAATGGCATTCTTTCCAGCTCCGGATATTTAATGTAAACCTGAATCGTTTCCTCGGCATCAAAGTTGCCCGTATTTTTTATACTCACAGCAAACTGAATCGTATCATTTTTTAAAACAGGTTTTTGTTTCCATTCATAATTAAATGTTGTGTATGATAATCCGAAACCAAATGGAAACAGAACTTCGCCATTGTAGTAACGATACGTGCGGTTTTGCATGTTGTAATTATCAAATGCAGGAATATCGTTCGCACTTTTATAAAACGTAACAGGCAGTTTTCCTGACGGAGAATAATTTCCAAATAAAATATCAGCTAATGCATTTCCACCTTGTTCGCCCGGATACCAGGCATATATTATAGCGTTCACATAGGGTTCAATACTTGAAATATCCAATGCACTTCCGGCAGTTATCACTGCAACAATGGGTTTGTTGTTTGCTTTGCGCAATGCTTTTATATATGCAACGTGTGATGCTGGAAGTGACAAATTCTTTTTATCTCCACTTGATAAAAACGCATCACCTTCTTCTCCTTCGTAAATAGGAGTCATGCCGATTACTGCAATAGTAACATCACTATTTCCTGCTGCCCATATTCCGCCAAAGTGAGAGGTATCATAATTATCGCAACCCATAGCATACTCCATACGAATTCCGCCACCAATAGCACCAGTAATTCCTTCCACAAAATTTACTGCCTTGCTGCTTACCCCATGATAATTTCCAAGCAATGCATCAAGTGATGCGGCATTAGGGCCAACTATCATAATGGATTGTATTTTATTTTTATCAAGAGGCAGTAACCTCCCCTCGCCTTCGGAGAGGGGCCGGGGGTGAGGATTGTTTTTCAAAAGCACCATACTTTCTCGAGCCATCTTCCTTGCAAGTTCAACATGATAAGCGTTTTCAATACTATCTTCTCCATACAAAGCATATTTTTTTATTCCACCATCATCATAAAAACCCAATTTAATCTGTGTACGAAGAATTCCTGCCAAAGCAGAATCAATTTCTTTTTCTGTTAAAAGTTTTTGTTGTATGGATTTCATTACATCATCTTGCAACATGTTGCTGCAATCTAAATTTACTCCGGCTTTAATAGCTGCTACCGCAACTTCAATACTATTCGGTAAAACCTTGTGTCGGGACCAAATATCTTCCAGCGCCCAGCAATCTGTAACAACATGGCCTTTGAAATTCCATTCCTGCCTTAAAATTTTTTGCAGCAATGTATTTCCTGTGCAGCACGGTTCATTGTTTACACGATTGTATGCACACATAATGGATTCAACACCGCCATCAACTAATTTTTTAAAAGCATACAAATACGTTTCGCGCAAATCTTTTTCGTCAACTATCGCATTAAAAGAATGCCGGCCTTCTTCGGGGCCGCTGTGTACAGCAAAGTGTTTTGCACATGCCGATGCTTTCAGATAATTTTTGTCATCACCCTGTATTCCATTTACAAATGCTATTCCCATTTGCGATGTGAGATATGGGTCTTCGCCATACGTTTCCTGTCCGCGTCCCCATCGAGGGTCACGAAAAATATTTATGTTGGGACTCCAGAATGTTAAACCCAAATATTGCGAACGAATATTTTTTGCCACAGCCAAATTATATTTTGCACGCGCTTCAGTAGAAATTGCATCAGCAACATCATGCATCAACTCAGTATTAAAACTTGCAGCCATTCCTATTGCCTGAGGGAACACCGTTGCCTTGCCTGCACGAGCCACGCCATGCAGTGCTTCGTTCCACCAGTTGTATGCCGGAATGTTAAATCGCTCAACTGTTTTGCTGCGATAGCCAAGCAATGAAATTTTTTCTTCAAGTGTAAGTTGTTTTAGTAAATCGTTGGTGCGTTCCTCAATTGATAAATTGCTGTTGCGAAAAGCGGGTTGGGAAAGTGTGGAGATTGAGAAGAGCAAAAAGATGGCACACAGATGACGCGGATTAAAACAAATTTTGGCGGACAATAAAATTAAATCAGTTTTAATCTGTTGCGATCGTGTCATCAGTGTGCAATCATTTCTCAAATTTAAAAACCAAAGCATAATTATTTTTCGCATTTCTAATCTCTTCAGGAATTGTAACAATCACTTTTCTGTTTTCAATTTTCCACTTCACTTCTTTTTTATTTTGAAGGCAAATAATTATTGAATTTTTCTTGGGCAAGTTAATTGTCCATTCAATTGTTGCAGGAATTGTTTCTCCATCATTTAAATTTACAATTGCAAAATGTGTGTTGGTGTTTTTTGATTTGGTAAAGAAAATATTTTGTTCACTAAAATGGTCAATGGCTCTTGTGTTATAAATTGCTTCTCCATTTTGATTCATCCATTTGCCAATTTCTTCTAACCGATTTACTGCATCGTCAGGTAAAGTGCCATCGGCTTTTGGGCCAACACCAAGCAAAAGGCTTCCGCCTTTAGCAACAATTTCAATAAGCTTATGAATCACTTCTGCTGCTGATTTATATTTCTCATTAGGCACCCAGCCCCAGGCACCGCCTAAAGTAATGCAACTTTCCCACGGGTAATCCAATTTTGTTGCAGGAATATTTTGTTCGGGTGTGCGGTAATTTTCAAACTCTCCATGCACTGTACGGTCAACAATTAATAAACCGGGTTGCGCTTGCCGCGCCATGGTTGCAATTTTCGGCATATCAATATCCTGGCTCCACGCTGGTATGTCAGCACCCCAACTGCGCACTTCATCGTTCACTGTTTGCAGAGGGCGCACCCAGCCGCCATCCAACCACAAAATATCCATACTGCCATAATCATGCATCAGTTCACTAATCTGGTTGTAAGTATATTTTTTAAAATTATCCCAGCGCCACGGAAATTTTCTGATGTCGTAATTATTATTTCGGTTTGCGGTTGCATAGGTTGGCCACCAATAGTTTTCGCTGTGCCAGTCGGGTTTTGAAAAATACGCACCAATCATCATTCCCTGTTTTCTGAATGCATCAAAAACATATTTGGCAACATTTGATTTTGGATTATTTGCAAACGGGCCATTGGTAATTTTAAAATTTGTTTCCTTAGTATCAAACATGCAAAAGCCATCGTGATGCTTTGTGGTAAACACTAAATATTTCATACCTGCATCCTTGGCAGCTTTTGCCCATTGATCGGGATTAAATTTTTGTGGATTAAAATCTTTTTTCAAACCCCAATACCAGTTTTTATAATCTTCGTACTTAATTGTGCTGTCGCGCGAAATCCAATCTTCGTTACAAATACTCCACGACTCTACAATGCCCGGAACAGCATACAATCCCCAGTGAATTATCATTCCGAATTTTTGGTCGCGCCATTTTTCTAATTTTTGTTTTACTAACGAATCGGTTGGATATATGTAAGATTGCTCTTGCGCGTAACATGAAATGGAAATGGCTGTTGCCAGAAATATTTTAAAAATAGTTTTCATACGAAGGATTACATTTTGAGCAAATATAACAATGACATACCGATGACTTTGCTTAGTCTAAGCAAACAGTGCTTTATTTACCATGAGTGCCTCAAACAAATTAAATGTTTTTTTTAAAAAGACTATCCTTTATTTGAAGTAATACAATATGAAAAATGATGATACAGCGTAAAACAAATCTTTAATATAAACATAGATGGTAAGGGTTTTATTTTTGCACAACTATCTTACGCACTTCACTTTGACGGGCTGTTTCAAGCCTTAAGAAATATATACCATTGTTAAGTGATGAAACATCATATGCAACCATATCGGCAAAAAAGTTTTTGAATGTACGGACCTCTATTACTTGACCCATTGAGTTTACAAGTACAAGCTTTACATCTGTGGCACTTTCAAAACTAAGGTTTACATCAAAGCTGTTTTGTACCGGATTCGGATATACATCAAAAGAAAAAACATTGTTTGTGTTTTCTATTGAAGAAATAACTCCTCCGGGTGAAACATTAAAATTAAAGGATACCTCTGCTCCAAAATCTGCATTAAAAATTTTGTAATAGCCGGTGGCATTGTATTTATACAAATTGCAATAGCCTGTTCCCTGTGCAGAATTAGCCCACCATGAAAGGCCATCGTTTCCGCCATCATAAAGTGTAAAGCGATAACAGCCTGCCGGAAAATGCAATGTGTCTTTATACAAAGTATTCGCAGTAAGCTGCCCTGCGTTTTTCTGAAAAACAATATTGCCTGATGCATCCCAAAACTTAAATGACGTTTCGTTTGCATTAACATTTGTTTTTAACCGCAAAACAAAAACGGTATCAAGTACTGGAGGAATGATTGCAGTTGTATAAGCCGTATCATCATACGTGTATTCATCCTGCACACCATTTACATTGGCAATGTAAGCCCTAAAGGTTTGGTTGCCTAGCTGCGGAGTAATAATTCCCGGCAGAGTAAGGCTTACGCTTTGTAGCGGGTCAAGTATGCCTGTAAATGTGTAGGTAGCATTAGCAAATCCAATTATTCCGTACTGTATGGTTGCGGAGGTAACGGGTGCACTGCCATTGTTTCGCAATTTAATTTTTGGGTCATTGCACACCGGATTTTGTCTCGAAAATTCAAAAATAGTATTGGGCTCAGAGATTTCTTCAATGCTAACATCATTTGCATGTACCGGATTTTTAAATTCAAATTTTTGCGCATCAATAACATAATTGGCTGATGGATTTGAAATGGTGTACGCTTGCATATCTATATCGGCTACGTGAGTACTACCTGATACAACATTAAAAGTGTACTTGTCTGGATAAACAAATCCGCCCGGGCACCAATTGGCACGGTCATAAACCCATGTTCCGCCTTGCGGATAAATTGGATTGGTTCCGCATAGGCGCCAAACAGATTTTGTTTCCACCAGATTGTTGTCAAAATAAACATCACGTGTTTTTGAGCAGAACTCAGCGCACTCGGTGGCATCATACCCATGTCCTGATTGGGTAACTTTAAGCAGTACAATATTGGTATTGGCATCAACGGTAAAGGTGTCGGGCTGCAAATAATTTTCTATTGGGTTAGCTGCATTGCCATACGGCATTGAGCCTTTCCACATTTGCTCAATGCTAACTGTTTCGCATGGCGGTATGCCTTCAATAAAAGTAAACTGCACAGTTACAAGCCATCCTTTGCTCACGTTGGTTTCGTATCCGGTATGTTGGTATTCTATTTCAACCGAATCGTGCAGCAGCGATGCGTATTCGGAAATATCCAAAACCCATTCGGCATGCCACTGGCTGTTGTTGCCATTGCCATACGATGTTATGTAGCGCGCCATTTCCAAATCTTTTGATGATGCATTTGCACTTCCATGTCTGCGCATTATTATATAGTCAATATAATCCCATTCACCACAGGCCATACCAATACCATTTGCGGTAGGGCATTTGTATTTTAAAGTAAGTAGCACCTTGCGATAGTTTACCGATGCCGATGGAAAAGTTGCCCACATCGGATACGGATTCCATCCGGTTGAAGGATTGGTTACAACCAAACTGTCGTGCTGAGTATATACAATGGTGGTATCGCCAGCAGCAGCATACGTTTGTGTTTTTAAAACAAAAAGAAATAGAAGAGCAAAAAGAATTTTTTTCATCCGGATTTTTTAAACAGTGGTATCAAATTATTTCAAAAATAAAACATCCCTGTTGGTGCGGTGTAATTTTTTAACCACTAATTGTAGTGATGTCCGGCTAATAAATTACCATTTTATGACTTAGGGTTACTGAGTGCTGGTTTTTTATTTTGTAAAAGTAAATTCCTTTCGAAAGATTTGTGCAGTCAATTTTTTTCTCATGTTGGTTTTCGTCCAAAGCAACTGCGTTTATTTTTTTTCCAACAGCATCATACAAAATAAATTCGGCAGCCGAAGGTGTATTGTAGTGCAATACAAAACTCTCTGTTGCAGGGTTAGGATACAAGGAAAACACCATGGAATTTTCAGAAGATTGAAGGCCCACACCCGAAGCCACAATTTTTTCAACTTTAAAATCATCAAAATAAAAACCTTCATATTCGGCAAAGCCATCACTTGCCAAAGCAAATTTAAACAGCACGTTTTGCCCTGTGTAACTTTCAAGATTTATTTCTTCCTTAACCCATGTTAATTGGTTGCCATCATAAAGCGGGTTGCCAGGATCCTGAAATGACGAACCCGGATTGGTATATTTTCCACATAGCGGAAACCAGTTTACTCCGTTATCATTTGAAATAGAAAGTTGTGTCATGTCAAAATTATTTTCGATTTCCCATTTGGCATAAAACGAAAGATAAGCTGCCGAAGCATTAACAAGATTTACAGGCGATGACAAAGCAATTTCGGTAAACGAATTCGGATTGTACAAACCAAACGGACTATCGGTAATACTTGATGGTGATGAAACAAATGCTGATATAGTAGTTGCCCATTGAGTTGGCGACTGCCAGTTAGCTGTATTATTTGCATTATCATTTAGAGCAATTACAGGAGTGCCAAAAATTTTTGTAACAGTGTCTGCATCGGTATACAGGCCATTGTTTACAGTAAGCAAATATTTTATTTCATCACCAGGTAAAACTCCTGCTGCCAATGCAAACGAAATAGAATCGGATACCAGTTGTAAAAGGTTAAGCCCTGTATAATTTTTAGCTGCTCCAACCAAACTTATGTTTGCCGAAACAGGAACTACTGCTACAGAAAAAACACCTGTAGTATCAAGTCCTAATAATGAAAAATCAAATTTTATATAGCCGTTGGTTTGGGAAATGCACCAGGGCATTTGATCATTGGCAATGCCATAGCGGCCGGCAAGTTTTGCTGTCATTAAATTTGCAAACATGTTTTCTTTACACAAATCAACAATGCGGTTTTGCTGTGGCCAAAAGCCATCATTGCCATCGCCCACTTCGGGTGTCATTGCCATAATTTTTGGTTTTGCAGTTTGCTCGCCATACATCCAATCGTCACTGCTTCCGTTTACAAGATAGCCTACTGTTTGGTTGGCAGTGCCCCGTGTATAACTATTATAACGCGTAAGCAACTCGGTGTAGTTATCATACAGTGCCGAATCGGGAGTATAAAAATCAGGAACGTATCCCCATGGATTAATAAGCAAATTACTGTACGTATGATAATTTAAAGCCAGCTTAAAATTATGCGCATTGCAAAATGAACTTGTCATTTGTGTTTCGGCTTCGCTAAAAGGAGCGTTGCCGCGAAAAGTTATATCGTTTGAATCGGGCGATGAGCCATTATCATCAAATCCCCAATTGTACCCATAATTACGGTTAAGGTCAACCCCATAAATTCCATTGGTAAAATCTTTACGGTTTTTGCGCCACATACCGCCACCGTTGGGGTCGGTAAGTTCGTTATAAATATATCCGTCAGGATTTACACAGGGTATAAAATACATTTCGGTATTGTCAACCAATTTTTGAATGGCTGTATCAGTGGCATAATTTTCCATCAGGTACCACATATAATAAACAATGGCAGCCATGCCGTTGGGCTCGCGTGCATGATGCAATGCTGTATATAAAACTTCAGGTTCGGTTTCGTCCACGTTTGGATTATCAGACAGACGTAGCCAGTAAACAGGCCTTCCCTCAAAAGTTGTTTGTGCGCTGATGGGTTGTTTTGCCGAAATAAGATTTGGAAATTTTGCAACCATACTGTCTAAATTGTCCAACAATTCCTGGTAAGTAAAAAATCCGCCCATGCTGCCATAACCAAAATTAGCAGGTTGCGGATAATCGGGTGCAGAAAAGCAGCCATTAGCAGCAGAAGAAATTTTTTGCCCTCCGTTTAAATTTTGTTCGCGATAAAATTTTTGAACGTCATCAATTAAAATTTCGGTTCTAAAGCCTGCTGCATTTACTTTTCTTAGTTCCGATTCGTTGAAATCGGATTCGTAAAAAAAATTCTTTTTACAAAACGTTTCTGTCAGGTCAATGCCTGTATTGGATAACTGTAAGGGAGATTTTCCATCAAGCCAAATGCGCGCGCGCTTATAGGTTTGTGCGTTTGTGTTTAAACAAAATAATGCTGTAGCAACAGCCAAAATAATTATTGCCTTTTTCATTTTATGTAACTAATTTTAAAAAATTGTTTTATGACTTTGATAATTGTTCGCTCACAATTCTGGAAAATTCTTCCTGCTTGTGTGTTCCAATTAAATACTCCAGTCCGTCTTTATCGGTAAGCTTTATTGCATCGCGGCCCGAAGTAAAAAATTTAACCGTTCCTTTCCGGTGTAAATTATAAACAGGGTTATTAAGTATGTAGTTGCTGTACGGTGTTTTTTCAACCTTTAGCACCGATGATAAATCAATTTTTACTTTTCGTGTTGTCCATAATCCATCTAATTCAATGCAATTTGAATAAATACGTGTATGCAAGTGCAAAATAAATATTGACAGCAGGGTTATAATCATCAAAATTATTCCGGCCAAAAAAAGTAAATCGGCATTTTGTTCGCGGTCTTCGGTATAATAGTAGGCAACAAAGCAAAACAAGGATAAAACCAAACTTCGGAGCATCGAATATTTGTTAAGTCCCAAATACTGCCTTTCTTCAAATAAAACTTCGCGGTTATCTTTTGTCATTAAATGTAATCTTTAAAACATTTTTGGTACTGGCTGTAATTTTAAACCTGTCGTCTATTCGTTTTCCTACAACCCAAAGTACGTCATTTTTTGTGAGAAGCAATAATTGTTTTTCCTTATCGCTGTAAGAATATTTTTCATCAGTAAAAAAGTCGCTAAGTAGTTTTTTTCCCTTCATGCCCAGCGGACAAAAATAATCACCCGCCTCCCAGGTGCGAATGGTCAAAGGAAATTTAATATTATCAGAATTTAAAAAACAAGTTGTCGGATCCTTAATTTTTCCAGTCGTAATTTGCTGTTTTGTTTTCTTGTCAAGTGTTACTTCCGAAACAGAAATGGAAAATCCTTTCAAAACAATTTTGCCACAGTTTTTTATTGCAGCATGATAAGAAAAGCGCGCTTTATTTTTTCTTAAAAAAAGAAATTTCCTATCCTTTATTAATTCAAATTGATTTGTAGAAACCAAAAATTTTCTGGTAGAGGTTATTGAGGTAAAGATATCAGCTACCTGATGATGACTGAATCCGAATTCCCTTATTGATTCAAACAAAATAGTTTTTGGTGCGGGCATTATTAAAAGCTTCGCTATCGAAATTTTCCAGCCGGTTTTTTCTTTTACAAGAATTATTTCTTTCGCAAGTTGAATATATGCTTGATAAATTGCTTCCGCATCCTGCATGTGTTGCAAATGCAACTTTAGTGTTTCGTTTAACGAGGGGTTTATTTTAATTAAAGCAGGAATTACATGATGTCGAATTTTGTTTCTTGTGTAATCGTCAGAATTGTTTGATGAATCCTCGCGCCATTTTATTTTTTTTTCTTTAGCGTATTGCTCAATTTCCTTGCGTGTTGCAAACAAAAGCGGGCGAATGATATTATTGTTCTCTATTTTTATTCCATGATAGGCTGCAATGCCGCTGCCGCGAACAAGGTTTAACAAAACTGTTTCGGTTGAATCGTTTGCATTATGAGCCACAGCAACAAAATTATAATCATATTCTGATAGAGTATTTTCAAAAAAACCGTAACGGTATATTCGGGCTGCTTCCTGTATCGAAAATTTATTTTTAGCAGCAAGTATTTTCGTCTCTATTTGGGCAACAAAAAATGGAACTTTAAGTTTTGTAGCAAGCGATTCAACAAACTTCTCGTCATTGTCAGATTCTTTACCACGTAAAAGAAAATTACAATGCGCAATTCCAAAACTAAAACCTGCCTCTGCAAAAAGATGAGCCATTACCACTGAATCAATTCCACCACTTACCGCAAGTAAAATTTTATGAGCAGGGTTAAATAATTTTTTTTCTAAAACAAATTGCCTGAATTTTTCAGTCATAAAGCAGTCATTTTTACTTTAACACATCCAATAGTGCGTGTGCTTTAAGCAAACTTTCTTCGTACTCTTTTTCAGCATCGCTCAAAGCCGTTATAGCTCCACCCGCATACACACTTACATATTTTTTTTCGGCATTGTATAGTATGCTTCGTATAACAACATTAAAATCAAAATCGCCATTGGGGGCTATGTAGCCAACACATCCCGAAAATAAACCGCGTTTTGATTTTTCAAATGTGTCAATCAACTTCATTGCACTTATTTTTGGTGCACCGGTCATGCTGCCCATTGGAAATGTTGCCTTCATAATGTCGGTAAAATTCACACTTTTATCCGCCTTACAACTAATAGTTGAAATTAATTGGTGTACTTTACTAAACGTATAAACGCCAAATAATTCATTTACGTTTACGCTTCCTTTTTTTGCTATGCGCGATAAATCGTTTCGTACCAGGTCAACAATCATTGCATTTTCGGCACGTTCTTTTTCGCTGGCTATTAATTTATTTTTTAATGCTTCGTCCTGTTTTTTTGTTTTTCCGCGCGGCATAGTTCCTTTAACAGGCTGCGAATAAATTGTATTGCCATGCCTGCACAAAAATCGTTCGGGGCTTGAAGAAATCAAAAAGTTGTTGTTTGTTTTATAAAAACAACTCATGGGTGCCGGTGAAGTTGAACAAAGTTTTACAAATGTTTCGAAAGGATTAATAATCGTGTTTGCGCAGTAAAACTCCTGCGAAAAAGTTACTTCATAGACATTGCCCCGTTGTATGTGTTTTTTTATTTTGTTAACACCGGCAACATACTGCTGCTTTGTAAACCGCGATTTTAATTTTATGCCTGCCCTGCTGTTTGGTAAATACATTTTGGTGGTTTTGTATTTAGGAAAAAGCTTATCGCCATTTGATTGGTTAATGATTTTTACCTTATTGTTTTGTGAAATAAAAACAATGTGAGGAACAAAAAAATGGATGGCAGGAAACTTTAGGTTATCTGTATTTTTTGATGCAAGTTTTTCTATTTCGTTTTTTACATCGTAGCTTAAAAAACCAAATACCCACTTATTCTTATGCTTATTTAAAAAAAGCTGTAAGGCGCTAAGAGAATTTTTGTTTGTCTTAACCTCATCCATACTGCCCATTGCTGAAAGAAAATTATACCGGTTAAGATTAAGCCCTTTTTGTGCAGCAAAACCATTGCTGGATAAAAAGCAAAAATTATTTAATGCGTTTTTCTTTTGCAGCAATGCGTCAAAATCGCTAACAGAAAAGTTGGGTTCCATCACGGTTTAAAAGTAGAAAAGAAGTTTAATTTATCGTTGTTTTAAAAAAAAAATCTTAAATCATAAAAACAAGTAGCTTTATGCGCATAATAACAATACCATGATTAAAACCCTTGCATTGGCTACAGGTATTTGGCGTGCCACACTTGCGCTTCCGGATGGCGAACTGCCCTTTACTTTTCAATTAGAAAAATCAAACGTATCTTATACCTTAACAATAATTAATGGTGACGAAAAAATTTTGGTGGATGAAATTTCGGTTCGGGCCGATTCTGTTTTTATAAAACTTCCGGTTTTTGATTCAGAGATAAAAGTTATGGCAACAGAAAATGAAATGACAGGAATTTGGTTTAACAACTCACGGCAAAATAATCGCGAAATAATTTTTAAAGCAGAAGCAAACAAAAATTACAGGTTTAAGAAAAATCCTAGTGCCACTATTAATATAACCGGCAAGTGGGCAGTTTATTTTAGTCCCGGCAGCAAAGATTCGTCATTTAGCGTTGGTGTGTTTTTACAAAAAGAAAATTACCTTACCGGAACGTTTATGACCACTACCGGTGACTACCGTTTTTTAGAAGGCTGTGTAAATGGCGATAGTATTTTTATGTCGTGCTTTGATGGTGCCCATGCATATTTATTTAAAGCAAAACTTAGCGAAGGAAAAATTTCAGGCATCTATTGTTCGGGCACACATTGGAAAGAGCAGTGGGTTGCCACAAAAAATGAAAACGCTCAATTGCCAGACGCTTATTCGATAACTACCATGAAAGCTGAAGCAAAAAATATTTCGTTTGAGGCTTTAACTCTTGATAGCGTCAAGTTTATTTTTCCTAATGAGGAGTATAAAAATAAGGTGGTGATTATTCAAATAATGGGTTCCTGGTGCCCCAATTGTATGGATGAAACAAATTTTTTATCTCCGTTTTATGATAAACATAAGACCCAAAACCTTGAAATAATTGGCTTGTGTTTTGAGAAAACAGATGAATTTAAAAAAGCCGCTGCAAATGTTGCACGCGTAAAAAAACGCTACAGCGTAAATTACAAATTGCTGCTTGCAGGTAACCGCAGCAATGCATCAGATAAAATGAATACGCTAACGAAAGTAAATGGCTATCCAACTACAATTTTTATTGACAAGAAAGGGGAAGTCCGTAAAGTACACACCGGATTTAACGGGCCTGCTACAGGCAACTATTTTGAAAAGGAAAAGGGCGATTTTACGGGATTGGTTGAAAAACTTTTAAGGGAGTAACTAACTTTTTACCCGTTTGATGAATACGTTTGCCTGAAATATGTGGAGGTTGGCAAAAAATACTTCTTGTTGCATACATTGTTTTTACTACATTAGGGGCTGTCAAAAAAATCTGATTTTTACAAAATAATCAAAAACAAATTACACCATCGTATGAGAAAAATTTACGTAGTGTTAGTTGCTTTGCTTTGCTCATGGCAATTAGCTGTTTCACAATGCACACTTACCAATTCAACTTCATGTACCTGTTTAGGCGGAGGTACCAACTGTGACCTGCTTCCCGATATTAAAGCATCAAGGTATCCGCTAACACAAATTGGTTCAAGCGGAGTTATTGAATACTCACAAACAGGCAATGGAAGCAATAACGGTTTGTTGCGCATATCCGTTACCACACCAAACATCGGTCACGGGCCAATGGAAACACGCTCAACAAATATTTTTGTTTGCGGAACGGATACGTTTGTTGGTACAGCGCCTTCTATTTGTCCTGATGGAATTACGTATCCAAAAATTTTAATCAACCAAAGAATTTATCATAAAAACGGCAACACAATGTCTTATTACGACCGTGCTGCCGGTACTATGACCTATCATCCATCACACGGGCATCAGCACGTTGATGATTGGGGAGTTTATACATTGCGCACACAAACTACCGACCCTAATCCACTTAATTGGCCCATAGTTGGCAATGGAGCAAAACTTGCTTTTTGCTTATTGGATATTGGACCCTGTACATCAGGAACACTTTGCATTGCCGATAATGGCGATACATTAAATACTTCAGCAGAATTTTATGGCAATTATGCACTGGGTGGCGGCAGTTATGGCTGTTCAACAACATTACAAGGTATTTCGGTTGGGTATTATGATACCTATGTTCAAAGTTTAGATGGTATGTATATTGTAATTCCTCCGGGCACCTGTAACGGTAACTATTATATAGTTTGCCAGCAAGACCCATACAATTATTTTTTAGAAGAAAATGATAACAACAATGTAATAGCTGTGCCATTTACATTAACCAAACAGGCTGGTACAGTGCCAGTAGTAACAGGTAGCGGAGCTACAACATTTTGTACGGGCGGAAGCGTAACACTTACAAGCACCGCTGCTACAAGCTACCTATGGAGTAATGGAGCAACTACCCAATCAATTACCGTTAATCAGTCAGGCACTTACTCATGTACTGTTGATGGAACAACTGCTTGTCCAGCCACTTCAAATGCTGTTACAGTAACTGTTAACCCAATGAGTGTTTCTGCTGGAGCATCATCAACAAACATTTGCAGCGGACAGCAGGTTGCGCTTAACTCTTCGGCAACAGGTGCCGGTGTAGGTAATCAAACACAGGCCTCAACCAACAGTACCGTGTATAATATTCCTGATAATAACGCAACGGGTATTACATCAACCATTGCGGTTTCGGGTATCAATCCTTCAACTCTTGTTGCTGGCGCAGTAGTTTCGGTAACCGTAAACATTACACATACTTACACTGGTGATTTAGAAATCCGTCTTGTTTCTCCATCAGGTCAAAGTATTTTACTTAGTAATCGCAGAGGCGGTAGCGGAAATAATTTTACCGGAACAACTTTCAGCATGTCTGCCTCCACTTTAATTTCTGCAGGTTCGCCTCCTTTTTCAGGAAGTTATATACCCGATGGTAACCTAAGCTCGTTTACAGGAAACGCAAACGGAAACTGGCAGCTAAAAGTTATTGACCTTGATGCAAGTGATGTAGGAACCCTTAACAATTGGACATTTAGGATTAACACGCAAGTTCCAACAACAATGAGTTATGTATGGACATCAAACCCTTCAGGATTTAATTCAACATCACAAAATCCAACAGCTTCACCAACCGTTTCGCCAACAACATATATAGTTACCGCAACTGAATCAATTACCGGATGTACCGGCTCAAATTCGGTAACTGTAAATATTTCAAACCCTGTAGTTACCGTATCGCCAAGTACAGCAATATGTGCAGGATCATCGGCTACTTTAACTGCTAATGGAGCCAATTCATACTCATGGAGTCCATCAACAGGATTAAATGCAACAACAGGTGCTACTGTTATTGCCACTCCGGCAAGTACTACAACTTATATCGTTACCGGAACCAATACTGGAGGCTGTTCTGATTCCAAATCTGTAACCGTTACCGTAAACCCATTACCTAATGTTACCGCTAATAATGTTAGTGGATGCGCAGGTTCTTCAATCGCTCTTGCAGGAACACCTGCGGGTGGAAACTACAGTCAACCCAATCCTTATACAGGCACCTCCACTACCTATACTTATACATATACCGATGCCAATGGATGTACCAACACGAGCGCACCTGCAAACATTACAGTAAACCCATTACCTTCAGCCACCACCACCCCATCTGGAACTGTTACCACTTGCAACCCTACCCAACTTATTTCTGCAAATACCGGAGCCGGGTTATCATATCAGTGGAAATTTAATGGCAACAATATTTCAGGAGCTACAAGTTCAACCTACACTGCCGGTGCATCAGGCAGCTATTCTGTTGTTGTAACCAATTCAAACAACTGTTCTTCCACATCAACTTCTGTTGCCATATCGGTAAGCACAGGTACTCCTGCAATTACAGCATCAGGTTCAACCACTATTTGCGAAGGCACAGCGGTAACGTTAAATGCAACTGCTGGAGGAACTTCGTACCAATGGTATAAAAACAACTCTGCTCAGGCTGGAGCTACTTCAGCAAGCTATGCAGTTTCATCAGCTGGAAATTATTATTGCGCAATTACAACAACCGGTTGCAGCGGAAATTCAAACAGTATTGCAATAACGGTAATCAACAATCCTGCTCCTGTGCTAACCTACAACACTCCGCTTACTTTTTGTTCTCCAGGTAGTGTTGCATTAATTTCAAATGCGTATGCAGGGGTAACTTATCAATGGCAAAAAAATTCGATTGATATTGCTGGCGCAACCAATCAGTTATACACAGCCAGCACATCAGGAAAATATCGTGTTAAGCAAACAGCAAACGGATGTACAAAACAAGGTATGGATGTTACAGTAAGTGCCGGTGCATCATCGGTAACATCAGCAATCACTGCCAATGGCCCCACATCGTTTTGTAACGGAAGTTCGGTTACTCTGGATGTAACAAATCCAATACCCGGCTATAGCTTACAATGGCAAAATAACGGAACCAATATTGGCGGAGCTACCAATGCATCTTACGTGGCAACTGTATCAGGAAATTATACATGTGTTGTTTCTGCATCATGCGGCAATGCAACTTCAAATACAATTAGTGTATCTGCCGGAAGTATTTCTGCAGTCGTTACTCCATCAGGTTCGGTAAATATATGTAGTGGAGCTATAGCTGCTTTAACTGCAAATGCCGGAGCCGGATACAACTATCAGTGGCAGCTAAACGGGGTTAATATTAATGGCGCTACATCACAAACGTATAATGCAAGCGCTGCGGGCAATTATTCTGTTGCAATTAACTCGCCATGCGGCAATACAACCTCGGCTGCAACCACAGTAAACGTAACAGCCCTTAGCATAAGTGTTACTCCTGTACTTACCACCGTTTGCGAGGGAAGTGCGGCAACATTTACTGCAAGCTCCGGATTAAATTACATCTATCAATGGTTTAGAAATGGAGCCGCAGTTGCCGGTGCCACCAACTCAACATTTGCAACCTCACAAGGAGCAAACTATACAGTAATGGTTATACAGGGTGGTGCTTGCACAGCTACTTCAAACCAATCCACACTTAATGTTATTAATAATCCAAAGCCAACCATTACACCGGGTGGCCCAACAACATTTTGTGCAGGAGGAAGTGTAACCCTTACCGCTAACACTTTTACAGGTGTTGCATATCAATGGCAAAAGGGGAGTGTAAACATTGCAGGAGCTACCAACCAATCGTATGTTGCATCCACAACAGGAAATTACCGAGTTTTAGAAACAGCAAATGGATGTACAAAAACAGCTACCCCAATAGCTGTTACGGTAAATTGCAAAACACAAAACGAAAACAGCAATGAAATTACCGTTAACGATGTTACTGCATCTCCTAATCCTACCAGTGGGAATATAAACCTGCAAGTAAACAGCATTGGTAGCGAAAAATTGGTAATGCGATTGTTTAATGTGCTTGGTAAAGAAGTATTAACTGTGGTTGCAATTAACAAAAAAGGAGAAAACATTCATACACTTGATTTATCTTATCTTGTAAAAGGTGTGTATCTTTTAAAAGTGGAAGGAGAAAATCAAAATAAGACAATAAAAGTAGTATTGGAATAATCTGAATTACCTGACTAACCAAGCAATAACCCTTCAGCAATGAAGGGTTTTTTGTTTTTTATAATTTTGACAAATGAAAAAATATCTTCTCTTTCCATTTCTGTTTTTTTACCTGCAATCGTTTACACAGCAGACATGGACACATTATTCAACTGCCAATTCTCCTTTGCCCGAAAATTCCGTGCGGTGTATTGTTATTGATGCTCTTGGAAAAAAATGGATAGGCACAGACTATGGCCTTTCGGTTTATGACGATATATCATGGACAAATTATTTTACAACCAACTCTGGTTTACCTGATAATGTTGTTAGAGCTGTAGCTTTTGACTCACTTCAGAATGCCTGGATAGGAACTTTTAATGGTGGTGTAGCAAAATTCGATGGCATTAATTGGACAGTATATGATATTACAAATTCAATGTTGCCCGATAATTCTATCAAGTCACTTGCTTTTGATTCGGCCGGTGCTTTGTGGATTGGCACCATAAGCGGCCTTGCAAAATTTGATGGCTCCAACTGGCTTACATTTACTTCGGCAAACAGTTTGTTAACTTACGATAACATAGCAGCAGTGCTTCCGGTTGAAAACAAAAGAGTTTTTGTTGGTACAGTAAATGGAGGACTTGCGGTGGTAGATAATGATACTATTAAAGATGTATATACCATAGCTAATGGCTCAGGAATTCCTGACAACACCCAAGTTGGCTTTGACGAAGATTCATCCGGAAATGTTTGGATAGCCACACCTTCAAACGGAATTGTGGTACGCAGAATTGTTGGTGGCTGGTTTTGGTATTACTTAGGAAATTCGTTTATCCCCAGCAATGCACTTTCCGCATTAAAATTTACCAGTGATGAATCGGCATTGTGGTTTAGCACTCTTGATAGCGGAATAGTAAAACGAACTGGGATAAACTACCAATCATACAACATGACCAATTCTCCTATGCCAGATAATACCGTTCAGTGCATTACACTTGACAGTAACAATGTGGTATGGGCAGGCACAGCCTCGCAAGGGGTGATAAAGTTTGATGAAACTATACTTGGTATAGCTACTATACATACACTTGCAGAAGTTGTTTTATATCCAAACCCTGCACATGATTTTTTACACATCACATGCGGCCAAAGCTTACACCAATATAAGATATTCGACTCGCAGGGAAGAATTTTAACTGCCGGATTAACCACCGACAAAGATTTTAGAGTGGATGTATCCTCTCTATCAAAAGGAGTTTATTTTTTGCAACTACAAGTAGCAGGAGGTAATATTTTGTCTGAAAAATTTATAAAATAACATTTAGTTTTCTTCGCGTAAAAATGCAGGTATGGTTATAAAAAATGATGTACCATTTCCCTGTTCGCTTTCAAACCATATTTTTCCGTTCATATTTTCAATAATGCTTTTTACCATAGCAAGCCCAAGGCCAGTACCTCCGCTTTTAGTGGTAAAGTTTGGGGTAAAAATTTTGGGTTTTACATCTTCAGGAATTCCTTTTCCGTTATCAGCCACGGTTATGTGGTAATTATTGTCTTTCTGTTTTAAATATATTGCTACACTTCCTTCAATGTTTTCTGGTATAGATTGAATAGCGTTTTTAATTAGATTAGTAAACACACGAAGCAGTTGCTCGCGGTCGCCAAACACAATGGCCTCGGCACCCACTTCATTATTAAAAATAAAATTGATATTGCTGGTCTCGCTGTATAAATCTATGTTGCTTTTAAGTGTTTTTACCAAATCTACCTTGTCGTAATTTCCACGTGGCATTTTAGCAAAATTCGAAAACTCAGTGGCAATGCGCGACAATGAATCAATCTGTTCAATCAAAGTTCCAGAAACACGGTTAAATATTTCATCAAAGTTTTCATTTTTTTCTTTGTAAGCACGATGCAAATGCTGCATGCTTAGCTTCATAGGTGTTAGCGGATTTTTAATTTCATGCGCTACTTGTTTTGCCATTTCGCGCCACGCGGTTTCGCGCTCGCTTTGCGCAAGGGCCTCGGCACTCTCAGTAAGTTGCGCCACCATTTTGTTGTACTCGTTTACCAACGAACCTATTTCATCCTTTGCCTCCCATTCAATCAACTCATTGCTTCTTCCAAGTTTTATTTTTCCTAAACGTTGTTGAATCACATTTAAGGGTTTTACCAACCGGTTAGAAATTGCAAACGTTAAAATTACAGCTACACCAAACAGCAACACATAAATATTTATAAGCGTAACCAAAAACCCACTTATTTCTCTCTTTAATTCGTTTTGTCTTGCAAAATAAGGGAGGTTTAAAAAACCAACTACTTTGTTTTCGTTATTACGCACTGTTTCATAAGCCGAAGTAAAATCAAGTGTCCCTATTTGCTCATCATGTATAAAATTGGTGGCTTGATAATTTACAAGCTGATCATAAGCCTGGCGGTTCATGAGGTTGGAAATAATTTCCTGATCAAATATTTTTGACTGGGTTGAAAACATAAGCCGCCCGCTTTTGCTGTACAAATTAAAATCGGTGCCAAGCGTGTTTGAAATTTTTGAAAATGCAAAAGCAGACTCATCGGCAATTGTTGCTTGCTGAAGCGGATGTTCTTCTACTTCGTTTTCAACAGCAACAAGCAATGATGAGAGCCGTTCTTTAATACGAAGTTTTTGTTCATCGGTATATCCTTTTATTATGTAGTAAATAGAGCCTCCGCCTATAAGCAATATGGCCACCACCACCACAGCTATTACCGATAGTTGAATACGTTTTCTGAAATCGAGTTGAAAATTTAAATTGCTGCGTACCAAAAGTTGCAAAAGGTATAAAGCAATAAATGTTACCGAAAAGAATATAAACACATACGAAAACAATGTTAGTGCTTCAAGAAATGTGGGGTTTTTGTGCGAAATAATAATGCGCTGATTATTTCCATACAAATGAAAAAGATGCGTATAACCTGAAAAAACAACAAATTTATCGGCCTCAATTTTTCCGTATAGTTTTTCGTACGTTGATGGATTTATATAATAATCAAACTTTCCGTTTTGAACAATAAGCTTATTATCCTGATACTTGGCATACGAATAATTTGAAATATCTTTTACTGCCGGCATCTTATCCGACAAAAGCAGATCGGGAAACCCTCCTTCCTCTTGAAAAAATTTTGAATCCAGTTCAATAATTAATGTTCCTGATGTTTTGGTGGGGTAGGCTTTATCCTTAAAAATAATTTTTCCAATGTATGCGATTCTGCCGGTAGGTGTATTAAGATAACTAAACGCATTGCTGTACGTGGGGCGTGTATTGTTGGCAATAAGGGTATCAAAGTAGGCAATGCTTCGAGTAGTATCTATTTGCCTGAATAAAGCGGTACCACATGAATCAAAAGCTTTTACACGTATATCGTACCTTGACCAGTAAACCTGGCTAAAGTATAACAGCGATATTCTTTTTTTTATTTTGTCTTCAAAATCATTTCCAACACCTGAAGTAAAGTATGCGGTTAAAAAATTATCGTTACTTATATTTTGTTCTATTTCCTGAAAAAGAAATTCGGCAATTAGGTCTTCACGGTTTTCAACTTTGTTGAGCAGAAGCTGCATATTGTTTTTTTCTCTTCGCTGGTTAAAGTCAGAAATAGTTTGTGCAGCATAAACCGAAAATCCAAAAACCACAAGCATAAACCGTGCAACAGAAAAAGTACTCCGGGTTGTATATCGAATGTAACTTATAAACAAAATAAGCGAGTTGGTAAGAAGAAAAGTGCTTACTCCGTAATTAACAAACACCTCGCTTTCGCGCATCCAAATTAAAATAATAAGAAACAAACCCTGTGTAATAAGAAAAAGGAGAAAATTGTAAGCAATGGCAAAACCTCCGTATTGTACAAAGCGAACTGTACCCTCGCACGAAACATAAAAAGTAAATAGTAATATCCCGATAATCAAAAAGCCTACCAGGCTAAATGAGGTCAGCTCAAAAATATTATTTACGTTAAACGAAATTTTTGAATTTAGTATTAGCCCGCTGAGCAAATAATTTATAAAAACCGAAAACAAAAAAGTAAAAAGCAGGTTGCCGACAACAGCAACCGACAACAGCGCTTTATTGTGTTTAATAAGTTGAATTTTTTCTTTACGAAAATGAAGGTAGCGGTAAATAAAAAGAACCGATGCGCAAAAAACAGTTACACTTAACAGGAAATCGCCAAGTGAATTGAGAAAAAAAGAAGTGGCATAAAATTTAGGATTAAACAAAGGAGAGTTATAAAGCAATGCCGGAAATCCAAACTGAATGGAAAGCCAACGTAGTAAAATAACAATGCTAAAAATTAAAAAGGCAAACAGAGGTTTTGTTCGCAAAAGGTTTAGTGAAAACAAATACAAAGAATAAATAAGTAAAAAGCAACCAAGCAAATACATTAAAGCCAGGTAGCTTTTTTTACTTGGGTCGCCCTCATCAGGATTATACTTTATTGAAAACAGATAATTACCTGTGGAACTTAAAACCGGATAAGTGCCTTGCGATGCATTTTCAACAAGTTGGGCATGATCGGGTAAATCAAAGATTGGGTTAAACTGGTTGCGTAAATAATTATTTTGAAAAGTATAATTTGTTTTTACAGGAAGCAGCCCAATTATGGTAATGTTTCTTCGTGCATATCTAAACAATTCATACCAGCCGTTTTTTAGCAATATAAGTTGTTGGTTGAGTCCGCTTTTAACCTGGTCGTAAGGAAATGAAACCGAATTATTGCTCCAGTAAATAAGCGAATCGTCATTGTAAATAAAATAATAAAAATCGCTTTGCGGTTTTTCAACATTTCTTAATAGGCTATCGTCAATGGCCGAAAAATTTGTTTGTTTCGAGAGCACATTGCCAAGCCAATCGACAAATTTATTGCTGCGTGATTCTTCCTGATGCAGTGCTTTTTTTGCAAATACTGTAATTCGCACAAAATCATTGTCGCGCTTTTGAAGGTACAATTGCAACAAAAGCGTAGTTCCCAGCAGAAGGAAAGAAAAAATGAGCAAATATGTTTTAAACCTTGTTGTCAATTGTAAAATAAATTGTGTGTGAACAAAAGTATTTTAATCATACGAAAACACGGCAATATGGTTATGGTATAACAGTGCTTATTAATTACCTTTTTTATGAGTGGGCAAATGCCACAGCACCCACACTTACTTTGCAGTTTTTTACATCTGAAAATGCTTCGGCACACGCTGCAATGGTTGAGCCTGTTGTAATAACATCATCAAGTAACAGAACATGCTTACCGGTAAACGATTCAGCTTCATTTAATACAAAAACATTGTCAACGTTTTCCCATCGTTCAAATCGCGATTTTCGTGTTTGTGTTGCAGTAGCAATTTGCCTTTTTAACAAATCTGAAACTACCGGAATATTTAATATTTGCGACATACCCTGTGCAATAACTTCACTTTGATTATACCCCCTAAGCCTTATTTTTTTTGCATGTAGCGGTACAGGAATAATGCAATCAACTGTTTTTATAAAATCAGTATTTAGCAATTCGGCACCAAATAGTTTTCCTAACTTAATTCCTGTTTCCTTTTGTCCTTTATATTTTAACCCATGCAATAATTTTTGAACCTTTTCGCCCTTATCAAAAAAATACATGGCTGTTGCGGAAAAAACATTTGCTTTACCCCAAAATGCTTTGGCTACTTGATTTTCGGCAATCAAATGAAAACCGGTATTGGGTAAATGAAACTGGCATTCAAGACAAATTACAGACTCAGACTTTGTTAGCGAGTTACAACAAACTGTGCATACATTCGGAAAAAAAATATCCATTACAGCTAACATAGTACTGTTATTATGAAGAGTGATAAATGTAAAATATTTATTATTAGCAACCGGTATCTTTTTAATCAAAATTTACGTACAATGCCTTATCGAGCGCAAATTTTAAGCCTTAAGCTATGATAATGCCAAAATTTTATTAATTTGCACCCTCAATAACAAAAAGTATGGAAGAACAAGTATCAAATTATGAATTAGATAAGCGGGAACAGAACTCACGCAAAGTATTGGTTTTTGTAATTATATCCATTTTGCTTGGCGTAAACGGCTTATTGCTTTGGCAGTTTTTTGATAAAAAAAGTCACCTTGAGGAAGTTTCGCGCACGCTTGAAACCACATCGGCCGAGCGCGATGCACTATCGGCAGAACTACAACGTGTAAAAGCCGAGTATGAAAAAGTAAATCAGGAAAACTCCAGTTTGCAAGGGCAGCTATCATCAAAGGATGAGGAAATCAAAAATAAAATGTCGCAAATACGAAGGTTGCTTGATAGTGGCGATGCAGCCCAGTTAAAAGTGGCACGTGCAGAACTTGAACGCCTTAAAAGCATGAACCAAATTTACCTTGCGCAGGTTGATTCACTTAATACAAGTAATAAAATGTTAAGTGAACAAAATTTAGCACTTAACTCAACGCTTACAACTGAAAAAAACAAAGTCAATACTTTAACCGAACAAAATTTACTGTTGTCAAACAAAGTTGCTGTTGCTTCAATACTAAAAACCACTGCTGTTAAAGCATCAGGAGTAAAATACAAGGGCAACGGAAAAGAAGTAGAAACAGCTAAATCAGGTTCAGTTCAAAAAATTAAAACATGCTTTACAGTGCTTGAAAACAATGTTGCCAACTCAGGCAATAAAGATTTATTTGTACGTGTACTAAGTCCTGATGGTGCAGTAATGACAACCTCATCTGAAACGTTTATGGTAGGCGGACAGGCATCACTTTATACTGTTCGTGAATCGTTTGAATATGATAACAAAGAAACCAATGTATGTGTATATTGGGATAAAGGAACCAACTATTCAAAAGGAAAATATACCATTGAAATTTATTGCGAAGGCAACCAGATTGGAAACACCATGCTTGAGTTGCGATAAAACTTCTTTTAAAAAAAAATAGCCTGCTGCAACCAAAACTGCAGGCTGTTTTTTTTTCGTAAGAATATGTACAACAAAAAAGCCACCGTTAACACGGGGGCTTTTTTTATTCCTTTAAATATGTTGATTATTGTCCGCCCCTGTCAGCAGGATTCATGTGCTGCAAATCAGCCATGGTTATCGTGCGATAATCTTGTGGAACTACAAATTTTGCGTCATCCACATCTAATTCTGTAACACTGGTACAGGTGTATTTCATTCCAATACCATCAACTTTTACCTCGTACTGAAGCATCATTCCTTCAATGCCTTCGTAACGGGCATAGCCCCCATTTACACCTTCAAGTTCAGTAGTAAACCAAACATCAAAAGATGGCTGATTTTTAAAACTGATAATTGCCTTGGTGCATTTATAACCGGCTATATCTTTGGTTTCTTTGGTAATATTTACCTCGGGAGTTCCGTTTGCACTTATCTTGCTTACAGCTTCTCCGCGTGTGGTCTTAATGGCTACTTTTTCGCCCATCAATTCCATAAGTGCATACGAATCACCAGCATTTGACTCCGTTATAATACGTTGCGAAATCATGCCTCCTGAAGTTTCGGCACATGATTTTCCACTCTTAAAATAAACATCTACGTTGGTTGGAAGCATAGCAGCCATTTGCTGTTTTTCGGCATCCAGATCATACGTAACGGTATACGAAACTTTGCCTTGTTTTAATTTTTTGTTGCCTGCATAAGTGGCTGCGCTTACAAGTATGGCGGCACTAAGGAGTACTATTTTTTTCATCTTAATAGGGGATTTGAAATTAATATTCAAAATAACTTATAATTTTTGTATTCTCCAATAGTTAGGCCTAATTTTTTTTCCATAAACTCATAAAATCGGTGTTTTAGGCTTAATTTTCGAATGGTTGGGTCAAAATTAAAGTGCCAGTTTAGTCTTTTTATCCTTTCTTCCATCACTTTAGGGTGGGTATCGTTAAAAAGAGCCAAAGAGTCAATATTAGTATAATCAAACTCATTTTGTTGCGGAATATTTTTTTTCATCCACTCATCGTTATGCCACATTTTATGAAAACTCTTTTGCTTTTCCTGCTGTTTTTCGGGTGGCTTTACCCAGCCATAGTGGTAAATGCAGGCATTGGCCGGCTTTACTCGTAATCTCTTTCCGCCAATTTTAAATCCTTGCGCATCTTTAAATGATGTTACGCTTTTATGCTTTCGCACAATTCTTATTTCTCTTCTATACCATTTTCGCGAATCGCCCACATAATCGTATGAACCATAAAAATGCAAATAATCAAATAACAATCCTTCAACACGCAAATCATCCTTGTGTTTTTTCATTGCCTCCAAAACAGGCTCATGGTATTTTTCGTGCAGCACTTCATCGCCCTGAATATAAAAACACCAATCACTGTCATCAGAAATTTTTGAATACGCTTTATCGGTTTCAACAGCAAGTACGCGGCCACCCGTGCGCAATGAATCATCCCAAACGCTATCGTAAATTTTTATTTTGGGCGATGCAATGTTTTCAATAAGTTTTCGTGTACCGTCTTCTGAATTCCCCACCATTACCACAAACTCATCGCACACAGGCAATACGGATGTGATGGCTTCCACAATCGGATAGTCGAATTTTAGTGCATTGCGGATAAAAGTAAATCCGGTAACTTTCATTTTTAAATAAAAAACAATTTTATTTCAATTGGTTTACTCCCGTATAATTAAAAGGTGTTACAGCAAGCAATTCTTTTTTTACACTCTCGCTTACACTTAAACCCGACACAAAATTTTTTATTGTTTCAGGATTTATTTTTTCGCCTGTGCGTGTAAGCTCTTTCAGCGCTTCGTATGCATTGGGATATCCTTCTCTGCGCAATATAGTTTGTATGGCCTCGGCAACCACAGCATAGTTGTCATTCAAATCTTTTTCTATCGCTGCGTGGTTTACCAAAATTTTGTTCAATCCTTTTAGCAGTGATTTTAATGCAATTAAAGTATGTGCAAACGGAACTCCAACATTGCGCAACACCGTGCTGTCGGTTAAATCGCGCTGCAAACGTGATACCGGAAGTTTAGCGGCAAGATGTTCGAAAAGCGCATTGGCAATGCCCAAATTGCCTTCAGCATTTTCAAAGTCAATGGGGTTTACTTTATGCGGCATGGCCGATGAGCCTACTTCGTTTTTTGAAACTGTTTGCAAAAAATAATTCATTGATATGTACATCCACACATCACGGCACAGGTCAATTAAAATGGTGTTGATGCGTTTTAAATTATCAAACATTGCGGCTGCAAAATCATAATGCTCAATCTGGGTAGTAACCTGCGAACGGGTTAATCCAAGCGAAGCCACAAACTCGTTTGCAAATTTTATCCAGTCGGTATTTGGGTAAGCAACATAATGTGCATTAAAGTTTCCGGTGGCACCTCCAAATTTGGCTGCATGCGGTATTTGCTTTAGCGTTTCGGTTTGCAATTGAATCCGCTCATAAAAAACCAGCATCTCTTTGCCCAATGTTGTTGGTGATGCGGGCTGCCCGTGTGTACGGGCAAGCATGGCAGTGCCTGCATTATCAATGGAAAGCTGCTTTAGTTTGGTAAGCACATCCGTTATTGCAGGCAACATAATTTCGGTAAGTGCATGCTTGGTCATTAGCGGAAAAGCGGTGTTATTTATATCCTGTGATGTTAAACCAAAATGCACAAACTCTTTTGCATTTGTTAAACCAAGTTGTTCTAATTTTTCTTTTACAAAATATTCAACCGCTTTTACATCATGATTGGTAATTTTTTCGGTGTCTTTAATTTTTTGCGCATCCGCATCAGAAAAATTGCGGTAAATATTTCTAAGCTCCTCAAATTTTTTGGTATCCACTTTAAGTTGTGGCAGGTTAAGCTGGGCAAGGGCAATAAAATATTTAACTTCCACTTTTACGCGTTCGCGAATAAGCGCTTTTTCCGAAAAATAATTTGCCAGCGGCTCGCACACTTTACGGTAGCGCCCGTCAAGGGGTGATAGTGCGTTTAGAGAATCAAAACTCATACTATAGTTTGTGTTTTAAAAAAAACAAAAATACTCATTTGCCGAGTATATGGAGGCTTCACTTTTTTCCTCTCATTTGAAAAATAAATGCAATGACTTACTATAAAAGCTAAAATTATTTACTCACCACCACTTTCACCATCTCAGCCTTGCCATTAACCGTACAGCGC
>CAYSPG010000010.1:0-141794 GCA_964432885.1 uncultured Flavobacteriaceae bacterium
CTGGACGGGGGCGCACCCCACAGGCTTACGCTGGCGACCCGTCAGGTGACATCAGGAGCCTTGCTAATCCATTCGCGAACGCGTTGGGTGAAATAACTTTTACATTTTCACAAACTTTTTTCTTACCCCGCTGTTGCCACTGATTATTTCTACAACATACATTCCTTTGGCAAGATGGCTTATGTTTACAGTGGAGCCGGTGGAGGTAATATCCGAGTTAGGAACTATTGTATGGCCATCCACACTGCAAATTCTGTAGCTGTATGTATGTGCGTTTGGGACGGATATGTGCAAAAAATTACTGGCGGGATTTGGCGCTAATTTAATATCGTATTCGGCCGCCATGCCATTAATGCCTAGCGGCAGGCCGGGGTTGCAACTGCCAAGGTCAAAGTTTAAAACATGGAACTGGGGCAGGGTAAGAGTTGTACCCACCGATACGGAGTTGGCCGCAAAAGTTACGGGTATTATTATATTTGGATTAATGGTGTTAAATGGTCCCACGCCAATATAAAGCGTGCCGTTAAGTAAAAAACATCCGTAGGCATTGTAGCAGTTAAAAACCAAAGAGTATTGCTTAATGAGCTGCCCGGTGGGTGAGTAAACATACAACGAATCGCTGGTATTGGTATTGGGCGATGTAATCAGGTAAATGTTACCGGAAGCATCCACCGCCACATCTGCACAGCCTGAATATTTGCTGGTAATAATAACTGTATCCAGCGTAACGCCATCATAGCGCATGATATAACCGGGAAGATTGGTAAGCCAGTAATAGTACAGGTAGTTGCCATACCCCGCTCCGTTATCAAGAGTAATGGGAAACGTACCGCAGTTTACAAACGTTGTACCTCCATTCCAGTACTTGGGAATGCCGCCAGTGTTGGTATAAAATGTGGGCGATATTGACCCTCCGTTAAGATTGTTGCACATGGCAACCGTAGGCCCCGGAAAAGTGGAAAGGCTATTGCCGGTATATGCTATTGTATTGCCCGTAATGCTGTATTCGCGTATGCCTGAGTTACCGTACAGCAGGCTCCAGAAGGTGTTGGTGCCATTGCAGGCAGCACTGGTAGTATCGGGGCTGTTTATGGCGGCATCTTTTACAGGGTTAATTTCATAAGGAATTTTGTTATCCCAAATACCGCTGGATGCATTGTACTGGGCATTTGCTGAATTTAGAATGTATATTAATAAGCCAGCTATCAGAAATGTTTTGTTCATTATTTTTTTGTTTTATTTTGATAATAGGTAAGCAACAACTGAAACCCTTGGTACGCTAACCGCTTAAATAATATTAATGGAAATTACTTTCTGTAAAGAAACAAATGTAAAACCTATGCTTTAGCGGGTTTAAAAAAAAGTTATAAGAAAAACCTGTTAATTAGTGCATACCCGCTTTGTATTGTTTTACTAAAAGCAAATAATATATGCCTTCCGTAGTTTCAGGGTCTTCGCCTCCCGATACCTATCGGGAGGCGAAGACCCTGAAACGGATTTGGTAACGTAATTATCATTCATTTGATAAATGTAGAATTTATTCTTTTATAAATTTAGCACTTAAGTTTTCTTTTCACGCCCCACTAAATCTCCCCGTGGGGGAGACTTTTGCTTACTGCTTAACCACCTTTGCCGTTAGCTTTTCTTTTTCGGTTTGTAAGTTTACCAAATAAACTCCACTGCGCCACACCGCACAGCTTATTTCTTTTGAGAAATAGGATGCCTGTGTTTTTTCTTTGTGTGAGTAAACAGTTTTACCCATTACATCAATAATTTGTAAACAATAGCTGCCACCTTTTATTCCCGCTGCATTTACATATACCAATTGCTCATTAGCAGCAAACGTTGCCTGTAGCGTTGGCAACTCCCCCCTTTGGGGGGTGGGGGGGCTGCTTGTTAGCGTATCACACGCACTCCCCACCAATGCCCCCAACTCATAATTTGGATTATTAGGCAAACTCAAATACGTCCTTTGCCCGCCAAGATAAAAGCTAAACGGATTGTAATTGCAGGCAACACCGGGGCTGTCGGGCTGCTCTATCACACTCAGGTTCATATTGTACTGGTTATACATGGTATCGGCATAGGGGTACCAGTTGGCATACCAATAGGTAATGTATATTTTACCATCGGGGCCTAACTTATGCTGCCCTCCGCTGGCAGGCAGGTAGCCGTTAAATATATACGTTTTGGTGGCGGCAATGGCCGCAGCGGTGGGTTGGGTTATATCGTACTGCTCAAGGCGCCAGGGGCTGGTGGGAGGATAGGCATTATCTGTGTTGCTTACATATATGTAATTCTCATTGGGCGAAAAGCTGCAGCCAAAGTAGTATTTTGTGAAGTTTGGAAAAACCTCATTTGATATTGTGCGTGCATTAGACAATGTACCGCTGCATCTGTCAAAGTCATAAAGTTCGATTAAATCGCCATAACTTACCATCAATAATTTGTTACCGGACGGAGAAAATTTCATTCTTGAAGCAGCCGTTCTGCCTGCGGTTCCAATAACTTGTGCAACTTTAGAATGAATAGAGTCAGGTGAAATTAAATAAATAAAAAATCTGTACTGAGGATTCATTAGGTTGTTGGCATCATGAGCTAGCAGCCACCAATCTCTGCCATTGGCATGTTTTACTGCTACGGGGCCATCGGTTACCGAATCGGTACTTAAAATTATGTTTTTACTAACCACCTTACCAATACCTCCATTTAAACGCATATCTATTTTTGCGTACCTAATGCCATATACGCCTGTAATACCAATTGAAAACAGGTAAAACGTGCTATCATTCGCAGGGTTAGGTATAATAGTAAGTTCGTTATACCAGCCCGAACAAAAAACACTGTCACCATTACCCATAAGTTGATTGTTAACTGTAAAAACCTCTCCTAGATTAGGATAATACCACGTATTTTCTGAGTTAGCCTGGCTGTAAAAAAGCAAATTGCCATTTGAATCACTAATTGAAGTACTAGACCCACGGGAGCGTCCGCTACTGGATATAGCAACAGGATTATTTATAGTACTAAAGTCAATTCCTGCACTATCCCCAAAGCACCATATTAAATCGGCATGTTGAGCATTCATACACGATAACCAGGTAGCTAAAAGGCAAGTAAGAATTGCCCTCATTTTATTATTGCTAACTTATGATTGGTTAAGTTACTTCCTCCTAATCTAATAATTAGACTATATATACCCTGCTTAAATTGACTAACATCTAAACTTTGGCTTGTGTAATTATTATCCAAATTTTCAATCAGCATTTGTTTGCCAAGCGCATCGTAAATAAGTACTACCGCTTTTTCATCTTCAAACAACCCATATTCAATATTTACATGCGTGCTTGCCGGGTTAGGTTTAATTTTAAATTCGTTGCTCCTGATAGATGACATTAAATAGGATGGATTTACCTGCCTCAGGTTTTGCTGCTGCGAGTGTACTTCTTTAAACAAAATAGCTCTGGCATCGTACGTAGCATCGCCTCCCTGTATGGGTTGCAAATCGGCAGTGCTGTTAAGCCATGTGCTGTCGGTTTCGGTTATGGTTTTCACCTGACCGGTCGCGCAGCCCCCGTCCAGGTGAAAATACGGAGACGGAATCATGAAGGTAAAAGTATTATTTTTCGGTTTTCAAAAAAAGAGATGGCTGAAAATTTAATACCACTTGAACCGGATAAATTTTATCAAATTTATAATCATGCCATAGGTAAAGAAAATTTTTTCGAAAGCGATAGTGATTACAAATGAATTCACCTGTCAGGTCTTTGGCGATGTAAGCGATAGGCTTTACGTTAAACTAATCACCTGGACGGGGGCGCACCCCACAGGCTTACGCTGGCGACCCGTCAGGTGACATCATTTTTTTATTATTTAATTACAACTAATTTATGTCTGTCAATTATTTTTTCCTTTTCAAAAGTTTCAAGTATATATATACCCGGCAAAAGTTTTTGTAAGTCAATTACTCTCTTATTTTCTCCTCCAGATAATTTGAAATTTAATAATTGAATACCCTGCATAGAAAACATTTTCACTTCACCTGTTTTGTTTTTATTCAATGTAGCCCTATAAGATGTATATTCCTTGGCAGGGTTAGGTGTTAAACTTACATTATATTTTTCGTTATCTATTTCATGTATTCCTGTGGTGCAGTCAACTACACTTACATCATCTATAAAATAACAAGCACCCGGTAAGCCATTAATTAATGAATCAAGAGTTGTATTGCTATTGTCCTTAAAATTTCCGATTGTAATATATTTTTCGCCACCTGATGCATTATATATTCCTGATATTAGTATCCAATTTAAGGTGTCGTATATCACGTTGCCAGATACATTTTCAATTTGAGGAGTAACTGTATTTAATGTTGTAAGGCTCGGATAATTTGTTAAACTGTCAACTGATAAATATGCTCCAATTGCATCGGTGTAATACTTACAGCTATCTGCTGCGGATATAAAAAAACTAACACTATATTGATGGCCCGCAACAAGCGTATCTGAAAATACTCCTTCTATATATTCTCTATAATTTAAGGGGCCTGTGCCGGGTGGGATATATGTAGAAAAACTTGCATAAGCTACTCCGCTTCTTGCATATTGATAACCTACATAACTTTGCGGAGCCATTGGTGCATTGATATTGCAATTCGCAAATAATTCACTGTAATAATCGGGACTGCCGTTTGTTGGCCAAAACCATACGGCAAACTCCATTGCAGGAGGCCCGGGATTAATGGCACAGGGAATAGTATCCTCAAAAGAGGGATTTAATACCAAATTTTGCGCCTGTAATTTAAGTGCTCCTAAAAGGTAAATAAGCAAGAAAAATTCTTTCATTTGAGAGTAAAGATACCAAAAAAAGGAGTTAGATGCCCAACTCCTTTTTTGCTTATTTAATAACAACAAGTTTTCGCCTATCGATTATCTTATTGTTTATTTCTGTTTGTACTACGTAAATACCGGGTGAATAACCACTGGTATTTATTACGGATTGGTTAGGGTTATCCAAAATATTAAAACTATGTAACCGTGTACCATACTGCGAGATAATTTTAACATACGCTGTTTCTCCTGCGCTGAGGTTTATGCTATAAACAGTTTGGGATTCTGAAGGGTTAGGAAATAATTGAATACTGTATTTAGCCTCCTCTATATCGTTTATGCCTACTGTACAGTCAATTACTGAAACATCGTCAATATAATAATAAGAGCCAAGTGTATTACTATTAGGTGCCTGATTATTCGAATCAAGGGTAATGTTTAAGTCATCTGTAAAATTGCCTATAGTAAGATATTTTTCTCCTCCCTGTGCAACGTATGCTCCACTTACAAGGGTCCAGTTTAAAGTGTCGTACAATATTCCATTGTTATTTACTATTTGGGGGATAAAAGGTAAATAATATAAAGAAGTACTATCAACAACACTATCTACCGAAAAATAAAGTCCTATATCATCGGTATAATATCGTCCACTATCGGCTTTAACAGCATAAAAGCTTACACAGTACAAATGTCCTTGTTTTAAAGTGTCAATTAATACCCCTTCGATATATTCCCTAAAATGAGGAAAAGTGACGTTCGGTGCACCAAAAAGTGCAAGTCCGCAATATGCAATGCCTGTAGCAGGATTTTGGTATCCATACCAATTTGACGGAACAGGGTAAGCAAAGCAATCGTTTAGTAAACTAAAATAATCAACACTACCCTTAACCATAACCCATCCAACGGGAATCATTTGAGGCGGGGCATTAAACTGGCCGCATGGTATAGTATCCTCAAATGAAGCATTTAGTACCAAATTTTGCGCTTTAATATTTGATGAGAATAAAAAAATTAATATCAGTATTTTTATTTTCATTTTAACTTATTGTAAAACGGAGTTGTTTGTTAAATAAACAACTCCGTTTTATTATTCTTACTTTACTATTATCAGTTTTTTAACATCTGTAATGTCATTATTAGTTTTAGTTACAACAAAATAAACACCAGCTTCAAGATTTTTAAAACTAATACTGTTTTGTTTTTCTGAATCTGATAAGTTATATGAAAACAACGTAACCCCAAAGCTGGTAAATACATTTACCGATGCAGTTTCACTTTTGCCAAGATATATCGTATAAGTTGTTTCATCCTTTGCGGGATTAGGTCTGATGAGAACTAAATAATTAATATTTTCTTCTTTCTTTGTTTTGTCGAAATTTTCCTGTGTCCAACGGGTGCCCTCTTCATCAAAAACAATTTCGCCAACGGTATCAAGTATTGCATAGGCCATAAACACTGCAGTACCTCCGTACTTTGGATTGGATGAAGCAATACCGTAAAGGGCTGTTTTTTGGTCATCACTTAAATCGTAATTGCCTTCGGCCCATGTTGCTAAGTAAATTGCATTGGCTGTAATTTCGTTTGCTTCGGCTTCATTTCCGGCACTTATGCTGTTGTTAATTTCTAAAGCAAAGCTGTTGTTAATACCAATACTGTCTGCAACTGTTTTCAACAAACCAATGTTTGCAGCCGATGTGCTGTCAACCCAGTTTTGCAACAATGTATCTTCTCTTGTTCCTTGCATCATTAAGGTATCATTTGACAATAACAACAAATATACTTCTTTTTTTGCCCAGTATTTTTCTTCCTCAGTGAGGCTATCGCCATAGTTTTGTTCATACACAAGGTCGAGCAATCTAGTTTGTGACGGGAAAGGTGCAAATGGAGGACAAGCGGTATTTGCTGATAATGCTTGAGCAAAAGTAACTCCACTGGATGTCATTTGAAAATTAAAGAGGGGAGGAGAAGAAGGGTTTGGCACAAACCAGTTTGAAGGAACTATGGAAGTATAACCAAAAATACAATTTGGTGAGCCTGTAATAGGAATCCAGATATTATTTTGGTCTGTGCTTCCAACTTGCACTTGGTTTCCTATGTTACATCCTATAAGAATTCTTACATCCGTCCAGTTGTGGTTAAGGGTATTACACTGTATGGTTTGATTTGAATTTGAACCCGAAAAAATAACTCCGGTTCCTAAGTTCTGTATTGAATTGCCAATAATATTATTTGGTGTTGTCCCGGTTGAGCTTTCAACCGAAACGCCAAAAACAAGATTGTTATAAGCAGAGGTAGGTACATTTGGACGGGAAATTGTGTTTTGTTCAACCGTGGTATTTGCGCTATTTTGCACCCTCACCCCAAACACTTGATTGGCCGGTGGAGTAGTTAAATTAATAAAGACTGTATTCGGGTCAGTACCCGAATTGGCGCCTCCAATAACAGCGTTGTCATAACGGTTAAGAAAAATGCCGTTGCCTGAGAGGTTAGCTATGTTGTTAAGAGTAACGGCAGTAGCATTTGGTTGGCTTTGAAATGCGAGAGCGGAGTTTTCGAGCCTGATGCCTGAATAATTAGTGTTGCCGGTTGCAGTGTACACAAGCCCCTAAAGGGTTTTGAACCCTTTAGGGGTTTAATTTCAGTATTTTTTGAGTGAGGCACGATTTACTCTTTTACAAACTTTGCATACAGAGTTTGTTTGCCAATAGTTTGTTTTACAAAATAAACTCCGGCTGATAAAAAACTAACCTCTACATCCTCTTTTTCTACTGGCAATACTTTTTTTAAAACAATCTTACCCATTACATTTGTGATTTCAATGCTGTTGCTTTTAGTTGCTGGAGGTTGTGCGTTAATCTTTATTTTATCTTTTGCTGGGTTTGGAATAATACTTATTTTGTTATTGTAATTTATCTCCTCTAATCCTACAGTGCAATCAACTACGCTGACATCGTCAATAAAATAGTATGCGCCCCCAAATTGTGGAGGAGCATTATTATTTAAAGAGTCAAGTGTTAGGTTTGAGTTGTTTTTAAAATTACCAATTGTAATGTATTTCTCTCCCCCCTGAGCATTGTAAATGCCAGAAATGAGTGTCCAATTCATTGTGTCATTTAATACATTTCCAGCTGGATTATTAATTTGAGGTGTATAATTACTAAGAACGGTATCAGACGTATAATTATATACACTATCAGTAGAAATATAAGCACCTATGGCATCAATTACATACTTAAATTTATTGGCAGCAGAAACATAAAAACTTACACAATAACTATGTCCATGCGTTAGTGTGTCAACAAAACCTCCTTCAATATATTCTCGTGTTTCAGGGAAGCTAAAATAAGGTGCAAGATAAACACCAATGCCGACATAACTTATTCCCGTTCTGGCAATTTGAAAGCCAATAGTTGTATCAGGAGAGGTGCTCGTATTACAATTATAAATTTGACTGAAATAATCGGAACTGCCAGAATTAGCCCAAAACCAGTTAAAGCACGGTAATTGAGGATATCCCCCCTGCCATATAATGCACGATATTGTATCTTCAAATGACGGGTTTAGTACTAAATTTTGAGATTGAACTTTTGAAGATAGTAACATTAAAAACAAAAAGATTTTTATTTTCATGTTGTGAGAATTAATAATGGGATCAGTTCGAAGACTGCTCCCATTTTATATTATTTGATTACTGCAAATTTTCGCACGTCAATCTGCTTGTTGTTAATAAACGTTTGAATAACGTACATTCCAGATGATAATTTATCTAAATTGACTGTTACGGTATTCTTTCCACTAAATAAATTTGCCCTTTTCTGAAGTTTTAATTCCACCTGACAGGTCGCGCCCTTTCGCGCCCCTGTCAGGTCTCTTTGGAGCACCTGGCACCCATTGCATCCCCATAATTATTACTCAAAACTCAAATCAACCTGTTTCCTATTACAAAAGATAAAGTTCTCGAGATTAAAAAATAATTCAATTACCTCATTTCGGCAAACAAGCGTAGGTCCTTTGCCCACTATAGCATTAAAGGAAGAATATTTCCATTCATCCGCGCTTCTACAAAACCCTGCTTGTACAGGGTTTTGATGTATATAACATATTAATTGCTGCAAATAATCATTGCCCTCAACCTGCTTTCTTCTAAATGCTCTCTTAAATAACGAGCCATGCCTTTTTCTAATGTAGTTGCAGTACTTGGCATACGCATTAAAAAAATTGGAGTATTGCTTGCTTAATCCGTCACTTAAATAATTCTCATTCTTTTTTATCAACTCTTCAACCGTCATATTTCCCTTTATTGATTCTCCTAAATACCTTTTAATTTCTTTTTCACTTTTCATTCTCACAACCAAATGAAAATGATTGGGCAGCAGGCAATAACACAAAACCTCACTTACCGGAAGGATGTGTTTTTTAAACTTATTTAAAAACCAAATATAATCGCTGTCTGAATCAAAAAAATTATCTGTGCCTATAGCGTGGTTATAAATGTGATAAACTCTGTCCGCCTCTAGTGGAGATAATACTTCTGCCATATTTTAACTTTAATGGCTAAAGGTAATTCAATTACTTTAGCAGTCTGCTTACTCATAACCTGACAGGGGTTTCGCAAAGGGGCGAAACGACCTGTCAGGTGAAATCAAGGATAATATTTGGGTTGATTTTAGTGGAAATGGCCCTGATATATTGCAAACAACGAATCTTAACTCATATACTTGGTACACATCTTCAGGGAACGCTCCTGCTTCTGTGCTACCAGCATCTTGGTTTACATTTCCTTCTGCGCCTCAGTCAAGTTGCGAATGCACCGCCACTTCCATAAATTAAAGTGTAAATAGCACAAATGATACATCCACACGCAACAATGGCAGGTAAGCGCGCATACAATTCATTTTCAGAGCAAAAAAAACAATGAAACAATCAAGCAACAAAACATTTTAACCACCCTTCTTCAAAGCAATCCCCAACTCATTAAGTTGAGCATTGTCAATTGCCGATGGAGCATCAATCATCACATCACGTGCAGCATTATTTTTGGGAAATGCAATAAAATCGCGGATGCTTTCTTGTCCGCCAAACAATGAGCACAACCTGTCAAATCCAAATGCAATACCACCATGTGGAGGAGCGCCATACTCAAAAGCATTCATTAAAAAGCCAAACTGCTCCTGCGCCTGCTCATCGCTGAAACCAAGAATAGAAAACATTTTTTTCTGTAACTCTTTGTTGTGAATACGAATGGAGCCTCCGCCTATTTCAACACCGTTTATCACAAGGTCGTAAGCATTGGCACGCACACTGCCGGCATTACTTTCAAGCAAACCTACATCCTCGGGTTTGGGCGAGGTAAACGGATGATGCATCGCATGCCATCTTTTGCTGTCATCATTCCATTCAAGCAATGGAAAATCAATTACCCAAATACATTTGTACTCATTTGCATTTCGAAGGCCAAGGCGGTTGCCCATTTCCAAACGAAGTTCACTAAGTGCTTTTTGTGTTTTGTTTTTTTCGCCACACAAAATTAAAAGCGTATCGCCTTTGGCAGCATTAAAATGCGTTAACCATTGCTCAAGTTCTGCTGCTGTATAAAATTTATCAATGGATGATTTTATCGTTCCGTCTTCATTCCATTTTACATAAATTAAACCATTGGCTCCTATCTGAGGGCGCTTTACCCAATCGGTTAACTCATCTGTTTGTTTGCGGGTGTAGTTTGCAATTCCGCTTACACAAATAGCTCCAATATAATCTGAATCATCAAATACTTTAAAGTTTTTACCGGCAACAAAATCTTGCCCCTGCTCAACAGTGTTTTTTAATTCACCAATTCTCATTTCAAATCGCATGTCGGGCTTATCATTGCCATAATGTTTCATGGCGTGCGCGTATGTAATGCGCTCCATTGGTGGTATATCAATACCTTTTACAACACTAAACAAATGCCGTGTTAATCCTTCAAACGTATTAAGTATATCTTCCTGTTCAACAAAACTCATTTCGCAGTCAATCTGTGTAAACTCAGGTTGCCGGTCGGCACGTAAGTCTTCATCCCTAAAGCATTTTACTATCTGAAAATACTTGTCCATGCCGGCCACCATCAGCAGTTGCTTAAATGTTTGCGGTGATTGCGGCAATGCATAAAACTGTCCCTCATGCACACGCGATGGCACCACAAAATCGCGCGCGCCTTCGGGTGTTGATTTAATGAGAACGGGTGTTTCTACTTCAATAAAGTTTTGCTGGTTAAGATAATTGCGTGTAGCAATGGCAAGCCGGTGGCGCAGCATAAGGTTTTCTTTCACCGGCTGCCTGCGTATGTCAAGGTAACGATATTTCATACGTAACTCCTCACCCCCATCGGTTTGATCTTCGATGGTAAAGGGTGGAGTTAATGATGGATTAAGTACTTCAATGGCATCAACAATAACTTCAATTTCACCGGTAGGTATTTTTAAATTTTTGTTAGATCGTTCGGCAACGGTTCCGCTAACTTTTAAAACAAACTCACGAGAAAGCGCACGTGCATTTTCGCACAATGCAGCATTCACATCCATGTTAAAAACAAGTTGGGTAACGCCATAGCGGTCGCGCAAATCAAAAAATGTCATGCCGCCAAGGTTGCGCGAGCGGTGTAGCCACCCGCAAAGGGTAACGGTGTTGCCAATGTTTTTTACCGACAGTTCACCGCATGTGTGTGTACGTAACATACGTTAAAAATAAGGGTTACGAAAGTAGGGATTATTGATGTTCAGGAAGGGGTTTAAAGTTGAGTGCTTTTGCATGAATAAAAAAATCTCCTGTTTATTTCATATAGATAAAAGCAAACAACAGGCAGATAGCATTTGTTGGCTGTTTTAAGTTCAGCCGCTTAGTAGCTTACTTTATCACCTTAGGCCCTATGTACCCCATTAGCCTGTACACAAGTTTTGCAAGCGTGTACTCACTAAGAATGTTACCTTTCATTGGAGCGCACTCAACCACATCAAAGCCCACAATGTTTTTTGTTTTAGCAACTTGTTTTAAAAAATTTAGGGTTTCGTCCCAAAAAAGCCCGCGTGGCTCTGCCGTACCCACAGCCGGCATTATCGAAGGGTCAAACCCATCGGCATCAATAGTAAGGTAAACATTTTCGGTTAAATCTTTTATGGCATCATCAGCCCATGCAGCATGGTTGCGTATAGTGTGTGCGTAATAGGTATGAATGTTTTTTGATTTCTTAATAAGTTGCGCTTCTTCTATGCACTGTGCGCGTATGCCTACCTGCACCAGGTTTATGCCCATATCATGCACCCGTTTCATTACACTTGCGTGCGAATAAATATTGTTATGATAGGACTGTCTTAAATCGCTGTGCGCATCTATTTGAAGTACGCTAAGGTTTTTATATTTTTTGGAAAACGCTTTTACAAAGCCGTAGGTAACCGTGTGCTCGGCACCAAGCGAAACCACATACTTGCCATCGGCCAATAGTTTTGATGTTTCTTTTTCGATATAATCAACCGCTTTTTTGTCAACCTTTTTTTTAAAATTTAATGCAGGCAATGTTGCAATACCATATTTGCGATAGGTTTCGGCATCCAGCTCTTCGTCATACAACTCAACAAACTGTGATGCGTTTACAATAGCTGCCGGTCCTTTGTCGCTTCCGGCAAGGTAACTGGATGTGTGCTCATAAGGAACCTGCTGTATTACAAAACGCGAAGTTTTATAGCTGTAATATTTTTCATCCTCAATGCCAAGAAAATTTTTTTTTGTGGGAAGAGATTTCATAGATACGAATTATTATGAATAACACGAATATAGTCTGCAAAGTAAAATAGTTGTGTATTAAATCATCACATCAACACATCAACTAATCATGTTATCAGCTAATCTTTTCTTTAACAAGCTGTGCAGCTTCTTTTAAAAGGATGGCCGAAAAAACTTTTAATCCTGACTGGTCAATTATTTTTTTGGCTTCTTCGGCATTAGTGCCCTGCAAGCGTACAATAATAGGCACGGGTATTTGCCCAATGTTTTTGTACGCATCCACAATGCCTTGTGCCACGCGGTCGCAACGCACAATGCCCCCAAAAATGTTTACCAAAATGGCTTTAACGTTTTTATCTTGCAAAATAATTCTAAATGCCTGTTCAACCCGCGCTGCATTGGCAGTGCCACCAACATCCAAAAAGTTTGCAGGCTCACCTCCGGCCAGTTTTATAATGTCCATTGTGGCCATGGCCAAGCCTGCGCCATTAACCATGCAGCCCACGTTGCCATCAAGTTTTACATAGTTTAAATCGTGCTCACTTGCTTCCACTTCGGTAGGGTCTTCTTCGGTTTTGTCGCGCATGGCGGCATAGTCGGCATGGCGAAAAAGCGCATTCTCATCCAAATTTACTTTTGCATCAACGGCAATAATTTTATCGTCAGATGTTTTTAGCACGGGATTTATTTCAAACAACGAAGCATCGCAGTTGTCATAAGCCTTGTAAAGTGCTGTTACAAACCGGGTCATTTCTTTAAAAGCATTGCCATTTACCCCCAAATTAAAGGCAATTTTACGCGCCTGAAAAGGTTGCAGGCCTGTGGCAGGGTCTATTTCTTCTTTGAAAATAAGGTGCGGGGTTTTTTCGGCTACTTCCTCAATGTTCATTCCGCCTTCGGTACTGTACATTATAATATTGCGGCCTTTTTGCCTGTCCATAAGCACGCTCATGTAAAACTCTTTGGTGGCCGATGCACCGGGGTAATACACGTCCTGTGCAATTAATATTTTGTTTACTTTTTTTCCGGCAGGGCCTGTTTGCGGAGTAATTAATTGCATACCCAAAATGGCCGAAGCTTTTTCCTTTACATCATCAATGTTTTTGGCAAGTTTTACGCCTCCACCTTTGCCACGGCCACCGGCATGTATTTGTGCTTTTATAACACAAAAGTCAGATCCGGTTTGTTTTTTAATTTCCTGAGCGGCATTTACTGCTTGCTCTACTGTTTCGGCAACAATGCCTTCTTGTATGGCAACTCCAAAAGATTTTAATATGGCTTTGCCCTGATATTCGTGAATGTTCATGCGCGCAAAGAAAAGCAAAAGAACAAAATCAGGTTAGCCATAACCTGAATTAATCTATTAACAATAAACTAAAAGTTGTATTGGGTTACAAAAAAGAAGATAAAAATAGTAAGCAGGATGATGAGTAATCCCAGTGCCTGAAAAGGGCTTAAATCTTTCCATACAAAACTTTGCTTGGACATTTTGATAATTTTCATCTTTAGATTTGGTTAGAGGTTAACGAAAATTTTCGCCTGTAAAGAAAAGAATTTTATTGATTACGGCAAAAATTTTTTTTAACATACTGTGCAAAAAATTATAGAGGAAAAAATAACGGTATTGGTAAATACTCTACTTTTGAGAGTTCAAAAAAAATATAAATTATTATTCACCTAAAACAATCACAGTTATGAATAAACTGATTACTACGTTTTGTTTGGTTCTGATTAGTCTTACCGGATTTTCTCAGAACTGCTTCTGGCATGAAAACATGGAAGTTATTGACTCGGTAACCTCGGTAGGAACCCCTACCTGGACTGCAAATACCCGCATTTCGCATAGCGGTTTACAATGCGATTCGGTGCAGGTAGGCACCGGCACAGTAAGTTATCTTGAAACCGATGTTATGGATTTAACAGGAAACATTTATGTGCAACTTAGCTTTTGGCACATCTGCCGCATTGACTTTTTTGATGGTGGTACGGTTGAATATTCTAATGACGGAGGTGTTAACTGGCAGCCAATACCAACCAATTTGTTTGATCCAACATTGCCAACACATGGCGCATTTACCGGCCAGGGTGGTGTGTTTACATCTGCAACAAGTTTAAGTTGGGATCCTGCCAACCCCGGTACAGTAGCTACCAATGCCATGTGGGAACTTGCTCGCTGGGATGTTTCATCCATTGTTGGTGGACAGAACCAGATTAAATTCCGTTTAAAACTTTCTGATCTTAGTAACCCAGGCCCGAGTGGATACCCAGGATGGTTTGTTGATGACATTTGCGTGGAAGCTGCTCCCTGCGAGCTTATTCCTCCTGTAGTTACTTACATTAACCCTTTACAGGGAACAGTTTACAACCTAGGACCGTTTAACGTGTTTGCCGATATTACTGACGGTTCGGGTTTGTTAACGCAAGACCTTACTTATACCGTTAACAGTGGCGCACCCACTACCATTGCCATGACATTTGTTACCGGCAATACCTGGACAGCGCAAATACCTGCGGTGTTAGAAGGCGATACAGTTTGCTACTCGATAACTGCCGTTGATAATTCGGGTTGTAATAACAGTACTACTTCAAACACACTTTGTTTTATCACATCAAATGGTGTAACATTTCCATATTGCGATAATTTTGATATAACCACCAATCTTTGGGTTGACTCAGGCGCAGTAGCTGGTTCTATCTGGGAGTTAGGTACTCCTAACACCTGGCCAGCAGCACCGCACAGTGCTCCCAATAGTTGGGAAGTTGCATTAAACCAACCGTATGCTAATAATACACTTGCGTATTTATATTCACCAGTATTTAGCTTTACAGGTGTAGCTAATGCAAGTATCGAACTTTGGGTGGATGCCCAGTGCGAAAATTTTTGGGATGGTACCAACCTTCAATGCGATACTACTGGAAGTGGTAACTGGTTTATTATTGGAAATTGCGCGGGCAACGATCCTAATCCCGGAACAAATTGGTATAACCAATGCAGTATTAATTCTGTTAATGAGCCAGCATGGTCGGGTACAAGCCAGGTGATAGCCGGCCAGCCCGGATGGTTTAAAGCCAAGCACTCATTAAGCATGCTTGATAATGTACAGTATGCACAATTCCGTTTTCAGTTTTCAAGCGATGCTTCGGTTACCGGTGATGGTATTGGCATAGATGATATTTGCATAACCGTTCCATCTCCGCAGGATGCCGGTGTTGCACAAATTTACCAACCGGGCGGACAAGCTCCTGCCGGTGCATGTATTCCTGTTTCTGTTTTGCTTCAGAATATGGGAAGCCAACCTATTACAACAACAACTGTTACTTATGTACAAACAAGTGGTGCCGGTATGCCACAAACAGGCACTGTTACCTGGAATGGATTTTTAAATCCTAACGATACTGCAACAGTTATTATTACTCCTTGCTTTACAGTTCCTGCAGGACCCTTCTGTGTGCAGGCTTATACTTCGCTGGTAAATGATGGCAACTTTTTTAACGATAGTACCACTATTTGCGGTATAGGAATACCTGTGCTAACACCCACTATATGTGATGATTTTGAAAGTGGAAACGTAGGTTGGGTTGCAAGTCCTAATACTGCTACTGGATGGAATTTGGGTGCTCCTGCTTATGGCGCTACCACGGGTGCTCACTCAGGTACAAACGCATGGGATATTAATTTGACAGGACCTTTTACCAACAACCAAAGCGATACTTTATATACACCCATTTATGATATGAGTTCACCAAGTGTACTTAATCCTAATATTAGTTTCTGGCAAAATAGAAATGTGAATACCGGTAATGACGGCATGAGAATTGAATATGAAACAAACTCAAATGGTATTTGGCAGGTGCTTGGTGTTTATCAAGATGGAAATGGATCAAACTGGTATAATCAGGCCAATGTAAACTTTAGTGCTATTCCTGGCTGGGATGGCAATTCAAACGGATGGCAGCGCCATACATACTTTCTTGCAGCAGCAACTCCTTTCCCCGGAACTCAATTTATCCGTTTCCGTTTTATATTTACCAGTGGGTTTAATATACCTCTTGATGGAGTATCAATTGACGATTTTTGTGTAAACATACCATGTGCAAACGATGTTGGTGTAACGTATGTAAACTCTTACACTCAGTTTCTTGGTGGCTCGGCTGCCGAGGGAACTCAGGATAGCGTAACTGTTACATTACATAATTATGGTACAGCCAATCAGTCAACAGCAAATATTACTTACCAGATAGTTCAAAATGGTGTTCCGGTATTTACATCTAATCCATATACATGGAATGGAACATTAACAACCAATTTACCCGGATGGAATGCTACCAACATTATTTTGCCTCAAACATTTACTGTTCCTGCAGGTGCATTTCAAATTATTGCGTGGGTAACTTTAACAGGTGATTGTGATGCTGCTAACGATACCTTAAATATTGGTGGCGTTGGTGTTCCGGTTATTGCTATTGATTATAACACGCCTTATTGCGATGACTTTGAAAGTGGCAATGTGGGCTGGACAGTAAACTTTGGTACTGGTGGTGACCCTGGTTCTATTTGGGAATTTGGCTTGCCAAACGTAGCACCAACTAATACTGCACACAGCGGTACCACTGCATGGGATATTACCTTAAATGCACCTTATACCAATAATGCCAATGTGTATTTAACATCACCCATTTTTGACTTTACAAATGCTGTTGACACACGCTTAGATTTTTGGCAAAACTGGTCAACAGAAAATGGATGGGATGGAACACATATGGAAGTATCAGTTAATAACGGCCCGTGGACGCATTTTGGAAATTGTCAGGCCGGATTACCAGCCAACACGGCTTTCAACTGGTACACAGGCACTATTAACTCTAACCCTGGTATTAACTGCGCATGGGAAGGTTTGTCTTCAGGTTGGCAGCAATCTATTTGGTTTAACTTAAGCAATAACCCACAAACTATTTCTTTTAATGGTCAACCCAAAGTTCAGTTCCGCTTCCAATTTACAAGCGATGCATCGGTTACAGGTATTGGCTACTCAATTGACGATTTCTGTTTAACAGTACCTGTTCCATTAACAACCACACCAACAGCAATTACCGATTTGCCAACAACACCACACTTAAATTTTCCAGGCCAAAGTATTTGTTTCCGTACCACTATTAAAAATGATGGTACAACAGCAATAAACTCAACTGCTGTACAATTGGTAATTGACAATACACCAATTTCGTTGGATACGGTTAATTATTCACCTGCGCTTGCATCGGGCGCAAGCCAAAATTATCAGTTTAGTACGTGCTGGACAGGTGCGCCAGGCTTACATACCGTATGTGCTATAACCAGCTACCCAAATCAAAGTACAGATTTAAAACCGGTAAACGATACCATTTGTTATACAATTTTAATTTTCGATTCGGCACAAATTGGTACTCAACCAAAATGTTATGATTTTGAAGCAGGCCCACAGTGGGTAACATTAAATTCAATAAACCTACTGCCTACATCAAGTTGGACATTGGGTCAACCTGCAAAAACAACTATTAATACTGCACACAGTGGTACTAATGCATGGGTAACAGGAACACTTACCGGCAACTATTCGAACCGCGACACGTCATCATTATTCTCGCCACTGTTTATTATTAATGGTGCCTTAAATTACAACATCACTTTTTGGACAGCATTTAAAACCGAAAAGAATGAAGATGGCGGAACACTTGAATATTCATCAGACTACGGGGTAACATGGAAGCAGTTAGGAAATCAACAATCACCTAACTGGATGAATACACTTGATATTACAGCATTGCAAATTGGTGCACCGGGTCCAGTACCTCATGCCGGATGGAGTGGAAATGCAACAGGATGGGCAAGTCGCGGACACGATTTTTGCCTTGGAATGCAAGGTGTTCAAAATGTAATTTTCCGTTGGAGATTTAATTCAGACTTTAGTGTGGAGGATGAAGGATGGGCAATTGATGATGTATGTATAACCCCACTTACCGGAACATGTCCTGTTGGTGTTGAAGAAGTAAGTGAGTCGCTTGAGCTTTTACAAAATCAACCCAATCCGTTTGATGATGTTACAGCTATTACTTTTAGCATAAAAGAAAAAGGACATACCGAATTGCAAATACTCGATATTACCGGCCAGTTAATTTCAACACCCATTAGCGAGGAGTTAAGCGTTGGAAACTACACGGTAAATCTACATGCAGGCAGCCTTGCTTCAGGTGTTTATTTTTATGCACTTAAGCATAACGATACGCGCATGGTTCGCAAAATGGTAGTTGCCAAATAAATAACAATAGCATCCTAAAAAAAGTCCGGCATGTAATTCGTGCCGGACTTTTTTATTGGGTTAAAAACATGGAACAGGTTTATCTGCCACCAGCTAAACAATATAATTTTACATTTGCAGCCATTACAAAAATTTGTAACCAGCAATGAGCATTTTAGTAAATAAAAATTCAAAAATAATAGTGCAGGGATTTACCGGAAGTGAAGGTACTTTTCATGCAACGCAAATGATTGAATACGGGACCAATGTGGTGGGTGGTGTAACACCTGGCAAAGGTGGCAGCAAGCATTTGGATAAACCTGTTTTTAATACAGTGGCCGATGCAGTAAAAAATACAGGAGCCGATGTAAGTATAGTGTTTGTTCCTCCGGCTTTTGCGGCTGATGCTATAATGGAAGCAGCCGAAGCAGGCATTAAACTGGTAGTGGCAATTACCGAAGGTATCCCCACCAAAGACATGATACAGGTAAAAAATTATTTAAGCAACCGCAATACACGATTAATTGGACCCAATTGCCCGGGAATTATTACTGCCGAAGAATGTAAGGTTGGTATTATGCCAGGCTTTGTTTTTAAAAAAGGCTCAATAGGTATAGTATCCAAATCGGGTACACTTACTTACGAAGCTGCTGACCAGGTGGTAAAAGCAGGTGCAGGAATTTCTACAGCCATTGGTATTGGTGGCGACCCTATTATTGGAACAACAACTAAAGAAGCCGTTGAGCTTTTTATGAATGATTCCGAAACCGAAGGCATAGTAATGATTGGTGAAATAGGAGGGGGCCTTGAAGCTGAAGCAGCCCGTTGGATAAAAGCCAATGGAACCAAACCCGTAGTTGGATTTATTGCCGGACAAACTGCACCTCCTGGCCGCAGGATGGGACATGCCGGTGCCATAGTTGGTGGAGCCGATGATACAGCAAAAGCAAAAATGAAAATTATGAGCGATTGCGGAATTCACGTGGTGGCATCGCCTGCTGATATTGGCGAAACCATGATAAAGGTTTTAAAAAAGATTCCTGCCTAAAAAAACAAAACGCCACAAAAAATTTTTTTGTGGCGTTTTGTTTATAATGATATGGCAGATATTTAATATCCTACCGATATAGTGCTTGGGTCAGTTTCCATTGGGTGAACTGCCATAACAGGAATTTTTGAATGATTAACTACCTGTGTGGCATAGGTTCCTAAAAATAAACCTGTAAGACTGGGCTCCTGCTCGGTCATAATCACGGTAAGGTCGGCATCCAGTTCTTCGGCCACCTGCATGGTCATTTTAGCCAGGTTATCGCCTTCTACAAATTTTGTTTCGCAACTTACTTCGTGCTTGCCAAGCCATTCCTCAACCTGGTCAACCTTTATTCTGAATTTGCGCTTATTATCTTCATTGGTAAAATTGATAAGGCCAACCACAAACACATGCGAACCATAATGACGTGCTACTTCCATAGCATAGTTTACCTTATGGCGAGATGATGGAGTGTCGTCAACAGGCAATACTATTTTTTTAAATCCTATACGCTTGCTGTGCGTTTGAACAGATATTACAGGACAAGGGGCCTCCTCAACAACCTTTGATGTATTGGTGCCTACGTTAAACTTTTTGTAACCCGATACACCATGGGTACCCATAATTATTATATCTATTTTATCTTTTTTGGCTACCTCCACAATTTTTTTGTAGATGCGACCAACCTCAGTTTTTGAATACACCGAAATACCATTATTGGTATGAATGCTGCGTGCAATTTCTTCCATTTTTTTGTCCGATTCGGTTTCTACTTTTTTATCTGCACTACCAAATGCTGCACTAATGGCTGATGTAAATGAAACTGTTTCGATAATGTGCAGCAAGTGAATATCGGCCTTTAGCAACTTGGCCATAAATACTGCATGTTCTAAACTAAGTGATGCAGTTTCTGAAAAATCATAAGGAATAAGTATCCTTTTGATTTCAAAATTTTTGATGGTGCTCATACGATTATATTTTTAGGATAATACAAATTCGGTTAAATCTTTTCGAACCATGGGACGAATACACAAAACAGGAATCTCAGAATTGTTTATCACCTCTTGTGCATCGGTTCCAATAAACAAGTCGGTAATGATGGTTTCACTTTGGGTCATTATTATAATCAGGTCGGCATCTTTTGATTGAGCGTATTGTATAATTCCTTCCGGAATGTCATCACCTTCGGTTATTTCACCTGTGCATTGCACATCATAACTTTCAATAAATAGCTGCACTTGGGATAATTGCCTTTTTAATTTATTTACCAAATATTCGTCATCGGTATTTACCACCGAAAATACATGAATTACCGAATTAAAAAGTTTAGCCATTTCTATGGCCTTGTTTACTTTTTCTTTGGTTTCTTTGGTAAGGTCGAGAGGCAGAGCAATGTGCTTGCACCCCTTACGGTGCTGGCTTCCTTTAATGGTTATAACAGGGCAATGCGCTTCGCGAATTACCCGTGATGTGTTTGAGCCTAAAAATTTTTTCTTAACAGTACTTGCACCCATCGTGCCCATTATAATTAGCGATGCTTCTATATCATTGGCCTCGGCAATAATTTCTTCATAAATTTTGCCTGTTCGGATATTTACTGTTGTGGTTATTTTTTCTTCGTTAAATATTTTAACAGCCAGTTCATCTAGCCTGCGTTGTATGTCCGATTGAATTTGGTCGGCATAGTTTTCATCTTTAAATATAACGTGCTTTAAATGCGAAATAAAGTCTTCGTCAATAACATGCAGTATCCTTATATCTGCTTTTGTTAGTCTTGCTAAATTGTATGTTTGTGCTAGTGCGGTAAACGATTGCTCCGAAAAATCTACTGGTACTACTATTACATTTCTGTCCGAACCCATAAAAAATTACCTTTGTTTAATGCAAATATAACAACTTACATTTTAACGATTGTGATTTGTGAGTAAAAAATAAAAGTAAGAGTTTTGTTTGATTGGTAATTAACTGTTTGGTTGTGTAGATAGATTAAAAAAGCTGTAAATTTTTCAATCAAATAATCATTTTATTGAAATAAAAAATTAGAAAACCTATGATACCCGAGTCTGAACTGATATTAAATGCTGATGGAAGCGTTTATCACCTTAATTTATTGCCTGAAGATATTTCGGACATTGTTATAAATGTTGGTGATCCTGACAGGGTTAGTAAGGTGAGTTCTTTTTTTGATAAAATTGAAATTAAAAAGCAAAAACGTGAGTTTGTAACCCACACAGGGTATTATAAAGGTCGCAGAATTACGGTATTAAGCACAGGCATTGGTACCGATAATATTGATATTGTTTATAACGAACTTGATGCCCTGGTAAATATTGATTTGCAAAAAAGAACGATTAAAGAAAAGTTGTCGTCACTGCATTTAATCCGCATTGGTACATCAGGAGCTTTGCAACCCGATATACCGGTTGACTCATTTGTTTTTTCAACCTTTGGATTGGGTTTAGACGGGCTATTGAATTTTTATAAAATGCAAAATACGGATGAGGAAAAAGCAATAGTTGAAAGTTTCAGAATGCATTACCCTAACAACTGTACCTTGCCGCAGTCATACATAAGCCGATGTTCACCTAAAATGGAAAGCATACTTTCAGACGGTATGCATAAAGGTATTACTGCCTCCTGTTCGGGTTTTTATGCTCCGCAAGGGCGCGTTTTAAGGTATGAACTTGCCCGAACCGATATGATAGAAAAGCTTAACTCGTTTAAATACGCCACTCACCGTGTTACCAATTTTGAAATGGAAACAGGCGCTATGTATGGATTGGCCAAAGTGCTAGGGCATCATTGCTGCGCTGTAAATGTGATAGTGGCAAACCGGATTGCAGGTAAATTCTCAAAAAAATACGAAGAGAGCATGCATAATCTTATCGAAACGGTGCTAAACAGGCTGGCAAAGAACCTATAGAATTGTATAAGTCACAGGTTTTATATGCCTTTAATTTAAGAGTAAAATTTGTTTTGCATTTTTAAATAATAAATTTACTTTTGCCGTCCGTTTTAAAAAACACATAAAAATGTACGCAATAGTAAATATAGCCGGCCAGCAGTTTAGGGTTGAGGAAAAGCAACAACTTTTTGTTCACCGATTGCCTAATGCCGAAGGTTCTGAGGTAAAATTTAACGAAGTTTTGCTGGTAGATAACAATGGTAATGTAAAAGTGGGCAAACCTGTATTAAGCAATGCCAACGTATCGGCCAAAGTAATTGAGCACATGAAAGGCGATAAGGTGCTGGTATTTAAAAAGAAAAGACGCAAAGGCTACCGTAAAATGAATGGACATCGTCAGTTTATGAGTAAAATAGAAATTAACTCGATAAACGCGTAATTAAAATAAGTTTAACTATTAAATTTTTTAAACAAAATGGCACATAAAAAAGGTGAAGGTAAGGTAAAGAATAACCGCGAAAGTCATAGCAAACGGTTGGGAGTAAAAATGTTTGGCGGCCAGCATGTAGTTGCCGGAAACATTATCGTGCGTCAAAGAGGAACCCGGCATTTTCCGGCCGATGGTGTTGGTATGGGTAAAGACCACACCTTGTTTGCATTAATTGATGGCACCGTGGCTTTTAAAAAGAAATCTGATAACAAATCATACGTTTATGTTAACCCTATAGCACAGGCATAACAAAAAAACTGTAAACAAAATAAAAAGCCTTCCCGTTTAGGAGAAGGCTTTTTGATTTTTAATGCGATGCGTTTATTTCTGCATTAGTCTTTTTTACCGCCAAATGTTTTTGAAACACCTGCGTTAAGTTGTGGATTAAATCCGAAATTAAAATGTGAGTCGGTATAAGTTGCATCTGAATCGCTGTCATCGGGCTGTGAAACCATTGAATCAAAGCCCAAGCCTCCAAAGCTAAAGTTTAATGCCCATCCGCTTCCGCAATTAACACCTATAGCAGGGAACAGGTTAAATACAAATCCTCCTGAAGTTGTCTTTTCCTCATCACCACCACCACCATCATCAAAAGTAGAATGACCAAATCGAAATCCGATATTTGCCTGACCATAGAGTGAAAATATATCACCCATATTTTTAGTAAACCTAACAAAAGGCCCTATCCCAACACCCATTGATTTTGATTCTGCATCCGGGTCACCGGTTTCTTCGTAGGTGGTTTTGCCAGACACTATGTCAAACCATAAACCGGCCATAAACTTATCGCTTATGTTATAGCCAATGGCAGGCGAAAAATTTACGGACATGGTTCTTGTTGCTTCTTCATACGTATCACCATATTCATCTTCATACTCATCAGTAGAATTACTGCTGTTTACTCCAATGCTTCCACCAAGCAAAATTCCACCTTTTTGAGCATTCACTGTTGTCGCAATCGCTATAGCGCCTGCAAGCATAAATAGTTTTGTTTTTTTCATTTTGTTTTGTTTTAATGTTTGTGCCCTAAAAGTAAGCCATGTTGTAAATGGCAATGTGCTGTAAAAAACAGAGTTTTTACCAACCAAATGTTAATACTAAACTGGTTAAAAAAGGTAAAAGCAGAGTAGAAATAAGAACTTAATTCAAAACAATTTTTTGTTTGTAAACCTCATTATTTAAACTCATAACTGCCACATACATACCATGTTTGAATGGCAAATAAATTCCCCGCACCAGTTGACTGGCCGGCACTTGCAACAAAAGTTTTCCTTCAATAGAGTAAAAATTAACTTTCATTTTATCACTGATGTTTTTGTTGTGGTTACCAAGCAGTTTTACAAAACCGTTGGCTGGATTGGGCGTGATAAAAAAGTTATTTGAAATTTCGGGGTTAATAACCCCTGATGATGTTGTTACAGTAAAATTAGCTGTACCCGATGGGCCTGCCACAATGCCGGGTGTACATGGCGATGGGCCAAACCCCTGGTCAACCTGAACTGTAAAAGTATAATTGCCAGCGGCAAGCTTACCAAGTTCAAAGGTGTCTTCATCGGTACATATAACAGTTAACATGCCGGTGCAATGAAGCGTAAAGGCATTAAAGGTAAATCCGTTTTGAAAAAAACCACTTGTTGCATCATTACAAGGGCCTGATGAAAAATCGGCATTCAAAATTATTGATACAGAATCATTGGTTGTGGGATTGGCAGGAACAACCGTTAAGCTATTAATCCATTGAGCATGCAATTGCATTAAAAACAAGCAAAGGCATAATGTGAGTGTGAGTTTGGTTTTCATTCTAAAATTGTTTTACACAAATGTATATGCAAAATCAATAACCTTAACAAACAAATGAGATAAATTTTTTAAACTAAATTTGCGACAACCGTTTGCTGTTTACCATTAAAAAATATTCTGAACTGTAAACTGCAAACAGTAAACTGCAAATCATAAACTTCAAAATGCCCCAATACCACACTTTAGGCCAAATTCCTCATAAGCGGCACACGCAGTTTCGCAAACCCAATGGTGGTCTTTATGCCGAAGAATTATTTTCTACACACGGGTTTAGCAATGTTTATTCTCTCATTTATCATTGCCACCCACCCACCATGATAAAAAGCGCTGGCGAACCATTTTCGCGCGAACCTAAAATTGCCATGCAGCGTTCGTTATGTCATCAAAGTTTCCAGGGGTTTAGTATAACACCCGAAGATGATTATATAAAAAGCAAAAAGCCTGTTTTGGTAAATAACGATTTACATATATCACTTGCTGCACCGCGAAAATCAATTACAAATTATTTTTTAAAAAATGCTGATGCTGATGAGCTGATATTTGTACACGAAGGAAGCGGAACATTTCACAGCATATATGGTAGCATGGATTTTAAATATGGCGATTACATTGTAATTCCACGCGGCACTATTTTTCAATTACACTTTAATGATGAAAATAACCGGTTGTTTGTGGTTGACTCATTTAGCGCAATTGAAACACCCAAACGATACCGCAATGAGCATGGACAATTTGAGGAGCACTCGCCATACTGCGAGCGCGATTTTCGCAAGCCACAAAATTTAGTAACGCATGATGAGGCCGGAGAATTTTTAGTGATGATAAAAAAAGAAAGCATTGTGTATCCGTTTGTGTATGCCACCCATCCGTTTGATGCCATTGGCTGGGATGGCAATTGCTACCCGTACATTTTTTCTATTAACGATTTTGAACCAATAACCGGACGCATTCACATGCCGCCACCCATACATCAAACATTTGAAGCGCATAATTTTGTTGTATGTTCATTTGTTCCGCGTTTGTTCGATTACCATCCGTTAAGTATTCCGGTGCCGTATAACCACAGCAACATTGATAGTGATGAAGTGCTGTATTATGTTGACGGTGATTTTATGAGCCGTAAAAATGTTTCGAAAGGCCAAATTACTTTGCACCCAGGCGGTATTCCACATGGCCCGCATCCGGGCACGGTAGAAAAATCGCTTGGCGCAAAAGAAACAAAAGAACTTGCAGTGATGGTAGATACCTTTAAGCCATTATGGTTAACCGAAGATGCAATGAAAATTATTATTCCTGACTATTACAAGTCGTGGGTTGAACACGGATAACAAATTACGATTTTATATTTTCTAATTACTATTTTATAAATAAATGAAAAAAATATCCACTTTAATTTTCTTTGCTCTGTTTGCAAAAATTACCAATGCTCAGATAACAATAACAACCTCTGACTTTGCATCAGCAAATGACAATGTTCTTGTAAGCAACGGAATAATAACAACTGCCGTAGATGTGGTTCCAACAGGCGCTAACACTACTTGGGATTTTAGTTTTCTAACACCATTCAACCAGGATACTCTGGAGTTTTTGGATGTGAGCACCACTGCGGCTACGTATGCCTTGTATTATGTAAACGTGGGTTTTAATCCAAACCGTTCAAACATTGCTGTTGCCGGTGCAGCTATTCCAACCATACCGGGTATTCCAATTACAATTACCAATCCATTCGATTTTTTTTACAACTCATCTAATGATTACCGTCAGCAGGGCATAGGTGCCGAAATAAACGGCATCGAAGTTCCAATCCCTTACGGAAATAAAGATATTGTTTACGATTTTCCGGTAAACTTTGGCAACTCCGATTCTTCAAATTCTGACTGGGCAATTGGTTTGCCGGGCATAGGCTATTATGGATACACCCAAAAGCGAGTAAATAATGTGGATGGATGGGGAACCCTCATTACCCCCTTTGGCTCGTTTAATACATTACGTGTTGTTTCAACCGTAGCCGGTACCGATACCGTGCATATTGATACACTTGGTTTTGGTTTTGGAGTTGACCGCCCTTTGTTAAGAGAATATAAATGGATTGCCAACAACGAAAAAATTCCTGTGTTGCAAATTAACACGCAAGAATTTTTTGGAACCGAAACCGTAGTAAGCATTGTTTATCCTGACAGCGCACGGGTGCTTGGTGTAGAAAATGTAATTTCAGTTGCAGGTAGTTTACAGGTTTTCCCTAATCCGGCTATTGATTATGTAACTATTAATTTTTCTTTATCTCAAAGCCAACCGGTTTCGTTTTCAATAGCCGACATATCAGGAAAAATTATTTATTCTAAAACAAGCCGATATTATTCTTCGGGTAGTCATCAAAAAAACATCAGCACAAAACTTTTAGAAAAAGGCATTTACTTTTTAACTATCCGCGCAGGTGATGCCTTGGTAACAAGAAAAATAGCAGTAAATTAAAATTACACTACCCTTTTTTTGTAAGTCTTTCTTTAGGCACGTCAATTTCTTTTTTCAACCGTTCAACTTCTTCTTTTAGCAACAGATTGTTTTCTTCCTGCAATGCAAACTCTTTGGTAGTGGGGTGGTAATTTACAACCCCATTATGGTTGTGATGTACATCGTAATAATTTGTTGCGTCAAAATCTAAAATGTTGTGTACATCCGTATTAAAAACGCGGGCAATTTTTTCTAACTCAAGCAGTGTAATACCCCGCTTGCCATTTTCAATATCGTTATAAGTGGTTTTACCAACTGCCAGTTGTCCTGCAACAAATTCCTGTTTTAAATCTTTTAATTCGCGTATCTTTTTAATGTTATGCGCTACTTTTTGATTCAGTGTTTTTGTTGTCATAGATTTTTGTTTGCTGCTAAAATAAATAAATATCGGATAAACCGATTTTATTACTGATAAACCGAATCATTATCGGATTAGCCGACTTATTATCGGTTTTAAAATTTGGTGATAACAAATATGGCTGACAATTTTACTCCGCAAAAAAATGAATTAAATTTTTTCTTTACTTTTAAAGAAAAATAAATGAAAAAAGTAATTACAATTTTATCTTTAGTAATTTTATCTTTTACTACCAAGCAATATGCGCAAGGCTCGCTTACGCCAAGTGATTGGCTCCAAATTGCATTTGAAGATGCCACCGGTGCAAAAGACACCGTTGTAATTGGCCATTATTACGATACCTGTTATTACAGCACCTGCCAGGCTTATGTGTCTGCCGGTATAGATACCGCCTTTGGCGAAGTAAACATTGGCCCACCAACCACACCTGGTTTTGCCGCGCGTATTGAAAACCTTGTGCAGGATGGTGCGCCATATAATATGTGGACTAAAAGGGATATTAGAATGTGTGATACAACAGCGGAGTATGCTCTTTGGTATAATTTTTTTAATGACCCGTTATTTTATTACATAAGGTTTTACAACTATACTACCCCAATTATTGCCACCATTAACATTCATAGAACCGATGCATTTTTACCTGACAGTGCTGATTTGGGATGTTTTTGTGTATACAATAGTTTATTGGGTAATCCTAAAGAAAGATTTGGTAATGGATGGTCAAGATGGTACTCAGATACAGTGAATAATATTAGTGCACAATGGGATTATGATGCAATAATCTCACCAAATCTTATTGATACATTGAACGCCCCATTAGTTCAAAGTTATGTATTTGCTCCATATTATCTTATTACAGATATCATTTATTATAATGCGAAAAACGAAGGTTTTGAAATATTCCCAATACCAACATCAGATTATCTCAACGTCAAAACATCCAATGCCGAAGATTGGGTAGTAGAAATTTTTAATACAAAAGGAGAGATGATTTATAAAGATAAAACCGAAGATAAAAAAATTAACGTGGCAATATTATCAAGAGGAATTTACTTACTTAAATTGAATACAGGTAAAAAAGAACTAACATTTAAATTTATTAAAACATGAAAAAATCAATCTTTACCCTAAGCTTATTAGTGATTGTTATATGTAATAACTATGCACAAGAATGCGAATATATTGATGATGCTACGGGTAGAGTTTTAGGTTCGACTTCAGCACCTCTATGCACAGGAACTTTTACTTATTGCAGCAAAAACGGGTACTCTCATTTTCCGAATACTACTTACAGAACCCTAAACCTGTATATTAACATCATATACGACATTGTGCCTTCCTATGACCCCTACTACAATAATAACAACGGAGCATGTGCATCTTGAGCATGATTTAATAAATGGAATTATTACTATTGATGATTTTGTTGCATCATTTGATTACTGCGGAACAAGCAACTTAAGAACAACACAAAATAATAGCAGCAGTCAAAATTTGTTGCCAAGCGAAAATAAATTAAGTACACAGTCTTTGTTTTTGGAAGCAAGCATAAGTATTAAACCCAATCCTGCAACCAATAAAATTTTTATTTACAACTCAACCGAAAAAAACGTAGCCTACCAGCTAAAAGATGTTTATGGAAAAATTATTTCGGGTGGTATTATTTCAACAGGTGGAATTATTGATTGTGCGAAATACCCAAGAGGAATATATACTATTCAATTTTCAACATTAGATGGAGCAAAAACGGTTAATGAAAGAATTGTGTTGAATTAAGAATTGTGTAAATTAAAAATCATCGTACAGTAAATACTTTTTGCGCATCTGCTTATACTTGTTTAGTTCAGGCTGCCAGCTTTTTCTTATCTCGTCTTCGGTTTTACCTTCCATAATTTGTTTGCGAAGTTGGTCAGTTCCGGCAAGTTTATCAAAGTATTCAGTAAAAAATTTTTCTTTTGTTTGATAGTTGTCAAACAAATTTTTTAGCCAGAATAAATATAGCTGCTTTATTGTTGGAATATAATTATCACCAAACTCGCGCAAGTCAAATCCTTTGCACTCCACATTTTCATAAGGTGGTTTTACCGAAACTCCTTTAATACTTTTGGGTGTAAATGCAAAAGGCCCTTCATTAAAACCCGGGTAACCCAGTATCTGAAATGGATAGTCGGTGCCACGGCCAACACTTACCACAGTTCCTTCAAAAAAACAAAGCGATGGATACAAGTAAACCGCTGTCATGTTAGGCAGGTTAGGCGATGGCCTTACAGGTAATTTGTAAAGTGTTTTGTGCGTATAGTTTTTTACCTTAACTACTTTTAAGCTACAGGTTGCACCTCCGCTCAGCCATTTTTCTCCATTCAGCATTTGGGCGTACTCGCCCATTGTAAGCCCATGCACAACAGGAATAGGATTCATTCCAACAAAAGATGCAAACTTTTTATCAAGCACAGGCCCATCAACATAATGGCCGTTAGGGTTTGGTCTGTCAAGCACAATCAATTGCTTTTTATTTTCGGCACACGCTTCCATCACGTACTGTAATGTGCCTATGTAGGTATAAAACCGTGCTCCCACATCCTGCATGTCAAACACAAGTACATCCACATCTTTTAAGTCATCACGTGTTGGTTTTTTATGCAACCCATAAAGTGAAACAATGGGCAATCCCGATAGCACATCCGTGCTGTTGTTTACCAGTTCGCCATCGGCTGCATCGCCTCTAAATCCATGCTCGGGTGTAAAAATTTTTATTACATCAAGATTTACCGATAAAAGCAGGTCAACCAAATGTGTTTTGCCAACCAACGAAGTTTGATTGGCCACTACGCCAATTTTCTTTTTCATTATTAGCGGTACATATTCTTGCACCTGTTCGGCACCGGTAATTACACTGTCGGTATGCTGTGCAAAACTGCTGTCAGCAAATTGCAAAAACAAAATAAGTAATAAACATGACCGCATTTTTAAAAGCATAAATTTGAACTCAAATTAAAAGCAATTTTAAAAATAAGTTGAATTACGAATACTTTATAGCCCAGCGTTTTTTCAAAGGAGATGTTAACAACAAGCGCATCTCAAAACCGGTACTTGTAATTGCTGTTACCAGCATTGCGCTTAGCGTGGCCGTAATGATTATAGCGCTATGCATTGTTACAGGTTTTAAAAACGAAATTACTTCCAAGGTTTCAGGTTTTGGCTCGCATATCAGAATAGGAGGGTTTGATAATAACCAGTCGTATGAAGAAAATCCGGTTAACAGAAATCAGCCATTTTATACCACCCTGCAACACGATGCGCGCGTAAAAAATATTCATGCATTTGTAACCAAAGCCGGAATTATAAAAACAGATGCAGAGTTGCAAGGGGTGGTGTTAAAAGGTATTGATTCTGATTTTGACCCTTCTTTTTTTGATGATAAAATGACAAGTGGAAAATTTTCTTTTTTTACCGACTCCACAAAAAACCCCATCATCATATCAAAAAAAACTGCGCTTGCACTAAACGTGAAACTTAATGATGCACTGGTAATTTATTTTATTGAACAACCGGCACGTGTGCGCAAATTTGTAATTACCGGAATTTATAATACAGGACTTGAAGAGTTTGATAACCTGTATGCGTTTTGCAACATGGCCATCATTCAAAAACTAAATAACTGGACCACCAATGATGTGGGAGGATTTGAGCTTACAGTAAAAAACTTTAATAAACTGGATGAGGTAAGCCAGCATGTTTATAAAATATCAGGTTTTGATTTTAATACCCAAACCATCAAAGAACTTTATCCCGAAATATTTCACTGGCTTGAATTGCAAAACATCAATGTGGTAATAATTATTGTGCTTATGCTTGCCGTTGCCGGCATTAACATGATTTCCACACTGCTGATATTGATTTTGGAAAACACTACCACCATCGGGTTGTTAAAATCGCTTGGTGCTCAAAATATCAGCATCCGAAAAATATTTTTATACCTGTCAGTATATATTATCGGCTTAGGGTTAATTTTTGGCAATGCAATTGGTATATTACTATGCGTGTTGCAAAAAAGTTTTCATTTGGTAAAACTTCCAGTTGAATCGTATTATGTATCGTATGTGCCTGTAAATTTTTCGTGGCAAATTATTTTATTGGTTAATACAGGAGCTTTGGTAAGTTGTATGGCCATGCTAATAATACCAAGTATGTTTATTTCGGCCATAAGCCCCATTCGCACCCTGCGATACGAATAGATTAAAAAAAACGGTATTTAGCCAGGCAATAGATAGCACGCAGTCCATCGGTAATGCCAATTTTTTTTCCTTGCACTGTTGTGCGCGCACGGTAGGATATGGGCACCTCGTAAAATGATGTGTGTGCGTTGCGCAATAGTTTCATGGTTATTTCGGGCTCAAAGCCAAAACGGTTTTCGGTAAGCGTTAGGTTTTTGATTAATGATGTGCGTATAAGCTTATAGCACGTTTCCATATCGGTAATTTTTTTTCCAAGCAAAATTTTGGTGAACCATGTTAAGAACAAGTTTGCAGCTTTGCTGCTAAAGCGCATATTATGATTTTGTTTTTGCAAAAACCTTGACCCATAAACAACATCAGCATTTTTTGTAATTGCAACAGAAAGCAGTTTGTTATAATCGTTTGGGTCAAGTTCAAGGTCGGCATCTTGTATTATGATGTAATCGCCTGTAACTTTTTTTAATCCTGATCGAATGGCAGCACCTTTCCCTTTATTTACATCATGCCTGATAAACGAAAAATTACATTTGTTTGCATTGACCGCTATAAACTTTTCTACTTCTGTTGCGCTGCCATCGTTTGATGTGTCATCAACAATAATTATTTCTTTTGCAATGGCATTTGTTAATATAACCCGGCAAACTTTTTCCAACACAGAATGCACAGTTTCTTCCTCGTTAAAAACAGGAATAATAATGGAAAGCGTTTTAATCATTAAAAGAATTGCGCAAAAGAAAGAAGCAGAGTATTATTTATCAAGCACCGATTTAATATCGGGCAAAAAGTAATTGTTGCTTTTCATAATTTTTCCGTCTTCGCGGTAAATGGGTTTGCCATTGTCATCAAGCTTACTCATATTGCTGCGGTGAATTTCGTTAAACACTTCGGTAATTTTATGTTGAAGCCCGTGTGCAATTATCGTTCCGCACAAAATGTAAAGTTTATCTCCAAGTGCATCGGCTATCAACTGCAAATTGTTTTGCTGGGCAGCTTCCAGATACTCATCATTTTCTTCCTGCATAAGCCTATGCCGGAGTTCAATAATATTTTGACTAATCTCAGCAGTAGGTTTTTCATGGTACTCAAGCCCAAATACGTGATGAAATTCTTTTACTTTATCAATGGTTTGAATTAGGGTTTGCATAGGTTAGTGTTTTTAATTTTTAAGTTGTGATATGGTTTGTGATGGATTTGAGCTTGAAAAAACTGTATTGCCTGCCACCAATACATCGGCCCCGGTTTGAATTAGTTTTTTATAGTTGTTTAAATCAACACCTCCGTCAATTTCAATAAGTGCGTTTGAGTTTTTTTGAGCAATTAAATATTTTAGTTCCAAAATTTTTGAATACGTGTTTTCAATAAACTTCTGACCGCCAAAGCCAGGGTTCACACTCATCATGCAAACCAAATCTAAATCAAAAATAATTTCGGACAATGCGGATACAGGTGTATGCGGGTTAATGGCTACACCGGCTTTCATGCCAGCCGCTTTTATGGCCTGCACTGTACGATGTAAATGAGTACAGGCTTCATAGTGCACACTCAACACATCGGCACCTGCATTTTTAAAATCCAAAATAAATTTATCAGGCTCTATTATCATCAGGTGCACATCAAGTGGCTTGGTGGCATGTTTTTTTATCGCTTTAATTACAGGCAATCCAAACGAAATGTTGGGCACAAACACACCATCCATCACATCCAAATGAAACCAGTCGGCATTACTGGTGTTTACCATTTCAATATCTTTAAAAAGATTAGAAAAATCGGCTGATAAAAGTGAGGGGGCTATCAGGGACATTGGGGTTCAAGGTTTAAAGTTTGAGATTTGAGGTTTGCAAATATTAGATAAAAGCGCTGTACTAAAAAATAAGTTACGATAATGTTATTAATTTTTTTGAACCATATAGCATTCTCTGTTTGTATTGACGGGTTTTGAAATTGCTACCTGCTAACAAGTATCTTTATCCCTTTGTATGATTATGTTTTTTTGTTTTTAAAACAGCTAACCGTTTATGCAAGTTAAAAAAAACGCATTGCTTCTTGTTTTTCCGGTACTCACTTTTGTGTTAAGCATAATTGTGGTAACAGAGCGGCAGCCTTACTACGCCTGCTGGAGCGACCCTCCGTACTGCTACCTCTACAATGGGTTAAACATTGCATCGGGTAATTTTAAAGTTGGCCAGGTTGACCACCCGGGCACACCCCTGCAATTATTTTCAGCTGCATCCATAAGGTTGTTTTTTCTTTTTAGTGATGATAAAGATGTGGTGCATGATGTTCTTTCGCGGCCCGAATGGTATTTGTTCAGGGTGGGAATTTTGCAAAGTGCGGTGGTGGCTCTGTGTATGTTTATAGCTTCATGGTTAACGTATAGATTTACTGCAAATATGTTTTATAGCGTGTTCATTCAGTTTACACACCTTGTGTCGTTCCATGCATTGTTTTTTTCTCAAAATCTTATGACAGAGTTTGTGCTAACCTGCACCGGAATTTTGCTTGCCCCTTTTTTAATAAAATATGTATTAACAAGTAAAGAGGAGGGAAGCCGCATCATTTTTCCTGCAGGTATTATTGCAGGCATAATGCTTGCCGGAAAAATTTCTTCTTTTCCGGTTTTTATCCTTTGGCTTTTGGTAATGAAGAGCAAAAGGCATCTGTTTTTTTTTACAGCATCAGTCATTGCCTCGTTTTGTGTTTTTACCATACCTGCATGGCATGCGGCCGGTGAGTTTTTTGGTTTTATCACAAAAATTACCACACACACAGGCAAGTATGGTGCCGGTGAAAAAGGCATGGTTCTGTGGCCTGAGTTTTTTGCTAACCTTAAAGTACTGCTGCTTGACAGCTATCTTTTTACCTTGTTTTGTTTTGCACTCACACTACTTACTGTGCGCGCATTGCTTACGTTTATTAAAACTAAAACCATGCAGCCGCACCAGCGGGTGTTTGTTGCCACGTGGCTGGTTACTGCCATGCAACTGTTTATTGTTTCAAAACACTTTGGCAAGCATTACATAATGCCTGCTTACCTATTAATTATTCCAGCAGGTATTATTTTACTGATGGTTAAAAACTATGTGTTTGTAAAAGCAAAATGGGCAATGGTTGTGCTGTTTACAGCCGGCTTTGCATGGGTGGCCAAGTCGGCAGTGCAGTACGATTTTTTTCCGGGCTTGCAACAACCCGGCAGGCAAACAGCACAGGCCATAAAAAAACAAAAGTTTGATTTAACTATTTTTGATTGCAATGTTACAGCCCCGTTGCCACAAGTGGCTTTGCTGTTTGGTGTTGGTTATTCGGGCAATATGGCAAACCATTATAAGGCGTATTTAAAAAATATTTATCCGCCATTTTTTTGGGAAAACGATGGCAATGGCATGATGCGCAACTTTACGGGCGAGTATAAACCGGCCGATGTTTTGCCCGATTCTATTTCTGTTCTTTACTATTCCGACAATCCGAATTTTGAAATTAAAAACAAACAATGGGATGACGGAAAAATAACGATTGACACCGTATTGTTTTCGTATAAAAATGCAACATCGGGCGAAACGATGCATATTATAAAGCTGAAAAAATCAAACTAATTAGCACCAATAAATAAAACTGCCCCGACCTTGCTTGCGCGTTTTGATGGTTTAACAAAAAACAATTACGTTTGCTCCAAATAATATGATATGAACTTTAAGTCAACCGTTTTTAAATCAACACTTGCATTAAGCATTGTGTTTTTTTCGTGCAATAATTCATCAACCAATGAAAACGCATCGCAGGCCGATAGTGTTGCCATGCAGGATACCACCCCTGCCGGTGAACTGGCTACGTACCATTTTACCTATACCATTGGCAATATTGCAGCCCTGTCGCCCATGCAGGTGCTTGATGAGTTTTCAAAATCAAATTTACCCGTTGATGCAAGTTTGTGCAATCCTTCGGATAATGCGGGTAATTACCGTACCACATTAAAGCAGGCTTTTAATTATGGAATTTATGGAGTTGACCTGGGCTACCTTGTGGTAAGCAATCGCACACTTGATGTAATTACTTATTATGGAGTTACTAAAAAACTGGCCGAAGAATTAAATATGTCTGAAACGTTTAACCGTTTTGTGGATAGGTTTGAAGCCAATAAAGACAATAAGGATACCCTTACCCGAGTTGTTGACGAGGCTTTTGCCGCATCCGATGCTTTTTTGCGCAGCAACGAGCGGCTTGAAACTGCAAGTCAGGTATTAGCAGGAAGCTGGCTCGAGTGCCAGTACTTAACCGTTGGGCTGTTGCAAAATGCTGAGCGCAATGCGAGTACCGAAATTCTTTTTCAGCGTGTGTGGGAGCAGCGGCTTTATCTTGAAAACATTGCAAAACTCCTTTCCGAATTTAAAGACAATGCAGAATTAACCCAAATTAAAACCGGCTACGAAGGTTTACTTGCCATCTATAAAGAACCTGCCGATGCCAATGCAGTTAATAAAGAGTACCTGCAAAAACTATTTAAAGCACTTGGCGATGTAAGGGCCGGCATTATTAAATAATTACATGGCAGCTTAAAAGTAAGCGCTGATAAAAACTCCGGCAGAATAATACCTGCCGGAGTTTTTTTTATTTACGGATGTTACTTCTATAATTAAATTCGCAACCATTTGTTAGCGTTAAACTTTTATGAGCGATAAAATTCTTCGTGCCCTTATGCAGCTTTTTGCAATTATTGCTAATGCAGAAAGGCTTAATATTAAAGGAAGAATTATTGTTGAAACTTTTTTGCAACAGCAAATAAGCCGTGCATTGGTGCAAACTTATTTAGGAATTTTTGACGAGCATCTGGCTGCATTGCAGGGTAAAGCAACCGAGGGCAAACAAAAAAAACGCGTTTCAGTAAACTCGGTAAAGGTGTTACGTATATGCACCGAAATAAACAGCGAACTTGACCAAAAGCAAAAGTACATTGTGCTTATACGCCTTATCGAATTTGCCTTTTCATCGGGCGACCATGTTGACGAGCAGGAAATGGAATTTTTGTCAACAGTAGCAAATGTGTTTAATATAACCCATGATGAGTATGAACTGTGTCTTGAACTGGCAGCAGGAAAAAAAGATGAGGTAAAGGATGCTCAACAGTTTTTGGTAATAAATGCCGAAGCTAAGCATACGCAATATGCAAAGCACATCTTTAACGATTCGTTTGAAGGGAACTTAATTGTGCTTCACCTAAAGCAGGCCTCTATTTTATTTGTGCGCTATAGCGGCAGTGCACAGTTAACACTAAATGGCCATCCGCTGCCGGCCGATAGGGTAGGGGTCTTGTCACCGGGTTCGGTTATACGTGGTGCCAAATCTCAGCCGGTTTATTATAGCGATATAATGCGCTGCTTTTTGGAGGATGCATCCAGGCAGGAAATAAACCTGCATGTTAACCAGGTACAGTATGTTTTTAAAAATGGTAAAAAAGGATTAAACCAAATAAGTTTTACTGCGCAGTCGGGCAACTTAGTTGGTGTAATGGGTGGAAGTGGTGCGGGTAAGTCAACATTACTAAATATCTTAAACGGAAATCTGAATCCTGCAGATGGTGAGGTGCTGGTTAATGGTGTAAATATTCATCGGTATAATAAAAAGCTTGAGGGTGTAATTGGCTTTGTTCCACAGGATGATTTGCTGATGGAAGACCTTACCGTGTTTCAAAATATTTTTTACAACAGCAAACTTTGCTTTGGCAATTTAACCGATGATGAGATTACAAAAAAAGCAGAAGCACTTCTTGATTCGCTGGGTTTATTAGAGATAAAAAATTTGCGTGTTGGCGATGTGCTTAACAAAACCATAAGTGGCGGGCAACGCAAAAGATTAAACATTGCGCTTGAACTCATTCGAACACCCTCTGTGCTTTTTGTTGATGAACCTACCAGCGGCCTTTCATCGCTGGACAGCGAAAATGTGATGGATTTGCTAAAGCAGCTTTCCATTAGCGGTAAACTTGTGTTTGTAGTAATACACCAACCCAGCAGCGATATTTTTAAATTGTTTGATAAACTTTTGATTTTAGATATTGGCGGCTATCCCATTTATTATGGCAACCCTGTTGACTCGCTCACCTACTTTAAGCGCAAAGCAAACTATGCCGATGCCGATGAAAGCGAATGTGAAAACTGCGGCAATATTAATCCTGAGCAGGTTTTTTCTATCATCGAATCAAAGGTGGTAGATGAGTTTGGTAATACCACAACCTTACGCAAGTTTTCGCCTGCCGAATGGAATGAGTTTTTTAAACGCGATTTTTCTGAAACATTATCTGATAAAAACTGCAATTACGAACCGCTTAAAAGCGATTTTAAAAAACCCACGCGCCTGCAGCAGCTTATGGTTTTTATAAAGCGCGATGTATTTTCAAAACTAAATAATACTCAGTACCTGCTCATTAATTTTTTGGAAGCCCCTTTGCTTGCATTCATACTTGCTTTCTTTTTAAAATATTTTAAGGAAGGGGGCAGCTACGTGTTTCGTGATAACCTTAACCTTACCGCATACATTTTTATGAGTGTAATAGTGGCTTTGTTTATGGGATTAACAGTTAGTGCCGAAGAAATTATCCGCGACCGCAAAATCCTGAAGCGCGAATCGTTTTTAAATCTTAGCCGCAGCAGTTACCTGCTTTCAAAAGTGCTGGTGCAGTTTTTAATTTCGGGCATTCAAACTTTTTCGTTTGTTATCATAGGCAATTTAATTTTTGGGGTAAAAGGAATGTATTTTGATTACTGGCTTGTACTGTTTTCGGTTTCATGTTTTAGTAATTTGCTTGGGTTAAACGTATCGTCTGCTTTCGATTCGGTGGTTACTATTTACATTCTTATTCCTTTTTTAATTATTCCGCAAATTATTTTAAGCGGATTAATTGTAAAGTTTGAAAACCTTAATCCAATAGTTACCTCTCAAAACAAAGTACCCATAGTGGGCGAGCTTATGGCTTCGCGATGGGCGTTTGAAGCATTGGCTGTAAACCAGTTTAAAAACAATGCGTACGAGAAACATTTTTTTGATGTAAATAAAGTGCTGAGTAATGCCGAGTACAAAGGCTTTTGGCTTGAGAAAATGGATAACAAGCTTGATTCATTGGTTAAAAACAAGTATGGCATAAGGCGGCAGGTGCAGTTTGAGTTATTTAAAAGCGAACTTGTAAAAGAAGCAGCATTGTATCCGGAAATTAAGAGCGCTGGTTTAAGTAACCTGAGTTTATCTGACACAGCACAAATTAAATTTGTGCTGCGCGAAATTAAAACGCAAAAAAATAAACGTGCCAGTGATGCCCGTAAAGCAAAAGATAAAATTGCCGCAAGCATAGGTGGTGATAAGTTGAAAATGCTTGAAATGGATTATGCGAACAAAAACCTTGAAGACTGGGTAAAAAATGCGGGGTTTAGTAAAGAGAATAATTTGATTACCGAATCAGAAACTGAAATAATTCAGCGCTTTCAACCTATATATACCGAAGGTTCATCCGAATCTTTTATCAGAGCACAATATTTTGTTTCGCGCAAGCATATAGTAGGCAACTACTTTAGCACGTATTGGGTAAACCTGTGTGTGATTTGGTTTATGTCCTTATTGCTTTGCGCAGCACTTTATTATAATGTGTTTAGAAAAGTAATTAAGGCAGGCAGCGCACTTGGACAAAGAATTGCTACAAATTAAACACTGTTGATTTACTATCTCATGCTATTTTTGTAACTAAAATTATAACATCATGTTTGAAAACATTATTACCAATACCGAAAACGCTGTTTGTACCATAACAGTAAACCGCCCCGATAAATTAAACGCGCTTAATGCACATACCATACAGGAAATAGGAATGGCTGTGAAAGATGCAGAGAATGATGATGCCGTGCGCGTAATAATTTTAACCGGAGCGGGCCAAAAATCGTTTGTGGCAGGTGCCGACATTAGTGAATTTAAAGGCTATAGTTTGGAGCAGGCAAAAAAATTATCGGCCGATGGGCACCGCGTGTTTGACAGTATAGAGAATTGCAGCAAGCCTGTGATTGCAGCGGTAAATGGTTTTTGTTTGGGCGGAGGGTGCGAGTTGGCTATGGCTTGCCACATGCGTGTGGCAAGTGAAAATGCAAAATTTGGCCAGCCTGAGGTGAAGCTTGGACTGATACCAGGCTATGGCGGCACGCAGCGTATGCCGCGCCTTATTGGCCGCACCAAAGCCACCGAACTTTTGATGACTACGGATATGATGAATGCGCAGGAGGCATTATCGCTTGGCTTGGTAAATTATGTAGTAAGCCTTGATGCTTTAATGAATAAGTGCCTTGAGATTGCCGAAAAAATTAAAAAGCAGGCACCCCTTGCCATTGGCGGAATTATAAAGTGTGTAAACGATTATTACAGCAACAAAAACGGATTTGAGAGTGAGATAAATACTTTTGGGTATTGCTTTACTACGGACGACAGTAAGGAGGGTGCTAATGCTTTTTTGGAGAAGCGGGCTGCGGTGTTTACGGGGAAATAAAACTATTCGTTGATATAATTCTTAAATTTGCTCACCATAAAATTCCATAATGGAAAACACCGAAAAATTAGAAAAAGATTTTCAGGCAAAAATAGATAAGGGTATAACCATAGAGGCAAAAGACTGGATGCCCGAAAAGTACCGCAAGCAACTTATTCGCATGATGAGCCAGCATGCGCACAGCGAAGTGGTGGGTATGTTGCCTGAAGGAAACTGGATAACACGCGCACCAAGCCTGGCGCGCAAAGTTTGTTTAATTGCCAAAGTGCAGGACGAGGCAGGGCATGGTTTATATATTTACAGCGGTACTGAAACATTAGGCGCAAGCCGCGAAGAATTGCTTGCACAGTTTTTAAATGGTAAAGCAAAATATTCTTCGATATTTAATTATCCAACCTTAACATGGGCTGATATTGGCGCTATAGGCTGGCTGGTGGATGGTGCAGCGATAGTGAATCAAACAGCATTGGCAAAGTGTTCGTATGGCCCTTATGCGCGTGCCATGCTGCGCATTTGTAAGGAAGAAAATTTTCATCACAAACAAGGCTATCAGATATTGGCCAATATGATGAAAGGAAGTAAAGAGCAGCAGGAAATGGTTCAGGATGCTGTAAATCGTTTTTGGTGGCCATCATTGATGATGTTTGGCCCATCGGATGCCAATTCACCAAACAGTGCGGAGCTTATGCGATGGAAAGTAAAGCTGTACTCAAATGATGATTTGCGCCAGCGATTTATTGACCGCACCGTGCCGCAGGCCGAAGCCATTGGAGTAAAATTGCCCGATGAAAAATTAAAGTACAACAAAGAAAAACGCAGCTACGACTGGGGCGAAATAAACTGGGAGGAATTTAATGCAGTGATAAGTGGCAACGGCCCCTGCAACAAGCAACGTATGAAGCAGCGCGTGGATGCTCATGTAAACAACCAATGGGTGCGCGAGGCGGCAGAGGCTTACGCAGAAAAGAAAAAAAGAAAGCAAGCAGCTTAAAAAAAGGATTGAATGGTAGAATGACTGAATTACAGAATTTAAAGCTATCATTCAATCATTCTACAATTTAATCATTCAATAATTAATTTATGTCAGATACACAGTGGGATTTATGGGAAGTGTTTACACAAAAAAAACCGGGCGCAGCCTATGAGCATGCCGGCAGTGTACGAGCATCGGATAAAGAAATTGCATTGATGAATGCGCGTGATGTTTACAGCAGACGTAATGAGGCTACTTGTTTATGGGTAGTAAAAAGTTCTGAAATTGTATCATCATCACCTGAAGATGTAAGTTCGTTTTTTGATCCGGCTAACGATAAGGTATATCGTCATCCCAACTTTTATAAAACGCCTGAGGGGATTAAACAGATATGAAAACTCGTGAGGCATTGTTTGAATATTGTATTCGTTTGGGTGATACATCTTTAATACTTGGGCAACGCCTTGCAGAGTTGTGCGGACATGGGCCCATATTGGAAGAAGACATTGCCATGAGCAACATGTCGCTTGATTTAATTGGGCAGGCACGTATGTTGTATTCCTATGCAGGTGAAGTGGAAGGTAAAAACAGAACAGAGGATGATATAGCGTATGAGCGTGATGCACGCCAATACAAAAATGTGTTGCTTGCCGAACAACCCAATGGGGATTTTGCAACAACTATGGTGCGCCAACTTTTTGTGAGTGTGTATCAATATCATTTGTACCAGGCATTATCAAACAGCAAAAACGAAACGCTTGCGAGTATAGCAATTAAGTCATTAAAGGAAGTAACGTATCATGTACGTCACGCGGCAGATTGGGTGTTGCGCTTAGGTGATGGAACAGAAGAAAGCCATGAGCGCGCACAAACAGCAGTTAATGATTTATGGATTTTTACGGATGATTTATTTGATGGAGATGAAGTGGATGATATTTTATTGAAAGAAAAAGTGGGAGCAGATTTATTGCAAATAAAATCAGCATGGGAAAAACAAGTTAAGCAGGTTTTATCTGAAGCAACACTTACTATTCCAACCATAAATAGTTTTATGCGAACAGGAAGCCGTAAAGGTAATCATACCGAATATTTAGGATATATGCTTGCAGAGATGCAGTTTTTACCAAGGGCATATCCGGGTACAAAGTGGTAATACTAATTGAAGACTGAATAATGAAGATTGAAGATTATAGCTGCAATATTAAAACTTCGCTGTTCGATATTCGTTTGTTCAATATTCAATATTCACTCTTCAATATTCAACAAATTCTTTAATGGAATTCTCTGTAACGAACAAAGCGCTTCCAGAAGAGGAAATTTTCTTGCTCCTATCCACTATACCCGATCCTGAAGTTCCAGCTATTAACATTTTTGAATTAGGTGTGCTGCGCAAAGTAGAATTTGTTGATGATAAATTTGTAATCACCATTACACCAACATATTCAGGCTGCCCTGCAATGCACGCTATTGAAGAAGAAATAAAAAATAAACTTTCGGAAAACAGAATCAGCAACTTTCAAATAAAAACAGTTTTGTTTCCGGCATGGACAACAGACTGGATGAGTGCCGAAGCAAAAGCAAAACTAACGGCCTACGGGATTGCGCCACCACAACCATCGTCAAAACAAAAACATTTCCGGCCCGATGAAGTAACTCTTGCTTGCCCTTTTTGTAAATCAAAAAACACAAAACTTACCAGCTGGTTTGGCTCTACTGCATGCAAGGCTTTATACTATTGCGATAATTGCAATCAGCCTTTTGAGCATTTTAAGTGTCACTAAAATTTACCGGTTGTGCGCAACCAATATTTTTTTGGTTACCAATTTGTTTTCAATTTCAAGTTGCAAAAAATAAACACCATAAGCAAGGTTCGATACATCAATAGAAGTTATGTTTTCTGAAAAAGCGTTATTCATCTTTTGGTAAACAATTTTTCCATCAGCCGAAAACAATTGAATATTTTTGGGATGTGCAATATATTTTTTTACCGAAACCATAACTACAGCATCGGCAGGCACAGGGTAAACCGAAATTTCGTTTTGAATACCTGAAGCAGTATTAACACTAGTTGGTAAAAAGCTGGTGGTAAAATTGGGTAATCCAAGACGGCAGGTTGCATTGCTAAACGTAAAACCATTGTCAATATAATTGCAGCTTATGCCTGCAGAGTCGGGATAATTAATAATTCCTAAAAAGCTGCTATTGTATTCACTTACATAAATTTTTCCGTTGCTTGCCATTTGCATAGCACCCAAATACGTATTGGTTGATGTGCCTATTAATTGCAGCGTTGCATTAATGGTAGCTGCATTGCCTGATGAAATATCCCACTGGTAAATTTTTCCTGGTTGCTGATGTGCGCAGTATAAAAATTGCCCGCTTGATGAAAACTCTAACCCCTGAGCGCCCTGACTACTTACTGGTGCAGGTAAAGTAAGGTGCTGCAGGTTAGTTACTATGCCTGTGGTATTATCAAAGTCAAACAGGTCAACATAGTTTGATGCAAAAACCGCATGAGCAAGTTTGCTTCCGTCTGACGAAAAACGTAGGTAGCCACGAAAATCGTTACCGCCAAGCGTCATGCCAATTTTTGTTTCAACAGGTGTGGCCGACACTCCGCTTGCTGTTACCAGATAAGCAAATAAAGTATCGGTAGGGTAGCTGTGTCCCATTACCCAAAAGTCGGTGTTGTTGGCATGTTTTACGGCCGTTAATTTTTCAGAACTTTTTACACGCAACAACGTGTTTTTGGTTGTTACATCGCCAAAACCACCGTTCAGTGTCATATCAACTATTGAATATGAAAACGGCCCTGTACCCGATTGATTGGTTGTGAAAATATAATATTGTGTGGCGCTTCCCGGAAACGGAACAGCAACAGCTGATTGTGTGGAACTCCAACCACCAGTTAAGTTATTGCCATTGGGCATGATGAGATGATTGCGGCCATATACATCAACTCCGTTGGTGTAGAAAAGCAAATTGCCATTGGCATCGCTTATGGTTGCACATCCTTCATCAGTACTCATCGAACTTTGTGCTAGCTCCACCGGGCTTCCTGAATTAAAATCAAGCGCAGCGCCATATCCAAAGTGCCATATGTTGGTTTCTTTTTGAGCCTGTGCAAATTGCACTGTTGCAATAATGCAGGCAATAATAAGGTGTGTGTGTTTTGCTTTCATACTGCAAACATATTATAAGAACATTAAAAAAATACCTTTTTTTAAAATCTTCTTTTATCAAAGATTTATTTTACAACTAAAAAATTACTTTTACCCATAAATCTAAAATACTATTTGCAATGAATCCAGAACTGCTTACCGACCTTGGAAAAATTGCCGGCATTGGCGGCATTTGTGTTGGCGCTCTTGTTTTAATTTTTAGAAGTGTGATTCATGAAAACTTTTTAAGTAAAATGACACAAGAGCAGAGTTATAAAATCACCAATAAAATAATTACGTTTTCGGGAGTTTTGGTTTTGCTGGGTGTGAGTTCGTGGGTTTATTTAAAAGCTTCGGGCAATGATGTGGATAAAAGCAGAGTGGTAATAAAGGGAACGGTAAAGGATGTTGATAACAACAATCTGCAAAACATCCATGTGAATTTAAAATCGGGAGGGCAGCCATTGGGAAGTGCTACCACCGACAGCGATGGAAATTTTTCACTCTCGCACAGTGGGCATGGCAAACTTGATGCGCTGATTGAAATTACAGGCCAGGGTTATATAGTGTACACCAAAAACCTTGAGATAAATTACAGCGAAGCAACCATCCAAATAGGCGAAGTAAAATTAAAAAGCGATGACCCCAATAAAAACAAACCCATTGTTAACGTACCTTCACAGGCATCGCCAAACTCAGGCGCAAACCTGCAACAAGGATTAATAGCCACCAGTGGTAGTGCAGGTAATGCATCCATAACCATAAACACGCTTGAGTACGGCACACTATTAAGCAGTTTGGGCGCTGCGGCCAATGCTACACTTAATATTGCCGGAGTAAGTTACACACTTACCAATTCAGATTTGATTATTCCGTTTTCGCAACCTGGTATGGTTGATTACCAAATTACCGGTTATACCTATAATGAAATGGGGACGATGTGTAACAACAATTCGGTGGGACAAATTGAACTTGCTGCCGGAACCAGGTATTACCTTTTTGAAAATCTTAATAACTCCTCTACTACCGATTGTAACTGGTATTTGTTTAACGAGTATCAATTTTCCCAGCAAAAAAGCGTTTTGCAGCAGCGCATCGTTCAAATGTTTCAATAGCTAACCGGCTGTTCTTTTTTAAATAGAAAGGCGTACGGTGTAAACAACTACATTTGCCCGGCAAAAGCTAAAAACATGGCTATTGCAACCACAAAATTTATTGCCGAAGGATTAACATACGATGACGTATTGCTAATTCCTGCATACAGCGAAGTGCTGCCCCGCGAAGTAAACACCAGCACACTTTTTACCCGCAACATTAAAATTAATATCCCCATAATTTCGGCAGCTATGGATACTGTTACCGAAGCGGCTATGGCTATTGCCATTGCACAGGAGGGTGGCATAGGTGTGCTTCATAAAAACATGAGCATTGAGCAACAAGCGGCAGAGGTGCGCAAGGTTAAGCGCAGCGAAAGCGGCATGATACATGACCCCATTACACTGCATCAAAATTCAACCATTGGAGAAGCACTTGCAATAATGCGTGAACAAAAAATTGGCGGTATTCCTATAGTAAACGACAGCAATAAACTGGTGGGCATACTAACCAATCGTGATTTGCGTTTTGAAACTGATGGCAATAAAAAAGTAAGCAGTGTAATGACCTCGGAAAACTTGGTTACAGTTACAGGTATTGTATCGTTGCAAAAAGCCGAAGTTATTTTAATGAATCATAAAATAGAAAAGCTTCCTGTTATTGATAAACACGGAAAGCTGATCGGGCTTATAACCTACAAGGACATTTTAAAATTTAAATCGAGGCCAAACTCATGTAAAGATGAACTTGGAAGACTACGGGTGGCAGCGGCTGTAGGTGTTACCGAAAATATGAACGATCGCGTGCAGGCGCTGATGAAAGCAGGCGTTGATGCTATTACAATTGATACAGCGCACGGACACAGCAAAGGAGTGCTGGATGCATTAAAACGTGTTAAAAAAAGCTTCCCTAAATTAGATGTGGTGGTTGGAAATGTAGGTACAGGCGAAGGTGCAAAGGCTCTTGTGAAAAGCGGTGCAGATGCAGTTAAGGTTGGTATTGGGCCCGGAAGCATTTGCACCACGCGCATTATTGCCGGTGTGGGCGTGCCACAACTTACAGCAGTGCATGAGTGTGCTAAAGCTATAAAGGGAGGTGGTGTGCCGGTTATTGCCGATGGAGGCATAAGGTTTACGGGTGATATACCAAAAGCCATTGCGGCCGGTGCCGATAGTATTATGGCCGGGTCGTTGTTTGCCGGTGTAGAAGAGTCGCCTGGTGAAACAATAATTTTTGAGGGAAGAAAATTTAAATCCTATCGCGGCATGGGAAGCATTGAGGCTATGCGCGAAGGAAGTAAAGACCGATACTTTCAGGATGCAGAGGATGATATTAAAAAGCTGGTGCCAGAAGGTATTGTGGGCCGCGTACCATATAAAGGAACGTTGGCCGAAACGGTGTATCAACTTGTTGGAGGATTGCGGGCAAGTATGGGTTATTGTGGTGCTAATAATATAGCATCGTTGCAAAAAGCCACTTTTATCCGAATTACCCAAAACGGGGTGCGCGAAAGCCATCCTCATGGTGTTACCATTGTTAAAGAAGCTCCTAATTATACACGGTAGGCTTTTCAACACAGAATATTTATCTAAATAAATCGCAGGTTTTTTATCATTTTTTCCTTTTTTCAAAGGATTTTAAATGATAGCCAATGGCTTGTTACTGTTACCGAACAATTTGTTACTGTTTCTCAAATACTTGTTTTCATTATAACTATTAGTTGACGTTAATAATACAATGACTTTTTTTCGGGTTAGGCTCGTTAGGGTTTCACCGAGGTTTAGTAACGTTGAACCTAAGCCGTTTACACTTACCCAATTTATTGTCACCTTTTCTTAAAGGCATGGCAACCTTATTTCATAAGTCGACAACCAAAGAGCCACAATAGTTTTTTCTTAAAAACTGGATTAAACGGCAAAATCATCTTTTACCCAAAATTTACCAGCGTTTACGGAAAAAAACCTGTGTTAGCCAAGCTTGTGTGAGATATTGCTTGCTCAAAACCAAAAAATACCGCAATAATGACACACGTACAAAAAACAAGAAACGCTGCCTTAAATTATATGGCAGCAGCAACAATGGCGCTTATTGTATTAATAAGCTTGCTGTTAAACAAAAGCGCATTAGCGCAAACAACACAAACATTTACCTCAAACGGCACTTTTAATGTACCGTTAGGTGTTACTACTGTGCAAGTAGAGGCCTGGGGTGGTGGTGGAGCTGGAGGTGGGGTAAACGGATCAAACACGCAAACACGTGCTGGTGGAGGAGGTGGAGGAGGTGCTTATGTTAAAAACACATCAGTGGCCGTAACTCCCGGTGCTGCCATTACTGTTACCGTTGGCAATGGAGGTAATGGTAACACTGCTGCAGATGGTGGTAATGGTGGCGCATCCACTTTTTTAGGCGTAACAGCCAATGGTGGTAATGGTGGAAAAGTAGGCCAGTCGGGTACTCAGTTTGGTGCCGGTGGCGCTTCTATTACTGGAACCTTTAACGGTGGTGCAGGTGCAGCCGCTGCCAGCAATAATAGTGGTGGTGGTGGTGGTGGTGCCGGTAGCTCAGGCAATGGAGGTAACGGAAGCGGAACCACAGGCGGTGCCGGTGGTGCAGGTGGAGGAGGTGCTGCCCCTAACGGATTAACTTCAAATGGAAACGGTACCGATGCCAGCAATCTTTCTGCAGGTGGTAGCGGTGGTCGTAGTTCAAGCAGCACGGACCGTTCAGGTGGTGATGGTTTTCGCGGCCAGGTAAAGATTACTTATTCATGCCCATCGTATACTTTAACATCATCAGCAACTGCCACAGGACCTTTTTGTGGTAACTCTGCATCAACAGTAACCCTACGTTCTTCATCATTAACATCGGGAACTTATACAATAACCTATAATCTTTCAGGTGGAACAACAGCTTCTGGAAATACTGCCACAATGACTTTTAGTTCAAGTAGTGGAACAGGAACATTTAATACATCAACTTTATTGGCCGGAACTACAAACATAACCGTAACTGCAATTGCAAGTGGTGGTTGTAATAGTTCACAAAGCAGTAACAATACTGCAAGTGTGGTTGTAATTGCAGCACCAACAGCCGTTGCTGGAACAGCAATTGCTACATGTGTTACTTCAGGTTCTATAAATATTACGGCTGGTTCAAGTTCAGCAAACAATGCAGGAATTATCTGGACCAGCAATGGAACAGGAACATTTACCAATGCTAATTCATTAACAACTTGTACGTATTTGCCAAGCGCTGCCGATATTGCAGCAGGTAGTCGTACTATAACACTTACCGCAATTGGTAACGGTGGTTGTGCAAATGCAACATCAAACAAAACACTAACTATTAATCAGCCACCAGTGGCTAATGCTGGTACTTCAATACACACCTGCAACAATTCAGGTGCAGTAAATATTACTGCCGGTGCATCTGCCAGCAATCAGGCCAGCGTAAACTGGACAAGCAGTGGTACCGGATCATTTGCAAACGCTACTTCGCTTACCAACTGTACCTACAATCCGAGTGCTGCTGATATTGCAGCAGGTAGTGTAACGCTAACACTTACTGCAAATCCGTTAACCGGTTGCAGCAGCAACTCAGCTACCAAAACTTTAACTATTCATACCAATCCTGGTGCACCTGGTATAATTACAGGTACTGCCAATGTTTGTGGTGTTCAGCTTGCTGGGTTAACCTATAGTGTGCCTACAGTAGCAAACGCAACTTCATATAACTGGGTAGTTCCTTCCGGATGGACAATTACAAGCGGTCAGGGATCAAACATTATTACAGTAACTTCGGGTAACAATGGCCAAAACGGAAATATGACCGTTACCGCCACCAATGCAGGTTGTTCTGGAACACACCCCAGCACCACTGTCAATATTTTTCCAAACGTAGCTACTCATAATACAGGCTTTACAACTCTTACTACAAAAACAAGTGGTGATATCCAATGTAACTCGGGTTCCCTTGCCGGATATATCAAGTTTCCTTTAAATACAATTCCTGCAGGGTCAACCATAACATCCGCGGTATTAAGTTTGGTTAATAGCAACAGCCCAACTTTAAGTTCGGCAACGAATGATATCAGGGCTTTAGGAAATAATGATCCTGTTAGCGCCTCTGCCTCAAACCTATATTCAGCTGCTACCAGTGGTTCCAGTTATAGTGCTTCCACATGGAGCAATACCGGAACAGTGAATCTTACACTTAACACAACTGCCAACACCGATATTCAAAACCGTATCGTTTCTCCGGGCTATATTGGTATGGGATTAGACAGAGGTGGTTCTTCAACATATACTTTTTACGGATTTAATGCAGGTACCAATGCACCCAAACTTGCTGTAACCTATACAACAATTAGAACACTTGCTGTAACGGTTGCCCCTGCTGCCGATTTAGCAGCATCAAGCAATGCACCAGTTTGCGATGGATTAGGCTTGTTTTTTTCTGCTGTAAATAATGCTTCGGGCCAAACAACGGGTAATACCTACCAATGGACAGGCCCAAACGGATTTAGCTCATCGCAGCAAAATCCAACCATTAATAACTGCGCTTCAGCTCAATCAGGTAACTACACGGTGGTGCTTACCAATCAGTTTTTGTGTTCAGCATCTGCCACAATTCCTGTAATGGTTAATCCAAACCCGTCTATTTCGGTTAACGCTATTACCCAGGTTACCTGCAACGGATTTAATGACGGAACCTTTTCTATATTAGCTTCGGGTGGTTCTGCTCCATATTTATTTACAGATGGAGGCAACTTTAATCTTGATGGAATATTTACAGGTGTTTCTCCATCATCATATACTGTTACTGTATACGATGCCAATGGATGCGAAAACTCAGTACCTGTTACAATTACCGAGCCTGATGTACTTGCTGTTAATCCTTCTAACAACAGCCCAGTGTGCGAAGGTGTAACTTTAAATTTTGCAGCCGGAATTACAGGTGGAACAACTCCATATTCCATCTCATGGGCAGGACCAAATGGCTTTACCTCCTCTAGCGATGCCAATTCAATTAATGCTTCAAACCATGCCGCTACCGGAAACTATACAATGAACATTTCCGATGCCAATGGTTGTTTGCAAAACACTGCCATGGCTTTAACAGTCGATCAAAATGTATTTGTTAATGCAGGTTCCGACCAGGCTTTGTGCAATGCATCTCAGGTTACTATTAATGGAGTAAGTTCTGGGGCTATAACTTCTACTACATGGACCACTTCAGGCGATGGAACATTCTCTGACGCAACCAATATTATGTCAACTTATACACCTGGTGTTAACGATTATGCCAACAACACAGTAACACTTACTCTTACGTCAAACTCAAACGGTGCATGTGCAGCTTCTGTTGATAATGTAGTTGCAAAATTTCATGCTAACGTCCCTGTGGCTCCGGTTTCGGTAAATGCTCCCAATAGTGTGTGCCCTCCGGTAAATGGCTTAACGCTTTCGGTTACCCCATACGTAGCTGCCGATTCATACCAATGGCAACTTGGCCCCACTACCACAGGCGCAACATTTGTTGGTTCAACAACAAGTTCTTCTGTAAACGTTAACCTTGTTCCTGTTGCATCAACCGGATACACCTTCCGCGTGTATGCAATTAACGCTTGTGGTACCAGTGCCACTTATGCTTCTACTTATGTAAGACGTGCTGTATCAACTCCGCTTACACCTTCAGGTGCTACAGTAGCCTGTGCCAATGATGTTAAAGTATATTCAATTCCTGCCGTTACCGGTGCTGAGTCATATACATGGAATGGCCCGGCAGGCTCTTTGGTTGATAACAACCCTGTGCCTTATACTACCAATGCAACTTCGGTTAGCGTAACATTCCCTTCTGGATTTACTTCAGGTCATATAGGTGTTGCAGCCAACGTGGGATGTTTTCAAACCACGTTTAAAAACTTATCGGTAAGTGTAGCCACAGTAACTGTTGGCACTATTACCGGAAGCACCTATACAGTTTGCCCTGGTTCCTCTTACACCTATTCAGTTAATCCTGTATCTGGAGCAAGTGGATATAACTGGATTTTACCACCTAATGTTACCGGAAGTTCATCATCTAACAGCATAACCATAACTGTACAACCAGGGTTTTCGTCAGCAAATATTCGTGTTGCTGCCATAAGCGTATGCGGTGTTCAATCGGCTACTCAACAAAAAACACTTTCAATAGGAACCCCAGCGCGTCCTGCTTCTGTTACAGGGCCTCTTAATGGTATGTGCGGTCAAACGGTAGTAAACACCACTCCGTTCCAGGCCGGAGTAACTTACAACTGGACAGTGCCAGCTTCAGCAACTATCAATAGTGGTCAGGGTACCAATGCCATCAATGTTACTTATGGTACATTTACAAACGGAACCGTTTGTGTTAATGCCGTTAACTCTTGCGGTGCAAGCCCAACAAGATGTATTACTGTAAATGGTGCCCCTGCCACACCTGCTTCTATTACCGCTATACCCGGTTCATGGTGTGCTAATACTTCGGGTGTTGAGTTTAGTGCCAATGTTTCTAACGTTACAGGTTCTTATACACTTAGTTGGATGTATCCCGGTGCCACTGTATGTAACTATGTACTTGGTGGTGGTAACTCAACTACACTTGTTCTGGACTGGTTAAATGGTGGAGGAAATGTAATTGTTACAGCTTCCAATGCCTGTGGTAATGGGTCGCGTATGTTTTACGCTGCAAGCTCTTGCCGCGAAGAAAATGGAGAAGTGTTATCAGTTGAAAAATCACTTATCGTTTACCCCAATCCTGCAACATCAAATGCTACACTTGATTTTAGCAGCGTTCAGCAACAAGAGGTAACCATTAAACTTACCGATATATCAGGCCGACTTGTTTATGCACAAAAAGTTAATGCTGCCATAGGTCAAAATACTCTTAATATTGATTTGGTTAAATTCCAAAAAGGCGCTTATATGATTTCGCTTGAAACAGAGCAAAACACGCAACAAAGCCGATTGGTAATTCAATAAAATTCACACCATCACCAAAAAGTCCCGCTGCGGTTAGCCGAAAGCGGGACTTTTGTTTTTAAAATTTTGTATCAAAGTGCTTGTTTTTTAATATTCTTTTATACATTTACCGATTGAACCTAATAAGGTTAATTGCGTATAAAATAAATTCTTACTCAAATTCATTTCAAAATGCAGAAAACATTGACTGTAAAAACCACATTTTGTGCGGTTGTAATGTTTTTAATTTTGGCGATAAATGCCAATGCAACCATTGTGTACTCTACCGCTTCAGGTAATTGGAATTCGGGTGCCATTTGGTCAACACTTTCCGAACCCGATCCTGGCGACAGTGTAGTTATAAATGGCCATACAGTAACCGTTAATACAAATACAAATATCATTGGCACCCTAACCATACAGGTTAATGCAACCAATGGAAAAGTTGTTGTAAGTAACCTTGCCACTGCTTCGTTAAATATTAGCTACGACATCATTGTTAACCCCAATTGCTCTTTAGAAAATAACGGTAAAATTGATTTGTTTTTTCCTGCTCCTTTTGTTCTTGGTGCCAATGCCACTTACATACATAACCCCCGTGCAAATACATTGTCTGATGAAAGCATGTTTGAGCTTGGAGCCGAAAATTTTGACCCAACCAGCAATTTAATAGTTTTAAAATGGGCCAGTTTATCATTTGCATTGGGTCAGGCAAACAGGTTAAACGGTAACATAGGCAACCTTGAAACAAGTGTTGCAGGAGTTTGGGAAATGAACGGAACACTTGCACCAAACAGGGTTAAAGGATACTTAAAAGTTCATGCCGGCACCCTGCACATGGATGACGGTACCGGACTTTCCACCTCGCTTCAGTTACAGGATGTTACCATTGATGGTACCGGAGCTATAGTTTTTCAGGATGGAGGAAATCGTAATTTTACTTTTACATGCAATAATTTTACTGATATAAGCACCAACAATGCACAACCCACGGGCTTCATGGCATTGCTGCAAAACTCAGGCTTTGGCAAACTTAAATGGATAGCAAATGGCAACGTTGTCTTAAATCATGAGTTTATTGGAATTAACGGAACCGCTTCCGAAAACATGTGGGCCGATACCATAATCATAAACGGAAACCTTACTATCGGTGGAGCCGGATTTACCGGCAATTGTATTTTTCACAAACAGGTTAACTGCGCACTATACATGAATGTAGCAGGCACCACTTCTATTTTAGGCAACCCCGGCTATGTACGCTTTGTCGATAGCGGAAATGGATACGTAAACTTTAATACAGCCAACCTTGTAATTTCAGGCGGAGCAAAAAATACATTTCTTGGCGGAAACGAAGTACTTGATGGCTTTGGCAACCCTGCATTTCCACTTCCAAGTGCTACTGCTACAGTTAATGTTACCAATGATATTACTATTAACGGTGCCAGTGTAACCCATGTAATGCTTGCACCTACTAATGTTCAAAAAACAAGGGTTAATGTAGGTGGTAATTTTAGCACCAGCATCTTCTCTGCCGATTTTCGTGCCGCTAAATCCATTGGGCCTGTGTCGGTTATTGTTGGCAATAATTTATCAATGACTGGAGGTTATTTTGATGCTCAAAACAACAGCTCTTCTAATGCTGTTGATTCAGTTATTGTGGGGGGTGATTTTTTGTATAACTCCGCATTTGCCGCCAATTATTTTAGAGCAAATACCGGTGCCGGTAGCACTGTCTTTCGCACTACCGGTAACTTCACAATCACCACTTCCGGAACTGGTGTTAACGAAGGCGTTTGCGGAAATTTTCAGGGCAATGGCAATTTACAGTTTTATGTTGGGGGCAACTTTACTCTTACTGCAGGTTCTTTCAGAGGAATTAAAGATGGAGATGGCAACTTGGATTTTACTGTGGTTGGAACCTTTTCTCAGGCTGCTGGTATCTTCAGGGCCATATATAATCAGATTTCAGGAACTTCGGGCGCCAGCACCTTAAATATTGGCACATTAAACTTTAACGGGGGATTATGGTCGCAATTTTATGCCAGCAACAGTGTGGCCGTTGCCACCGTGTGCAATATTGTAAACAACCTCTCAATAAACTTTGCCAATGTTTCCGACCAGTTTACATTTAACACCATGGCACTTGTTGGTTCCAATAACAACCAGGCACGCCTAAACCTTAACGTAGGAGGTAACATGACCTTTGGTGGTACAAACGGAACTTTTTTCAGCAGCCTTGGCTTTGGCCCCGATTCTATTAATGTTACCGGAAACATGAGTTTTAATGGCGGCAACAATAGCTTCAATGCAACACATTATTCCATTTACCCCAACTTCCATCCTGTGGTTATTTCTGTTGGTGGTGATATGAATGTATCCAATGGTGACAATTATTTATCAGCTTACGTGGGTCAACTTACAGTAACCATCAATGGCAACTTAACCGTATCAGGTGGCTCACTTACCTTTAAAGGCGATGGTTTTGGCGATGCGTTAATTAATATTTTAGGCGGCTACGACCAAACAAATGGAAACGTTTACCTTTATAACAACACACTGTTCCCTAACCTCTACGATATTATTGTAAACATTAATTCAAATGATGACCCTACCGGCAACTTTAGCCATACGGGTGGAAGTATTGTGCTTGATAACAACGCCAACTCCCAGCACTTGCGCGAATTAAATATAAAAAGCCCTACCTATACGCTTGGGGGTAATGGCTTAATTTATAGAGCCAATGCCGGGGTGTCTGTCGAGTTTGGTACCATAAATTTTAACCGTACAGGCACCACTTTATTTTCGCGTACCTCAAATACCCATATGATTCAGCAGGTTAAGCAAAAGGTATTTGGACTCACAACATTGGATGTAATAAGCGGCAATGTTCAAATTGCTTCGCATAACAATACAGGCATCCCGTTTTTTGAAACCACTGCAGGTGCTGTTGTTACCTTGCGCTTAAACAGCCAGATTTATTCCAACTCATCATACCCCAATTCCTATGTATATATTATTAGCGGCTCACGCCTGCGCACCCAAAGCATTTACGGCCTTTATGATGGCACCGTAAACGCTGCATTTAGCAGCGCGGGCAACCTTACCTATGTATTGGGAGCCTCCAGTACAGTTGAGTACTTTGGTAACGACAACCAAATTATTACAGGAATAGGAATTGGAACTGCAACCTCAGGAAATCAAAAATACGGCAATCTCGAAATTAATTTCACAGGAACTCCATACGTTGAATTTGTTTCCCCAATTAGTATCGGAACTGTAAACGTGCGTAATAATTTAATTTTAACCAATGGTGAGTTAAATCTAGACAGCGATCATAATCCGGTAAACAGCGGTGGTCGTATTTTAAGATTAGATAATGGTGCGCCTACTGCAATTTCCAGAACCAATGGATACATTAGGGCCGAAATAAATGATGCATCCGGAATGTTAAAGTGGATGGTGGGAGCCAGCACCGCATTACACACGGTTCCATTTGGATATTATACTGGAACTACCTTTTATTTAATTCCCGTTAACTATACCGGCCTTGGTGGAAGTTCTGGCGAAGTTTCCTTTTCCACCTTTCATACAACTGCTGCTAACTTACCTTACCCCCCGGCTGTCGGCCATGTTAATTCGGCTGCAACAGGGCTCGACAATTCTGCAAACTGTGTTGACAGGTTTTGGTATATCAATCGTACAGGCACTATCACTTCCTTTAACCTTTCGTTTACTTTACCCGGCACCACCGAAAATCCTGCCTCCGCATTCACCCAGTTACGTGCACAACACTATAATTATGGCAATGGTGGCTGGGATAGCCCGTTTCAGGGTTCGCAGGTTTGGACTGCCGGTACCTTTAATGTTAGTGTTACCAATGCCACCGATGTTAATGACTGGTGGACTATGGTTAATCAAACTACTCCGCTGCCGGTTAGTTTGTTAAATTTTTCGGCCGAATGTTATAAGAAAAACCAATTGCTTAAATGGAGCACAGCCGCTGAGGTTAACAACAACTTCTTTACACTCGAAAAAAGCAACGATGGCAAAGAGTATTCAGTGTTAACTACATTAAAAGGCATGGGCACCACCAACCAAATTACCAATTACGAATTTACCGATGACAACTCAAATTCTCCCTTAGCATATTACCGTTTATCACAAACCGATTTTGACGGACAATCAAAAACGTTTAACCCCATTGCTTCACATGGTTGCAATGCATCCAATGTACTCACTATTATCTCAACCCATGCTGACGAAAGCAATGTAAAGGCTGTGGTAAACGCTCCGGCTGATGGTGCTTATTCGCTCAAATTAATAAACATTGCCGGTAAACTTGTTTACAGCGGACAGGTTAATTTATTCAGCGGCATCAATACCCTGCCCATTTCTTCCTCATCCTTGTCAAACGGTATTTACATGATAAATCTTGATAACGGAGTAAGTACCGTAAGTAAAAATGTGGTGGTAAACAGGTAACAACATCATATTATTTTAAACATCAAAAAAAGCCGCATTTTCAAGCGGCTTTTTTGTTGCCCTTATCTTCTCCTTTTTTTATTTGCCAAGCCAACACCATTAAGTTAATGAAGCTTAAATACAACCCAAGCTAATTCCGAAGGGATGAAATTATTGTAGAAAAAAATAACCCGTAACCCGTAATCGCGAGGCTCCAGCCTCGTGATATCATCCTATCCTCCACCAAGCACGTAACTCCAGCCTCATACCACCACTTTAATTGCCTCGAACTTTAGGGCGGAGTATAAATTTAACTTCCATGATATGTCATCTTTTCGGGATTCCCTCAACTCACTCCCCCTTATTATACATCTCCCCAATAGCTGCTTACGGTTTACACAGTCCCATGTTCCACTCCCACAGTGCTTATCAAAATAGGCAAAGCCATTAACTTGCTTTCCTCACAGTCCATATTGCCTGCCTCATATATCATATTGCCTTCCACAGCCTTTGGCATCACATCCACAAGCCTAATCATTTCTTCCACAACTATAAACGCAACTTGCACAATTTTAATCAATCCTTCCACAACTCTAATCACAACTTGCACAAGCCTTAAAATGGCAGCCACAATCATAATTTTCTAACCATTTTTGTAAGATTAAAGGTGCTTTTTGAAAAGTCTGATACCGGCTATTCCTCATATTCTCTCACACGTTCTTAATTTGCCATCAAAACGGTTTGCCCATTCACCTTTTGTATGTATTTTTTTAAGTAAGAATATGATTTCTTTAGAATAACCTTTTTTAAAACACAACCTAATTTTGCTTAATCATAACAGTATAAAAAACACATACTATGAAAAACTTAAAGCGGTTATTACTACAACTCGAAATGATTAAAAGAGTATTGGCATGGATTTTTGAATCTCAGTGGAATGATCTTATTCTTTCCGTTCCGGCATTTAAAGCTGCTGCCGATGTGCTGCAGGCAAAGTCCGATGCAATTGATGTAAAAATTGCCAATTACCGCACGGTTATCAAAGGCATCGCTGTTCAAAAACGCGCTGCGCGAAAAAAACTTGCCGAGTCTTCTTACCAAATCATGTCATCCGTAAGGTCGTGGGCGCTAAAAAATAATAACTTCCAGCTTGCCGCATCTATGGATGTTACACTTTCCGGGTTAATGCACCTTCCGTACATCGCACTTATCCAAAAAATTACCGGTGCCATTAGTACCGTTCAGCCTTTGGTGCCACAGCTCGCTACCTTTAATGTTACCCCCCAAAATTTTGAACTCTGGCAGCAGGATAATCTCGCTTTGGCCGACTTGCTCAATGGGCCAAAATCTGCAATTGAACAACGCAAAGCCCTTGGCAGCATTATTCAAGCAGATGTAAAAAACGCACTCGACTTTTTAAACAACCAGCTCACACCCCTGATGGCTAATTTCCTCTCCACTCCGTTGTTTTACATCACATTCTTTAATAACAAACGCATTGGCACCGGCAATGTACACCACACCCGCCTGCTCGCTAATGTAGTAAGCGAACTCCTTACTCCATATTTTGGTATAACCGTAACTATAAATGAATACACCGATCCTCAAACAGGCAAAGTATATAAAGCAGATAAAGCCATTACCGATGCACAGGGAAATTGCGAGGTGTCTGCTTTCTTTCCCGGTTTTCGTACGGTTACTATCTCAGGGCCACAAATTCAAACCACCACATTTCCCGCCATAGATTTCAAAAGCGGAAAAGCAGTCATTTTTCAGTTTGTCGTTCAGCCCGCATTTAACCTGCCAGCTTCACAACCTCAGCAACCCCCAATTGTAACAGCATAATTTCAAACTTCTTAATAGCAAAAGGCAGCCTGGTTATCCGGGAAGCCTTTGTTGTTTTCACACCCTTATGTTCTTTTATTTCTAATCTTTTCTGCACACCTGTTCAAAAAAAATTTTGCATTTTTGCCAAATATTTTTTGTTTATTAATCTTTTCTTAATACATTTATCGCTTAAAGATTTATTGTTGCTTACCACATCTAACTTTTATTTTAAGATTAACCTCTGGTTTATTTTCATGAGCAAAGTACTTAGCATTGGCAAATTGTTAGTTTTATTGTTTGCCACCTCGTTGTTGCCATTAGTCATTTTTTGTTTCATGTCATTTTCCTCAATGGCTCAAATTCCTGCCTTTTCTGTTACTGTACATGATTCTGCTGCATCAACCGGGTATTACTTTCTTTCAACAGATCAAACCCTCTTAATTCTTGATAAATGGGGCAGTGTTGTGTATTATCGTAATGGGGTTACCGGTACCGGTTTTACATTGCAACCCAATGGCATGATGTCTTATTGGAATGTCAACAAATTCCGATTAATGGATAGCACTTTTACAGATATTGATTCGGTAAGAGTTAAAAACAACATACCTGATGTACACGATTTTCAGATTTTACCAAACGGACACTATGCCCTGTTCGGCAAAAAATATGTACAAATGGATTTAAGCTCATATTTTTTTGATGGCCAATATGGAAGCCCCAATGCAACCGTAAGTTGCGGTGTCGTTCAAGAACAGGATGTAAATAAAAACGTTGTGTTCGAATGGCACACCGAAGATTATTTTTCCTTTGGTGATGTCGACTCCTTTTGGCTGCAGCAAGCCCCGGTTGTTGACTGGAATCATCCTAATACCATCGAAATGGACACCGATGGAAATTACATGGTATCACACCGGCATTTTAACGAAATAACAAAAATTAACCGGATCGATAGTTCCGTAATATGGAGGTTTGGCGGGAGTAAAAATCAATTTTCATTTGTAAACTTCCCTGTACCTTTTTATGGCCAGCATGATATCAGGCGACTTCCTAACGGAAACGTTATGATTTTTGATAATGGTCAGTATAAAACATCACATGATGCCCGTTCTCTTGAATTTCAACTTGACGAGGTTAATAAAATTGCCACCCTTGTTTGGAGCTATACCTATGACTCAACCATGTACAGCCGATCTCAGGGAAATACACAGCGACTCGACAACTTAAACACACTTATTAACTACGGTCCCTGCAATTTTGATACTGTTTGTTTTGTAGTGGTCGATAGCATCGGGTCAAAAATTTTCGAACTCAATGGCATTACATCCTATCGGGCATTTAACTTCCAATCTCTTCCTTGGCAGTTAAATCGCCCCCAAATCAATTGCTTCGACTCATTGGGAACTACATATCTTGATGCCGGTTTGGGTTACGCTTCTTATAATTGGAATAATGGAATGACGTCCCAGGTAATTCCTATCAGTGCAAATCCCGACACTTTTTATGTCTTTGTTCCTTACGGCCAAAATGGCTTTATTAGCTCCGAAAAATTTATTGTATCCGATACCACCAATTTATGCGGCCCCCTGTCAGCTTCCTTTATTGAAGAAATTGGCAGAATTAATATTTATCCTAACCCTGCTTGCCAAACTGCAACACTTAATTTTCAAGTTTCAAAAATTTCAGATATTAACATTTCAATTTACGATATTGCTGGAAAAAAAATCAGCGAAATTTCTGAAAGCGGAAAAAAAATTGGAAATCATTCAGTAATTGTAGATATTAGCAAACTCAATTCAGGGTTATACTTTCTAAAACTTAACAACACGGCTCTTAAATTCATAAAAAAATAATTTCAGCAAACAATTAAATAAACATATATCTAACAATCAAACACCTTTCAAAATGACAAAAACAAATCTAACAAAACGATTACTGTGCTGTCTTTTATTCGTTGCCACTTTTTGGACAACGGGTGCAAACGCACAATGCATTATTGGAGTAGGAACTGTCTCAACAGCCGGATCCGGTAGCGACCCCATTGATGGCTACTTTAATTACTTCCGTTATCAAACTGTTTACACTGCTGCTGAACTTACGGCCGGAGGTATGTCTGCCGGTTCAGTAATCAATTCACTTGGATTTTCAGTTACCGAAACCAATGGTCCTGGCTCAATAGCCAATTACAGTATCCGCTTAGGCCACACCGCAGCTGCCAATGCTGCTGCTAACATTACCGATCCGCTTACCACTGTAAAAAATCCTTTTAGCTACACACCTGTAGTTCAGGCTGCCGGATCATTTCACATGATTGCTTTTGATGCAAACTTTACATGGAATGGTACCAGCAATATAGTAGTTGATATTTGCGCTGGCTCTATACCATATCTTTCTCCTTATGGCGGAGTTAGGGTAACTTCAATGACAAGTGGTTCCAGACGTGTTCGTTGCGATGCTTGCGGAAGCCAGTGTGGTGTTGCCACTACTACGGCTAACACTAACCGCCCAAATATTCGATTTGACTTTTCAGGCGCATCTCCTTGTGTTGGCACCCCTGCACCCGGAAACACTACTTCAACTTCAAATCCTGTTTGCTCGGCTGCTTCATTTACACTTGGCTTGCAAAACTCAACTTCTGGTACAGGTGTTACTTACCAGTGGCAGGCTGATGCTGGTGGTGGTTATTCAAACGTTTCAGGAGCTACTAACTCAACATATACGACTTCACAATTGGTAGCTACTACCTATCGTTGTTATGTTACTTGTTCTGCAGGCCCTTCTACTGGTGTTTCAAATCCTTTAACTGTAACCATGGGCGGTAACTGCCAGTGTTTATCCTATTGTGCGTCCAACGCCACCAACTCTGCCGATACCAAAATTGACTCCATCAAAGTTGATGGAAGCGGATTTGGAACTGCCGCAGGTACTTGCGAAACTTATACCTTAACAACTACTGCTGGTTTTAGCTGGGATCAAGGTAGTACTCACACCATGCGCATTCGCAATGGTTCATGTAGTGGTAGCCATTACACCGCTTATTATTCAGTTTATATTGATTATAACCAAAACGGTTCCTTTGCCGATGCTGGAGAAACAGTTATGACAGGCGGCCCAACCACTGCACTTAACAGCATTCCTGATTTTAACTTCACAGTTCCTGCTGGTGCAACATTAGGAAGCACGCGTGCAAGAGTTGTTTTTACCGAAGGTATTGCCCCACCTCCTGCTTGCGGTACTTATACCTATGGCGAAACAGAAGATTTCTGTGTAACCATTACTGCTCCTCCTCCGTGCGCTGGTACACCAACTCCTGGTAACACCATCTCATCTGCGGCCAGTGTTTGTACTGGTGGTACTGTAAATCTTAGCTTGCAAAATGCTACCTCAGGTACGGGTGTAACCTATGCATGGCAAAGCTCACCTGATAATTCAACATGGACAAATACAGGAGGTACAGCCTCTACCCACACCTCAGCAGCTATAACTTCTGATACCTATTTCCGTTGCGAAGTTACCTGCTCTTCTGGTCCTTCTATTGGATATTCAAACTCTGTTCAGGTTACAGTTGCTTCCACACCTGTTGGAGGTACTGCCAGTGGCCCCGCTACTGCATTAACCTACCAAAACCTTGTTTATACCTTACTCGGTAGCACTGGTAGTTTACAGTGGCAAGTTGCTACAGCCATCGGTGGCCCTTATGCCGATATTAGTGGTGCTACCACTGCAACTTTAAATACCCTTGCTAATGCAGCAGGCACTTATTACATTCGCTGCAGGGCATATAACCCCGGTTGTACCGATGATTACAGCAACATCCTTACTCTCGTAGTAACAGTTGCAGGTGATAATGTATGCGATGCTCTTCCTTTATCAATTGGAAACAATGGCCCTTATACAAATATTGGTGCCACCGCTGAAGTGGGCGAGGTTACCCCTCCCGGAACAGGATGTAACACACAAACAGGATGGTGTAGTACAGGATTCCAGATTAATTCAGTTTGGTTTTCATTTACTGCCCCCGCTTCTGGCCGCGTTTCGGTTCGCCTTAATCCTAACTTTACTTTGTGGGATAGCGAATTTGCAATTTACAGTTCGGCAAACTGCGCTGATTTTACTGAATTTGCACTTGTTGCCGCCAATGATGACTCTTTAGGATCACCATTCCAATCTTATATTACCCCTGTGTGTTTAACTCCGGGTGCAACATATTATTTACTTGTTGACGGATACAGCACAACAACAAATGGAACTTTCGGAATTTTACTTCAGGATGCCGGTTATTTAAATGCTAACACCTCAACTGTTGGTGGAACCATGAGCACCTGCTCTCCATTTGACGGTTCTGTTACATTAAATTTTACAGGCACTGGTCCTTGGACTTATGAGTTAACTGACGGAACAAATTATGCTAATGGTTCTGCGGCTTCAAGCCCATATACAGCAACTGTACCTTGCGGTACTAATGGTGCCCATACCTGGACATATTCTTATGTTCTTGACGGTGCCTGTGCTCAAACATATTCTGGTACTGCTACTGTTAATACCAGCAGCGCACCTCCAACATTATCTGTTGTAGTGCCAATTGTTGGTTTACCTGTTGCAGCTTGCAATGGAACCGGTCCGGTTGCTATTTCTATTCCTGCTGTACCTAACGCTACCGAATATTTATGGGATGCTCCTGCAGGAAGCAATATTAATGGTGCGGGTACAAATTATACTTCACCCACACCTTCTGCATCTCTTGTTTTTGGTCCCCCAAGCGGCTCAGGTTATTATATTGGCGTACAGGCTGGCAATGGTTGCGGAACCACTACACGTAAAAGCACTTGGGTGCGTGGTACTGTAAGCGTTCCTGCTTCTGTTACCCCAACCCTTACTGGTCAAGTTATCTATTGCCCTAATACATTAGGCGCTACATTTACCACTCCGGCAGTAACTGGTGCTACTAGTTATTTATGGACAATTACCGGTGATGCAACAGTAAGCGGAACGGGTACTACTGCTACGGTTGATTTTGGCCCAACTTGGACTGGCGGCACATTATGCGTTGCTGCTCAAACAAGTTGCTTTACCAGTGCTACCAAATGTCTTGCTCTTACCTATGCACCTGCTACTATAGGTGCAATGTCAGGCACATTTACCACTTGCATTGGCCAATCAGTTCTTTACAGCGTGCCTGCGCAAGCCGGTATCGCTAGTTACAACTGGACATTACCTGCCGGAGCATCTGGTTCCTCTTCTTCTAACTCAATCAGCGTAACATTTAATCCCGGATTTATTGGTGGTAACATCAGCGTTACTGCAACCAGTATTTGCGGTATTACTTCTGCGGCACGTACTACAACTATTTATCTTGGTGTTCCTACACAGCCTGCATCTATCAGCGGTCCATCTACTGGCGTATGTACTCAAACAGTTATTTACACTTGCCCAAATCAGGCTGGGGTTACCTTTAACTGGACTGTACCTGCAGGTACTATTAACAGCGGTCAGGGTTCAAATGCTATCAGCGTAACTTTCGGAACATTTACTTCTGCAACCACTGTTAGCGTTACTGCATCCAACGCATGCGGCTCTAGCCCTGCTCGTACCAAAACTGTAAACGGATACCCACTTCAACCTGGTGCCATCACATCCATCCCTGCTTCTTGGTGTGCAAATGCCACAGGTGTTGAGTTTAATGTGGATGTTACCAACATGAGTGGTTCGTATACACTTAGCTGGTTGTATCCTGGTGCCTCTGTTGCTACCTATGTTTTAGGTGGTGGTAACACAACACAGTTAATTCTTGATTGGATTACTGGTAGCGGACCGGTTAACGTTACAGCAAGCAACGCTTGTGGTAATGCAACCCGCACAAGCACTCAGGCTAACTCTTGCCGCGAGGGCGAAGGAGTTGTTGAGCAGATTTCTAATGCTATCAACGTATACCCAAATCCAACTACAGGCAATGTTAACATTGAGTTTAGTGCTATCACTAAAGGAAATGCAAGCGTTACCATTCAGGATTTAGCCGGACGTACAGTTGCTTCTCAAAACATATCAGTAGTTGAAGGAATGAACAAAACACAACTTGACCTTAGCAAAGTTTCTAAAGGCATTTACATGATGAATGTAAATTCAGATGAAGGAACAAGCAACGTAAAAATTGTGGTTGAATAATTCACTAACTGAATAATTTTCAAAAGCCCTCTCCGTTATTTCGGAGAGGGCTTTTGTTTTTAACTAAGTTTCCTTTATTTATTCCTCATACATTTAAGGTACTATTGCATTAATAATTTATTTATTTCTTATGAAATTAAATCAAGCTATCACAATCCTGTTTATTTTTATTTTCAATAGTACATACCCTCAGCAAAAAAATGTTCCATTAGATTCAATGGATATTGAAGAATCGGTAATGGTAACCATTGAAGAAAATTTTGGACCGGGAGTAAATACAATTGAAGCCGCCCTTAACTTAGTGGAGAGAAAATACCAACCCTATGATAACGTGGGCCGAACATTTGCAATACTTGATGCCTTTGGCGAAAAAATGCCGGATGGCAAAATACACTTGAGTATGCACATCAGTTCTGAAAAAGCAGGTTTCGGTCAACTTATTCTTAAAACAAACAAAAAGAAAGTTTGGAACTGCAAAATTTTACGTAAGAAAACTGATGGTAGAAAAGAAGCAAAACCAAAAGCGCTAACTATTTATGTTGAGCAAACTGGTGCCGACAAAGGGAAGTATTTAACTGCAGACGGCTCAACAAATCCGGCCGACATTTTTGTTTGTAAAATAAAAGAGAACGGAAAAGTTATTGGTGATTATTGGAAAGATGGTTCGGTACTTGAATTTATTTTTATTTATAGTGCCTGCGGCTGCCCGGTACATGCAAAGTTTATGCGACACGGAAACCGTTCTGTGATTCAAAATAACAATAGCGTAATTTTTCCTGACGACCCTGGAATTATCCCTATTCTTCGAAATTTGATGAAGTATTAGGTTCTGCAATTGCAATTCATGGTTCGTATTTGTGTTGAAATACAGAGCAAAAACGCTCCTTTTTTACACACTTATTTTTTTAGTTTTGCCACCCTTATTATAAACTTCAGGAATGAGCCGATTAGCCGAACGCATTGAACGCTTACACGAATCGCAAACCATTGCCATGGCGCGCTTAAGCCGCGAATTGCAAGAGAAAGGACATAACATTATAAGTTTAAGTTTGGGCGAGCCTGATTTTGTAACTCCCGATTACATTCGCGAGGGAGCTAAAAAAGCTATTGATGATGGCTTTACCCACTACACTCCCATTTCAGGTTATGCCGATTTACGAAAAAGTATTTCCGAAAAATTTAAACGAGAAAACAATCTTGATTATCCTCCCGACCAAATTGTAGTTTCAACCGGAGCAAAGCAATCTATTGCCAATGTGGTTTTATGCTTAATAAATCCAGGTGACGAAGTGCTTGTGCCAACTCCTTATTGGGTTAGCTATTCGCAAATTATTCAGCTTGCTGGTGGTGTGCCTGTTTTTTTACCGGCAACAATTGACACCGATTTTAAAGTTACACCACAGCAGGTGCAAAAGGCAATTACTCCAAAAACCAAGATGTTTATTTTTTCTTCCCCTTGTAATCCCACAGGCACTGTGTATTCAAAGGATGAGTTAAAAGGATTGGCTGATGTTTTTGCGCATAATAAAAATGTTTTTGTTTTGTCAGACGAAATTTACGAGCACATCAACTTTGTTGGTCATCACGAAAGTATTGCTCAGTTTGATTCTTTAAAAGATCGTGTAATTATTGTAAACGGTGTTTCAAAAGGGTATGCCATGACGGGATGGAGAATTGGATACATAGGTGCGCCTAAAGACATTGCACAAGCCTGTGATAAGATGCAGGGACAGTTTACTTCAGGCACAGGTTCCATTTCACAAAAAGCTGCTGGCATTGCCATTAGCATTTCTACTGACGACAGAAAAAAAATGACTGACACTTTTCTGCGCAGGCGAAATTTGGTTTATGATTTAATGAAAGACATTCCGGGATGGAAAATTAATTTGCCTCAGGGTGCATTTTATTTTTTTCCGGATGTGAGTTATTATTTTGGAAAGTCAAACGGTACCGATGTGATAAACAATCCAACAGACCTTTGTATGTATCTTTTAAAAGATGCAAAAGTGGCTTTGGTAACAGGTGAGGCGTTTGGCGATGACCAGTGCGTGCGATTTTCTTATGCCACATCTGATGATTTGCTTACAGAAGCAATAAAAAGAATAAAACTGAGTTTGGCTAAGCTGAAGTAATTTTAAAATATTAATTAAAGTGAATTACAAAGACGTTGAAAGCTTTTTAAATGCAATCAAAGGCAAAAAAGTTTTGATTGTAGGCGATGTGATGATTGACTCATATCTGTGGGGTTATGTTGAACGTATTTCGCCCGAAGCGCCTGTACCTGTGGTGGCCGTTGAAAAAAAGGAAATAAGATTAGGTGGTGCCGCCAATGTTGCAATGAACATACATGCACTTGATGCCATTCCTGTTTTGTGTTCTGTTATTGGAAATGACAATGCAGGAAATGATTTTACTAAACTGATTGCAGAACTTAACCTGCCTGTTGATGGTATTGTAAAAAGCAATACTCGAAAAACTACTGTTAAGACCAGGGTAATAGGAAATAAGCATCAGTTGCTTCGCGTGGATGACGAGGAGCATACTCTGCTAAGTAAAAACGATTCTTCTAATCTGGTAAAAATTATCGTTTCATTGATAGAAAAAGAAAACCCTATTGCTTTAATATTTGAAGATTACGACAAAGGAGTGTTAACCGAAGAAAACATTGCACAAATTATTGATGCTGCCAACAAAAGGAATATCCCGGTTACGGTTGATCCTAAAAAAAATAATTTTTTTCATTATAAAAATGTTTCACTTTTTAAACCCAATTTAAAAGAATTAAGAGAAGGTTTAAAGGATGACGTAAAAACGGTTGGTGTGGATGAATTGCAACGTTTAACAACAGCCTTTCGTTCGCAGCAAAATATACAAACGTTGCTTATCACACTTTCTGACAAAGGAATTTATGTTGATGATAAAACAAAAGCTGAAATTCTTCCGGCACATGTGCGCAACATTTCTGATGTAAGCGGGGCAGGTGATACTGTAATTAGTGTAGCATCGCTTGCGCTTGCTGCAGGTTGCAAATCGCATGATGTAGCCTGGGTTTCAAATTTAGCTGGTGGTTTGGTTTGCGAAAAAGTGGGCGTGGTGCCAATAGACAAAACCCAATTGCTGGCCGAAGTAAAACGCCTGTCATGATTCAGGTAACGCCATACAACACGCAGGACGAAAAAAAAGAACAGGTGCGTACCATGTTTAATAATGTGGCGCATAAGTATGATATTTTAAATCGGCTGCTTTCCTTTGGCATTGACAAAACATGGAGAAAAAAAACCATTGCCGAGTTATGTAAAACAAATCCAAAACTTGTTTTGGATGTGGCAACCGGCACTGGAGATTTAGCCATTGAAGCATCAAAAAAAAATACAACAAAAATTATTGGAGTTGACATTTCAGAAAACATGCTTGAAATAGGAAGGAAAAAAATTGCTGCACAAAAATTGAATTCGGTTATTGAATTACAACAAGCCGATTCGGAAAATCTTCCATTTGATAAAAATTATTTTGATGCTGTAATGGTTTCGTTTGGTGTGCGTAATTTTCAGAATTTGTCAAGTGGATTACATGAAATGTTCCGTGTTTTAAAACCCGGTGGAAAAGTTCTGGTTTTGGAATTTTCTAAGCCAACCGTTTTTCCTGTTAAACAGGCTTACACATTTTACTCAAAATATATCTTGCCCGTAATTGGAAAAAAAATTTCGGGCGATAGTGCTGCGTATGAATATTTACCCGAATCGGTAAAATATTTTCCTTCGGGAAAAGATTTTGGCGCTATTTTATCCCAATGCGGATTCAATAAAATTTCAATTCGGCCGTTTACCTTTGGCATTGTAACATTATACGTTGCCTTTAAGTAAAATAAATTGCATGTTTGGTAACTATTTTTCTATCCCATTTATCCGCATATTTTTATGTATGGTGTTTTTATTTGCTTCCCCGTTTCTATTTGCACAAGAAAAAAAAGTGCTGAACTTACCAAAGTACGACAGGCAAAAAATACACTTTGGTTTTTTGCTTGGGGTAAACAAAACCGATTTTGTGATAAAGCGCATTGATGATTTTAATTTGCTCGATTCGCTTTACACTGTTGAGTCAGATGGGCAAAGCGGATTTAATTTGCAGATTATTTCAAACTTAAGGCTTGGCGAAAATTTTGATTTGCGTTTTTTGCCCGGTCTTTCATTTGCTACACGCAATCTTAATTACACTTTTGTTGAAGCACCTGGAAAAAAAAGCCTTGTGATAAAGAAGGTGGAATCAACTTTTTTGGATTTTCCTGTGCATGTAAAATTTAAGTCGGCAAGGTTAAATAATTTCAGGGCGTATGTAATTGCAGGAGGAAAGTACAGTATTGATATGGTATCACAGGCTAAGGTTAAGGCTAAGGACAAAGAGTTTGTGAAACTGCAACGGCAAGATTACGGATACGAAATTGGAATAGGTGTTGATTTTTACATGCCTATGTTTAAACTATCGCCTGAAATAAAAATGTATCACGGCCTGCGCAATCTTTTGGTAAAAGACGATTTGATTTATTCCCAATCCTTAGATGCGCTGTACTCAAAAATTTTTACGTTTTCGCTAACATTCGAATAGCGTTTTAAAAAAGTATGTCAGGTTTTTTATCCATCACCTGCACACCTAAAATTTCTTTTAGTTTATCAATGCTAAAATCAATTTCGGCTTGTGTTGTGTATCGGCTAAATGAAAAGCGCATTGCAGGCCTGTCAGGATTTGCATTAATGCCTTTTAAAACATGCGAGCCCACATTGCTGCCCGATGAACAAGCACTGCCACCCGAAACAGCTATGCCTGCAATATCCATATTAAACAACAACATTTCGCCACCATCATTGGGCGGAAATGAAACGTTTAACACCGTATATAAACTGTTATCGCTTGTGTCGCCATTAAATTCAACACCGGGTATTTCATCGGCAATGCGTGTGCGCATGTAATTTTTTAACCCTCGAATTTTTTCTGCATCTTCATTCATTTCGGCATACGCAAGTTCAAGCGCTTTGGCAAGACCCACAATGCCATACACGTTTTCGGTGCCACCGCGCATGTTGCGTTCCTGTGCACCACCGGTAATAAATGGAGAAATTTTTAAGCGGTTGCTGATGTATAAAAAGCCAACTCCCTTTGGGCCATGAAATTTGTGAGCAGCACAGGTAATAAAATCAACATGTATTTTTTTTACATCGTGTGTAAAATGTCCCATGGTTTGAACGGTATCGCAATGAAAAACGGCATTGTATTTTTTACACAATTCGCCCACGCGTTCGATGTCGGTAACGGTTCCTATTTCGTTATTGGCATGCATTAATGAAACAAAACTTTTTTCATTATCAGCCAATAGTTTTTCTAAATGGTTGTAATCCACATTTCCTTTTTCATCAATGTTTACCCAGCTAAGTTTTATAGTGCCGCGGTGTTCCATTTCTTCAAGCGTGTGCGTTACAGCATGGTGCTCGATGGAAGAAGTAATGGCATGTTTGATGTTGTGGTCGGCAATGGTGCATCGTATGGCAGTATTGTTAGCCTCAGTGCCACCTGATGTAAAAAATATTTCGGATGGGGAAGCATTGATAAGTGCTGCAACGCTTTTGCGCGCCTTTTCAATAATGGTGCGCACTTCACGACCATACGAATGTATGGATGATGGATTGCCAAACTGATTCATCATAACAGGCACCATGGCATCAACCACTTCCTTGCGAAGGGGGGTGGTGGCTGCGTTGTCTAAATAAATTTTCATTTTATCAACGAATAAAATTAACGAATTACATTTTAAATATCAACGAATACGAACCCCAAAGTTCTGGGACCAATGAACGAATAGCAACTATTAAACAATTTATAGGTTCAAATATCTGAAAAAATAATTTGCATAACGACTGGCATGAAACAATTCGATGATTCGCCCCGATGTTTCGGGGTTCGTAGTCGTTGGTATTTCTAAACCTTTGCCATTTTTTGATTTATCAATTCCTTGATATCGTTAATTATTTTCTCAGCAAGATTTTCTGCAGTGGTTTCGCTTTCGCTTTCGGCATAAATGCGGATGATGGGTTCGGTGTTTGATTTGCGCAGGTGTACCCATTCTTTGTCAAATTCAATTTTTACTCCATCAATGGTGTTTATCTTTTTCTTTTTGTATTTGTCTTTTATTTGCGCCAGCACATTGTCAACATTTATATCGGGTGTAAGTTCTATTTTGTTTTTTGAAATAAAATAATCAGGGTAAATGCTGCGCAACATACTGCAAGATTTACCAAACTGCGCCAGATGACTTAAAAACAAAGCAATTCCAACCAGTGCATCGCGGCCATAGTGCAATTCAGGGTAAATAATTCCGCCATTTCCTTCGCCACCAATAACAGCGTTTACTTCTTTCATCATGGTTACCACGTTTACCTCGCCAACGGCAGATGCAAAATAATTTCCTCCTGCTTTTTCGGTTACATCGCGCAAAGCACGTGTACTCGAAAGATTTGAAACCGTATCGCCCTTATTAGTTTTTAAAATGTAATCGGCTACAGCTACCAGTGTGTATTCTTCGCCAAACATGTCGCCATCTTCGCAAACGATAGCAAGGCGATCAACATCAGGGTCAACACTAAATCCTAAATGCGCTTTCTTTTTTACTACTGTTTTTGAAAGTTCGGTTAAGTGTTCGGGCAATGGCTCCGGGTTGTGAGGAAAATTTCCATCAGGCTCGCAATAAAGCTCAATAACTTCTTCAACACCTAACGCTTTTAACAAGGGTGGCAATGCAATGCCTCCGCTTGAGTTTACACAATCAATTACTATTTTAAATTTTTTGTCTTTAATGGCTTTGGTATTTACCAAAGGTAGTGCAAGTATTGCGTTAATGTGTTTTTGCAAAGCATCTCCATCATAAGTAATTTTACCAAGTGTGTTTACATTCGCAAATTCAAACATGCAGTCTTCGGCAAGTTTCAGTACCTTTTCGCCATCGGCTGAGCTTATAAATTCACCCCGCTGGTTTAAAAGTTTTAGCGCATTCCACTGTTTAGGGTTGTGGCTTGCAGTAAGTATTATACCGCCATGCGCCTTATGACTTACCACACTCATTTCAACGGTAGGCGTGGTGCTTAAACCTACATCTACAATATCAATACCTAAACCCATTAATGTTCCGGTAACTAAATTTTGAACCATCGGGCCGCTAAGTCGTGCATCGCGGCCAATAACTACTTTGCATTTTGTTTTAGGTTCATGTTGTTGCAATATCCAGTAGCCGTAAGCGGCAGAAAATTTTACAATGTCAATAGGGGTAAGGGCATTGCCTTGAGCACCTCCAATAGTGCCGCGAATACCCGATATGGATTTTATTAAACTCACGGTAAAAGCTGTTTTTAAATTTCGGGGCAAATATAGAAAACACGCGACCTTTAGCCCCTGTTAGTTTTCAACAGAAAAATGGTTTAAAGTTGTTGAAAGAAAAATGCTATGGAGTAAACGAACAAAAAAGGTATTGCAAAAATTGTTTTATACTTTATAAGGGGTTATATTTTTAAAAAGATCAATACATTTTTTCTCTTTTTAGCAAGTATGGTAAAAGCACTTGCTTGTATCCTTCATTTATATCGGCTTCTACAAAGTCTATTTTATACTGTGCGCATTTTGCCGACAGCGATTTTTTAAAATTACCAATTGCCTCTAAATATTTGTCTCGTACCTGATTGCTGTGCACTTTTACCTCTTCGCCTGTTTCAACGTCAATAAACTGATAGGGCCTGTTTTCAAAGTTAAATTCAAGCTCACGTTTTTTATCGGTTACATGAAATAAAATAACTTCGTCCTTATTATGTTTTAAGTGCTGCAATCCTTTAAACAATGCGTCCTGCTCGCCCACGTTTTCGAACATGTCGCTAAAAATTATTACCAGCGAACGCTTGTGTATTTCTTCTGAAATGTGATGAAGCGCATCGGCTGCCGAAGTTTTTTGATGCAACGTTTTAGGTTTGTCAATAAGTTCTTCAAGTCGTGCAAACAAAAGTTTTTGATGCACATGGCTTGACCGGGCAGGGGTTTTTAAATCAATTTTATCGGTAAATACCGTAATGCCTACAGCATCGCGCTGTTGCTTCATCATATAAATAATTGCAGCAGCGCAATGAACCGAAAAATTTATTTTGTTTAATATTTTTTGGTTTCGTTTATCACTTTCAGGGTAATGCATGCTCGAGCTATTGTCTATCACAATTTGGCAACGCAAATTGGTTTCTTCCTCGTAGCGTTTAATAAAAAGTTTGTCGGTTCTGCCAAAAAGTTTCCAGTCAATATGGCGGGTGCTTTCACCGGTGTTATAAAGCCTGTGTTCGGCAAACTCAACACTAAATCCATGAAACGGGCTTTTATGTAAACCCGTAATAAAACCCTCAACCACCTGTTTGGCTAATAGCTCAAGGTGACTAAGGGTTTGAACTTCAGAGTTGTTTATGGGCAAGTAAATGAGTTTGAAGTTTGAAGTTTGTGGTTTGAGGTTTTGTTTAACAACCCCAAACCACTAACATCAAACTGTTTAAACTAACTGAGCATCTAACTTTTTTGACAACACCGATTTTGGCACAGCGCCTACTTGCTTATCCACAATTTGCCCGTTTTTAAAAAACAAAAGAGCAGGTATGTTTCTAATGCCAAATTGCATGCTAATGTTTGGATTGTTATCCACATCCACCTTACCAACAATTGCTTTGCCTTCATAGTCTTTAGCAAGTTCTTCCACTATTGGGCCTACCATACGACAGGGGCCGCACCATTCTGCCCAAAAATCTACCAATACGGGTTTGTCTGATTTTAATACCAACTCATCAAAGTTGCTGTCTGTTAATTGTAATGCCATAATTATATATTTGTTAAAGTTTAATGTTTAAAGTTTAATGTTTGCCCGAATGAACCTCTTTGGAGGGGTTTGAAATTAGTCAACAAATATACCAAACTCAAATTAGGTACATAATGTCAGTTGATGAGATATAACATATTTTTTAGCAAGATGTTTTAGTTCTGCCACATCGAAAGTAAAATAGTAATTTGGCAGGTATAAAATTGAAAAAACAAATCTGTTAAAGTTGAATTACCAAAAATAAATTACCCCGTTATTTAAAGCGCATAACAAAAAATATGTATGTACCTTTTGAAAAACTACCTGGTACTTCCAGAATTTGGATTTATCAAAGCAACAAAGAGTTGAATGAAGCTGAAGTTTCGGAAATAAAATTGGCTGGAAAAAATTTTGTTGCGGAGTGGACAGCACATCAGCAAACATTGCATGCCAGTTTTGAGTTGCTGCATAAATATTTTTTACTTATTGCTGTTGATGAAAATGTAAATGATGCAAGCGGCTGCTCGATTGATAAATCGGTGCACTTTATTAAAGAGATAGAGAAAAAATTTAATCTGAGTTTGTTTGACAGGCTTGCCGTTGGCTTTTATTGGAATGAAAAAGCGCAGGTTTTATCACTAAATAAATTTTTAAATTTTTATAACCAAAACCAGAATGAGGAGATAAAAATTTTTAATAACCTGATTCAAAAAAAGCAAGAATTAATTAATTGGCAGGTGCCTGTAAAGCAGTCGTGGTTATGGAGTAGAATTAATATCGAAAAGGATTAATCATCCTCACTAATAAAATCCCTGCACACTTCAAGCATCCCATTTAAATTATCAGCATGCACCCAGTGTCCCGCATCTAAAATGGTTTGGGTTTTTGAGTTGGGAAAAATTTTTTCAATTTGAGGAATATCTTCATTGCTGATGTATCGCGATTTTTCGCCACGAATAAATAATGTTGGTTTTACAAAAGGAATGCTTGATGTTATTTCTTCGCCAACATTATTAATGTTTGCTGATATTGATTCAAGATTAAATCGCCATGCAAGTTTTTCGTTTTTCCAATAAAGATTTTTTAATAGAAATTGAACAGTGCCCATATCTGAAATGTAACCCAAAAGAATTTTTTCTGCTTCGCCCCTGGTTTTAATTTCATTTAAGTTAACAGCATTTAATGCCATAAGAACATCGGTATGGTGTGGCGGATAATATTTTGGTGCAATGTCAACCACTATAAGTTTGCTTACAAGTTGCTGGTTTTGCAGAGCAACAGTCATAGCAACTTTGCCTCCAAGTGAGTGGCCAAGGATAGTAGCATCATCCAGATTTTCACTGCGGATTAGTTCAATAACATCATCAGCCATTTCCTTGTAATTAAACGCTGAACTATGTGGTGATTGGCCATGATTGCGTAAGTCAACAAGATAAACACTTCCTGTGGTAGGAGGAGTGGTATTACTAATTACAAAAGTTTTTGCAAACGTTTGCCAATTATCCGACAAGCCAAACAAACCATGCAAAACAATAAGCGGTTTTCCTTCGCCAATTTTTCTAAAAAAAAGTTTCATTATGAAATTTTTGTTCCCCCTTTGTCCAAAGGACTCCATTGGTAGGGGGGGGTAGAGGGCTTCACTTTCGTACCACCGCCCCAATTTTTGTTTCGAAAACAGAAATTAGTTTATTCATTACTGCATCAATGTTTTTATCCTCAAGCGTTTTTTCATCATCGCGTAATACAAAACTTAATGCGTATGATTTTTTTCCATCCGTTACTTTATCTCCATCATACACGTCAAAAATTGTAACGTCTTTAAGCAGCTTTTTCTCACTCTGAAAAGCCAGATTTCTAATGTCGCTGTATTTTACTGTGGTATCCAATATCATTGATAAATCGCGTTTTACTTCAGGAAATTTTGGAGCCTCGGTAATTTTTATTTTCTCGTTTGCTAAGCGCATTAAAGCATCAAAATCGAGCTCGGCAAAAAATACTTCCTGAGAAATGTCAAAATGTTTTAAAATGTTTTTTCGTGCCGAGCCAATGATGCCAACTGCATTGCGGTTAAAGGTTATTTCGGCAAAGTTTAGCAGTAAATTATTCTCGTTCTGTTTCCATTGCAGGCGATGACTGTCTAATTTCGAAATTTGCATTATCACATTTTCAACAACCGATTTTAAAAAAAACAATGAAGATTTATTGTTTTGTTTATGCCAGTTTTCGGTGTGTATATTTCCGGTGGCTACAAGGCAAATTTTATTTTGCTCGTTAAAGCCCTTTTCGGTTTTTGAATACGTTTTTCCAAACTCAAAAAATTTTAAGTCGTTGCTTTTGCGGTTTACATTGTATTGTATAGCTTCAAGTGAAGTAAACAGCAGGCCGGTACGCAATATATTTAATTCATTGCTTAACGGGTTTAAAATATGTACAGCATTATTTTTTTCGTCAGCCGAAAATTTTTCAAGGTATGTTTCGTTTGATAAGGAATTTTTAAAAATTTCGGTAAAGCCATTAGCCGCCAGCATCAACGAAATGTTTTTTTGCAACTGATGTTTTACATCGCGTCTATGAGTAGAAAACGAAAAATTAAACTTGTCGGGCAATGGTATGTGGTCGTATCCATAGATGCGAACAATTTCTTCCACTACATCGGCCTCGCGTTTAACGTCTACTTTATATGCCGGAACTGTAATTTGAACTCCTTCTTCGTTTTCACTCTCAATCTTTATTCCTGTATTTTCAAGCACTTCTTTTATCACCTCATGTTTAAAGTCAATACCCGAAAGTTTTTTTACGTTTTGATACGAAACAAAAAATGCAGCGTCATCAACTTTATTAGGATACACATCAATAACATCTGATGTTATTTCGCCTCCGGCAATTTCTTTAATCAGCAAGGCTGCACGTTTAAGTGCAAACACCGTTGCGTTTACATCGGTGCCCCGCTCAAACCTAAATGACGAATCGGTTTTTAGTGCATGAAGTCGTGAGGCCTTGCGGATAGAGGCCGGATGAAAGCATGCGCTTTCAAGAAAAATTTCTTTTATAGTTTCAGTTACCCCCGAGTCTATTCCGCCATATACACCAGCCATGCACATGGCTTCATTGGTATTGCAAATCATTAACTCATCACCAAAGAGTTTTCGCTCAACGCCATCAAGTGTTTTAAATTTTGTTTGGGCTGCTATTTTCTTTATAACAATTTTATTACCTGTAATTTTGGCTGAATCAAAAGCATGCAATGGTTGTCCTGTTTCAAACATTACAAAGTTGGTAATGTCAACCACATTGTTTATTGGTTTTAATCCAATGGACAACAAACGGTTTTTTAGCCAGTCAGGCGAAACGGCAATTTTAATTCCAGAAATGGTCGCGCCTGAATAGCGAATACAGGCATCCGCATCTTCAACAGAAACAGATATTGCATTTGTTTTTTTATCGGTATTAAATTTTGAAATATCAGGTAGAGAAAGCACCACTTTATCATGCTTTGTTTTTTCTTCGAATGTGTTTCGTGTATTAATTACGGCCATCACATCACGCGCCACACCGATATGCGATGCCGCATCGGCACGATTGGGTGTTAAACCTATTTCAAAAATATAATCTTCCTCAACCTTAAAATATTTTGATGCAGGTGTACCCGGCACTGCAGATGAATCAAGAACCATAATTCCAGCATGTCCTTTTCCCAATCCCACTTCGTCTTCGGCACAAATCATTCCTGAAGATTCCTGCCCGCGTATTTTTGATTTTTTAATTTCAAAGGGTTCACCAAATGTTGGATACAAACGTGCTCCTGGTAATGCTACCAGCACTTTTTGTCCCGCTGCTACATTGGCCGCACCACATACTATTTGTAGCACCTCATCTTTGCCAACATTAACTTGGGTTACACTTAACCGGTCGGCATCAGGGTGTTTTTCTTTTTGCAACACTTCACCAATTACCAAGCCGCGCAAGCCGCCTTTTATTGATTCGGTTTCTTCAAATGCCTCCACTTCCAATCCGCAGCTTGTAAGCAACGCACTTAACTCTTCAGCATTTATGTTTATATTGATATACTGTTTAAGCCAGTTGTATGAAATTTTCATTGTTAAATTATAAAGCGCGAAAATACAAAAATCAGATGCGATGGAAAGGGTACTAGAATTTTAGTTCATAGTTGTTAGTTGTTTTTTTTAGTTTTAAAGTTTAGCAGGAGATATCTGAAAACGTTACCAGCAAAATATTTTAGCTCAAGCTAAAACCAATAACTAAAAACTATTTCGTTCTACATTTGCATCAAAAAAAGTATGCGCACAATTTTATTACTGCTGGTATCTAACGTGTTTATGACCTTTGCATGGTATGGGCATTTAAAATTTAAAGAAGTTTCACTTTGGAAAGTTGTTTTGGTATCGTGGCTGATAGCATTTGTTGAATATTGTTTTATGGTTCCAGCCAATCGCTTTGGCAGCGAAATGTATTCGGCCGCACAGCTAAAAGCGATACAGGAAATTATTACATTGGTGGTGTTTAGTGTTTTTTCGGTATGGTATCTGGGCGAAAAATTTACCTGGAACTATGCCATTGGATTTTTCTTTTTGGTAGTGGCCGCGTGGTTTATTTTTAAGAAGTAAAGGCTGGTAGCTGATTAGCAGGTGTGTGATAAAAAGTGATTGTATGCTCAGATTGATTCTGAAAATCTGGGTGTTTTATTTTTTTAAAAATTTCAATCTGTGCATCTGTGGCTTCTACTTTATTTACTTCTTATTATTTCCACCGGATCAACCTTGGCGGCTTTGCGTGCAGGAAAGTAGCCGGCAAGGGCAGTGGAAATAATGGCAAATGCAAATGCAAAAATGTAAAACAGTGGAGAGGAGTTAAACTGTAAATGCGTCATGGTTACAAAACCGCGTATGTTCATGGGTATGCTTCCTATTATTTTTGTTAAAACAAAACCAAGTATCAATCCTAAAATACCTCCGGCAAAACCAATGATGAGCGACTCGGCCATAAAAATTTTGCGTATGTCAATGTCTTTGTAGCCGATGGCTTTTAGGATGGCTATGTCCGACATCTTTTCATAGATAATCATCATCAGGATATTAAAAATTCCAAAGCCCGAAACAATAAGAATGGAAACGATGATTAGAACGGTAATTAAATTTTGTACCTTAAAAATGCCAAAAATATTTGCATTAGCCTGCTTCCAGTCTTCGGCTTTATAGCCATATTTTTTTTGAAACATGGCAGCAAGCATTTCTGCATTGTCAACATTTTTTAATTTAATGTTTATGTCGGTAATATAGCTTGGGTCAACCAGCAAAAGCTTTTGTGCATTGCGTATGTTTATGTATGCACGTGAGTTGTCAAGCGCTGTTAACCCGGTGCGGTTTATGCCTGTTACCTTCATGGTTAGCGAAACACCTTTGGGCGAAATAACAGTAAGGTTATCATTAACTTTTGCACCTAACTTATCGGCAAGTCCATCGCCTAAAATAATAGCGTTAGGCAGTGTTTGCAATTTTAGCATATCACCCTCAAGCATGTGGCCTTTTACATCAAATAAAATATCTTCTTTTTCAATGTTTACACCTGCCAGCGAGCCGGCCATTTGTTTAGTGCCATTGCGAATAATTGCCTGTAATCCTAAGTAAGGTGAAACACCTTGTACCTCTGAATTTTTTTCTATGTCGCCTAATATGGCAAATGCGTTTTTTATTTTAGGCTCTTCGTCTTTTGGTTTTTGATTGTGCACCACAATCCAGCTATCAGGATTTTGGGTGTGTGTTTGCAAAATGCTTTTGCGGTTTTTATCCGCCTCGTAAAATAGATGCACATTGGCAGTGGTGTTTACAGCCTGATCAATAAAAGTGGTTTGAAAACCTGTTATTAACCCTGCCTGAAAAATAAAAACTGCAATGCCAAACATTACTCCAAGCATGGCAACAAGTGTTTGCCTACGCTTTGATACAAGGTGAGTTAATGCAATTCGAAGAAGTGGGTTTTTTTTGTTGAACATTTTTTCAGTTGCAAAAAATTTAGCAGCTAAGTTCAGCAAACTCAAACTTATCTGCATCAAATAATCCTTTATCTCCAATTTTAAAATGCGGTATTACAAGCAAAGCCATAAACGACAGCGTCATATAAGGTGCCTTTAGTTTTGAACCCAGTGTTTTTGCAAAAGCATCTATGGCCGCATATGCTTGCCCTATTTCATGGCAGGGTTTGTCACTCATTAATCCACCAATGGGAAGTGCAATGCGGTGTTGCGCAGTATTTCCTACAGCGCTTAGTCCGCCTTTGCTGTTTATCAATAAGTTTATTGCCTTTGTAATCTCTTCATCGCTTACGCCTGTGGCAATAATGTTATGCGAATCGTGCGCTACGGTGCTTGCAATTGCTCCTGTTTTTAACCCAAAGTTTTTAATAAATCCCACCACCGGTTTTACTTTGGTGTAGCGATTTACCACTACAATTTTTAAAATATCATTAACTACATCGCTTACTGCAAAACCATTTTCGGTTTTTGCTTTTGCTTTTATGCAGTTGGTAATTAGCTGCCCGTCTATTGCTTCAATTACATTTATATCGGCAGATGCAACAGTTACTTTTATTTCATCCGTTTTTATTTCTGTTGTGTTAAATGAATTGATGATGTGGTGCACTTTGTCTTTTAAGAAAGTTTTTCCATTCTCTGCTACCAATTCTCCCTCAACAAAAGTTTGCAACACATTGAAATTGGCTAAATTATCTACCACAATAAAATCGGCTTTATCTTTTTGCTGCAGTAGCCCCACATCAAGTTTGTAGTGAGTAACCGGATTTACACAGGCACATTGCAGTACATCCATTAATTTATGCCCAGAAGCAACTGAGCGTTTTACCAATTGGTTGATGTGGCCTACCAGCAAATCATCAGGATGTTTGTCATCGCTGCAAAGCATAACCATATTGGTGTGGGAAGAAATTACAGAATGAAGGGCATCAAAATTTTTTGCTGCTGAGCCTTCGCGAATAATTATTTTCATGCCCATGCTAAGTTTATCAAGCGCTTCTTCAAGGGTAAAACATTCGTGGTCGGTGGATATTCCTGCATTAATGTATTTTTTGGCCTGCTCACCGCGCAGGCCGGGTGCGTGGCCGTCAACCGGTTTGCCATGCGCATGTGCCGATGCAATTTTTTTCATCACGCCTAAATCATTAAACAATACACCGGGATAGTTCATCATCTCGCTTAAATATTTTATTTCGGGGCGTTGCAGTAATTTTTCAACTGCGTTTGAATTTATCACCGCTCCGGCACTTTCAAAACCGGTGGCTGGTACACAGCTTGGCGCGCCAAAATTAAATTTCAGTTTAGCGTCTTTTGCGTTTTCAATCATATAATCAACTCCTGCTATACCACAAACATTGGCAATTTCATGCGGATCGCTTACCGTTGCTACTGTGCCATGCGCAAGTGCAATGCGTGCAAATTCATATGGCACCAGCATCGAACTTTCGATGTGTATATGTGCATCAACAAAGCCGGGAAGTATAAAATTGGGAGATGAATTATCATTGTATTCAATTTTTTCAATCACACCGTTTTTTATAAAAAGTGTTCCCTTAAAAACTTGGCGGTTTAGTACATCAACTATGGTTCCTGAAATAGTCATTAGTTATTTTCTAATTAGGAATTGGTAAACTTTTGAGATGGGTACAAAATAACTTAATAACTAAATACCTTACTTCTTCAATTACTTTTTTACCTCAATTCCATTCATCCCTTAATACCCCAATTATCCAAATACCCTATCCCCAAATCCCTTAATTCTATAATTCGTACCAAAATTCTTTTACCTTTGCGCGCATTATTAACAAATTAATTTATTTATTAAATGGCAACTGGTAAAGTAAAGTTCTTCAACTCAGCCAAAGGTTTTGGTTTTATTGTTGAAGACGATGGCGGAAAAGAATTGTTTGTACATCAAACAGGTCTTGTTGACCGCATCTCAGAAAACGACCTTGTAAGCTACGAAGTAGTGCAAGGCAAAAAAGGCTTAAACGCTGTTAATGTTAAAAAACAATCGTAATTGAAATCATAGATTTTATTACCTAAGTATTTTAATGTTTTCCAATCCCGAAACAAGTTATTGTTTCGGGATTTTGGTTTTAATATAGGTGCGAGCTACAACATCATACCTAGAATTTATATGGGTTGGAGTTTGAAAAAAGTTTAATAACAGTAAGAAATTTGAAATAAATTTTTGGCGTTTGGAGATTATGGTTTAAGATATAACCTGAAAGGAATAGTTTGGGTTCTATAATTTCTTACAGTTTCTTCCTCGTCTATTGCGTTTAATAACCCCACAAAAAAACCGGAGTAAATCAAACTCCGGTTTTTTTGTTATTCGTTTTCTCTCGGTTGTTTTCTCTCTCTGCCACCGCCATGTTCGGCATGTGCCGGTTTATCATGATGAGGCCTGTCGCTTCTTTCGGGCTTTGGTAAAAGTACCTTTCGCGATAGTTTCAGCTTTCCATTTTTCTCGTCCACACCAATCAGCTTTACCTCAACCATATCGCCTTCTTTAAATACGCCATCCATGCTGGCAAGGCGCTCGTGTGTAATTTCTGATATGTGCAGCAGGGCATCTTTGCCTGGCATAATTTCAATAAAGGCACCAAACGACTGTATGTTTTTTACTTTGCCTTTATATACTTCGCCAATTTCGGGCACAGCCACAATGGCTTTTACGCGGCCAAGTGCTTTGTCCATGCTTTCTTTTCCAACAGCAGCAATTTGCACAATGCCTTTGTTGTCTTTTTCTTCAATGGTAATGGTGGCACCGCTTTCGCGCTGTATTTCCTGTATAATTTTACCTCCTGGACCAATTACGGCACCAATCTGATCAACTTCAATAGTTAGTTCAATAATGCGTGGTGCATGTGGTTTGTAATCGGCATTGGGTTGTGCAAGGGTTTTTTCCATTTCGGCAATAATGTGCAATCGTCCTTCACGTGCTTGCATCAATGCCTTGGTTAATACTTCGTAAGGCAGGCCTTGTACTTTTAAGTCCATCTGTGTAGCGGTTAACCCCTTTTTGGTTCCTGTTACTTTAAAGTCCATATCACCAAGATGGTCTTCGTCACCCAAAATATCGCTAAGTACAGCAAATCGTTTTCCATCGCTAATCAATCCCATGGCAATGCCAGCACAGGTTGCTTTGGTTTTAATTCCTGCTTCCATCAGCGCAAGCGAGCCAGCGCATACTGTTGCCATAGAACTTGAGCCATTACTTTCTAAAATATCACTAACCACCCGAATGGTGTATGGATTTTCAGATGCATCTGGCAATACTTTTTCTAACGATCGGCATGCTAAGTTACCATGTCCCACTTCGCGTCTGCCTGTTCCTCTATTAGGACGAACCTCACCCGTTGAAAAGCCGGGGAAGTTATAGTGCAGTAAAAATTTGCGTGTACCTTCTATCATGGCGCCATCAATCATTTGCTCTTCCATTTTACCTCCCAGGGTAACAGTGGTAAGCGATTGTGTTTCGCCACGTGTAAATATGGCGGAGCCATGTGCGCTTGGTATATATCCCACCTCGCACCATATAGGGCGTATTTGCGTAAGCGCACGGCCGTCTAAACGTTTGCCCTCAGCAAGTATGGCTTCACGCACGGCATCATACTCTACATCATGATAATATTTATTGATGAGTGCTTCTTTTTGTTCTAATTCTTCCTCGCTAAACTGGGTTTTAAATTCGTCAAGTATGGCTTTAAAGGCTTCGCTGCGCTTATGTTTGTTTGGATTGCCTGCAGTGGCAACCTTATACACTTTATCATAGGTAGCGTCTTTAACCTTTGCACGAAGTTCCTCATCATGCTCTTCGTGGTTGTAATCGCGCTTGGTTTTACCGCCAATTTTTTCTAATAAATCAAGCTGTGCTTTGCACTGCACTTTTATGGCATCGTGTGCAGCTTTAATAGCTTCCACCATTACTTCTTCACTTACTTCATCCATTTCGCCTTCCACCATCAAAATATTTTCGGCTGTACCAGCAACTATCAAATCAAGGTCGGCATTTTTAATAGCATCGGTTAAAGGATTTATTTCCATTTTTCCGTTTATACGTGCCACGCGCACTTCAGAAATAGGACCGTTAAACGGAATATCACTTACCGTAAGTGCAGCCGATGCAGCCAAAGCAGCAAGTGCATCGGGCATTACCTGTGCATCGCCACTTATCAGCGTTACCATTATTTGTGTATCGGCATGAAAATTTTCAGGAAACATGGGGCGCAATGCGCGGTCAATGAGTCGAGAAATTAAAATTTCATATTCACTAAGGCGGGCTTCACGTTTAAAAAATCCACCCGGAAAACGGCCAACACCGGCATATTTTTCCTGGTAGTCAACAGTAAGTGGCATAAAGTCAGTGCCGGGTACTGCCTCTGGTTTTGCACAGGCTGTTGCCAACAGCATGCAGTTGCCTAACCGCACCACCACACTGCCTTCGGCTTGTTTGGCAAGTTTACCTGTTTCAATAGTTACTTCGCGTCCGTCCGGAAGCTGAAAAGATTGTTTTGTTCCTAATTGCATTTGATTTGTTTTATTGTTTTGTTGCGTACGTCTTTAAAATTAAAAAAGGCAAACCCCAATGGCTGCCTTTATTATTGAATATTGAATATTGGTGCAGGAATATGGAGGAGGTTTTAATCTTTAATATTCCATCTTCAATATTCAATTACTTTCTTAATCCTAACTCGCTAACTATTTTGCGGTAGCGGTCAATTTTTGTTTTGTGCAGGTAATCCAAAAGGCTTCTGCGCTTACCCACCAATTTTATTAACGACTGCTGAGTTGCAAAGTCCTTTTTCTGAATTTTTAAGTGTTCGGTAAGTTCATTGATACGCTCGGTAAACATAGCAATTTGCGCTTCGGTGCTTCCTGTGTTTTTTTCGGCTCCGCCAAATTTAGCAAACAGTGCTTTCTTTTTTTCTGATGTAAGAATCATGGGTACTGTGTATTTGTTTTTTTTAATGAGGCGGCAAATATAAAAAGATTTCTGACACTTTGATTTAAATGTTTAATGCCGAAATGGGGGGTAGTTTACCTCTGTTTAAGTAAAAAAAGCATGTTATTTTGAAACCCTGGCCAATCCTTCTTTGGCAATGGTATAATCCGGCTTTAGCTCAATGGCTTTTTCAAAGTCGGCTTTGGCAGCCATAATGTTTCCTAATGTTTCGTAAGACAGCCCGCGATTGTAATAAGCTTCACGGTACTGCGGATTGGCAGCTATGGCATTGGTATAATGCTTAATTGCCTCGTTATACACCTTTAAATAAATCTGGTGTATATATCCTAAGTTAAAATGCGCTTGCGCATTGTTTTTGTTTATTAAAATTATGCTTGTATAATCCTGTATGGCCCTGTCAAGTGCATCATGATCCTGATACCAAAGGCCCCTGCCATATAAAGCTTCCTCACTGTTGGGATTTATTTTTATACAGTTGTTAAAATAATCTACTGCTAGCGCATTGTTTTGTTGTTGCATAAGCACAGCAAGTTGCATATGTGCATCATAAAAATTTGGGTTAATGTTAACAGCCTCTCTAAATGTTTTAATTGCGCCTGTCGTATCTCCTTTTTCTTTTTGGTTAAATCCGCGCATAAGCAAAGCACGGTTGTTTGTAGGGTCTTTTGCCAGCAGCGTGTCCAAATATTTATTTGACAAATCGTTTTGCCGTACATATAAAAACAACTCGGCAAGCCGGATGGCAGCATCGAAATTATTGGCGTCAAGCATTCGCACTTTTTGCAGCGCATCACGGGTGGCTTTTGTTTTGTTTAGTTTAAAAGTAATGTCGGCATAAACCATATAATATTCAGCCCTTGTACTGTCCAATGCAATGGCGGCTTCCATATCGGCATAAGCCAGGTCAAAAAAGTTTTTGGCATTATATGCACGCGCACGGTTAAAATAATTGGATGCATTGGATGAGTCGTTCATCACTTTAGTGGTAAGCGCATCCACAAGGCTATCGCCCGTTGAAACAGGAGTTATGCCATCGGTATTTTTAGTGGGGGTGTTGCATCCGCAAATGGATAAAGCAAGCAAACCGGCAATAATAGTGCGTTGCAATTTTAACAAGCCTAAAAACATAGAATATAAAATTGGGTGGCTAAAGTAAGAATTAATAAAAGCACACTTATAAGCATTGCATCGAATGCCGCTTTAGGTTTCAAATAAATTTATTACTTATGCAGCCATAAATCTAAATACATAAAAACAATGGACTCACAAAAAATTGACATGTTCCTGATGGCAAACGCCAAAATGTTTGTTCCTGAACAAATACCAATGATAAAATCGCAATTGGAGAAATTGGACGACAGCAAGTTTATAAACCTTCAGGCTGTTGGCTTGCGCGAACCCACCACCCTTTTAATTGTTTCGTTACTTGCCGGTGGACTTGGAATAGATAGGTTTATGCTTGGCGAAACAGGTCTTGGCATTGCCAAACTGCTTACCTGCGGTGGCTTGGGTATTTGGACTATTGTTGATTGGTTTACCGTAATGGGCCGCACACGCGATTACAATGTGCAGCAGTTACAGCGCGCCATGAACGGATTTTTTTAATCACGCCCTACAATAAAAAGAAGTACTAAATTTTTACTTCTGCTGTTAATTGCAATCGGATTTGCAGCAACAGGTATTGAAATAAAAAACAAAAACAATACCTATCATTCATTATGCCTTATTAATAACCTTACTGGCTACCCATGTCCATCCTGTGGTTCAACACGCGCGACAGCGCTGCTTTTGCAGGGCAATTTGCCGGGGGCGCTAATGATGAATCCGCTTGTGCTTATAACAGTGCCGGTTGCTTTGGTTGCAATTATTTTGTTGTGTATAGATATGCTTTTTAAAACAGTACATTTTGAAAAGCTGATGTTGGTATTTAACTCATTTATTAAAAAAAGAAAATGGCTGCTATGGATATTTTTATTTTTGGTTTTGGTGAACTGGGCCTGGAATATTTATAAATTTACATGATGGAGAATAAAATTTTGTTCGAAAAATATTTATCGGAAACCGAACGCGAAGCGGCCAGCAATGCGTACCTGATGTCATTGGTTGGAGCTATTGTGGGTTTGCCCTTGCCAATAATAAATCTAACTGCCACGTTTATGTTTTTTTACATGAACCGCAAGCGAACCGCTTTTGTAAGGTATCACTGTTACCAGGCCATGTTCTCTCAACTGTTTATCATAGTTATAAACTCCATCTGCCTTAGCTGGACATTAAAAATTATTTTTTCAAACCTTACCGCAACCGATTTTTACTTCAGTTACCTTGCTGCCGTTTTACTTTTTAATGTGTTTGAATACATCAGCACCATAACAGGAGCTATACAGGCCCGTAAAGGCAAAATGTTTAGCGTGTTTTTTTTCGGACCGCTTGCTTACCTGTTTTGCAAAAGTGCGTTACAAAAACAGGCCGAGTCGTTTAATCATACCGAGCCATTTATTTATTTAAACATTAAATAAACTGCAAACCATGAAACGCAAAATAGTTATACAAGGCATATTGCTTGTTGCATTGTTTTTTGCACTGTGGGCTTTTTTTAAATTTATTTTTCCTGACAATTGGAAATACACCAGCGAACTTTCAATAAGCAACGAAGAAAAAATAGGAAAGGTGCTGGTAAATGTATTTTTATCAGATAACCAAAAAATTACCAACGAAAAAGTTACAGATGCAATAACCATTATTGGAAAAAGATTAAAGCATGGAATAGAAATGCCACGCTACAGGTACAAGTTTTATGTGGTTGAATCGGATAAGGTAAATGCATTTACATTGCCCGGAGGCAACATAGTTATATACACAGGCCTGATAGATTTGTGTGACAATCCTGAACAACTTGCCTCGGTAATGGCGCATGAAATGGGCCATGCCGAAAATAAACACATTGTATCAAGACTTATAAAAGAGTTTGGCCTTACCGTTTTGGTGGGTGTTATTTTTAACGACAACAGCGGTGTTTTAACTTCGGTTTTAAAAAGTGTTATTTCAACAAAATTTGACCGCAATCAGGAGCGCGAGGCCGATGAGTTTGCACTAAAAACGATGGAGGCTTCAGGCATACTTCCAATACACTTTGCCGATTTGTTTGAAAAAATTGAAGAAAAAGAAGGCGGGTACAGCGAAGCAATGCAAATTGTTATGACCCACCCGCACAACAGAGAGCGTATAAAAATGGCGCAGTTATACAAAGTGAAAAAAGATTTTGAAGAAATTCCATTTGATGATATTGACTTTGATGAGGTGAAAGAAAATTTGTCAGAAGGAATTTAAAACACCTGTTGCCTTAGCAATACCGGATTTAACTTTTGCAAATCAAAAATAAATCGTATCCGGTTGGCAAATTTGTAATTGTTAAGTGTATAAAAATTTTTTATTTCGGGCGAATAAACCAGTGGAATATAAATTTCAAAAGCATTTTTTAAAACCGAAAAGCACACACCGCCATCATATTTAATGGCCTGTGCTCCATCAAACAGTTTGTCTCCACGCTCCATTGCGGCAGCATCTACAAACAATTTTATAAACGGTACAGGCAACTTAAATGCTGCATTAAATCCTAGCATCCATTTATTGGTACTTAACGGGTAATATGTTTTTAACCCGGCATCGCTTACCAAAAACTGATTTTTCCACAAGCCTTCATTTTCGTTTCGGCCAAAAAAATATTCCTCCATCATGTAATCGCCAACTCCGCGCATGCCGCTTAGCTTAAAATACGAATTAACGGATGTGTTGCCTGCATTTAAAAATGCTCCTGCAAACAGGCGCAGCATAAGCGCCTTTTTGTATTTGCCAACGGTGATTTCCTGTATGCGCTCTGCGCAAGCCTTTGTGTATTTTTCACCTGTTTCAACAGTGGCCAAAAATATTCCGGGGTCAAGTTTATCGTTGTTTTGATGCTGGTAGCTTATGCTGGTAAAGTTATAATGCTTGTTTTTTAGATATGGAGTTTCTTTGTTGTAATAAAATTCATCTTTCCAAAGGTTGGTGGTTTTAATAGCAATAAAGTTGGAGGTACTATAATTGGTGTTGCTTTTTTTAAACCGTGCGCTTACCCTTGCCGACCAAAATATATATTTTGCATTCAATGTATTTTTAATGCTGTTAATCATATCGGGCTTAAGGTTGTCGCTTGTAAAATATTTGGCACGGTTGGTAAAATCAAACCTGTCGAAAAAGCAGTTAAGTTTAAAAGCAGTATAATTCATATATGCATTGCCGGCAACACTGTTAGACTCAAGCCCATAAAGCGGAGCGATGCTGTATTCAAATTTTTTTTCGGGTATAAACCTGTTGTGAAGCAGCGCACCTACCATAAATCCATCATACACATTGTAACCAACAGCAGGCAAGTACGAAATCTGGGTTGTGTTTTTATTTTCTGCACCGGCAAAAAATTTCAATTGCAATGGATTAAATTTTTTTAGTATTCCTTTAGTGCGGATGGTATTATTGAAATCGTTTAGCTCAGCACTTTCCTGCAGGGCATTAATTCTAAAGGCGTCACACGTATTGCATTTAACAATAAACGATTTTTTGTTTTCAAATCCATCAAACCATTGTGTATGCGTTACCACATTGTTTTTTATTGCAGATACTGCCACAGGACTGCTTATGTTACCTGCATTTTTGATTTTAATAGTATAAGTTTCATCATCAATTTTTTTTATTGATGAAAACCGGTAATCAATTTTTCCTTTTGTATTTATCAAGTCATCAAAAAACCAATCAAGATTTCTTTTTGTCGTTTCTTCAAACACATTTTTTAAATCCACAGGCGAAGGGTGTTTAAATTTCCATTTCTCAAAATACGATTTCATACATTGGTCAAACACTTCTTCGCCCAGGTAATTTTTGAGGTGCTCAAATATCAATGCCGATTTCATATACACAATAAACCCGTAGTTAGTAAACGAAAATTTTTCGGCTTTAAGGTTTAATGGTTGGTCGTTATTGCTGCGTGCTGCCATGCGGTATTGCAACATAGTTACATCGCGCTGGTTGTATTTACCCATGCCCAATAAGTTGGAAATGCCTGAAGGCAAACCAATGTATTCGGTAAGTAAATTAATGTGAGGGTCGCGCATTTTGGTATAGATGTAGCGCATCTCATTAAAGCTATTAATGCCCTCGTCCATCCATGCATACTCTCGCTCATTGCTGCCCAGCATGCCATAAAACCAGTTATGCCCCACTTCATGCACAATAACATCTTCCATCATAAAATCAGATGACGTGCTGTTTATAATTGTAATAGTTGGATACTCCATACCACCGCCAGCGGCAATAGTGCCATCAATGGCTGTGCAGGTTGGGTATTGATAGTCGCCATTCCATTTTGAGTAATAGTAAACAGCACTGTCGATATAATGCACTGCTTTTTTCCATTGTGCAGGTTTGCTGTTGGTAAAAAATGCATAGGTTTTTACTTTTTGTTTTGAGTAAGGCAATTCCACCTCGCTGCCAAGTACATTAAATCGTTTGTCGGCAAACCATGCAAAGTCATGTGCGTTTGAAATTTTATAACTCAAAGTTTTGGTTTGTGCCGATGAAGGCGGAAAAGTGTTGTCGTTTGCAAACTCCTTTACCTGTTTTGTTTCCTCAATTTTGTTTTCAATAAATGCAATTTCACTTTCGGTTTGCAGGCTGCCGCTTGCTGCTACCAGATAATTGGCCGGCACGGTAATGTCAACTTCAAAATCGCCAAACTCTGAATAAAACTCTCCTTGCGAAACATAAGGCAGCGGATGCCAGCCATTGGTATCATATACAGCCGGCTTAGGATACCATTGAGTAATAAAATACGATTGCCCGATGTGGCCAAGCCGCGAAAATTTAGCATCAGGAATTTTGATATGAAATGGGGTAGTGATGGTTATTTTTTTTCCGGGCAGTAATGGTGTGTTTAGTTTTATACGGCATATATCTATGTGTATGCTGTCGGTAATCATCAACACGCTTTCATTATCTACTTTAAAATTTAAGTTGTCAATAAAACCACGCTGTTCTTTTTTTGCATAATAAAATTTTAAATCGCCATTGCGTAAAAATTCTTTTGCAAGAGCGGTTGAATTGTTTTTGTATGCATTTGGCCACAGATGAAAATAAATTTCAGTAAGAGCATCGGGTGCATTGTTGGTATATTCAATGGTTTCAAAACCCGTAAGTTCATGAAGTGAATCATCCAGAGCAACCGAAATTTTGTAATTGGTTTGTTGCTGAAAGTAATTTTTTTGTGCAGGTAAAATCTGTTTTGCAAAAAGAAAACATGTGATGAATAAAAATTTCAATTGCATGGGATATATATTTGCGCGCTAAAATAAATTAAACCATTATGCCATTTGGAATTGAATAAGCAAACTATGAAGAAGAGTTATACATTAAAATTTTACAAACGAAAAAGCGTTTATTTGTAATAAATATTTACCGAAATGAAATTTTTGAATTCAATAATTATTGTAGCCGTGTTACTGCTTGCCGAATCTTGTTCAAAGGTGCCGGTTACCGGTCGCAACCAGCTAAACATGATTCCCGAAGACCAAATGGTTTCGATGGCATTATCAAGCTACAGCGATTTTTTAAAGCAGCATCCTGCAGTGCCTGCTACCAATACCCAAGCTATGCTTGTTAAAAAGACAGGCGAAAAAATTAAAACTTCCGTTATAAGTTACATGCGTAAAAACAAAATGTACGACCGTATTAAAAACTACAAGTGGGAATTTAATTTGGTTAATAGCAAAGAGGTTAATGCATGGTGTATGCCCGGTGGCAAAGTGGTGGTGTATTCAGGCTTGCTTGATGTAACCAAGGATGAGCCAAGCCTGGCACTGGTAATGGGCCATGAAATTGGTCATGCCATTGCCCGCCATGGCAATGAGCGTATGAGCCAGGGCTTGCTTGCTCAGTTTGGAAGCATTGCATTGGATGTGGCCACTATTGATAAACCGGCAGAAACGCGTGCTTTATTTAATGCAGCTTACGGGGCTGGTGCTACAGTAGGCGTGCTGCTTCCTTTTTCGCGTTTGCAGGAAACAGAGGCCGATAAACTGGGATTAATTTTTATGGCCATGGCAGGATATGACCCTCGCACAGCTCCTGATTTTTGGAAACGCATGGCAGCAGTTGGCGGAGGCAAACCACCTGAATTTTTAAGCACACATCCAAGTGATGAAACGCGGATAAAAAATTTAAAAGAGTTTATGCCTGAGGCGCTCAATTACTATAAACCCAAACAATAGAACAAAATAAAAATCCCCGAAACAAATTTTTGCTTCGGGGATTTTTATTTACGTGATACAGAAACTATTTGGTTACAATTACCAAGTATTTTGATGAACTCCAAAACTTAGTTGCATCGGTTATATTAATGCCGTTAACTTTTTTATTGGTTTTATCAACCTGGTACGAACCTGATGGATGATTGGTGATAATTTTTATATCCTTTGCCTCTAATGGAATTTTAGAAGTTTGGGTAATATCAATTTTGGTAAACTGCGAGGCATCCAAGTCAGATTTTAAAACCTGGTTGCGCCCCATTCCTAAAAAGCCGCCCTCTTTGCTTATAAGTTGTTTGTCGCGCAGTTGCTTGTAAGTGCCCATGGTATAATAGGCAGTATTTATAATGTTTGTTTTTTCATCAATCACCTGACTCTTGGCTGCTATTACCTGGTTAAGCGTATCAATATTTGATTTTAAACTGGTAATAGAAATATTGGCTTCGTTTAACTGTAAGTTTAATCCGGCAATCATCGAGTCTTTTTCGGCAATTTTTATGTTTAGCTCGGCAATCATTTTTTCAAGTTGAGCAAGTTTTACTCTTGACCCTTTTACCTTTGTACTTAGCTCGGCTATTCGCTTGCTGTTTTCATTCAACAAGTTATTTATGTTGTCAATGTTTTTTCTAATTCTATCTTTTACGGTTCCGCCCATTTCGGGGTCACTTTTTGCATCCATGGTTATGGCCATGTGTAATTGGTTTATGCTGTCGAGGCTCGATTCAATAGAATTAAAATCGCCCAAAAAAACATCAATGGTGCTATCTTTTCGAACACCGGCTGTAATTAATGAGTCGCGCTCTTTGTTAAGCCTGTCAACTTCGGGCTTATAATCTTTGCACGAAAACAGCGAGGTAATTAAAATACCCGCTGATAAAACATACTTTTTCATTTTTTTTGTGTTAATGTTTAAGATTTAGATAAAGTGGTTTTGTGATAGTAGCGTGGCAAATGTAATTTAAAGGCGCTGGCTGAAAAAGGTTATAAAAGAGAAACTAAAAAAGATATTCACACCACGGTGTAAATTCAAATAGGGGCGTCTGTCTTTTTTACCACTATTGTCATGGCCTGTTCCACCACAATAATGTCTTCATCTTTTTCTATCCACCCTGTTTGCGATACGGCATCATGCAATTGGTTTTCAATAAGTACTTTTCCGGCAGGACGTAGGGCTGAATAGGCTTTGCCTGTTTTGCCAACCAATTTGGCCACATTTGCTGAAGCATTATAACCATCGGATGAAGACAGATTTTTTTGGAGCATCATTTTTGAAAATCGTGAAGATGCAGGCATTTTTCCGAAAAAATAAAAAAACAAAAATGTTGAACCTATTAACCCAATTGTTGAAATCCCAAGAGCCCGGATAATATCAGGTGATGAAGTAAATGTAAAATCAAGGCCATCGTTATTTAACATGCTTAATACAAATCCACCTATAGTTAACAGAATACCTGCTATACCAGTTACTCCAAATCCAGGGATAAAAAAAACTTCAACAGCAAGTAAAATTAATCCGGCAGCAAACAAAATAATTTCCCAATTAGCGGCAAGCCCTTCAATATACAGGGGTGCAAAATAAAGTATGGCAGCCACCATACTTGCCGCTACAGGAAAAATAGTTCCAGGTGATTGAAATTCAAAATACAATCCGCCAAGCATTATTAAAATTAAAATGCCGCTGATAGTGGGATTTATTAAAAACGAAATTATTTTATCAGAAAGGGTGGGGGTAAAACTTTCCAATGTGTAGCTGTCAATTTTTTCAGATACAATAACATCTTGAATAGTTTCGGCAATACCGTTGCAGTAATTGTTTTTAATTGCTTCGTTAGCAGAAAACGTAAGCACTTTTCCTGAGTCGTTTACACCAGCTATAAATGTGCGTGGGTCAACCATTGCTTCGGCAATTTTGGTATCTCGTCCGCGTTTTTCGGCAGTGGCTCTCATCATAGCGCGCATGTAACTTTGGTATTTGTCGGGTGCGGCTTCTCCTTTTTCGTTAACCACAGTAGCTGCTCCAAAACTGGAACCGCTTCGCATATATATTTTGTTACATGCTATTGAAATTAACGCACCCGCACTTGCAGCATTGTTATCAATAAAAACAACAACGGGAATTTTTGAATACAATATAGCCGAACGGATGCTGTCAGCTGCGTCAAGCATACCCCCATACGTGTTCATGTGAATTAAAAACATGGAGGCGTTTTTGTTTTCGGCCGTATGCAGTGCTTTTGAGAATATGCGTGCCAAACCAGGGGTTACTTCTTCTTTTAAATTAAACCGATAAATAAGATTGTTATTTTCTGCGCACAATAAAAATGCAAATGCGCAGTTGAATAGGCATAGAAAAAATGTTTTTTTAACAAGAGGTAAATTCATGCATCAAAGGTGTAAATTTTTTTGCTGAAGAAGGAGAAAGTTGTTAATTATTTTGTTTAAAACCACATTTACTGTACTTGAATATGCCAATACGCTCTCTCTATTATTGTAACAATAAAAAATCTATCCATGCAAAAGCTAAGCATCGTTGCCCTGTTGGTGTGGTTGCTAAGTGTAGTTACACTTAACGCCCAGTCAACACAAAAGGTAAAAACCATAAACGGAAAAAAATGTTCGTTGCATAAAGTTACTCCAAAGGAAACCTGGAGCAGTGTATCGCGTCAGTATAAACTAAGTATAGATGAAATTAAATCTGTTAACCCGGGCATAAACGATTTAAAGATTGGGCAGATTATAAATATACCTGAGGGCTTAACTTTGGATGCAAAACCCGAAGCAAAACCGGCAGAGCCTGTTGCAACCGTTACCAAACCACAGGTGTTTACTCATGCAGTGTCATCAGGCGAAACATTGTATGGCATTGCCAAACAATATTTTGTTTCGGTTGATGAGTTAAAAAAATGGAACAACTTAAAATCCAACAGTGCCAAAGTGGGTCAGATAATTTTTGTAAGCAATCCTGACAATGCAAATGAGTTAGCAACATTAAAAAAGAAAACGGAAATAGCTAATGAAATAAAAACACAGCCAGTAGTTGAAAATAAAACAATCACGACAAAAAATGAACCTGCAAAGGAGCAAGTAAAACCTGCAGAGCAGGACCCCAAAACACAAGCAGTGCCTGTAACAAAAAAAGAAGAACCACAAAACCCGGTGCTGGCTGATGCCGGAAATAAAATAATTGCAGTAGCCGATACACGCGAAAAAATTACAGAGCCAGAGCCTAAAGCTACCACACGTCCTGAAAAAAAATCAAAATCAAAAAGCGGCAACAGTGTGGTTGAAATGACTGAAAACGGAATGGCTGCATGGATAAAAGACGGAGGGGTAAACCAAAATAAATTTTACGGACTACATCGCACAGCACCGCTTGGCACTATCATTAAAGTTACCAACCGTATGAATGATGAATACGTTTTTGTGAAAGTGGTTGGTCAACTGCCCGATACTGGCGATAACGATAAGCAGATAATTAAGATTTCGGAAGCAGCCGCCAAACGTATAGGCGCTGTGGACGAAAAATTTCAAGTGGAACTTAGCTATGGTATGTTGCAGTAACCAAAAAAAGAGCAGGCAAAGTTTTTAATGCCTTTCATTTTAATACTAAACCCGTATAGTGTTTTATAAACTGTACGGGTTTAGTATTTATAGCATTGTTATCATAAACCTTAAACCTTTCTACCTTTACCCAATCCAAATTTCCAAATGGCAGAAGTTTCGTTATCAAAAAAAATTAAGCACCTGTACTGGCGGGCGGGGTGTGGACCCGATTTAAGTGTTGATTTATCAAACTCATCTGTTAAAAAGGAAACCGAAAAAATTTTTACCGCAGCAAAGCAGTTTTCTCCAATTGATTTGGTTGAGTTCGACAGGCCATCGCGCCAGCAGTTTAAAAGCATGAGTGAAGAGGAACAGAAACAAATGTTGAAAGCAGGAAAAAACGAAAAATTTGAGCTTGCATATTCCTGTGTTTTAAAGTTGGTTGAAGAAAAAAATTTTTTACGTGAGAAAATGGCTTTTTTTTGGAGCAGCCATTTTGCATGTAAAATTAACGAGCCAAACTTTGCACAGGCTTACATCAATGCAATAAGAAAAAATGCATTAGGCAGTTTTGCTGATTTGCTAACTTCAGTTTCAAAATCTGCGGCTATGTTGCAATACCTTAATAATAATCAAAACAAAAAACGAAGCCCTAACGAAAATTTTGCCCGTGAGGTAATGGAACTTTTTGCACTTGGAATTGGAAACTATACTGAGCAGGATGTAAAAGAAGCAGCGCGGGCATTTACCGGATGGACGTTTGAAAAATCGGGTGAGTTTATTATGCGTACCGAAGTTCATGACGAAGGTGACAAAACAATTTTTGGCCAGTCAGGAAATTATAACGGGGATGATGTTTTGCGTATGCTGCTTGAAAAAAAGCAATGTGCTGTATTTATTGTTTCAAAAATTTACAGGTATTTTGTTAATGATATAGTTGATGATACCATTGTAACAAAACTTGCCGAGGAGTTTTACCAAAACAATTATGACATTGAAAAACTAATGCGCACTATTTTTAATGCCGATTGGTTTTATGATGCAAAAAATGTAGGTGTAAAAATTAAATCGCCAATTGATTTGATTGCAGGTATGATGAAAATATTTAATGTTCGGTTTGCCGATACAAGTCGTTTTCTGGCCTTTCAGCGTTCGTTGGGGCAGGAGTTGTTTCATCCACCCAATGTGGCAGGATGGCCAGTTGGCAAAGGATGGATTGATAACTCAACATTGATGTTGCGACTTAAAATGCCCGAATGGATATTTGAAAAAAAACATTTCGACTTTCGTGTTAAGTCATCAGGTGATGTGCAGCAGACAAAAATCAGAAACTACTCTGACACAAAACAGGATTTAATCACATACGATTTTTCAGCAATCGAAAAACGTTTTGAAAAAACAGATGATGCAAACCTCGCTGCCGCTGTTTCTGACTTTTTGCTTATGACTGAAAAAAGCAACACTGCCATAAAAATTATTTCTCAAAATCTATCTTCAACTGATAAAGCAAAGTTGGTGGCATTAAAAGTTATGTCGTTACCCGAATATCAAATGTGTTGAGCAGATTAAAAATAAAATGAAACGGCTTACAAGACGAAAATTTATTTCCAACTCATTGCTAGCTTCGGGCAGTTTAATGGTGCCTAAATTTTTAAAAGCATTTGAAAATTCATCGGCCATTTTACCCTCAGGCGAAAAATCATTGGTAATAGTTCAACTGTCAGGTGGTAATGATGGCTTAAACACGTTTATTCCCTATCGCAACGATGCATATTATCAGGCTCGACCTCATCTTGGAATAAAAAAAGAAAACCTGCTAGCAGTAACTGATGAAATTGGATTTAATTCTTCTCTTTCTGGTTTGCAAAAATTATATGATGATGGTTTGCTTTGTATAATAAATGGAGTTGGTTATCCTAATCCCGACCATTCGCATTTTCGTGCCATGGATATTTGGCAAACAGCGAGTGGAAGCGATAAATACCTTGACACCGGGTGGATAGGCCGTTATCTTGATTCAACATGCAATGGAAATTGCAAATCGCACAATGCAGTTGAAATTGACGATTCATTAAGCCTTTCGCTAAAAGGAGAAAAAATAAATGGCTTTGCGATGAAAAATCCCGACAGGCTGTTGCGCTCTATTCGCGATCCTTTTCTTACCGAAGTTTCGCGGCAGCATGTAGCAGTAAACGACCATAGCAATGTTGAATACCTTTATAAAACCATGCGTCAAACCTTTTCCAGCGGAGAGTATCTTGCCGAAAAGGCTCGTGTTGTCAATACTGCTTCGTATGCAGATAATGAGTTCGCAAAAAATCTTAAAACACTTGCTTCGCTAATTAAATCGGGTGCTGAAACAAAGGTTTATTACGTATCCCTTACCGGATTTGATACCCATGCAAACCAGGGAAATATTCAAGGCAAATTTTTGCAAATAGCCGATAACGGGATTACTACTTTTGTTAATGACCTTAAGCAAAGTAATAAGCTTGATGATTTATGTATAATGGTGTTTTCGGAATTTGGAAGGCGTGTGGCACAAAACGCAAGTGCCGGTACCGACCACGGCACAGCAAACAATGTTTGGATAATTAGTAGTGAACTAAAGAAAAAAGGGTTTTATAATGCTATGCCCTCGCTTACAAACTTGCATGATGGCGATTTAATTTACACAGTTGATTTTCGTAATATTTATGCAACACTCCTGAAAAAACAACTGGGTGCAGATGATAAGCTTATTTTAAATGGCAGCTTTCAGGCAATGGATTTTATTTGACTTTTTACGTTGCTTTTAACGTAATGTAAATTAATTACATTTGGCCGTCAAAAAAAAGCAAACCTCAAAAAAATAAAAATTATGTCCGACTCAAAAATCAGCGTATTTGTTGTGGATGATACAGCAATAGAAAGAACGATGTTAAAAGATCACCTTGCAAAATACAAAAACATGGAAGTAACGGAGTTTGCCAATGGCGATTATTGCGTAAAGCAATTGATCATGGGAAATTTGGAAGAACCAGATTTGATTTTAATGGATTATTTTTTAGATACTGCAGGTGGCAACACCCGCGATGGGCTTGATATACTTGCCAAGTTAAAGGAAGTTTGCCCTCATACCAAAGTTATCATGATGACAGGCGTAAGTAACCCTCGAATAAAACAACTTGCTACCGAAAAAGGCGCTCTTGATTACATTATAAAAGGCCCCGAAGGATATAAAAATTTAGACGCTGCTTTGGAACAGCATTTGGGGGTAAAGTAAAACTTCTGTTTTTTACTGAAAATTATTTTTCGAAAACAAATTTTTGTGTTTTTGTGATGTTGTATTCTTTGTAAAAACACTTTGCTAAATAAAAGGCCGGAGCCAAATCAGAAATTTTTATACCCGTTTTAAAACCATTTTGGCTGATAAGATTAAGCGTTGCCCATTTTAGTTTTCTCCCTCGCAAATCATAAATTTCGCAAACCACATTATTGTTTTCATACAAAGGATTTTTAACAGAGATAAAAAGCTGATAGCTGTTAATGTCATAATAAGTATTGAATATTAACGGGGGTAACTTTGCAATTTCAGGAATAAAAATCGTATCATGATAATGGTTTGTTGAACAAGAATCTTCTTCAATTAATTCAACAACTTGATATCCAGTAGATGAAAAACGGTGTTCCACATTTGTGCCACTTGCAGTACCATCGCTAAATATCCACTTGTAATTTAAACCAGAAACATTTTCAACATTAAATGTAACAATGGGGCTTTTAATTATTTCGTGCGAAAATTTTTGCTGACTGTTGTCAAAATAATTTGTAGTAGAAACACAACATGCACCGTATCCTTGATAAATATGAATCCATCCTGTGCTATGTGCACTTCCTAAATCATATATATGCATGTATCCGCCATAAATTTCAACTATTCCTTTGTTTTCCAAATGTGCATAGGTGTGTATATGCAAACGGCTTTCTTTTATAATTCCATAATTCATAACATAGGAATAATTATTTAGGTCTAAATCACTCTTGCAGCAAAGCATCGCACCTGAATCAATTGTTACATGTAAATTACTTATGGAAAGCAAAGCGTAAGAACTTACAGTATGCTTTATTAAAACAGTGTCGCCACTTAATGGAACTGAATTTGTATTCCATGTGGAAGCAGACTGCCAAACGTTATTGGTTACCGAAGTACAAATTTTACCGCTTGCATTAAGACAAAGAAAAGAGGCAGATAAAACGATAATTTTAATTTTGGTATTCATTTATCGTTTTTTTTTATAACGACAATACTATTAAATTATTTTACTTGTAAATTTTTACAAGTAGGTCATTATTGTTTTTTTGCCACGCTCTGTACATTCCTTCCGAATTAAAAGGCAATTCAATATTCCCTTTTGCATCAATAGCAATCAACCCACCTTCGCCACCCATAGCAACTAATTTGTCGTTCACTACTTTTTCGCATGCTTGTTTAAGAGAAAAGTTTTTGTATTCAATCAAACAACTGATGTCATAAGCAACCACAGAGCGTATAAAAAATTCACCATGGCCGGTGCAGCTTATTGCACATGTGTTATTGTTTGCATACGTGCCTGCTCCAATAATAGGCGTATCGCCAATGCGGCCAAATTTTTTATTTGTCATGCCACCTGTTGAAGTGGCGGCTGCAAGGTTACCATGTACATCAAGTGCAACAGCCCCTACGGTTCCAAATTTTTTTTCGCTGCTGTGGTCCAGTTGTGTTTTGTCCGAATCTTTTATTGCAAGCCACTGCTCATGCCTGAACGAATCAAAAAAATAATCAGGCGCTGCAAATTCTAATTTTAATTTATGAGCTAACTCTTCCGCGCCAGGCCCACACAAAAAAACATGTTCGGTATGTTCCATTACAGCTTTTGCAAGTACTACCGGATTTTTTACACTCACTACACCTGCAACAGCACCTGCTCTTAATGTTTTACCTTCCATAATGCTTGCATCCATCTCATGCGTACCACTATTAGTAAACACCGAACCTCTTCCTGCATTAAACAATGGATTGTCTTCTAAAATTTTTACAGCTTCAGTAACGGCATCAAGCGAGGTTCCACCAGAAGATAAAATTTTATTTCCGGCTTTAACAGCATCAGCCAAGCCTTCAGAATATTTTTTTTCTTTTTCAGCAGTCATTAAAGCAGGGCTAATTGTGCCTGCTCCTCCGTGTACTGCTATGCCGAATTTATTGTTCATTATACGGTTTATTAATTACTATAAGGTCGTTTTCAAAATCTTTTTTTGAATAGTGAAGTGGAATTTCTTTTTCATCCAGCAACTTTTGAAATTCAAAAATGTTTAAGCCTGCAAATTTTTTTGCCTGTCCCATTGTAAACCTGTTTTGTGCGTATACCATACACGCAATCTCTCCCCTTAACTCATCCTCAGTAAGTCCCGTGCTTTTTAGTATTTCATCAGAAATGGTAATCATATTTTATTCTTTACGTCCAAAGTAACAGATTGATAATTAATAAAGCGAGTTGTTTACTACCACAAATTCATTTTTTGCAAATTAACCTTTTGGTGAAAAAATATTTGCGTGCTTTTTTCAAACGACTCGGTATAATCCGAAACATAAAAAATATCAGAGCCCGATTTTTTTTCGCAAACTAACTTCTCTTTTTCTAAAATCCATTTAAGTTTTGCTGCTACTACTTCGGCTGAGTCCAGAATTTTTACTTTTCCTTCGAAGTAATCTGAGATTTCTTTTTTGATTAGAGGATAATGCGTGCAGGCAAGCACCAGCGCATCAATATTTTCTAACTCTGGCAATGAAAGATATTTTTCTAAAATGGATTTGCTTATATGGTTATTGTAAAATCCTTCTTCAATCATATTAGCAAGCAGCGGTGTTGCAACGGCACTGTAAACGAGCGAAGGCTTGCGTCTCGAAAATTTTTCCTGATAAGTTCCAGATGCAACGGTAGCCTTTGTGCCAATGATACCAACTTTTTTTATGGTGTCATCAGCAATAACTTCTTCCACCATAGGGTCAATTACATTGATAACAGGAATAATTCCTTTATGCTGGTCGCGTAACAATTTATATGCAGCAGCACTTGCAGTGTTACATGCAATTACTATGGCTTTGCATTTTTTTTCGTGCAGTAAAAAATCGGTAATACGTGTAGCGTATGAACGAATAAGCTCGGCTGATTTATCACCGTAAGGTACATGGGCTGTATCACCATAATAAATTAAGGTCTCATTGGGTAGTAAACCACTAATGGCCTTTGCCACAGTAAGCCCACCAATGCCTGAATCAAAAATTCCTATGGGTGATGTATTGCTCATTAATTTTTTTCAAAAGTAACAATAAGAGTATGGAGTAAAAAAAAACCGCCTTGATTTCTCAACGCGGTTTAAAGAACAAGAATCTTAAATTATTTCAACTTCAATTTCTCTTTCACCAAGCCCATAATATCATCGCTGTCATTTGAGTATAAGAGTACGCCCACGCTTGAATCAAAAATATACGTGTAACCTTTTTCTTTACCTACTGCTTTAATTGCGTCTTCAGCTTTTTTGATAATGGGAGAATAAACTTCTTCTTTCTTTTTTTGAACCGACTGTTGAGCCGACTCCTGGAAGTCTTGAATACGTTCGCCTAAATCGCGAATTTCTTTTTCTTTGGTTTGCAGCACAGGCTCAGCCATTGAGCCTTTTTTCTCCGTGTATTCAGAAACTTTGGTATCGTATTCTGCACTCATGGTTTTAAGTTGGTTTTGCAACGATTCGCCAAACTTTTGAAGCGTAGAATCTGCAAGTTTTGTTTCGGGCATGGCACCAAGTAATTGTGTTGAATTGATGTGTCCGAATTTTTGTGCCTGTGCGTAAGCTGAGCAACAAACAAATGCAACAGCAGCTAAAAATTTAATTGATTTTGTCATGTGTAAATTAATTATTGAATTTATTAAGTTGGTTTATTTATTTTTTCTCTTCTCTGTCTTCTGATTTAGGCTGGTCGTTACCGGCAGGCTGCGTGGTTTTGTTACCACCGGCACCTGATGATGCACCTCCTTTATCACCTCCTCCTTCGGTAATTTTAGCTTTATATCCCATTGCTTTTAAAATGTCATCGCTTTTATCATACTTTGGGTTTGTGTAAAGCATTATCAAGTCGCTGCTTTTATCAAATATCACTGCATAGCTTTGGTCGGTAGCAATTTTTTTTACGGCATTGTAAATTTTATCCTGTATAGGCTTTACCAAATCTTGTTTCTTTTTAAACAACTCGCCCTCATATCCAAATTTCGATTTCTGAAATTCTTTTACCTCTTTTTCTTTTTCGGTAATCTCGGCTTCGCGTTTCTTTTTCATATCATCGGTTAAAAGAATTTGCTCAGCTTGATAATCTTTATACAGTTTATCAATAAAGGCATACTTGGTTTCAATTTCCTTTTGCCAGTTTACCGATTGCTGGTCTAACTGCTGCATGGCAGCTTTGTATTCTGGAATGTTATCCAAAATATATTGTGAGTTTATGTAAGCATATTTTTGAGCCGATGCAGTGCTTACTACTGCCATTGCTAAAATTACAAGTAATTTTTTCATTTGATGAATTTTTTTAAAGGGTTCGCAAAGATATAATTTTATGATTTGGAAGTACTGCTGATTTCCATTGCAAAATCAATAACATAAATATCATACCAATTGATTTAACTGCGGTGAAATTGCGGTGAAAGGTTTTTAAAACTGCTGACCTAATACAAACGAAAATTTTCCAATTCCATTGCGTGAGTCGCCTTGTTCTTTGTCAAAGCGCCACCCGTAGTCAAGGCCAAGTAAACCAAACATTGGCAAGAAAATGCGCAAGCCTACACCTGCCGAGCGCTTAATATCAAACGGTGCAAATTCACGAAACTTTAACCACGAGTTACCACCTTCTAAAAAGCCAAGAACATAAATAGTGGCATTGGGGTTTAATGAAATGGGGTAACGGATTTCGGTGGTAAACTTATCATATATGGTTCCGCCAACATCATTGCCTAATTTATCCTTTGGTGATAATGCATAGTTTTCAAATCCACGGAGGGCAATTATTTCTCTTCCGTCAAGCGAGTAACCGGTTAAGCCATCGCCTCCTAAATAAAATCTTTCAAAAGGTGATTGTCCAATTCCTTTGTCATAAAATCCTAAAAAGCCAAACTGAAGCTTGTTGTATAAAACCAAATTGCCTATAAGCTTAAGATACCATGCAGAACTAAATTTCCATTTATGGTATTCAATCCACTTATATTTTTCTTTATCCTCCATGGATGAATAATCTTTGTTGTTAAACAATGAGTAAGGCGGGGTAAACGAAAGCGAAAAAGTTATTTCTGAACCTTTGCGCGCGTAGATGGGCTGGTCAACCGAACTTCGTGTTATGTTTTCGTCAAATGAAATGTTGTTAGATGTGCCGTTGCTAAATAAAAACGAAGAGTTGTAATTCTTGAGAGTGTAAATCTGGTAATTAATACCCTGGTAAAAAGTAAAATAATCATCAGGCCACTTGAGGCGTTTTTGCAAGCCAAGGGTTATGCCGTTGATATAAATTGCCTGCCTGTTTTCATTTGAACGCTTATACCCGTTAGATTGAATAGACCTGTAAAGTGAAACGGTAAATGCATTAGGTTTTTTTCCTCCCAGCCATGGCTCGGTAAACGAAAGGTTATACGATTGGTAAAAGCGCCCGTTTGAAGTTGCATGTATGCCTAAGCGCTGGCCATCGCCCGATGGAAGAGGTGAGTACGAACGTTTATTAAAAATATTACGTGCCGAAAAATTATTAAACGTAACACCAAGTGTTCCCACCACCTGATTGGCACCCCAACCTCCCGAAAGTTCCACCTGGTCGCTGGGTTTTTCCTCCACCTCGTATTCAACATCCACAGTTCCGTCCGTGGGGTTAGGCTTGGGGTTAACTCCAAGTTTTTCAGGATTAAAATACCCAAGTTGTGCAAGTTCACGTTGTGTACGTATAATATCGGTACGACTAAATAGCTGACCAGGCTTGGTACGCACTTCGCGCATTATTACCCTGTCGTTGGTTTTGGTGTTACCCTTAATTATTACACGGTTTATACGTGCCTGCTTACCTTCGTAAATGCGCATTTCCAAATCAATGCTGTCGTTTTCAACAAGCACTTCAACAGGTTCTATATTAAAAAACAAGTATCCATCATCCATGTAAAGAGAAGTAATGTCGCGGCTGTTTTCGCTCATGTACAATCCGCTTTCAAGTCGCTTGGCATTATACACATCACCACGCTTTATGCCTAGCGTTTTTCCAAGTTCCTGCGAGCTGTATTTGGTGTTGCCTATCCAGGTTATGTTACGAAAAAAATACTTTTTCCCTTCATCCAGTTTTATTTCTATGTTGATGCGTCTTTTGTTATAATCATACACGGTGTCGGTAATTATTTTAGCATCACGAAATCCTTTTTCATTGTATTTGGCAATTATTTTTTCCTTGTCTTCGCTGTATGTTTGGTCAATAAACTTTGAGGCAGTAAATGGATTGTACCAATGTTTCTCTTTGGTTCCTTTCATGGCGCGGTGCAGCTTGCCTGTTTTTAACGATTCGTTTCCAATGTATTTTATATCATGAATTTTTACGCGCTTTCCCTTGTTTACTTTAATAAAAAGTATCTGGCTGTTTGCTTCTGTTGTATCTTTTCGAGCATCAATATCAACTTTTACACGCAAAAACTTTTTATCAATATAAAAATCGGCTACCTGGTTTTTTATTGTTTGAAGCAGGTTATCTGAAATTACTTTTCCTTTTGAAATATTTATGTTCTCACGAATTTTATCAGCATGTCCTTTTCGTACTCCTTCAAAGGCAAACTTTGAAAGGCGCGGCCGCTCCTGCAATTGAAGTTCAATAAATATCAGATTACCTTCAATGCGTGTTGCTACAATTTTTACATCGGTAAGTATGCCTTGTTTCCAAAGGTTTTCTATTGCTTTGGCAAACTTATCACCGGGTACTTTTACTTTTTCGCCAACACTTAATCCCGACAATATTTTAAGCGCGTTTTCGTCTAAAAATTTTACGCCCGATACGGTTATGCCGGCAATTTCATACTCTTTGGGCGATGCATAATCAATCACAAGGCTATCGTTACCAAGTTTTATTTGTGCTGATGTGTTAACGTAAGAAAGCAGGAGTACTAAAAGGGCAAGAAAAAGTTTTTTAAGCATGTTGTGTTTGGTGTGATGATTCATTAACACCGCCAAATCTGCGGTCGCGGTTTTGAAAATTTACAATGGCTTCAAACAAATCTTCGCGTCTGAAATCAGGCCACAGTTTGTTGGTAAAGTATAATTCGGCATAGGCAATTTGCCAAAGCAAAAAATTAGAAATTCGCTGCTCGCCACTAGTTCGTATCATAAGTTCAGGGTCGGCAATGTTGGCTGTGGTAAGGTGTTTTTCAAATTCTTTATCTGTAATGTTATTGGCTTTAAGTTTTCCGGCCTCGACAAGAGATGCAATACTTTTTACAGCATTTATTATTTCCCAGCGGGCACTGTAGCTAAGGGCAAGTATTAATGTCATGCGGGTATTAGAGGCTGTTTTTTCAATGGCGGCTTTTAAATTTTTTCGGCAAAGGGGTGGCAGGCTTTGGGTGTCACCAATGGTTTGCAGGCGAATGTTGTTATCCATAAGCGTTTTGGTTTCTTTGCTTATGGTGGTTACCAGCAGTTCCATCAATGCATTTATTTCAAGTTTGGGGCGACTCCAGTTTTCGGTGCTAAAAGCGTACAGAGTAAGGTATTTAATTCCTATTTCGGCAGCACCTTCAACAGTATCGCGCACGGCAGCAACTCCGTGTTTATGACCAAATACACGCAGTTTGCCCTGCTGTTTGGCCCATCTTCCATTGCCATCCATAATTATGGCTATGTGTTGTGGCAGGCGGCTGTTATCTATTTGCTGTTTAAAGCTCATTTTTTTAACGAACGGCAAATGTAAAATTTTAGCTCATTGAGGCGTTTACCTCATTTGTTAAGATATAAACCCCACGGTTTCTTCACTTTTAAGGATGTAGTTATGATTTAAAACAACCCATACAGAGTGTACAGGCAAGGGTTGATATCAACGCAAAACAGGTGGTTGTTATTTTGAGGCTGCTGATTTGTTTAAAACCAGAGATGCACATTATTGGTTGATGGCATAAATTGATTTAATGACGGAGTGATAGTACAGTGTTATTATTTTATTTTACAAAACTGCCGTGCCTATTTTCCAAATTCTACTTCATAGGTTATGCCTGTAACTTCGGTAAGCTCGGTAAGTGATTGCTTTAGCAGATTTTGTGTAATACTGTTGCCTGCAATTACTAATTCGTAAATGCCTAAATCATTCATCCACACTCCGGGTGGTAGTTCGGTTTCGTCACTTGTAAATACTTCAATGGTAAGTTCATTGGTTTCGTGGTCAAACAATTCGTCTTTTATGCAGGGATAATCGGTTTGGGTAAATAATTTTTGGGTTATCATGTGTTAGTTTTCTTTTTTTATCAATGATATCAGCACATCGGGGTAATCGGTAATAATTCCATCCACACCCAGTGAAATAAGTTGGCGCATGTGCGCTAGGTTATTTACTGTCCAGGGGATAACTTTAATATCCTTTTTTTTGCAAAATAATAGCATTTGGGCATTAACAAGCGTATGATGGGGGCTGTATGTTTGTGGTATAAAATCCAGCATATCCAAAAACTGCTGCACGGGCATATCGTTTTCATTAAGGCCAGCAAGTTTTATGTGCGGGTACATCAGGTGCAGGTGTTTTAATATGCGCATGTCAAACGATTGTAAGTTAAAATGCTTAATTTGTTTTAGCTGCAACACACCGACTACCAGTGCACAAAATTTTTCGGGCACCGGGTGATACATGTTATCGCCTTGAGGCAAACTTTTTATTTCGATGTTGTAGTGAATGGCGGGCAGCTTGTTTTGCGCACAAAAATTTTCTACACTGTCAATAACATCAGCCAAAAGGGGTTTATGTGCTGCAATGTTTTGCTGATGTATAAAACCGGGATGTGGTTTGGTGCCGCAGTTGTATTGTTTTACTTCATCATACATCATGCGGTAAATGTTATGCTCCATTTCATGGGCCTGTGCAATGGTGTTTCCGTTTTTATCCAGGCATATCTGGTGATTCATCCACGGTTCGTGCGATACCAGTACCTGCTCATCGACAGTAATTACAACATCCAGCTCAATGGCGGTAACACCCAGCTCAACGGCTTTTAAAAAAGCGGGAATCGTATTTTCGGGCAACAAACCCCTGCAGCCGCGGTGGCCGTGTATGTAAAACATAGTTGCGTTTTATATTGTGCAAAATAAATTAATATGCCGATAGGTTTTTAATTGGCAACAGGGAAAAAGGTAATTTTTAGGCTCGGCAACCATGCTTATAAATTCAGAAAACCCTACAGGGGTTACGTACAATGGCAATTTTGATGTTATACGATCGTATTAAACACAAGCACACATTGTAAGGTTGTATAAACTTACTTTTAAAAACAGGCTTGTTAATACAAAAAACCCCGACAGTATATTAACCACTGCAGGGATTTACTGGTTACAGTTTACGGTTTACAGTTTGGTGTTAGTTAATTGCAAACTGTAAACCGTAAACGTTCTCCTGCAATTTCTTTCCCGTTATGCTTACCTCATCACGCGGTATCCCCACCTCCGCATCATCTTTTACATAAACGGCAATGTACTTAAACACAGCGCTGGTTTGTGTATCGGCAAGTTCTGTGGTATCCACGTAGGTGGTTTTGGTAATAAACTTAAAAAACTTCATACCCTTGCCATCGTTATGTTCGGCATACAGGTTAATGCAATCGGTGCCACCCCTTAAGGGTATCAGCAATCGCCTGGGATGTATTTTGCCGTTGCTCATTTTCAATTGGGATATTTGGTGTAAACGCAAAAAATTTGTCGCTGGTATAACTTGTGAATGAAAAAGTGGGGGATAAGTGAAACAAGCGATGTCAGGGATATGGAAAAGGTGATATGCGCATACGGTAAATGTGATTGCCTGATGCAAAAATTATCAGTTTTGCCAATGGGTAATCCTGCTGTAAGCAATAGACATTATATATTATCCGGTAAACCAACTGCCCAACTATATTTTTATCACAATGAAACTTTTTGATACGTTTTTGCCCTTACTATTATACATTTGTTTGTTCCATTAACCTTAATACTCACAAAAATGAAAATTCAAACCCCAAAATTACTGCCTTCATTTATTGTGGCAGTTGCTGCCGTAGCTTTGTTGCTTGCGGCATGCAAAAAAGATAAAGAGGACACAACACCTCAAACCCCACCTGCTGTTGTTGATGCATTTATCACCGGGCGGGTACACACTCCCACAGACATAGCAGTGGGCGCAGCAACAGTTAAAGCCGGTATTTACCAAACGCAAACCGATAAGGACGGTATGTTTAGCCTTAACGTGGCCGCAGGAGACTATACCCTTACCATACAAACCGGCAGCGGGCACATATTCAGAACCGAAATACCGGTAAGTATTGCAGCCAAACAAACAATAGTGCTTACCGACCCGCAAACCCTGCTTTCGCAGATTAAACCGCTTGCTTATATACCAGGAGCCTTTGATGAAATTGAAACAATAATAACTGTTGACCTGGGTTATGCTGCCACCGCTATTGCAATAAGCGACCTTGACAACCTGGCATATATAAAAGACTTTGGTGGTATGTTTTTTAACTGCGGAGCACCTGGTAGTCTCGACAGCTTAAAGTACACCAACCTTAGCGACTATGTAAATTACTGGGGAAGCATTTATGCATCCGACTTTGCTGTTGAATACCTTACAGGCGATGGCAACTGGAGGCTTACATCAGCTTCGTCCACACAAACAACACATAAAAATCATGCCCACGAAGAAGGGTTTAGCACCATGACAACCTGCAATACCCCGATGGTGGGTGGTTTTTTGCCGGATAGTGTATTGTGCACCTCCAAATCAGGCAGCACAGGTATGGTTACCCATGCCGATATTTATGATGCAAACATCATTACCCTGCTGGGAAAAGATTCCATTGATATATATTACAACCTGGGTGGATGGGAAAAAATCAGCGTGGTGGATGCACCTTTTACCACCATTATAGAAGACAACTCCGTTACCGCCAACGGGCCGCTTGCCACTTCATGCGATTTAAATGGCACGGTAGCAGGTGGCAAAATATTTTACACCACTTTTCATAACCATCCGCAAGGCGGCATAAGCCCCGATGTAAAAAACATTTTGCAGTATTTTATTCTGAATTTATAAGCAGCATTTGTAGCCAGGCATTCATAACATGCATGCGCCCCGGCAGGATATCAAATTCTGCCGGGGTTTTGTTTTTTAATGACGGCTAGTGTTGCTTGCAAGCTGAAAAAAAGTGATGGAAAGGTTGGAGGATGTGTTGCTATAACAATATGATCCCTTTTGGATTAAGCTGCATTAAATTAAAACCATGAATCAAATACCAAAGTCAAGATAGATAGTGGAAAAATATTAACGGATTACACCTGAACGCAAAGTAAAAGATATGCCAACCCTTTGAGGCTTTTAACACATTCCACCTGCTTCATGGCTTTTCTACATACAATGGTTGTGACATTTGCAGAGGTTTAAATTTTGGTATAGTTATTATCGGTTGTGCAATATATTATGGCAGGCGAAAAAATGAGTTGAACTTTGCCTTTAGATACAATTATTAAACGGCCGGGTGCTGCAATTGCAGACTGCATTAGTGCATATCTAATTAATCATCAACTGCAAAATTCGGCCCAAAGTGAGAAAAGTTAAACACCGGTACTCATTGCTGTTTAATCAAATATCAGCATTAACTTACGCATTAGCACCCACTACTAACATCCAAATCTATGTAAACAAATTGATTATCAAATAAACTGCTGGCCATAAAACCATCCATCTTACAGCAATATCGCAAAAGCCATAGTAATAGGTAGATGGAATTTATTTTTACCAAAATCAGTTCAATTTCTTAAAAAATCTGGCACAGCCGGCTATCATTTTGCTTGTTTGGTATCCGCAAAAAGCAAAATTTATTAAAAAAAGTGTTAGCCGGGTTGATATTAACCCGCGTTTTACCTCTTAAAAGCTCAGCTTGTGCTAAAATTAAAAAAATATTTTCGCCATAAGTTGCAGATGTAAAAACAATGTCTACATTTGCAGTCCCAAAAAAATTGGGTTATTATACATACTAAATAATTACGATGCCTACTATTCAGCAATTGATAAGAATAGGCCGCTCTAAGATTCAGGACAAATCAAAGTCCCCGGCCTTAACGTCATGTCCCCAAAGAAGGGGCGTTTGCACACGCGTGTACACCACCACTCCTAAAAAACCAAATTCAGCGTTAAGGAAAGTAGCCCGTGTGCGCCTTACCAATAAATTCGAAGTTACCGCTTACATTCCTGGCGAAGGTCATAACCTTCAGGAACACTCTATTGTGCTTATCCGCGGAGGTAGGGTAAAAGACCTTCCTGGTGTGCGTTATCACATCATTCGTGGTGCATTAGACACTTCGGGTGTTGAAGGCCGTAACCAGCGCAGAAGCAAATACGGAACCAAAAAACCAAAAGCAGGAGCAGCCGCTGCCGCTAAAAAATAATTTTAAACAGTTTAGATTTACATGAGAAAGTCCAAGCCAAAAAAGAGAATATTATTACCTGATCCAAAATTTAACGATCAGTTGGTTACCCGTTTTGTAAACGGCATGATGGAAGAAGGCAAAAAGGGCGTAGCCTATCGCATATTTTATGATGCATTGGATAAAGTAGCCGAAAAAACCAAAGAGGATGGTTTGGAGCAATGGAGAAAGGCGCTAAACAATATTATGCCAATGGTAGAAGTTCGCAGCCGCAGGGTAGGTGGTGCCACTTTCCAAATTCCATCTGAAGTACGTCCTGACCGTAAAACGGCATTGGGCATAAAATGGATGGTTACCTATTCCCGACTTCGCAACGAAAAGTCAATGTCTGATAAACTTGCAGGCGAAATTATTGCCGCTGCCAAAGGCGAAGGCGCTGCCGTAAAAAAGAAAGACGACACCCACCGTATGGCCGAAGCAAACAAAGCATTTTCACACTTTAGAATTTAATACAATCAGACAAGGACAAAGCAAATGGCTACAGATTTAAAGTTTACGCGAAACATTGGTATAGCAGCCCACATTGATGCCGGTAAAACTACTTGTACCGAGCGTATATTATATTATACAGGTGTAAATTATAAAATTGGCGAGGTACACGATGGTGCAGCTACCATGGACTGGATGGTGCAGGAGCAGGAGCGCGGAATTACCATTACTTCGGCTGCCACCACATGCCATTGGAATTACCGTGGAAATAAATATAAGATAAATATTATTGATACACCCGGCCACGTTGACTTCACAGTTGAAGTAAACCGTTCATTACGTGTGTTAGACGGGCTGGTGTTTCTTTTTTCAGCCGTAGATGGTGTTGAGCCACAGTCAGAAACCAACTGGCGCCTGGCTAATAATTATAACGTTACCCGCATCTGTTTTGTAAATAAAATGGACCGTGCCGGTGCCGACTTTTTAAATGTAGTTAAACAGGTAAACGAAATGTTGGGTGGCAACCCGGTTCCATTGCAATTGCCATTAGGTGCCGAAGAGCATTTTCGTGGTGTTGTTGACCTTATAAACTTTCGCGCCATTGAGTGGAATGAGCATGACCAGGGAATGACTTTTAAAGAAGTAGAAATTCCGGCCGATATGATGGAGGAAGCAAAACAATGGAGAGAAAAATTACTTGAATCTATTGCCGAATTTGATGATAAGTTAATGGAGAAGTTTTTTGAAGACCCAAACTCCATTAGCGAAAGAGAAATATTAGATGCACTTCGTCAGGCATGTATTGCCGGCAAAGTGGTTCCAATGGTTTGTGGTTCGGCATTTAAAAATAAAGGTGTTCAAACCATGCTTGATTTGGTAATGGAGCTTATGCCAAGCCCACTTGATAAAGAAAGCATTAAAGGTACAAATCCTGACACTGGAGAAGAAGTTAGCCGCAAGCCCGATGTAAAAGATCCTTTTACAGCACTTGCTTTTAAAATTGCTACCGATCCTTTTGTTGGTCGCCTTGCATATTTCCGCGCTTACTCAGGAAAGCTGGAATCGGGCTCGTATGTTCTAAACACCCGCAGCGGAAACAAAGAGCGTATATCGCGAATTTTCCAGATGCATGCCAACAAGCAAAACCAAATTCCATTTATTGAAGCCGGTGATATTGGAGCTGCTGTTGGATTTAAAGATATTAAAACTGGAGATACACTTTGTGCTGAAAATGCACCTATCGTATTAGAGGCAATGAATTTTCCTGACCCTGTAATTGGATTAGCTGTTGAGCCAAAAACACAGGCTGATATGGAGAAGATGGGAGTTGCATTATCGAAACTTGCCGAAGAAGATCCAACCTTCCGCGTTAAAACCGATACCGATACAGGCCAAACCGTAATTAGCGGAATGGGTGAACTGCATCTTGAAATTATTGTTGACCGCCTAAAACGCGAATTCAAAGTAGAATGTAACCAGGGTGCACCCGAAGTAGCTTATAAAGAAACTATCACAGGTACCGTTAACCATCGCGAGGTTTATAAAAAACAAACAGGCGGTCGTGGTAAGTTTGCCGATATGCACGTTACCGTTGGCCCAATTGATAAAGACTTTGTTATTGACGCCAAAAACAACGGATTACAGTTTGTGAACGAAATATCAGGAGGTAACATTCCCCGCGAATTTATTCCTGCCATTGAGAAAGGTTTCCGCGCTGCCATGGTAAATGGCGTATTAGCAGGATATCCTCTTGACAGTTTAAAAGTTGTATTAACTGACGGTTCGTTTCACGCAGTTGACTCGGATGCATTATCCTTTGAAATTGCAGCAAAGCTTGCTTACAAAGAAGCCGTTGCCAAAGCCAAGCCGGTGCTTCTTGAGCCTATAATGAAAGTAGAAGTAGTAACGCCTGACGAATACATGGGAGATGTAATGGGTGACTTAAACCGCAGAAGAGGTCAGATGGAAGGTATGGACACCCGTGCCGGAGCTCAGGTAATTAAAGCCAAAGTGCCATTAAGTGAAATGTTTGGTTACGTAACTACTTTGCGTACCATCACATCAGGCCGCGCATCGTCAAGCATGGAATTCTCTCATTACACAGAGTCTCCAAAAGCAATATCAGAAGAAGTTGTGGCACGTGTAAAAGGCAAATTAGAAAAAGTATAACAAGATTGTAAAGCATAATCATTAACGTTCTTTATAAAATAAAATGAACCAGCGAATCCGAATCAAACTCAAGTCGTACGATTTTAATCTTGTTGACAAGTCAGCAGAAAAAATTGTAAAGACAGTTAAATCAACAGGAGCTGTTATCAGTGGACCCATTCCATTGCCAACAGAAAAAAAGATTTACACCGTACTGCGCTCACCGCACGTAAATAAAAAAGCGCGCGAGCAATTTCAATTGTGCTCTTACAAGCGCCTGCTTGATATTTACAGCTCAACCTCCAAAACGGTTGACGCGTTAATGAAGCTGGAACTTCCAAGCGGAGTGGAAGTAGAGATTAAAGTATAACAGAATATCATACTGCAATCAAACCAGAATAGTTTGATTGATGAATAAAAATAATTAAGAATAAAACGAATTAAAGTTTAAAAGGCATGTCCGGAATAATAGGAAAGAAAATAGGAATGACCAGCATGTTTGATGCTGAAGGCAGAAACATAGCCTGCACCGTTATTGAAGCCGGTCCTTGTGTAGTTACACAGGTTAAGTCAACCGAAACAGATGGTTATAACTCTGTTCAGTTGGCCTTTGACGATAAGAAGGAAAAGCACACCACCAAGGCACTTCAAGGTCACTTCGCAAAAACAGGCTCATCTCCCAAAAGAAAAGTTGCTGAGTTTCGTGAATTTACCAACGAAGTAAAGCCAGGTGATTTGGTGAAAGTGGATATTTTCTCCGAAGGCATTTTTTGCGATGTTATTGGTACCTCAAAAGGTAAAGGTTTTCAGGGTGTAGTTCGCAGGCACAACTTTAGTGGTGTTGGCGGTGCCACTCATGGTCAACATAACCGTTTGCGAGCCACAGGTTCAATGGGTGCATCATCATGGCCCTCACGCGTATTACCCGGTAAGCGTATGACAGGACACATGGGTAATGAGCGTGTTAAAATTCAAAACTTACAGGTGTTAAAGGTAATGCCTGAACAAAATCTTTTAATAATAAAAGGAGCCGTTCCCGGTGCAAAAGGTTCTTACATTAAAGTAGAATTCTAAAAAAATGGAAGTAGAAGTTAAACAAATAAGCGGTCAAAGCACAGGCAGAAAAGCCAAACTTAACGACACCATCTTTGGTGCCGAGCCAAATGACCATGCAATATGGCTGGATGTAAAAAGCATTCAGGCAAATAAGCGCCAGGGTACGCACAAAGCAAAAGAGCGCAATGAAGTATCAGGCACAACCAAAAAATTAAAGCGTCAAAAAGGAACAGGGGGCGCACGTGCCGGCAGCATGAAGTCGCCCTTGTTTGTAGGCGGAGGCCGTGTGTTTGGCCCCAAACCCCGCGACTATTCTTTTAAACTCAATAAAAAAGTAAAACAAATAGCACGTATATCGGCATTAAGCTACAAGGCAAAAGAAAACAACATTACCGTGTTGGAAAACTTCAACTTTGAAGCGCCTAAAACAAAATCGTTTAACGAATTGCTAAAACAACTTTCGTTAACCGATAAAAAGATTTTGCTGGTTACTGCTGAAACAAATAAAAACGTAGTACTCTCGTCACGCAACCTTGCACTTAGCAAAGTGGTTTGCGCTGCCGATTTAAACACCGTTGACATACTTAACGCACAAAATTTAGTTTTAACCGAAGGCGCACTGCCGGTAATTGAAAATACATTAAGCAAATGATTATCCTGAAAAAACCGGTTATTACCGAAAAAAATACAGCTAAGTCTGAAAAACTTGGCCAATATGCTTTTATAGTTGATAAAAAAGCAAACAAAGTTCAAATTAAAAATGCCGTTGAAAAAATGTACAGCGTTAACGTTGTGCGTGTAAACACGGTAAACAATGCACGAAAAAACAAAGTTCGATACACCGTTGCCGGAATTCAAAAAGGTAGCAAAGGCGGACTTAAAAAAGCGTACATAACTGTAGCAAAAGGCGAAACAATTGATTTTTACGCAAGCGTTTAAAAACACAAGGCAATGGGAATTAAAAAATTTAATCCAATAACTCCGGGACAACGTTTTCTGATTGCACCTGATTTTGAAGAAATCACAGCAGCAGAGCCGTTAAAAAAATTAACCGAGCGGATAAGTCGCAAAGGAGGTCGTAACAACTCTGGTAAAATGACCATGCGTTACATTGGCGGTGGACATCGTAAACTTTACCGGATTATTGATTTTAAAAGAGATAAAAACGGTGTGCCCGGCAAAGTGGCAACTGTTGAGTATGATCCAAACCGTACTTCACGCATAGCACTAATTCATTATGCTGATGGTGACAAACGTTACATACTGGCACCAACCGGCATTAAAGTTGGGCAAACCATAATGGCCGGCCCAACAGCTACTCCTGAAATTGGCAACGCTATGATGCTAAAAGATATGCCTATGGGAACCATTGTGCATAATATTGAGTTACGTCCTGGACAAGGCGGCAAAATGGCGCGTAGTGCGGGTACATTTGCCCAACTTACAGCGCGTGATGGTAACTATGCTATTTTAAAAATGCCCAGTGGCGAAACACGCATGGTGCTTGCTACTTGTACTGCAACTGTTGGTACGGTTTCTAATTCAGACCATAACAAAGAAAGCGATGGCAAAGCAGGGAGAAATGTTTGGAGAGGTATTCGTCCACGTGTTCGTGGTGTAGCTATGAACCCTGTTGATCACCCAATGGGTGGTGGCGAGGGTCGTGCATCAGGTGGACACCCACGCTCGCGTAAAGGATTACTTGCTAAAGGAAAGAAAACCCGCAAGCTAAAAAATCAAAGCAACAAGCATATTATCGAAAGAAGAAAGAAATAAATAAATGCGCAGTTGGCAATTTGCAAACTGCATATTGAAAACTGCAAACTAAAATAAAATGAGTCGTTCACTAAAAAAAGGCCCCTTCATCGACCCCAAGCTCGAAGAAAAAATAATGGGCATGGCCGAGGCAAAAAAGAAGTCGGTAATAAAAACCTGGAGCAGGCGCTCTATGATTTCGCCCGACTTTGTTGGACTGACATTGGCAGTTCACAACGGAAATAAATTTATACCCGTGTATATTACTGAAAACATGGTGGGACATAAGTTAGGCGAGTTTGCCCCCACACGCGTATTCAGAGGACATACCGGAAACAAAAAAGACGAACCTGCAACAGCAAAAAAATAATCATGGGATCAAGAAAGAAAAAAGCAGCCGATGCGCGCAAGGAAGCAATGAAAACCACTTACATGGCCAAGTTGAACAATTGCCCCACATCACCACGCAAAATGAGATTGCTTGCTGATATGATTCGTGGCAAAAAAGTTGACCTTGCATTGAATCTTTTAAAGTTCAGCAAAAAAGAAGCTTCGGTGCGATTGGAAAAACTATTGCTGTCGGCATTAAACAACTGGCAGAATAAAAACGAAGGTGTTCGCATAGAAGACCAGCAATTGGTGGTTTCAAAAATATTTGTTGACAGCGGCCGGCAGTTAAAAAGACTGCGCCCTGCTCCACAAGGTCGCGGTTACCGCATCCGCAAACGTTCAAATCATGTAACTATTTACGTTGATTCGTTAAACAAAAAGCAGGAAGAAATAACAACAGAAGAAACAGTAACTGAAAATACAGAAGCATAAATGGGACAAAAAGCACACCCGGTAGGCAACAGATTAGGAATTATCCGCGGATGGGATTCTAATTGGTACGGAGGAAAAAATTATTCTGACCGTTTGGTTGAAGATGAAAAAATCCGCACATACCTGCATGCACGTCTGCAAAAAGGCGGAGTTTCGCGTGTGGTAATTGAGCGCACACTAAAATTAATTACCGCCACTATTCACACAGCACGTCCGGGAATTGTAATTGGTAAAGGCGGAACCGAAGTTGATAAACTCAAAGAAGAGTTAAAAAAGATTACCAAAAAAGAAGTTCAGATAAACATATTTGAAATTAAGCGTCCTGAACTGGATGCTCAACTTGTAGCCGAAGGTGTTGCTAAACAAATTGAAGCACGTATTTCATACAGGCGAGCAATTAAATCAGCCATTGCGTCAAGCATGCGTATGGGTGCCGAAGGAATTAAAGTAATGTGTGCAGGTCGTATTGGCGGAGCCGAAATTGCCCGTACCGAACAATACAAAGAAGGCCGTATTCCATTACACACCTTTCGTGCCGATATTGATTTTGCAATAGCCGAAGCACAAACAAGCTATGGTAAAATAGGCGTAAAAGCCTGGATTTGCAAAGGCGAAGTTTTTGGAAAACGTGATTTGTCGCCAAACATAGGCATGTCATCTGCACCAAAAGGTGGTGGCGGTGGCGAGCGCAGAGGCGAACGTAATGAGCATAACGACAGAGGCGGAAGACGCGGTGGCGACAGAAGAGGCGGAGATCGCAGGGATAGAAGAAACAACGGTTAAAATAAACAATACTGAAAGAAACATAAAAAAATGTTACAGCCCAAAAAAACCAAATACCGCAAACAGCAAAAAATGCGCAACCGAGGCAATGCCTCACGTGGTGCTCAAATAGCTTTTGGTTCATTCGGTATGAAATCATTGGAAAGAGCACAAATAACCTCTCGTCAAATTGAGGCAGCGCGTGTTGCATTAACACGTTATCTTAAACGCGAAGGTTTAACATGGATACGAATATTTCCTGACAAACCAATAACCAAAAAACCAGCTGAGGTGCGTATGGGTAAAGGTAAAGGAGCTCCTGAGTACTGGATAGCGCAGGTAAAACCAGGCACCATGTTATTTGAAGCAGATGGCGTACCTGTTGAAACAGCAAAAGAAGCTATGCGACTTGCTGCACAAAAGCTTCCGGTAGTTACCAAATTTGTAGTTCGCAGAGATTATTCAGCAGTGTAAAAAAAGTTTGCAGTCAGCAATTAACAACAAGCAAAGAATAAAATATAAAAAGCGAAACTGTAAACGCTAAAAAAAATTTAAAATGAAACAGTCAATAGTAAAAGACCTCACAACTGACGAAGTGAAAGCAAGAATTGCTGAGGAGAAAGAAAATCTTATAAAGTTAAGAATGCAGCATGCCGTTTCTCCAATGGACAGTCCCATAAAAATTCGCAGCACACGCAGGCTGGTTGCACGTTTAAAAACAGAGTTGAATAAAAGAATGTCTGAGACATCAAAATAAAAATAAATGAGTACCGAAAGAGCATTACGTAAAACCAAAATTGGCATTGTTACCAGTAACAAAATGCAGAAGACTGCTGTGGTATCTGTCGAGCGAAAAGTAAAACATGCCATGTATGGTAAGTTCATCAACAAAACCAAAAAGTTTCATGCCCATGATGAGAACAACACATGCGGAATTGGCGACCGAGTTCTTATTATGGAAACGCGTCCATTAAGTAAAACAAAACGTTGGAGATTAGTAGAGGTATTGGAAAAAGCAAAATAATATTTGTTTGGAGTTTACAGTTTACGGTTTACAGTTAAAAACCGAAAACTGTAAACTGTAAACGTAAAACGAGATTAAAAATGATACAGGCAGAATCAAGATTAACAGTTGCAGATAACAGCGGAGCCAAAGAGGTTTTGTGTATTCGTGTGTTGGGCGGCACAAAAAAGCGCTATGCATCGCTTGGCGATACCATAGTGGTTACCGTAAAAAATGCTATCCCGGCCGGCAACATTAAAAAAGGAACTGTGAGCAAAGCAGTAGTTGTACGTGTAAAAAAAGAAGTGAGACGCAACGATGGCTCTTACATACGATTTGACGACAATGCTGTGGTGTTGCTAAACCAGGCTGATGAGTTAAGGGGCACACGTATTTTTGGCCCTGTGGCTCGTGAACTTCGCGAAAAGCAATACATGAAAATAGTTTCGTTAGCGCCTGAAGTTATATAACCAGTTAAAAAAAGTACAATGATTAAGCTTAAAATAAAAAAGGGTGACATCGTTAAAGTAGTTGCCGGTGAGTCAAAAGGAAAACAGGGGCGTGTGCTCCAGGTTTTTCCTGAAAAAAACCGCGCAAGTGTTGAAGGTGTTAATGTGATTTCAAAGCACAGCAAACCCAATGCAAAAAACACCAAAGGCGGCATCGAGAAAAAAGAAGCGCCTGTTCATATTTCAAACCTAATGCTTATTGACCCCAAATCAGGAAAGCCTACACGTGTTGGCCGCAGAGTTGAAGAAGGGAAAATTGTGCGTTACGCTAAAGTTTCAGGGGAGGTAATAAAATGAGTTATACACCACGCTTAAAAAGCAAATACAAAAAAGAAATAGTTACTGCATTAAAATCACGCTTTAACTACAAAAGCGTAATGCAGGTTCCTAAGCTTACCAAAATATGCCTTAACCAGGGTGTTGGCGATGCAACTGCTGATAAAAAAGTAGTTGATGCTGTGGTAACCGAAATGTCAAACATTGCAGGCCAAAAAGCAGTGGCTACCCATGCAAAAAAAGACATCTCTAACTTTAAAGTGCGTAAAGGAGTTCCTATTGGAGTACGAGTAACATTGCGCGATGAGCAGATGTATGAATTTCTGGACAGATTAATCTCTGTGGCATTACCACGCATTCGCGATTTCCGAGGAATTAATGATAAAGGTTTTGATGGTCGTGGTAACTACACGCTTGGAATTACCGAGCATATTATTTTTCCTGAAATTGATATTGACAAAGTAAGTAAAATACGTGGTATGGATATCACCTTCGTTACCACAGCCAATACTGATAAAGAAGCACTTGAGTTGCTAAAAGAATTCGGATTACCATTTAAAACAAACGCAAATTAAAAATCAGTTATTAAGTAAAATTCAAAATTTCAGTCATTCAAAAATTTTATCATTAAAATAAAACATGGCAAAAGAATCAACAAAAGCTAGAGACAGAAAAAAACAACGCATGGTTGAAAAATATGCTGAAAAACGAGCAGCTTTAAAAGCAGCAGGTGATTATGCAGGTTTGGCCAAATTGCCTCGCAGTTCTTCTCCGGTTCGACTTCATAGCCGGTGCATGATTACAGGCCGGCCACGTGGGTACATGCGTCAGTTTGGAATTTCAAGAATTATGTTTCGAAAAATGGCGCTTGAAGGAAAAATTGCCGGTGTAACAAAAGCAAGTTGGTAAAATCAATTAGCAAAAAACGTAAACAGTAATATTCATTATACAATATTCAATCTCCCAATGACAGACCCAATATCAGATTACTTGACCAGACTTCGCAATGCTATAAAAGCCAATCATCGCATTGTTGAAGTTCCTGCTTCAAACACAAAAAAAGAAATGACCAAAATCCTTTTTGATAAAGGATATATATCTAACTACAAGTTTGAAGAAACAGAAAATAAGCAAGGCAAAATAAAAGTAGCATTAAAATACAACCCGGTTACCAAATTATCTGCAATTACAAAATTGAGAAGAGTAAGTCGTCCAGGTCTTAGAAAGTATATTGGCAGTGATAATTTGCCTCGCGTAATTAACGGACTTGGAATAGCCATAATCTCTACATCAAAAGGAATGATGACAGATAAAGAAGCGCGCACATTAAATGTTGGTGGAGAGGTTTTGTGTTACGTTTATTAATTGATAGAAAACCTTAGATAATTATTTATTCAAAAAAACAAGTAGAAGTTTTAGTAAACAAAATTAACTTTCAAACAATAAACTTCAAACTTCAAACTTCAAACAAAAGATAGATGTCACGAATAGGAAAATTACCAGTTGCGCTTCCTTCAGGAGTTCAGGTTACGTTTACAAATAATGTAGTAACCGTAAAGGGACCCAAAGGAACGTTAACACAACCCATTGCAGATGGTGTAAAGGTTGAAATAGATAACTCAAATGTTGTGCTAAGCCGCGAGACTGAACAGAAGCGCCATAAATCCATGCACGGTTTATACCGAGCCTTAATTGCCAATATGATTCAAGGTGTAACCAAAGGATATAAAATTGAACAGGAATTGGTAGGTGTGGGATACCGTGCCTCCAATCAGGGACAAATGCTTGATTTGGTTTTAGGACATTCACATCACGTAGTGTTTGAACTACCAACTGAAATAAAAGTAGCAACAAAAACCGAAAGGGGAGCAAACCCAACCATTATTCTTGAAAGTAGTGATAAGCAATTGCTGGGACAGGTTGCAGCAAAAATCCGTTCGCTACGCAAGCCTGAGCCATATAAAGGTAAGGGTATTAAGTTTGTTGGTGAAACATTAAGAAGAAAAGCAGGAAAATCTGCAGCTAAAAAATAATTGAAGTAAAATGGAAAGTACAAAAGTTGTTCGCAGAAGAAAAATAAGGTACCGTATTCGCAAAGCGATAAAAGGTACGGCTGAGCGCCCACGCTTGTCGGTATTTAGAAGCAACAAGCAAATATCGGTTCAACTAATTGATGATGTAGCCGGCAATACACTGGCAGCAGCATCATCAGCCGAAAAGGAAGTGGCAGCAGGAAAAAAATCAGAAAAAGCCGCTGCAGTAGGTAAGGTAATTGCCGAAAGAGCAGCTGCCAAAGGAATAAAAGAAGTGGTTTTTGACCGTGGCGGATATTTATATCATGGAAGAATAAAAGCTTTGGCCGATGGCGCCAGAGAAGGTGGATTAAAATTTTAAAAAACAAACATGTTAGCAACAGCAACAAAAAGAGTTAAACCCGGTGAAATTGAACTAAAAGACAGATTAGTTGCAGTAAACCGCGTAACAAAAGTTACCAAAGGCGGACGCACATTTACATTTGCAGCTATTGTAGTTGTAGGTGACGAAAAAGGTGTGGTAGGATATGGTCTTGGAAAAGCAAAGGAAGTTACCGATGCTATTACCAAAGCCATTGATGATGCAAAAAAGAATTTGGTAAAAGTTACCATTTCAAAAACTACAGTACCGCATGAGCAGGATGCATCGTTTGGTGGAGCATCGGTGTTTTTAAAACCTGCTGCACCAGGAACAGGTGTAATAGCAGGTGGTGCTATGCGTGCCGTGCTCGAAAGTGTAGGCATACATGATGTATTAGCAAAATCAAAAGGGTCATCAAATCCGCACAACGTTGTAAAAGCTACCATACATGCACTTGCGCTTATGCGCGATGCTGCCGGAGTAGCCAATCAGCGCGGTGTTGATATATCAAAAGTTTTTAACGGTTAAAGAAGTAATGACATGAGCAAAGTAACTATAAAGCAAATAAAAAGCGGCATCGACCGTCATAAAAGCCAAAAGCTTACGCTGAAAGCTCTTGGACTAAAAAATGTTTACGACAGCGTTGAGAAAGAATTAACCCCTCAGATAAAAGGAATGATTTCAAAAGTGAGTCATTTGGTTGAAGTAACAGAAAAATAATAAAGAACAAAATGAACTTAAGTAATTTAAAACCTGCAAAGGGTTCAACAAAAAAACGTAAGCGAATTGCCCGCGGAACCGGATCAGGACATGGTGGAACTTCTACACGCGGTCATAAAGGAGCACAATCAAGGTCAGGTTATTCAAGCAAAGTAGGTTTTGAAGGCGGACAAATGCCGCTTCAAAGGCGTTTGCCAAAATTTGGTTTCAACAATATCTTTCGTGTAGAATACACAGGAATTAATTTAGACGTGCTGCAAAAGCTAAACGAAAAATATGGCATCACCGATTTTGACCACACCGTACTTTACGAAAAAGGACTAGTGGCAAAGCGCGATATGATTAAAATATTAGGACGCGGAGAAATAAAAACCAAAGTAAATGTAAAAGCGCATGCATTTTCTGCATCAGCAAAATCGGCAATAGAAACATCAGGCGGAACAACCACCATCGTTGAAAAATAATGAAAGACCTTATACAAACACTACGTAACATTTTTAAAATCGAAGAACTTCGGGCGAAGATTCTCAACACCTTATTTTTTGTTGCAATCTATCGTTTGTTGTCTCACGTGGTTTTACCGGGCATTGACCCCCAGCAGTTGGGAAACCTTAAGCAACAAACCTCTGAAGGAATTTTTGGATTGCTTGATATGTTTGCCGGTGGTGCTTTTTCACAGGCATCAGTAGTAGCACTTGGTATTATGCCTTATATATCGGCATCTATCGTTGTGCAGTTGTTAGGTATTGCAGTTCCTTACTTTCAAAAAATGCAGAAAGAAGGAGAGAGTGGTCGTAAACGATTAAACCAAATTACCCGCTGGCTTACAGTTCTTGTAGTTGCAGGGCAGGCTCCCGGTTATCTTGTTAACTTACGTGCACAGGCCCAATCAGCAATTATTGCCTATGCTAATCCAGGAGCTATTTCACCGACTATGTGGTGGTTTACATCCATCATCATTCTTATTGCAGGTACGTTGTTTGTAATGTGGCTTGGCGAGCGTATTCAGGAAAAAGGAATTGGTAACGGAATTTCTTTGCTAATCATGGTTGGTATTATTGCCCGTTTACCATTTGCATTAAAAGATGAGTTCCTTGCCCGACTCAATCAATCAGGTGGAGGATTGATTATGTTTTTAGTTGAAATTATTGCGCTGTTTGCGGTTGTTGTTATTAGCATCATGTTGGTGCAAGGTACCCGAAAAATACCTGTTCAGTTTGCTAAGAAAATAGTAGGCAACCGTCAGTATGGAGGGGTGCGTCAATACATACCTTTAAAAGTAAATGCTGCCGGTGTTATGCCAATCATTTTTGCACAAGCTATAATGTTTATACCGGCTACCATTGCTCAGTTTTTTCCAAACTCAGAAGGTATGCAAACATTTGCCGGAGCATTAACCGACTTTCATTCATTTTGGTACAATTTCATTTTTGCCACGCTCATAATATTATTTACATATTTCTATACAGCCATTTCTGTAAACCCAAATCAAATGGCTGATGATATGAAAAAGAACGGTGGGTTTATACCCGGAGTAAAACCAGGAAAGCAAACAGCGTCATTTATTGACGATATTATGTCAAGAATTACATTACCCGGTTCTTTGTTTCTTGCATTTGTTGCTATACTTCCTGCATTGGCAAAAATTATTGGTATAAGTACAAACTTTGCACAGTTTTATGGCGGAACATCGCTGTTAATTCTTGTAGGGGTTGTGTTGGATACATTACAGCAAATAGAAAGTCATTTATTAATGCGCCATTACGATGGGTTGATGAAAAGTGGAAGAATTAAAGGGCGTACATCAATAAATGCACCGGTTCAATAATAATAACAGGAGTGTGATACGTGCAGATAAATTATCGTTCAAAAGAGGAAATTGAGTTAATTCGAATTAGTTCTTTACTTGTTGGAGATACAATTGCCGAAACAGCCAAGCATATAAAGGCAGGCATTACTACGGATGCACTTGATAAAATTGCAGAAGAGTACATGCGCTCATTTGATGCAGTGCCGGCATTCAAAGGATACAATGGTTTTCCGGCTTCGTTATGTATTTCGGTAAATGCCGAAGTTGTTCACGGAATACCCGGAAAAAGAGAATTGATTGAAGGAGATATTATATCCATTGATTGCGGAGTTCTGAAAAATGGATACTATGGCGATTCGGCTTACACCTTTGGGGTTGGAACAGTGGATGAGAAAGGGGAGAGGTTAATGCGGGTAACAAAAGAGTGTTTGTACATTGGAATATCAAAAGCGATAACCGGAAACCGTGTTGGCGATATAAGTTACAATATTCAAAAACATGCCGAAGTTAATGGTTATGGTGTGGTGCGCGAACTAGTAGGACATGGCGTTGGAAAAAAGTTGCACGAAAAACCTGAGGTGCCAAACTTTGGTAAAGCAGGACAAGGCGTACTGTTAAAACCGGGAATAGTAATCGCTATTGAACCCATGATAAATATGGGAGTAAAAAATGTAAGGCATTTGAAAGATGGGTGGACAGTAGTTACAGCAGACAATTTACCATCAGCACATTACGAGCATACAGTAGCTGTAGATAATGTAAAAGCAGAAATACTATCATCATTTGCCGCAATTGAAAAAGCAGAAAAAGAAAATATTAATCTGGCAAGAATAGAATACCAAAGGGCCGAGGCAGTTGGCAATTAGCAGATGAAAAAATAAAATAGAGAGTCAATATTCAATCAACAATATTAAATATTCAATAACACTAAGTGGCGAAGCAATCATCCATTGAGCAAGACGGAACAATAACAGAAGCATTAAGCAATGCCATGTTTAGAGTTGAATTGGAAAATGGTCACGAAATAATAGCTCATATATCAGGTAAAATGAGGATGAACTATATAAAAATATTGCCCGGTGATAAAGTGCGGATTGAAATGTCGCCTTATGATTTAACAAAAGGAAGAATAACATATAGATATAAATAGTTTACAGTTTACAGTTTGCAGTTGGCGGTTATAAAAAAACCTTAAACGGAAACATTAAACAGTAAACCGAAAACAAAGAAAAATGAAAGTTAAACCAAGTTTAAAAAAACGCAGTGTCGATTGCAAAATTGTAAGACGCAATGGTAAACTGTATGTAATCAACAAAAAAAACCCGCGCTTTAAACAGCGTCAGGGATAAAAAGTATGCAGTTGGCAGTAAGCAATCAAAAAAAAATTGAAACATGCAGTCAACACAAAATTAAAATCGTAAATCACAAAATCGAAAATCGTAAATAAAACATGGCTCGAATAGCAGGTATTGATTTACCAAAACATAAAAGAGGTGAAATAGGATTAACCTACATCTTCGGTATCGGTCGCCCAACAGCGCAACAAATATTGGATGCGTGCGAAATTTCGTGGGACAAAAAGGTAGAAGAGTGGAATGATGAAGAGTTAAATAAAATACGTTCGTTTATAAACGATAATTTAAAAATTGAAGGTTCACTTCGTTCGGAAGTACAATTAAACATTAAACGATTAATGGATATTGGCAGCTATCGTGGTATTCGCCATCGTAGCGGATTGCCTGTGCGCGGACAGCGAACCAAAAACAACTGCCGCACGCGCAAAGGAAAACGCAAAACAGTTGCTAATAAGAAAAAAGTAACTAAATAAAGTTATTGAATTATTATATATTAAGTTATTAAGTAAAAACAATTCATTCATTCATTAATAAATGGCAAAACAAGTTCAACAACAAGCTACGGCAACAAAAACGGTACGAAAAAAAGTTGTAAAAGTTGAAGCATTTGGCGAGGCGCATATCAATGCAACATTTAATAATATCATTATTAGCCTAACCAATTTGCAAGGGCAGGTTATTTCATGGGCAAGTGCCGGCAAAATGGGATTTAAAGGCTCAAAAAAGAATACACCTTACGCTGCTCAGATGGCAGCTTCTGAATGTGCTAAAACAGCATTTGACATGGGGCTTCGCAAGGTAAAGGTATTTGTAAAAGGTCCTGGTGCCGGAAGAGAATCTGCCATACGCACACTGCATTCATCAGGTATTGAGGTAACAGAGATTCTTGATCTTACCCCAATTCCTCACAACGGTTGCCGTCCTCCTAAGAAGAGAAGAATATAGGATAAGGATAGAGTGAGAGTACTAAACCAAAAACTGTAGACATTAAACTTTAAACATTAAACTTCAAACATTAAACTAATATCATGGCACGTTACATTGGTCCTAAAACAAAAATTGCTCGTAAATTTAAAGAGCCAATTTTTGGACCCGATAAGTATTTTGAAAAAAGAAATTTTCCTCCAGGCCAACACGGTGCTGCAAAAAAACGCGCTAAACAAAGCGAATATGCTGTGCAGCTTGCCGAAAAGCAAAAAGTAAAATATACCTACGGCATACTTGAGCGCCAGTTTGCCCGTTTCTTTAAAATAGCTTCGAGCAAAGAAGGAATAACAGGTGAAAACTTGCTTAAGCTAATCGAATCGCGTTTGGATAATGTGGTGTTTAGGATGGGTATAGCACCTTCACGGGCTGCTGCTCGCCAACTTGTAAGCCATTGTCATATTACCGTTAATGGCAATGTGGTAAACGTTTCATCATATATACTTAGGGCCGGTGATTTAGTTGGTGTTCGCGAACGCTCAAAAGCACTTGAAGCAATTAATGATTCATTGGCTAACCGCAATACAAAATTTGGATGGATAGAGTGGGATGGCGCTGCCATGCAGGGAAAATTTATTGCTGCCCCTTCGCGCGAAGAAATTCCTGAAAATATTAAAGAGCAGTTGATAGTGGAATTGTACTCTAAGTAAAGTTTGTAGTTGACAATTTTCAGTTTACAAAATAAAAAATTAATAGATAACTAAATATAAAACACAAAATATAAAATGGCAATACTTGCATTTCAGCGTCCCGACAAAGTTATAATGAATCATTCAAACGAAACTTTTGGTCAGTTTGAATTCAGACCTTTGGAACCGGGATACGGAATTACAGTTGGTAACTCATTACGCAGAATTCTTCTTTCTTCGTTAGAGGGTCATGCAATCACTAACGTAAAAATTGGCGGAGTTGACCACGAGTTTTCAACCATAAAAGGTGTGGTTGAAGATGTAACCGAAATCATTCTAAACCTTAAACAGGTTCGATTTAAAAAACAAATTGAAGGAACCGATAATGAAAAAGTTCAGATTACTGTAAATGGAAAAACCGAATTTACTGCAGGTGATATTGCAAAACACACTTCGGCATTTCAGGTTCTTAATCCTGAGTTGGTAATTTGCTCAATGGATGCAGGAGTAAAACTTAATCTTGACATTACCATTGACAAAGGCCGAGGATATGTGCCTGCTGAAGAAAACAAATCAAGCAATAACCCCATTGGCACAGTTGCAATAGATTCGATTTTTACACCGATTAAAAACGTTAAGTACAGTATCGAAAACTATCGTGTTGAACAAAAGACGGATTATGAGAAACTGGTATTAGAAATTACTACCGATGGATCTATCCACCCTAAAGAAGCATTGCGAGAAGCAGCCGAAATACTGATTCATCACTTTATGCTGTTTTCGGACGAGAAAATAACCCTTGACACCAAGCCAAAAACTCCGGTTGAGGAGTTTGATGAAAACACATTACACATGCGCCAGCTTTTAAAGTCAAAACTGGTGGATATGGATTTAAGTGTGCGTGCTTTAAATTGCCTTAAGGCTGCAGATGTTGAAACACTTGGCGATTTGGTTTCATACAGCAAAAACGATTTGCTGAAGTTTCGCAACTTTGGTAAAAAGTCGTTGACTGAACTTGAAGAACTTGTGCGAAACAAGAATCTTACTTTTGGTATGAACATTCAAAAATATATGTTGGATAAAGATTAATAACAGTTTGTAATTATCAGTTCGCAATGTGCAAACTGAAAACTGCAAACCGCAAACTAAATTATTATGCGTCACGGAAAAAAAGTAAATCACTTAAGCAGAACACACAGTCATCGCGCTGCATTGTTATCAAACCTTGCATCATCATTAATACTGCATAAAAGAATAAATACAACATTGGCAAAAGCAAAAGCATTGCGCGTGTATGTTGAACCATTGTTAACCCGTTCGAAAGACAATACAACTCATTCTCGCAGGATGGTATTTAGTTACCTTCAAAACAAATTTGCTGTGGCAGAATTGTTTAAGGAAGTGGCTCCAAAAATTGCAGAGCGCCCGGGAGGATATACCCGAATTATTAAAACAGGCTTTCGTCCGGGTGATGCTGCCGAAACTTGTATGATGGAGTTGGTGGACTTTAATGAATTGATGACCAAAGAAAAATCGACTGCCAAAAAAGCTAAAACAACCCGTAGGGGCCGTAAGCCAAAAGCAAAAGCAGGTGAGACAAAGTCAGAAACCGAAAATCTGGCTGAGAACTAAAAATACAATTGAATAAACCGAAGAGGATAAGGCGAGAGCTTTATCCTTTTTTTTATTTTTATAAAATAAGAAGTTTCCTCAGAATTAATGACTGACAAAAAAAAAACATTAATTGTAATTTCCGGGCCAACAGCAATTGGTAAAACAAATTTTGCCATTGATATAGCCGGACACTTTAATTCTGAAATTGTTTCGTCTGATTCACGGCAACTTTTTAAAGAACTTACTATTGGTACTGCCAAGCCAAGTGCAAAGCAACTTGCCGCAGTAAAGCATCATTTTATCAGCTCACATTCCATTAACACGGTAATGAACGCAGGCCTTTATGAGAAAGAGTGTTTAATAGTGCTTGATGAACTATTTAAAAAGCATGATGTGGTGATTATGACAGGTGGTACAGGCTTATACATGGATGTAATCATAAATGGCATTGATTCATTGCCACCGGCAAATCAAAATATTAGGGTAAAATTAAATGACGAATTAAAACTGTACGGGCTTGATTATTTAGCTACCAGGCTCAAAGAAAAAGATGTGCAAACTTTTAACCGGATTGATATAAATAATCCTGTGCGCGTAATGCGTGCGCTTGAAGTTTTTGAAATTACAGGAAAACCATATTCATCTTTTTTAGAACAAAAAAAAATAGTACGCAGTTTTAATGTAAAGATGTATTGCTTACATGATGACAGAGAAAAACTGTATCAAAAAATTAATTTACGAGTTGACGAAATGTTGGCGGAAGGATTGGAGCATGAGGTAAAAACTCTTTTGTCTTATCGAAATCATAATGCATTACAAACCGTAGGCTACAAAGAGTTTTTTGAGTTTTTTGATGGGAAGTATACTATAGAACAAACAATTGAGTTGATAAAAAAAAATACCCGCAACTATGCAAAAAGGCAACTTACCTGGTTTAGGAGATATAAAGATATGAAGTGGATTACACCAACTGATTTTGCTGCTGTTATTGGGGGTTGAGGGTTAAGCTTTTTGAAGTAAAATAAAGCTGTGCTGAATACCTTTGTAAGTATTGTACACCAAAATTTTGTTGAATTGCACTGGTGCAACAGTTGACTTAAGCAGCATAGAAGATACGGTTTGCGTTTTTAAAATATGTCCTGCAAGCCAAACAGCAAACGATGATGCGGTTGGATATTCGCCACAAAGATGTTTAAAGCGAGCGACCGGAGCGGTTAAAATTTTTTCAACTGCATTATAAAAGTTATTTAGTCTTTTATCTCCGTTTTCGCCTGAAAGAAATAAGTCAGGCATTCCATAATTATCAATAATTGTTTTTAATGCATTGTTTACTTCGCTTATGTTTTGTGTATGCATCGTTGTTACTTCGGCTATTTCAAAATATGCATTTTCTTTCTTGTTGCTTGTTATAAACATAGCTACTCCTTCGCCTGCAATGCTGCCGTTTGTTTCATCAGAGAATAAGGCTGCATTGCTGGTTGTATTTTTTTTATACCAACCACCAAGATTTTCAATATTAAAATTGTATGTTGAAATTTCATCAACACCCCCAAGCAAAAAAGTGTGTGATGGATTTTCATCCAATTTCATTTTTGCATCAATCATTGCATTTTCAAATGCCAGTCCCCGGTGCACATGGGTAATATTGTAGCTTGTGTTTCGAACCGTTAAACCTATTTGCGCAGCAATGGCATTGCTGGTGCTTTGAACAAAATTTGTTGGTGTAAGCGTGCCCTCGTTAAACTGAATTATCTGGTTAAGAAATTTAATGCAATCTTCCATTCCGCCATTGGCAGTTCCAATTATAATTCCATTTAGGCTGGTATAATTTCTTGTTAGTGGCAAGGCTGCACCTACACCCAAACGCACGGCTTTGCCCATTCTGCGTAAAGTATTAAGTGGAATACCTTCATTAGCGGGTTCAATAACTTTTAATTTGTTTTCTGCCGATAATTCAAGTTGGGACAAGTCGGCTTTTAAAAAAGTTTTTTGAGGAGAAATGCAAACGGAATCAACAACAAACATGAAGTGTAAATGTGTTCTAATTTAAGAAAATAATCAGGCATCTAAATTAATAATTCAAAGTAAGCAATTGTATTTATAAGTTGCTAACGCATCTTAGTAATACGTGCACTTGGATATATCACTATAAATAGGTATGTAGTTTTTTTTTATAATTAAGTTGGAGTTTAGATTTTTGTATGCGATCAATCATTTATTAAGAAATAACCAAGAAAAATGAAAAAAAAATATCTACAACAAATTACCTGCTTGGTGTTATTATTAGGGGTTAAAATAAGTTTTGCACAGTGTAGTTGGCAAAATACACTAACAGATGGTTTTGAATATCAAACTATTTGTCCAGATATTGTACCTGGTACAACAGTGCATAACACCCCTCAGGCATTTGCAGTGCATAGTGGGAGCTATTCTTTGTATTTAAATTTTATTAATTGTACTGCTGGCTCTGGTACATGTGCCGGTGACACGGTTTATAAACGACATTTTTCAGTGTGCCGAAACATGACAGTTCGGTTTTCTGCATGGTTAACCACCAGTTTTAACGGACTTCAATGCGACATGCGTATTGTAATAGTTGATGGAAATGGAATAGTTTTAAACCTTCAACCAAACGTTGTAGCCCCTTATTCACCAGCATGGATTCAATATTCCTCAGGTAGTATTACTCCTTCAACGGATGATGTTTATTTTATCATGATAACAAATGTTGGTGGAGGAAATGGAAACGACCTGTCAATGGACGATTTTTTATTTGAAACCTGTTATCCAACAGTTTTAGGAAGTTCATACGCAGGCAATATATGCTCAAGTGTGTTGCAGCAAAACCTTTTTCAGTATTTGCCGGCTAATAGTGATACAACAGGAACATGGAGCGGTACGGGAACTTTAGGAGGAGGTTTTTTGGGAATATTTACAAACGGAACATCGCCATGGGGGCAATATGTTTACACCAGTCACTATTATGGTATGGGTGCTGGCTGCCCCGCCACTACCGATACCATTGTTACCGCTTCTATCCCGGGTCCAATGCCACTTCTGGGTAACGATACAACTATTTGTTCCAACCAATCACTGTATTTGAATCCGGGCAGTTTTCCGGGTTCAACTTTATTATGGAACAATGGTATTACTGCGCCAATAATTGTTGCCTCAACTACAATTATTACAGGCGATACAAATACATATTGGGTACAGGTAACAGCCCAAAACGGTTGCGTGGGCACCGACACCGTTACAATAATATTTACAAACTGTACCGGAACCAACGAATTGAATGATGAAATGTATTGTAACATTGTTGTTGATAAACAACAGAATATTATTCAAATAAAAACAAATAATAAAAACATAAATGCCGTTGAAATAATTGACGCTACCGGAAGATTATATAAAAACATTAAGATGAATAATACACAAGCTATTGAGGCCTCATCTTTTTCTTCGGGAGTATATTTTATCAAGTTAAGCACATCACAGAAAAATATTATCAGAAAGTTTGTTTGGTAACACAAAAGGGTTAAAAAAACTATTTTAGCTAGGCAAAGTACAAAATTACTATTGCTAATAGCGCAATGGTAATTCCTGTAAATTTTTGAATGTTTATTTTTTCCTTAAAGATAAATTTGGAAGAAAGCACTGTGCAAATAACAATGCCAACATTTATGATGGTAAAAATTTTTCCGCTATCAGCACCGGGATATTTTAATGCGAGAAATAAAAAGTGCAATGAGGGATAGTTGCATAAGCCAAGAAAAATTCCTGCCAATATACTTTTAGGGTGCAACTTTTGTTTTTGAGTTATTAGTTGATACCCTAAGACAAGTAAACCAAAAATTCCTGCACAACCATAATATGAACTTGCATAGAGTTGGCTATTCGTATCGGTAAAAGCAGTTGACTGAAAATACTTAAGCATGGTATCAATGATTCCACAACCCAAAAAAACCAAAACAGGAAGAAGCAAAGTATGCTTTGATTTATTGGCTTGCTGATTTGTTTTTCCTGTGAGATAAACTGAAGTTAAAGCAAGCGAAAGGCCGGCAAATTTTAATAGCGTAAACGGCTCGGTGTATAACCAGATACCCGAAAGAGCCGGAATGACTACAGACATTTTTGACGCAATGGTGGCTACTGAAATTCCGTTTTGCTGAGCAGTAAGTGTTGTAAGATAAAAAACAATAATAAAAAGCAGTCCAATCATTAAACTAATGGGATAGAAAGAAGCTAATTCACCAACATGCTCAACATTTTTTTTAAATCCAATGCCAAATGCAAAAAGCGATGCGGTAAAATAATTGAATACAAGCCCCTGTATGTTATTAATGTTCCATTTGGCAAACGATTTTAAAATAACAAACAGCGATGAGGTAAATAAAATAGAAAGTGCGATGTAAAAAATCATTTTTCTTTATTGTAAAAAAGTTCCAATACATCGTTCATAATCTTTTCTGATGATGACACTATGTGTGGGAGCGAGGGTGCCTTAACCCCACTTCCAAGGTTTTTGGCTGATGTAAAAACCCTTGCTTCGTCCCATAAGTTGGTGTTAATAAATGATTCAAGAAGTGTGGCACCGCCTTCTACCAAAACAGACAAAATGTTTTTGCTAAACAAGTCATCTAGCACTTGTTTAATTACATTGTTGTTAAAATCTATGGTTACAAAAATTTTGTTTTGGTCAATGGCGGTTTTTTCCGAATTATAAATAATCGTTTTTTGGTCTGTTGAAAATATTTTTGCGGTTGATTTTATTTTTAAATTTCTGTCTAACAAAACACGTACTGGGTGTATCCCTTTCCAATGCCTCACATTTAATTGTGGGTTATCAAGCAATACGGTATTGGTTCCAACCATAATGGCAGCCTCTTCGCTTCGCCATTTGTGCGAAAGGGTGTGCGAATATTCATTGCTGATTTTTATTGGCTGCTCTGCGTTTTGTTTTCCAATAAATCCATCTGCGCTTTGTGCCCACTTTAAAATAATAAAAGGCCTTTTCTTTTCGTGAAAACAAAAAAAACGTTTGTTTAATTCCCTGCATTCGTTTTCTAAAACACCGGTTTCAACTTTTATTCCTGCAGCTTTTAATTTTTCAATACCTTTTCCATTTACTTTTTCAGTAGGATCCATACAGCCTATTACCACATGAGGTATTCTCTGACGAATGATTAAATCTACACAAGGGGGTGTTTTTCCAAAATGTGAACAAGGTTCTAAATTCACATACAATGTGCTGTTTGATAGTATGGATTTATCTACTACAGCATTAATAGCATTTACTTCGGCATGAGGCTGCCCAAATTTTTGGTGATAACCTTCGGCTATAATTTTATTGCTTGAAACAATTACGCAGCCAACTAATGGATTAGGGGCAACATATCCTTCTGCCTGCAAGGCAAGCTGGTTACATCGTTGAATAAAAAGCGGGTTGCTCATTAAAGATTCAAAAATAACAGAAAGAAAGGGTATTAACTTTTTAATGCGTTAATTTTAATTGCAACTGAGTTCTGTTTTTAAAAAATGTAAAAATTGATGTTTAAATGATTAATTGATTTTGGCAGTAACTAAATTTAGGTATTTGTAAAAACAAAATACCTTAATACTATTACACCCTCTAACCAAATAATCAAATATCATGTTTATGATTACCAAAAACAAAGCCGCTATAAACCGCTGGCTAACCAACCTAATATTAGTATTAGGACTTTGTGCATCGCATGCGTTTGCACAAACAACCAATTGTTCTCCTTTTACGCAGAACAACGGATCGAGTCACGTTACATTTAACGTGCAAAACACGAATGGGTATCCGATTATTATAACAACAATGAGTTGTTATATTGGATCGGGTAGTCAGACCATTCAAATTCTTTACAACCCAACGGCTATTAACTCATCAGGTGCCACATGGACTCAAGGAACAATTGGTGCCGGGCAAAACGGATGGGTATCGGCATACAGTGGTACACAAACAATCGCTGCTGCCGGTGTAAATACAATCTCTAATACACTAAGCATAAATATTCCAGCAGGTGCTACTTATGGATTTGGAATTAGTTCTACATCGGTAAGTTATTTTACTATGACGGCTGGTAGTGGAGTTACAACTACCGGTGCAGGAGGTGTAAATATTTTGCAAGGTGATAACATTAGCTGGGGTGGAGCGGTGTTCCCCTCAAATCCTGTAAATTATCCTCGTGGCTGGCAAGGATGCTTGGTATTTATTCCTGCTGGTCCTTGCACTGATCCTCCAACACCTGGCACAGTAACATCAACGTTAAATCCTGTTTGCCCAAACACCAATTTTACTCTCGGACTAACCGGAGGCACCGGTGGTACAGGTCAAACCTATCAATGGCAATCATCACCTGATGGTGTTATTCCCTATGCAAATATTTCAGGAGCTACCAATGGTACATTAACTACTACACAAACTGTTTCTAATCATTACCGATGTGAAGTAACTTGTGGGTCAGGAACTGCTCAATCGGCTGGATTGCCTGTAGTAACTACTGCTACACCCATCTCTGGGGTGGTAACCATTAACAGTGCGGTTGTAACTGGAGGAACAAACTATCAAACTTTTACAGCGTTAGCTAATCAACTTGCATGTGGCGGTATTAATGGCCCCTTAACAGTTAACGTTGACCCTGCCAGTGGACCTTATAATGAGCAGGTTAGTTTTACCAACATTCCAGGTTCTTCGGCTGTAAATACTGTTACAATAAATGGAAATGGCCGAACGGTGACTTTTGCAGCTACATTAAGTACAGCTCCACATACTATTGTGTTAAATGGAACTGATAATACGATATGGAATAATTTGATAGTTAATGGTACCGGTGCTACATACGCTTTAGCCATGCACTTATGGAACCAGGCTGATAATAATACTTTTAATAACTGTACTTTTAATTGCAATGCAAACGTTACTGGTACTGCATGTGTGCCGTTTTCATTAAGTGGCTCGGCCACATCAGGAACTACAGCAGGAGTATCAGGAAATAATAATGTGCTTAACGGTTGTACCATGTTTAGTGGTTACTATAGTACATGTATCGTTGGAAATTCAGCAGCAAATATTACCGGCAACCAAGTATTAAACTGTACACTTGCTGATTTCTATTTTTACGGTGCCTACAATCTTTACAGTACGGGTACTGTATGGAGGAATAATTTAATACACAGGCCAACACGCACTACCCTAAGTACATTTTATGGTTGTTATGCTTCTACCAATACATACGGATTATTGTTTGAAAAAAATCGGATCAGAGATCCGTTTGGTGCAGCCATTACTAACACAGGTACAGCTTATGGTGTTTATAATTTCATTGCTGCAACAGCAGGAAATGAAAACAGATTTTATAATAATATTATTTCTGACTTTAAAAGCAATGGTTCGGTTTATGGTATGTACCAGTCGGGCGCTGCATATATTAAAGTTTATCACAATACCATTTCATTAGATTATACTGCCGCTACAGGCACATCAACACATTATGGTATTTATACTGCCAGCACGGCAACAGGCTGGGATATTAAAAATAATATTATCACCCTTACCAAAGGTGGTACTGGAATTAAGTATGGTTTTTATTTTGGTTCAGGAGCCGGCATATCCTGTAACTATAATAATTTATATGTTGCAGGTGCTGCAGGTACCAATAACCATGGTTACTGGGGTGCAGCATTTGGAACCTTTGCGGCATGGAAAACAGCCAATGGAAGCGCTTATGATCAAAACAGCGTAAACGTAAATCCGCTTTATGCCTCACCTGCAACTCAGGATTATACTCCAACAAATGGAGTAGTTAATAATATAGGTATAAACGTAGGTGTTACAACGGATATATTAGGAACAGCACGTTCAGCTACCAACCCTGATCCAGGAGCTTATGAATTTACTCTTGGTGGTTTGGATGCCGGTATTTCATGGGTATCACCAACATCTCCATCAACTGTAGGATTAAAAACAGTTACTGTAAATATTTTAAATACTCAATCAATTACCATTACCGATTTACAACTTTCATATAACGATGGAAGCGGTCCAGTAACACAAACCTTTAACGGTTTAAATATTATAGGCGGTGCAAATCAAAATATAAGTTTTAGCACTCAATATAATTTAGTAAGTAGCGTAACAATGACAGTAAGCATTCTTACGGTTAACGGAGGCTCGGATGCAGTAAGTGGAAATAATACAGCAACTTATGGACTGTGTGTTGGATTGGCAGGTACTTATACAATTAACAGTGCTGTAGCCACCGGAGGAACCAACTTTCAAACATTTGGTGCGGCAATTAGTGCACTAAGTTGTGGAATTGCCGGACCTGTAATATTTAACATTGTATCTGGTAGCGGACCCTACAACGAGCAGGTTAATATACCTTCAGTAACTGGTGCATCTGCGGTAAACACAATTACTATAAATGGAAATAACCAGGTATTGCAATTTACTGCAACAGTAGCTCCATATGCTATATTCATGTTAAGTGGTTGCGATTATTTAACTGTAAATGATTTAACCGTTAATGCACTTGGCACCACAGCCGGTTTTGCAGGTCAGTTAATGAATTCCAGTGATAATAACAGTTTTAATAACTGTACTTTCACAACTGACTTAACAGCTACAACTTCTTTAATGAGTGCTTTGTGTTTTAGTTCATCTACCACAAGCCCAACAACTGCCGGTAACAATGGTAGTAATAATACCTTTAGTGGCTGTACATTTCGTGGTGGATATTATTGTGTAGTAAACTATGGTAATAGCACAGCCCCAACTATAAGCGGAAATCAATTTTTAAATTGTACAATAAGCGAATTTTACCTTTATGGGTTGTATGCAGTATATGCTACCAACGGTACTGTATCAGGATGTACTGTTGAACGCCCAACCAGAACTAATGCTTCAACCGGATATGGTATTTATTTAAGTACAGGTTGCGCCAACATGCTGGTTGAGAAAAACAGGGTGCGTAATTTATTTGGTGGTGTTGCTGGAGCAGGAGGTGGTACACTTTCGGCATATTGTATATATGTAACCTCAACAGGTGCATCGGCAGGTAATGAGAATAAAATTTACAACAACATAATTTCTAACATAAATACAGGTGGATTTATTGGTGGTTTGTACTTAGCAGGTGGAACCTATGTTAAGGCATATCATAACACGGTATCGCTTGATTATACATCAGCAAGTGGCTCCGGTACCATATATGGTATTTATGCAACCGGGGCAACAAGTGTTGATTTAAAAGACAACATGGTAACTATTTCACAAGGTGGAACAGGAATTAAATATTGCGTTTATATTTCCTCTGCTGCCACCCTATGTAATTACAACAACCTGTATATGAATGCTGCCAGTGGCACTAATAGTATTGGATACTACCTTGCGGCTTACGCAACATTAGCTACATGGCAAACAGCCAATGCAAATGCATGGGATCAAAACAGCACAAGTGCTGACCCCGGATATACTTCTCCAGGAACCAATGATTATACACCTACTCTTGGTGCCGTAAATAATACAGGTACGTATTTGTTGCCTACCGATATTTTAGGAGCAGCAAGAAGTGTAACAACACCTGATGTAGGTGCCTATGAGTTTACTCCGCTGCCATGTTCAGGAACTCCTGTTCCAGGTAATACCATTTCATCGCAATCATCAGTTTGTGTGGGAGCCAATTTTATCCTCTCTTTACAAAACACATTCCCATATACCGGCATTACCTATCAGTGGCAAATTTCATCTGATGGTACCACATGGTCAAATATCAGCGGTGCAACGGGTTCTTCTTATACAGCCAACCAAAGCGTAGCCTATTACTACCAGTGTATTGTTACGTGTACCAATGGTGGCGCTACAGGAACATCCGTTCCAGTTTATATAACCATGAATAGTTTTTACACCTGTTATTGTGTTGTGCTTCCTACCCAAACCGCTGATGAAGAATTATACAGCATCACGGTAAATGGAGCTTCAACACCTGCTTTGTATGCAGGCTGCAGCGGTTGCGCTGTTGTAAGTGCAAACTGCTCTGGCGGTGTTGGTGGTGGTAATGTTGCTCCCGGCCCAGGCTCTGTATTAAGTAAGTATTCAAACTTTAGTACCTTAGGTAACTTAACCACTATTACACAAGGACAAACTGTATCATTTACATTTGAAGAAAACGAATGTGATGGCGCAACTTTCTATTCTAACGGTATGGCTGCATGGATTGATTACAACCATAATGGTTTATTTACTGATGCCGGTGAACAAATATATATTGAGCCAACAACTACACAAAGTCCACGAACAGTTTCCGGAACCTTTACCGTTCCCATTACCGCCCTTACTGGAAGCACCGGTTTGCGTGTTATTGTTGCTGAAGGTTATTCAAATACAACTCTAACACCTTGCCTGCAATATTCGTATGGAGAAACTGAGGATTGGTTAATTAATATCGTTGCAGCCACACCCTGTTCAGGAATTCCAACACCAGGCAATACGCAATCAACAGCAAACCCTGTTTGTTCGGGTGTTAACTTTACTTTATCTATACAAAATGCTCCAACTACATCAGGTAATACCTATCAATGGCAATCTTCACCTGATGGCTCAACCTGGACTGACATTTCGGGAGCAACCGGATTAACTTATACCACATCACAAACCTCTGCTACCTATTATCAGTGCATTGTAACATGCACCAATAGTTCACAGTCAGCAAACTCAACCTCAATTCAAATTACAATGAGTGGTTTTATTAACTGTTATTGTATTCCAACCACCACCAACGGCTGTCTGTCTTCCGATCATATAACAAATGTTGCAATTGGTACCCTTAATAATACTACCGGTGTTTGTTTAAATGCATCTTACTCTGACTATAAATATTTAGGTGCTACACAGTTAATACATGGAACAACGTATCCTATGACTGTGCATGTAGCTAATGGCGGAACCGAATATGCAGGTGCCTGGATAGATTATAATCAAAGCGGCACATTTGATGCCACTGAATTTATTTCAATGACTGGAGTACTTGGCACCGATTGGACTTTTACAGCAAACGTTACCATTCCTTTAACTGCCCTTGGCGGTAACACTGTAATGCGTGTTCGTTCGAGCTATAATGCTGCTATTACTTCCGGTAGCGCATGTGCGGTTTACTCCTATGGTGAAACCGAAGATTATCTTATTAATCTTGGCGACCCCAATTGCATACCTGCCCCAACATTCCCATTAAGCGGAGCACAAGTTTGCCCCGGAGGATTATCTTTAACCTGGCCAAGCAAACCCGGTGCAACCGGCTATGATGTGTACTTAGATGGCACAGCCGGAACCACTCTTGTATCACCTAACCAAGCCGGTACAAGTTATAATCCTGTAGGTATTACACCCGGATTAAAATACTGGAAAGTAATTCCACAGTATGCATCCGGTTCATGCAATACTCCTCAAACATGGTCGTTTAATGTACAACCGGCTCCTGATCCTATAGCCAACAGCAATGCTGTTAATGGTGGAATTTGCGAAGGTTCGGCACTTACCTTAAGTTCAGATAATATTGATCCGGGCCAATCAACAGGCAACATATTTTCATGGAGCGGCCCAAGCGGTTACAGCAGCAATTTCCAAAATCCAACGGTAACCAACAGCGCCTCACCGGCCAC
>CAYSPG010000011.1:0-113942 GCA_964432885.1 uncultured Flavobacteriaceae bacterium
AGTTAAACCACTGAAATTCAAAATTCTAATAACCCGTTAAAAAATAATAGTAGCGTAAAGGCAAAAGGCTACTTATATTTGCCGCTCGTTTTAAAATAACAATTTAAAACTACTTACTGCGTTCTTTTGTTATAAAAAATTAACACATAACATTTTAAAAACCCGATAAAGAAAAATGAGACAGCTAAAGATAACCAAGTCAATTACAAACCGTGAAAGCGCATCTTTTGAAAAATATTTGCAGGAAATAGGTAAGGAAGAATTAATAACCGCTCAGATAGAAGTTGAATTAGCCAGGAAAATACGTGCAGGAGACCAACGTGCTTTGGAAAAATTAGTAAGAGCCAATTTGCGTTTCGTTGTATCTGTTGCCAAACAGTACCAATCTCAAGGCTTAAGTTTACCTGATTTAATTAACGAAGGAAATTTAGGTTTGATTAAAGCCGCGAAGCGTTTTGATGAAACACGTGGATTTAAATTTATTTCGTATGCTGTATGGTGGATTCGTCAAAGCATTATGCAGGCATTAGCCGAGCAGGCTCGTATTGTTCGTTTGCCTTTGAACCAAATAGGTGCTGCCAATAAAGTTAAAAAAGCATTTAGCAATCTTGAGCAAAAATATGAGCGCGAGCCCACAGCCGAAGAGTTAGCAAATGAACTTGAAATTGATACCGACAGAATTGCTTACACAATGAAAATGCCGGGTCGTCACGTATCAATGGATGCACCCTTTGTACCGGGCGAAGACAATACATTATTAGATGTGTTGACTAATCCAGATGCTCCTCATGCTGATAGTATGTTAATGGCTGAATCATTGCATACTGAAATTAACCGTTCGCTGGAGACATTGCCCGAAAGAGAAAAAGATGTTATCAAATTGTTTTATGGAATAGGAGTGGAGCACGGTTTATCATTAGAAGAAATAGGGGAAAAATTTGATTTGACCCGTGAGCGTGTTCGCCAGTTAAAGGAAAAAGCAATTAAAACATTGCGTCAGAATTCAAAAAGTAAACTGCTTAAAGCATACTTAGGACAATAATTGTTTTACACCTTGTTCATCATGATTAAGGGCAACGCAAGTTGCCCTTTTTCTTTTTATCACTCTTCAGTATCACAAAATGATTTACAGAGAAGCAACAGTTAATGACATTGCACAAATGCATACTGTGCGAGTTTCGGTTAACGAAAACCGTTTATCTAATCCCGCTTTAGTAACAGAAAAGCATTACAAAGAATTTATAACAATTAGAGGTAAGGGATGGATATGCGAAACAAAAGGAAGAATTGTAGGATTTTCTGTTGTTGATTTAAGGGAAAATAACATTTGGGCGCTTTTTGTTCATCCTGATTACGAAGCCAAAGGCATTGGAAGTGTATTGCAAAAGAAAATGCTTGACTGGTATTTTTCTCAAACCACTAAAAAAGTTTGGTTAGGAACTGCACCTGGCACAAAAGCAGAAAAGTTTTACCAAAAACGGGGCTGGACTAAAATTGCTTTACAACCCAATGGCGAAATGCGATTTGAAATGACTTTTGATAATTGGATAGAAACAGGCATTTAAATTTCCTGATTCATTTTTCTGTTTTTAAATTGCAAAAGACTGTGGACAACTACGGAGCTAATCACAATAAGCGTTCCCACATAAAAACCGGGATTTAATTCTTTGCCCTCATCAAAAATAAGTATGGCAAGTACAATGCTGTAAAGCGGCTCAAGGTTTACGGATAGGTTCATAGTAAAAGCATTTATTTTTTTTAATGCTTCTAATGAAATGGTAAATGCCACAGCGGTGCAAATTACACTAAGTAAAATTAGCCAAAGCCAATCAAGCGTTGACGGCAATTCGAAACTGAAATCAAATGATAGTAATAACAGTGGAAGGATAAGTGTTAAAAATGCAAATCCCGAAATCAATTCAATAAACGTAACGGTTGCAGGCTCGTATGTTGACACAAATTTTTTATTTAGGATGGTAAACCATGCGCCAAGCAGTGCGCTTATAAGTGCGAGCACAATTCCAAGTGAGTAAAGTTTTTGAACTGAGAAAATAATATAAATACCTACCATCACCATTAATGCCAGCAGAATATTTGACGGGTTAAATTTGTGTTTGTAAATAAATGGTTCAAGCAAGGCTGAAAAAAGTGCAACAGAAGAAAAACAACTTAGTGCAATTGAAACATTGGATGCTTTTATGGATGCATAAAACATCAGCCAATGCAAACAAACAACAATTCCTACCCATGCAATTTTTAAAAAATCTTTTTTGGGAGGAAAAGAAAATTTTTTTCCATGCACCATAAATGGAATCAATGCAACTGCACTTAAAATCATTCGGTACCATACAATCATAATTGCATTCATGCCAATGGCTTTACCAAAAATGCCGGTAAATCCCCAAAGGAGAATGGCTATGTGCATTTGAATATATGCTTTGCGCATTTTAAAAAAGTTTATGGTTCATAAGTTCATAGTTGGTTTAGTGAAAGGAAATGTTGTTAAAAATTTTTCAAGTGCTCGTACAGTTTTTTTGTAGGTAGTCCCATCACATTATAAAAGCAGCCATTTATTTTTTCAATTGCTGTTAAGCCAAACCAATCCTGTATGCCATAGGCACCGGCTTTATCATAGGGCTTAAAATTGTCAATGTAGTATTCAATTTCTTCTAGCGTAAGCTTTTTAAAGTACACTTCACTACGTTCAAAAAACGATTCGCTTTTTTCTGAAGATGAAATACAAACGCCTGTAAATACTTCGTGCATATTTCCTGAAAGTTTTTGTAAAATACGGATGGCATCATTTCTGTCAACGGGTTTGTTTATCACTTCTTCACCAAATACAACAATGGTGTCAGCAGTTATCACAATGTTTTTTGGAATTGCAATTACATCATTAAATGCGTCAGCTTTTTTTTGAGCAAGATATAATGCAACATGTTCACGTTTTAAGTCAGAAGAAAAATTTTCGTCAACTTCTTTTATTTGAACGGTAAAATTAATTCCAAGCAACTGTAACAATTGCTGCCTGCGGGGTGACTTGGTTGCGAGGATAATGTTTTTGTTTTCTAATTGTTTCATCAACGAAAAAATATTTACGATTTACGATGTGCGATTTACTGTGGGTGTAAACTCGCGTCTCACGAATACCGATAAAACACCAACATAGACAAAATGCCGGTTAACATTACAAACTTTGATAACAAACTTGCTTTGCTGAAACGTGGTTTTGTTTTTGCGAAAATTAAATAGGCAAACAATGCCATTAATGGAACTTGAATGAGTAATGTGGTGTACCAAAATGTAATTTTATTTTCAAACTGGTCTTGTTTCCACTGCACAATTGCAATCAGTACTACAACAATTAAAATAAAAAACTGCGTTATTGTTTTTGATAAAGCAATCCCCGCAACAATTGGCAAAGTTTTGCAGCCCAACTGTTCATCGCCTTCTTTATCCTCCATGTCTTTAATTATTTCTCGGATAAAAGAAAGCATGAAAGCAAAAATTGCATAAGCCATTGCAAGTGCAATAATTATTTTGAGGTTATACATTTGGTCGGTTTCTGTCTTAAGTTTAATATCACGAAGGGTATAATACAATTCGTAATCAGAAAACACAGGTAGAAAAACTGCCAATGCAGTTAAAAACGAAACAACAATATTACCCACCAGTGGCATTTTTTTATAGGATGCTGAATAAAAATAAAGCAGGCCAACAGATAAAAAATTTATCAAAGCAATCTGCCGCATTTCTTTAACGTAGGTTAAATACAGGCCAATGACCACACCACAAATGGAAAGTGTATAAAACAAATTTCGTTTTACATGTTGCGAAATTGCAAGCGATGATTTTTCAGGAGTGTTTACGCTGTCAATTTCTTTGTCAAAATAATCGTTTATAACATAACCGCCTGCGGCAATAAACAGCGTTGATAAAACCAACAAAAAAAAATCAGTGAAACTTGCCGAAGGCGTAATGTGCGACTGAATTAAAATGGGGCGGATGATAGTGTCTTGCACAAGATATTGTGCAAGGGCAATCATTAATAAATTAGGTAAGCGAAAGAGTTTTGCGTACGAAAAAATTATTCCCATTCGTTATGCAATTTTAAAACCTGCTCAATTACATCACGCGCACAACCATCACCTCCCTGAAAAGGCGAAATGTAATCACATACTTCACGAATTTGTGGCACAGCATCATAAGGGCAGCAGGCAAGGCCGGCATGTTTCATTGATTCCAAATCTGGCATATCATCACCCAGGTAGAGCACTTCTTCTTTTTTTAAACGATAATGATTCATTATCATTAAAAAAGTTTGCATTTTATTGTGCACGCCCATGTGTATTTCTTCAACACCTAATTTTTTTAAACGCAACGGAACACCTTCGTCATTACCGCCTGAAATGATTGCAATCTTGTATCCTTTTTTAATGGCCAATTGCATTGCATAACCATCTTTGATGTTCATGGTACGCAATAATTTTCCTTCTGTAGTAATCAACAAATTTCCATTGGTCAAAACTCCATCAACATCAAACACAAAACACTTAATGGAATTTAATTTTGTTTTATAGTTTATGTCCATGTTTATTTAGTTTAGCCACAGATGCACATATTTATAATTTATCAAACAAGAACTCAGATTATTTTTTTTGAAATCTGAGTTCATGCCTTTTGCTTTTAAAATTCAATCTGTGGCTATATCTTTTTGTTTTTTCTTTTGAATTTGTAATGTAAACAGCGAATATAATTTTTTTAAGTCTGAATCTTTGCTCAGTAATTTCAAATGTTTTTTAATGGTGGTGTTGTCTTTTCGTATTGCAGGTCCTGTTTGAGCATTGGCAGGGTTTGTTTTTTTAATTTTTTCAATAGTGTTTTCAATCAAAGGAATCAGCAATTTAAAATCAAGTTTACTTTTTGTAAGCAGATTAAATGATTTCGAAAATAAATGATTGGTAAAATTATTTACAAACACAGCAGCCAAATGTAATTTTAACCTCTGGTCACTGTTTGTGCGAACTATTTTTTCGCTTAGCGAGCCTACAAATTCAATTATGATCTGCTCAGTTTTTTTATTATTTGCCTCAACACAAAAAGGAATGGTGCGAAATGAAACAGGAATATTTTTTCTGATACTTTGCAGGGGATACATCACACCACAATTTTTAAATTTTGATTTTAAGACATCAATGGATGTTGCGCCTGAGGTATGTAAAATAATTTTATCGGTTACAGGAATTTTATTTACAACTGTTGCAATGGCATCATCATCAACAGCAATTATATAAATATCGGCATCGGCAATATTGTTAAAATTAAATTCAGCTTTACTATCATTAATATGTGCAACAACTTTTGTTTCTTTTTTATTTCTACCTATAACTTGTATTACTTTATGCTTTGTATAACGCAATGCAAATGCAAGGTGATACGCCACATTTCCTGACCCGATTAATACAACTTGCATCAGTTATTTATTTTTTCGGAATATCGTACACTTTCTTTAAATCGCTTTACAACTGCTATCCATGTTCCAATAATTAAGAGCAAACAACCGGTCCATAATAAATTTATCTGAGGAAAAATAATTGCTTTCATAATAATAAAATCGCGTTTGTTCGATTTTTTTTCAGATACTTCCATTTTTATTTTTCCCGATTCAGGATTAATATTTGTAAACCTGAATTTTAAACCCAGCTCATCCAGGAAATAATTTTTAGACAATGCCATGCGATTTTGTATGATAAATTCAGGCTGTACACGGTGTGTTTTTTTGTTTGCATCTATTACATCCATTACTGCCCCCACCGATAAATTTTCTGACGAGTCGCTTTCGTTTCCAAGTTTTGTAAGCCCCCTTAAAATCACAAGACTATTGCTTGTGCTAATCGTATCTCCACTTGCCATTTCAAACTCGTGTGCTGCATCATATTCGCTGCTTGTTTCTTTTTTAGAGTATTGTTCAAGGTCGGCATAGGTTACGTGTGTGTAAATATCTTTATTAAAAAAACGTTTGGTTGCCGGTTCGGCTGCGTTACCCATGCGCTCGTTAAGTTGTATTACAGGCTGCAACATAAATTCTTTTTTTAACGAGCCATTAGCATTATTCAGTTTAAAATATTCAACATTAAAATAAACATTCACACCCTCCTTTTGCCTGCCGCTGTAGGTTACATAATAATTTCCCATCGGCAATGTGTCGCCCTGGTTAAGCATTATGTTTTCATTGTTCGGAAAATCTTTTCCTAAGTCAATATTTAATTTGTTTTCGGAAATAATATGGCTGTTTGCATTTGAGATAAGCGCACCCAGTAAAATAAATCCGATGCCGGCATGTGCAATGGATGCTCCACTAAAAGAAAGTTTTCCTTTAAGCACACGTAAAAAATAATCGGCATTAGCCACAATAGAAAAAACAGATGCAAACAATAAAATGTGGTAATGCAACCGCGCAAAGTTTAAAAAGTATGCTGCAACAGTAGTAATAACAGCAGACGTAATAAATGAAAGTAATAGTTTTTTTATAGTTGCTTTTACATCAGATTCCCTGAACTTAAAAAACTGTCCGATTGCCATCAGAACACAAATAATTACAGCAATAGGAATTTGCCATGAGTTATAATGTTCAATCACTTCCACCGGAGGAGCAAGCTTTGTGTTAAATATTTTATTGATAACAGGAATTGAAGTGGTAAACGTAATTTGAATGGCAGAAATGCAAAGCACAAGCATTCCGATAAACATCCAGAACTCACGTGATGAAATTAAGTCATCATCTTTTTCGCGAGGTATTTTTTTCCAGTTATAAATAAAAAGTGCAAGTGCCAGCACAACAAAAAATCCCATGTATAAAAGCAAATGCCCACTCATGCCTAAATCCGTAAACGCATGCACAGAAGTGTCGCCTAAAATTCCGCTTCGTGTTAAAAATGTAGAGTAAAGTACCAATAAAAAGGAAATAACACAAAGTATGTAACTGCTTATTAGTGCGCGCCCTCGTTTTGAAAACACCAGCATTACGTGTCCGGCACCAACCAATGTTATCCAGGGAACCAGAGATGCATTTTCTACAGGATCCCATGCCCAAAAACCACCAAAGCTTAACGATTCATAAGCCCATGCAGCACCCATTAAAATTCCTGTACCTAAAATCATAATGCCAAAAAAAGTGTAAGGCAATGCGGGTTTTATCCACTCTGTAACTTTTCCTTTAAACAATCCGCCTAATGCAAACGCAAACGGAATTACTGTTGCTGCAAAACCTAAAAACAAAGTTGGCGGATGAATAACCATCCAGTAATTCTGCAACAAAGGATTTAATCCGCGCCCGTCATTTAGTTTTTGTAGGTAGTCGGGCATTTGAATAAATGGAAGATTTGCAAACTGTGGGTTATCGCGCAAGAGCGTAAAAGGGTTGGTTCCAATTTTATAGTCGAAAACAAAAATTCCTAAAATCATAGAGCCAAGAAAAACCTGCACCATCGAAATAATTCCAATAACAGGCGCTTCCCAATCTCTGTTATGCCGAATTATAAAAATAGCAAGCACGCAATGCCACAAAGTCCACAACAAAAAACTTCCTTCCTGCCCTTCCCAAATACAGGCAAAGATGTAGCGCATGGGCATAGCTGTGTTTGAGTGTTCCCACACGTAAAAATATTCAAACCGATGATTAAAAATTAAAAACATCAAAAGGAAAAATATTCCGAATGATGAAACAGCATGTGCGTAAAAAAATTTTCGGGCAAGCGGAATTAAATCATTGGCAAGATGTTGTTTAGTTGCACCAATGCCGTACAAAACCGCAGCAAACAAAGCGCACACAAATGCCGAAAAAATAAAAATGTTACCAAATACTCCCCAAATAAGTTGCTCGCCTATGTAGTCTATCTCCATCAATAAATTGTGTTGGTTTTTTTAAGCCACTGATGCACAGATTTAGAAATTAAAAAGTTAAAGCACTCAGATTTAAAATTCATTATTGAGATTGTCTTTGTGGTTTTTGTTAGAAATGCTATTTTATATTCAATAAAAAAAATCTGAGTGGGTTATTTATTTTTTAAACACTAATTTGTGAATCTGTGTTTTCCTTTTCAAATAATATCTGCGGTTACAAAATTATCCTTGTGGTTTTTCAGTTGCATATTTTGACGGGCATTTCAACAAAACATCCGAAGCAATAAATTCATTTGATTTTATTTTTCCAATTAAAACTATTTGTTCACTCTTGTCAAAATCCTGTGGCTTGGCTTTGTTTAAAATTACTTTTTTTTCGATACCTTCATTATCAATTATGTAAAACGAAAAAATATTGGCGTTTACTTCAGGATTGTATTCATAAGGTTTGGTGCGGTCAAGTTTACCAACTACGTGAAAGGTTTTCCCTTCATGCTTTGCAGCTTCGCTAAATGATGCGTATGTTCCTGAGTCGTTAATAGTGCCTATAATTGCTGCAATGGCGATGGCAATTATTATAATGGCGATGATGTGAGAGGTCTTCAAGTAGATTTACAATTTATGCCTCGATGCTTCGGAGTACGATTTACAAAGACAAAAGTAAGCTAAACGAGGCTTGGAGCGGAATGAAAAAATGGAAAATTTACAAAGTGTTGCAATTTTATTTCTTGCTTAATCTATCTTCCAATTTTTTTACTTTTTTTTCAATGGAAATTAAATATATAAACAATACACTTATTACAATTGCTATAACGGCAATTACTACATAAATTTTTCCGTTACTGTGCATGGTGTCGGCCATTTCAACACTGTCTTGTGCAAATACTAATTGGGAAATAAATGTCATCAATACCGACAACAAAAATTTTATTCTTCTATTGAGTTCCATATATTTTTAATTCTAATTCGTAAAGTGGTTATCCACACGCCAAGTAAACTCCAGCCAATAACAGCAGGATAAAAAACCAAACGCATATTTCTGTCCAAGTCATAATTGCTGAATGCGGGGTTGCCACCGTTGCCGGGGTGCAGTGAATCGGTTAATCGGGGTAGCACAAAAATAAAAACGAGCATCATCATAAAAGCAAATATTAAATATACACCAGAAATGCGAGCACGTTTCATTAAATCAGGAATTGCATTTCGTAAAATAAAATAAGCTGAATAAATAAGCATAGCTGCAGCTGCTCCATTAAGTTTTGTATCATTAACCCAATAAGCACCCCATGTGTGTTTGGCCCAAATCATGCCGGTAAGAAGCCCCGCAATACCAAACACCATTGCTGTAATGGAAAATTGTTCGGCTGTAATATCATTTTTTATTTCGCTGCTGCGTAAATATTTTATGCTGTAAACCAAGGCAACAATCATGTGGATAATCATAGCAAACCACATGGTTACATGAAAATATAGATTGCGAATGGTTTCATTTAAAATAGGCAGTCGTGGAACAGGAACTAAAAAGCCTGCAACAATTGTGTAAAACAATAAAACGATACAAAGTATTTTCCACCAACGAAACACGGGAGTTTGGAGTTTGGAGTTTGGAGTTTGGAGTTTTTTCTAACTGTGAACTGTAAACTTTTCCAAACTGTAAACTGTTTTTTATTCCCGCCAAAGGTATGGAAATAAAATAAAGGCTAAGGCCGGAATCATTACGTTAAGTGATGAAAGCAAGATGATGTATTGGTAATTTACACTCATATCAATACCGTCAATTGCGTTTTTCGAAAGTTTAATAAGCATAATTAACAACGGCAGCAAAACCGGAAAACCAAGTATGGTCATAAATGTTGACGATTGTCCTGCTTTGGATGCAATTGCCGAAATCATTGTTAATACTGATGAAAGCCCTAAGCAACCAAGTAAAACAGTAATCAGAAACAAAAACATGTTTGCAACCGGGTTGCCCAAAAAAACCATATACACAATTAGTGAAATGAGTGATAGTACAAACAACAAACATCCGTTGTAAATTATTTTGGCAAGAATTACACTTTGCGGATTTAAAAAAGTGTAATAAAATAATTGTACCCCTCTGCTCTCCGCCAAAAAACTTTTTGCCACAGCATTTACTGCAGCAAATAAAACCAACAGCCAAAAAAGAGCATTCCATGTTGGAACATCTACGATGCGCTTAAAACTTAAGTAGCTTATAAAAACACTTGACAAAATATACACCACCATGCCGGCAATAGAAGATTTTGTACGCCACTCAAGTGTAAATTCTTTTTTTATTAATGTTGAAATTTCTGATAACATATTTTGCAAATGTAAAAATAGAACGCTGATGACGCGGATCAGGCTGGTTAGCGCGGATAAAAAAGTGAAATCATTTAAAATCCGATTAAACTGCGTCATCAGCGTTCCATTTCCTTAATTACCTTTGAAAAAAAAATTATGAAACTTGATATTCTCGCTTTTGGCGCACATCCTGATGATATAGAACTTTCCTGCTCAGGAACAATTGCTAAATGCATTTCGCAAGGAAAAAAAGTTGGCATTGCTGATTTAACCCGTGGTGAACTAGGTACACGCGGCACTGCCGACATTCGTGATAAGGAAGCTGAGGAGGCCGGAAGAATTTTAGGTGTTGCCATACGCAAAAATTTAAGATTTAAAGACGGTTTTTTTGTAAACGATGAAAAGCATCAATTGGAAATAATTAAGCTGATAAGAAAATTTCAACCTGAAATTGTGTTTGCAAATGCACTTGACGACCGACATCCCGACCATGGACGTGCGGCAAAGCTGGTTGCTGATGCTTGTTTTCTTTCGGGGCTAATAAAAATTGAAACAAATGGTGATGACGAACAACAAAAAGCATGGCGGCCCAAGGCTGTTTATCATTACATACAAGACCGTTACATGAAACCCGATTTTGTGGTTGATGTTTCTGATTTTATAAAACAAAAAACCGAATCGTACATGGCGTTTAAATCCCAATTTTATGATGCAGATTCTAAAGAGCCTTCAACCTATATTTCTTCACCGGCATTTCTTGATTCGATAACAGCACGTGCAGCAGAATTTGGCCGGATAATAAACGTAAAATATGCCGAAGGCTTTTGCTCACAAAGGCTTATTGGGATAAAAAATATTTTTGATTTGTTTTAGGAGAAGGAAATAGAACACGGATACCGATAGCTATCGGTACGGATTCGACTGAAAAAAACGGATTTGAAATTTTTAAAAAAAGAGAGTTGCCAAAACATTATTACCTCATTGTTTTTTTTCAAAGAAGTAAGAGAAAGGAATTTTTTTAATCCGCGTAAATCCGTTCAATCCGTGTTCTATTTCCTCACTTCACTTTAGCAATGAAATCATTTGCAAGCCCGCTGTATTCCTGCAAATCCATTTTTACCGAGCCTACTAAAATTTCGGCTTGTGCGCGAATTACAACTTTGTTTGGGTCATCACTAATCCACACGGTCATGTCGTCCGAATCTTTAAACACACGCCCCTCTAAAAGTTGCGGGTGAAATTTCAGGCAATTAAAAGTTCCAAGTTTTGTTTTTATTTTTTCGCGACCCACAAATTTTATTTTCATAGGAATTACTTCGTCATCAAGATACGAATCAAAAGAAAAAACATCACCCTCTTTTGCATTTTGCAAATTGAGTGTGCGGGCATAGTAGTACGAGCTGATTAAATCCTGTATGTTTTCGGGTGTAGCAATAGTTGCTTTCTCGCTTGTAGCCGTATTTTTAATTTGGTTAAACGATACGTTCTGACTTTTTTTATAGTTGCCTTCTTCCACTCTGCGTAAAAAAAGCCATGGAGTGATGGACTGTGCATCAATGTAGCTTTCATAGCGGTCGCGCACTTTAAAAAACCAGTCGAATGCGCCACGTGTTTGACCGGTGCCAACTACATGATAAGTTTGTCTGCTGCCAACGGGTTTTAGTTCAGGTGCAATTTCGAGTTTTGCAATGCCGGCATCAATAAAACCATAATGTACGCGGTATTCTAAAACTTCTCCGGTTTTAAATGCGCTATGTTCAATGGTGCGAAGTTTATCTTGCGCATCGGTTGGTTGAAGAAAAAATGAAATCAGAATTGCTGAAAGCATGGTAATTTTATTTAGTTGCCGAAGCAATACAAATAAAAAGCCATGAATAGCCGGTAAATGAAAATCAAATAAAGAGAATGCTGAATTATGATTTAGGCTGCGTGATTTGAAATTTAAAAAACGCAGAGGCGCAAAGACGCAGAGGTTCACCTAATAAAATTATTGCTGAATTTCTTCTTCGTTTGAATTTTCGTCAGAAGGTGTTGCTGTTGGTTCTTCAATAATACTTTCATCAACAAATTCTATTTCTTTAATATCAGCCGGTATTCCAATTTCATTTTCGTCCAGCTGCACATCTTTAAGTTTTGGTAAATCTTTTGCTGACTTTAATCCAAAATGATCCATAAACGTTTTGCTGATGCTGTACAACAACGGTTTGCCGGGACCATCACCTTTGCCTTGTATATAAATCAAATCTTTTTCTAAAAGTTTTTGAATGGAGTAATCACAATTTACTCCGCGAATGCTTTCTATCTCCGGTTTTGAAACCGGCTGCTTGTATGCAACTATTGCCAGTGTTTCAAGTGCTGCTGTGGTTAATCGTTTTTTAGAACTAATCTGCAACATGGTATTGATAAGCGGGTGATATTCTTTCTTACTCAAAAAACGAAATCCATTGGCAATTTCCACCAGTTCAAATGCGTACTCATCGCTTTCATATTTTGTGGTAAGTTCAGCTATTATCTGTTTAATATTTTCAGTGGTTACTTCCCACCCGTAAGATGCCTTCAATGCACTTTGCATTTCCAATACGGTAATGCTTTGTTCAGAGGTAAAAATTAGTGCCTCTATGTTTTGTTTTAAGTTCTCCATTTCTTGATTTACGAATTATTGAGTTTACGAAATCCCGATTTTTTTTCGGGACGATTTTAGATTTACAATTTGATAAGCGAAGTTATAAAACTACGTTTACGATTCGTCCGGGTACTACAATTATTTTTTTTGGTTGATTGCCGTTTAAATATTTTTTCATTTCGTCAGAAGTCATTACTTCAGATTCTATTTCTTCCTTTGAGAAATCAAGAGGCATAGTGATTTTAAATCTCGTTTTACCATTTACACTTACAGGATATTCAAACGAGTCATCTTTTATAAACTCTTCTTTCCACTCTGGAAATTTTGCATAGGTAATTGTTTCTTTATGCCCAAGTAAACTCCACAATTCTTCTGCAATGTGTGGAGCATATGGTGAAAGAATAATTGCAAGCGGTTCTAATATTGCGCGCTTGTTGCATTTTAAATCAGTGAGTTCATTTACACAAATCATAAACGAGCTTACCGAAGTATTAAACGAAAATTTTTCAATGTCCTCCTGAACCTTGCGAATGGTTTTGTGTAAAATTTTTAATTCGACTTTTGTTGGTTCGGCATCGCTTATGGCCTCACCCCCAACCCCTCTCCAAAGGAGAGGGGAGACGTTCCAATCAGAACTGTGGTAAAGTCTCCATAATTTTCGAATAAAATTTGAAACACCTGCAATGCCGTTTGTGTTCCAGGGTTTGCTTTGCTCTAATGGACCAAGAAACATTTCGTACATGCGTAAGCAATCAGCTCCGTGTTTTTCAATGATGTCATCTGGTGTTACAACATTTAGTTTTGATTTCGACATTTTTTCTACTTCAGATTTAGTAATGAGATCTTTAGAGCCATCATTGCCAAATGAAGTAAACTTATTCTCAAACCAAAATCCTCCCTCACAAATAAATATTGCTTTCTTATAGTCTCTACCATACACTGATTCAGTAAGGCTCGTTATATCAAGTTTATTGTTTTGAACAAACTCAATGGGAACATTTCTTGTAACAGTATTTGAAAAATTATCTTCAAAGTAACCACTCAATTCCATGTTTGGAGAATAAATAATTGGCGTAGAATAGGCTGTGCCAATACTCTCTTTAGGTATGAAGTTTTCACTAAAATTAATTTCAAAATATTTTTCATTTCCTAATGGAATTCTTAATCCCCTCTTTTCAAATTTAGATTGATAATCAAAATCAAATCCTGAAATAGAAATCTTCTCACTCACCCCCTGTATCATCCCCTGATTAATCAACTTCTTCGCAGGTTCAATAACAGGAATGTATCCAAGGTCAAATAAAAATTTTGTCCAAAAGCGCACGTACAATAAATGTCCTGTTGCATGCTCTGCACCGCCAATGTATAAGTCAACATCTTGCCAATACTTTACTGCGTCTTTTGATGCAAACTCATTTTTGTTGTGCGCATCCATGTAGCGCAGGTAATACCAACTGCTGCCAGCCCAACCCGGCATGGTAGTTTTTTCGTACTCAAATTCTCCTTGGTATTTCCAAGAAGATGCTGCACGTGCTAACGGTGGCTCACCGGTTTCGGTTGGTAAGTACTTATCTACTTCGGGCAATATCAAAGGCAATTCACTTTCATCCATCACATGCGGTATTCCATTCTTGTAATACACAGGAATGGGTTCGCCCCAATAACGTTGCCGCCCAAAAATTGCATCACGCAAGCGATAATTTGTTTTTCCTTTTCCTAAATTTTTCTTTTCAATTTCTGCAATCGCTTTTTTAATGGCATCTTTTACTTCAAGCCCATTTAAAAAATCAGAGTTAACAAGTTTGCCTTCTTTTGCATCATAGGCCCCACCAACCTCTCCCCCTAACCCCCTCTCCTCCTGAGAGGGGGAATTTGACACTGCTTTCTCAATTGGCTTTACAACTTGCAGAATGGGCAAACCAAAATGTTTTGCAAAAGCATAATCACGCTCATCATGACCGGGCACACCCATTACAGCGCCCGTACCATAGCCTGCCAACACATACTCACCAATCCAAATTGGAATTTGTTTTCCTGTAAACGGATGCACGGCATACGCGCCCGTAAACTCACCCGTAATTTTTTTTACATCGGTCATGCGGTCGCGCTCGCTGCGGTTTTTTGCATAGTCAACATACTCCTGAACTTTTGTTTTGAAATCAGGAGGAGTAATTTTTTCTATTAGTTCGTGCTCTGGCGCAAGCGTTACAAAAGAAACACCAAAAACGGTATCAGGGCGCGTGGTAAAAACTTCGATAACCTCTCCCTCTAACTCCCTCTCCTCCAGAGAGGGAGAACCCGACACTGCATTAACTAAAGTTCTGCTTTTTATTTTACTTGTTGTGTATTCTTCTTCCGCTTCTTTAAAAATATTTATTTCTGTTTCATTATTCGGATATATTTTTTGTACATTGAGATAATCTACTATTTTTTTTACTGTTTCACTTGTGTGATTTATTACTTCTTCGTTACTAAATCGTATTACAGTAAAACCACATTCATTTAAAATAGCGGTACGTTGTTCGTCTTCTTCCTTTTTTAAATCATGAATATCACCATCAACTTCAATTACCGTCATTCGGGACAGACAAACAAAATCAACAATAAATTTATCAATAATATGCTGACGTCTGATTTTAAAATCAGAGCGATGAGCGCGTAATTGTTCCCAAAGAATTTTTTCAGCTTTAGTAGGATTACTTCGCATTTTCTTAGCATTGTCAATTAGCAAATGCCAGTTTTTAGAATCTGTTGTAAAATATTCCGACATGGGTTCTTGCACTGTCGGTGTCCCCCTCTCTGGAGGAGAGGGGTTAGGGGAGAGGTAAAACCTCAAACTACTTCCTTCTGACTTTCCAATCCAGTTGCGCTGCGCTTCTTTGATGGATTCACTCCAGTCAATTTTTTCCAAGTCATTTAATAATCTGCCCGCATAAGCGGTGATGCGCAAACTCCATTGCGGCATCAGCTTTCTTTCAACAGGATAACCTCCGCGCTCACTCACTCCATCTTTCACTTCTTCGTTTGCAAGTACTGTTCCTAATTGAGGACACCAGTTAACAAATGTTTCGCTCAAGTAAGCCAAACGAAACTGCATTAAGTAATCTGAACGTTCCTTCTCATTCATGGCACTCCAGCTTTTTTCGGGCTGCGAAGTTTCCAGTTTCCAGTTTCCAGTTTCCAGTTTCGAAATTAAATTGTCAATTGGTTCTGCTTTATTAGTTTCAGGATTGTACCACGAATTAAAAAGTTTGATAAAAATCCATTGCGTCCATTTATAATATTCTGGATCGGAAGTTCGCACTTCGCGTTCCCAGTCAAACGAAAAACCAATTTTATCCAACTGTTCACGGTAACGTGAAATATTATTTTTTGTGGTAATGTTTGGATGCTGCCCTGTTTGAATCGCATATTGTTCAGCAGGCAACCCAAACGAGTCGTAACCCATAGGATGCAGCACATTAAAACCGTTTAATCTTTTAAAGCGCGCATAAATATCAGAGGCAATGTATCCAAGCGGATGTCCCACGTGCAAGCCTGCACCACTTGGATACGGAAACATGTCAAGCACATAATATTTAGGCCTCACCTCCAGCCCTTCTCCCAAGGAGAGGGGAGTTTCAGCACGAAAAGTTTTGTTCTCAGCCCAATACTGCTGCCACTTTTTTTCTACTTCGGTAAAATTGTATTCCATTGCGGTTTTAATCGTGGCGAAAATAAGAAAAGGCAGGCTATCTTATAAAACACTGGTGCCACGACTTTGAGTCGTGGCACCAGTAAGCTACTGCCTTCCGGGTCCCCGCTCTCCACCACCTTTCCTATCCTGAATTTTTTTCAAAAGTTCACGTTTAAAATCTTCCTCGCTGCGATAAAGTTGTGCTACTTTTTTTATGGGCAATACTTGTTTAAATTGTGTATGATACTTTTTCTGAATATCCAATTCGCCTTGCCTGAAAGCAATTTCTCCGTCAACCACTTTTTCCACTTCTTTATCGTTTAAGTTTTCAAACTCTTGTTTAGCATCGCGTCTTTCATCTCTGCGCTTTTTACGCAAGTCATCCAATTCTTTTTGATACTGATTATATACCGGCCAAAAAGTTTTTGCCTCTTCGGGTGTTAAATCCAATCTGTCAGTAATGAACCCTATTTTCATTGATTCAATTTTTTCTTTGCGCTCTTCCTGATGTTTGCCGGGTTGGGCAAAGGTTTGCACACTTGCTGCAATAGCTATAAGTGTAATTAAAATTTTCTTTTTCATTTTATAATGCATTTGCTAAGGTGTTAATGTCTGTATTGTTATCAATTAAATAATTTTCGATGTCTGATGTTTCAGATGTTGTTGTATTATCTTCAGTTGTTAAATCGGCCACTTCATCAGTAATAATGTTTTCGTCAAGCTGAGAAATTATCTCGTCTTGCGATAAATCATCTACTGTTATAACAGCTTCAATAGTTGTAGCAGGGTTTGTTGGTTGTAAATATTTATAGCTTCCAAAAGCAATTACTGCAACAACCGGTAAAGCATAAACAGGTTTTAAAACCGATTGCATCAAACCATCCAGCCACGATTTATTTTTTTGTGAATGCACTTTATCCGAAACCATCACCGTAAACTTTTCAAAGAAATTCTCCGGTACAGTAAACGAATCTTTTTTAGGAACATTGGCCAAATCAGGCGCAATTTCCTTCAATTCGTCTTTAATGCTTTTGTATTCTTTATTATTTTCCATTCTGCTATTAGGATGCAATTTGCAACTAAAAGTTTAATCTCCTTTTATAATTTTTTCAATCTTTTGCACGGCTATATGGTATGATGCCTTTAATGCTCCCACTGAAGTGCCTGTAACCTCACTCATCTCTTCGTATTTCATTTCATCATAATAGCGCATGTGAAATACCGCTCTTTGTTTCTCTGGCAAAGTTAAAATTGCCTTTTGTAGTTTCATTTGTAGCTGGTCGGCTCGCAAGGTGGGTTCGTTATTTAATTTATCAGCCAACTCATGTTCAACATCGCCAATAGGCAAAAAGAAACGTTTACTTTTATTTTTAAGAAACGTTAAGCACTCGTTTGTTGCAATGCGGTAAAGCCAGGTAAAAAGTTGTGAGTCTTCTCTAAAGTTTTCTAAACCCTTCCATGCTTTTATAAAAGTATTTTGTGCTATGTCACTTGCATCATCATGGTCAAGCACCATACGCCTAATGTGCGAGTAAACACGCTGCTGGTATTTCCGCACAATTAAATTAAAAGCATAATTGCTTGTATGCGGATTGCGAAATTGTTCTAATAATTCCTGGTCGGTAAGTTCGTTCATAGTTTAAATACTAAAACTCAAAAATTATTTTTAAAAGTGGAGTTAAACAGTTTTTGCTGTTTCCTTTTTTGAGTTTATTTCCTTAGTATTTATTTTTTCAAATTCTTCAAACCGTAAAAAACTAACTGAATGATTATTGCTGTTCCCTCTTTGGGGGCTAGGGGGGCTTTAACCAATTATTTTCTCCGTTTTTCTTTTCATCACCTGCTGCACTGCCCTCACAATATCAGGTGAATCCAAACCATATTTTACAAGCAAATCATCAGGCGTTCCGCTTTCGCCAAACGAATCTTTTACTGCAACCATTTCAACAGGTGTAGGATTATGCCTTGAAAGCAATTGGCAAATGCTATCACCTAACCCTCCATTCATCTGATGTTCTTCAGCCGTAACCACACATCCTGTTTTGCGCGCTGACTCTATGACTGCTCTTTCGTCCAAGGGTTTAATGGTGTGTATATTTATTATTTCGGCATTTATTCCCATTTCTGCTAATTGCTCACCGGCCTTAATTGCTTTCCAAACCAAATGTCCGGTCGCAAAAATGCTCACATCAGTTCCTTCGTTTAACATCAGTGCTTTTCCTATTTCAAACTTTTGATTTGCATCAATAAATATGGGCCATGATGGTCGGCCAAAACGTAAATACACAGGGCCGTTGTAATTTGCAATAGCAATAGTTGCTGCTTTAGTTTGATTATAATCGCATGGATTTATCACAACCATGCCCGGCAACATTTTCATCAAACCAATGTCTTCTAATATTTGATGTGTTGCTCCATCTTCGCCTAATGTAAGGCCTGCATGTGAGGCACAAATTTTTACATTCTTACCCGAGTACGCAATGGACTGACGAATTTGGTCATAAACTCGTCCGGTTGAGAAATTTGCAAACGTTCCTGTAAAAGGAATTTTTCCACCAATAGTTAGCCCTGCTGCTATGCCCATCATGTTTGCTTCGCCAATGCCACATTGAAAAAAGCGGTGTGGAAATTCTTTTTGAAAAGCATCCATTTTTAACGAACCTGTTAAGTCGGCACAAAGTGCCACTACGTTAGGATTTGTTTTTCCAAGTTCGAGCAATCCTGCTCCAAAACCTGAACGTGTATCTTTTTTCTCGGTGTATGAGTGTTTTTTCATTGCGTAAAATTAAGCCCCCTAACCCCCGAAGAGGGAATGAGGTAGTTATTAAATATTTGTTTTATAATTTTTGTTTTGATTTCATTTTGCTGTTCCCCCTTCGGGGGTTAGGGGGCTTTCAATTCACCACCACACTCGTTCCCGTTCCTGATGTTATTTTAAATGGTTTGTCAATAGTATAAATTGCTTCTTTGCTTCCTTTTGGTCTGAATATTACTCTGTAATTTCCGGGTTGTAATAAAACACTCTCACGCGTTGAGTTGTCGCTGATGTTGTAAACCCAGGTTAATTTATTTTCTTTCTCAACATAAATACTTCCATAACCGGCTGACTGCATTTGTATAGTTGCCAAACCTGGATTAGGAATTTGAACAGTGGTGGTTTTGCTTTGCGCAATGTTTACGTTATCAATTTTCATTCGTGGCAAACACAAAACTTCCAAATCATAATTACCAATAATAAAACGTTCGGTAGAATTGAACGATTGCACGTGCAGTGTTTTGTCTTCGTTATGTTTACGCACTATGCATTGCAAATTTTTATAATCACTTACACCATCAAACTTTAAGTATAAATCGCCTTGTGGTGCATCAATGCCAATGATGTTATGCTTGCCAGGAATAATTTTGCAACTGTCTTTATGCACTGGTGGAATGGTGTGCACGTAAATATTGTATGTGCTCAATGGGTCAATCAATAACGTATCGGGCACTCCACGTGAGTTCATGGTGTGAATAAAATTATAACGAATAGCATTTGTATGCGTGTCGTAAAAAGTCATGTTCACATTTGTTTCCGTAGCGCGGCCTTTTTCATCAAGTAGGTTTACCTGAGCAGTAGTATTATTGAGTGCCTGTGAAATCACAACATTAAAAATAGTTTTAAAAGAGGCTTCGCTTGTTGCATCGTAATAATTTCCTACGCAGTTAAAAACATCTTTGTAATCTTTAGACAATCCCAAACCAATAACAAAAGGCTTTAAAACAATTCCTTTTTTCTGCAACATGAGTGATACTGCACAAGGGTCACCATTGCATTCTTCAATACCATCGGTAATTAAAATAATAATGTTGCGTGCAGGGTCGTCAGGAAAATCTTTTCCGCATTGGTCTAATGAAAGTGCAATAGGAGTGGTGCCGCTTGGAGAAATTTCGCTCAATCGCTTTTTAATCATGTATGCAGTGTTGCCGCCAAATGGAACTTCAAGCTTTGTATCATCACAATCTTGTGGAGGAAATTTTTTTGTGTGTCCGTAAACACGCATAGCCAATTCCACATTCGGAATTTTATCAAGGCTGTCCACCATCTCGCCCAATAAATTTTTCGCTATTTCGTACTTGGTATCGCTCTGCCATTTGGCAAACATGCTTTGCGATGCATCAAACAAAAATTCTATGCGCGTTAATGTTGAAGTTTTATTTTTTTGTTGGGCAGGACAAAACAATGGGAGAAGAAAAAATAAAATTGAATATCGAATATTGAATATTGTCCCGATGCTTCGGGATTGAAGTTTTTTCATTCGCAAAATCTCGCGTTTCAATTCGTAAATTCGTTAAGATTCGTTTTCGTTAATGAGAGATTAGTAGTCACCGATTGTTTCAGGAAGTTGACTCAGTGCTTTTGCTAACTGCTCATCATTGGGTGCAATGCCATGCCACTTATGTGAGCCCATCATAAAGTCAACTCCATTGCCCATTACAGTTTTCATAATAATAACGACTGGTTTGCCTTTACCGGTATGTTGCTGCGCAGTTTTTATTGTTGCAATTATGTTTTCAATATTTCCACCATCCATTTCCAACACATCCCAACCGAAAGATTCAAACTTAGCACTAAGATTAAACAGAGGCATTACATCATCAGTAGCGCCATCAATTTGCTGGCCGTTGTAATCAATAGTCGAAATTAAATTATCAACTTTTTTTGCTGCGGCAAACATGGCTGCTTCCCAAATTTGTCCTTCCTGCAATTCGCCATCGCCATGAAGTGAATACACAAATGTTTTTTCACCGTTTAATTTTTTTGCAAGTGCAGCGCCAATAGCTACCGACATTCCCTGGCCAAGTGAACCTGATGCAACACGCACACCGGGCAAGTGCTCGTGCGTAGCGGGATGCCCTTGCAAGCGCGTATTTAATTTGCGAAATGTTGAAAGTTCTTTTACATCAAAATATCCGCTTCGTGAAAGCACACTGTACCACACGGGTGAAATGTGACCGTTACTGAGAAAAAATAAATCTTCTCCTGTGCCATCCATCGAAAAAGGCCTCACCCCGGCCTCATCCGCCCTTTGGGCACCTTCTCCCAAAGGAGAAGGGGAATGGAATGAATTTGTTTTTTTTGAGAGGGGAGGAAGACGGAGAATTTCAAAATACATAGCCACAAAAAACTCGGTGCAGCCAAGTGAACCACCCGGGTGGCCGCTTTGCACGGCATGTACCATGCGCACAATGTCGCGTCTTACTTGTGATGCTATTTTGTTGAGTTCGGTGGTGGTTGGCATAGGTGTTAAATTTTGCTGCGAAAGTGGTTAAAATATGCAATAAGGTACGAAGTTAGTTTTTAACATATGTTAGCAAGAGTTGGTTGCGGTTAAGTAAACTGAAAATTGTGTTATTTAAAACTCTAAATTTGACTTTCATTATTGTAATGGCGGCTAAACGATTATCATTTTTTAACCTATTTATCTTTTGGGGCATCTCATTTTCTGTAATAGCTCAAGACAGAATAGTAATTCAAAACATTAAAAAGCCCGATAAGATAAAAAAGTTAAAATTTAAGAAGATATTTGGAATAAAGACAACTGATACTACTTATTTCGTACGTGTTTCAGGATTTTCGGATTCATTGCTCTTTTATGAGAAATCAAGGAAGGCAATCAAAGACACTACCTTCATGAACTATGAAATGAGTGGAAAGACCTACCATGACACGTTTGTAAACTATCATTATGTATATGATACTTTTTCAATAGCTCTTGATAGTATTATTTCGATTAGAAAAAATTGGTTTGGCAGGAGAGATTGGCTGCAGCCTTTTGGTATGTTATTAGCCGGAGCTGCAATTAGCCCAGGGTTGATACCGTTTATAATTGATGATAAAGAAGCTCTTACCACCTTGGCTCTTTTTGATGCTATTGCTATTGGGGTTTGTGTGCCTGTTTGCCTTGTGGGTAATGGAAAAACAAAGTATGATATGAAGCATAAATGGAGATTTAAGCCAAGGTAGCTTAAAAGAAAAAGCATTAGCTCATTTTCTCTAATACTTTCTACAACAGGAATTTATTTTGTGAGTGTAATGATGGATGATAAGGTGGTAACAAAGAAAGTGGTGGTGGAGTAAAAAAACTCTCACAGAAAGCACCGAAGTCACAGAAAAAATTTCCGTGTATTCCGTGCCTTCTGTGAGAGAACTCAGAAAGTATTTTTGTTCACTTAATCCTACCCCCTTAATCCTATATCCTACCTTCGCAGGATGTTTATTTTCCCGCAACACTCCCTTCTCTCCGAAGAATTTTCAAAAATTAAAGAACTCATTGCAGCGCATTGTTTGGGCAAGGGAGGCAAGGAGTTGGTTTTTGATTTGAAGCCATGGAACGATTTGGAAACATTAAAAGTATTGCTCGGCAAAACAGAAGAGTTTAGAAAAATACTTTCGGCATCAGAAAATTTTCCTGCCGATAATTACAAAGATGTTTCGCGTGAATTGAGCTTGCTCAATATTGAAAACAGCGTGCTGCAGCCTGAACAGGTTTTAAATATTTTATTGATTACAAAAACAACTCAGGAAATTTTTAACTTCTTTTCGCTTAACGGAAATCGGTTTACGTTATTGAATTCTGTTATTGAGCATGTTGTTTTTGAAAAAAAGATTATTGAAGAAATAGAAACTGTGCTGGACGAGTATGGTGTGGTGCACTCCACTGCATCGGCTGAGCTGGCAAATATCAGGCGTTCGCTTCAGCGGAGTCGCAATGAGGCTGCGCGAATTTACCAGAGTGTAATTTCTAAATATAAAAAAGAGGGCTGGCTTACCGACAGTGAAGAAAGTTGGCGCAACGGCAGAAGAGTTTTGTCAATTGTTGCAGAACAAAAACGTGCACTCAAAGGAATTGTGCATGATGTTTCGGCAACGGGTAAAACTGCTTTTCTCGAACCGCATGAAACGGTAGAAATAAACAACACCATTTTTAATTTGGAGCAGGAGGAGCGTTTAGAAATTTTGCGAATCCTGCGTGAACTCACTAACGTGCTGCGAAAATATTTCCCGCTCATTCAGGCGTACAGTTTTATTTTATCGGAGTTTGATTTTATTCGTGCCAAAGCAAAATTTGCATTGGATGTAAATGCTGCCATGCCGATGCTTACCGCAAATCCTGTTTTTGATTTGCGCAAAGCAAAGCATCCGCTGTTGTATTTATTTAACAAACAAAATAAAAAAGAAACGGTACCTTTTGATTTGCGTCTTGGCGAACGCAACCGCATACTTGTTATAAGCGGACCCAATGCAGGAGGAAAAACAGTTTGCATGAAAACAATTGGGCTGTTGCAAATGATGTTGCAGAGTGGCTTACTGGTTTCTGTTGCGAGTGAAAGTGTGATGGGGATTTTTGAAAACTTTTTGGTTGACATTGGCGATTCGCAATCTATCGAGTATGAATTGAGCACATACAGTTCGCGATTGCAGCACATGAAAGTTTTTTTGGATAAGGCTGATGATAAGAGTTTGTTTTTGATTGATGAATTTGGCAGTGGTACCGACCCTGATTTAGGAGGTGCATTAGCCGAAGCGCTGCTTGAAGAATTGAATGTGAAAAAATCGGTGGGCATTATCACCACGCATTATATGAACCTTAAAGTGCTTGCCGATAAAACAGAAGGCATCATTAACGGCAGCATGTCGTTCGACTCAAAAAATTTAAAACCGTTGTATCGCTTGCAGGTTGGGAAGCCTGGCAGTTCATACACTTTTGTGGTAGCAGAGCGAAGCGGCTTGCCCGGAAAGCTAATTAATAATGCCCGCAACAAAGTTTCGCGCAAGCATGTTTTGCTTGAACAATTATTAACCAAGGCTGAGAAAGAAAAATCGTTTATCCAGAAAAAATCCGAAGAGATTATCAACAAAGAAAAAAAGCTGCGCGAAATGCTTTCAAAAAACGAATCGTTGCTTTTTGAAACAGAGAACACAAAAAATAATCTGGACAAATTTGTAAAGGCACAGGAGCAAAAATTAATCAACCAGTACGAAGCGCGCATTAAACGTTTGGCAAAAGATTTTAAAGAGGCAAAAAATAAAAAGTTTGTGCTCGATAAATTTTTAACCGAAATAGGTTTAAAGCGGGATACCTTTAAAGAAAAAAAAGAAACGCGAGTAATTGATAAGCGCATTGGGGTTGGCTCAGTGGTAAAATTGTATAATGGAAAAGTAGCCGGCAAAGTAGAAAGTATTGTTGGTACCAAAGCCAATGTTTTGTTTGGGCAATTTAAAACCAAGTGTGAGTTGGTGGATTTGGTGATGGATAAGAGTGAGGAAAACGAAACCAATTAGTATAAATACAGATTTGTAGTGAAGCATATTGCCATGCAGATGCTTTTTTAATTTTAAACTTTCGTTAACAATCTGCTTTTTACAGTTATACTTACTTTAGCCGCATAAATAAAACTAAACATGATTAAAAAACTTATAGCGTTTGTGCTGTTGTTGTCATCAGCCACATTATTAAATGCACAAAAAAAGCTTCCTTCAAATTTTCATCTGAAAAAAATCAGCAATGGGCTTGAAGTGCTTGTGATAGAAGACAACTCTGTTCCTCTTGTAACTATTGAAATGTGTGTTAAAAACGGTTCCTATACCGAAGATTCAGCTTTTAACGGGCTTAGCCATTTGTATGAGCACATGTTTTTTAAAGCGAATAAGAGCATTCCATCGCAGGAAAAGTTTTTAGAGCGCGTAAATGAACTGGGCATTTCGTTTAACGGAACCACAAGCAATGAGCGTGTAAATTATTTTTTTACTCTAAGTAATAAATTGATTGACGAGGGACTTGAGTTTATGAATAATGCCATTCGCTATCCATTGTTTTTGCAGCAGGAAATGAAAAACGAGAACCCAGTTGTTGACGGTGAGTTTCAGCGTGCGGAATCAAGTCCGGCATTTCATTTAATACAAGACTTTAACAAATACATGTGGGGTGATTTGTATTTCAGAAAAAACCCCATTGGAGTGCATGATGTTATTCTTACTGCCACTACTGAAAAAATGAAAGTTATTAATGAAAAGTATTACTACCCTAATAATTCTATCCTTGTAATTGCCGGTGATGTTAAGCCCGAAGAGGTTTTTGCCAAAACCGAAAAAATGTTTGGTGACTGGAAGCCATGCGATTTTGATCCATTTACAAAATGGCCAATACCTGAGTTTGCACCGCTGGCTTCAAACATTAAATATTTAACAACCAGTGAAAATGCCAAAGTTCCAATGTTAACCATTGGATATCATGGTCCCGATACACGTAATGATGTTAAAGCCACCTATGCAGCCGATGTATTTTCAACCATACTTGGATTAACATCAAGCGAGTTTCAGCAATCACTGGTTGACAGTGGTTATGCTTATCAGGCAAACATCGGTTACCAAACCTGTAAATATGTTGGTCCAATTCAATTGTTTGTAGTGCCAAACCCCGCAAAGCTTAAAGAGTGTTATGCCATGATTCAAAAACAAATAAACAGGTTTGATGCAGATGATTATTTTACAAACGAGCAACTCGAAACAGCAAAAAAGCAATTGATAATTCAAGACACCTATGGCAAAGAAAAAACTTCGGCCTACGTGCATACAGTAACCTTCTGGTGGGCATCGGCCAATATTGATTATTATACTACCTATAATGACATGCTTAATAAAGTTACTCGTCAGGATATTAAAGACTTTGTAAATAAATACATAAAAGGAAAAAATGCTGTAACAGGGTTACTTGTTTCTCCTAGAGTAAAAGAGATGTTTAAAATTGATGATGTAAATACATTTTTACAATAACAATAAATAAAATGGGTATGAAATAGCCATATACAATTTAGTTTACCAAACGAGATGAATATGGCGTATTCCATGTGACCAACTGAAAAAATAAAATATATACACATGAAAAAAATATTCTTATCATTTATTGCTTTTGCAATAGCCAATGCTGCAATTGCACAAAGCGCCAAAGAAATAAATGTTGACGGACTTAAAGTTATTATTCGCAAAACACCAAAAGAAGTAATCAGTGCGCGCCTGTATGTTCGGGGTGGTACTGCCAATTACAGCAAAGAAAAAGAGGGTATTGAAGCACTTGCATTTAACGTTGCAATAAATGGTGGAACAAAAACATTAAACAAAATTGCTTTTAATGATGCTGCTGAAAAAATGGGTACCACATTTGGCTCATCAACGGGTCTTGACTATGGTAATTTGGAAATGACATGCATAAAAACCTATTGGGATGATTCCTGGAATTTATTTGCCGATGCTTTGATGAGTCCTTCTTTTGATGAAAAAGAATTTTCGCTTGCACGCGAAAAAGCTATTTCAAATGCAAAACAACAAGAGTCGAATGCCGATGGCTCATTAAGGAATATTGCCATGTCAGAATCGTTTAAAGGGCGCAACTATTCAAAGCTTCCACAAGGCTCAGCTGCCTCGCTCGAAAAAATTACACTTGAAGAAACCAAAAAATATTACGAGCAACTTATTGGTAAAAAACGTTGTTACCTTGTAATTGTTGGTAATGTTGATGATGCAGATGTAACTTCAAAAGTTAAAGCTACACTTGGCAAGATGGGATATGGCAGCCCTGCACCTACTGAAAACAAACTTATAATTACCAAGGGCAGCGAAGTGATAGTTGACCGTGATTTGGCTACCAATTACCTGATGGGTATTATGAGTGCGCCATCCCTTGCCACTGACCAGGGTGTACAAATGGATATGGCTATGCAAATATTGTACGATCGCTTTTTTGTCGAACTCAGAACCAAACGCAGTTTGTCATACGCGCCTGCCGCCAATTACGATCGTAGTGCAACTACTTCTCCATACAGTTCAATTTACATCAGTACGCTTGACCCCAAAAAATCAATTGAAGTAATGGTTGCCTTGATTGATTCGGTAAAAAAATTCGGTTTTACAGAGAAAGAATTAAAGGATAGCCGGCAAAGCTATTTAACGCAGTATTACATGAAGCTTGAAACTTCGGCTGCACAAAGTTCAGCGTTGGGTAGGGCCGAGGCTACCGGATCGTGGAAGCTTGACGAATCGTTTTCGCAAAAAATAAATGCGGTTACCCTTAAAGATTTAAATAACACATTTAATAAATATACTGCAGCCATAAAGTGGAACTATCTTGGTAAAAAAGATGCCATTACCAAAGAAGATTTTAAACAAACAAAACACGAACAGGTTTTGGAAAGCCCTTATTGATTGTTGGTTGATAAGTTGAAAAAAATAAACCTTGTTTGCATTAGGTTACGCCTCAAATTTTTTCAGCAAAAGGATTTCACCATCCCAGACAGCATACGTAAAATATTTAATCCAGTCGCCCAGGTTGATATAGCGGCTGTTTTTTATTTGCATATCAATGGGTAAATGACGGTGGCCAAAAATAAAGTAGTCATATTGTTGCTTGGTTAAAACAGTATTGATATACACCACTAAATATTCTTTGTCATCACCCAAATATTTTTCATCATGATTTCCTGTTGCCATACGGCTTTTGCGACTCCAGTAGTTTGCCATTGATATGCCAAGGTTAGGGTGTAATCGGGCAAACAGCCATTGGCAAAATTTATTTGCAAAAACTTTTTTAATAAACTTATATCCATGATCACCCGGGCCCAATCCATCCCCATGACCAATAAAAAATTTTTTATTGTCAAAAATAAATTCCTGGGGCTGGCGGTATAATTTCATTCCTGTTTCTTTTGGTAAGTAATCAAAAATCCACATATCGTGGTTGCCTGTAAATAAATGAACGGGAATTCCGTCATCACTAAACTCAGCGAGTTTACCAAGCAACCTTGTATAGCCCTTAGGAACCACATGCTTGTATTCAAACCAAAAATCAAAAACATCGCCTAAAATAAAAAGCTCACCGCAATCCTTTTTAATAGATGAAAGCCAACTGACAATTTTTTTTTCCCGTTTTAAACTGGTGTTATAATCAGGTGCTCCAAGATGAAAATCAGAGATGAAATAGACTTTTTTAGTATTCAATGTAAAAATTCTTACAGAAGTAAACGGCTGCTAAAGTCAACATTTTTACTCAACCAGACAACGAAAAATGTGCAGATGTGAAGTGGTTTTTTACAAAAGGGTATTAAAAGATACACTAAAATCAAAAAACCTTACACGTGTAAGGAATGGTTTTTCGGATATAACTTTTAAAAGTTGCTGGCGTAGAATTAGTAAAAATATATAACTATGAAAAGTTTGCTTACAACATTAGCCATTATGACTTTGCTTACAACCGTGAATGCGTTTGCGCAAGACGCAGAAAAGGTTAAACCCAAATCAGATTTTGTGTATGAACTTCCCCAGATGGATATGCTAAAAAGGCTTCCAACTCTTAAATCGTATTTAAATGTAATGGAAGGCGTAGAGTTTAAAGGTTACTGTGAGAGCAGAAAACTTATAATGCTTCGTATTGACCCTTGGAAAACCCAGCAGGTTACAGATTTATTTGAGCAAATGGAGTTGACATGGCTTAAAAAAGAAAGTGCAACCATTGAGCAGGCTATTCAAGCATGCGAAAATAAAAGCGAAATAGAATTAAGCAATAGAATAGAGAGCAAGTAGAACTTAAACACGTACGAGTATGAAAAAAAAATTACTCACATTAGCAACTGCCGTAGTTATTGGGTTAGCAAATTATAGTGCTAATGCCCAGTGCAGTGGTGGTACAAACGCTGGTACCATTACTCCAACTACATCGTGGCAAACAATAGCCGTAAATGGTGCAACCTATCTTGTGTTTAATGCAAGTGCGCCAAACTACTATCAGTTTTCATTTTGTGCAGCAAGCGGTGGCGGTGCAAGTGCTTTTGATACACAAATAACTTTACTTGATAACTCAGGGGTGGCTGTACCAGGCGGATACAATGACGATTATTGCGGAACACAATCTTTTATTAACTGGCAATGTACATCATCTGGAACTTATCGGGTTCTATTAACCAGATACAATTGTATTAGCCAGGCAGGATTAGGTACATTAGCGTATAGATACACTTCTCCACCTTCATGTCCTGGTGGTTTGGGTTCCGGAGTTACTGCTGTGGCTGTATTGCCGTATGCTTCTGGTGCAACTACAACGTGTGGTGCAGTTAATGATTTAAACAGTGGCACAATTACTTTATGTGCATCATCAAATTATTATCAGGGAGAGGATAGGGTTTGGTACTTTACTGCTGCCATTTCAGGAACTGTTACAGCAACGCTTACAACCGCTTCTAACAGGGTAAGTTTGTCGGCTTTTGATGGTTGTCCGTTATTAGGCAATAGTGCTGTATGTTTAAGCTCATCGCAGGGTAATGGAAACAGAACCATTTCGTTTTGCGTTGTTGCCGGAAGAACATATTATGTAATTGCTGATTCAAGGAGCCCTGTAAGTTGTTATGCCATTACCAATTTAACACTTAGCGCACCAGTACCAAGCGGGGTATGTAACGTGGGAACTGGAATGGTAGCCGTTGCAGCATTGCCTTATGCAGCGCTTGGACGAAACACATGCGGTTCGGTTAACGATTTAACAGCAGCTAACACTCGTGCGTGCGGAAATGGAACATTTTTAAATGGAGAAGAGGAAGTTTTTGTTTTTACTGCTGCAGCGTCTGGCCGAATCGTTGTCAGAATAAATACTACTGGTTCTAATACCGGAATATTTGTATATGAAGGATGTCCTTTAAGCAGTTACTGTGCTGGCACAGGTGCGTCATGTGTTGCAAACGAAACCAGTGCCACAGGCTCAAAATCGGTATGTGCCGATGTTATTGCCGGCCGTACTTATTATGTGGTTATTGATGGTTCTGGAGCATGCTTTAATTATTCTATTAGTATAACAGCACCGGTTGCAACACTTACCGGAGCCACATGTGGAAATCCGCTTGTAATTCCAACTTTGCCATTTAGCGCACTTGACGAATCAACAGCCTGCATGGGTAATGATTATACATCAGGTTCAAGCGGATCATGCGGAACTCTTTATGAGTCTGGAGAAGATAAAGTATATCGTTATACATCTACATCTTCTGAATGTATTGCAATTACATTAAGCGGGGTTAGTTCTAATAGCATTGGCTTTCAGGTTTACAGTGGTTGTCCGGGAAGCGGATCAGCCACTTGTATTGGCTCAGGCGGAGGCGCTTATGCCGGCACACTCACAGGAAGCGTGGTTTTACCATCTGCTGGTGTATATTATATTATAGTTGATACATGGGCGAATCCGATGAGTGTTGAATATAATATATCCATCGCATCAGCAGGATCTGTTTCAAATGATGCACCATGCAATGCAATTCCAATGACATTAGGGGTGTATTACAGCGGAAATAATAGTTGTACTTCTGGTGCAGGTGAGCCGGCACCACCAGCATGCTGGGCTACACCAAACATAGTAAATTCAATGTGGTATAGCTTTGTAGCTACATCAGCCAGTGCAATAATTCGTACATCTCCTGGTACATTGCGCAATACACAAATTGCGGTTTATAGGGGAACTTGTGGTGCAGGCTTAATTTTTGTAGCGTGCAATGATGACGCTTCTGGATGCGGAGGTACAGCTCCAACTCCAACCTATATGTCACAACTTACCCTTGCAGGTTTAACTATTGGAACTACATATTATGTAATGATTGATGGTTACAACATGTACACAGGTACATTTGGACTTATAGCAATAGATGGTGCCTCAACTTTGCCGGATATATATGGCCAGGAATGCGGCTCACCTTTGCCGGTATGCAACCGAATAATTCCTGTTGGAGATCCCGGATTTCAGTCATTCGGTAACAAATGCGATTTTCCCGGTGCTGGAACCAATTGCTTATACACTGCAGAACGTGGTTCATCATGGTTCCAATTAAATATTAATGCTGGCGGAAATCTTGAATTTGATATTGTACCAAACGATTGGCCCGGTGCACCAAGCACTGTTGGAACGGATTACGATTTTGCAATTTGGAAAATAGCCGGTGCCAGTGCAACGTCTTGCGCTGGTATCTTAGGAGGAGCCACACCAATAAGATGTAACTACAGTTACTTAGGTGCTACCGGACTTTACAGTGGTGTAACAAACACAGCTCCGGCAGCATATCCAGGCTTTGATGGTGCTTATGAAGCAATGTTGCCTGTTGCGGCTGGAGAAGTTTATTTATTAATTGTAAGTAATTATTCAAACAGCACATCTGGTTTTACTATGACTTTCTCTACAACTTCACCAATAAATTATGGTGCTTCGGCAACTACTGTGTATTGGACCGGTGCAGTTGATAACGACTGGTTTAAAGTTAACAATTGGGGTGGTTGTACAATGCCGGCTTGTGGTATTGATGCATATATTTTACCTTCTTCAGCAAATCAGCCTGTTGTAAGTGTTGGTGGTGCGGTTTGTAGAAACTTAAATATTCAACCTGGCGCATCACTTACTGTTAATACTGGCATAACATTAAGTGTATGTGGCGATTTTACCAACAGTGGAATCTTTAATGCATATTCCACATCAACCATTTCAATGTCAAATGCAGCTGTGAGCCAAAATATTGGTGGCAACCTTATTGCGCCAAGTAACTTTAGTAATTTATTTATTAATAAAACCGGGGGCTCGGTAACATCCCTTCAGGATATTGATATTGCCGGAAACTTAACATTGCAAAATGCAACATCCGTATTAAACGGAAACAACAGAACCATTCGCCTTTCGGGCAACCTTGCCAATGCTGGGCAATTAAATCCAGGTTCTACCGGTACAATGATTTTTCGAGGCACAGGCTCACAAACGTATATCAATACAGACACACTTAATAATATAACCATGTTAAATACCGGTGCAGGAGTTAACATGACTACACACATGATTATGGCCAATACCGGTACTATGACACTAACTTCAGGAAGAATTATTACAAATGCCTTTGAGGTTAGAATATTAAACGATGCCTCCACAGCAGTTACAGCAGGTAATACTACCAGTTTTGTGCAAGGAAATCTCAGAAGATATACACCGTCTGTTATTTCACCTCGTGTGTGGGAATTTCCGGTAGGAACTGCAGCGGCCGGTTATCAAAGGCTTAATGCAAACTTCTATAATGGTATAACACCGGCCATCAGCAACATTCTTACAACTTTTAATTCGTTTCCGGCTGTAATACCAGATGATATGGGTTCAGATCCAACATGCCCGGTTGAATATGGTGATACATTGCTTAACAATGGATATTGGCGCATGGCAGGTGCAGGATTTGGCTCGGCTGACATGCATGTAACACTTAATAATCTAAATTATACCAATGCAACATCTGCCTGGACAGTTGCAAGAAGTATAAATGGTGCAGCCTGGGCTATACCTGCAATTACTGGTGCTTATGCATGTAATACTTCTCCGGTAACATCAGTGCTTCGAAACGGTGTAAGCAGTTTTTGGGTACCGGGAGGAACTTTTGATTTTGGAACTGCGCAAGGTACACCTAATCCCTTGCCGGTTGAGTTAATAAACTTAAAAGCCGAACCAAGAACAACCAGTATTGCCGTGAAATGGAAAACGGCTAGTGAAAAAAATAATGCAGGCTTTGAGGTGCAACGCAGCGAAAGCAATCTTGAGTTTAACCGCATTGGATGGGTACAAGGGTTAGGCACAACTAACACACAGCACGACTATGTTTTTGATGACAAAAATGTAACTAGAGGCATAACCTACTATTACCGATTACGCCAAATTGACTTTAACGGAAAAGAAAAAATTACTGACATTGTTTCGGCTCATCTTGATGTTACCACCGAAGTAACGCTTGAAGCATACCCTAATCCTTACAGGGGTGCTACCAACATTGTTTATACATTACCGTCCCATGGTAAAGTAAGCATTCAGTTTGCCGATTTAATGGGCAAAATAATTAAGAAAATTGATTTAGGATTTCAAGATACGGGCAAGCACAATATTCGCTTTTCGGCAAGCGAAGAAGGGTTTAAGTCTGGTGTTTATAATGTAACACTTTTGTTTAATGGCAAGCCTTATCGCATGCACATTACAGAACTTAAATAAACTATGTTTTGCAATGCAAAATAAATGTGCTGCAATCTGCAATAGCATTTACCAGAACTATCAAAACATTGTGTTAAACCCGTGTAATATGATTGGTGGTTCCTGCAATCAATTAATTCCTTCTACCCTTCCTCCTTTTGCAAATCTTTTAGCATAGTAATTATCGTCCAAGTCACTAATTACCACTCCGCTGCTAACACTTGCGTGGGCAAACTTATTTTCGCCCAAATAAATTCCTACATGCGACACGCGCTTGCCTCTGGTTTTAAAAAAAACCAAGTCACCTGGCATCAAGTTGCTTTTTTTAATATGATGAGTGCGCTCATACATATCGTAACTATTGATACCCGGCTGTAAATTAAAAACAGTTTTATAAATCACATTTATAAAACCGCTACAATCTATTCCCCTCTCGTTTTTTCCGGCATATTTATACGGTGTGTTTATCCAGTCTGCTATTAAATCAAAAACCTTATCGTTAAAAACTTCGGTAACTACATAGCCCAAAACCTGAGAGTAATAGTTTTTTTTATTGTCATCAATAATATTTTGCGCTTGCACTTTAAAGCTGCTTGCACATGCAACAATAAACGATGTTAAAAACAAAAAAATAGTTTTATAACGCATAACAACAAAAGTAAGCAACCCGATTTTTTTGAATTAAATATTAAACGAAGAAATAAACAATTCATTGTTGTTAAGTTTTAAACGGCAGGTTACATAAAGCAAAGCACGGTAATACTTTTATCCAACAAAATTTATAAATCAAAAACTCAAAAATCATGGACGAACAATTAGAAAAAATCAAAGCAATTGAATCAAAAATTAAACAGCTTATCGAACTGAATAAAAGTTTAACTGATGACAAGGCTATACTTGAAATGGAAGTAAAAAAACTTGCCGATGAAAATAATAAGATGAAAACCGAAATGGTTTCGTTAGGCCAGGTGGTGGCAGGCAGCCAGGAGAAAGTTGCCGAATTGGAAGAAAAGAACAAAACACTTAATTTAGCCACCAACGTAACAGAAGAGACAAAGGAAGAAAACAAATTTCTTAAAACAAGACTTGACGATTACGTAAAGGAAATTGATAAGTGTTTAGCAATGCTGAATAGTTAATTATCATATCATGGAAAATCAATCTTTATCCGTTAACATAGGCAACAGGCAATATAACCTGAAAGTGCCTTCCGGTGAGACTGAAAATATCCGCAAGGCCGAAAAACTGCTTAATGAAAAATTAAATTCGCTTCGCAGAAATTATTCGGTAAACGACAGTCAGGATATTTTAGCCATGTGTGCTTTCAGTCTTGCAGGTGATGTGGTTGGAAGCCAGCACCTCTCGCATAAAAAAGATACCTCCCGTTTAGAGCAACTGCGTTCATTAGACGAAATGCTTACCGGTTATTTAGATAGTACCGAAACGGCTCACATCGATACGTGAGTTTACAATAGCTTTTTTATCATTCCGGTTAACGGAATTATCAGTTTTACTTTAGTAGTTCAACAAGTGCTTGCTTTAAGCAGGATGTTTTTCTTTTGCTGTTTTGTAAAAAAAATGTTGAACCCAATAAAATAATCGTACAATGGAATTAGATTATATTTTGATAGCTGAAATTGGCGGAGCTGCCTTGTTGGCTGCGTTGCTAACATGGCTTTTTGCCAGCAAATCGAATAAAAAAATTGAAGCCGCTGCCAGCGAAAAAGCAGCCATCATTTTAAAAGAAGCCGAAGCAAAAGGAGAACTTATTAAAAAAGATAAGTTGATGGAGGCCAAGGATAAGTTTTACCAGATGAAAGCCGAGCATGAAAAAATGATTGCTGATAAGGATCGCAAAATAAATGAAGCTGAAAATCGCATCAAACAAAAAGAACGCGAAGCAAGTCAAAAACTTGAGCAGCTTACACGCAAGCAGCAAGAAAACGAAGCACTGCAATCAAATTTGCGACAGCAAACCGAAATAGTAGAAGCAAGAAAGCAAGAGGTTGAAAAATCAATGCAAAGACAGGCGCTTGCTCTTGAAAAAATATCTGGCCTGTCGGTTGAAGACGCCAAAGCACAACTGGTGGAAACATTAAAGGCTGAAGCGCGCACCAAGGCGCAGTCTCACATAAAAGAAATTATGGACGAGGCCAAACTTACTGCCAATAAGGAAGCCAAGCGAATAGTTATACAAAGCATACAACGTGTAGCAACAGAACAGGCAGTTGAAAATTCGGTTACTGTTTTTAATATCGAAAATGATGATGTAAAAGGACGCATCATTGGTCGGGAAGGTAGAAACATTCGTGCCCTTGAAGCAGCTACCGGAATAGAATTTATTGTTGATGATACTCCCGAAGCAATTATTCTTTCGGGCTTTGACCCTGTAAGACGTGAGCTTGCACGACTTGCATTACACCAATTGGTTTCTGACGGACGCATTCATCCTGCACGTATTGAGGAGGTAGTAAATAAAGTGCGCAGACAACTTGAAGATGAAATAGTGGAAGTAGGTAAACGCACTTGTATTGATTTAGGAATTCATGGTTTAGCTCCTGAACTTACCCGTATGGTAGGCCGCATGAAATATCGCAGCAGCTATGGACAAAACCTTTTACAACACTCACGTGAGGTAGCAAATTTGTGTGCGATAATGGCCAGTGAGTTGGGAATAAATCAAAAACTTGCCAAGCGTGCCGGCTTGCTGCACGATATAGGAAAGGTACCTGATGATGAACCTGAATTGCCTCATGCAATTTTAGGAATGAAGCTGGCCGAAAAACATAAAGAAAATGCAGAAGTATGCAATGCTATTGGCGCACATCATGACGAAATAGAAATGACAAGTATTATAAGTCCCATTGTTCAAGTGTGCGATGCCATATCAGGTGCAAGGCCGGGTGCAAGGCGCGAGATAGTAGAGCAATACATGAAAAGGTTAAAAGATTTAGAAGCTATGGCCATGTCATACCCCGGTGTAGAAAAATCTTTTGCCATTCAAGCAGGCCGTGAGTTACGAGTTGTAGTAGAGAGTGAAAAAATCAGCGATCAACAAGCCGATACATTATCATTTGATCTTGCACAACGAATTCAAACAGAAATGACTTATCCCGGACAGGTAAAAATTACGGTAATACGAGAGAAGCGTGCTGTGAATTATGCTAAGTAATATTAATTAATACATTTACAACAGATATAGCTACTTAAAGTGAAAAAAAATATTGTTGGCGACCTGATTGTTTTTTTTAAAAGAAAGTTTCTTATTATTTTTCTAACTGTTTTAGCCGGTAATCTTTTATCCTACTTTTCATACAAAAACACCAAACCTATCTATAGAGGCGTGATAAGCGTTTATGTTAAATCAGTTTACTATGATCCATTGCGCAAAATGCTTGATGAATTAACTGGTACTAACAACTCAACGGTTTTTAAAAATATTCCATCAGGAATAAAATACAATTACTCATCGTACCGAAACGAAGACGTTTACATCTTTGATGTTAATATTGATGCATCCGACACAACTGAAGTTGGTAAAGGGGTTAAATACGCGCAAAAAATTATAGGAGAAAACAATGCACTTGAAGCAACATATTATAATAATATGAAACTTGTAAATGAATTGTATAGCGATGCTGATAGCCTTTATGAGTTTGCATTTACAAATAAAAGTAAACTTTATAGAAAAGACATGGATGGAAAATACGATATACGACCTGAAATCATGTTGCTCGATTTAAAAAACAGAAAGTTTAATTTTAAACGGATGCTAAACGATATTCAAAGAGATTTAAAAATTATATATCCTCAGCAAAACTCCTATACATACCAAACACTTAACAAATTTAAAAAGCATCTTGTAGCCACCGTTTTTAGTTTTGCCATAGGTATTTTTTTGGCTATATTTTTTGAGCAGGTAATGTTGCTTAAAAATGCTCCCAAAAATGATTCGTAAAAATGTAGTCATTTATTTTGCTGGCAAAACAATTCCTGCTATAGTTACACTTTTAATTATGGTTGTTGGAATCAGAATTTTAGGTGTTGAAGAATTTGGTCGATTTAGTTTGCTTCAAAATTCAGCAATGGTTATTTCAACATTTGCTGTAGGCTGGGTTCAACAAGGTGTTTTACGGTTTATTAGTTCTTTTCCTGATGATCAAAAACAGATTGCTGAACAAAAATTTGAACGCATAGCTTTTTTGTCTAGCATAATCGCAGCGTTTGCTTCTTTTATTTTGGGATATTTTTATTTTTTGCTTCCTATGTTAAGCGCTGTTATATTTTCATTGTTTACTTTATTATACAGTGTATTTGCAGTTAGGCTTACTATACGACAAGCCTATTTTAAAGCCACCCAATATGCAGTTTCCGAATCGGCATATTATGTACTTACCGTTGTATTTATCCTTGTTTTATTTTTTGTAATGTCCATTAAAAGCAGTGTTTGGATATTTTTATCCATGGCTATTTCATTAGCTGCAATTAACTATTATTTATCGCGTGACTTTTTTTTAAAGCAGGCAATAAATTTAATGGAGCATGGATTTTTGAAAAAAATATTTTCGTATGGCTTTCCGTTAACCATGTGGTTGTTTGTTTCCGGATTTTTTAATGTAGCTGACAGGTATATAATCAAACAGTTTACAGGCTTTCATGATGTTGGCTATTACAGTTCGGTTTATGACTTAATATATAAGATTGCAGGCTTTGCATGTTTTCCTGTAATATTAACTTTTCACCCATTAATTGCCCAAAAATGGAATCAGGAAAAAAAGGAGGAGAGTATGCAAAACGTTTTTAAAGCGATGGCAATGGAAGTAGTAATTTTATTAATTATACTTCTATTCCTTTTTTTAGCGGGTGATTTACTAATTGAAAAAATTTTAAAATTAAATCCAGAAAACGCAAGAGGTATGTATTTGCCATTAGCCATTAGTGCTGTATTATGGCAAATGGTTTTGTTTGTTCAAAAGCCTCTGGAGCTAATGTTCAAACAAAAAACGTTAATCATTTCAATTGTAGTAAGCCTTTTTTCAAACTTACTTCTTAATTGGCTGCTAATTCCTGTGTATGGTTTTACTGTTGCAGCGTTTACTACTTTAGCAAGCACGGTGCTTTATTTATTGTGCGTTGCAGTGGCTGGATATAAAGAACTTTCTTTAGCATTTACCAAATGACCTCTAACTTAGAATTAATTTATATTGTAATTGTATTTGCTATTTGTATTACTGCAGTAATCAGGTATTTTGAAAGTTCATGGTTTACTCCCGCTTCTCTTTTTGCGCTTATTTGGGCTTTTATTATTCCTTTTTCTGTATTAACCGCGCCCGATTACAAGTTTTCATACCAAGCTCTTATTTTTATTGTTGCATGTGTATTTGTTTTTTTTACGGGCAGTTTAGCGGCATCATCTCTTATTAAACCAAATTATACCACAAAACAATTTACGTTGTCTTCTTATGGCCAACGATTAATTGTTGTTTACATACTGCTTTCCATTGGTGCCGGATGCACAGCCTATTTTCTATTGCTGTATTTTGCAGGATTAAACATCGAAAACTATTTTTCAATTAACTCCCTTTTAGCTGCCGCTGATGGTTACACAGCGCAGCGATATAATGGCGAACGGCTTCCAGGTGTTTTAATGTTTTTGCTTATGATTTCTTATTCTGGATGTTTGGTTGGAGGATTTGCTTTTTCAATAAGTAATTCGATTCGAAAAAAAATATTGTCAATAATTGTTTTAATTCCTGTGTTGTGTTTTGCAGTAATTTATACTGCAAGGTCAGTTTTTTTATATGCTATGGTTCAGTTTCTTTCGGCTGGTTTGCTTACTGCTGTATTAAGGCATGGATTAAATCTGCGTTTGTTTAATCTAAAAAATGTATTTCTGTTTGCATTGTCTGCATTTTTAATCATCGGTTTTTTCTTTTTTGGTCAGGTTGCACGCGCTGGCGAATTGAATTTATCTCAAGATATGTACATTAATATAGCTAAACATTTAAAAGTATGGTTTAGCGGAAATGTGTCAGGGTTTTCTATTTGGTTTTCGCAACCCGACTTTGATAAACATCAACACATGTGGGGTGCACAAACCTTTGCAGGTTTAGCTGAGTGGATGGGTTTAAATTACCGCGAGGTTGGAATTTATAAAACATCTTTTGATGTAAACGGGTGCCAGGATTTTAGTAATATATATACATACTTTAGGTTTTTGATTGATGACTTTGGTATTGCATTTTCTATGGTGATTTTGTTTGTTACCGGTTTTTTCAGCAAAGCTTTATTTGTGAATGTTGTTAAACAAAAGATATCTTCTCTTGCAGTTCTTTCGGGCATTGTTTCACTTATACTTTTTTCTTTTATTGCATCGGTTATGGCATATAATACGGTGTTTTTTTCCTGGATTCTTTTTGTTTTTTTTATTTACTACATCGAAAAGCAACATGGATGAAGCACATAAAAAAAATATTGTTGTTGCAGTAGTTAACTACTTTAATGATGATGAAGTAATATCATACATTAAAGTTCTGTTATCTATAAGCAACCGCATTACTATTTGTGTAGTAAATAACGGAAGCCATAACACGGCCGGATTTTTAAATGTTTGCAATTCCTTTTCAGAAGTACACTTTATTGATGCCGGAAAAAACACAGGCTACTTTGGTGCAGCAGGCCTTGCGCTTAAATACATTACAAAACAATTTTTAGGAAATGTTCCTGAACTGTTTATTTTATCAAATACAGATATGGCGATTGAAACTCCCCATTTTTTTGAAACTCTTCAATCGTCTGTCAAGGATAAGTCTATAGGCATGATTGGCCCGCGCATAATATCCGCACGGTTTAATCACGAACAAAATCCTTACTATATACAGCGTATAGGCAAATCAAAATTAAAGCGGCTGATGTTTATATTTTCTTTCTATCCGCTTTATTATTTATACCAGGTATTGTCAAATCAAAAATCAAAATTTTTGTCAACAGCAAATAAACCAGAGGCTGAAAAAAAACAGGTGTATGCCATTCATGGATCCATGATGATTTTTAATAAATATCTTTTTGAGATGCAACCAGATTTTTTTGACGAGGCTCCCTTTTTATTTGGCGAAGAAATTTATGCTGCCGAAGTTTGCAGAAAAAACAATTTGAGGGTAATTTATGATCCGGCATTGGTTGTGCATCATAACGAACATTCAACCACCGGTTTGTTTAAATCAAAACGTACATTAAGGTTTATGAAACAATCAATCAATTTCATCTATTCAAAATTTTTTGCAGATGAGTAATTTTAGCAATAAACCTTTTGTATCGGTAATTATACCCTGCCGCAACGAAGAAAAGTTCATTGCTAAAGTGCTTGATAATATCCTTGCACAGGACTATGAGCAATCGTTACTGGAAGTATTTGTTGTGGATGGAAACAGCGATGATAACACCGCCTCCATCATTAAGGCGTATGAAAAAAAACATACCATTTTTAAATATGAAAACAATGCTGAAAAAACAGTACCCTTTGCCTTAAATAAAGCCATTCGTAAATGTAAAGGAGATGTTGTTATAAGGTTGGATGCACATTCGGTATATCCGGTAAATTATATTTCACGATTGGTATTTGAATTATTTAATCAGAAAGCAGACAATACAGGCGGTGTTTGGGATACTGTACCCGGCAGCAACACGTTGGTTGCAAAATCTATTGCTGTTGCCATGGCTCACCCGTTTGGCATTGGCAATGCGCATTATCGCTTAGGCTCAAACCAAATTAAACAGGTTGACACCGTGCCATTTGGTTGCTACAAGCGCAAAGTATTTGAAGAGATTGGTTTGTTTGACGAAGAACTTACCCGCAATCAGGATGATGAGTTTAATGGAAGACTTATTAAAAATGGCGGCAAAATATTTTTGGTTCCTGATGTTGTAATAACGTATTTCGCACGCGAAACATTTAAAAAAATGGCTGTTATGTTTTACCAGTATGGTTTATTTAAGCCTTTGGTTAATATTAAACTTGGCAGCGCTGCTACCATGCGGCAGTTTGTGCCTTTGTTTTTTGTTTTGTTTTTAATTGGTATGCCTGTTTTAGTTTTTATTCCATACCTTAATGCCATGGCTGTTTTGGTTTTGTTAATGTATAAGGCCTGTGTAATTTATTTTTCTGTTCAGCTTTCTGTCAAAAAAAACAACATGGCTTTATTTCCATTTATTGCAGTTGCGTTTATTTTAATACATACCAGTTATGGGTGGGGATATTTAAGAGGACTGATAAATTTCAGGCTAAAAAGGCGTGTTTCAACTTCTGTTAAAATTAATATGTCAAGGTGAATAAGGCATTGCTAAATAAAATTGTTTTTTCTCTGTTTTTGATTGCCGCTTTTTTTATGAGTAGTTTCCAACACATTACGGTAATTGCTTTGGTAGCTTTGGGTATTACAGCAGCTATGCAATTTAATAAAGGCATAGTAAGCGAACTTTTTGATCTCAAAAAACCGTGGCTTTACATGATTGTGTTTTACGTATTGCACGTTTCAGGGTTAATTTATTCATCAAACTTAAAGTATGCTGTATTCGATTTGCAAATAAAATCTCCTTTGTTGTTTATACCTCTTATTTTTCTTGCAAACAGGTTGCCTAATTATCAATCAATAAAATACAGTTTTGTGGCCGGAAATTTTTTTGCTATTGCAATATGCTTAACTAATGCAATTATAAATTTTAAAATCACAAACGATAATTCGGTTTTCTTTCATGTGGCGTATTCTTATTTTCTGCACCCAACTTATTTTTCTGTTTACCTAAATATTTCAGCTATTTTTCTTCTCGACTGGTATTTTGATAAAAACACAAAATCTGCTTTTCAAAAAGTGATGTTTGCTTTTATGCTTGCATTGCTTGTGATTAATATTATGCTGCTTAGTTCGCGTACAGCAACGTTTGTCTTTTATCTTAGTTTTTTGGTTGTTCTTTTTTATTATTTGCGAAACGTTTTTCCTTTTCTTAACAAAATAAAATTTGTAGCCTTATTTGTAATTTTTGCATTACCACTTCAAATTATTTCGTTTAAGCTGTTTAACCGGTATGGGCAGGTAAGTGATATGGTGATGCGACTGGAAGGAAAATCGTCAGGTGAATATAACAGTGCTTCGGTTAGGCTTGTGTTGTGGGAAAGGGCTTTTAGCGTAATCAAAGACAATCCCATACTTGGTGTTGGAACAGGGGATATTAAAGATGAATTAATGAAAAAATATGCCGAGGCCGGTTTTACAAAAGGTATTGAAAAATACTACAGCCCGCATAACCAGTTAATGCATACGGGAGTAATTTTAGGCATTATCGGAATTGTTAGTTTGCTATTAATTTTTGTTGTCCCCTTTTTAATGCTGAAAAAAAACTCGTTTTATATACTAAAGGTGTTTTTGGTTTTATTCTTTTTTAATTTAATGACCGAATCATTGATTGAACGGCAAGCCGGCGTTGTGTTTTTTACTTTCTTTTTGGCACTTTTATACAATGATGCCAGAAACCATAATGAGAAAATGATAGTTGATTAAAAATAATCAGGCATTTTGTAACGCCCCTTCAATTTTTTCTTTCACCTGTTCCATAAGCCACATGGGGGTGGAGGTGGCTCCGCAAATGCCAACACTTTTTGCGTTTTCAAACCATAAAAAGTCAAGCTCATCGGGTGCTGATATAAAATAACTTTTGTCGTTGTTGGCTTTGCAAACACTGTAAAGCGCTTTTCCGTTCGAACTTTTTTTACCGCTTACAAAAACCACCACATCATGTTGCAGCGCAAAACGTTTCATGTGCGGCTCGCGATTGCTTACCTGCCGGCAAAGTGTATCGTTGGTAATAAAGTCGGTTTCTTCAATCGAACCTTTGACTTTTAAAATTCTTTCCTGAATAAGCTGCTCCATTTTTTCAAAGCCGGCTGTGCTTTTTGTTGTTTGCGAAAAAAGGTGAACCGGTTTGGTAAAATCGACCTCATCTAAATCCTCTTCTGTTTTAACAACTATTGCCTTATTACCCGTTTGCCCGGTAAGTCCGTTAACTTCGGCATGGCCTTTCTCGCCATAAATTACAATTTGTCCATTGCCCGATTCAGCTATATCGTCAAAACTATCGCGCACACGGTGCTGTAATTTTAAAACCACAGGGCACGAAGCATCAATCAACTCAATATTATTTTTTAATGCAAGCTGGTAGGTTTCGGGTGGTTCGCCATGAGCGCGAATTAAAACTTTGCAGTTATGGAGTTCTTTTAACTGTTCATGATTTATAATTTCCAACCCCTTTGCTTTAAGTCGCTCCACTTCCATATTATTATGCACTATATCACCAAGGCAAAATAATTTACCCGAACGCTCAAGTTCTTCTTCAGCATGTTGTATGGCATATACCACACCAAAACAAAAACCCGAATTAGCATCAATTACTACCTGCATTGCTTTTTTTATTTACACGGCAAATTTACATATAATAAAATGGCGCACAGTGCGCACAAATGCTGTTGTTTTTTGCCTTTAAAATTGATTACTCTTTTACAAACATTTTAGCCGATGATAAGGTTTTTAAAAAATAAATTCCTATTGGCAGATGATTTAGATGGAGTTTGAAATCTGAAGTGGTTAAGCGAGTTGAAAAAATTTCTTTTCCAACCAAATTAAATATTTTTATTTCGGCCACACCATCTTTTAATATATAACCACTAATATTTAGTTCATCCATTACCGGGTTCGGTAAGCATTGTAATACCTCATTATTTGTTAAAGGCAATTGGGGGGCAACGCTTGTTGGTACACATCCATTGGCAGGTGCCTGCGAGTAATCAAAAACCAATTGCGTACACAAACTGTCAAAGTGGTTGCCGCTACATGATATAATAGCTCCGGGTTCGTAATAAACCGTATCATCAATGCCTGAGCAATTTATGGATGCACCCGCTTTTAAATAAACCGTTTTGTGAATGCCCGACATATCCAGTGCGCCACCGCTTTCAACATAATACACATTGTCAACACCTGATCCAAAAAGCGTGTCGCCACTGCAAACCCAAAATGTGTCAGCTACTGCTGCCACTGTTATGTTGGTGTTAACCACCGTTGCCCATTTAGGAATAGCTACTGTGCATTGGGCGTATAATTTACTTTGCAATATAAGCAGCAGTAGGGTGCAAGCGAAACTTTTTTTCATTTTTGGGTATTTTGCAAAGGCAGTTTAAGATAACAACAGGTGAAGTTATTGTACAGTGATTTTGCTTTTTATTTTTTCTAACTCATTAATTACAAAAGTAATTTGCTCATCAGGTGTCATAAATGTGTTGTCAAGTACCACAGCATCATCGGCTTTGCGCAAAGGGCTTTCGCTGCGGTGCGAGTCTTCGTAATCACGGCTTTCGATATTTTTTCGCACATCTGTCAAAGTTATTGTGTTGTCTTTTTCAAACAATTCGTGGTATCGTCTAACGGCACGCACTTCCGGGTCGGCTGTCATAAAAATTTTAAGGTCGGCCATAGGAAATACCGTGGTGCCAATGTCGCGTCCGTCCATCACCAGGTTGCCAAGCGATGCCATGTGCTGTTGCAAAGCAACCATTCTTTTTCTTACCTCCTTTATGGCACTTACATGACTCACATTGTCCGATACTTCAAGGGTGCGTATTTCATCGGTAAGTTTTATGTTGTTTAAAAAAATGTCAGACAGCCCATTTTCTTTATTTACTTTAAAATGAATGTGCACCTTATCAAGAATTGAGGTGTAATCAAAATTAAATTCGTCTGCTTTTCCGGCCTGTGGAAACGGAATGTTGTTTTGTAAAAAATAAAGTGTTACTGCACGGTACATAGCACCTGAGTCAATGTATGACAGGTGCAGTTTTTTGGCAAGCGCTTTTGCAACGGTGCTTTTTCCGCACGATGAATATCCGTCTATGGCAACAATCATATCAACAAAGATAAAAAGGAAATGCAAATAGGATTCACACAAATTAATGTTTGTTAATCAGGTAGTTTCATTTTTATTCCCGATTACTGTTTTGTTTTATTAATTTAGCCTTAGATTAACATGATAAAACAAGTTGTTATACTGCTCCTGTTTTTTTTAGCAAAGTTACCTGCTGATGCACAAACAACTATTGTGCTTCAGCCAAACGCAAATACAGGTAAAGATGCCATGCTGCATGGATTACCTACTGAAGTGAATACAAATTTTGGTAATGATACCCAATTGCCTGCCGAGGCCTGGACATTTAGTGGTGTGTTTGGCGTGCTTCGCGGGTTGCTTGAATTTGATATGACCGTAATTCCGCAAAACGCAACCATTGTTTCGGCTTACTTATCGTTATATGCCAATGATGCCACATCGGGCTTGGGAGCTCACAGCACCGTTGGTACAGCACTTAATGATGCATGGCTTGAAAGAGTTACTGCATTTTGGTACGAAGACAGTGTAACATGGAATAATCAACCTGCAACAACAATAACCAACCGTGTTTATGTTCCTCCAACCACAAACCCAACGCAGGATTATTTAAATATGGATGTAACAGCATTAACACAAGATATATTTACAAATCCGGCTGGAAACTTTGGTATGATGCTTAAGTTAGATATTGAACAAATGTTTAGGCGATTGAATTTTTGCACCAGCGATTATGCCGACAGCAGCAAACATCCTAAACTTGAAATTACATACGCATCACCAAGCGGAATGCAAAATGTAGTAAACCATGTAGCTTTTAGCATTACTCCAAATCCGTTTCAAAACTACATTGAAATTAACTGCGCGAAAAATTTACCTTTTGAAATTAGTATTTATGACGTAACAATGCGGAATGTGTTGCAGCAAAAATGTATTCTTTCAACTGTTTTAAACACATCGATTTTAAAGCAAGGAATTTATTTTTACTCAATTCGTACCCAAGAGGGATATATAGAAACAGGAAAATTAATCAAGCATTAAATTGCATAATTAGGTAATCACCACAAGGCCAGATTAATTCAAAATTTCAGAATAAAACTTACGTTCTTTTAAATCGTAGTGATTGCCTTTGGTTAGCACATGTACAATAAGATTTTCGATGCTGATGGGCACACCATCCTGCAGGTCAGCAATATTTGAATGCCGAATTTCGTGACCATCAAATAAAATAATCAATCCTGAACCAATTGTCTCCATATTTTTTCCTTCTGAAATTAAAACACCGGTGTCTTCGCCAAGGCCAACGCCTATGCAGCCGGGGTTGCTTGCAACTGCCTGTGCCAGCCGGCCAAAGCGCCCGCGCTTGTCAAAGTGCGAATCAATAATGATATCTTTAATCAATCCAAGACCGGTGGTAATTTTTACTTCGCCTTTTATTAATGCACCTGAACTTGATCCCTGGTAAATCATGGTATTGCTCATGGCCATGGCTCCTGCACTGGTACCTGCTATCACAAAATTTTCGTGCTGGTAGCGGTGATGCAATATTTTTAATATTTCGGTACCGCCAAAAAAGGTGCTTAGCCGCAACTGGTTTCCACCCGTAAACATTACGCCATCGCATTTTTTTATACGCTCAATATATTCTTTTTGTGCGGCATCTTCGCGGTTGCGTATGTGCATAAGGTTTATGTTGTGACAACCAAGTTTTCCAAAAGCCTCCAAATAATTATCGCCCACTTCGTGTGGTATAGAGGATGCGCTTGTGATTACTTCAATGTTGGGGTCATCGCCCGGCATTTCGTGTTTTATGCGGCTTAAAATCTGTAAAGCAAAAAAGTTTAGGTTGTTCTTTTGTTCAAAATTAGGTTCGGCATCGGTTCCTTTATCTTCGTTTCCGCCAACGGCTATCAGCTTTCCTTTGGGTAATTCCATAGAGTAAAATTGAAGTTTGGCCACAAATATATAGCTATATAAAAGGTGCGTAACGCAATTGCCAATTTGTTTTTAACAAAGCAAGTATCTATTTTCAGCCTCTTGCTTTAAGGACTGTGAACTATTCATTGTTATTAGTTGTTGGTTTTTTAGTTGCTGGTTTTAGTTTGTTGGTCTTTTGGTTTTTAATTGGAGTACCAAACAAATAACTATTAACAAATAAACAGCAACTAAAGACTAATTATCTACAACCCCAAACCCCCAACCCCAAACTTTAAACTCCCTTCTTTCTCTTTATGAAAATACAAGAAATACGCCCCATGCGCGGGCCCAACTTTTGGAGCATACGCAGACACAAGCTCATTGTAATGAAATTAGATTTACAAGACCTTGAAGAAAAACCAACAGATAAAATAAATGGCTTTGCAGAGCGACTGGAAAAAATGTTTCCAAGTATGTACGAGCACCGCTGCAGCGAAGACCATGCAGGTGGTTTTTTTCAGCGTGTGCGCGAAGGCACATGGATGGGGCACGTAATTGAGCACATTGCACTGGAGATGCAAACACTTGCCGGTATGGATACCGGCTTTGGCCGCACACGCGGAACGGGCGAGCACGGTGTGTATCATGTGGTGTTTTCATACATCGAAGAAAAAGTGGGCGTGTATGCCGCACGTGCTGCCGTGCGTGTGGCCGAAGCATTGGTTGCCGGCAACGATTACAACCTTGCTGCTGATATTCAACAAATGCGCGAGATACGCGAAGACGAACGCCTTGGCCCCAGCACAGGAAGCATTGTGGAGGAAGCTGCTGCACGCGGCATTCCATGGATACGATTAAACAGGCATTCGCTAGTGCAGTTGGGTTATGGCATTAATCAACGCAGAATACAGGCCACCGTTGCCAGCACCACCAGCAGCATAGCAGTGGAAATAGCATGTGATAAAGAAGATACAAAAAATTTACTTGAAGCACAAAGCATACCGGTGCCCCGTGGAAAAATTATTCGCGATGAAGAAGATTTAAAAGAAGCCATAGAAGATTTAGGATACCCGCTTGTGTTAAAACCGCTTAATGGAAATCATGGCAGAGGTGCTACCATAAATGTGCGCACATGGGAAATGGCAGTGGAAGCACTTGAGGTGGCAAAGAAAATATCCCGCTCTGTTATTGTAGAAAAATTTATTACCGGATACGACCATCGTATTTTGGTGGTTAACTACCGGTTTATTGCTGCAGCCAAGCGCACCCCTGCAGCCGTGTATGGCGATGGAAAATCAACCATACAGCAATTGATAGAAAAAGTTAACAGCGACCCACGCAGAGGCTACGGACATGAAAAAGTGTTAACAGCCATTAAAGTGGATGAAATGACTGAGCAGATTTTGGAAGAAAAAAACCTTACGCTTACTTCGGTTTTGAAAAACGGTGAAGAGCTTTTTTTAAAACGCACAGCCAACCTTAGCACCGGTGGAACGGCTACTGATGTTACCGATATTGTGCATCCGTATAACGTATTTATGTGCGAGCGCATTGCACGCATTGTAGGGTTAGATATTTGCGGTATAGATATAATGACGCCCGACATCAGTGAGCCGCTAACTGAAATTGGCGGTGCCGTGCTCGAGGTAAATGCAGCGCCCGGTTTTAGAATGCACATTGCACCCACCGATGGCCTGCCGCGCAACGTGGCCGAGCCTGTGGTGGATATGCTGTACCCACCCGGCAGCACTGCACGCATTCCAATTATAGCCATTACGGGCACCAACGGAAAAACCACTACCACACGCCTTATTGCACACATTGCAAAAACATGCGGACACAAAGTGGGCTTTACCACCACTGATGGCATTTATATTCAAAACCAAATGCTGCAGCGTGGCGACTGCACCGGCCCGCAAAGTGCCGAGTTTGTTTTAAAAGACCCTACGGTTGACTTTGCTGTGCTTGAAACAGCACGTGGTGGAATTTTACGTGCCGGGCTGGGCTTTCATACCTGCGACATTGCTGTGGTAACAAATGTTGCTGCCGACCATCTTGGACTTAAAGGAATTAACACCATAGAGGAAATGGCGCGTGTAAAAGGTGTGGTTGCCGAAAGCGTGACGCCAACAGGCTACGCCATATTAAATGCCGATGATGAACTGGTGGCAAAAATGGCCAACAATGTTTCGTGCAAGGTTGCGTTTTTTAGTTTGGATGAAAACAATCCGCTTGTAAAAGACCATTGCGCAAGCGGAGGCCTTGCCGCTATTTTAGAAAACGGCCATGTAACCATTTGCAAAGGCACCTGGAAACTGCGTGTGCATAAAGTGGTAAACATTCCTTTAACCTTTTCGGGCAGGGCTGTGTTTATGATTCAAAATATTTTGCCGGCTATCCTATCCGCCTTTATCCGCAACTTTAAAATTGAAGACATACGGCTTGCGCTCGAAACATTTATACCATCTGCAGTGCAAACACCCGGCCGCATGAACCTGTTCCGATTCCGTAAGTTTGAAGTACTTATTGATTATGCACACAACCCGGCAGGTTTTCAGGCCATTGCCAAGTTTTTAGAAAAAGTGGATGCCAAACCCAAGGTGGGCATTATTGCAGGCGTGGGCGATAGGCGCGATGAAGATATTATTGCCCTTGGCTCATTGGCCGCCACCATGTTTGACGAGATAATTATTCGACAAGACCGCAACCTGCGCGGCCGCACCGAGCAAGAGATAATTGACTTTATGCTTGAAGGAATTAAAAAGGTGGATGCTAAAAAAGTGGTAAAGGTTATTCCGCTTGAGCGCGAAGCAATAGACCATGCATTAAAGAATGCCAAAAAAGGTTCGTTTATAACCATTTGCAGCGATGTGGTACCCGATGCACTTGATCAGGTAATGCGGCTAAAAGAAGAAGATGATAAATTTGAAATGAACCTTGCTGAGATACCCAATCAGCATTGAGGATAGTTGGTGATGGTGGGATTGTGATATTATCTATTCATGGTTTCTTGTTATTAGTTTTTAGTTGCTGGTTGGAGTTAGTTAGTATTTTTGTTTACGAAATCGCCTGTCAAACAAATAAACTAAAACTAATAACTGCTTATCTATAACCATAGACTAATAACTATAAACTATTTGTTATTCTTAGTTATTTAGTTGCTGGTTAGAGCTACCTCCCCCAAACCAAACCGTAAACTCCAAATCGTAAACCACAATCTCAAAACTTCAAACATCTAACCTTCTTCATGTACAACCTCTCCTACTTTAAAGAACCCGACCGCAAGGTGTTGCTCCAATTCTTACACAATCATCCGTTTGCATTTTTAACCGGTAGCTTTGCCAATGGTAAGCAAGTAGCCACGCAGGTGCCTGTGCTTGTTCAGGTACATGATAATACACTTTTACTCGAAGGCCACATCATGCGCAACACCGACCATCACAAAGCATTTATTGAAAACCCGCAGGCGCTTTGCGTTTTTACTGGGCCACACACGTATGTAAGCGCATCATGGTATTCCAATCCACAAATTGGCTCAACATGGAATTATATGAGTGTGCATGCTAAAGGCAACATTCAGTTTGTGAGTGATGACGAGTTGATTGCATTTATGAAAAAACTAACCCTGCAGTTTGAAAAAAACAACCCGGCCTCGCCCATCATTTACGATAACCTTCCTCCGGAGTTTTTAAAAAAAATGTTGCCGGCCATTGTTGGATTTAGGATTGAAGTAGAAGAAATTGAAAACGTTTTTAAGCTAAGCCAAAACCGCGATGAGCGGAGTTACTTAAACATCATCAATAAACTTGAGCAACAGGGTGGAAACAGCGCCCTGATAGCTGAGGAAATGAAACAACGTAAAGAAAAACTGTTTCCACCCGGTGTTGCATGGGATGGCAATAAGTTTTTATCGTGATTATAATTGCCGGATCAAATTTTTTTTTTCTATGATTAATATTATTTCAGTGAATACTAATTTATCCCTCTTAACTCATTAACCATTAAACTTTAATCGAAACTTTGTATTTTTCTAATCTCAATTAATAACACAGTGCTATTTAAAAATGTCAAACCAATCGTATAAACTTGCTACCGTAGATGATGCGCTTAAGCTATCGGTAATATCATCAGCCATATTTAAAGAAACCTTTGCCGCCCAAAACACCAAAGAGAATTTGCTTACATACATTGAAGAAAACTTTAACAACGAGGTGTTGGAAGTAGAACTAGCCGATGATCAAAATAAATTTATAGTGTTTTATGATCAAACTGTTCCAATTGGCTACATTAAATTACGAAGCAATAGCAACCACCCTAAATTAAAAGGCTTGGATGCAATGGAAATACAGCGGCTGTATTTGAAAAAAGAATATCACGGCACAGGTGTTGGGCATGTTATGATGAATGTTTGTCTTTCGATTGCTAAAGACGAAAAAGTACAGGTAATTTGGCTTGGCGTGTGGGAGCATAACTTGCGCGCCATAAGTTTTTACCGCAAATTTGGTTTTGAAACGTTTGGCACACAAATTTTTATGATGGCTACCGAGGCACAAACCGACCTGGTGATGAAACTGGAGTTTTCGTCTCTTAAAAAAGTGTAATTTTTAACAACACCTGTTAACCTTTTTACATGTTTTATTGCTCAAAACTTTATTAATAACAACATCCAAACATCATCGGCCTTCAATGGCATATTATATATTTTAGCCCCGATGCGGTTATACGGTATTGTTTAAAAAGCAAACGGCATCAGTAAAACATTAAACTTCATATACACATGAACTGGAAATTTTGGCAAAGCAGTGGTCGCAAAAGCAAATTGCGCGAGTGGATTGATGCATTAATTTTTGCAGTGGTGGCTGCCACCATTATCCGCACTTTTTTAATTGAAGCGTTTACCATTCCAACACCATCAATGGAAAAATCGCTGCTGGTTGGCGATTTTTTATTTGTAAGCAAAGTAAGTTATGGCCCACGCACACCCATGACACCTTTATCGTTTCCGTTTGTTCACCAGGAAATGCCCCTCATTGGAACCAAATCATATAGCGAAGCTGTTAAGTGGGATTACCACCGCTTGCCAGGATTTAGCAATGTGAAAAACAATGACATTGTGGTGTTTAATTATCCCGGAAATATTTTTTATCCAGATGATGACCTTAATCGCCCCATTGATAAACGAACGCATTATATAAAACGCTGTGTGGGCATTGGTGGTGATAGTATTAAAATTGTAAACGGATTATTGCATGTAAACAATAAGCCTGTGCCTTTGCCACAAAAAGGGGAACTTACATATACCGTTACTACCGATGGCAATAACATTAATCCTAAAACGCTTGAGAAATACGGCATTTTTGAAGGTGCAAATGTTGCACCGGGTATTTACCAGTTTTTGCTAACCAATGAAATGGCAGCAGAATTAAAAAAGCTTCCGTTTGTAAAATCGGTTGATGCATATTACCAGCAGGCAGGCACACCAAGTGCTTATCAAAAACTTTTTCCGTTTGATGACAAACACATTTGGAATGTTGATAATTACGGAACCATTTGGGTTCCCAAAGCCGGAGCCACCATTACCCTTACTGAAGAGAATTTGCCCATCTACCAACGCTGCATTGTTGAGTTTGAAAACAACAAAATTGAAATTCGCGATGGAAAATATTTTATCAATGGGGCACAGGCTACCACTTACACTTTTAAACAAAATTATTACTGGATGATGGGCGATAATCGCCACAACAGTGCCGACTCGCGTTTTTGGGGTTTTGTACCCGAAGACCACATTGTTGGTAAGGCGGTTTTTGTATGGATGAGCTGGGATGGCAATGGTTCGTTTTTAAATAAAATACGATGGAATCGCCTTTTTCGAATTGTGCATAACAATTGGTAAAATGGATGTTGCACTTTTTGCGACTGCTTACTTTCCAACCATAGAGTATTTTTTGTTGTTAATGCGCTTTGATGCTGTATGTATCGAAGCGCAGGAACATTTTGTAAAACAATCTAACCGCAGTCGCATGCATATACTTTCTCCAAATGGAGTTCAAACAATTTCTATTCCTATAGTGCAAACACACAAGAAAACGTTAACCAGTGATGTTGAAATTGATTTGAGCACTAACTGGAAACAACAACACTGGCGCAGCATAACAACGGCATACAACCGTTCTGCTTTTTTTGAATTTTATGCCGACAGGTTAGAGGATGTTTTTTTTGAGGATGAAAAAAATCTTTTGAAGTTTAACACGCAACTTACAAAACAACTTTTAGAAATTGTTCAACACAAATCAGAAATTACTTTTTCAAAGACATTTGAACGGGTGATTGTAGAAAATGATTATCGAAACATTTCAAATAAAAAAAACACGTTCACCGATTTAAAATTAAAAGAATACCCACAGGTATTCTCATCCAAATTTACATTTCAAAAGAACCTGTCGGTGCTTGATTTGATTTTTAATTGTGGGGGTAAGTTTGTGGTTTGATGTTACAAAACTTCAAACTTCGAATATCAAACCGTTACGCACTACGTCTTCTGCTTTTTCTTGCGTGCGGCCGGAAACAAAACATTGTTTAATATCAAACGGTATCCGGGTGAGTTGGGATGCAAGTTTAAATCGGTTGGTGGGTCGCCTACCATGTGCTGATAATCTTCGGGGTCGTGGCCGCCATAAAAAGTCCAGGTGCCTTTGCCAAAATCGCCATGAATATATTTAGCTTCATCGGCAGCCTTGTTTTCGCCCATAATTAAAACCTCAGATTTAATAAACTGCTTATTAAAAGCAGTGCTTTGTCCCATAAAAGCTTTAATTACTTGCTCGTGGTTTTGGCAAAGCATGGTGGGCACGGGGTCCCACTTAGCAGAAAAATCAAACAGTGTAAAAAAATCATCATCTCGGTTTACACGTCTTGTTGTAGTAACATCAATGTTGCTATAGCGGTATTCCATTGGGTTGGTGCTAAGTTTAAAATCTTTAAACGCAAATGTTTTTGCAAAGTCAAGTTTTGAATTGTAGTTGGGTGTGGTGCCATCGCCATCGTACATGCTTTCGCAAATATCCAATCCTTCGGCAGCCAGCGAAATGTCGTAGGTGTCGGTGCCTGAGCACATGGTAAATAAAAATCCGCCTCCTGAAACAAACTCTTTTATGCTTTTGGCAACAGCCAGTTTCATTTGCGACACTTTTGCAAAGCCAAGTTTTTTTGCCATTGATTCCATGCTGCGCTGCTGCTCCTGGTACCAGGTGGCATTGTGGTAAGCGGCATAAAATTTTCCGTACTGTCCGCTAAAATCCTCGTGGTGCAAATGCATCCAGTCGTACAAATGCAATTTGCCCTGCACAATTTCTTCGTCATAAACAACCTCGTACGGAATTTCTGCATATGTAAGTGCAAGTGTTACGGCATCGTCCCACGGGCGCTTGTCTTTGGGTGAGTACACACACATTTTGGGTGGCTTCTCTAACTTAACCACATCCATGTTTGCCTGCGGGTCTAATATCTCGTTTACAATTTGCGCACTTTGCCCTTCTGAAATAACATTAAACGAAACGCCTCTTATCGTTAACTCACTTTCAAACTTTGATGATTGAGGAAACATAAAACTTCCGCCACGGTAATTCAGCAACCAGTTAATTTCAATACCATTTTGCAAAACATAATATGCAATGCCATACGCCTTTAAATGGTTTTTTTGCGATTCGTCCATCGGAATTAAAATTTGTGCCGATTGCGATTTTAAGTGGAACAGTACAAATGCTAAAAGCAAAATGAATGTACTTTTAATTACGGATGCGCTAAATTGTTTCATTGTTAAATTGTTTTTTTTATTGCAAACTATGAACATTAAAATATAAACTGTTCTTCTCAGCCTGCTCTCATTCTACAATTATTTTTTGAACCAACGTATTTTTTTCTTCACTTATTTTTAAAACGTAATTACCTGCCGAAATGTTTTTTAAGTCAATGGTGTTTTGTTGCTTAGTTGTATGTATCATCAAAATGTTTTTTCCAAGCATATCATCAAAGCGTATTTCTTTAGTATGATTGTTGCTTTTCGAAAAATTTATTTGAAGTTTATCTTTTGCCGGATTAGGAAATACGGTTGCAAATAAATTGTTGTCAGAATTTTCTGTAAAACCAAGCGAAACAATATTGTTATTTGATAAAATCCAAATATCAGGATCGAAAATTACCGAATCAACCTGCCAGGGGATAGTTGCACTAAATAACTGGCCTGAATAGGTATGATTAAAAACTATGATTGTGTCTTGCACAGCATTTTTAAATTTTACAGGTATTGGCATTTGATAAAATGGAACCGAAGCGTGAGAGGTAGTTTGATTAACGGTAAGATTTACAGTGCCTGCAATTTGATTCCAGGTAATTTGGTAAGATGGAAAACCCTCGCCAACATACCATTGATTAAAAAACGGTGTAAGATTTAGCCCGCTAACATTTTCTAAGTGCCATTTTAAATCAGGTGTTTTTGCAAAACCAAATTTCAACAGCGGGTCGTTTAAATAATTTCGTAAACCCTGAAAAAAATTTGCATCGCCCAATTGCCAGCGCAACATGTGCAATAAAAAAGCGCCTTTATTATAGGTTAACCGTCCATTAAAAATACGGCCAATGTCAGTTGTATCGGTACACAATACCGACCCATCAGGCTGGCTGGTGATAAACTGATTGGTATTAAACTTCCAGTTGTAAAAAGTATTGTAAATAAATTCTTGTGTAAGCGCTTCAAAGTACGTTGCAAAACCTTCGTTAAGCCAAATGTCTTGCCAACTGCCGCATGTAATCAAATCACCAAACCACTGGTGCGCACATTCATGTGCAAGCAGGCCATGATTATAATAAACCACAAAGCTCATGGTTTGATGTTCCATGCCTCCACCCCAGTTAAATTGTGCATGCCCGTATTTTTCGGCTTTAAAAGGATATTCAATTGTTAAGCTGTCAAACAGCTGAATAATATTTATGATATCAGGAGTTTGTGCCTGTGCGGTTGCACTGTCTTCGGGATATACATAGTTTAAAACTTCAAGCGAATCGCCCCCTGTCAACGGAACATAATCGGAATAAACGGCATAATTTGTTACAGCAATGGCAATTAAATAGGTTGCAATAGGGTAATTGCTTTTCCAGTGATAAATAATATTTAATCCTGATGTGTCAGTGCTTATTAGTTTTCCGTTGGATGCAGCACGATAGGAGGGGGGTGTTTCGACAAAAACATCAATCGAATCAATTTTATCATGCAATGAATTTTTGCATGGCCACCAATCGCTTGCACCATAAGGCTCGGATAATGTCCACAGTACAGGCACGCCTGCATGGGTTGTGTAATTAAACGATCCAAACCCAGTACTGGGAGGGTTGCCGCCATAAGTAATTTCTACCGAATCAATAGTACCTTGAGTAAGTGTTGCAGGAAGTGTAATTGAAATAACATCATTAAAGTGTGAAAACGATAGCAACGAACCGTGATAATAAACATCCATAGCAGTAAGTGCCGATGTTAAATCAAATTGAATTTGGGAAAGGGTTGGTGTCTTTACTTCAAATACAGTATAAACCGAGCCATAAATCTGAGGCAATGCCGGATCAATGTACCAATTAAAACGGTGATACTTTAAATCATAGTTATCAGGCACTGAAGAAGTTTTGTTTGTAAAAAATTTGGCTTTCGCTTTTTGTTCGGCTTCAATCAACTGGTTAAATTCACTTTGTTGAGCCAACACATTTAAGTAAAATATGCTGAGCAAAAAAACCAACAATGTTTTTATATACTTACTTTTCATAGAGCAAAACAGCTATGTCATCCATCAGTTTATTTACTTCTGTCGAATCTGTTCCGTCATAATATCCGCGTATGCGCTTATGTTTATCTACCAGTGCAAAATTTTGTGTGTGCACAAAATCATTTTCGCCACCATCGCCAACAGAAGCATCAACCAAATAGGAATAACGTGCAAGGTCATAAATCTGTTTTTTATCTCCGGTAACAAAATTCCATTTGCCAGATGACGCATGATGTTTGTCAGCATACTGTTTTAAAACTTCAGGTGTATCGGCATCCGGATTTACGGTGTGCGATAAAAATGCAACCGTATTTTCATCAGCAAATTTTTGACATACTCGCTCCATCTGTGTTGACATTTTTGGGCAAATGCTTGGACAAGTGGTAAAGAAAAAATCAGCCACATAAATTTTGTTTTCAAAATCTTTTTGTGTTACTGTTTTTCCATCTTGATTGATAAGGCTAAAGCCAGCTACCTTATGATTGGCTTTTGTTTGTTCGTCAACCGGACCGTAAATTGGCAATGTGCGAAGGGGCTTATCTTCAACACACGATGAAATTAAAACTGCCGTAACCAAGACTGAAAATGCCGGTTTAAATAAATTGTTAAACATGATTAAAAATTATTTAGCGGCAAGGTATGATTGAGGATCTTTTAAGAAATCTTCTTTGCATCCTATATTGCAAAATGCATAAATTTTTCCTTCATACATGGTGGTGTCGGCATAGCCATCTGCTACATTCATTTTGCAAACGGGATCCTGGTTTGAATCAAGTTCAATTGCAGGTTTTACTTCAGTTTGTGATTGTTCAAGCGCTGGTGCGGTTTTAACCTCGGGTTCGGCTTGTTTGGTTTGGCATGCTGCAAATGTTAAAGCAGCAAGGTAAACTATTACTTTTTTCATTTTGTAGTGATGATTTTTTTATCACTTCAAAAGTAGTAAACAGGATAAAGCAAAGCACGGTTAAATACAGGCTAAGAAAATTTTTATGCCAAATTCAAGAATTCTTAATTCGGTGTATTTTTTACAGCCTGCCCTTTAAGTGAATACTGCTCGGCCAATTGCTTTTTGCCTTTAAGTGAATAGGCGCGGCTAAGGCTGTCATAAGCACCTGCGCAATTGGGATAATGCTCAATGTTGAGTTTTAAAATTTTAATGGCGTCATCTAATTTGCGTTTGCGCAAAAGGTTTCCGCCTATGGCTAAAAATTGTTCAAGGCTTACAGGGAAATTATTTTTTTGTTGGTAGCTTGCACCCTGGCTTGCAAGTTCGCGCTGGATGACACTCATGCGCGAAATAAAATAATCTGTTTCGATTGTGCCGTCAATCAAATCATTGCTGTAAGCATTTATACATGCCGTTAGCATTTGAATATTGGGGGTGCCGCTCTTTTTTGCTTTTTTGTATGCAGCTAAATTTCTGTCTCCTTCAACCAGCCAAACAGAATCGGAGTGCTGACTTATAAATTTTTCGAACTGCACCAGATTTGCCAGTGCTATTTGCGAATAGTTTTGCGATTCGTTTTTAAACCCTCTGCATTCAGTAATCCATATTTTCTTAAACAAATCTACTCCACCCTGTTGTGGGTTTAGCTCATTAATTACACATGCAACATTGCCTGCACCTGCATGGTAAGCATGCAATACCAATAGCCTAAACCATAAATCCGTTTCATTGTACTGTATGTTTCGCACATCAAGCAATTCTTTTACCTTGGGTATGCAAATTGTTTTTAAAAGTTTAGATGCTGCAAGCGCTGCTTTGTTCAAATCGGTGCGCTCATCAACTTTTTTATTTACACGTAAGCCAAACCGCACAGCTACACTTTTCATTAATTGAAAAGGTCCGTTTGCTCCCACATAACTTTTGTTATGATTTTTACCTGGGTTTTCAATCAGCAAAATAGTTTGCGCATACCAGGGGTCAACATCATTATTTAAAAACGTTTTTACCGATGGGCCGATAAATGGAATCACACGTTTGTATTCATAAAATTCCTTTTTTCCTGCAGTTACATACAGGTTGGTGGTTTCGGGCAAAAAACTGGCAAGGCAGGTGAATTTTTTGTATTCGTTTTTATCGGTTTCGTTGCGGCAACTCCAATCGCTCATGGCTACTTTTTGCAAAGGCTTGCGCGTTGCTGCCACATTTACAATGGCTGTATCGGCACTTAGTTTAATTACTTCCTGCCAAAATTTTACCTGTGGCAAAGTGTCCCAGTGTTCGGCAAACAACTGTGCATTGCTAACAAACGACATTTTTACTGTATCATTTGCATGCGCCACAGTTTTTAAAACCAATGAATATGAAGGACTGCCTGCTTTAACAATAACAGAACAGAAAAACAGAACAGAAAGAAAACAGGTTGCTTTTTTTAACATGTGCCAATCTTTTATTCCTGATACGATAATCCCAAAAACGGGGTTTAACGCTTTTTATTTTATTTCTTACAAAATTACAGATAAAATGCGGTGATGACAACACTTTTAGCTATTTGCTTTTTAGAAGCGAAAACGAAAATGTGGTGCCTTTGCCTATTTCACTTTCCACAGCTATGCTTTGTTTATGGGCTTCAATAATATGTTTTACAATGGCAAGGCCCAAACCGGTTCCGCCTATATCGCGCGAACGACTTTTATCAACCCTGAAAAAACGCTCAAACACGCGGGGCAAATTGCCTTTTTCAATACCTATTCCGTTGTCACTTACTTCAACCGATATAAGGTTGCCATTTGTAAAAAATCCAATCGTTGTTTCACCGTTTTGCCGGCCGTACTTTAACGAGTTGTCAATTAAATTTATCATCACCTGTCTTATGCGTTCCTTATCTGCGTACACATAAATTTGTTTGGGTATTGGTTCTTTAAGGGTAAGTTTAATGTTCTTTTCTTTTGCTTTAAGTTCAAGCGAATCGTTAACCTCGTTTACCAGCTCAGCAATGTCAAATGTTCGCGGTTCAACTCTCATTTCGCCTGCCTCAAGTTTTGATATAGATTCAAGGTCTTCAACAATCGCGATAAGCCTGTCTAAACTTTTGCTGGCCTTTTGAAGATACAGGGTATTGATATCTGCATCTTCAATGCCTCCGTCAAGTAGTGTATGTACAAAACCTTGCGCGCTAAAAATGGGCGTTTTTAATTCGTGCGACACGTTTCCCAAAAATTCGCGCCTGTAAACTTCTGCTTTTTTTAACTCATCAATTTCATGTTGTTGTTCGGTTTCCCAAGATATAAGTTGCTTGTTTATTTCAGGAATTATTTCGGTATTTTTTATGTTTAGTTTATTGGCCGCTACCGCTTTGTTTTTTATCTGGAGAATATTTTTATAAATGGTTTTTAAATTGCTGTAAAAAAATTTATCAATCAAAAAATAATTCACCACAAACGCCACCAAAGTTAGTGCTATAAAAAAAAGCGCAATGCTTGTCCAGCTAACCTGTATTTGATGAGCGTTAAAAAACAGGAATAAAAAGATAATATTAACCAGCACAACAATGGTTGCAGTAAAAAGTGCAGGTGTTTTTGTTTGTATATTATTCATGCCATAAAATTATGTAATAATACAGTTTGGTTGCACTTGCTGCTGGTACATCATTTTACTAAAACATTATTTTTTCTCAACCACTTTGCATTCGCCTCTCCGGCATGTTAATTTTAAAAATGTCATTTTGACTTTTTTAAATGGCTCTAAAAGTCAAAGTGTCTTTATTTATTTTAAGTTACTTACATTTTGTCGTAAAAAATGTATTGGTACAGTAATTGACAAAATGTTTTCGTGCACAAAAATCAAATAATTAATAACCATTAAAAAAATAAAATTATGACACTATTAAAATTTAAAAACGAACCGGCATCACGAATGATGGACCGCTCACCTGTTGTGTTTAACGAATTGTTTAATAATTTTTTTGACGGCATGCTAAACAGCAATCCCGTTACATCAAAAGTTCCGGCTGTAAACATCAGCGAAACAGACGACAACTTTAAACTTGAACTTGCCGCACCCGGCTTTAAAAAAGACGACTTTAAAGTACGCATTGACAACGACATCTTAAACATCAGTGCCGAACAAAAAACTGAAAAGAAAGAAAGCAACGAGCGCTTTACCCGAAAAGAGTTTGCCTTTGAAAGTTTTAGCCGTTCATTTACTTTGCCCGAGTTGGTTGATGCCGAAAAAGTTTCAGCTTCTTACGAAAATGGAGTGATGACATTGGTAGTTCCAAAACGCGAAGAGGCAAAGCCAAAGCCAGCGCGCGAAATAAAAATTGCATAACATTAATTGGTCAGGTTTTGGTTAGTTTTAGGTTAGCCTTTCTGCAAAAGCAGAAAGGCTTTTTTTATTGAAATACTGTTCTATCTAATCCATAATTTGCAAACTGTATTTATGGGTTCAAACTTTAAACCTCAAACTTTAATCTTTAAACCCAATATTGCATTTCCTGAAAATTTATCTACTTTTGGTGCATCAAACCGTTTTTGCCTAAGACCCTAATTTGTAATATTTTTTAATCATTATTTATTCAACTGTTTTTAAACCTTTAACTTTTTAAAAAATGAGAGTAAAAATTTCTTTTACCCGAGACAACACGTCAGGAAATGCAATTCCCCTTCACCACCAAAAATTAATTTACGATAGCCTTGCCACTGTTGCACTTGAGGTGGGGGGCGATAAAAACTATTTGAATTTTTCATCCCTAAAGGGAACTTCAAAAATCCAAAACGGCTTTATGAAATTTTTATCATCTAAACTCACACTTGTTGTATCAAGTTCAGATGATGCATTGGTGCAAAAAGTAGTTGACCGTATTTTCGAAAAAGCCTTTTTGCCCGTTGGACGGATGAACTTGTTGCCAAAATTTAAAGAAGTTATTCCCGATCCTGAGTTTAGTACCAAAATGCGCTGGCTTTGCATTTCGCCACTTATTATTTTCGATCCCGCCAAAGATTTTGAGCGCAGCACCGAGCAGGTTGATCCGGCATCGCACCGCTTTTCTGATTTACTGTTTAATATCACACTTGACACGATGGAAAAATCAGGCTACAGTGAAGAACAGGTAAACAGCTACGCTGAATTTGACGCGCAGCCCGACCAGGATTATTTACAAAAAATATCAGCAGCCAACAAAAAATTTGCGCGTGTATATCGCACCGCTGATGGGCAAAACATGATTGGATATCTTATTCCGTTTACATTGCATGCACACCCTGATGTACAAAAATTTGTTTGGCAGCGTGGTATTGGCGCTCTCACATCCGAAGGATATGGAATGGTAGATGCAGTAAAAGGATAATATTTTTTTCTGTTCAAAATATAATCAGGATATTGCTGTCCTGATTTTTTTATGTCTTTAAAAAAGAAAATACTTATTTCGGTTTTTGTACCCTGCGTAATCCTGGTTACAAGCGTTTTCTTTCTGCGTAATTATTTTCTCGAAAAAAAACTGGATAGCGTTGCCGCCTCCTTTCATACCAAAACAGGTGGAACATTAATCATTTCAGAAAAAAAATTTAACGGAATAAAAAAAGTTGAACTCAATAATATAGTTGTATTGTCTCCTGTTGCTGATACAGTTATAAAAGTAGATTCTGTTGTTGCCGGCATTTCCATCTGGAAACTCATCAGACTTAAATCACCATTGATGAGCCTCATTGTAAAAAATGTAAGTGTACATTTAAAAAAGGATACTTTAAATTCGAATTACAGTTTTTTGTTCAACCGAAAAGCAAAAAAAAATTCCGTGTCTTCAAATGAAAAAAACTATGCAGCCCAATGCCAAATGCTTTGGGATAACCTGATGGATTTAAGCACGCGCAGGCTCTCGGTTTCAAATACACAAGTTGTTTTTATTTCTCCTGATTACAAAAAATTTATAAAAGTGCCGTTGATGCTTGCCGATAAAGGCCTGTTAAGTTTTGATGTTGAAGACCACACTGGTTATACCAAAAACAAATGGATAGTAACTGCTGCGTTAGATAAAACCCAGGATGCGGCCGATTTTAAGATAATCTCAGCCAATGAAACAGGCAATGCATGGTTTCCTTTTTTTGACATAGATAAAAAACCAAAACTATCCTGCAGGTTTTTTGATTTTAAAATTCAAAAAGAAGAATCGAATAACACTGACTTTAAATTCCGGTTTAGCTCACTTACCAACAGTTTAAGCATTGATTACTACAGGCTGGCAAGTGATATGGTTACATTTGATAACCTTGCACATAATTTTTTGATTACAGTATCAAAATCATACGCACAGGTTGACAGCACATCATGGTTTAACATCAATAAAATAAAAGTAAATTTCTATTCACGCATTAACCGTGCGGCATACAATAAAATAAGCTTAAAACTTTTTTTTGAGTTGCCTTCGCAGGATTTTTTTGCATCACTGCCAAAAGGCATGTTTACGTTGTTTGACGGAATAAAAACCAAAGGCAAACTAATATACCATCTGGCTTTTGCAGTTGACATGGCAAATGTTGATTCGCTGGTTTTTGATTCTGAATTAAAAGGTAGTGGGCTGGGTATTTCACGATACGGAAAAGAATATTTTGCGAAAATTGACAGCAGCTTTTTGTTTGATGCCTACGATGGTGAACGGTATGTAAAAAGTTTTTTAGTAGGTAAAGGCAGTACGTCATTTACTCCACTTGCTGATATAAGTCATTACTTGCAATATGCTGTACTTACATCCGAAGATCCTTCGTTTTTTTACCATCGTGGTTTTATCCAGGATGCTTTTAGAGAATCAATAATTGAAAACATAAAAGCAAAACGCTTTGTACGCGGTGGAAGTACCATAAGCATGCAACTTGTAAAAAATGTTTTTTTAACGCGCGAAAAAACGGTGTCGCGCAAATTACAGGAAGCATTGATAGTGTGGTTTATTGAAAACTTCAGGCTGGTAAGCAAAGAGCGTATGTTTGAAATATACCTCAATATAATAGAGTGGGGGCCCGGCATATACGGCATAAAGGATGCGGCTCATTTTTATTTTAACAAAACTCCTTTACAGCTAACTCTTGCCGAAAGCATTTACCTGGCAAGCATCATTCCACGACCAAAGCACTTTAAGTATTCGTTTGATAAACAGGGAAACCTAAAGCCATATTTGTCTGGTTATTTTAAACTTGTTTCAACCCGTATGTTATCCAAAACCTGGATTACTCCACTTGACACCCTGGGGCTGCAACCTGCCGTTCAGTTAAAAGGTGATGCTTTAAAATTTGTAATTCCAGTTGATACAATTCCGGCAGATACAACTATAATTGAGGCGGATGATTTTTTGAATTAGGGATTAAAAAAGATTTAGTCAGCCAGGTATTTTGTTTTTCCGTTTTGTTTTACTGCGCGCAAACACTGGCTGCGTGGGTTGTTTCTATAACTTACATGTACCCAACTGTCAAATTCCTGAATGAGTTGGTCAAAAGGTAATCCCGAATTTTTAATGTATTGATAAAGTTGTTCAGTGGTAAAAGCTTTTACGCCAATATCGGCCGCTTCACCTTTAATGTGCTGGCTTGTTTTGGCACCGCCAATGGCGGTATTTAATTTAACACATCGGTAACCCGATGAAATATTTATTGGCTTTTCTATAGCAATGCGCAGCGGCTCCAATATTTTTTTACACAACAACTTTAATGCACTTATTTCTTTTTTTGACGGGGTGTTGTCGATGTTTTTGCGTATTGCTGTTTGGCTTATAATAAATTCTTCCAATGTAAAATGTAGGGAAAGGTTCATGATGAATATTGTTTAATTGCGATTGCAAATTCAATTAACAAACAAGGGCAGAGCAAGTGAGAAATCGAAAGCTCTCTAACCTGCTCTGCCCTGTTACTTTTTATTTACGCTTGCGCTTATTCTTTAACAATTCGTACCGCAGCACATTCTGTATCGGTATTGAATTGCAAAAGATAACTACCCGGTGTAAGGTGACTAAGCTCAAGATTAATTTTATAATTGTTGCCAGATACAGGTACCACAGTTTTTTCTAAAACAATTTGACCTGTTAAATTAAATACATTCAGTTTAATAGTTGGCGCATCATTATAAAACTCAATAACTGTAAAATCAGAAACTGGATTAGGATAAACCTGCACAACAGAACCATTTGCAAAAAATTCGTTTACTGAAACAACAGTAATCTGTTGGGTATAAGTAGCAGTACACATTCCGTTACTTACGGTTAGTGTTACTGTATATGGTCCTGAAACAGAATATGTGTGAACAGGATTTTGAGTAGTATCGGTATTGCCATCACCAAAATTCCACAGGTATGATGTAGCACCAGAGGATGTATTGGTAAAATTGTACGTTAGGTTATTAAATGTAAACGTAAATGCAGCTGTTGGGCTTGGGTTTACCACTACCAGTACCGAATCGGTACCACTGCAACCGCTGTTATTATTTGTTGCAACTACAACATACATTGTAGTTATTGTAGGTGTAACCTGCTGCCCTTGACCGGTAAGATTTCCGGGTTGCCACACAAATGTATGGCCAAAGCTACCGCCCACTACTGCCGATTGCAAGTTTACAGTTTGCCCGCTGCAAATAGTATCGTTGTTTACAATGGCATTAACATTAGGAGAAGGACTTACATTAACTAAAATTGTTGCCGAGCCTGAGCAGCCAACCGAATCAAAACCTGTAACGGTGTAAAGTGTGTTGGTTGTTGGAGATGCCTGTGCAGAATCACCGATTGTGTTTATGGCAACATTGGGATTCCACACATAAGTAAGTGCTCCGCTTGCAACAAAATCAAGTGGGGTTGAGCCTGCACAGTAATTTATCGTAGGGCCAACATTGGTTGTTATTACCGGAGGAGTTCCTGTATTTACTCCTACATAAGCTACAGTGCTTGTATCAGAAGCGCCACCATTTGAACAATCAATATAGCACCTGAAATAAGTTGATGATGCAAGAGCACCGGATGAAATCGTGTTTGCATTGGCGCCAAAATTTGTCCATGGGCCTGTTGCTGATGTGCTTTGCTGCCACTGAAATGTTAATCCGCCAGAGGAAGCACTACTTCCGTCAATAAATAAAGTTGTGCTGCCTCCACCGCTGCATATCAACGTGTCGTTGGCAATAGCATTGCCGGCAATCAGCGGGCTGGCACATGCTGCTGGAAATTCTGTCCATTGTACATCGTCAACATACACATTGCCTCCACCATGAGAGGTTCCGTTAAGAATTATATAATTGGTGTCGGTAGTAAATGTATTGGGCACATTAAACGTATAATTATACCATCCATTTGCGGTTTCGTTTACCGGTAAAAACAAAAACCTGCTTCGTGCAACTGCACCAATTCTTACAGCACCGGTAAGCGAGTTTGCGGTGTTTACCAAAATGGTAACACTGTCACCTGCTGTTGAGCTGTTATCGCGATAAACCCACAAGCTAAATGTAGGTGTGCTTCCGCTTGCTCCGCTATAGTTAATTACAGGAGTAGTCATTTGCTCCTGTGATGTGGGTTGCATAAATGCAGTAAATCGTGCCATAGCAGCACCGCTATGGGTGTTGCATACCGGATTGGTGCCGGTGGTGCGTCTAACCCATTGGCTTTGCCCGCCTCCTGTTATACTCCATCCCGTTGGAGGAAACGTGGTTCCATCAAAACTTTCGGAATTAACAATCTGTGCTTTTGCAATTGGTAGGGGTGCTGCCATAGTTATTAAGGCAAATGCACACAATACATTTTTCAATGATAAATTTCTCATGTCAATATAAGTTTGGTTTAAGGTTAATTTCTCTTATCGTATCAATTCAATAACACCATGATAGGTTTTGTCGGCAACGGTAACAATTAGATAATATGTTCCGGCAGACAAATCTTTTCCATCACCGTCTTTTTTACCATTCCAGCAAGGTTTGGATGCTGAACTTGTAAATACTTTTTTACCCCAACGGTCAAATACTTCCCAATTGCTGCAATCATCAAGGTTTGAATTATCATCAGTAAGTTTAAAACAATCGTTGAGTCCGTCATTGTTTGGAGTAAACACGTTAGGAACGTTTTCAAACAACTGCGAAACTGCAGAAGAAGCGAAATCTTTTGCCAGTGTGTCAGTACAAAAATTATTGTAAGCAATAAGTATTATAGTATTGTTTCCGGCAAGGAAAAACTGCACCTGCGGATTTTCGTCAGTAGATGTGGTACCGTTTGGTAAAATCCATTGGTAAGCAAGCGCATCAATACTATTGTTATCCAATGTACCGCTGTAACCATCGCAGGTAACTGCTGTAGCACTTCCATCATTAATCGTAAAATCTGCTTTAGGATTAATGTTAAGCGATATGGTAACCGTTGCTGTGTTACTGCATCCGTTTGCATCGGTGCCTGTAACAGTATAGGTTGTTTGTGTTTGAGGAGAGGCAATTGGGTTTTGGGCAGTAGGGTTATCAAGCCCGGTTGTTGGCGTCCAACTGTAAGTAACACCTCCATTAGCAGTGAGTGTAGCTCCTGTTCCTTCACAAACCGTAGTATCACCCGATGCATTTATAGTTGGCAATGGATTTACAGTAATAGTAATGGTAGATGAATCTACACAGGTATTTTGATCGGTAACAATTACTGTATAGGTGGTGGTTTGTGTGGGAGTAGCAACAGGATTGCTTACATTTGAATTGCTTAGTGTTGCAGAAGGTGACCAAACGAATGCACTACCGCCTGTTGCATTAAGTTGTGTGCTGTTACCAATACAAACTGCGGGATTTTGTGCGCTAACTGTAATAACAGGCAATGCATTTACCGATACAAGTACAGTATCTGTATTCTTACATCCATTTCCATCGGTTACCTGTACTACATAATTTGTAGCAGTTGTTGGGTTGGCAAATGGATTTGAAACAGATGGATTGCTAAGTCCGGTTGTTGGTGTCCATGAGTAAGCGGTTCCCCCCGATGCATTTAATTGCACACCTTGTCCAATACATACGCTTACATCCAATCCTGCATTTGCATTTGGCAAACCATTTATTGTTACCGGATATGAAATGGTATCGCTACATCCAAAACTGTTTGTTTCAATTAAGGTAATGGTGGCGTTACCTGTTGTATTAAAGGTTGCGTTAATAGTGTTTGTTCCATTTCCGCTAACCAAAGTTCCGCCACTAACCGTCCAGTTATAGGATGAGCCAGCAGTTAATGGAACACTAAAGCTGCCTGAATCATTTACACAAATACCTGATGGGCCTGATACCGGACCTGCAACAGGAGCAGGATTAAGTGTAACATAAAGCGTATCTGATGTCCCAAAACATGTATCCACATTTGTAAAACTTGTTTCTTCGTACCACAATGCAACTACTGCCGGGCCTGTTGCTGTCCAGTCAACCGTAACATTAGCGCTTCCGTTTCCGCCAACAATATTTCCACCTTGCGCATACCATTGGTATGTGCTTCCGGGAGTATTAAGCGTGGAGTATAAAACACCAAGTGCATTGTTGTCACAAAATGATGTAGGCCCTGTTGGTGCAACGGGTGTAAGTAGCGGATTTATACTTATGCTTAATACAACAGGATTAGAAACACAACCCTGATCAGTTGTTTCAATAACCTGAACTGTTCCTATACCGGGTGTTACTGACCAGTCAACAACAATGGTATCAGTATTTTGTCCGCTTACAATGGTTCCGTTAGTAACAACCCATGTATAATTAGAATTTGGGTTTGAATTAATTACCCAGTACATAACCCCTGTTACACCCGGACAAACTGATACTGTTCCTGCAACACTTGCAAGAGTTGGCCCCGGCTTAACATACAGTGTAAGTGTATCTGAATTCACACAAAGGTTTCCATCTGTTCCAACCACAACATAAGTAGTGGGAGTTGTAGGGCTTACCTGTATGCTTGTGCTGTTACCTAACGAACCTCCACCTAAAATGCTCCATGAATAACTTGAAGCACCGGTTCCTGTAAGAGTAACCGTATCTCCAATACAAACCGTATCGCTTACTGCAGCAATTTGAACATTAGGCAACGGATTTACAGTTACAGTTACCGTGGTTGTGTTTGAACACAATGCAGCAGAAGTTCCTGTTAAAATAAATGTTGTTGTAGTTAAAGGCGTAACTGTAATTACCGAATCGGTGCTAATTGTAACTCCGGGTGCAGTTGATATTGCCCAGCCATATGTGGTGGCACCACTTGCAGTTAGAGTTACAGCTGCACCTGCACAAATTGTATTTGGATTTGCAGATGCAGATACAGCAGGTAACGGATTAACTGTAATATTTACGGTATCTGATGTTAAGCAGCCATTAAGGTCAGTAGTTACGATATAGGTAACTGTTGATGTAGAACCGCCAACACTGTTTAATATAAGTACAGGGTTTGAGATTGTGGTACTGCTCAACCCGGTTGAAGGTGACCAGTTGTATGTATAACCTGTTGTTGAGTTTGTGCCTAATGTAAGTGTGTCATCGCCACATGCTGTTAAATCGGGTCCTGCATTTGAAACAGGGCTTGGCTTAACAACTACTTGTACCGTATCACTATCAAAACAACCAAATAAATTTGTAGTTAATATATAAGTTACAGTATCGTTTATGCCTGATGTGTTTACCAGCGTAACTGTAGGATTACTTACCGTTGCACTGCTCAGGCCAGTAGCGGGATTCCAAACATAGTTATAGTTGGGCAAGCCTGTCGAACCGATAACTACAGTATTTCCACTGCAATAAACTGTATCATTACCTGCTATAGCTGTTGGAACAGGGCTTGATGTTATAGTAACCGTATCGGTTGTTATGCACCCGTTTAAATCAGTAGTAACTACGTACGTGTAAGTAACTGTTGTGCTTCCGGTATTTGAAATAATAACTGTTGGATCAGAAACCGATGTACTGCTAAGACCAGTTGATGGTGACCATGAGTAGGTGTAACCGGTAGTGGAAGAAGTGCCTATTTGAATTGTATCTCCTGAACACAACAATTGGTCAGGCCCGGCATTGGAAACCGGGCTTGGTTTAATTGTAACATTCACTGTATCGGTATCAATACAGCCAAATAAATTAGTAGTAACAATATAACTTACCGTAACAGGATTGCCTGTAGAATTTACAAACGTTACAGTAGGATTGCTGACGTTGGAACTGCTAAGGCCCGTTGTGGGGCTCCATGAATATGTGTAATTAGGTTGTGTTGCACTGCCTATTATTACACTGTTGCCACTGCAATATGTAGTGTCAGCACCTGCATTTGCAACAGGAACAGGACTTGATGTAATTGTTACCGAGTCGGTAGAGGTGCATCCGTTAAGTGTAACAGTAACTGTGTAGGTATAAAATATTACACTGCCTCCTGTGTTGTATAAAGTTACAAGCGGGTCAGAAATTGTTGAATCACTTAATCCAAGAGGGGGTGTCCATAAGTAGGTGTACCCAGTGGTTGCACTACCGCCAATTTGCAAAGTACTTCCTGAGCATAATAGCAAATCAGGGCCCGCATTTGCATTAGGGTTTGGTTTAACTACAATTTGTACCGTATCATAATCAATACATGAACCAATTGTTGCAGTTAGTACATAAGTAATAGTATCGTTTTGCAATGTAATGTTGGTAAGAGTTGCAACAGGATCGCTAATTGTTGAATTGTTTAACCCTGTTGTAGGGCTCCATGTATAAGTGGTGCCGGCTGCGGCTGTTGTGCCAAGTTGCCAGGGTGTTCCGCTGCACAGCACAGCATCTGTGCCTGCATTGGCTGTTGGAACAGGATTTACAGTTACTAAAACGGTGTCGGTTGAAGAACAACCGTTGACATTAAGTACTGTTACCTCATATTGATATGTTACCGGAGTGCCTGATGTATCTGTCAATGTAAGTACGGGGTTTGAAACAGTATCATTTGAGAGACCTGTTGGCGGAGTCCATGTATATGTATTTCCGCTGCCTGCAAGCACACCAAGAGTAACAGTATCGCCCGAACAAATTGCAACATCGGGCCCTGCCGAAAGTGGAGGTGCCGGTTTTACGGTTACGATTACGGTATCGGTATTAGAACATCCGTTAAAAGAAACGGTAACCACATACGTGTAAATAATATTTGAATTGGTAGTATTAGGCAATGTAACCAGCGGTTGCGAAATAGTTGTGCTGCTAAGTCCGGTGGCTGGTGCCCACGAATAAACATATCCGGCTACCGAAGGAGAGCCAAGAGAAGCTGTGCCGCCACCACAAAAGTTTTTGTCGGGGCCGGCATTAGCGGCTGGTATGGCTCCAATTTCTATTTGCTTTGAAACAGTATCGGATAAACATCCATTATCATTTGCTGCACTAACCGAAATTACCGATGGCCCTCCTCCATTCAAGTTAACAGTAACGCTATCGTTGTTATTGGGGCCAACTATAGATCCATTTGTAATTGCCCAACTAAAATTTGAATATCCCGTTGTATCAGTAACCGTATATATCAAACCCGTTAGTGTATTTGAACAAATAGTATCAGGCCCAATAATTCCTATTGGCTTGTAGGTATCAATAACATTAATGGTGTAAACCACATTGGTAAGTTTAGGTGGGCAACCATCATCCGCTGCAAACACACTAAATTGGTACGGTACCGACCCACCTTGGTCACATGTGGTTATCCAGCAAAATTGCCCGGTTGCAAGTCCGGCACCCGATGAATCAACAAATGTGGCGGGTGGGTTAACTATAGAGCCGTTAAAAATATTTCCGGCATGTGTAATGTAAATACTGTCGCCATTTACATCGGTAAATGTGGTATTAAAACATAAAGTATCACCTTCGTTAATAGTATAAGTAGTTTGCAATGTAGTTGTCGAAAGTGTTGGAGCAGGGTTAAATGGACATGGTATTACAATAACCTGAATATCGCGCCTTGAGATTCCAATCAAAACACCGTTTCTGTACTCTTCTATTTCAACAGCCACTACATAAAATCCCTGGTTAGGCGCATAATACTGTGCCAACCCTGTAGCTGTATCCATAGCAATATAGCCGGTAAGTCCAAATGGTTGGGTTAGGCTATAGTTTGCAGCGTAATTAATGGTGGGTATTGGATAAGGGTAAGTAACCGGAGGGTTGGGATTTGGATTTGCATTGCTTGACACACCCCAAAATGGAGTTCCAAAATGATATACCAGCAAATCTCCATCAGGATCGTAGGCTTGATTCAGTACTGAAACGGTATCGGTATTACAGATATATGGAACAGGTACCACAGCAAAAGTTGGAGAACTATTTACAATAGCTGGAGGTGGAGCATAAGCAAAATATGCCTGTCCGGTATTGCCAGGGTTGGCAAGGTTTGCTATGGTATTATTTCGGCAACAACGGTCAGAAATAAAATAATATCCTGAGTTATTTGGCGGAACAGAAATTATATTTTGATAAACACCTTCTTCAACACAAACATTTGGGGCAAAAGAGCAGGAATCGCCACCACTTGGAGGTGTAATGCCCTGTTGTAAAATCAATGGCAGCAAGGATTGAATAACCAAATTTTTATCTCCTCCAGGATTTAAGGAGTCATCTTCGTAAACACCTAAACTCATGTCAAATGGCAACAGTGATGACCCTCTGTCGCACAAACGATATAAGTCTATTGTTACCTGATACCGGTAATAGCCATTGGTGCTATCAATACCCAAGTAAACATAACTCAAACTGCCTCCCATTAGGTGGGTGGCGTTGGCATTATTAGTAAAAGCTAAAGCAAAAAAAACTGTTGCTATTACGCGAAGTAAATTTTTTATCATCCGATGATAAATTTTAGATTGTTCAGGTGTAAAAGATTTTTAGTGAGGGTAAAAGTAAATATTAATACACAGCAAAAAAAACAACCAAATTGCAGGTAACAACCGAGTAATAAACCGTCATCGGTTGAAAACCATAGAGAAAGTTAAATCCGGGCCGTGTTTAAATTTTAAGCATCGTTAATTTAACATCAAATTTATGAGCCATTTTCACAATGTCAGCATCGCTTATCTGGTGTATATTTTTGCTTCCATGTCTGTTTTCTACCGTTATTACAAAGAGAGTATAATCAAATTTTTCGGCAAGTTTACAATATGGTTCCATTTCCCATTCAAATACAAAAGTGTTGTCAATAAAAATTTTAGGTAATCCTTCAATCATTTTTCTTTCTGCTTTTTCCTGGCATTGCTTATATGCAAAATGGTTTTGGGTGTAATCAAACTTATACTCGCCAGTAATTGAATTGGTAAAATAATCGTCCACCGAAAAAACAGGATACTTGCCATCTTCCGAAAGCAACCTTGCAAGTGTAGATTTACCGCTACCGGGCAAACCTCGTATTAAGATAAGTGACTTTTTTGAGTTCAACAGTTACTTTCTAATTCGATTGAAAAACAAAGGAGGTTGTTTGATATAAAAAATATACCGCCCTACAATTATCTAGATGAAAAGCGATATGACACTATGTAAACATTAAAACACTAAAACACTAAAAAAACTACATAAACTTATCCATTACCTCTTTACTTACACCGGTAAATGAGAATCCGCCATCGTGAAACAGATTCTGCATGGTTACCATTCGTGTTAAATCACTAAACATGGTAATGGTATAGTTTGCGCAATCATCAGCCGAAGCATTTCCTAAAGGTGACATGGTGTTTGCATAATTATAAAATGCATCAAACCCTTTTATTCCACTGCCTGCAGTAGTCATGGTTGGCGATTGCGATATTGTATTTACCCTTACTTTTTTTGCTTTGCCGTAATGGTATCCAAAACTTCGCGCTATGGATTCAAGCAATGATTTGGCATCGGCCATTTCATTGTAATCAGGAAATACTCTTTGCGCAGCTATATATGTTAGTGCAACTACAGATGCCCACTCGTTTAATGCATCTTTTTTCATGCAAGTTTGTAATAACCTGTGTAATGACATCGCTGATATGTCCATTGTTTTTTTCATAAACTCATAATCTAAATCGTTATAAGCTCTGTTTTTTCGAATGTTTAACGACATCCCAACAGAGTGCAAAACAAAATCAAGTTTTCCTCCCAGCACGTCCATAGATTTGCTGATTAGTTCATTCATGTCTTTATCAAGCGTAACATCACAAGGAATTATCTGAGCATTGCATTCGGCCGCCAGTTGATTAATTGCTCCAAGGCGCATGGCAACAGGTGCATTGGTTAAAACAAATTCGGCCCCTTCCTGCTTGCAGCGCTGGGCTACTTTCCATGCAATTGAATTGGCATCAAGTGCGCCAAAAATTATTCCTCGTTTTCCTTTTAGTAAGTTGTACATAGTTTTTCTAATTGAGTTGGTAAAAATAGTAAACCTGCAAAAGGCTGCAAGTATTTTTAAATAACTAAAGTTAATCCACTAAAAAAAACAAATGGCGGTACAATTTGCACCGCCATTTGTTTGTGTTTGGTTTGTGTACGTTCTCAGTCCTTCTCAAACAATCGTTGTGTATAAACTTTATCATTTACTATCATGCGCACAGTATATACTCCTGCAGCAAAACCATACTGTTTAGCTCCAAAGTGATAGGTATAATTGCCGGCATCCTGCTGCCCTTTATAAAGCGTAGCCACTTTTTGACCCAATGAATTCATAACTTCAATGCTTATTTCAGATGATTGTGATAAAATGTAGCTGATATTTGTTTTTCCACTGTACGGATTGGGGCTAACCACAAACAAGCCTGTGTTATCCTTAATGCTTGCTGCCACAATGGGCGAGTAGCTAAACTCACCATTAAAGTCAACCTGCTTTAAACGGTAGTAGTAAATAGTATTAGGCATAACATCCCGGTCAATAAAATTATAATCATGGGCTTTGTTAGAGGTGCCAAATCCATCAACCCATCCAATTTTTTTAAACTCTCCGGGTGATAAACCGCGCTCTACTTCAAAGCCTTTGTTGTTTAACTCGCTTGCAGTTGTCCATTTAGTTTCTATGGCTGTTGCGTATGCAATTGCGTCAAATGATAATAGCTCAACCGGTAATGGATTTTGTGATTGCGAAGTTCCAAAGTATCCCTGTTGCAAACCAGTAGTTCCCCAAACAGCATTTGCAAATAGATTTTGCCTTATTGTGGGGCTTATACTGGTGGTAAAGCATGGCGATGCTGGTACGGGTGTTAAGTTCCAACCCGCAGCAGTATTTGAACCTCGGCTGTACATAACCGACCATCCGTTTGCTCCGGCAGAATTCGTGTATCCGTTATTATATAATGATACATCAAATCGTCCTGTAGTAACTGCAGCCACCACATTTGTTTGCAGTTGCCACCATCCATGATTTAGAGGAGTCAATCCTCCGGTATGATACGTAATTCCACACTCTGTCCACTGCGGAGCAGCCGTAGGTGTTGCTGGAACTCCGGTATTAAATGTTGCATTAAAGTAAGTAGTAACTGGTGCAAAAGCTGTGGTAATATTTAAAGTAAGCCTGTTATATCCTTTTGACGCAACACCAAGTGGAAATTCATACGTGCCTACTGCTCCGGTCATTGCCTTGCGCAGCATGGTAACGTTTGAAAATCCTTCGATATAACTGGTGGCATTACCGGCAGTTATAGCTGCTGGGTTGTTATTAGCCATGTAAATATATCCGTTGGCAACGTTAGCGGTTAATATTTTTCCTGATGTTAGTGTTAACACACCGGCAGCACCCAAGTTCATGTACGCAGTTCCTGCTAAACCATGATTAAGCAAAGTAAGTGATGAAGCTGGTGCATGATTCATAAACACACTGTTTAGCGTACCTCTGTTATTATAGGTTTGACCAAGGCCGCTTGCATTGGTAAACTCTAATGTGGTAGGAGGATTGTAAGTTGATGTAGTGGCACCCGTTGAGTACACCCAAAAGTTTCCGCCTACTTTATGGTATTTGTTTGCAATATCAAAAAAGCTGGTAACATTGTTAGCTGTAGCGGCAGCATTTTGTCCCACATAAAAATTTCCACGATTATCAACATCCAAATTAGCCTTTACAATTGCAGTAGCTGCTGATTTAATAACCTCAACATTATGAAAGGCATTAGCGCCCGTCATGGCTCCGTCAAGATATTGGTAACCATTTGCAGGTCGGGCAGGAGGATAGCTTGCCGAGTTTTGATACGAGCCAGTAGTAGGACCATTAAATCTAACCACTGATCCTATAGCAGCATTTAGCGTTCCCTGGTTATTATAATCGCGGCATACATCAAGTGACCCTGTTCCTGTAATGCTTACGGATGCACTTGGGTACACATACAGGTCGCGGCATGAGGCTGCTGCTGAAATAACAGGTGCATTAACATACGGTGCCGAAATAATTGCATTTAACTCGGCTACACAACTTGGAACTATGCAACTGCTCCAGTTACTTGATGTATTCCAGTCGCTGCTTGTTTGACCGGTCCAAAACACATTGGTTCCAATCGGTAGGGTGCCTCCAATGGTACAGGTCGAATAGCCAAAGTTTAAAGCAAAACCTGCAGCAGCACCCGGTGCAAAGTTACTTACCATAAGCACATACGACTCACCAACATTTACCGTTACTGGCAACTCATAAGCACCATTAAAGCCTGGTAATGTTGGAGGCGAATTACCGCCAACATAACAGCCTGTTACCTGCTGCGCACTATAGTTACACCTTATGTTATTGGCAGGGCCAAGAGTATAAAGTTCTGAGCAGTCAAGCCCATCAGCAGGTCCATCACCTACATAAGGTATTGTGTTATCAAGTCTAAACAAAATAAAATCATAATCAGTTGGCGATGCAGGATAATCGTTTGGTATAATATCAAACATTAATTGATTGCCGCCACCTACTCCTGTAATATCTATACGATACCAGGCCGAAAATTTTTCGCCCGATCCAAGGCAAGCGCTTGGCGTTGGAATATCGCACACGGTACCAAAATTTCGGTAACCCGGATTAGGAACATTTATCGAACAGCCGCCAGTAACCTGCTGCGCCAAACCGCAATCTTGTGTGGGCGTTAATGGCAATGAGTTTACACAACCCGCACCTCCATCCATTATAAATAACTTAAAAGTTCCGGTTTTTGCATTTTTTCCATCAACAGCAATGTAATAGGTCTGACCTGGCTGTATAACTCCACCTGACAAAATAACTTCAGAGTTTGGGGCTGCGGCTGTACCACAACCAGTTCTATCATCACTGCATCCAATTAAAATCATTTGGCCTGCAGTTGAAGCCTGGCCTGGAGCAGTAAGCGGTGTTCCGCTCGAGGTACGGTACACTGCAATTTGTGTATCGTCAAGTGTCCCTATCTCAGTTTTAATTTTTACACAAGGATTTAAGTATGATGGAGCTACAAACCTGTACCAAACCGCGTTAAGTTGAGCATTGGTTGCATTAACCCAACAAGTAGGGTCGGTGGCTGTGCTGTTAAATGGCTCATCATTATTATTAGCACACGAGTTATTTCCGGTTACAATAATTCCACCGGGCGACATCGGTAAAAATGTGGCATTATAAGTTGAGTCATTAGCAGGAGAACCGGATAGAGTAATCGCAATATTGTCAACTGCTGCAGGAGGCTGTGCACCTAAACTTCCGTCATTACGCCATGTAAATACAAGCTTAAATTGTGTGCCCACAAAGGCCGAAAGGCTGGTTGAGAAATTTTGAAATGAACCATTAATATTTAACGGTCCGGCTATTAAAACATTGCTGGCGCTGGCTGTTATGGCAACACCTGCTGTTGGAACAAAACCAACTGGTACTTTCCATACTTCAAGCCAGTCAAAACCCGTTTCACCAGCAGCTCGCCAGTCAAACGATAGGTTTACACATTGTCCTGCCGCTACACCCGTCAAATCAAAATAGGGTACAGTGGCAGGATTATTTGAAAAATGAGATATTGTAGTTAATGTATTTGTATACGTATTGCTGGCTCCTCCATTATTTGAAATATACATAGCGCCAATTCCGCCTGCACTTACGGCTGTTCCTCTTACCCATTGGTTAGTAGCAGCATTGTATGTAGTCCATAAATTACATCCTTCAAAATTATCCAGAAAGGGAGGTGTGGTTAGTACCACCGGATTAGTTCCTGTTGTAAATGAATATACAAGTGGAGCGCAAAATACATTGTTTCCAAAACTGTTGGCAGGTTCAATGTGCCAATAGTAAGTAGTGGATGGAGCCAAACCAGAAAAAGTCATTGTTGTGGAGGTAATAGTTCCTGCAAAAGCACCTGGCGAAACGGTTCCAAAATAAACATTATAAACAGTGGCACCGTTGCAACCTCCAACAGGGTTCCAGTCTAGTGTTACAGAGCATGGGGTTAAACCGGTAGAACCGTTGGCTGGTGCATTATAAACAGGGCAAGGAGTAGGTATTGCCGTAGGCGTATCGTAGGTAAGCAGCACATCATCAATAGCAGCAGGTGGATTAACAGCGGTTCCGTCACCATCGTTATACCAGGCAAATGCAAGAATATAGTTCACCCCGTTTCCTGCTAACCGAGGATCAAGGTTAATAGTTACTGAATTCCAACCAGCACCACCCTGATTATAAAATACCTGGCCAATTTTATACTGTGAATTCAAATCATTTGTATTAATAGGAACAGCAACCGTTTTTGGAATAAAAAACACTTTAAAATTATCATTATCATCCGAGCCAAGTCCACTTTCGCCTGTGCATTTCCATTGAAAGTTTAAAGTTATACAGGAGTTGTTTGCCGGGAATGTAACAACATTTGTTCTGTATAATATCAAGGTATCAATAGCAGATGCACTGTAAGCATAAGGTGTTGCCGCTCCAGGGTTTGTTGAAACATAAGCACAATTTGCTGCTGAGAATGGTACAGCAACATTGCCAAGACACCATCCGTCAGTTGAGGGGCTAACTAGTTTACCAGCGGCACCCCAATTATTTGCCGCCAAAGTACCCGCAAAATCAAAGTTTCCGCCACCGGTGGCTCCCCCACCGGGACCAATTACGGTGGTAAGTACTGCATTTGATGTATTGGCTGTAAATAAACATACTGCCAATGCGATAATGTGGTAAATTTTTCTCATCTTTTTAGTATTAAGATTCGTTAATAGGTAATGTAGTTTTTAAATTGGAAAATTGCCTTAAGGTTTCAAATTTATTAAGGCTATTTCAATTTCGTATTTTTTTTTGCAACTTTTTTTGTAATTTTTTTAAGGGCACTTTGCAATAGTAACCCCAAATCTCATCCTATTGATAAATTTTTTGGTAAAGTTCGGCTTTTTTATGACTAAAAAAGCTATAAATAACAATTGCTACCTATCTGAGTATTTCTATCTTTGCCTCTCTGCTTGTTAAACACTACATTATGATTAAAAAACTACTTTTATTCGCTACACTAATTTGTTCCGGCATTAGTCAGGCGCAGGATTTCAGAATTATTTACAATGTTAACGGCTGCGCAGGCAATCCTTTTAATGGTGCATCAAACATTTATGCCTATCTGGGTATAGGTACAATTAATGCAGGCACCACCTTCGATTATTTTTCAGGCGCTTACTCTGGCACTGCCAACCCGCTTAACTATACCGGCAACGGGTTGTGGGAAATCTGTGTTGACCCCTATTCATTTAAAGATAACTTAAACAACACTCCGCCCCTTAGTGCTACCATTTTTAACATTACCATGTATTTGCACGATGCAGCGGGTTCCATTATTACCGGAAATTGTAATGGCACTTACCTGCAGATAAATAACCCTATGACAGCACCAACATCATTAAGTCCCAATATTGTTACAGGAATAAAAAACTGCTTTGTTGGTGTTGAAGAAATTGGTAATACCGGTGTTGCGCTTTCTTGCGAGCCTAATCCGTTAAACACATCAACAGAATTTACATTTTACAATTCGCAGCGCGGAAAAGTATTGCTCGAAGTTTTTGATATTCTTGGAAAAAAAGTAAAATCAATAGTTAACGGAAATGTAACAGCCGGTAAGCACATTGTTAAGTGGAATGGTGATGCCGATAACCGCTCAATGCTTTCAAACGGATGTTATTTTTATACCTTAACTTTTGAAGGCAAAAAAATTGCTGCCAATAAAATAATTATAGCACGTTAAAGCTTAAATTGTTTTATTGTTAGATGGTTTAACCCGGATTTTGCAATAGGCTATCCAAAATAGCAGACTTAAGAGGGTAATCCCGATTTAGAATTTGTTAGGCTTTCTTACCAAAAATAAAATAATAAAAACATAAGAAAGCCCTATAAATTCTTAATCGCTGCGGAGCAGAAATTTTTCAACTGAAAAATTTGGGTTTAATGGCTTGTGATAAAAAAAACAATAAAACAACTTAACCATCCTTTTGTGGTTTCATCGGGTGATTGAAACATTTAAAAAAAATGCCTGCAATTTTCTTACAGGCATTTCTTTTACGTTTATGCTTTTTAGCTTAAATCACCGGCACCATTTCTATCGTAATCTCTTCTTTTTCACCTGGGCTTATTTCTACATTGGCCTTAGTGGCTTTTTCAAATCCCGGTAATTCAAACTCAAGGCCATAAATTTCAGGCGTAATTTGTTTTGCATCAGCCACACCATTGCTGTTCCATAAAACATAATACTCCTTCGTTACACCTTTTGCTTTCATGGCAACACCTTCTAATTTTGCTCCTGTATTCTTGTTCAGCAACAAAACAACTATCTCAGTAAAATTAGTTTTAGCATCATATATTTTTCTGTCATTAAAATACTGTGCGTAAAAATCAGGCGCACTCAATCTAAAGTTCTCCATCAGCTTATCCAGCTTATCCTTTATTACAGCATCCACATCCTTTATAGCATCCTTAATATCCTTTGTAGCTGCCTTGCGTGCCGCAAGCCTGTACTTTGGATTGGCAATCACAGTTTCAAAAGCATCAATTGCTTCACCATTGTCAACCAACATAGCATCTGTTACACCATAGTTAAGCAGCGCAGCGGCATTTGCAATCGCAAGCGCCCTTATGTTTTTGCACCGTGTCAAACTCCGGTTTGCCGACCCGCTCATAAGTTCGCTCAAAGCATAATTAACCAGATTAAATAAAATAACATTTCCTGTGTCCGAAGCATAAGCCTGCAATGCGCTTTTAATTGTAAAACTTGATTCGCACATTGCTTGGCGCTTCTGCCTTTTGTCTTTTACATAACCGGCAATTATATCTGCCTGTTTTTGCACAGCCTCCTGCAATTAGCCCAAACCTTCGCAATATTTCCAACCATTAGAAATATTGCGAAGGTTTTAGTAAGTTTGTTTCGTATAATAGTATGTTATCTGCAAGGCTTTTGACTTACTGCAAACACAAACCAACCTGCTTTCCCGAAGCATCCTGCAATCTTTAAATCCTCTGCGCATCTCAACGCCATGTATTATTATTTTTTTTGCCCACGCGCCTTTGTGTAAAAACCAGCCGCACAAAATTAGAGTGCTGCATTTCGCTCTTGCAATCGCACAGCCAAAAAATGCAGCACACAAATTTTATCCTCCCCGCAAAAAAAAGGATGCTAAAGTAATTACATGGTTTATTTCAAAACTGAAATTTTCCTCGTCATTAATCTTACATTACTTTTATCAATAATGGAACATACATACATTCCTTGCGCAAAATCTGAAGACTTTAGTTCAAACTTAGAGTCCCTATATGCAATAGGAAATTCTTTTATTTTCTCCCCAAAAACATTTTCAATAACCAACTTCCTACTGGCAAAATTCTCAAAATCACTTATCTCAATTGTACAATAACTGTTAAACGGATTCGGATAAACTTTCATTTCAATAGAGTTTTTTTTCAATGTATTTATTCCCACTGTCATACAATTCGCTACTTCGCATCCCAAACTGTCAACCTTTACAAGCCAAGCATCTTGGGTTGCTGGTGGGTTTTGTCCTTCCTGTCCTGAAAACAAATACCCGCCATCAGAAGTTGCCATTAAAAACCACGAGTAACACCTGTTATTAACAATCGTAGTGTCGTATGCATACCGTTTGCTCCATATAGAATCACCATTTGCATCTACCTTATATAAATTTGCAGTTTCGCGTAAAGGGTTGCTATATACCAATTGTATTTGAAAGGTTATAGTACTGTCATTGTTTTCAACTATTCCTCGTATATTACCTGCGTTTGCAAAACCATATTCTTTTTGAAAAATAACATTTCCTAAAGTATCAGTTTTAATTAATAACCCGTTAGCCGTGCCGCCAAATGCAGTTCCTGTTTGTCCTGTTAACAAATAATTACCATCTTTAATTTTTATTATTTGCTCACAATGCACCGCATTTAGTGGCTGCTGCGGATTATAATCCTGCTGCCATAATTTATTTCCGTCTTTGTCTGTTCTTATTATGTTTACATTTCTCCAGAATAAACCGTTGTAGTTGCTCGTATTTCCTAATAGTACATATCCGCTGTCACTTTCCTGTAGTAAACTAAATCCATTGTACCACAAATTGGCAGAATCTCCATACTGCATTTCCCACTCTTTATTACCCAAACTGTCTGTTTTAAGCAGATAGCACTTTACAGTATCGGTATTTGGCACTGCAGTCCATCCGTAAATCGCAAAACCATGATCTAATGTTTCAATTATCTGTACGCCTTGAGTTTTTACGAACCCTGATGTAAACTGCTTAGACCAAATGAGATTACCTGTAATATCCATCTTTAATATATAAATATATAGTGAATCATTTGGATTAGTCCATTTACCCTTCTCCACATTTAAAATAATATTATTATCATATGTATATTGCATTTTTCTTGGTGTATAATAATATCCGCTGTCACCATAAAAATGGTTTAGCAAAATATTTCCTTGATAATCCAAATTAGAAATCATAATACGGCAGTCCTTTGTGATATAATTTGCTGTATATCCGCCTGCTAAATATCCAACGTTCTGTATTTCAAGAACCGGAGTGAAACTTTCAATCCTGCTTGAAGAATCTGAAGTAGCTAATTTGTATATTCTATTAAAATAATCTTGAGAAAAACAAATTGAAGAAAGTAAAACAAAAATAACCAAAATAATTTGTTTTTTCATCCTTGCTTTATTTAATACAAACGCCCCTCGAATATGGGGCGTTTGTATAATATATTACTTAATTACTGAGAAGCTTTTAGAAGCAATCCTCACTGTATCTTTATTGATAATAGAATAAAAATAAATTCCCGGAGAAAAGTCTGTTGCATGGAGATCAAACTTGCTACTCTTAAAAGGAATAGAAAAAATCTTTAACCTTTCTCCAACAATATTTTCGATTATGAGAAAACTATTTTCAAAATGTTCAAAATCATTTATCGCAATTATGCAATGCTCATTAAACGGATTTGGATAGGCTTTCATTTCAATAGGTTTTCTTTCTGGTTCATTTAGTCCAACCGTAATACAATTTGGCACTTCACATCCCATGCTATCAACCTTTACCAGCCAAGCATCTTGCGTGGCTGGCGAAGGTTGCAGTTCTTGCCCTGAAATAAGGTAACCTCCATCAGATGTAGCTATAAGAGAAAATCCAGTACAATGATTATTTACAACTGTAGTATCATATACATACTGCCGACTCCAAATCGAATCACCATTTGCATTCACTTTATATAAATTAGCTAATTCCTGGGTTGGGTTTGAAAGCACTTGACCTAAATGGAAGCAAATAGTACTATCACTATTCTCAACCAGCCCTCTTATTCTACCCAATTTTGTAAATCCATAATTTTTTTGAAAAATTATATTTCCAACAGTATCTGTTTTAATTAATAAGCCATTTGCATCACCAAACGGAATTCCATTCATACCTGAGATAAAATAGTTACCATCCTTTGCTTTCGTAATTAAATCACCATGTGCAAAAGAAGTAGGCAACCCATAATCTTGTTGCCACAATTTGTTTCCGAATTTATCTGTACGAATAAGAGTTATCATCCGGTAATAAGTACCATTAGTGCCCGTCCAACCTAACAGTACGTAGCCACTGTCACTTTCTTGTAATAAACTAAAACCATTATAAATATAATTTGCAGAATCACCATATTGCATATCCCATTCTTTATTACCCAGACTATCTGTCTTCAATAAATACATTTTCACTGGGGGATTATTCGACATTCCAGTCCACCCCAATATTGCAAACCCATGATCATTGGTTTCAATCCCTTTAATAGGCGCACTCAGCACCAGTCCAGAAGAATATTGCCTGTACCAAATTAAACTACCTGATAAATCTAATTTATAAAGATTAATAAAAATAGAATCATTTGGAACAGTAAATTTAGCCTTATAGGCAAGAAACATAATGTTATTATCATAAGTTAATTCCATGCTTTTAGGAATATAAAAATATCCACTATCTCCATAAGTAACTATTGATGTTACATTCCCAGCATAATCAATATTATATAATATTATCAGTCCATTTTTAGTAATATAATTACTCGATTCACCACCTGCAAGGTAGCCTATGCCCTGTATTTCTACTACTGGAGTAATATTTTCTGTTCTGCTAATGGAGTCTAAAGCACTATATCTATAAATTTTATTAAAATAACCTTGAGCTAAACAATTCATGGTAAACAGTAACAAAGCAATGAATAAATACAGTTTTTTCATATACGCCTTTATACGCTAAACGCCCCACATTGGTGGGGCGTTTAGCATGTGAAACTTATTTAATTACAGAAAAATTTTTAATTGATACTCTAACGTTATCTTTATTTATTATAGAATACAAATAAATTCCTGGAGAAAAATCTATTGCTTTTAGCTCAAATTTGCAACTTTTGTTTACAATAGAATATGCCTTAAGCATCTCCCCAACCACATTCTCAATTCTTAAAGTACTTCCTTTATAATCTTCATAGTTCTCTATCTCAATTGTGCTATTTTCATTAAACGGATTAGGATAGTTTGTAAGCGAGAGTTCTGAAACTACATTCACCTTTGTTGAGGAAGCATGATTCAACAACCGAGCTTCTTCCGGTTTTTCAGGAATACGCGCAAAACTTTCGGGTGTTAGATAGTTAATCACCGCTTTGGCTCTTTCGGCAAGTTGATTTGTTTCGCGCGAAATATCGTCCATTACACCAAGTTCCGTTTCATTCATTTCCGTTATTTCTCGTTCACCTTCAAGCAAACCAAGCAGCACACCGTAATAATCAAGATACGCTTCATCTGGTTCTTCTTCCTCCAATTCCATAAAAATAGCATTTGCATCTTCATACTGTTTTGCAGCAAGATAAACCTCGAACAATGCTTTTTTCGATTCTAAGTCAGATTGCGTTTCAAGAAATTCAATCAAATCATCCGTTAAATTGTTCAGCTTAAAATACTGCACAATTTCCTTCATCATAATATTTTTCATTTCCGCATCAGTTACCGTATCAATAACTTCCGCCATATCTCTAATACATTCATCGTCATTCTCATTACAGATGCGGAAAGATGAAGGACAATTTTCTGTACCTCCATTACCACAATTCACAAACTGATACCCGTTATTACTTAATGTCACGCTTGTAGGCGCATAAGAATTATTATAACCTCTGTATTGCCAAGCAGTGATTAACCAATTATCAATATCCACACCACCGCCAGAAGAGTTAAAATTATCACCCGCTCCATACGGTAAACCACAATCTCCTTGATCTTGTAAATCTTCACCACTGCTGTAGCTGTTTGGGTTAATTAACCAGCCTGCCTGAGAGTTACTCCCATTAGTATAATCATTACAGTATATATTTAAGTCAGGATTATCACCCTCCGTTTGGGTGCCTACAGTTAAATCGGTAAATGTATTGCCATTCACAATTGGTGCTGTGCCTCCTGTATTTCGTATATCAACTCCGTAAGCAATATTATTTGTAGAGTTATTTCCGGTAAACGTATTGCCGTTTTTTATTTCAACATCGTTAGCCCCGTCAATAAAAATCCCCCATGTATCATTTCCGTTGGCATTGTCGGGTATTGTAAACGTGTTCCCCCTTATTATAGCCGAATTAAACCCATTCCCCGAAATACCATGCAAGTTATCCGTAAATGTATTACCTTCAATAACACAGGTTCCGGTGGCGCTGGTGCTTGCAACCGCTTCAACAGCCTCCGTTAAATCCGTAAATGTATTATTGCCTGCTCCGCTTCCCGATAAATCCCGGAGGAAAAACGTAGAGTTCATTGCATAAATTCCCCGTCCCTTTAAATAATCGGTGGCAGATGTATTGGTGCAGCTAAACGTACTGTTTGCAATTCGCACCCCATGATGATTAGTTAAATTTAACATGGATGGTGGCCCATAGCCAAGTGCAGTAAACATATAATTATTTGTAAACTGAAATTCGCAATGATCAAAATAGCTGGCACTTGTTACACCTGTTTGCGCTCCCGGATAATTTATCATTAAAACAGAATTGTAATTATCAACAAAAACACAATAGTCTGCTGTAACAATTCCACCGCCAAGTTTCGGGTCGCAAGCCATACCCGGGGCTTTCAATCCGCGCACACCGCACACTGCATTTCTAATTTCAACCTTGTCAGTTGATGTGCCGTTTATATCTACATGTCCTTGATTTGTAGTGGGAGATTGAGTTGCATTATAATCAGACATCGCCTCTATACCATCCCAAATTCCGTTACTACAGCCGGTAAGTATCGCTCCCGGTTGCACATCAAGTTTTCCGCCAACATTCACAACAAATCCTGCTCTTAACATTGTTCCGTCACATGTAACATCTGGTGAAGGTCCGTAAGATGTTTCTATTGTCATTCCGTTATCAATGGTTAACGTTGCGCCATTTTCAATAGTTACCACTCCAAGCACTTTAATTGTTGTGGTGCTGTTAATTGAATTATCCCAAAGAGTATTTGCGGAAATCACAGGATTAATAAAGTCATAAGTCGTTGAAGAATTAATTCCTGCATTAAGACTTACGGTGTTGGTGCCATCAGAAACCGTCACAGTATAAATAGTAAAAGGGCTTACGTTATTTATAGTCGCTGTTGTTTGTCCGGTATTCCATAAATAAGTAAACGAACCTCCATTGCCGCAGTTATTTACGCTCGCGGTTAAACTTCCAGCACCTAATTGCCCTGTGCAGGCTGATGCAGTGCCCGAAATACTTACAGTAAATGTGCTATTTACATTGGTAAATCCACCCGTTGTAGGATTAACTGGATAATACAACGGATCTGGTGAATCAAGATAAATCTGATCTATCTCGCACAAATCATTCTCTGGTAAAAGAGATAATATACATTCAATGTCATCATTAAGCGTCCCAAAATTAACAGCACTTCCATTGCATGTGAGTCTGTACCAAGTCCATGAGGTGCTTGAAATTCCGCTAAACCGTCCTGCAAAAGATTGGCTTCCGTTTTGTGCATTTATATTCACCTTTATGGCAGTACTTCCGGTGGTTCTCACACGCGCTCTTATAAACAAAACATAATCATTCGCATATGAATCGTTACGCGGAGTAAAATGATACTCAAGTGCATCAGCTGTTGTGCCATTATTGTACGTTACAAAAGAAGTAAAATCATGAAAATCACCATTGGTAATTGCAGCATTTGATCCATCGCGTGTTTTTATCAAAGCATTAGGTGAATTGTCAAAAACTTCTGCCTCAAAATGAAAATCTTTTGTCCAGTATTCAGGATGTTCATATTGATGCCATCTATCAAGTTGATAAAACACTTGCTCTCCGGTACTGTAAGGGTTCGTATTGTCAAATATATAGGTATTACCCTGTCGCCTGATATAGAAGTCAAGATTAACATTCGCAAGAGAAATCTGAGGCAATGAAATCTTAACCCTTTTTACGGTTTCTGCATTATATTGCAAATTCCCTAAAGATTCGATTGCACCTGATAAAACAAACCTATTTACTAAAGCATTGGAAATATTCTTTAATTGTCTTACTACAACAAGATTGCTTGGAGAATTGGCAGAAAATCGGTAAGATTTATTTCCGCTTGGATCAGCTAAGTTAACAGGTATATCACCTGCCATTAAATCACCGTTCTTTAGAAAATTCTCTACCCTGCTCAAAATAGCATGAGCATATATTGGCGTAGCTGCTTGCCAACACCATCCTATGGCATCTGGGTCAAGATTATACGAATCATTAAAATGCCCCACATGATAAAAATCAACTCCATATAAGCCAAGGCATTTCATTAACCCAAGCCATTGCCCCGGTCGTGCGTGTTCATTATCATTATCAGACCATCCTGCAGCAATATATGGTGCAAAACGCAAATCTCCATAGTTATTTATTTCATTGTTTCTTGTAATATCAATCCATTTTATTCCATGTTGTAAAGTAGGGTTAGAGAGACTTTCTGCAAACCAATTAGCAGGGGAATTAAATAAATAAAAATCGGGTGTCGGCAAGTAATGCTTCACGCTGCTTTGATCTATACTATAAACAGTTTGCGTTTCCCGTGTATATTCATAATCAAATCGGTACTCCGGATTCGTATGCCCATCCACCTGGTAATTTAAAAACATTGAATTTTGCAGGCAATTCCAGTAAGAAACCGTGTTATCTAAAAATTTATCTCTGTAATAATCATTATCCACCTTTATTTTCTCTCGTGCAATATACTTCGTCCATGATAAACCAGAAGTACTTTGTGCACTAATACAGGCGGGGTCTGAGGATGGTGCACAAGCTATTGTTCCATTAGTCTTAAAAAGAAAAGGACCTAAGGTTTCATTATTTTCAACAATTAAAGAAATTTTTCTATTGAAACTATATGTATTAAAAAGTAAATCAAAATAATGCTTTTGTGTAAGTCCGTCCTTATCGTAAGCAGATTGATTTCCGGCCGGTGACCAACAAGCCGGATTACCGCTTGTACCTGGAGTCGGGCATACATTCGTTAAAAATGTACTACTTGTTCCATTATTTAAGTAATTGGTATAACTTAAATAATTAATATCAAAGGTCTTGATGTATGGAATCACATTAGAATAGAATGCATCTGTTGGCACAACTTGCGAATGATTGGTGGAAATAGCAACCGAAAAATTTAACGGATCTACTTTCGCATAATTAAGCCAGGCTAAATTAAAATCTGCCAAGTTTTGAAGTTCTTTTGTATTTTCAATTGCATTAAAATGATAATACCAATGAGATGCTAATTCCTTTTGAATGTCAAGACTCGATGGGATAGCTAAAGCATTTGAAACAATTAAGCGTCTGCCCAAATAATCGCTTTGCAAACTGTTAAAATTTTTGTTCAAAGTATGTCCGGGCAAATATCGCGCAAGTGTAAATTTCTTTAACTGATCTATAGGATCAATAACACCGCTTGGATATTCCATAGGGTCTTCTGTCGTCAAGTATGTTGCAGAAGTCGGTATTGAAATTGAATTGATTGGACAACTGGCATTATTAAAACAATAATTGGCTTGAGGTATGCCCGGGCCTGATGGTAGGGCTACATTGTAATTATTATAAATTTGTTCATCGCAAATATTAATATCATATATCGCTATATTATCCATTTGACCAAGAAATTTGTCATAAGAATTGGTTGACGGTAATAAATTAATTGTATTATTAATATTTAATAAAGTTCCTTTCAATGCGGCATCTTGAAATGAAAAGCCTGTGTTTAATTGACCATCTACCCATATTTCCAATCTGCCATCTGTTGCGTTAAAGTTAGAGTTATATCTGAAATACATGTGATGCCAATTTCCATCAGTGTAATAATCAAAATTTCTTCTTCCAATGCCATCCAAAAGAATTGTAAAACGGTTTTCAGTAACAGTGGCACCATTATCTTTTGCCCAATTAAAATATAAATTTGGATACTCTAATGCCCCATAAATTTTATCCGTATTATTTACATCTCTAAACTCAAAAAATCTTGCTGTTCGTTGTTTAGGAAAATTTTCGTCCAGTTTGAACAAGAATTCGACAGCAATAATATTATTCGTGAAATTTGTAGTGGAAGCCGTTATTGGTGATTGTGTTGTCGAAGTGTTTGATACGTAATTTCCCAATCCGCTTCCTGATGCATTAGGGGGTATTGCCGATAAAGCAGAGCCGGGTCCAACATTACTTACTATAATAAAGTCAGAAGGGTCTATAATTGTGCCTCCATTTGTAACATCTAACGTATAGTAAGCAAAAGGATTTATTATAGTAGCTGCTCCGGCACAAGCAGAAGAAACAGACGAACCATAAGATAAGGCAAACTCATTATAATCAGTTACTGAAACATTAGATTTAACTGTACCGTTTGACGCATTTTTTGTTGTAACTCCATGTCCGAACGATTTCCATTTGCTACCATTCCATCCGGCAACATAGATATTTGCTGTGTCATTAACAGCACAGAATCTATTCCATGCCAATGTTACATTTACATTTGATGTTCCATTTACTCGATTTAATTTCCAGTACTTATTTCTTTGAATATAACCTAAAGCAGAATCTCTTGCACTTGAATGAATCATAATGGTATCGGAAAAATATTCCCCCGTAAACGCATCCCCGCTACTCCCCGGTGCGCTAATCTCCACCGCCCTGTAATCACTCCCTTTTCCTGTTGGAAAAACAAAAGCACTATTCCCAACCTTCTTAACCGGCCCACAAACAAAACTCGTATCACTCGCACCACTAACACTACTCCCTGCATTAAACACAAGCAAGTGATTTGCAGAAGTAACAATATTACCCTTATTAAAAGTAAAAGTAGCAGTACAGGTTAATGTAGTATCAAGCGTAACACTATTAGCCGATTTTTTCAGCAACACATCTTTAACTATTGCCCCCGGACTGTTAAACGTTTGCCCACTGCCGCCTCTAAAAGCCAGCGTACCCGTACCGCTATTAAAAGTTACATGCGAATTATTTCCGGTTACGTTTCCGTAAACCGAAGTAGTAGAACTACTAAAACACATCTTAATATCCTTACTGCTGCTGGTAGTAAGCGTAAGGTTTCCGTAAAAAGTATTGGCGCTGTCATTATCCAACCGAACATCAGCACTCGTGCTTGTGTTGGTTATGGAAGCATCCCCATTAAAAACATTATACCCGCTCCAACTCGTATTCGTGCTGCCGTTGGTAGTACTTGCAAACGTTCCGTTAAACGTGCTTGCCTTGCACAATATGCCGGGCGCAGTTAAAGTAACGTTTCCGTTAAATGTTGCGCGTATCAAATTAATTATGGCACTGCTGGTAACAGTAAGGCTTTGTGCCGTACTGCCCAACTGAGTAAAGTTGCAAAACAACAAAGTACCTGTGGTAAAACCATTGCTGCTAATGGTTACTGTCTTTCCGCTTGCCAGTGTATCACCTCCGGTAGTGCTATAGCCAAAGTTTATTCCGCCACTGCTCGTATTTTCAACAATTACATTCTCATTAAATTTACTGCCGCCTGTGGTGGTGGTTACAATTTCTTTAGTCCCTACATTTATCAGCGTAACCAATTTGTTGTACACATTGCCACTACTATTGGCAAGATACATAATGCCGCTTCCAGTATAAGACCGTTTAATAGTTACCGTATCATTAAAAGTACACCCCCCGGCTGATGTTCCCGGAATATTGCTCGTAGCTTCAAAATAACACTTTTTATTAAACGTGCTGCCATCAAGCAACACCTTTGTTACCACAGCATCAACCTTCGCATCAATAACAGTTCCGCTAAACTGTATGGTACTACCGCTTGGTTTTAAAAGCCCATTCGTAATAGTTCCGCCAGAAAACGAACCGGTTCCGTTAATTATCAGCGTATCACCGTTCAAATCAAGCGTCTTGCCCGTTATTGTAAAATTATTTACCGTAACATTAGCAGCCAGCACAGGAGCATAAGTTCCTGAAGAAGTAATAGTAACATTGTCAGAAGAAGTTGGAGTTCCGTTGGGAGTCCAGTTGGCAGTGGTTGCCCATGCGGTGGAGGTGTTGCCGTTCCATGTGTAGGAGGTGGCGTAAGTTTTTGCAAACAAAAAAACAAACAGACAAACAGCAAATATTTTTTTGTATAATTTATACTTTTTCATGATGGTTAGTTTTTAAGGTTAGTTAGTAACAAAATTATAAGCCTGCGACCAGTTTCCCGTGCTGTTTTTTATTCGTACTGTACCAAAATAACTATCACTTGCAATCAAAGTTGAAATTCCTAAAATCAGTTTGTTGCCAACACGTAAATAAGAATAGCCATTCGGTAAACCCGCACTTACATCATATGTAAATGCATAACTAAAAACGTCATTTAATCCTTGCCCCGTCCCGAGCACTGTTTCAATCTCATTCACATTAACCGTATCACCAAGCACTACAATAAAAGTTGTGGCAGCACCATCCAATTTAATTGTTGCATCGGTTACGCTTTGCGCCAAAACATTTTTGGTTGGTAAATACAACAAAGCTATTAAGCAAATAAATTTTTTAATCTTTTTCATGTTAGTTTGATTTTAAAGTTAGGTTGTAACAAAAACTAATCACCACATTCAAGCAGCTACTTCCTATTATAGGAAATAAAAAAATCCCTGCCTGTCTGTAGTCAGGAAACACTGGGTGGAGTATCTATACTTTCCATAGCCCTCAAGATTAAAAGTTTCCCAATAGTATAAAATAAAAATCAAAAAAGAATATAAAGTTGATAACTTTTTTTTCATGTTCCTTCTCTTAGTAAAAAAAATCAACGTATTTTTTTTTATTTCAAACTTCTTACTTCTATTGCGCAAAAAAAAACGCCCCGTAAAAATCAGAGCGTTTTTTTTAACAGTATTTATAAGTTCCTTATGCTTTCGGAACCAATTCAAAATTCTCAACCTTAATTTCACCTGCATGAATTTCTACACCTTCAATAGTGAACGATTCAAAATCAGGATGCGAAACAATAATATCATAAATATCAGGATTAATAACCTCTCTGTATTTACCATCATTGTCCGATTTAATTTTAATACTGCGTTCAGCATTTTTAAATTCAAGCTCAACATTACTCAAATTAGCTTGTGTTTCCTTGTTCAAAGTAAAACCTTTAAACTGAGTAAACTTGTGACCTAAATCAATTATCAAACGGTTTTTCTTATACTCAAACTTATAAGCATAAGTCTCCGTAGTAGTAGGTATAGAATCCACAGCAGGGTCAATTTGTTTCTTTAACAATGCTGTAAGTTCTCTCTGCAGTGTAGCAATTGCAGACGTTGCATTAGCTCGCGCAACCACACGGTTTCTCACACTCTGTTCCTGTCCTTCATAATTTGAAATTGTCAAATTAAGAGCAGTCAACACAGCATCCGAAACTCCATAAGGTGCAAGCGAACCAACATTTGCAACACCTTTCTCGTGAATCGTTTTACAGCGCATAATAAAAGTAGCATCTGCTTTTCTGTCCAACAATTCAAGCATATCATTCATCAATTTTGCTAGGTCAGTATCGTTTATACTGTTAGCAAACGACAACAAAGCCTTTCCAACTGACGAGGCAGCATTAAACAACACCAACTTCTTTGCAGCCTTCGTTGAACCAGCACCAACCGCCACGGTTCCCTGAGTCTGCTCAGCAGCCAACATTGCATTTACAATCGCCTCCATTGCCGTAGTCAAACTCGTCAATATAGGAAGCAAAATTAAGATAGCATCAGGCGTACTTTTAAGATATGCGAAAACCGCCTTGAACATCCGCATTCTGTTAATTTCTGATAATTTCATTTTATATATTTTTTAAAGTGAGACTTTATTACGCAACAAATCTTCCCTTTTCGGGGATGTGTTTGTAACTCATTGAAAATCAAAAAATAAATCTGCTTATTTTTGTAACCCTATTTTAAAAATTAAGCACCTTGGCGGAAATTCCCTTTAACACAATTGAATGAACGCTCTCTAATTTTTTACTGAAAGACCACTACTCATCACCGCAAGCATCGTAATCAGCACAAGAAGACCGCTAATCACAACCGAAAGACCGCTAATCAGCATAAGAAGACCGCTAATCACAACCGAAAGACCACTAATCAGCACCAGAAGACTCGTACTCACAACCAAAAGACCGCTAATCAGCACAAGAAGACCTGTACTCACAACCGAAAGACCGCTAATCAGCACAAGAAGACCTGTACTCACAACCGAAAGACCACTAATCAGGACAAGAAGACCGCTACTCACAACCGAAAGACCGCTTATCACGACAATAAGACTCGTACTCACAACCTAAAGACCGCTTATCACGACAAGAAGACCGGGGGTTAGCATGTATAATATAGCGTAAAAAAAAACCACCCCTATTTGCTTTCACAATTTAAAGTTTTGCAAAAAAGCCGGGCTGCTGTCATCCTAAGCTTGTCGAAGGGCAAAACTTTAAATAGAGAAAGCAAACCACCGCATAAATTCGCGTTCCGCTCATAAAAAGGTTTCCTCTGCAAAAAAAAATAATAATACATCCACCCTGCACCCTTCCTGGATAAAGCTGCTGTGCTAACACCAACCTTTTCTTTCCATTCTGCCATAACTCTAAACAGATATGCCTTGATAAACCGCAGAGCCCAGCAGATAACATCAAGCTTAGCAAAAGTTTAAAAAGCAAGGCAGCATCGGGTTATCAAACTCATTTAATTCTTTTTTACCTTTACTGCATGATAAAAAAAATGCAACCAACTTGTCGGCAGAAAAATGATGTCTTTTCGGTTGCATTTTTTTTTCAAGGCAGCAGTAACATCTACTCTTGCTTTTTAAACCTTCGCCAAGCCCTGATGCGTTATCCGTCACCATTGGCGGCAGTGCTAATTCAAACATTAGGAATGCTAATACACTTTTACAAATGAAGGAATCAGAAGTACCACAACTCCACCGTATTTTGCAAAAGGTTTTGGGTTCATATATTGACGGACACAAGTCATTCAAAAGTTCGCTTAGTAAAGCGGATGCACAGCACATTACCATGCGAATTGTTTGCGAAAAACTTAATATTACTGGTGTTATACCAAGTTTAATAATATCACATTTGAGAGAAGATGGATACATAGAGCGAAACAAAACAACTGCTGACGGAGAACCATTTTTAGTTACAGTACAAGGCAGAAAGTTTTGGGACGCTGGTGGATATTTTAAAGAAGTTCTTGTTGGGCAACAACAAGACCAAATAAGAACAGAAACCATTGCTAAATTTAAAAAAGATAAAGTTACATTTTGGATGTCGGTCATTGGTGTGCCTGTTACATTGAGTATCGGAATAATAGGGCTGATATTAAACTGGCAAGCGAAATCAGAAACGACAGAACAGAAAAAACAATTGCATAGCCTCGAACTGCAAGTTTCCCAGCAAAGAATAACTTTAGATAGTTTGGGCGTGGAATTAAATCGGGTTGATTCGGGTCGTATTCAAGAAACCATGTTGTTCGATTCTTTACAAGCGAAGATTGAGTAGTGTTTGTTTTTTTCATATTAATTTATTTAGTTTAATTCAAAACAGATGTATTTCAGAGACACAGTATGGCGAACGGATAACAGATAGCTTAAAAGAAATTTACAAATGAGGGCTTTGGTGGTTAACCAAGAGCGTAAAGCAAAAAAGAGAAACGAGTTTTCTTTTTTAGGAGAGTTTCCCATTTTTGCTTTACTTCGTGTTTCAATCAATCGTCTGTGCATATTCATATCTTTAGTTTTTCAATCTCCTCATTTGTAAACTTCTTTAAGCCCTTCTTCGTTAGCAGAAACCCTACGACCGACCGTGCAGACATTAACCTGACGACTATTGACGAAACTTTGCGGACTACTAACTGGATTTCTTAATACCTACGCTAAAAAAATAAATTAGTAAAAAAGCCACCGCACCCAACCGCACAAAACACACTTTCATTTTTTGCCGACACACAACCCAACCCGAAAAAAAATGAAAGAGTGTTTTCGCCACCCCAAAAAAAACAAATACAAAAAACAAACAGCCCCGAAAACGGGGCGGTTTGTTTCGGTTTCAATCAGACAAAAAAGTAACTTTGCACAATGAGGACTTTTAAAGATTTTAAATCCTATAATGAATACATTGGTTTATCAAAACCATTGGATAATGATATTGATGTTGGTTATTACGACCCACCAAATATGCTTCTGAAGTCTGAGCCTATTGTGGCTGACTTTTATAGAATTTCCGTAAAAATCAATGTTGTATATAAGGACACTCCCAATCCAAAACCTATTACAGCAGTATTTTTCAATAGCCCAAACCTAACTGTCCCGACAGGTTGGGATGTAGAGCCAACCTATAAAGGAATGTATGTTCAACTTTCAAAGAAATTCATTGAAGAAAATCGTTTCTTATTCAGAACATATCTTGATTACGGACAGCATGAAGCCTTGTATTTGACCGAAGAAGAAGTGCAGGAAATCAGTTCTGTTTTTCAATTGATGGTGAAATATTATGAAAGCGACAGAAAACACTTTGGAGTTTTATTGTCGTATGTGAATGTGTTGGTTTCATTAGTGGAGGCATATTACAAAAGACAGTTTTCTACTGACCCAAAACAATACAATCGGATAGTAACCGACTTTCAACAAGGCTTAATTGATTATTACAACCAACCAGTAAACCAACTTCCAAGCGTTCAGTATTTTGCTGACAAATTGGGATTGACCTCTAACTATCTTGGCGACATCATTAAACACTTTACTCAAAAATCACCCATTGAAAACATTCACGATTTTGTGATTAAGAAAGCAAAAGAGATGCTTGAAAAAAGAAGCGACTTAAACAATACAGAAATTGCTTATGAACTTGGCTTTGAATATCCAAACTACTTTGCGAAGTTTTTCAAGAAGCAAGTTAATCTCACTCCTAAAGAATATCGGCTGCAAGTAGCCGACAAGCACCTGAATTATCAACGCCTTTAAACAAGGCGTTTTCTGTTACCAGTAATTTGTTTCCTTTTTAGTAGTAGTCTGTTTCCCTCGGTTGCAATGCCGGGTTCTACCTTTGTGCCATAATTAAAATTCAAAAAAATGAAATCAAAACAAATTTTATTAGCACTGCTAACAATACTGACAAACAGTTTAGTAACAATGGCACAGACATCAACCTTTACAAAGGTTACTTTCAAAAACAACAATTTAAAAATGGTTGGCAATCTTTATCTGCCAGCCAAAATGGATACAAGCAAAAGGTATCCAGCAATCATTGCCGTGCATCCTGGCGGTGGTGTTAAAGAGCAAACATCTGGACTTTATGCACAAAAGATGGCAGAGCAAGGCTATGTAGCTTTGGCTTTTGATGCTTCGCATCAAGGCGAAAGTGAAGGCGAACCAAGATTACTTGAAGACCCAACCAAAAGAGTGGAAGACATAAGAAGTGCAGTTGACTATATGACAACGCTGAAATTTGTTGATGCAGAAAGAATTGGTTTGTTGGGTATTTGTGCAGGTGGCGGTTACTCATTGAGTGTTGCACAAACTGAACATCGCATAAAAGCAATTGCCGTTGCAAGTGCGGTAAGCACAGGTAACTGCACAGGTTGGGATGGAAAAGCACCTCTTACTGATGCAATAAAAACTCTTGAAGAAGTTGCAAAACAAAGAACAGCAGAAGCAAACGGAGCAAAGCCAATATATATAAACTATGTGCCTGAAAAGCCAGATGCAAATACTCCTAACGATTTGGTTGAGGCATACGATTACTATAGAACGCCAAGGGCTCAACATCCTAACTCACCAAACCTTTTTCTGTTTACAAGCTTAGATAAAATGATGGCTTTTGATGCTTTTGCAAACATTGAAACTTTTCTCACTCAACCTGTTCTTGTAATTGTTGGTAGCAAAGCAGGTTCTCGTTGGCAAAGTGAACAAGCGTATAAAAGAATAACAAGTCCCAAAGAGCTTGTAGTTATAGATGGAGCAACCCACATGGATTTGTATGATATACCCAAATATGTAAAACAGGTTTCTGAAAAGATGGGAACATTTTTCGGAACAAATCTATAACAAGGAACAGGGATTGAGTATCACAATTATTCATTAAAAAATAAGTAAATAAATAAAATGGAAAAAAGTAAAGTATGGTTTATTACAGGAGCAAGTAGCGGAATAGGTTTGGAGGTTTCTAAATCAGCACTTGCGGCAGGTTATAAAGTTATAGCCACAGGCAGGGACGCAAATAAAGTAAACAAAGCATTTGGTGAGACATCCGAAAACTTATTAGTTGTAAAAATGGATGTCACTAATCCAAATGAAATTGCGACCGCTGTAAAATCAGCAGTTGACAAGTTCGGAACAATTGATGTATTGGTAAATAATGCAGGTAATTTCTATGCAGGTTTTTTTGAGGAGTTAAGTCAAAGTCAAATGGAAAGTCAAATTGCTACCAATTTATTTGGACCAATGAATGTAACAAGGGCTGTTCTGCCAGTGATGAGAAAAAACAAATCAGGACATATAATATCCATTTCATCAACTGCTGCATTAGTTGGGTTTGAACTCTGTTCAGCGTATGCTGCATCCAAGTTTGGATTAGAAGGTTGGATGGAATCTTTACAAATAGAAGTTGCACCATTTGGAATTCACACAACCATTGTAGAACCAGGATTTTTCAGAACAAATTTATTGGAACCATCTTCAACAATCTGGGCAGAACTTGTGGTTGAAGATTATGCTGAACGCATTGCTGCACTGAAACCATATTGGCAAAGTATGAGTGGCACACAAGGTGGCGACCCTGCTAAGTTGGCATCAGCATTACTAAAAATTGCAGGTGAAAACGAACCGCCAAAGCGTTGGATGGCAGGAGCAGATAGCGTTGCCACGGCAGAAGGAAAAGCGAAGCAATTACAAGAACAAGCCGATGCTTATCGTGAACTGTCATCATCACTTTCCTATTAAAATTTATTCTTGAAATATTTTTTTAAAAAATAATTATGTTGAAGAAATCAAAAACAGTATTGCTCATCAATACACATTTAACCTATCCAAATCAATCTGAAGGAGGATTGAACAACTCATTTATTCTGAAAGCAAAATGTTTTTTTGAAGAAAATGGTTATGAAATTTTAGAAACAAAAATTGAAGACGGCTATAACGCTGACGAAGAAGTAAAAAAGCATTTGCAAGCAAATATTGTAATCTTACAAATGCCTCTAAATTGGTTTGGTGCACCGTGGATTTATAAAAAGTATGTGGACGAACTTTTTAATAGCGGGTTTGACAGTAAATCATTATTAACAGGTGATGGAAGAACACCTGACAAACCAACAGCACAGTATGGAACTGGTGGACTTATGCAAGGAAAAAAATTTATGATTTGTGCCACTTGGAATGCACCAGCAGAAGCATTTGACGACCCTAACCAATATTTATTTGCAGGAAAAGGTTTGACAGATATTTTCTTGCACATCACAAGTAATTATCGTTTTTGCGGTTACGACATTATGGACAGTTACAACTGCTTTGACATTTATAGAAAAGGCAAAATGGCTAAAGACCTTGAAAATTATCCGACACATTTAGCAAAAGTTTTCAAGTTAGAGACAGCATTGGCAGTTGTATGACAATTTAAATTGTAAATCAAAGACAGCCACCCACAAAAAACACACACTTAAAAAACGCTGCAAGCCAACGCTAAAGGCAATTTTTTTAAGAGAGTGTTTTTTCTCCACCCCAAAAAATCCATCGCACTTTTTTTACAAATTTATTTTTCCCACCGCACAGACAGACTGTAGCCTTGACTGACAACACTTCGGACAGACAGAAGGGCATCTGCTAACATGGGCTTAGCGATAGCGGGGGTGTCGTGCTTCGTATGACAGTTTTGTGTATAATTGTAGTGTGGTGCTTCGTAGAAAGTGTAGTGCTAAAACACCCCGCCATCGCCAAGCCCCGAAACGTTATCAGCCATTTTAACGCTCCGAATAAACAGTATTGCTAATTCAAACAACTCAATCATGAAAAAGGAAATCTATCTAATAATTTTGTTATTAGTTTGCAGAATTTGTACTGGACAAAATTTAGTTCCTAATGGTGGTTTTGAACAATATTATGGGTGTCCAAGTAATTTTAATCAGTTGGATTCTGCATACGACTGGTTTAATCCATCAATTGATTCAATTGGCGGCTCTCCAGATTATTATAATCAATGTGCCTTGGGCTATGTCGGCATTCCTCAAAATCCAATAGGTTATCAATTGACAAATAGTGGTAATGCTTATAGCGGAATATATCTTAGTCAGGTATTTTTAAATGTAAGAGAATACATAGAAGTAGCCTTATCTTCTCCTTTAATTGCTACTTGCTACCATTTTGAAATGTATGTTAATTTGGGCGATAAATCTAAATATACCACCGATGCTATTGGTGTATATTTTTCAGATACAATTATTTCAAATATTCCTAACGGCTTTTATTTGCCATTATCAACGCAAATTAATAACACAACTGGAAATATTTTTGATTCTTTAAGTTGGACCTTAGTTAGTGGCAATTATTTAGCACAGGGTGGTGAAAATTATTTAATAATTGGAAATTTTAAGAACGATTCATTGACTCCTTTAATATTAGCCAACCCATCTTCTGCTTTTGCATCTGTTTATGTTTTCATTGACGATGTTTCGCTGACTCCATGTACTGCGGTAAATTATGTAGCGAACGACAATTCATTTAACATTTATCCAATACCATTTAATAACGTTTTAAATCTTCATTTCAAGAATGATGAACCTTTAGAATTTATCCTTTATGATATTGCTTCAAGAAAATTATTACAAAAAAAAATTACGAACTCTGTTTCATTAAACACTGAACAACTTGCAAAGGGTTTGTATCTTTACGAAGTGCGAGAGAGAAATGGTTTGTGCAAGAAAGGAAAAGTTGTGAAAGATTGACGCGACACGAATTCTAATGAACAGAAAAACGGCTGATAACAGTAAGCTTAAACGAAATTTAAAAAAGAAGGGCTTTGATAGGTAAACAAACAGTGGTGCAAGTAACAAACATTCTGCAAGTGCAAAAAAATGCGAACTACTTGTCGGCAAATAATTTATCTATTTGTTCGCATTTTTTTGCGGGAACAGTTGTGCTTTCTATCCCTTCTTTTTTAAACTTCGTTAAGCCCTTCTTCGTTAGCGGTCATGCTATGACGACCGTGCTTGACCACAGAACTGACTACGACAAATAGCAACTGACAATGGAGACAGAACCAGAGATATTACTGACAAAAGAGGAAATAGAGCTTGTTTGCAAAGCAGGCAGTAATCCAATTTTAAGACATCCTGACGTAATCAATTTTGGCAACGCACATACGACCATTTATAAAGTTACTACAAACAATGCACTGATATTTATTAAGGGCAACAAGCACACTGGGTTTGAACATATCCATGAGCGACACGACTTCTTTTCATTCAAGCATTTTTGGAAAGAAGAGCCAAACATGAAGTCGGACAATAAAATTCGTCTTGACAATCCAGGTAAGTTCAGTAGTAAATCAATACCAATCATGGACTACACTAAAATTGCAGATGAAGTATTCAAGCCAGCAAATCTTAACGTAGTTGGTAACAAGCGACCAGAGGTTTTTGACATATATGATGGCGACTTCATTCACCAAGACGCACAGAAAGTAAACTATCGTTTAGTTCTTTACAGGGGGACACGGATTGTTCACAGTTTATTTCCAACCGACAAAGTTTTCAATAGAGAAAAGGTCATCAATTATGCTAAAGGTTCAGTGACAGCTACAATTGGGAATGAACCTTATCTTCTGATTAAAATTCCATATCACGACCACGAACAAAGAGTTGCGTTTCGCATTTTAATTAGAAAATATTTACAGCAGAAGAAAGAGGAATGTTTTATAGAGGCATTGGACGAGAATGGCAACAATATTTTAACTCATCGTGTTGGGGAGAGACCTTATGACACTTTTGATTTTACTAATATTGATAGAGAATTATGGCAATGGCAACTTCGCGACTTGACTAAAGAGGAAAAAATAATCAAGCAGCTTGACAAAAAACTCAAGGAGACAAACAAGACAACAGCTAAACAAACAGACACAAATGGCTAAGGACGACATTGCAGAAAGAGAAGCACGAACCGCTAACATGGGCTTAGCGATAGCGGGCGGACAGTGGTTAATTGAAGTGTTGTGCTTCTATTTTACATTTGTGCTTGCCGACAGTTTAGTGCTTCTAAATGCCCGCCATCGCCAAGCCCAGAAACGTTATGCGCAACCAATGGCGGCAGTGCTAACTTGAAACATTCTGCAAGAAATGAGCTTTTATAAAACGAGTGTAAACCGACAGATGAGAAATTTATTTATTGCTATTATAACATTATCATCCACCCTTGTTTCTTGTGGACAAGTTCCCAAAGGCAGAACGACTTTTGGAATTGAGTTTGCTAAGCAAGAATTGCAAAACGCACTTAATGACACAACACAAAAACAAATTCTTGTTGACACTTTGATTAAAGACAAGGAAACCGCAATTACAATTTCGGAGACAATACTTTTTAAAATATACGGCAAGGGCAACATAACACAGCAGCAGCCATATGAAGTAAAACTCATTGACGGTTATTGGATTTTAAATGGAACTTTGCCAAAGGACATGTTGGGAGGAACATTTTTAATTATTATCAAAGCGGAAAACGGGCAAGTAATAAAACTAACACATGGAAAATGACAACAGACACTAAACTTGATAGCAACTCTTTAAAATTTGAATTAGATAATTAAGATGAACGAATTTTGGATAAACAGCGGATGGTATTTCATATTAGGTGGTATCTTGATTATTTTTATATTTATTTTCAGTTTGCATTATTACACAGGTTCAGTTAAAAAGTTAGACCTTATTATTAAAGACATAAAATCTTTAGGTAATCCGAGAGAAGAAGTTTTAAAGTTTGATAAATTTTATAATCCGCAAGGTTTAGATTATTTGCGAATGTCAACCTTCACTCATTTATTTTATTCTATTCCGAAAAAGACAAAAGAACCCTTGCTGTTTAGTAACGGGTACTTTTTAGAACAGTTAAGCACAATAAAACTTTATCGTTCCATTTATAAAATCGCCTTGTGCATTATGGTTTTGGATATTGCATTTATTATTATGATGACCATTCAGTTTGGACAAAATATAAAATAGACGACAATGCGAACTCACACTGACGACATCGCCTTGAACAAAGTATATGCGAACTTCAAACAGTTGTACTTCGTAGTGACAGCTTGGTATGCGCATAACATAAAGCTTAAACGAAATTTTTAAAATGGGGGCTTTAACCGTAACTCAAACATTTGTGCTTCTAACAAGCAGTGTCGGTAAACGAACAGTTGTGCATCTAATCCCCCATTTTAAAAACTTCGTTAAGCCCTTCTTCGTTAGCTGCAAGTTTATTGGCGACCTGCTAACCTTCAACTGACGGACTTTTAACCAACAGTTTTTTGACATCTTTTGGACAACAACCGACACCGCTTTGAAGGGCAACCGCAGAAAAAAAAATAAAAAAAAGCCACCGCACGAAAAATTTTTATGCCACCGCACAAAACACACTTTCATTTTTTTGCAACCCACGAACCAACCCGAAAAAAAATGAAAGAGTGTTTTCTCCACCGCTTTATCCGTTCTTCGTATCAAATTGACAGCTTAAAAATTTACCTTTGAAGCAAAAAAAAGAACGACATTAATGCAATTACAAAAGCAGAAACCAAGGCAAACTCTTAACCCAGCTTATAGGCGACAACGACCAAGCAGGACAGAGATTAATAAGTTCAAGGCAAATCTGCTTACACTTATTGGAAAGGTTGACGAATCTGAAAGCGAGGAGCATGTAAAAAACCTTGTTCGTGACTTTCTCCGTGATACTTATTACAAAGACACCAACGAAGTAAACACCAAAGGCAGACAAGACCTTGCTATTTACACAGGCAAGACAAACGATTCTAAAGTCGGAGTAATCATTGAAGCCAAGCGACCAAAGAACGCTAACGAATGGTTCAAAGGCGACAGTGCAAACTGCAAAGCATTTCAAGAACTGGTGCTTTACTATTTGAGAGAAAGGGAAAATCTCAAAAACCTTGACATCAAATATCTCATTGCCACAAACATTTATGAGTGGTATATTATTGAAGCATCTTATTTTGAGAATTTATTTTTCGGCAACAAAAATTTCTTAAAGGACTTTGTAGAGTTTGACAAAAAACAAAAGGTAACAACCAACACCGACCTTTTCTATAACTCCATTGCAAAGCCGTTTATTGACAGCATTGACAAAACAATTCCGTGTGCTTACTTCAACATCAAAGATTTTGACAAAGCATTACGCAACAACGACAAGAAAGAAGATGCAAACCTGATTGCACTCATAAAAATTCTTTCGCCATCGCATTTACTCAAACTTGAATTTGCAGACGACAGCAATTCACTCAAAGAATCTTTTTACAAAGAGTTGCTTCACATAATTGGTTTAGAAGAACGCAAAGAAAACGGCAAGTATATTATTGATAGAAAACTGGAAGGCAATCGCAATGAAGGTTCGTTGATTGAAAATGCAATCAACATGATTGAAACCGAAGACCCACTTCACAAAATTGCTGACCTTTCACTTTACGGCACTACAAAAGAAGAACGCATTTACAATATTGCACTTGAACTTTGCATTACTTGGATAAATCGGATTTTGTTTCTCAAACTCTTGGAAGGACAACTTCAAAACTACCATCAGAAAAACCCCGACTATCTTTTCCTCAATTCGGAAATGATTCCAAACTATGACGAGTTGCACAAACTCTTTCATCAGGTTTTAGCAAAGACACACAAAGAAAGAACGGCAGCAGTAAATGAAAAATACAAACGAGTTCCTTACTTAAACAGTTCGCTGTTTGACATCAGCAAACTGGAAGATGCAACCATAAAAATAAATTCGCTTGACAACGACCACACACTTGAACTAATCTCAAGCACAGTTCTAAAAGAAATCAAAAAGAAAAATCAAGGGCTTCCAGCCCTTGATTATCTTTTCCGTTTCCTCAATGCTTTTGATTTTTCCAGCGAAGGTGGTGAGGAAATTCAGGAGGATGAAAACCGAACACTTATCAATGCTTCCGTGTTGGGCAAAGTGTTTGAAAAAATAAACGGCTACAAAGACGGTTCAATCTTTACCCCTGGTTTCATTACTATGTATATGTGCAGGCAAGCTATTCGTGCTGCTGTGGTGCAAAAATTCAAAGACGAACACCAATGGAAGATTGAAGAGTTTGCCGATTTGAAAAACTTTCTCAAAGACCGCAGAACCACCAAAAATATTTTGGAGGACAACGCACTTATAAATTCAATTCACTTGTGCGACCCTGCCGTTGGCAGCGGACACTTTTTAGTTTCTTCTCTCAATGAAATCATTGCCATAAAATCCGAATTGGGTTTGTTGGCTGATAAAAGCGGAGACCGCCTTTCTGATTATCAAATTGTAATTGCACAAGACGAACTGATTGTAACCGACCAAAACGGAAACGATTTTAAATATGAGATAAGCAACGGCAAGCCGTTGAGTAAAGAAATGCAGCGTTTGCAAAAAGCATTGTTTGAAGAAAAGCAAACCATCATTGAAAATTGTTTGTTCGGAGTTGACATCAATCCAAACTCTGTAAAAATTTGTGGACTTCGTTTGTGGATTGAACTTTTAAAAAATGCTTACTACAAAGAGGACACAAACTTTCAGGAACTTGAAACGCTGCCAAACATTGACATCAATATTAAATGCAACAACTCACTCATCAGCCGCTTTGCGTTAGATGCTGATTTGAGCAAAGCACTCAAAAGCATCAAGTATAATGTTGAGCATTACAAAGGTTTTGTAAATGAATACAAGAATGCAAAAAGCCGAGAAGTAAAAAGAGGATTAGAACAAATCATTGATACGATTAAAAGTGATTTCAGAACAGAGATAAATAAAAATGATTCAAAGCATATCCGACTAAGAAAAATAAGTGGCGACCTTTTTAATCATTTGAATCAAACAAAAATGTTTGACCTTGAACCAAAACAGAAAAAAGCATTCAAGGAAAAAAAGGAAAAGTTAGAGGAAGAAATAAACAAGTTGAGCAATCAGATAAAAGAGATTGAAAACAATGCTGCTTATAAAAATGCTTTTGAATGGAGATTTGAATTTCCCGAAGTATTAGACAACGAAGGAAACTTTGAGGGCTTTGATTTAATAATTGGAAACCCACCCTACATTTCAAATTGGGATTTGTCAGAAGCAAACCGACCATTGGTTTTATTTTTAGAACAGGAATACAGCCCTTATTTGAATGGGCATTGGGATTTATTCGGCTGCTTTATTTACAAAGGCGTTCAACTTCTAAAAAAGAACGGGATAAATACTTTCATCCTTCCTACTTCCTTTTACAAGGAAAAACATTCAACAGAATTAAGAAAGTATTTTATTGAAAATGTTCAGATAAAGGAATTGATTGATTTCAAAGAGGCGATAGTTTTTGAAGGTATTGCAAGACAAACAGGAATTTATTCAGTGAAAAAAGAATTCGTTGAGAAAAACGAAATCAATGTAAAATTTTCAATTGAAGAAAAAGGAAGAATGATTCCGCAATCGTTTTTCAGTCAGCTAAAAAATAATGCATTCAAAACAAATGTTTCTGATTTGGACATTACAATTTACAATAAGCTACTGGTAGATTCAGTTATGTTAGGAAACATTGTTTGTATCAACACAGGAGTAGTAGCTCATTCAAAAGTTGGTAGCCCTATCAAGTTTACAAAGGATGATGTGATTCATAAAAAATTTCAGAAGGGATTCAAAAAATATATTGTTGGCTCAAACATCAGTCAATACAATATTGTTTTTGATAACGATTACATGGATTATGAATCAAAGAAAGAGTGTTTTCATAGACCGAAATTTCCAATGTTGTTTGAAAGTGAAAAGATAGTTGTGAGAAGGATTAGCGGAAGCCACAACAAGTTTATGTCATGTTTTGATGATACAGGTTATTATACAAATGACAATGTGATGCACTTACTTCTTTGGAACAAAAAACTTTTAGAATATCAGAAGCCGGAAAAAAAGTGGGATTATATCCTTGACAGCAAACTTTCATTGAAATATTTGGTTGCAATTATCAATTCAAAACTGAACACTTATTATTTCAGCAAATTTTTAAGCACTGATACTTTGCAAGGAACTTATTCAAGTATTTATCCCGAAGACATTCGCCAAATTCCTATTAAAAATATTTCGGCAAAGGAGCAGCAACCACTTATTTCATTAGTTGAAAAAATTCAAACTCAAAAGCAGCAAGGCAAAGACAGCACTGACAACGAAAAGAAAATTGATGAATTGGTTTACAAACTTTACAACTTGACAGAGAAAGAAATTAAAACAATAGAAGCCATAGTTAATTAAATGTCCGACCCATATTTCAAAGTATTCAAACAGCCAACCGACCACAATAAATGGAACAAGCAAATAGAATTTGCTTCCATGATGGAAGGCATTGAAGAAACAAAACGGACAGAATTTATTTCAGCATTAGAATTTTTAGAAACAGAATTGGGAAAAGGTTTTTTGAAAAGTAGCAGCGTAAATCATCCTGTCAGACAAAAAATTTCTAACAAAGCAGATTGGCAAACACAAGAGTTAATTCAGTTTGCAGCTACGCTGCAAACTCTTAAAACTGCCAACAGCAATTACCCGAAACTGAAAAGCAAGTTGCTTGCATTTCAGAAATCAAAAATTGAAGGAATCCCTTTTGCAGAAATAGCAGAAAGTTATTTGAAAGAAAACTTCACTGTGTTTTTCCCTGATGAAAACAACATCAGCAAATCACCCGACATTGAAATAACAAACCCAAACAACAACGACAAATTTTTTATTGAGGTTTCAATGATTAAAGAAAGTGATGAAAGGGAACACTTAGGCAACAACTACCATTTCCTACTTCACCAATTTCATTTTGTTCAACCTTATGCCTTTGTTACAGGAAAGCAAAAAGAATCCTTTGCCAAAGAAGATTACGAGGGAATTGCTCAACTAATTGCAGACATCAAAAAGCAAGTAGCAGAAAAATCAGAAGTGGTTTCGTATTCAGATAATCGCTTTGAATTTTGGGTTGCACCTGAAAGCAAGTTAAACGAGTTAGATAAAATTGCGGAGCAGAACGGAACAACAAGAAATAATGTAACAGGAATGCCTTTGAACTTTGACGAAACGGATAGATTGATTAACAACAAAAAAATAAAACACGAAGCAGAACAAATTCCAACTGACAGCAACGGAATAATTTACTTTCCTGTTACACCTTTATTCTTTATTACAACCGACCTTGCAAACGCTGTGATTCGTTTAGAAGAATACATTGCAAAGTTTCAAAACCTTTTAGGCATTGTTTTGTATTCAAAAATTCTTAATCCAAGAGAAGAAGAATTTGCCGAGATTGAGAAACATTATTTCAGTCGCAAAATGATTGGCGGAGTTTTGTGCCGTGAATTACTTTTCGTTTACAATCACAACTGCCAACTAAAAATTCAGAAGGAATCACTTCAAAAAATTTATTGCACTTTTAAATAAGCGATTACAAGAAATGACAACGGCATCAAACAAAATAAACACTCTGCATGGCACAGCACAGTTTGCTTTGTTTGTCACATCTTATCTGCCTCTTTTCTTCTTAATTGTTATTCGCCAGTTGGCTCAAAATTCTGCCTACTTACATTTTGCAGGGTTCAATGTTGAAGGCATTACAATTTTCTTTTCAAAATTTTGCTTATCAACCGTTCTCATTTTACTCTCTCTCTTTGGTTGGTTTGGTTACAAACAAACATTTAAGAACATAGAGAAAGATGCAGCAAACGGATTTCATGCAACAGTAAAAGATGTAAGAAATAAAAACAGTGAATCCATAGGCTACATTGCCACTTACATAATTCCTTTTTTGTTTCAGAGTTTTGATAGCTGGTATGAGTGTGTTTCAGTTTTATTCTTGCTTGTAATAATTTATCGCATTTATATTAATTCATCTTTGCTCCTGATAAACCCCATCTTAAGTTTTAAATTCGCCATCTACGAAATTGAATTTATTGAAGGAGAAAAAATCAAAAATGGTTTGGTGATTTCACGGAATAAATATTTACAGGAAGAAGAAGAAATAAAACTTTACCCTATCGGACACAAACTTTATTTTATTAAAACCGACAACTAATGGAAAATATACTTGAAACTCTCTTAGAGAAACTTGAAGAAATTAAAGTGGAGAATACACACTTGTATTTCATCACACGAGTTTTAAAACCCGACAAAAAGAAAACTGAAAAAGTATTGGATAAATATGATTTCAAAGTTTATCAGATTGATGTGGATGATGAAATTCGTGAGCATCTGCACACTCTTACAAAAGACCAACTCTTTTTACTTGCTGAAAAGAAATCAGAAATTTCCGAGTATGATGTTATCACAGATGATACGCATCAGTTACTTACTTATGCAATGAAGAACAAAGGGACTTCATTTTCTGATGTAGTCAACAAACAACTAACTCACAAATCTGAAATTCCAAAAATTTCAAACCTTGAAGAAATAATTTTGACAGAAGAACTATGGGCTTATTGTGTAGGGTTTCTTCACAAAAAAGATGATTGGATTTATACTTTCAGAAAAATTCTTTCAGGTAAAGTTGCAGTTGATGAACAAGACAGTAACACAAAAACAAAATTTCAAAAATTTCTTCGTGCAAAGTTCAATTCTAAAAGCACAAAACTGGAACTGATAGAAGGCGAAACAGTGAACCTTGACAAGCAAGTAGATTGTATTTATTACAACCACACTTTTTACATTGCTCATAAAACACAATTTGAACAAATTGTTGGTTTGGAAGCGGAGTTTAAAGAACAGGCAACCGATGTAGTTACAGAATTAGAAAACACAAAAATGATTGAAGGTTTGGAAATAATGTCGGCACAGATTGAAAGCAATCCTGCAATTCACAAAAAACTTGTTCGTCTTTACAAACTTGGTAACTATCGTGAACTCACTCCTAAAATCATTAAGAAAATGGAAGCCGTTGCAAAAGAGTTTGAAGATAAACTGAAAACTAAAAACGGAAAACTTCACATAGAAGATGAAGCCGATGTAGATTTAGTTTTAAAAATGTTGGCGGAGTATTACAAGGAAGGAAAAATATTTGGAAAATTTTACGGAACATATTCAGGCAAAGTATTGACATCAAAAAAATAATTTTCCAAATTTTGCTTTGACCATTCGCCTTCTGCTTCTATTCTCTCTTCACTCATTTTTTACTTCAATTGACAATCCATCGTTGAAAGAATTTACATTTTCCCTTGAAACCCCTCTCAAAAGTCCTAACTTTGCGATATGTTTTATAGAAGGAAAGTAATATTCGCTTTACTCCAATTGTTTGAAGATAAGTTGGATAAAATCCGCTTACAGAAACTACTTTTCCTGTTCACACAACGGCAACAGAAAGCGGAATACGATTTCGTTCCTTACAAATACGGTTGCTACTCATACAGTGCCCATGCCGATTTAACAGCGATGGTAACACGGCTACAACTTACATCAGACGACACCACCTACACCAAAAAAGACAAGACCGATTACCTCAAGCAACTTAAACCCGATGACAAAAAGTTTTTGCTGGAGGTAAAAACAAATTACGGTGGAATGAATGCAAGAGCATTGATGAAACACACTTATTTGAACTATCCGTTTTACGCCACACGAAGCGAAGCAGCAGCAGATATTTTGAATGAAGAACAACTGCGAAAAGTAAATGACACAAGACCGAAGGGAAGCAAGACAATTTTATTTACAATTGGCTACGAAGGAATTTCGTTGGAAGAATATTTGGTTCGTTTACTAAAAAATGATGTGAAAATTTTAGTTGATGTTCGCAACAATCCGTTGAGTATGAAATATGGATTTAGCAAAAGTCAATTACAAAAATATTGCGGCTACTTAGGAATTCAATATGTGCATTTCCCAGAAGTAGGAATCCAGTCCGACCAACGGCAAGAATTGAATTCGCAAAACGATTACGACAAACTTTTTTCCGTTTACCGTAAAAATAATTTGACCAAGACCGCAGATGCACAAACAAAAATTTTGAATTTGTTGAAGCAACATAAACGCATTGCCCTAACTTGTTTTGAATCCAACATTTGCCAGTGCCACCGCAAACATTTAGCGGAAGCGATAGAAACACTTCCTGACTTTACCTATGAAGTAAAACATATTTAAGAATGGCATTGACAAAAGTTTTAATCGCAGTAAAAACCTATCCTACTCTTTCTGCCAAGTATGATGAATTAGTTTGCACAGCAGGTTTCCGTGAAGATGGAACTTGGATTAGAATTTATCCTGTTCCCTTCCGAAAAAAATCTTACAACGAACAATACAAAAAATACGATTGGATAGAACTTGATTTAGTAAAGAATGATTCTGATTTCAGACCCGAAAGTTACCGACCATATTCACACGACAGAGAAATAAAAATTGTCGGGCATATTGACACCGCAGGAAATTGGGAAGCAAGGAAGCAAATTGCTTTAGGAAAAATTTATTACAACCTCACAGAAATAATTGCCGAAGCAAAAGACAAAAATATTTGCACTTCATTGGCAGTTTTCAAACCCACTGAAATTTTAGATTTCACCGCAGAAGAAGTTGAACGAGATTGGGACAAGGATAAATTGGCAAAATTGAATCAACTAAATCTTTTTGAAACAAATGCCGAAGGCAAATTTGAAGTAGTGAAAAAATTGCCATACAAATTCAAATTTATTTTCAAAGACAATCAGGGAACAGAAAGCAAACTGATGATTGAAGATTGGGAAATTGGACAACTGTTTTGGAATTGCCTTGCACGGCACGAAGGCAACGAAGCAAAAGCAGTTGCTGATGTGAGAAAAAAATATTTTGATGATTTTGCAAAAACAAAAGACCTGCATTTCTTTTTAGGCACAACTCAATTGCATCATTATGTTTCTTTAAATCCTTTTATCATCATCGGAACATTTCATCCGAAGATAGAAACACAAACAAAACTCTTTTAAATTTTTTGGGCATTCCTTTCTTTTTTGCGAAAAGCAAAAAAGAAAGTCGGGCTATCCACTGCAATCTTTTTTCTCCAACGCAACAGCCCACACACAAAAAAGGATTTTCGTTTCTATCCCTAATGCAAACAACCGTTTCACTCTGAAAAATCGGTTGTAGTCATGCTAAGGTTACAGGAATCCCATACCTTATTTCTCTCTTTGCAGTCATATAATGGCTACAATAAAAGAGATAATCGGCATGTCCTTCAAACTCCATCGTGAGAAGAAAGGAATAGCTCAACAAGAGCTTGCTGATACGCTTGGAATTGACCGCCAGTATATGTGGAAAATAGAATCGGGCAAAATAAACATGACACTTGATTACCTTGAAGGATTGATGTTAAAGATGGATGCAAAGCCCGAAGAATTTTTAAACCTCAAAGCGTTCAACAAATTCAAACAATCCAATAACTAAAATCAATCTATCATGGCATCAACAACAGAAACAGGCAACGCAAAGAATGTAGCAAACTTTGAAGACCTAATTTCGTTCTGCACTGGTTACGGTGCAAGCTACAACCCAAGTAAAGCAAGTATCAAACTTGCAGCACTAACAACAAAACAAACAGATGCGGTAAACGCATTAACAAAAGTCAACGGCTTTCTTCCACCGTGGACAAATGCCATCAATGCACGGGACTTAGTTTTCAGCCCTCTAAGCAAACTCATTACACGAGTTGTAAATGCAGTTGTGGCGAGTGATGTTCCTAAAGATGTGATTGCAGATGTAAAAACCATTGCGAGAAAATTGCAAGGCAAAAGAGCATCAGCAAAAAAGGAAACCGTAGTTGACAATCCTGCAACACCCGAAGATGAATCGGCAAAAAGTATTTCTGCTTCGCAAATGAGTTTTGACAGTCGCATTGAGAACATGGACAAACTTATTCAGTTGCTTTCGGCACAAGCAGGTTACACACCAAACGAACCCGAATTAACCGTTGCAGGTTTGACTACAGTTTTGGCAAACATGAAAACCACCAACACCGATGCTATAAATACTTACACTCCATTAAGTAATTCACGAATTGACCGCAACAAAATTTTGTATGACGAAACCACAGGACTGGTTACAGTTGCAGGAGATGTAAAGGCGTATGTGAAAAGCGTTTTCGGAGGAACAAGTCCACAATACAAACAAGTTAGCAAGTTGAAGTTTACAACTCCAAAGAAGTAATCTGACTTTGGAAGTAACATACCTGAAAAGTTTTTTTCATTGCCCGACATTGGAGAAACCACTTCTCATTTTGGAGAAATGAATGTTGCAAAAGTTTTCTTGCACCTTAACTTTGGAAACAAGCAACCGCAAAGTGGAAACAAGCAACCGTAAAAAGGAAACTTCAATACTGCAAAAGGAAGTTCAGACCCGACAAATAGAAACACACGAAATGTTTTTGGAGAGAAGCGAAAACAAAAAAGGAAGAAAGCAACCGCACAAAAAAATACACTCTTAAAAAACGCTGCAAGCCCACCCACGAAGCAATTTTTTAAGAGAGTATTTTTTTCTCCCACCCAAGAAAAAATTTTTCCTCCCCTTCTTTTTTTTATTTTTTTTTCGCCATCGCACGGGGGCAGTGCGTAATCGGACAGACAGTGCATCTAATGTAAATCGCTTCGGACAAAGTGTGTGCTGACTTGAAACAGTTGTGCTTCGTGGGAAAAGCAAACCAGCAGCTAACAGAAAGCTTAGCGAAAATTTTAAAAAAGGGGGGCTTGGTGGTTA
>CAYSPG010000012.1:0-93663 GCA_964432885.1 uncultured Flavobacteriaceae bacterium
TACTCCTTTTTTAACCCCTAAAGGGTTTTGAACCCTTTAGGGGGTTGTGCTCAGTAAACCGAATCGGTAAAGTTACATAGTACATTGTTGGTAAGGCTGCTTTTGTCAAGGAAATAAAAAGTGCTGTCGGTTTGAGCATTTGCTTTTAGGGTAAGTGCAAGAAATATTAAAAATAGTTTTAAGTTTTTCATGTTAGTTATTTTTTAATAATTTATATCAATCTCTAAAGTATCAAATGGCTCGGTGATAAAATAAAAAGGCGTAACCGTTTGTATATTATTTTTTGTAACAGCATAGTTATATCCATAATCTTCAAAACCTGCCATAAATTCATAGCCATAGTCACAAAGTAGAAAAGTGGTATCAATATTAGTTCCCTGTACCCACCAATGACCATTACAGGATGCTCCTAACTCAAACAAATCATATTGATTAACCGGATTCACATTTTTAACATGCAGCTTTACATAGCTGTGTGCATACATGTAAATTGTTGTAGAAAAATTTTTTTCGCCCCGGGTTAAGCTTACCTGCGCGTTATGGGTATCAAAATAGGCATCTTTGTTAGCCTCGGCATAATACATGTAATCTCCGTCAACCGTAGCGCTGTAATCAACTTTACCGTTACCATCAGTATAAAGAGTTTCAACAAGAGAGTTGCCAATTCCTGAGCCGCTTGGGCCGCGCATTACCTGCACTTTGGCATTGATAATGGGTGTTCCGGTTTTGTATTGCTTTACATAAATGGTGGCATCAATCTCGTTGTTTTTTACTTTTTTGCAACCGCTAAAACAAATTATCATAGCAAATAAAAAAGAAAACGCTGCAATATTTCTAAGCTTTATTTTATAAATACTCATCTTTCACTGTTTTAATAATCGCCTAAGTTACTCTAATACCAGCACAATCGTATTTCTGTTTATTAAAAGATGCAATTTTGCGGGTAAAGGTTGCATGGGTTAATAACTTTTTTTCTCATCTTTATTTCCGTAATCACCCAACAGGAATTGCAGCTCTCAGGCACACGCCAATAACCTGTCGGGTGGGGTCAGCTTTATATTGTACATGATACTGAAACTGTCCTTCATCAAGCCTGCGCAATGGCCTATGTACTCCAGGCAGTCCATCACCCGGATTAGTGCCTAGGTGGGCAAAATATTTATGAAACCTGTTACGGTAACTCCAATACTTTTTCATCAATTCACTTTCTTGGCCCATTGTTATAGTTATGGCAAAGCATAGCCACAATAAAATTAATACTGTTTTTTTCATATTAGTTAAATTTATACAATAGATTTGTTTAAGTACTGTGTTTTAGGTTTATTGGATTATATTACATCTTATTAAATTCCATACTTCGTTCTTTCCTAAAATTTCTTTCCTAATTAACCCATAGTTTTTTGCCCAATAAAAATAAGTATGATTATCTTCTTCAAGATAATTTTTTGTTTGCTCATAAACAATAACACTATAAAAAGAATTGCTTGCTAATATTAGAGAATTAAAAAAGGCTGAACATCTTTGTGTATCAACAGAATTTACAGAACTATAACCATAATATATTTTCCCTAGCTCATAATGAAATCTCAAACATGGGGTTTCGGCAAGCATACTTGACGAAAGGATTTCCCTATAAACTGGGAAACTGTAACTCTTAGCTGCTCGCGAAGAATTACTCCAATAATAATAATCAGCGTTAAAATAGGAGCTACGGGTTTTTATCTTAAACCAATCATAAATACCCTCATCAAGACCGCTGGAGTTACTTCTACCAAGGGTATCTCTGCCTTTATAAGCATCCCATACCCACACGCTGTCTATAGCTCCACTTACACTATCCTCATACACCCAATAGGTGCCGGGTAAAAAATAACCGTAGTCATACATTTCTTTGGGCATGGTGTGGTCTTGGTAAGGGTCTTCAACAATTTTATCTGGTTTGCAGCCTGTAAAAAAACAAACACAAGCCACAAGCAATGCGTAATTTGTTTTTCTAATAGAGTTTGTAAACGGTTTTATCATAGCAAATAAATCTGCCAGTTTTTTATAATTACGGTGCCAAAAATATTTCATATCTTTTGTTTGTTTTGTTATTTTAACTACCAAAATAGTATTTTAGCTACTTATTTAGTAGTTTAAATTCTAAACCAAACGTATGATAAACAAACAACCTGTAAACATTGGTCATAAAATCAGAAAAATAAGAGAGCTTAAAAACCTAAAACAAGAAACTGTTGGCAATGCAATAGGCATTAATCAAAAGCGTATTCTAATATTGAGTCAGACATTTCACATCCTACAGTAGAGCAGGTAAGTGCTATTGCAACGTACTTTGGCATGTCATTAATTGAGTTGCTTGCGTGGGATGAGAAACAAGTTTTCAATAACACGTTTAATAATCAGCCCCAATCCTAAGCGCAAAACTTTGTTTTAAATAATCACAATGGCAATGCTATTGATTTAGTTCAATCGCAACAGGAGCAAATAAGCACACTTAAAGATTTAGTAAAAGCACAAGGCGATGAAATAAAATTGCTGCTTAATCAAAATGCAGAGTTAAAAAAGCGAGCAAAAAAAACGAAGTGAAGCAATTTAATGGGTAAAGGTTGCATGGGTTGGTAACTTTTACATTTTACATTTAGGGTTTTACATTTAAAATTTAGTTAATCACCCAACAGGAATTGCATTGCACTCCCGATAGCTATCGGGACACGCCAATAGCTTAACGGAAGAAATAAGATTAATAGCCTCGTATTATTATGCGCTTCAAAAACAAAATATACAATCATTGCATTGGGTTATTAAACGATAAAATTAAAATACTGCACACAGCCTTGAACGATTTAACACTTGGCGCAGAAAGCGATTCTAAAAGTTCGGCTGGAGATAAACACGAAACCGCGCGAGCCATGATGCAACTTGAACAGCAAAAAACTAAACAGCAACTTGATGAGGCGCTGATACAAAAAGATGTATTAGACAAAATAAATATAACCAAAAAAACTCTGCACGTAACTTTAGGCAGCCTTGTAAAAACAAATAAAGGTTTTTTATTTTTGAGTGTTGCACTTGGAAAAGTAATTGTGGATGAGCATGTAGTAACTACCCTTTCATCTCAATCGCCTCTGGGAAAAAAACTTTTAGGATGCAGAGCAAACGATGTGGCAGAAGTAAACGGGATTAAATATGTGATTGAAGAAATAAGTTGAACCACAGTTGTCCCAATAAAATTTATTCTTTTCATTGTAGATGCCTCGGCTTCGCTCGGCATGACAGGTTACTCGTGTTTTTGTAGAGGAGGCTATCTCAAAAGCCCTCCTTATTTAAAAACAGACCCCTCGACAAGCTCGGGGTGACAGGTTTCTGTGGCTGTCAACCGAGAGGGAAAAAATGTGAATTTGCCTGTGGCAAATTCACATTTTTTCCCTCTCGCCAATTTTTGAATCATTCTGTCACCCCGAGCTTGTCGAGGGGTCTAATAAAGAAAACAAATACTTTTGAGACAGCTTTTTCTACTTATATCTCCAAAGCTTGTAATGCCGTTCCGAGAATTCGGAAGAAGCCGAGGCATCTCTTTTCTTACTATTCGTTTTTAATAAGACAATATTAAGAGCCTGTTTAATCCGATAACTATCGGATTTGTTTCAAGCCGCGTGTTTACCCCTGACCCTTAAGGGAGCACCCTTTTATTACTTCGTGCAGGTTTGAGAGAGTGCCCCTTTTAGGGTCAGGGGTAAACGCAAAGTACGACTTTATATTTATGAAATTTAAACTGGCTCTAAATCAAAAAAATTACTGATACTCACCAAAAACGCTACGCAAAGTGTCGGCAATTTCGCCAAGCGTTGCATAATTTTCTACTGAAGTAATTATATGCGGAAGCAAATTACTTCCATCTACGGCTGCTTGTTTTAAAGCTGCCAATGATTTTGAAACTTCAGCGGCATTTCGCTCAGCCTTTACTTTTTTGATTTTGTCAATTTGAATTTTCCGAATGGAATCGTCCACGTATAAAATGTCTTTAAACGTTTCTTCTTCGGTTGTAAATTTATTTACGCCTACAATTATTTTTTCGCCTGATTGTACTTGTTGCTGATAGCGGTAAGCCGACTCAGCAATTTCTTTTTGAATATAACCGGCTTCTATTGCTGCAACGGCCCCTCCCATTTCATCAATGGCACGAATGTATTCCCACGCTTTTTGTTCCACTTCATCGGTAAGGTTTTCTACAAAGTACGAGCCACCAAGCGGATCAACAGTTTGTGTAACGCCACTTTCAAAAGCAATTATTTGTTGCGTGCGCAATGCAATTTGAGCTGCGTTTTCTGTTGGAAGCGAAAGCGCCTCGTCAAAGCCATTGGTGTGTAACGATTGTGTTCCGCCTAAAACTGCCGAAAGAGCCTGCATGGTTACACGCATAATATTGTTTTGTGGTTGCTGTGCAGTAAGTGTGCTTCCACCTGTTTGTGTATGAAAGCGCAGCATCATGGCACGCTCGTCCGTTGCGCCAAGCTCCTTTGTTATTTGCGCCCACATTCTGCGGGCAGCACGAAACTTAGCTACCTCTTCAAAAAAATTATTGTGTGCATTAAAGAAAAACGAAATACGTTTTGCAAAAACATTTATATCAAGTCCTTTTGCTATGGCTGCTTTTAAATATGCTTTTCCATCTGCCAGTGTAAATGCAAGTTCCTGCACTGCTGTGGCACCCGCCTCACGAATATGATAGCCGCTCACAGAAATGGTATTCCACTTTGGAACTTCTTTGCTGCAATATTCAAACACATCGGTAATAATGCGCATGGAAGGTTTTGGAGGATAGATATATGTTCCGCGTGCAGCGTACTCTTTTAAAATATCGTTTTGAATGGTACCCGATATTTTTTTTACATCAGCGCCCTGCTTTTTTGCCAGCGCTATATACATGGAGAGTAAAATAGATGCTGTTGAGTTAATGGTCATGGAGGTTGTAATTTTCTCCAATGAAATTTTATCAAACAACACTTCCATATCACGAAGTGAATCAATAGCCACACCTGATTTTCCAACTTCGCCATCGGCTAAATCATGATCAGAGTCATACCCAATTTGTGTGGGCAAATCAAAAGCTACTGATAAACCCGTGGTGCCATTGTTAAGCAAATAGTGATACCGCTTGTTGGATTCTTCGGCAGTAGAAAATCCTGCATACTGCCTCATGGTCCAAAGTTTGGTGCGATACATGTCGTCCTGCACACCCCGCGTAAAAGGAAATGTTGCAGGCGCTTCAAGATTTTTATTCCACGATTGGTAAACGCGGTTTATTTCAATACCCGAATCGGTTTGGGGATTTTTTTCTTCTGATTTTTCTTTATTCACTTAATAAAATAGTTTAAAGTTTAAAGTTTAAGGTTTAAAGTTTAAAGTTAGTTGAATAGTTCAAGGGGTCTCAACTTTAAACCTTAAACTTTAAACTCAAAACTCAGTACAATTGTCCTGCTTCAATCTTTATAGCATCCAGTGCATTTTGCACCGGCAATTTTTCGCTGCGCAGCATTACTTCAAATATTTTGGTGCTTAAGTCAATTGCTTTAGATGAAGGTGATACCTCGGCAGCAGCACTGTTGATGATTCTGATAACATCTTCTTTTGCGTTTTTAATCATCAGCCACGTTTGTGGTGCAAGGTAAACTTGTTGTGTTAAGTTGTGCTCGTATTCAGACCTTACTGCAATTAATAACTCCTGCTGCAAATCACCGGCAGTAGATTCAGGATTCATAATTCGCACCACCAAGTTGTTTGGTGAAATGCGTTCGAGAAATAATGTCATGCGTTCAAATGCCTGGAAGCGCAGCGGAATGGTTTCTTTTTTTATCAGCAATCGTTGTTCAATAGCTTTTACTGAATAGTCCTTATCAAACATTTTTTTTATCAGCAGATAAAATCCGCCTGCACACACCAGCAAGGGTGCAAGCATAAAAAGTAAATCGAGCCAGTCTTTATTTTCGGTCATTATGGGAATTGTTTACAGTTTATAGTTTACAGTTTATAGTTTATAGTTCATGGTTTTGTTTTTGTTTGCATTAAATCTTAAGCGCTAAATCCTATCCTTTTCCCCTTTTGGGGGCAAGGGGGCTAAAATCCAATATTAAATCCACCAAACGCAGTTGTTGTTTTTCCATCTTTACCATAATAAAAAGGTGCTGTATAATTTTGTGCATACACACCCTCATGGTTGCGTGATGAAACGCCTGCAACTATAAATACATCATTTATCACTTCGTATCGTAGTTTTAAATTTATGGTTGTGGCATCGTAATATGAGTAAGGAAGAAAATCTATACCAAGGCCGCTGCGGTCTTTGCCTGTGTAAATATTTTGCTCCCCAATTTGCGCAAGGCTGTAACTTGCATCCACATACAACTTCTTAAGCGGACGAAAACGAATTCCAAAATAAAATTCCTGAGAGTTGTCACCCAGATAATGTCCCATGGTAAACTGGTTTGTGGTGTAGTTGGTGCTGTTTACAAAGTGTGTGTACGTAATTGGGTTGGTGCGTGTGTACTCCAATATAATGGTTGTATTAGGAATAAATTTTGGTGATGCAGCCAATCCAGCCTTCATGCTAAAAAAGTTGGATTGTTTTTTTTCATCAAAGGCATTTCCTAAATCAAGTTCATCAATAAATAAGGAACCATACAGGTGGACATACTTTATGTTGTGCGAGCTTATCTCCAAAAACATCTGCGAGTTTTGTCCTGAATAATTTTCGCGCTGGCCGTTCATAGTATGTTCAACCGATTTGTAAAACAACACGGGTGTAAACATTCCAATATTAATATCATCGGCATATACAATTGAATTACCAACCGAAATGTTTAATCTTTTAAATGGCGTAACGGTAAACATATTGGCTGCAATAAACTTTGGGTGATAAACAATTCTGCGCTGGTTGTTGCCTGCATTGTAAAAGCGCGAACTATCCAAAACTTCAGACGACAGCCAGCCGTGTATGTAATTAAACTCAAGCCACTTTACCGGCTTAACTTTTAAATTTATCATAGGAAACGATGGCGCTTTATCCGAAATAATATTAGAGCCTGCATAATTTGTTCCCCACACAATGTTGTCTTTAATAATTCCAAACGTTCCCCAATCCCATGATGCGGTTACGCCACCGCGTGTTTCATCAAAGCTGCCACCTGTTTTTGAACTTAATGCAGTTGAGGTATCTGTTTCAAATTCGTACTTGTAATTATAACCTGGCTCATTGTTTCGGTAATACGAATCGGCAATGGCACGGCTATCGGTGTTATCGCGCAAACTACCATAAAAGCCAACGTATTTTCCAATGGTTGCCCAAAATTCTCCTCCTGCATATTGGCGGTACATATTGTCATTATCATTTTTAAAATAACTGAATCCGCCAACAGGATTTACGGTACAGTTAAACAGACTGTCTTTGTAATAAAATAAATCAAGGCGCTTTTTGAACGTTTTTTTTGCAAGCAGTTCTTTATTAAAATCTTTTAATAAAAAATCGAGTTGCTTTTGCTGATTGCGGTTTAATTGGTCGCGATGGCTATTTGCCTCAGCAAGTTTTGTTGCAATATACTTGCGCGAAAAGGGTTTTATTTCTGAATTGATTTCGATAATACGCTGGTTTGATAACTCGTCTAAAAAATGATATACGTTGGTGTTGCTGATGTGATGATAAACATCCTGTGCAAAAAGGCTGGTGGTACAGGCAACTAAAAAAACAATTACGGTGTGTTTTATTGCGTTTGACATTGATTAAAATTTGCATGCGAAGATGCAAAAAATGAATCAAGAAAAGTAATGCGTTTACGGTTTATTATTGATGGTTCGACTGCAGGGCGCAAGGTGGGGTTTATACTTTTTTTCTCCGGTTTTTAATATAGTCTTCAAAAATAAATTCGCCCAGCCCGTTTAACGAGCTGTAAAATGCGCGGCCGTTATTTACCTGAGTAAAATTGCGCACAAACTGTTGCAGATACGGGTCGCTGGCAATCATAAATGTGGTTATGGCAATATTATTTCGTCTGCACTGCGCTGCCTGTGTAAGCGCTTTGTTTACAATTTTTCTATCCAAGCCAAAACTGTTTTTATAATACTTCCCATTTTCCTTTAGGCACGATGGCTTGCCATCGGTAATCATAAAGATTTGTTTATTGGGCGATTTTTTTCTGCGTAAAATATCCATTGCCAAGTCAAGTCCGGCTGATGTATTGGTATGATATGGCCCAACTTGCAAATAGGGAATATCTTTTATTTCAATAGGCCATGCGTCATCACCAAACACTATAATATCTAAGGTATCTTTCGGAAATTTAGTTTTAATAAGTTCAGCAAAAGCCATTGCCACTTTTTTAGCAGGTGTAATGCGGTCTTCGCCATACAAAATCATTGAGTGCGAAATGTCAATCATCAGCACCGTTGAGTTTTGTGTTTTAAACTCCTTTTCCTGTATCGTTAAATCCTGCTCAGTAATTTTAAAATCATCAATGCCATGATTTATTTGAGCATTTAAAAGTGATGATGTAACATTTAACGAATCCACATTATCACCAAAAACAAATGGCCTGGTTTCGGTTGTAAGTTCATCACCATTGCCAGCATAAAAAGTTTTATGGTTGCCCTGAGTTGATTTTTTTAATTTTCCAAAAATTTCTTCCAATGAGTTTTTGCGTAATGCTTGTTCGCTTTTAGGTGTAATTTCAAAAGTACTGGGTTTATTTTCTTTTAAATATCCGTTTTCTTTTAAATCATTAATAAAATCACCCATCGAATAATTGTTATCGGTAAACTTATGCTCCTTGTCCAACTCAGTCATCCAGCTTAAAGCCTCATTTGCATCGCCTGCAGTATACTGCAATAAATCCAAAAACAATTTCAATAACCGTTCAAACGGAGTTAAATTATTATTTGCTGTGTATTTTGTAAAACGAAACCCTTGCATGATTAAAATAATTTGATAACAGGTAATTGATTTTACAGTAAAACCAATTACCTGTTATCTGTAAAATTTTTAAGCATTATAAAGTCATTCATAAAATATCCGTTGCCTATATCAAAATCTTTTGATTCTTCAATTACAAATCCGTTTTTCAAATAAAAATCTATTGCTTTACTGTTTTTCCGGTTTACCTGCAGCCTTAAAGTTTTAATTGCTTCGCATTTTAGTATGCAGTCGTCAAGCAAAAGTTTTCCAACTCCTTTTTTATGAAATGAAGTATCTACATAAATTTTATTTAAAAAATAATTTCCATTGCCCAGATGGTTAGCCGACAGAAAACCGAGTGCCTCGTTTTTTACAAACGCCACCGTCCATAAATATCCGTTATCCATTTGCTGTGCAATTGTTTTTTCCGAATACATGGTGGCAAGCATAAAGTCAATTTGCTCAACACTAATTATTGTATGGTAATGGGCATGCCATATTTTATCGGCAAGTTTTTTAATAGTGCCAATGTCGGCATGGGTTGCGTTTTTAATTTCTACCTCGCTCATCAGTGTTTAATCCAGTTTTTAATAATGGCCAAACCATATTCTGTTAAAATTGATTCAGGATGAAATTGCACACCTCGCAAATCATACTCTTTATGCCTTATGGCTATTGCATAACCGTTATCATCAACTGCTATGGTTTCAATGTGGTTGTTATTTTTTATATCAATAACCCATGAATGATATCGCGCAGAATTAAAACTAACAGGAATTTTTTTAAATAAATAATCGGGTTGCGTAATGTGTGTTTTGCGTGCCACACCATGCATAACAGCAGGAAGGTTGATAAGTTTTGCACCGTACACCTGCCCTATTGCCTGGTGGCCAAGACATACACCCAGTATGCTTTTTTGTGAGCCAAATTTTTTTATCACTTGCATAATTATGCCTGCCTCAACAGGAAGACCCGGGCCGGGCGAAATACATATTTTGTCATAGATGGCAATACCATTTAATGTCAACTCATCATTTCGTTTTACATCTACGCGATTAGAGATTACCTTTTCGATGTAATGAACAAGGTTGTAAGTAAACGAATCGTAATTATCAATTACAAGTATTTTCATTTTGTTTGGCTCACCTTTTACGATTTGGTTTCTATGGTTATTTATATCCTATAACCGTTTTGATTTTTTCTAATGAATGGGTAATCCTTAGTTTTGTTTTCCACCAGGGTTCGTTATACAATTCAATGCGTGGAATTTCAAATCTGTCAACCTCCATAGGATTAAATATATTTTGCTTTACTGCAAGCCCTGCTTTGTATCCAACCTCGCTGCTTATTCTTTTAGTTACCTGATTAAAACTCCCAACCGGATATGAAATAGAAAAAGGAAATTTTCCGGTTTGTTCTTTGATGCGTTCGGCTGAGTTTTTAAGTTCATTTTTTATTTCTACTTCACCATCCATTGTACCAAGCATTGCATGGCTGGTGGTGTGTGAGCCTATGTAATGTCCATCGGCCTGCAACTGGTTTATCTCTTTCCAGTTCATCATTATTTTGGGTAATTGAACATCGTTGAATTTATTTTCAATATGTTGCAATACAATGGTGCGCTGCTTATGCGAAAGTTTTTTTAAAACGGGTTTTAATTTTGCAACAAACTTTATTCGCAAATCTTTTGATGCAAGTGAAGCAACTTTTAACTCAAAAGGTAAAAAATCGAAATTCATGTCAACCTTGCTTACTCCTGTATGTTCAAACAGGTATTCAAGTATGTATGTCCACGTAGGTATGTTTTTGTCAATGCAATTGGTAACTACATAAAATGAGGCCTTGCAATTGTGCTTCTTTAATATAGGCGCGGCATAGTCAATATTATCTTTAAAGCCATCGTCAAACATTATTGTTGCGTATTCAGTTTTCGGATTTACTTTTCCTGATTCCATTAACTCCTCAAACAAAACAACCTGGTATTTACCGGCAATGTATTTTACACAACGGTTAAAAAGTTCCACACTCATCGGATCCCACAACTTTTCGCGAACCGGATTAACACGGTGAAATAAAAAATTTCGTATCACTTTTTATAAGAATGTTTTGATTACAACAAAAATAAAATTTAAATGTGAGAAGCTTAGCCTTAAACTGCCAATAAATCCACTAACAATGCTATCGGGCAAACTTTTTAAGAACAGGAAATCTAATCATCAAGGTGTTTTTATCAATTAAAGCAATTAAAATAAAAATTAAAAATGGCAGCGCCTGTGCCTTATACCTTACTATAGCGCCCATTACCGGGGTAACCAGCCCTATTAGCTCAAATAACGATAACACATAAAACACCGCAACAAAAAACAATGGAGTAAATTTTATTTTAGATCGCCTGTAACTTAGTGCAGCCAGCACCATCAGCAATAGTAAAAACAAATTTTCGATTCCGGCTAATAAAATAAATGGTGATTTGCTTTCAAAAAACCAGGGACGAAAAAAAGAATGGTACAGCGCTTCAGGTGTATTTTTGATGGCATCTGTTACCGATGCAGACATGTACGTTATATCAATTCCGCTTGCAGGGTTGTACATCCGCTTTAGATCAACAAACTCTGTTTGCTTTTTGCTGATTAAATACATCAATCCATATTCAGGATGAACGTAATCAATGCGGATTAAAACAACGTAATACAAAACCACTACGACAATAAATTTTACCAAAATATTTTTTTTAGTAAACATACTCCATGCATAAGCAACAAAAAGCGGAAAAAGCAAAATGTAATTATGAAACTTAATCATCATTAAAATAAGTAAGAAAAAAACTGAAAGCACTGCGTGTTGCCTTACCTTTATTTTGGTAACAAAACATTTGTTCAGGTAATACAATGACAGGCCAGTAGCAAAAAATATTAAAGAATCCTTTAACAAGCCCGATCCCCAAAACAAAACCGATGGAAAAAAATAAACCAGGCCGTAAAGCACATTTCGTTTTGACTTTAAATCGGCAAGAAATAATTTGAGCAAGCCCGTAAGCCCGCAAAAAGAAAGAAACGAAAAAATTACCGAATGCACATTGTAATATCCAAGCGAAATAAAACGCAACACCGTGTTAATTCGTATTTGCATACGGTAATCGTTGAACAGCACCACTTTGTTATACCAGTTATGCATGTTGTCATAATACACTTTTAAGTATGGTGCATCATCATTATATCCTGTTAGCATGCAAAAAAAATGATAGGGATTGGTCCAGTAGGCATCAAACATTATTTTGCTGTCGTCAAAAAATTTAAAGGTATCGCTTGTTAGCCGGTTGCCGTAGTAATACGAGTAAACAAAACCCAAAACAATACCCGAAATAACTTTAATAAGAAACGCAGCTACCAACTGTGTATATGAAATCCCATCAACCTTAAAAAAATTGAGTCTTAAAATAACAAACACAAAAAAAGAAATGTATCCAATACAAAGAAAAAATTCCATCAGTTACCTATTGTTAAAAAATATTGATATTTATTTTATGCAGCATCATTGCACTATAAACTAAATTTGCAGCGGATAAGGGCGTGAAGATACTATACAATAATTACACGTGCACTTTTATAACATTGAAACTACTGAATTAAATATGGATAACCTGAAAGAAACAACTGTAGAAACAGCGCAAAAATTAGGATTGCTGCCGGATGAGTTTGAAAAAATTTGCACGCTGCTTGGACGCAAACCAAACTTTAATGAACTAAGCATTTACTCGGTAATGTGGAGCGAGCACTGCTCATATAAAAATTCAATTACCTGGCTAAAAACATTGCCACGCGAAGGACCTCACATGCTGGCAAAGGCTGGCGAAGAAAACGCAGGCCTGGTGGATATTGGTGACGGGCTTGCATGCGCTTTTAAAATTGAATCGCATAACCATCCTTCGGCTATTGAACCATACCAGGGTGCAGCAACAGGAGTTGGCGGCATTAACCGCGATATTTTTACAATGGGTGCAAGGCCAATAGCCCAACTAAACTCACTTAGGTTTGGCAATATTAAAAACAACAAAACAAAAAATTTGATTAAAGGCGTTGTAAAAGGCATTGGCGATTACGGTAACGCATTTGGAATACCAACTGTGGGCGGAGAAGTTTTTTTTGACGATTGCTATAACGTAAACATATTGGTAAATGCAATGAGTGCAGGAATTGTTGAGCACAACAAAACAGCAAAAGCAATTTCGTATGGCGCAGGTAATCCGGTTTACATTGTGGGTAGCGCTACCGGCAAAGATGGAATTCATGGAGCCACTTTTGCTTCGGGCGATTTGCACGATGCTTCGCACGAAGATTTGCCGAGCGTTCAGGTGGGCGATCCATTTCAGGAAAAATTATTGCTTGAGGCCTCGCTTGAAGTAATTGCAACAGGAGCTGTAATAGGTATGCAGGACATGGGCGCTGCAGGTATAATTTGTTCAACAAGCGAAATGTCGGCAAAAGGCGAACATGGGATGGTGATTGATTTAGACAAAGTGCCAACACGCCAAAAAAATATGGAGCCTTGGGAAATTCTTTTGAGCGAATCCCAGGAGCGGATGCTTATTGTTGGAAAAAAAGGAATGGAAGAAGAAATTGAAAAAGTTTTTGAAAAATGGGATTTAAACTGCACCCTGATTGGTGAGGTAACCACAGGTGATACCCTGATTTTTAAAATGCACGGAAGCACAGTTGCACAAGTAAATGCCAACTCACTGGTGCTGGGTGGTGGAGCACCGGTTTATAAACGCGATTACACCGAGCCTGCTTATGTAAAAAAGAACAATGCATTTGCTATTGAACAGGTGGATGTGCCTGCCGATTTGCAAAAAGTAGCCATGCACTTAGCCTCGCATCCAAACATTGCAAGTAAGCGATGGGTAACCACACAATACGATAGCATGGTGGGTACAGTAAACATGAGTACCAATTTGCCTGCTGATGCTGCCGTGGTAAATATTAAAAATTCAAAAAAGGCGCTGGCCTTTACGGTTGATTGCAATCCACGCTATGTGCATGCCAATCCCGAAATTGGATGTGCAATTGCCGTTGCCGAAGCAGCGCGCAACATTGTTTGTGCCGGAGGCCAACCTTCGGCAGTAACCAACTGCTTAAACTTTGGCAACCCTTATAATCCCGAAGTGTATTGGCAGTTTGTGCATGCCATAAAAGGAATGGGCAGGGCCTGCACTAAATTTCAAACTCCTGTAACCGGTGGCAACGTAAGTTTTTACAACCAGTCAAAACTTGCAAATGATGAAGTGCCTGTTTTTCCAACTCCTACCATTGGCATGATGGGAATAATTGAAAATAAAGATAACATTACTTCCCTTTCTTTTAAAAATGCCGGAGACCATATTTTTCTTATCGGCTCATCACAAAACGACATTGGCTCAAGTGAGTATTTGTACTCATATCATTCCATTAAAAATTCGCCTGCCCCCTATTTTGACCTTGACGAAGAATATGAAGTACAGCAAACAATAAAAAATTTAACTGCCGAAAAAGTGATTGAGTCGGCTCATGATGTAAGCGATGGTGGGTTGTTTATTGCTTTGCTTGAATCGGCTATGCAACATGATTTGGGGTTTGATATTACCACCGATGAAGATATACGCACCGATGCATTTTTATTTGGCGAAAAGCAAAGCAGGGTTGTGGTAAGCGTAAGCGAAGAAAACCTTGACACATTTTTATCTGTGCTATCTAAATCCGATGTTGACTTTACCAACATAGGCCAGGTTACCAATGGCAATATCCTGATTGACGGAAATGTATTTGGTGATGTTGGCAGCTTTAAGCAACAGTACGATACAGCCATTGAAAAAGAAATGGCTTGATTCATTTGGTAGCAAAATATAGCTCACAGTTATTGTCTAAATACTATCTACCTTCACTCGATCAGGTTATAAAATTACCCATTATAAAACAGCCATTTCCCCATTTCTTTCCAGGTAACTTTTTTGCCATACATTAAAATGCCGGTGCGGTAAATTTTTGCTGCAAGCCATGTGGTAAAAATAAATCCGGCTACAAGCAAAATCATTGAAATGATAATGTCAATCCAGGGTGGGTCAAACGGCAGCCTCACCATCATAACCACAGGTGATGTAAACGGAATTAATGAAAACCAATAGCCTAATTTGCTTTCGGGATTAGCCATTATAAGAGAGCCAACCACATAAGCAATAATAAGCGGAATGGTAACGGGCAGCATAAATTGTTGGGTATCGGTTTCGCTGTCAACGGCTGCTCCTATTGCAGCAAACAGTGCCGAATAAAGAAGGTAACCACCGATGAAATAAAAAATAAAGCACACAATAATTTTTGTGAAATTAAAAGTGGAAAGAATTTCGCCAAGGTTAAACTCACCTTCCAATTCATCCATTTGCCGTTGATCAATGCCATTCATTTTGGCAATGTTTTGCTTTTGAAGCTGCTCGATGGTTTGCTTGTTATTACCCACCATTACCGATGTAATAGTAGTTGTAACCAATGCCGAAAGTACTATCCATATTATTATTTGTGTTAAACCTGTAAGTGCAATGCCTATTATCTTTCCCATCATAAGCTGAAAAGGTTTTACGGATGAGATAATAACTTCGACAATGCGGTTGGTTTTTTCTTCGAGTACACCGCGCATTACCTGCACACCATAAACAAAGATAAAAAGATAGATAAGCAATCCGCCAATAAAACCAATTGCTGAGGTTATGCCTGCCGAAAACGATTTATCCTTACCGTTTATATCAACCGGCTTTTGCTGTAAATCAATTTTTGTTTTTATGCTGTCTAACGTTGCTTTGTTGATGCCGGCTTGTGCAAGTTTTATGCTTTCAATTTCATTACGCAGTTTGGTTTCTACATACTCAACTACGCTAAGCTTGGGTTGCTTTTGGGTGTACAATACAGGCTTATCTATTCCCAAAACAGTATTTTTAGGCAAATACAGTATGCCGTAAAATTCTGAAGCATCAAAATGTTTTCGGGCACTGTCAATAGGCAGCACTTCGGTTTCTAATAAAATAGTTGATGAGCTTTGGATTTTAGCTGCAAGCACACCTGTTTCGTCCACCACTTTGATGCGCGAAATATTTTCGCCCTGATTCATAGCAAGGTAAGTAACAAAAGCCATTACACCGCCTATAAGCAGTGGCCCCAGCAGTGACATGATGATAAACGACTTTTTCTTTACCCGTGTAATGTACTCGCGCTGGATGATGAGGAGGATTTTGTTCATATTTTTAAAATAAGATTAATACATTAAATTCGAGAAATAGAAATACGAAACAAATTCAAAAAAAATAAAATTTAAATATTTAAACATTTTATTTATTTGTTTCGAATTTCATAAATTAAAAAATCAAAATTGTTTCGGATTGGGTGATTCGGTATTCGAATTTTCATCGCTTACACATTGTATAAATATATCATTCATACTTGGTACGCGTTCTTTAAACGAAATTATTTCAACATCATTAATAAGCGCTTTTAATAAACCATTTGCACTTGCATTGCCAAGGTTTTTAACCACCGTTTTATTTACTTCATCTTCTTCTTTTTGTATGTCAACCAATTCAAAGCCTGTCCACAGTGCATTGGCAAATCCAATGGCATTTCCTTTGTATTCAATTTCAAACAGGTTGCTCTTAAATTTTTTTCGTACCTCTTTTACCGATCCGTCAAGCACTTTTTTTGATTTATTAATAAGGGCAATGTGTGTGCACAGTTCTTCAACGCTTTCCATGCGGTGTGTGCTTAGCATAATGCTGGTACCTGCGGCCTTTAGTGCAAGCAATTCGTCTTTTATCAAATTGGCATTTATAGGGTCAAAGCCGGTAAAGGGTTCGTCAAGAATAAGCAGTTGGGGATCGTGAAGTACTGTAACTATAAACTGTACTTTTTGCTGCATTCCTTTGCTAAGTTCTTCAATCTTTTTTTTCCACCAGGGTTTTATTTCAAATTTTTCGAACCAAAATTTTAATTTTTTCATTGCATCGGCACGGCTCATTCCCTTAAGCATAGCTAAGTATAACGCCTGCTCACCCACTTCCATTTTTTTATACAAGCCTCGCTCCTCGGGCAAGTAGCCTATTTGGGATATATCATCAGGGTGTAACCTTCGGCCATTTAGTTTTATTTCGCCACTGTCGGGAGCAGTTATTTGATTTATTATTCGGATTAAAGATGTTTTACCGGCACCGTTAGGTCCCAACAAACCGAACACACATCCTTTAGGAACTTCGAGGCTTACGTTGCTTAAGGCAGTGTGAGCTGCATAGGTTTTTGTTACCTGGTTAATGGAGAGTATTGACATAAATAAAAAGGGTATTTACAGATAGTGATAGTCTGGTACTAATAGCGAGGGCACAAAACTAATGCATTTTAAAACAGAACGGCAGGCTTTAACGATTCCTGATTTAGTACCTTGCCGTGAATGGTTAATTGCCAATTAAACGAGGCTAAAAATACAAGGCATGAAAAACCCATTTGCCTTTATCATTATACTCTAAAGCCGGCAACGGAAATTTAATGAACCGTGTAGCACCAAGTACAAAGTGCAAAAACTTTGAGCGCGTTTTTATTCGTGCCAGATTTATATCGGGTGCAATATAATACTGGCGTGTTCGCCTAAACGATGGAATGGGCTTGCCTTTATACTCGCTAACGTTTGCCGAGCCGCCCGTTAACCCATCGGCACCATAGCCTAACGAAACATTTAACCACTTAGGAAATGAAGATGATTGCAGAAGAAAAGAAGAAATGTTTGCTGACAACCAAAAGGTGTGACCGTTGTAATCTTTAAAAACCTGTTGTACAAAACCGTTTCCAAATTCATCAGGGCGGTATTTTGCGTACGGTGACGGGTGAAAAGAAATTTTCCATTCGATGCGTTGTTCCTGCCAGATAAGTTGTTGCGAAATAAATGTGGCAGCGCCAATGGTGTTGGCCACAATATCACCGGTAGAAAATCCCCAGCCGGATGAAAAGCCATCAAACACTTCGATGCTTGCTAAAAAAACGTAACCCAGATTACCACCCATCCATGTTGATTTTTTATTTGACATGCCGGCCCAGCGACAAACATCATACCCCATCTTACCACTCCAATACGTATTTATAATATGTCCGCCTTTGTCAATCTGCAACCACTCGTTGTTATCGTTAAAAAAATGAAAACCCTCTAACTCATAATCCTTATACCAAAGCTGGTAAAGGCCAGCCATACTAACGGCATACAAGCCCGTGGTGGTATAACCTGCAATATTGACCCTGCTTTTATTATAGGAAGGAGCATTATCAAACAACAAAAGTTTTTTTGTTTCCTGTGCATTGGAAAAATTAAACCACAAACAATATATAATGCAAAACCACAGATTCACTGATTTATTAACTAAAAAACAATGCACGCTGATTTTATTTTTTTTCAACTTGGTGCTTTTAGAGAAAAACACACGCAATTTATTTTTTAAACTCCAATAATTAAAACGTTGGCTGCCGTGTTAGCTTAATAGCATTTGTTCTGTAGCTTTTAAAATTGCAAACGCTCCTTCAGGGCTTGACGACTCGGCATAAGTTCGCAACACAGGCTCGGTTCCGCTTGCGCGTATCATCATCCATTCTTTGTTATCGTCATCAAAAAAATATTTGTAGCCATCCAAATCTTCGATGCGCTTAACTTTATAATTTCCAAAGTGGGTGTATTTGTTTTCGCGGCAGTTAACCAATATTTTTTGCTTTGTTTCTTCTTTGATGTGAAGGTCGCTGCGCTCAAACGAGAAGCGGCCGGTAATCTGATACACTTCTTCAATCAATTCGTTTAACGACTTGCCCGATTTGGCCATAAACTCCCAAATTACTAATCCCATCCAAATACCATCGCGCTCGGGAATGTGGCCTTTAATGGCAATGCCTCCCGACTCTTCGCCACCCAGCAGCACATCTTCATTAATCATTATTTCGCAAATGTATTTGAAACCTATTTTAACAGTATCCAGTTTTAAACCGTAATGTTTGCAAATGGTTTTCACCTTGGGTGTGGTGCTAAAGGCTGTGCACACTTTACCTGTCAAGCCTTTGTACTTATGCAGGTAGTGAATTAATAAAAGGATGATGTGGTGCGAGTCAATAAAATTTCCTTTGCCGTCATACAATCCAATACGGTCGGCATCGCCATCGGTAACCAGGCCGCAATCAATGTTGCCCGCGTTTTTAATCATATCCGAAAACTCTTTTAGGTTTTTATGAATAGGCTCGGGCGCCTGGCCATGAAAGCCTGGATTGTTATCGCAATGCAGCATGGTAATTTCAGGAAACAATTTTTTAATCACATTTTGTCCTGCGCCAAACATGGCATCGTAAGCCCATCTCTTGCCGCAATTTTTAATCGCATCCAAATCAAAGTTTGCCCTTACATGGTCAATATACATGGCTTCCAAATCAACCATTTCCAGCAGGCCGCTTCTTTTAAACTCGTCAAGCGAAAGGCTTTCGGTATCAACGGTTGATTTGTCTTTAATAATGTTTTCTATCTCCTGCACCTGTGCAGGCAGTAGCGGACCACCGTAACTTCCTTTTAATTTAAATCCATTGTATGATGGCGGGTTGTGGCTGGCAGTGATAATTACACCTAAGTTGGTTTTTAAACGTACAGCACCTAACGAAATCATAGGTGTGGAAACAAAGCCCGGTGCCAAAAAAACTTTGATGCCCCTGCTGCACAAAACCTTTGTTACTGTTTCGGAAAACAGGTTGCCTGCAAAGCGGCAATCGTTGCCCACCACTACACTGGCGGTTTTATTTTTTGACAGCAGCCACTGCGCGGTGGCTTCGGCTACGCGGGTTACGTTTTCTACGGTAAATTCTTTTGCTATAATGGCACGCCAGCCATCGGTTCCAAACTTTATTTTGCTCATGATATAAAATATATACTGTTGTTTTTAAAAATTGTGTTTTTGATTATAAATTGCTGCGAATTTACAAATTGTAGTGCTTTGAAAAATGTTTGATGATAAACTGATTTTTAATCCTGAAAGAGGAATGGAAATTAGACAAATAGGCAAATTTATTTACTCCTGTTGCTTCCACGCATTTTGCGACTATGTGAACCTAAACCTACAGCAATAAAGGAAACACCTGGCAATTTATATATAATAAATGCATACATTTAACGAATAAATTAATCGACATGAAAAAAATCTACTTCACTATCGCACTCATGATTTTTGCTGTTCGTTATTCAACAGCACAATTCTACACTCAATACTTTGATGGTGCAGACACAGTGTTTGCCAACTCTGTTAATGTTGAGTTAGATACAAGCACCACAAACATTTGGCAAATCGGAACACCACAGAAAATTATTTTTGACAGTGCTGCAACTGTTCCCAATGCTATCGTGACAGACACAATAAACAACTATCCGATAAACGACACATCACGATTCACGATAAAAATTCTCAATCAATTTGCACCTTGGGGTGTTCTTGCAGTGCAATGGAAACAAAAACTTGACATGGACACAACCTTTGATGGTGGAATCGTTGAGTTCACAACCGACCACGGTTTGACCTGGCAAAACGCTTTCAATAATCCTTATGTTTATAATTTTTATGGCTTTCAGCCAGCTAATCACGACACACTTTTTTCAGGAGTAAATGCTTTTAGTGGAACCGATTCCACTTGGCGAGACATCTGGCTTTGCTTTGACATGTCATGGATGAGTCAATTTCCTGATACCTTAATGTTTCGCTACACTCTTATTTCTGATTCTGTTGACAATGGAAAAGAAGGTTGGCTGATTGACAATTTCATGGCTCACATTACTTTCATTCACACAGTCAAAGAGGTTGAGCAAGAAAATTATCTCAATGTTTATCCAAATCCTGCAAACGACATTGTTTACATTCAGGCACAAAAAATAATGGAGTTTCACATTATTGAAATGATGGAATTGGTTGACCCGATTGGCAGGGTAGTTGACATCTGGAAAAACATTCCTACAAAATTTTGGTTTGACACAAACAAGTATCCAGGCGGGCAATACTACCTAAAGGTAAAAACCAATATTAAGTCCGAAACAATTTCGCTGGTAATAACCAAGCAGTAGGTATGACATGCGTAAGGTTAGTGTTATCCTTTTGATTTTTTCGTTTTTTATTTTGAGCTTTAATTATAAGTTCATTACCACACCTTACAAATTTCCTGAACTAAAATTTTTCCCTAAGATGCCTGTTGCAGCAAACAATCCTGTAACAGTTGAAGGTGTTACTCTCGGCAGACATTTATTTTACGACCCTATTCTTAGTTCTGACAGCACAATGTCTTGTTCAAGTTGTCACAAACAACAATCTGCATTTAGCGATTCACCAAATCAGTTTAGCACTGGACAAAACGGAGCAACGATGAAAAGAAATACAATGCCTCTTTTCAATCTTGCATGGTATTCTGTTTTATTTTGGGATGGCAGAGCAACAAGTATTGAGGAGCAAGTTTTTCACCCTGTGAGAACTTACAATGAAATGAATCTGAAATGGAACATTGCAGCAGAACGATTAGAGAAAAGTAAATTTTACAAACCGCTTTTCACTCAGGCATTCGGCAATCAAACGATTGACAGCATTCAAATCTCAAACGCCATTGCTCAATTTATGCGGACACTTATTTCTTACCAATCAAAATACGACCAAGTGCTGAGCGGCAAAGCATACTTCACCAAAGATGAGTATGATGGTTTTGTTTTAGTTAACGACCAAACCAAAGGCGACTGTATTCATTGCCATATTACGGACGGAGATGTTTTAGGAACAACTTTAGTTTTTAGCAACAACGGACTTGACACAATTTACAATCCACTTGACTACACCGACAAAGGTAGAGGAGCAGCAACAGGCATGACAACTGACAACGGAAAGTTTATCGTTCCCTCTTTACGCAATCTTGCCTTTACTGCACCTTATATGCACGATGGAAGATTTAAAACACTTGAAGATGTTTTAGAGTTTTACACTTTGGGTGTTAAACCAAGTGCTAACATTGATTCAAAGATGGGGTATGCTCACCAGGGAGGAACAAAACTTACAGCAGAAGAAAAGAGAAAAGTAATTGCATTTTTGCTGACACTTTCTGACAGTTTGTTTATTTCAAAAAAAGAATTTAGTAATCCAATTGTTAAACAATGACGCAAAATCTAAAACAATACCTATTAGAATTTACATCAGCGCCACCGCTAAAAAATAAATGAGTGAATCAATATCATGGTTGTCCGATTAAACTTATAACTCGCACATTGCCAACGCACACCTCACCCCAACCCCTCTCCGAAGGAGAGGGGCTACATCCCGATAGCTATCGGGATGATGCAACTGCATTGCATAAAATTCATTTTTTTTATCTCGGACAATAGTGAATCAATATCTAAGTTTTAATAATACTTAACAAACTCAATAACCTGACTCCAGTTAAACGTTTGCAGCCCTTTATGATAAAGGTATGCTTCGCGTTTTGAAATTTTTTGGGAATTGATTTGAGTGATGACCAGGTTAAATTGTTTTTCGAGCAGGGCAAGTACAAATTTTTTGTTGTACACATTTAAATCCATGTTTACCAACTCGGCCAAGGGAATGGTGTTAAGGGCTGAATCGTTAACAAAGATGGTTACTGATTTGGGCTCATAATAAATCTGCGTGCCGTTTTTTTTCCACATTTCATTTACTTCCACACCGGTTACTTTAAGTTTATTTTTTTCGTTTACAAAACTTTGAAACTTATCGCCACCTAGGTTATAAAACTCTTCTTTGTTTTCGGTAAGATAAAACTCAAGCATAAAAAATATGGCTTTTGACAATGCATGCTTTGCACTGTCGGTAGTGCTCTTTGCATCAATGGTATAGGTAATCATTTTTACCTGTTCGCCATAATATTGCGAGGCCGAAGTATTAAACTCGAGTTTGCCTTTAAACTGCTGAAGCACATCCTGCGATTCGGTTACATTTGACAGCACTTTATTATTAAACTGCACAATGTTAAACACAAACCGTTTGGTGGTTAAGTAATAGGTAAAGGTTTCGCCATAATTACCATCGGCATTTGCCTCGATACGATTAAGCGAAAATGCTTCGCGCAAATCGGCAAAGTCAACATAGCCGTAGGCAACTTCATTGCCCCGTGCATCTCTGTTTAAAAAGGTGATGCCAATGGTTTTTGAAGTGATATCGCGTTTGTTTTGTGTCCAGTACTCGTGAATGAAAATTATTTCCTGCTCGATAAAACTGGTTTCGGTTGATTTTTCAATTTCTTTTAACGATGAAGCCGTAATCTGAATTTCTTTCGCAGGCGTATCCCACAATTTAATTTTATTGTCAAGCAAAAGATTGTAGGTAAGTTTGGATACCTGCTGTACAAAGTTGCATCCCAGCGAATCGGGCTGTTCGCTTTTCTTAAGTCGTAGCAAAACGGTAATGTCTTCGGCAAAAAGGGGCACCGAAGGAACAAATCCAAGTACAAGTAAAAGCGTAAAAAACTTCTTTTTTATCATACAGTTAAACTTCCTTTTACACAAAATCAAGAGTGTATGTTACGTTTATTCAGTTCAGACTGGTATTTTTTTGCATTTGCAAGGTGGGCGTTATAGTCTTTTGCAAAGGCATGGTAGCCACTCATATCTGCACGGGCACAAAAGTACATGTAATCGTGATGTGTAAAATTTAAAACCGCATCAATAGATGAAGTTTCGGGTATGCAAATGGGGCCCGGGGGCAAGCCTGCATATTTATACGTATTGTAAGGCGAATCAATTTGCTTGTGCTGATTTAAGACGCGCTTGATGGTAAAATCGCCTGAGGCAAATACCAGGGTGGGGTCGGCTTCGAGGTGCCAGTTTTGATTTAAGCGGTTTAAATACACACCGGCAACCACAGGTTTTTCGTCATTTTTTTTTGTTTCCTGCTCCACGATGCTTGCAAGTATGGTTACTTCTACTTGAGAAAGGCCTGTTGCTTTGGCCTTGGCTTTTCTTTGCTCATTCCAAAAACTTAGGTACTCGCGGTGCATGCGCGAAAAAAACCTGGCGGCTGACGTATTCCAATAAACCTGGTAGGTGTTGGGTATAAACAAGGTTACCATATTTTGAGGGGTAAAGTTTGTGCCTGACAAAACTGTATCGCGGCTAATCAGGTTTAGCAACTGTGTGCTATCGGCTTCCAACTGCTGCGCAACCCGCCTGACAAAATCCTGCTTGGTTCTAATATTATTAAACGTAAAATTTACCGGTGATTGCCTGCCAGAACGCAACAGCAAAATAAACTCACGGTTGCTAAGCCCATTTGTAATTTTATACCGGCCGGAAATAATTTTCTTATCATAATTCATTTTAGCAGCCAGCCAGGCAAACGACCGGTAATTGATAAGCATGTTGTTTTTTTTAAGTGAATCAACAACTGCACTAAAATTACTTCCGGTTTTTATATACAAAAATGAATGGGGTTGAGTAAGCCTTACGTTTACCGAAAATATTTTTTGATAATACGTGTAACCCACTATCACCACCACACACAAAAGCAAACCAACAATAAGCAGTATTTTTTTTTTCATAACCATAAAAAGCTAAACAGGAGGTTTTTTATTTTATGGAGTAAAGGTAAAGGGTTTGTCCGTATGACTCCAATGGAGGAGGAGTTTGGGTGAGTTTAGGGGTTAGCGTTTGGGGGTTTATTGCCTACTGCCATCTGCCCTTTTCTTTTGCGCGCTTCAAACTTCTTGCCTTGTTGCCGATGGTTTTTTGGGACTTTTTCGTAGGTTTTCTATCGCTTCGGCTGTGTCCTTTCAGGGTCTCCCCGATTTTTCATCAGGGGAGGGGGTGGGAGGAGACTTTGAAGGTACGCAGGGAGCTACAAACTAAAATTGCATCAAGCAACATATCATCCCTTGTTTGTAAGCCCATATTGTATGGCTGCTTCAAGCACATTTATGTGTATATCTTTAAGGGTTTTAAATCTTATACAATATCCTGTTACAGTTGCCTTGCCCAGCTTTTTACCATACGTGCTGGCAAGGTATTTTTTATCTTCAATGCCAAGTATATAAACCGAAATTCCGTTGGTGTTTGCACTAAGGCCAACCTGATAAAACTCCTTTGTTTTACCATCCGCATACGTTATTGTGTGCAATCCATAACCAATATTAGGATTAGAAACTACTTTGCCATCGCTGTTTTTACCATCTAAAAACCACAATTTACATCTGGGTATCAGTTGCATAATAATTCCATGCAGCGTTTGCAAGTCGCTTCGTTTGGTTTCAGGCTGACCGGCAATGTATGCCTTAAGCTGTTTTTGTATGTTCATATAAAACCAATTAATTAATCCTTAGCATACTTATATCCGTAGTGTGGGCTGCCCAATAAACTTAGCCCCTGCAGTTTACCAAAGGCTATTTTACTAAATTAACTCTTCCGTTATTACTATGCCTGCCGCCAAACTTATCAACGGTGGAAATAACATATACATAAACGCCCTGCGGCAACACGCTGCCTGTATTGTTTAAAGCGCCATTCCAAAAAAATGGATATCCCTTTGACGAAAAAACCTGTTGCCCCCAGCGGTTATAAATGGCAATGTTTGCATCCACAATGTTGGTACCGTAAACTGTAAAGGTTTCGTTTTTGCCATCGCCATCGGGGCTAAAGGCATTGGGGGCATAAAAGCTGTAATTATCCGTAACATTTATTTCGGCTATGGCCGAATCGTAGCAAAAGTTGTTTGATGCCGTAAGCATTACCCTGCTTATTCCAATAGTGGCATAGGCATGCCATGGATTTTGCAGTTGCGAGGTGGAGCCATCGCCAAAGCTCCATCTGTAAAGCCATGCATAGGTGCTTTGATTTTGAAATTCAACAAGGGCACTTAATATATTAGGGTCGGTTGGTGTAAATGTAAATTGTGCCTGTGGCTTTTCAAGCGCCACCAGGGCACCAGACAACTGGTAAGTAGCGGCACATAACTGCGGGGCAGGTGTAGTTACCGTAAGGCTTACGTTGTATTGCCCGGCATGGGCGTACACATTGCTAACAGCCGAATCGGTTGAAAAACTTCCGTTACCAAAACTCCATTGCCAAACAGAATTTGGCACGGTCAGTGTTTGGTTTGTAAAATCAACATCAAATGGAACACACCCGCTATCCTGTGCAACTGTAAACATAACCTGTGGATTGGGGATTACGGCTACATTAAAACTATCGGAAGCCGATTGCGCACAGCCATCCAAGGCAGTTAATACCAATACAGATGATGTATTAAACACAGCACTATAAACATGGTTTGAGCCAAACCCATTGCCCCAATTATATTGGTAAATGCCATTGCCACCTAATGCACTGGCAGTAAAGGCAACTCGGTTTCCTTGGCAAATGGTGGTATCGGCAATGGCAGCAACCGCCAAAGGTGGATAAACATAAACAGAAACCGGTGCCGTATTTTTTGTACACCCATTAGCATCAGTAACTGTTAATGTATAGGATTGTGATGACAGAGGGTTAATAACAAGCGTCAGAGAATTGGCCCCTGTACTCCATAGATACGTGTATGGCATGGCACCTCCGTTAACTGTTGGCACCAGGGTTACGCTTTGATTTTTACACACTGTTTGTGTTGCAGGTGTTACAATTTGAATGGCTGCAGGTTGACTAATTACAAATGAGGATGATACAGTGCAACCGGCACTATCTGTAACTGTTACAGAGTAGTTTCCGGGCGTTAGCGCAGTAGCCGTTGGCTGCGTTTGGCCATTACTCCACATATAAGAATAGGGAATAATGCCACCGGAAATATATACGCTGGCATCGCCATCATGGCCTCCATGGCACAGCACATTATTAAATGATGAAGCCGAAACCACCACAGCAGTTGATGGCAGCACCACTGCATTTTGACTGGCCACACATCCATTGGCATCGGTAACAGTAACTGTATAATTTCCTGTTTGAATATTTTGTAACGATGCAGTAGTTGCTCCTCCTGTCCATGTATGCAAATAAGGAAATGTACCCCCGGTGGCAATTGCCGTTAAATTGCCATTTGCCAGTCCGCATGTTGTATGTACTATGTTTATGGATGCCACCAAAGGCACAGCAGGTTGCGAAATATAATAGGATTGGCTAACACTGCAATTGTTTTGGTCAGAAACTACTACCGAATATGTTTTAGAAGTAAGGCCTGTAACATTGGCCGATGTTCCAACAGCAGGCGACCACTGGTAGTTTAAGCTGCCCATACCACCGGTAGTATTAAGGCTAAGACTGCCATTGCTGCCCCCAAAACAATTTACATTTTGTTGGGATATAAGATTAATTACCATTGCTGGAGGCGATGCAACAACATAATTAGCCTGTGTGGTGCATCCGGCATTGTCTGTTATGGTAATGCTATAACTACCTGCAGCAAGGTTACTTATAACATTGTTTGTGCTTCCTCCTGCCGACCAGTTGTATAAATAAGGCAAAACACCACCCGAAGCCAAAACCGAAATGCTTCCCGTTGACACTCCGGCACAAGTTAAATCCTGAACTGATGCATTTACAATATTCACAGCAGACGATGATGCAATATTGATGGAATGTACGGTGCTGCACAAATTGGCATCGGTAACAGTACATGTATAGGTTCCGGCTGCAAGTGAGTTAATGCTTGAACTCACATTTCCATTGCTCCACAAATAGCTGTAAGGCAATGTTCCACCGGATGTGCTTAATGATACGGATCCGTTTACATTGCCACATGTAGTGGCGCTGCTGCTGATTATTCCCTGCAAGGGCAAAGCGGGTTGAGATATTGTTACAGGCACCGTAGCCGAACATCCATTGGCATCGGTAACAAGCACAGTATAGTTGTTTGCTGAAAGATTGTTTGCAATAGCGGCATTTCCGCCAACAGGGCTCCAGGTATATTGTAACAAACCGGTTCCGCCTGATGCGGCAATGACTGCGCTGCCGGTGGCCTGCCCAAAACATTTTACATGTTGAAAACTGCCAACAACGGCAGTAAGTTGAAGCGGTGTATTAATAGTTACCGGAACCGTTGCACTGCAGCCGGCATTGTCCAAAACCGTTACGGTATAATTACCGGCAGGCAAATTGTTTTTACTGCTTCCGGTTCCCATACCGCCTGTCCATGAATAGGCAATTGGCGCCACTCCCCCATTGGCATTTACAGTTGCACTACCATTTGCACTGCCATAGCAGGTAACCGTTTGTTGCAGATAATTTACGGTAGGCTGCGGGCCTGTGGATGGGGCAATGTTAAAGTTTTGAATGTGTGTACAACTGTTTGCATCGGTAATGGTAACGGTATAAGTACCTGCCGAAAGCCCGGTGGCAGCTGCCCCGCTTGCACCCGTGCTCCACTGATAGGTATATACAGGTGTTCCACCACTGGCATTAATTATGCATGTGCCGTTTGCATTTCCGCACGATGTATTACCAAGGATAGGATTGGATGAAAGAGGCGCCACAGGTTCAATAACAACAATGTTGCTTAGGGTGATTACACAAGGTCCGTCAGTAACGGTTACAGTATAACTGCCACCAGGTAAGTTAGATGCAATGTTTGATACACTAACTCCTCCTGACCATTGGTATGTATAGCTACCCGAACCACCCGAAGGATTGATGGCAAGCGAGCCGTTATTGCTACCAAAGCACGAAACATTTTGGATGGTACCCACTACAGCATTGAGCGTGTTTTGCGCTGTAACATTAAATGTTTGGCTCATTGTGCAACTGTTTGCATCGGTAACGGTAAGTGTGTAAACCCCCGCGTAAACATTGGTTATTGACTGTGTAAGAGCGCCATTTGACCATTGATATGCATAAGGCGCAGTTCCACCACCTGCGGTAACATTAATAGCCCCTGTGGCTCCGCCACATACAGCCTGTATTACATTTTGATTTTGCAAGGCAACTGCAGCGGGTTGTGCCACTACAACAGTGGATGTTGCCGGACAACCCGAAGTGCCGGTTACAGTAACGGTGTAAGTGCCTGCAGCAAGGTTGGCAGCACTGTTGGTAGAACTTACATTAGGCATCCATTGGTACGAAAACGGGCTTGTGCCCCCTGTTACCTGTATGTTTACAGTACCTGTTAAGTCTCCATTGCATTGCACATCGGTGTGTGCCGGTGTAAGCGTTGGTGCCGATACAACCATTGGATAACTCACATTGGTGGCACTTGCATTGCCACATAAATCATTTACAGCATTTACAATGGTAAGTGTATAATTACCACCCACCAATATGGCAGGCGAAAAAGTGAGCGTAAATGTTTTATCATAAACACCTCCCAAAGCACATGCCGCTGCCGAAACACCTGTAATGGTATAGGGTCCGCCAGGACCGGTTAATGTAAAATCAGAAGGTTGCACCGATGAGCACGTTACGTTTTCATAAAATGTAACATCCACTGTACTGGTGCCGCAGGTAAGCGCGGGCAAAACACTTACCGAGGGTGGATAAATATCAAATATACTTCCTGTTGAAGATGTAAAATCAATGGAGTAACCAAATTGAGTTGAAGAAAAATTGCTTACGTTAATTACAAAAGTTTGCCCGGGAAGCACAGGAATTACAGGGCCGTTTTGCGCTCCGCAGGGGCCGGTGGTGTTTCCATTAGGGCCTGTGGTACCTCCACACCCTATGTTAGGCGAGTAATTGCACCCCACCTCAAGCGAAGGATTATTGTATATCTGCGAGCAGTTGGCATTGGTTAAATTATACACTGCCCAGTCGTAATCATCATTGGGGTCGTTAGGGGTAATGGTAAAGCTAAGGTTACCTGCAAACTGCGTGGTAAATGTGTACCACACATCATTTATCTCGCCCTGCAGCAGGCACGATGTACCCGGGTTAATTTCATTAGGAATATTTCCAATTCCTGAATACGAAACCACTGTTGAGTAAACCTGCTGGCAGATAGGAATTGCATTAGGACAGTCCTGGCTGGTAGGTGCCTGGCCTCTGCACAAAAAAATAAGTAAGGTAAATACCGATAGTAAAAATATCCGCACCCGCAATAAGTTTTAGATTCGTTGAGCAAATGTAAGGGTATGACATTTATCAGTCAATATGGTTTTATACCTATTGTTAGGCAAATACCATTTATTTTTTAACAACGATTGTTAAAAACATCTCTTTTAATATTTTCGCCACCGCAAAATAAAAAACACACATATACAATGAAAGTTACAGTAGTAGGCGCAGGCAATGTAGGAGCCACCTGTGCCAATGTTATCGCTGAGCGCGAACTGGCCAACGAAGTTATTTTACTGGATATTAAAGAAGGTATTGCTGAAGGCAAATCTCTTGACATGTGGCAAACCTCGCCCATTAATCTGTATGATACACGCATCAAAGGTTCTACCAATGATTATACAGCCACAGCAGGTTCGGATGTAGTGGTAATTACATCGGGGCTTCCGCGCAAACCGGGCATGAGCCGCGATGATTTGATAGCTACCAATGCCGGCATTGTTCGCTCGGTAACCGAAAACATTATCAAACATTCGCCCAATACAATAATAATTGTGGTAAGCAATCCGCTTGATGTAATGACATACTGCGCTTACCTTACCTCAGGTTTTGATTCTAAAAAAGTGTTTGGAATGGCTGGAATTCTGGACACGGCCCGTTACCGTTCATTTTTAGCCGATGCATTAAACTGTTCGCCCAAAGATATTCAGGCAGTACTTATGGGCGGGCATGGCGACACCATGGTGCCGCTGCCGCGATACACAACCGTATCAGGCATTCCTGTTACCGAACTTATTGCTAAAGATAAACTTGACGCCATTATACAACGCACAAAGGTTGGCGGTGGCGAGCTGGTTAACTTAATGGGCACATCAGCATGGTATGCACCCGGTGCCGCTGCTGCACAAATGGTTGAAGCCATTGTACGTGACCAAAAAAGAATTTACCCTTGCTGCGCATGGCTGCAGGGCGAATATGGCTTAAAAGATATTTACCTTGGTGTGCCCGTTAAACTTGGCAAAGCCGGTATCGAAGAGATTATTGAACTTAAACTTACTACCGATGAAAAAGATTTGCTTAGCAAGTCGGCCTTATCGGTAAAAGAAGTGATGGATGTACTTGATAAAATGCAACAACCGGTAAAATAATCTTCTGTTTTGTTCCTTTTTAATCTGATAAAAACAAAATGCTCTTTCATTACCGAAGGAGCATTTTGTTTTTTTATGCTGCCTTTATTGATTCAGGGCCAACCATGTAACTGCAATCTTAACAACAAAAATGGCGCTTTGTATTTTGCATACGGATACAACTTTGATTGGTTTAGCAAAAGCGACATTCATTTTAAAGGAAAAAACAACCAGTATGATTTCAGCATATACAATGCACGCGCAATTGACAGAGATGGAACCGACAACTTTTTTCATAACGACTTAACCATTCCCCAATATTCATTCAGGATAGGATATTTTTTTAACAACAAAAAAAACACAGGCATCGAACTTAATTACGACCATGTAAAATACGTGGTTGTGCAAAACCAGAGAGTACACATTAAAGGAAATGTAAATGGCACTTATGTGGATACCGATACCGTGCTAACCCGAAAGTTTATTGAATTTGAACACACCAATGGTGCAAATTTTTGCATTATAAACATGATGAAACGGCATACCCTTTTAAAATCAGAGAACAAACGATACTGGTTAAGTTACATAGTAAAAGGAGGAATTGGCTTTTTGTACCCGCGCAGCGATGTTACTTTATTTGGCAAACGCAGAAACGATAAATACCATGTGGCAGGTTACGTAGCCGGTATTGACAGCGGATTAAGGTTTGACTTCTTAAAAAACTTTTTTGTTGAAACAAGTTTGAAAGGCTCCTTTGCAAACTACCTAAATGTACGGTTGCCGTATGGCGGAAAAGGGCATCATCATTTTTTTGCGCTTGAGTATATTGCCACACTGGGTTTACAGGTTGGCATGTAGCTTTAATACCCGTATTTTGCTGTACACCTTTTGCTTACTTTAGCGTCCCTTAATTTTTTTTAATTACATGAGCGATAAACAGGAAGCATTGGATTACCACTCACAAGGTCGTCCCGGAAAAATTGAAGTTATTCCATCCAAACCATATAACTCACAGCGCGATTTATCACTGGCATACTCACCCGGTGTTGCCGAGCCTTGCCTTGCTATAGATAAAAACAAAGAAGATGTTTACAAATACACAGCCAAAGGAAATTTGGTTGCCGTAATATCAAACGGAACCGCAGTGCTAGGGCTTGGAAACATTGGCCCCGAGGCTTCAAAACCCGTGATGGAAGGCAAAGGATTGCTGTTTAAAATATTTGCCGACATTGATGTGTTTGACATAGAAATTGACCAAACCAATGTAGATGACTTTGTAAAAACAGTAAAAGCTATTTCACCAACCTTTGGCGGAATAAATTTAGAAGATATTAAAGCGCCTGAGTGTTTTGAAATTGAAAGACGCCTGAAAGAGGAATTAAGTATTCCTGTAATGCATGACGACCAGCATGGCACTGCCATTATAACAGGTGCCGCATTAATAAATGCGCTTGAATTGGTTGATAAAAAAATTGACAAAATAAAAATTGTTGTAAACGGTGCGGGTGCATCAGCCATTTCGTGCACAAAAATTTTTGTTTCGCTTGGCGCTAAAACAGAAAACATTGTGATGCTCGACAGCACAGGTGTTATCCGCACCGACCGCGACAGCCTTGATGACAACAAAAAACTTTTTGCCACCACTCGCAAAATTGATACGCTTGAAGAAGCCATAAAAGATGCCGACTTGTTTATAGGCTTGTCAAAAGGAAATATACTTACAAAAGAAATGTTGCAAACCATGGCAGCAAAGCCAATCGTATTTGCAATGGCCAATCCTGTTCCAGAAATTTCGTACGAAGATGCTGTTAGCGCCCGCAAAGATGTAATAATGGCAACAGGCCGCAGTGATTTTCCAAACCAGGTAAATAATGTTATCGGCTTCCCGTTTATTTTTAGGGGCGCACTGGATGTGCGAGCCACAAAAATTAACGAAGAAATGAAACTTGCAGCCGTACACTCTATTGCACAACTTGCCCGACAGCCCGTTCCTGAATTGGTAAACCTTGCTTACAATCAAAAAAACATTCAGTTTGGTCCCGACTATATTATACCCAAGCCCCTTGACCCGCGTTTAATTTACACGGTGGCTCCGGCAGTTGCCCGTGCCGCTATTGATTCAGGTGTTGCACAGCAAAAAATAATTAACTGGAGTGCGTATGTTGAAGATTTAAAAAAGAGATTAAATCTTGACAACAAGTTAATTCGAGTAATAGTAAACAAAGCAAAACAAAATCCTCAACGTGTAGTATTTGCCGAAGCCGATACGTACAAAATACTTAAAGCTGCATTGCAGGTAAAAGAAGAAGGTATTGCAAAACCTATATTGCTTGGGAACAAAAAACGCATTGCAAAAATTATTGAAGAAAATAATTTAAACATTGGTGATATACCTATACTTGACCCTCGCGAAGAAACCGAGACACTGAATAATTTTGGTGAATTGTTTTTTGAAAAAAGCAAACGCAAAGGATTTACGCTTTACGAGGCAAAAAAAATAATGCGCGAGCGCAATTATTATGGAGCCATGATGGTGGAAACCGGGCAGGCCGATGCACTTATTTCAGGTTTAACCAGAAATTATGCCGATGCTATAAGGCCGGCATTAAGAATAATTGGTGTACAGGAACATGCCACACGTGTTGCAGGCATGTATATAATGATAACCAAACAGGGTCCGCTTTTTTTTGCCGACACCACCATTAATGTAAATCCTACTACAGATGATTTGGTAGAAATAACATTACTTACAGCAAAAGCAGTTCAGCAGTTTAATATTAAACCGCGTATTTCTCTTTTGTCATTTTCAAATTTTGGAACTTCAAATGATGCCTCGGCAGTAAAGGTGCGCCAAGCTGTAGAAAAGCTTCACGAAAAATTTCCGGGCATGATAGTGGATGGTGAAATGCAGGCAAACTTTGCCATGAACACGCAAATACTTCAAGACAATTATCCGTTTTGCGAATTGATAAACGGAGGAGTTAACACACTTATTTTTCCTAACCTTGATGCCGGAAACATTGCTTACAAACTTTTGCAGGAAATGGGAGCAGCCGAAGCCATTGGGCCTGTGCTGCTGGGAATGAATAAACCTGTACACGTATTGCAACTTGGAAGCAACGTGCGCGAAATTGTAAACATGGTTACCATTGCAGTGGTGGATGCGCAATCACGGAAGCAGAGTTGATATTTATTTTATCAAGACTTCTCCCGCCATTTCATCCGGCACCTTTACTCCCAACAACGCAAGTATTGTAGGAGCCAAATCGGCAAGTTTTCCGTTTTTTATTTTGCGTTCTCCTTTGGGTTCGATTAAGAATAATGGAACAGGATTGGTTGTGTGCGCTGTGTTGGGTGTGCCGTCAGGATTTATCATCATGTCGGCATTGCCATGGTCGGAAGTTATTAAAAAGGTGTAGCCATTTTGCAAACCACACTCAACAATTTCTTTTACGCATGTGTCAACTGTTTCGGCTGCAATCATGGCTGCTTTAAAGTCACCGGTGTGGCCAACCATATCTGTATTGGCAAAATTGAGGCATACAAAATCAACTTCCTGTTTTTTTAATTCAGGTATAAGAGCATCTTTTAATTCAAACGCACTCATAGTAGGTTGCAAATCATAGGTAGCCACTTTGGGTGAAGGAATTAAAATTCTTTTTTCGCCATCAAATTCTTTTTCGCGCCCGCCCGAAAAAAAGAAAGTAACGTGTGGATATTTTTCAGTCTCTGCAATGCGAATTTGTTTTTTACCAACGTTTTGCAAAACTTCTCCTAACGTCATTGTTAAATTATCTTTTTGAAAAATGGTGTTTACGTTTTTAAATTTTTCATCATACACAGTCATGGTTGTATAATGTAAATTTAATTTACGCATTTGCTGCTCAGGAAAATCAGTTTGCGTAAGCACTTGCGTAATTTCTCTGCATCGGTCAGTTCTGAAGTTGAAGCAAACTACGGCATCTCCATCTTCTATTGTCGCAACCGGTTTATTGTTTTCTGTAATGCAAATTGGTTTTATAAACTCATCGGTGACATTGTTTTTATACGAAGCTGCAATGGCATCAGCAGCATTTTCAAATTTTTCTCCTATGCCATTCACCAACAAATCATAGGCAAGCTTTACGCGCTCCCAACGTTTGTCTCGGTCCATTGCGTAGTATCTTCCAACAACTGATGCAAGTTTTCCATTGGTGGTTTTCAGATGTTCATCCAATTCAGCAATAAAATTTTTTCCGCTGTGTGGGTCACAATCTCTGCCATCAGTAAATGCATGAACAAAAAAATTGCTCACATTATTTTTATTCGCAATGGTGCACAACGCTTTTAAGTGATTGATATGTGAGTGAACACCACCATCACTTACCAAACCAATGAAATGCAGCTTTTTATTATTCTTTTTCACATACTCAAATGCATCAAGCAAAACGTTGTTGGTATCAATAGTGTGTTCGCGCACAGCCTTATGAATAAGTGCAAGTTCCTGATATACTACACGCCCTGCACCAATATTTAAATGCCCCACTTCAGAATTTCCCATTTGGCCATCTGGCAACCCAACATTTTCGCCCGAGGTGAGTAGTTGTGAGTGAGGATATTTTTTATAACACGAATCAATAAAAGGTGTGTTGGCTTGCGCAATAGCATTTGCAGAGGTGTTGGGAGCTTCGCCCCAACCGTCCATTATTATTAAAACTACTTTTCGATTCATAGATTATTTTTTCTCCTGCCTCTTTTCTCTTTGTAAAATTTTCAACAAAGAGGCAAGAGAAAAGAGGATTTAACTAAACATTATTATTTTCCTTAGAAACCGGAAATACAACTTCAAAGATACTTCCTTTTGGCTGATTTTCTTTTACCGAAATTACCGCGCGGTGCTTTAATGCAATAAAACGGGAGATGTACAATCCCAATCCTGTACCTTTTGTGGTACGTGTTTCTTCGTTGCCTACACGATAAAACTTTTCAAATATTTTTCTTTTGTCAGCATCAGCAATACCAATGCCATTATCACTTACCTTTAAAATTGCCTGCTCATTTTTTTCAGCCAGACTTATTTTAATAGTTGATTTTTCTGGCGTATATTTTTCGGCATTCTCAAGCAAATTCATTACAAGCGATCCTATTGCCAGCGCATCGCCTTTAATGTAAATGCCATCTTCAATATGTATTTCAAGTTTTCGGTTTCCTGTTATTGTATCTTTTTTCATCCATGCATACGAGCTAATGCAATCCGACAAATTAAATTCAACCATATTAAAATCGAGATTGGCAGCTTCAATGCGTGTTGCCATTAAAATATTTTCAACAAGTATGTTTATTCGGTCGGTTTCAAAAAGAGCGCGGCTTAAAATATTTTTTTGCTGTTGCTTTTCCACATCGCGTTTTAAAATTGTTTCAAGGCTTAACCGGATAGCAGCAATAGGCGATTTAAATTCATGCGTTATGCTCATCATAAAATTGCGTTGCTGCCGTGCCACCTGATATTCCTTGGCAAACGAATTTCTAACATACGTTACCCCTATTACAAGCAGCGTTAAAAAAACAATTCCTTCACCGGCCACCATCCACCAGCGTTCATATAATTTTTCTTCCAGCAATTTTCCTTCGGCAATATATTGTTCGTTTTGCGGCAATGCTTTCAGGTAATCAATTTTGGTTTGGTACATGTCGGTATTCAGGTTTACCAGCAGGTATGCCCACCAACCTAACTGAAGCATGATGTAAATAACAAGGATGTAAAATACAATGAGTGGTTTCATGGGCACGGATAACAAATTTCTACGAATTTACGAATCCTGGTTCTATAATCTTTGCCGTCAAACAAATTTTATTACGTATTAAAATGCTCATACACCATTTTCGCTTTTGCTTTTCCAATGGTTTCAGCAATTTCATCCAGCGAAAGCTCTTTAATGCGTTTAACACTTTTGTGTTCAATAATCAATTTTTCCATCGTGCTTTGCCCCACTCCTTTTATATTTAATAATTCGGACTGCACAAAATTTTTGCTGCGCTTATTTCTATGATGTGTAATGCCAAAGCGGTGCACTTCATCGCGCAACTGCTGAATTATTTTTAATGTCTCGCTTTTTTTATCAAGATAAAGCGGAACAGAATCGTTGGGATAATAAATCTCTTCTAATTTTTTTGCAATCCCAATGGTTTGAATTTTATTATGCAGTCCCAATTTTTTTAAACTTGTTAATGCCGCACTTAATTGCCCCTTGCCTCCATCAATAATTATAAGCTGAGGCAAACTTTGTTTTTCATCCAACATGCGTTTGTATCTGCGAAAAACAACTTCTTCCATACTGGCAAAGTCATTTGGCCCCTCAACCGTTTTAATATTAAAATGGCGGTAATCTTTTTTGGCTGGTTTGCCGTTTTTAAAAACACTCATTGCAGCTACGGCATTTGTGCCCTGAAAATTTGAATTGTCAAAACACTCTATGTGCCTTGGTTCCTCTTTCATGCGCAAATCTTTTTTCATCAACTCCATCAGCCTATCAACTTTATGTTCGGGATTTAGCTTATCATACTGCTCAAGCTTTTCTTTCATAAAATAAAAAGCGTTTTTTAAAGAAAGGTCGAGTAGCTTTTTTTTGTCGCCAATTTTTGGAACGATAAACTCTACGTCATGTATTTCAACATCAGGCATCACGTTTACCAAAACTTCTTTGGCATCACTGTTAAAACGTGACCGCATTTCGGTAACTGCCAATCCCAACAATGTTTCATGCGACTCATCTAACTTTTTTTTCAATTCAATGGTTTGTGCTTGCAGGATACTGCCGTTTATTACCTTCATAAAATTTACGAACGCTGAATTGGTTTGGCTTACCACTGTAACAATATCCACATTGTGTATGGCAGTATTTACAATTACCGATTTGCTTTTATACTGTTCAAGTATTTCAATTTTCTCCTTTATCTCATGCGCCTTTTCAAATTCATAAGTATCTGCAAATTTTTGCATCAAATCAGCAAGGTGATTGATTACTGAATTAATGTTGCCTTTTAAAATCTGCTTTATGTCGTTAATTGATTCGTTATAATTTTCCATAGATTGCAATCCCTCGCACGGGCCTTTGCAATTGCCTACATGATATTCTAAACAGACACGGAATTTTTTCTTTTCAATGTTCTCGTTAGATAAATGCAAATTGCAGTTGCGCAGTTTAAAAAGTTGAAAAATCATTTCAAGCAAGGTACTAATCATTTTTACCGAAGCATATGGCCCAAAATATGTTGAGCCATCCTTTATGTAACGCCTTGTGTAAAATACACGTGGATAAAATTCTTTCTTTATGCAAATCCATGGATAGGTTTTATCATCCTTTAATTGCACATTGTAGCGTGGCTGGTGTTTTTTTATCAGATTATTTTCAAGCAGCAATGCATCCAGTTCGGTTTCGGTAATTATGTATTTGATATCCACAATTTGCCTAACCATGATGGCGGTTTTTGTGTTTTCAAAAATGTCTTTTGAGAAATAACTATAAACACGCTTCTTTAAATTTTTGGCTTTACCAACATAAATTAATTTTTCATCGGCATTAAAAAACTGGTAAATACCCGAATCGTCAGGCAAGCCGCTTAATATGGAATCAATATGCTCGCTACGCTTTGCCATTAGTTTTTTATAGGAGCTATTTTAGTTTTGGCAAATGCTGATTTAACCAATTCAACCAAAATCCAAACCCATGCAATAATGGATGGCAAAACTTTTAAGCGATACGGCTTAATAAATTCTTCGCGTACAAATCGCGGAAACAAATCGGTTGACGAAAGTGAAGTAAGAATAAAAGCAGCAATTAAAAACCACATTACATTTTTATTTTTATAGGACAAGGAAAAATAAATTGCCATACCGGAAATTGCAATAATAAAAGTTGGCGACTCGGCTTTGTGATTAAATATTACACACCATATTAAAAACAAAGCAAGATATGCAAGTTTTGTTTCGTAAACGGAATAAATATTTTTGTTTAACAGCGGCAGAAACAGCGAAAGCAATCCTAAAAAAAGAAAAACAGTATTGCTTAATTGAACTCCTGACATGGTTTGCATAAAAGTTTGAAATGAATAATTCAACTCATGCGATGCATCCGTCTTTAACAAATCATACCAACTTACATACTGAAAAAACAAACTGTCAATAGAAGTGAATAAAAGTGGCAGCAATAACAAAATCAAACACGAAACAAAAAAATATAATAATGGTTTCCAGAATTTTTTTGTGTAAAACAAAAATGAAATGCAAAACAACACCGGAAATACTTTTATAAACGTTGCAATTGCTAATATAGATGCTGCTTTAAAATAATTTTGATTTTCAAGCAAAACAAATGTCCAGATTATTAAACCGGCAACCATAGGATTGCTTTGCGAATTTTGAATAGATGTGATTAACTCAATTAAAATAAAAAGAAAAACAAAAACTCTTCTTTCGTCAGTAATATTTAAATTTTTTATTCCTGAAAATAAAAGCAATGCATTAAGCAAATTCCACAATGGGTAGCCGATGCCATTGGGTAAAAAAGAAAATGGCGCCATTAAAACAGCAAATGTGGGGCTGTACTTAAACAAATCGAAATGTTGTGCCGGATGAAGGTCGTATAAAATTATTCCATCTACTAAGTTTTTGAAAGAGGTTGTAAAAATTAAATAGTTATTAAAATGTTCGGGGCCTAACAAATAACGATGTACCGAAGCAATTAATGTTATAGCAACATAAACCCAAAATAAAAAATTAAGGTTTGAGAGTTTAGCAAAAATCTTTTGCATCATTTTTTATGCTGACGGTGTAGCTTTTGCAGTTTTAAATATTTTAAATACGTTTCGTATGCGGCAATGCGGCAAATGGTAAAGCCCGATATACCGTCTAAAAATCCGAGCAGGATAAAATAATTGCGGATAAACTTTGCCACCGTCTTTACAAAAATATGCAGTGCACTGGTGTTTCTATTTTTTTTAAAAAGTTCGTTGGCTGCAATGGTCGAAAATTTATCGGCTTGCCGGTAATGCTCCTCAACAGTGTAATAGGTGTAATGCAAAATATCGCCCAATAAAAATTTTACGGTTGAGTTTTCATACATCATTATTTTATCGTGCGGATTTTGGCCGCCAAATTTTCCTTTGCTTTTGTTTATCAATCGTATTTTTTTATCGGGATACCAGCCACTATAATAAATCCACTTACCGCAGTAATTGCTAAGGCGGTTCATTTCATAGGCATCAAAATCAAAATGTTGTTTTACTGCAAGAATAGATTTTTTTAGTTCATCCGAAAGAGCTTCATCTGCATCTAAGGATAATATGTATGTGTTTTGACAAAGACTAATAGCTAAATTTTTTTGTTCGATATGGCCAAGAAATTTTTGTTTGTTAAATTTTACACCATACTCATTGCATATCTTTTCGGTTGCATCGGTTGAAAGCGAATCAACCACAACAATTTCATCGGCAATATCTTTTACACTTTCAAGACATCGCCTGATGTTTTTTTCTTCGTTAAAAGTAATTATGCAAACGGATAGTTTTTCCATAAGTTATGGTGAGCAAAGTTATTGGTTGGCCCCCTAACCCCCAAAGATGGAATTAGTAATTTAGCACACGATGAAAAACTTTGATTTGTCTGATACGCGAAATCTTGCCAAAGCCATTACCCTTGTTGAAAATGAGGAAAAGGGGTATGATACTTTTTTACAATCGCTAAAAATAAATTATTCGGTTCCGGTAATTGGATTTACCGGCCCGCCTGGTGCCGGCAAAAGCACCTTGATAAATGCATTGCTTCAGCAACTTTCGGTTACAAAAAAAATTGCAGTGTTGGCGGTTGACCCCACTTCGCCCTTTTCGCACGGCAGTTTGCTTGGTGACAGGGTGCGCATGAACGAGCATTTTAAAAATGCCAACGTATACATTCGCTCGCTTGCCACACGCGGTTCGCTGGGTGGCCTTTCGGCAAAAACAATTGAAATTACTGATGTATTGCGCTCGGCAAATTTTGATTACATCTTTGTTGAAACTGTTGGTGTGGGGCAAAGCGAAGTTGAAGTTGCTTATTTAGCCGATACCACAGTACTGATTTTAAATCCAAATGCTGGTGATGAGATTCAAACATTAAAATCGGGTATTTTGGAAATTGCCGATGTGTTTGTAATTAACAAAGCAGATAATACCAATGCCGATGTTTTAAAAAAGCAATTAACCGGCATGTTGCATTTGCGAGCCAATAAAGAGTGGAATCCACCGGTGGTAAAAACCATTGCAGTAAGTGGCAAGGGTGTGCCTGAGCTTATATTGCAAATTGAAAAACACATCAAACATCATAGCCAAGAAAAACGAATTGATTTGTTTGTTGAAAAAGCGTATCGAATTGTTGAGCAAAACAGGATGAGGAATTTTAATAAAAAAGTATTTAAAATATCATTATCAAAAAAAATAAATCAACCTGATTTTAATTTGCACAGATTTATTGCCGAAAACTATTAGTACAAACACCTAACTATATTTCTTTTTTAAATTGCACCGATTCATGGCTTTTTCCGCCTGCAAAATAATGTCGTCAGAAAGGGTTATCGAAATTGACTTTTTGTAAAACGCAATGGCATCTTCAAACTTGCCCTGCAGTTCGTACATCATTCCAAACAAAAAATTGGCTTTATCTTTTTTTACACCCGCAATTTCAAGCGATTTATTAAGAACAGCCAGTGCCTCGGTAAACCGCTCCTGCTGCAAAAGCATTTCGGCATAGGCCACGTACGAAGGCGCAAAATCAGGAGCAAGGCTTATGGCTTTTTTATAGTGCTTTTCGCCCGAAAGCAAATCATTAAAGTTTAGTGTAAAAATATTGCCCATAACAAAATACGCTTTGCCAAACTCAGGATAAATGCCTGTAAGCTCCAATAAAATATCAAGCGCCTCGGAAACAAGACCCTGTGCCAGCTTTTCGTTGGCATTAAAAAGAATTTTTTCAGCTTCTGCTGTTGCAGATGAACTCATAAATGCGGGGCATTAATTGTGGTTATACGAAAGCAATGCCTATTGGTTACACTTTTTAGCTAAGCTACATATTAACCACTTAAAAATGGTAAGAAACCAATAAAGTACCATAATTTCAATCTTAATCTGTGTACTTTATTTTTAATTTTAATCTGCCAATCTGTGGCAAAAAAGGCTACAATACCTCAAAAACCTTTTCCATTTTGCTACCACGCGAACCCTTTATAAGAATAGTTGAATTTTGGATATTTAGGGTTTTTATATAATCAGCCGCTATTGAACTATCGGCAAAATGCATTGCCATGTTATTGGTATCGACCATAGCAAACCGTTTGCCTACAAGAAAAACGTTTTTAAAATTCAAATTTAAAATTTGGCTGAGGACATTTTTGTGTTCGTCAATTTCATGCTGGCCCAGTTCAAGCATTTCGCCAAGTATCAAAATTTTATTACCGCTATAGTTTTCATCCAGGTTTTTTATGGCAACACTCATGCTTGTTGGGTTTGCATTATATGCATCAATAATTATGGTATTTGATTTTTTTACAACCACCTGTGAGCGCTGGTTAGTGGGCACATAGTTTTTTATTGAAATGTTTATTAAATCATCAGCAATGCCAAAGTATTTACCAATTGCAATGGCACCTAATACGTTTTCAAAATTATAGCCTCCGGTTAATTGGGTGGCTGCATGGTTTTTTGATTCCCTATTTTGGTTAAAAAACCAGTTGATTGAGAGAAAAGGGTTTACCTCTAAAACTTCTCCAGTAACTAAATTATTACCACTATCACCATAAAAAACAACGTTAGAATAATCCTTGCAAAAAGGAGCAAGAAATTTATTGGCACTATTACAAAAAATTGTTCCTTTTTTATTTTTAAGAAAATGATACAACTCTGTTTTGCCTTTTATCACACCTTCAAAACCACCAAAGCCTTCGAGGTGTGCTTTGCCAACATTGGTAATTAATCCATGTGTGGGGTTTGCAATTTTGCATAACATATCTATTTCGCCCTGGTGATTGGCTCCCATTTCTATCACTGCTATATTGTGATGCCTGCTTAATTTAAGTAATGTAAGCGGCACCCCAATGTGGTTATTTAAATTACCTTCGGTAAAAAGCACATTGTATTTTGTTTTTAATACGGCTGCTGTAAGTTCTTTGGTGGTGGTTTTACCATTGCTGCCTGTTAATGCAATTACAGGTATATGCATGGTGTTGCGGTGGTGTGTAGCCAACTTCTGAAGTGTGGTTAACACATCATTTACTTTTATCAATCGCGCATCGTTACCACCTAAATCTTCATCCACCACTGCAAAAGCGGCTCCCATCTGAAGCGCTTGCAGTGCAAATGTGTTTGCATTAAAACTGGGCCCTTTTAATGCAAAAAAAATTGAACCTTTATTTATTTTTCGAGAATCGGTGCAAACACCTGATGAGTTTAAAAATGCCTGGTAAATTCTTTCAATCATTGGTCAAAAATAAAAAACCCTTCCGCTTTTGACAGAAGGGTTTGTATTAATACTAAATTTTATTACCCTCTTCTTTTTTTCTTTCCAGAGAACCCGATGGGAGCTCCAACACGAATCATTGAGCAGCGAAATCCAATCCAGTCGGTTGACTGTGATTGGTCTAAAAATCTGCGCGCACCGGGCGACATCCAATACGCTCTGTCTTTCCACGAACCGCCTTTTACCACGTGTGCATTGTCATCAATCAAGGTAGTTCCGCTAAACTTATATTCTATATTATCAGGCTCATCACCGTCTTCGTTATTAATATAATCGGCTTTGGTGTAATTACGTCTGCCCTCGTTTTCTTTTTCATCCACTTCGCGCCATACCAACCGGCCTAAACTGTCTTTTTCATTGTATTGACCTTCTTCGTCAAGCAATTGAGTTACAAAAACGTTTCCGCGATAAGGATTAAAATCATCCATATCCTCCATAGAAAGCGGACGGTAAACATCTTTTACCCACTCAGACACATTACCAGCCATGTTAAACAAACCATAATCATTAGGTACATAAGAAATTACTTCGTTAGGAATATCGGCCTGGTCATTTAACGCACCGGCTGTACCCATGTTATCACCGCGTCCGCGTTTAAAGTTTGCAAGCATTTCTCCTTTGTATTTTTCTTCAGAGTTACGCACAACGTGTCCATTCCATGGATAAATTTTTCTGTCAGTTACTCGCTCATATACGGTGTTTCCAACCTGGGCAAGTGCAGCATACTCCCACTGTGCCTCGGTAGGCAATTCATACCGGGGAAGTAAAATGCCATCTTCCATTTTAACATTACGCACATCGCGGTTTGGATTTAAATCGCGCAGCTTGCTTTTAACCAAACCTTCGTACTGGCCTGCAAGGTATGCATCGGTATTAAAGTTATCCTCGTTTACCTGTGCGGGATTAACACGTAAAATACCTTCGCGTATTAATATCTGCTCGTTTACGCGGTCGGTACGCCATGCTGCAAAATCGTTTGCCTGAAGCCAGTTAACACCCACAACAGGATAGTACTGGTAAGCAGGATGACGCAGATACAACTCAACCATTGGCTCATTGTAACCAAGTTTACTTCTCCAAACAAGCGTATCAGGAAGTGCTTTTTTATAAACCTCAGGATAGTCTGTTCCAAAAACACGGTCAAGCCAATATAAATATTCAAGATAATGAACGTTGGCTATTTCAGTTTCGTCCATATAAAATGACGATACAGTAACCCTGCGGGGAATGTTATCCCAGTTATAGTTTATTTCCTGCTCATTGCGGCCCATGGAAAAGGTTCCCCCCTCAACAAGAATTAAACCGGGACCGGTTTCTTGCTCGGTGTAAGGAGTTACTTCAAAGCCTCCGTTTTTTTCTTCGTTGTATTTCCATCCTGTAACCGATGAAGATTCTTTTTTGTTACATGATGCCAGCACAAGCATTCCGGTGGTAAAGAGTGCTGTGTACTTAGTGATTGTTCTGATGTTCATGTTCAGAGTTTTATACAGATTTTATAGTTGTATCAATTTTTAATTTAACCTATAACTAAAATGTTGGGCAACTTATTGCTTTAAACCTCTTTTTTTTCGGACGGCATTCAAACTGCATTCCAAATGATATTTCGTGCGAACCTGCCGTTACGTTATTGCTCAATCGTGAAATGGTAACATCGTAAGAGTAGCCAAATTTAAATAATTCTTTTTGAATACCGATAAGAGCAATAAACGAGTCACCTGTGATAATTGACTTGCCGTTGAAATAACCGCGATACCACAAACCACCAACCAACGGTGTTTTTATTACATAAATTCCAAAGTTAAGCTGGTTAAACGCTTGCTGCTGCTGGTACAAGATGTTAGGCGAAATAAAAGTTCCTTCTAATCTTCCTTTATATGTTGATGAGCCTTTTGTTGGAATAAGTGCACCAACATGGGCTGTATATTTTCTTGGAAGCGGGCTTGATCCTTGCACAATAAAAGCCTGGTCGGGCTCTGTTAAGTGATGCACCGCAAAACCACCATAAATTTTTGAACTGTATGCAAGTATGCCTGCTGAAAAATCGGCAAACGAATGTTTTTCGTTGGGTCTTATTTCCTGGGTTGGATAAATGTATCCAAAGCGAGGGTCAATTTCATCTCCAAAGGTTAGTTTCTCCCAGTCAACTTTTTCTTGTACATAATTTGCCTGCAAGCCAGCACGAATGGTAAAGTTACGGCTAAGGTTTAGTGCATAAGCATACATGGCGCCAATGTCGGTTTTGGTAAGTGTTCCTTCACCGGCTTTATCGTTCATTAAAATTAATCCTAATCCGCCTGATATAGATTCAACATGCTGGTCGTAAGATGCGCTGTAGGTTATAAATGTTTTGTTAAGTGCAGGCCATTGGTTACGATAATTCATGGCAATGCGTGGGCAACGAACTGAGCCCGCAAAAGCAGGATTCAGATAAAGCGGGTTGGCATAGAACTGCGAAAATGCAGGGTCTTGTGCAAATGCAAAAACCGATTCTATACAAATAGCTGCTGTTAAAAGTAATCTTTTTACCATAGTTTCCTGACCGTAAGTCTTTATCCTTATACGTAAGCTGATTAATAAGTTACGTGCAAAACAAACAAAAATTGTGGTTGTTAAATATCTCTGACAAAGATATTGGAATAAATATTTAATATCAAACAAAATAAAATTCAATATTACAAGTTATATACACTGTTATTTGCACTAAAAACTAAATTTGACCTTTTATTTTTAATCATGAAAAAAATAATTTCCTACTTAGCAATCCTGTTTTTTACCTCTGTAACATGCTTGGCTCAACAAAACCGTAATGCAATTACATCCATTAACTGGACGGAACCAATAACTGTTTTTAACAATCAAAAACTACATTTCACAGGTTCTTTTTACAAAAGTAACGATGGATTGCCCTGGTTTTCGTCAAGCATAGATATTCCTGATGACGGATTTAATTACTCTGTAAAAATCACAAACCCTGGTTTTTCACCATTATCTGAGTCTAATCTTATAAGCGATAATTCTTACCTTGAACCCTACATTAAAGTAACCTCTCAAATTTCATATCATAAAAAACAGGCTTCCCTATATTATGAATTTGTGCCGCTTATAAAAAACACAACAACAGGCCTTATTGAAAAGCTTGTTTCATATAAAATAGAATTGGTAAAGGAAAATGATAGGCGCAAAGCTAATGCAGCAAGGGTTTATGCTACTTCCTCTGTTTTATCAGCAGGCGATTGGTATAAGATTGGTGTTACCACTGAGGGCTTATATAAAATGACCTATGCCTTTTTAAAGTTTTATTTAAAAATGGATATTGATAACAGTTCGCCTGCCGATTTTAGATTATTTGGTAACGGTGGAGGAATGGTTCCGCAACTTAATTCGATTAGCAGAATTGATGATTTGGCAGAAAATGCAATTTATGTGTATGATGGAGGAGTTCTAGGAAAATTTGATTCGCCTGACTATGTTTTATTTTATGGCCAATCGCCAACCAAGTGGGCCTTTAATGCTAACAGCTTAAAATATAAACATACAAACCACTTGTATTGCGACACTACGTTTTACTTTGCTACCGTTAGCCCCGTTGGAAGCGGTTTACCAAAACGAATAGCACAAAAAGCTTCTCTCTCCCAATCACCCACTTTTAATGTTAATACATTTGATGATTACCGGTTTCATGAACTTGATTTAAGAAACTTTGTAAAATCAGGTCGCGAGTTTTATGGCGAGTCGTTTGATATAACTCCAACTCAAACTTTTTCTTTTTCGTTTCCTAATATTACAACCGACTCTGTTTATATTGTTTCTGCATTTGCTTCGCACTCGCCTGGTGTTACCAGCAACCTTAACGTTACTGCAAACGGACAAGCCTTGTATTCCGAATCCTTTTACACAGGCCCTGCCTACAATGATGATTTTGCTGTTGAAAAAATTAAATCGCTGGCTATTTATCCGTCATCAAGCAACATAGATATTTCTTACTCATTTAATGCTGCTTCAACCGTTTCGTCAGGCTTTTTAAACTATATTGAAATTAATGCAAGAAGAAATTTAATCTGGAATCAAAGTCAGGGAAGTGACCAATTCTTTTTTCGCGATTCAAAGTCTATTGGTTCAGGCAACATTGTTCAGTTTAATTTGTCTTCTCCCCCATCCAATCTTAAAATATGGAATATTACTGACCCAACAAATGTTTATGAACAACTTAACAATGGACAAAGCGGAGTTTTTGTTGCCAATGCCGATAGCTTAAATCAATACGTTGCATTTAGCGGAAGCAATTATTTTACACCTTCCATATCAGGAAAAATCAGCAATCAAAATTTACATGCGCTATCACAGGTTGATATGCTCATTATTACGCATCCATTATTTGAAACGCAAGCAAACAGGCTTGCTGATTTTCATCGCTCACACGACAATCTTTCTGTTCATGTTGTAAATGCACCTTTAATCTATAATGAGTATTCGTCAGGTGCTGTTGATGTAAGCGGGATAAGAGATTTTGTAAAAATGTTTTATGATCGGGCGCAATCACCTCAGCAATTGCCCAAATATCTTTTGATGTTTGGCGATGGATCGTACGATAATAAATTTCGCAGGTCAAACAATACCAATTTTTTACCTGTATATGAATCGGCCAATTCGGTTTCATGGATTCAATCGTATGTTACTGATGACTTTTATGCATTGATGGATGATAACGAAGGCAACTGCGAAAACAGTGAAAAAATTGACATTGGAGTTGGCAGGTTGGTAGTGCAAAATAACCAGGAAGCCAAAACTGTTGTTGACAAAATCATCTCTTATTCATTGCCCACCTCATCAACCGGCACGCTTTGTTCGGCTGATAATTCGAGCCTGGGCGACTGGCGAAATGTGCTTTGCTTTATTGCCGATGACGAAGACAATAATTTACATCTTAATCAATCAGACAGATTAGCTGACTATATGTTTAATGCAAACCGCAGTTATAATATTGATAAAATTTACATTGATGCTTTTAAACAGGTGGTTACCCCTGCAGGTCAAACCTATCCTGATGTAAACGATGCAATAAGCAAACGAATTGCCAAAGGAGCGTTACTTGTAAACTATGTGGGCCATGGCGGAGAGGTTGGCTGGGCGCAAGAAGGAATTCTTTATAATGATATGATTAACTCATGGACAAACATTAACCGATTGCCTGTATTTATTACAGCAACATGTGAATTCAGCCGTTGGGACGACCCGGTACGAACTTCATCGGGTGAAAAAATATTGCTTAACCCTAATGGTGGCGGAATTGCACTTTACTCTACCACGCGGCTTGTTTATGCTTCGCAAAACGAACTTGTAGATTGCGTACTTGTACGCAACATGTTTAATCCTGACAATGCTGCCCTTCGGCTTGGCGATTTGTACGTAATTACCAAAACAAGTCCGTGGAATCTTAATCAAAACACACGCAACTTTAGCCTGCTTGGCGACCCTGCTGTAAAAATAAATTATCCCAATCACAAAATTGAAACAACCACTATTAACTCTCACCCTGTTATTCCTCTGGCTGATACCTTAAGCGCATTAAGCAAGGTTACCATTTCAGGAATTGTAAAAGACAATAACGGGCAAAAACTTACTTCGTTTAACGGATATCTTTATCCAACCGTATATGATAAAGCTGTAAATACTTCAACACTTGGCAACGATGGCTCCAACCTTATCAAGTCCTTTATGCTTCAAAAAAATGTTTTATACAAAGGCAAAGCATCTGTTACCAATGGCGACTGGTCGTTTACATTTATAGTTCCTAAAGATATTTCGTACCAGTTTGGACAAGGCAAGCTTAGCTTTTATGGCGAAAACGGAGAAACCGATGCAGCCGGTTTTTATGACAGCCTTATTATTGGCGGCTCATCAAACATTGTTATTAACGATGTGGACGGCCCTCAGATTAACCTTTATATGAACGATGATAAATTTGTTTTTGGCGGAACAACAAATGATGAACCAAGCATTTATGCAGTAGTTGTTGACTCAACTGGAATAAACACTGTTGGCAATGGTGTTGGGCACGATATTACAGCAATACTCGACAGCAAAACGCAACCAGTATATGTACTTAACGATTATTATCAGGCAGACCTTGACAGTTACACCAGTGGCAAAATTGTTTACCCCCTTTCAAAATTACCTGATGGCCGTCATTCGCTCAAAGTAAAAGTGTGGGATATATTAAATAACTCAAACGAATCGTACACCGAATTTGTGGTTGCTTCTTCTTCTTCGATGGCACTCGACCATGTACTTAATTATCCCAATCCGTTTACCACGCACACTACATTTTCTTTTGAGCACAACAAATGTTGTCAGTATTTAGATGCACAAATTCAAATTTATACAGTATCCGGAAGGTTAATAAAAACGCTTTATAAAAACATTTATAACACCGGAACCCGCAGTGATGATTTTGAATGGGACGGTCGTGATGACTTTGGCAACAGCATTGGTAAAGGTGTTTACATTTACCGTGTAAAAATTAGTTCGCCCGATGGATTATCGGCTTCAAAAACCGAAAAACTTGTAATCCTTAAATAGCAACCTTTTTTTATTTATATCGTTATATTTGTCGGCTCTTATTCCGCATTAACAATAAAAAGAACCAACTTACGTTTTAGCACTTTCTAAACTTACATTTTAATGAAAAATAAAATTTCAAAAGCAATTGTTTTTTCGCTTGCGTTAATCATTGCTGTTTCGCCTAAGGCATTTTCGCAGCAAAGCACGGATAAAAGCAACTTGCTTGGCCAGATAAATACAATTACTACGGCTGTTCCATTTTTAATGATTTCGCCTGACGCACGTGCCGGTGGCATGGGCGATGCAGGAGTTGCTTCATCTGCCGATGCTAACAGCATTCATTGGAATCCATCAAAACTTGCTTTTGTTGACAAAAGTTTTGGTGTAGGAATATCTTACACCCCCTGGCTCAGAAAATTAGTTCCTGATATTAATCTTGCTTATGTAGGCGGATATTATAAATTAAAAGGAGGTCAGCAAACACTTGGCGCTTCGTTGCGTTATTTTTCATTGGGTAATATTCAGTTTACCAATGAATCGGGCGATAACATTGGCGAGTACAACCCAAACGAATATTCATTTGATGTTGCCTATGCGCGTAAGTTGGGCGAAGATTTTGCGGGTGGTATTGCTCTGCGATACATCCACTCAAACCTAACTGGTGGAATTGGTGTTGGCGGCAACACAACCAAGGCAGGCAACTCAGTGGCTGCCGATATTTCAGTTATGTATAAAAAAGAAATTGAACTTGGTGGCAAAGATGCCGACTTTGGTTTAGGCTTAGCAATTACAAACATTGGTTCTAAAATTACTTACTCTGAATCGGGTACCAAAGATTTTATCCCAATTAATTTACGACTTGGTCCATCGTTAAAAATTAAACTTAACGACTATAACGAACTTACTATTATAGCCGACATCAACAAACTTCTTGTACCTACTCCTCCTTATTATTCTGATTCGATTGAAGATGGTGAACAATTAATATTAGCCGGAAAAGATCCGGATGTGGGTGTAGCACAAGGAATATTTCAATCGTTTGGCGATGCACCGGGTGGTGGTAAAGAAGAGTTGCGCGAAATAAATTATTGTGGTGGATTGGAATATTGGTACGACAAACAATTTGCTTTTCGTGCCGGTTATTTTTACGAACACAAAACAAAAGGGAACCGTAAGTATTTTACACTGGGCATAGGCGCACGTTTTAATGTATTTGGATTAGATGTTGCATACCTTATCCCTACAGAACAGCGCAACCCGTTAGAAAATACTTTGCGCATTTCATTGTCCTTTAACTTCGACTCGCTTAAAGGCGGTGGAGACAGCAACAACGATGAATAATTTTTTCAGCGTTTGAAATTTCGTATCGGTTTTGGTTTTGATGTGCACCAGCTACATGCTGGTATTCCGTTTTTTTTGGGGGGGATAAAAATTGATCATTCTAAAGGAGCCAAGGGCCACTCGGATGCCGATGTAATTATACATGCCATGTGTGATGCTCTTTTAGGAGCCGCAAATCTGGGTGATATCGGAAAACATTTTCCTGATACATCAGAAAAATTTAAAGGCATTGATTCTAAAATATTACTGTCCGAAGTAAACAAATTGCTCAGGTCAAATAATTTTTCAATTGGCAATATTGATATAACGCTGGTTTTAGAAAAACCCAAAATCAAAGACTACATTGCCCAAATGCAAACTACACTTGCCAGCGTGCTGCAAGTTTCAGCAGACGATATTTCGATAAAAGCAACCACCAATGAAAAAATGGGATTTATTGGCCGCGAAGAAGGTGTGGCCGCTTATGCGGTAGCGTTGGTTTTCAAAAATTAAATGCGTTTTTTCTGAATATTAATTAAAACATTTCGTCAAAATCTTTTGCCTGGTAGGTAAAGTTACGCTCGGTATAATAGGTGCTACCACTTGATTTTTTTAATTGCAGGGAATCTGTTTTTTTAAACACCTTGCTAATCAGCGAAAGCGGAAAAAGAAACAAATAAAAAATTGCCCCTAGCAACACTTTTGACATAATGCCCCCCATAATGTGCGCAATTTTCATCCACAACCAGTGTATTTTTTCTGACAGGTAATTTGAGAATAATCCTATTGCACAAATAAGTATTGATACAGGCACAAGCCATTCTGTTCCGTTTAAAGGGGAAAAATTTTTACGCTGTGTAAAATAAAATATTACCAACAGGCCAAGTGTTATGGCCACTATTGTTTCAAGAACTTTGTTTCGTTGCATAAAAAATGGTTTACAGTTAATGATTTATATAAGCAAAGTATAAGCCTGCATTTTGCACTTGCAAGTTTATACAATGGATATATTAAAACAATGTATAAATAAATGGCGCTAAAGCAGAGCCTCCGCCAACAACAAGCAGTATGCCAAGCAATAACAAAACAATAATTAGTGGAGCAAGCCAGAATTTTTTTCGCTGGCCCATAAATTTTAGCAGGTCTTTTAAAAAATCCATTTTTGATTTATTGAGTTTATGAAACCCCGGTTTTTATCGGGAATATTTATTGTTTAATCAAGTACAAATTCCTTTTTCCAATCGCCCACATCTTTAAACTCGGGCTGGTCGGTTTTAGCAAACAAGTAATTATTTACAACCAAATAATCCATTTCAGTTCGCATAAAGCACCGGTACGAATCTTCGGGAGTGCACACTATTGGCTCGCCACGAACATTAAAGCTTGTATTTACCACAACACCATAGCCTGTAAGTTTTTTAAACTCATTAATCAATGTCCAGTATTTGGGATTGGTTTCTTTATGTACGGTTTGTATGCGTGCGCTAAAATCCAAATGCGTAATGCTTTGCATATCGCTTCGCGGTGTGTAAAGTCTTTCCATCAATGGCAAATCAAAATAATTTGCTGGCAATGGCTTTTGTCTTTCCTTCTTCACATCGGCAACTATAAGCATGTAAGGCGATGTGGCATCATGGTCAAATAAATTTGAACATTCTTCGGCCATAACCGAAGGGGCAAATGGTCTGAAACTTTCGCGGTACTTAATTTTAAGATTTAATTTTTTTTGCATTTCGGTGTTGCGTGCATCACCCAATATGCTTCGCCCGCCAAGTGCTCGTGGACCAAATTCCATACGGCCCTGATGCCAGCCAATTACATTTCCATCGGCAATTAGTTTAGCAACCTTTGCTGCAAGTTCATCAAAATTTTGGTAATAATTGTAAACAGCTTTCTTTTTTCGTGCCATCAGTTCCACTTCCATATCGCTGTTTTCTGGCCCCAAATAAGAGCCACTCATTTCGTCCATTGCCCCACTCAATTTTCTTTCGTTACCAAAATAAATATAGTGTGCAGCTTGTGCAGCTCCCAAGGCGCCACCGGCATCACCTGCAGCAGGTTGAATAAAAATGTTTTTGAATATTTTTTTCCGATATAACTTTCCGTTTGCAACACAATTTAGTGCAACACCACCTGCCATGCACAAATTATCACTACCCGTTAACCGCTTAGCCTCTTCGGCCATTTTATAAACCACATCTTCGGTAACCATTTGTATGGCCAATCCTAAATCGCAATGCTGCTGTTCAAGATTTGATTCGCCTTCGCGAACAGCAAAGCCAAATAACTCCTTCCACTTGCTATCATTGGCCATGCGCAAGCCGGCAGCGTAATTAAAATATTCCTGATTAAGCCAAATTGAGCCATCGGCTTTTATATCAATAAGCTTATTGCAAATTATATCGTAATACTTTTTTACATTCTCTGAGTTGGGATTTCCATAAGGTGCAAGTCCCATAAGTTTGTATTCGCCTGAGTTAACTTTAAAACCAAGATAATAGGTAAATGCTGAATAAAGCAATCCAAGAGAATGTGGAAAATGCAACTCTTTTATATTGGTAATTTTATTGCCTTTGCCATGACAAATACTTGCTGTTGCCCACTCCCCTACTCCATCAATTGTAAGTATAGCAGCTTCCTGGTAAGGCGATGGGTAAAAAGCACTGGCGGCATGAGAAAGGTGGTGTTCAGGAAATAAAAGTTTTAATTTTTTTCCATCGTATTTTGAAATCTTTTCCAGTTCCTCCCTAATCAATCGTTTCAAAAACATTTTTTCCTTTAACCAAACAGGTATGGCCATTGAAAAGGATTGTATTCCCTTAGGGGCAAAGCCATAATAAGTTTCAAGCAACCGCTCAAATTTTAAAAGTGGCTTGTCATAAAAAACCACCGCATCTAACTCATCAATGGTAAGGCCAGCAAAATCAAGGCAATACTTGGTTGCACTGGCAGGAAAACCCGGGTCATGTTTTTTACGTGTAAACCGCTCTTCCTGTGCTGCCGCAATAATTTTTCCGTCTTGTAAAACTGCCGCTGCCGAATCGTGATAAAATGCTGATATGCCAAGTATATTCAAAGCTTATTTTATTTAAAAGTCGGCCAAAAGTAAGGAAATTGAAGATGTAAAAAGTCTGTTTGCTGTTTTCGGTTTTCGGTTTTAAATGCAAATCCAAACATTCTTCTTTGACCATATTATACTGGAGCTAATCTGTAATTTATTTAATGCCTCCATTAACTATTTGGCCTTGGGTTTATAATTGATAAGATAAATGCCCGCAATAATTACCATCAGTGCAAAAAGATAAAACAGATTAAACGTTTCGCCATCATGCAAACCCCACAGCACTGCAACAAACGGAATAAGATATGTAACCGAAGAAGCATACAATGCCGAAGACACTTTTATAAGCTGGTTAAAAATTACGGTTGACAATGCCGTGCCAAACACAGCCAGTATAATCACACAAACAAACGATGGAATAGCACCATCAACTGTTGACAGGCGTTGCACAAAGTCGGTGGTAAATAAATAAATGCCCGAAGGAATACCCACGGCCACTAGCACTGCTCCCGAAAGCAAAATAGAATCAATTGTATTTAATTTGTTGCGCAAAATATTTACACTGCATGCGTAACAAATGGTGGCTATCAAAACATAAATGCCTTTCCACGGCTCGGCACTTTTTTCATCATCGGCACTCAGGTAAATTAAAAACGCGGCACCTGCCAATCCAAGAAACACACCGGCCACCTGTCTTGTTTTAAACTGTGTTTTAAAAAAAATAAAGCCTACCACAAGTGTAAATACTGATGTAAGAGAGTTTAACATGCCCGCCATGCTGCTGCTAATTCCTGTTTCGGCATGGGTAAAAAGATAAGCCGGAATTCCATTGCCTAGCATACCTGCCCAAAAAACATATTTGTATTTTTCTTTTGGTATGGATTTTAATTTTGAAAACACAAACGGAAACAACACAATAAATGAGACAAGCATACGCAAAGCAGCTACCTGGTTGGGAGAAAAAACTTCAATACCGCGCTTCATCAGTATAAATGAACTGCCCCATATAACTGCAAGCAATGCAAGATAAATCCATTTTAAAATTCTATTTTTTGCGATGGCCATCTTTATTGCGGTTAAATTTTTTTTCGTGAAAAGCTCCTTTAAAATCGGGATTGTCTTTGCGCTTTTGCCTGTCAATTTCCATGGCTTGTTCCTGCTGCTCGGCAAATGTTGTTTTTTCTATTGCAATTTCAGCAGGCAATTCTTTTACAGGAATTTTTAATCCAATAAGTTTTTGAATTTTTTTTATGTGCCATTCATCGGCCGGTGTGCAAAACGTTATGCAGGTACCGGTATTAAATGCGCGGGCTGTGCGGCCTGTGCGGTGCACATAATCTTCGTACACAATCGGAACATCAAAATTTATTACATGCGAAACTGCCGATACATCAATGCCGCGTGCAGTAACATCGGTAGTTATCAAAATGGTAATGGCGCTTTCGCGAAAAGTGTTTAACGTGTTGGTGCGTGTTTGCTGTGCTTTATCGCCATGTAAAATATTTACTCCGCTTTCTTCAAACTCAAATTTTAAATTTTCGAAAACAGCATTGGCAATTTTTTTTGATTTACAAAACACAATTACTTTTTTAAAAACCTCTTTTTGATTTAGCAGGTGCCTGAGAAAATTTATTTTGGTACCAAAGTTTGGTGTTTTATAAAGTTCTTGTTCAACTGTTGCCACTGTTTTTATTTCAGGAACAATGTTTATCACAATTGGGAACTCCATAAAGTCATCAGCAATTTTTTTTACCCTATCCGAAAATGTTGCCGAAAACAAAATGTTTTGCCGCTTGCGCGGAAGCACTTCAAGCAGTTTATGCAATTGTGGTGTAAATCCAAAATCCATCAGCCGCTCGGCTTCGTCAAGTACAAAGTGTTTTACTTTTTTTAAGATTAAAAAATTAGACAGGTACAGTTCCATTAATTGTGCCGGAGTACCTACTACGACATCACAGCCGTCTGATAATTTTTTTTTCTGGTCGGTAAATCCTTTGCCGCCATAAACAGCAACTATTCTTACATCCGTATTTTTTCCCAACTGGTTAAATACCGATGTTATTTGCAAAACAAGTTCACGGGTAGGAGCCACCACAACAAGGCGAGGCTCGTTTTCCTGAGCGTAATTTAAAATGCGCAACAGCGGCAATACATAGGCGGCAGTTTTACCAGTGCCTGTCTGTGCAATTCCAATTATATGCTGTCCACCAAGTATAATGGGAATGGCTTTGCTTTGAATCTCAGTAGGTGTAACAAATCCTGCATCGGCAACAGCAGTAAGCAACTGCTTGTTTAAGCGCAATTCTGAAAACGATGTCATGCTGTTTGTGGTTTGAGGTTTGTAGTTTGAAGTTTGAGGTTGGGTTTCTCTTTATGTTATTTATACTTCAAACCTAAAACTTCAAACCATGAACCTTAACCTACTTAACCCCTTTTTTAAGATGCACATTGCGAAGTCTGATGTTAAGTAACTCAACAAGCAACGAAAATGCAAGAGCGGTGTAGATATAACTTTTGTCTAAATGCAAATGCAATGATTCAACAAGTAGTACCACACCTATTACAACTAAAAATGCAAGGGCCAGCATTTTAAGTGTTGGGTATTTTTCAATAAACGTGCTAACATACGGTGCAAAGGCCAGCATCACAAGCATTGAAATTACAACAGCAATAACCATAATAATTATTTGGTTACTCAAACCTACTGCTGTTATTATACTATCAAAAGAAAACACAATATCAATAAGCGTAATTTGCAATATGGCCTGTGTCATTGTCATTTGTCTTGACTTTGAGGTTTCTTCGTGGTCAGCAATTTTAAATTTGTGGTAAATTTCTTTTATGGTTTTTATAATCAGGAAAACTCCACCCGAAAATAAAATCAAATCGCGGCCGCTAACGCCAAAATCAACAATGTAAAAAAGCGGGTTTACCAATCGGGCAATCCATGAAATGGTAAACAGCAAACAAATGCGAATTACCAAAGCCATCATTAAGCCAAGTGTACGCGCTGTTTTTTGGTCTTTTTTATTGGATACGTATCCGCAGATAATGGCAATAAAAATTATGTTGTCAATACCCAATACAATTTCCATCAGTATTAGTGTTACTAGGCTGATGATTCCTTCGGGTGTCATTAAGGGGGCGAGAATGTCCATATACGGTTTAAAGTTTGAAGTTTACGGTTTGAAGTTTGAAGGGTGTTAGTAGGGCAAACAAGTAATTTGTTATCTTTAATCTGACATTCGATGGTTTCAGATAACTGAAAACGGCAAACTGCAAACCGTTTTCGGCCGCAAATGTAACACAACAGCCTAAACCAAAATATTATTTTTACCTTAGGCAACGTTTGGCCTCATTTTGTAGTCTATGTATTTATAACTAACCTAAATGAAAGAAAAGAAGTGTTTATTGGCATCCATTTTTTTTATGGTTTACCTGCCATCTGCTATGGCACAAAATGGTCTAACGGTTTATGGTATGCCTTCGGGCTACACTTTAAATCAGGTGCGATACAAGAACTGTATAACAACAGATGTTAACAATAATGTTTACGTTGGATTCAGAGATATAGGTTTAGGAAAATTTACTCCTTCAACATCCACATGGGTAATGTATGATACGGTTAATTCAGTAATTCCATCAAACAAAATACTATCGCTTGACATTGATAATGCAGGAAACGTGTGGGCAGGTACAACAAAAGGTCTTGCAAAATACGATGGCAGTAACTGGACTGTTTACAACACGCAAAACTCAAATCTTATAAACGATAGTGTACAAAGTTTATTTATAGTTGGAACCAATATTTGGTTGGGCACTCCACAAGGTGTTTCGGTTTTTAATGGAAGCTTTACAAATTACACCACATCAAACTCATCATTAGTAAACAACAACATTACCTGCTTTGATGTTGATAGTGCCGGAAAAATTTTGATTGGTACTACAGGAGGGATTTCAATTTTTGATGGAAGCACCTGGACAAATTACACAACTGCCAACAGCGGTTTAATTTCAAACCAGATAAGACAGGTAAAATATGTTTCATCAAAAGCTACTTGGATTTCGACTGTTGCGGGAATTTGCAAATTGCAAAACGGCACCATTATAAATTACAACTGTGACTACACCTATTTATTTAATTTTTTTATGGCTTCATACACAATTGCTAAAAAAAGTGATGAACTTTATGTTTTCCAGTATAATTTAACAAGGTTTAATGAGGATGATAATATTGACAGTATTGGGGTAAACGTAAGAGCAATGGGTAGCGTTGCGTTAATACAGTTTACCCACTTTGCATTCGACCATAACGGATTGCTTTGGACAGCTTATGGTGCCAACTCTACCACAGCCGGGCTTTCAGCGTTTGACGAAACTCAATCATCAGGATTTGTCAATGTTACCCATGTTTCAAGCGAAAAGCATATTGACATTAACAATGTTGGGGCGCTGATAAGAAACAGAGGCGAAATGTTTTGGGATGGAGTTGGTGCTCCGCAGTATGAAGTACCTAAGTGCAGCGGTAAACACGCAAATTTTGCAGCTGCACTTTGGATTGGTGGTTATGACCAAAATGGTTTATTGCACACCGCAGCACAAACATACAGGCAAGGTGGCAGAAATGATTTTTTACCAGGCCCACTGGATACCACCAATGCAACCATGGATTCGCTTATAACTATGGCTCCTTACGATAATATTTGGAGAACTAACCGCAATACCATTGATGCATTTAAAATAAATTTTTTAAACGGAAATGTGACCAATGGAACTTACCCTGTGCCAAACGAAATTTTAAGTTATCCCGCCAACGGTAGCGGTAACATAACACGCAACCTTGCTCCTTATGTTGATTACAACGGAGATGGAAACTACAACCCTTATGATGGCGATTATCCAAAAATAAAAGGCGACCAGCAACTGTACTGGATTTTTAACGACCAAACTTTACACACCGAAACTGGTGGGCCTGCGTTTGGTTTTGAAATACATGCTTATGCATATGCATATAGTTGTAACCAAATTAACTTAGGCGATAGCAATGCAGTAATTGACTACACAACTTTTTATAAATATGAAATAATTAACCGAAGTATAAATACTTACGATAGTGTGTTTATAGGTTTGATGACTGACAGTGATCTAGGAGATGGATGGGATGATTATTTAGGCTGTGATTCTGTTTTAAATGCAGCCTTTACCTATAATGGAGATAATGATGATGGCACTGGATTTCCAAATGGATATGGATTAAATCCACCTATGATTAATTGTCAGGTATTAAAGGGTCCTGAACCAGTACCTAATGATGGCATAGACAACGACCATGATGGAATCATAGATGAATCAGGGGAGTTGAATATGATGACTGTATTCCATCCTTATACTGGAGGAGGCTCGATAACTGGCTACCCAGTTGCCACTGATGATTACTATCAATTTTTAATTTCCAGATGGAGAGATGGCTCATTCGTAACGAATGATGGATTAAATGGTACAAACCAAAATTCTCCACCGACAAATTACCTCTATTCAGGAGTCCCATATTCTGGAAATGGCTGGACTGAAGGTAGTGCTGGTAACGTTCCTTCTGACAGACGATTCGTTCTTTCTTCAGGCCCTTTTACAATTGCACCCAATGAAACACGCACCATTGACTTTGCGTATGTATTTACATGGGATAGCACAGCGGTTAACGGATTAAATACTTCCATTGCGCGCAACACTGCCGATTTGCAACGGGTTAAGTATTGGTTTGACAACAATAATTTTCCATCATGCCTTAATACAGGAATAGAACATGCATCAACAAAAATTCCTGAAATAAAAATTTTCCCAAACCCGTCAACCGATTTTATTACAGTAAGATGCTCTGATGTTTCAAGCCCCGTAAAAGTTGATATGTATGATGTAACAGGAAGAAAAATACTAAGCCGCAAAATAATTTCAGAAGGACAAGTAAATGTTTCCAGGCTCAGTCCTTCGGTATATTTTTTGCGCGCTGTGGTTAATGGAAATGCAGTTACTAAAAAGTTTGTGAAAAATTAATTGTTCAATTTTATTGGCTTTAGAATTTTGATTTTGCCTTACTAACCTTTTATAGTCACAGATTCACAGATTAAAATTATTATAGAAAAAAATAAAGCATTCAGATTTACTTTAATCTGAGTGCTTTATTTTTCAATCCTAATCTGTGAAACAAAGTTTATGAACACCATAATTTATAAAATAGCAAGTGAATAATCCGTGCCTATAAACCATTTTAGTTAAATCTTATACACCAAAAAGCACCTTAACTTTTTTGTTCAGCGGCTCTTCAATGCATTTAAAAAGCAAAACCGAAATGATGGTTGAAGTAAACAATTCAATAAAAAAATAATTTCCAATATACTTTACAAACACAGTGTGCAAAATACCAAGATGAATAAGATAAAAGCAATAACTGCTTTTGCCCAGCAACTGAAACAGTTTTGTTGAAAGCATTTTTTCAACTGCTGTGCTTTCGGTAATTAATCCATAAATAAGCATTACGATGAAAACAGGCAGCACAAAATTGTTAAGTGCAATTCCCCATCCTGTATGCAGCCCGTATTTTTCATCCACTCTTAAAAGAGAAAGCACTATTGTAATAAGCAAAACAGATAGTGCGCCCAAATATGTAAAAGAGAAAATTGTTTTTTTTGTTTTTCCGTTTTCTTTTAGCCAAAGTGCAAGTTGAATGCCTGCAAAAAATTCAAAGCACCTTCCAAAAAAAGTGTAAAGCAAAGTGAAACGGTACGAACCAAAAAATCCATCTGCAGTTTTTATATCATTAAAATAAACGGTAAGTAAAATTCCAATAGTTAAAATGGCAAGAGGCATCATCCATAAATTTATTTTTCGGTGCAGTAAAAAAATAACCGGAGCGCATACATAAAAAACTTCTTCAACCGTTAACGACCACCCTTGCGCAATACCCGTTTGAAAGTACTGCTCAAAAAAGCCACGCAAAAAAGTTATGTTGAGCAAATAAATTTTTAATCCTTCGTTATAAAATAAAAAGGCAACGGTGGTTATAATAAAATATACCGGGTAAATTCGCGCAATGCGGTTTACCATATATTTTTTAAACCAGTTTTTTTCAGAAGCAAACAAATGGTAATAGCGATGGCAGATTAAAAAACCACTGAGCACAAAAAAAATGGTAACACCCACATGCCACTCCTGCAACACATCATAAACAAAAACCGGCAAACTAAGCGGAGTAAAGTGGTGTACAAAAACCAACAAAGCTGCCACATAACGCAGGCCGGTAAGAGCAGGAAAAATGTTTGCTGTTTTCAGTTCAATGAATTTAACTTTTGCCAAAAGTAAAAGAATATAAAAACTGAATATGGAAAAAATCTCCCCCTATTTTCTTGCTTCTATGTACATGGTAACTTTGGGTGTTGTAAAATCAAAAAAAATCAGGTCACGCATTACAGGGCAAAAACTTTGCCCATAAGCCGAACGGTAAATTGTTTTAAATCCGGCTTTGGTAAGCATGGTAAAAATTTTTTTCTGGTTAAACCAATTGATATGATTACCCGGATTTTGACGCTGTATTTCTATGCTGCAAAGAGAGGTGCAATAGTTCATAGCATCTTCAAACGACCTGGTGGCAAATAAATCTTTAAGCTCCATATCGCTAATTCTTTTTACAGCACCATGCAATGGAATTTCAGAAGCCTGTGATGCAAAGTTTTCTAAAAAAACCTGTGCTGTTGTTTCCTGATTTAATGGTTTTCGAAGATTAACTCGTTTAAAATCTTTTTCAGAGCTATAATAGTCAATCCAATAAAAATAATCGCGATCGTTTTCTACGTATGCACGGTATTCAATATCAATATCAGGAGTTGCAATGCGAAAAAATCCTCCCGACTTTAGCATCCTGCAGGCTTCGTTAAAAAGATTTTGAACAGCTTCATCATTAACATGCTCAATGGTATGGCTTGTATAAACCACCTCGGCACTGCCCGTTTCCACAGGTATAGGCTGACACGAAAACAAATCATAATTAATTCCGCCAAGGGTATTTTTTGTATTATCATTATACCATTCGCTAACAAAATCCACATTTGTCCAGCATGAATGATTAAATGCACCCGCGCCAACATTATAAAATCGTTTGTTGCGTACGCTGTCTTCTGAATAAATACGGTTATACATTTCTAAATTCTCATTTTTAACAGCCTTGCGTGAAATTTGCAATCCTGCCAAATCGAAAATTTTTTTTAATGCATGTGTTATCATCTTAAAAATATTTTTACAAATAAAACTAAAAAGCCCCTCCGCTGTGCAAAGGGGCTTTAGTTAGGATTAAATTATTATCTGACTTCTAACTTTAGTTTCTCATTTGATGAGGCACTGCTAAGCGACACTATGTAAACACCTTTTGATAAGGCATGAATATTAATTTCGTGTTGGTTGGCTCCGCGTTTTGAAATTCCACCTTCGGCAATTACTTGTTTCCCTAATATATCAAACACTTTAATCGAATAGGATTCATCGCTATCGGTATTAAACATTAATGCAACTTTTTCTTTTGCCGGATTTGGATACAAAATTGTTTTAACATGTTCGTCCTCTGCAATCTCATTGTTTCCGTTACGGCATGGCATAACCACAGCCAGAACACTTGAACCGCTACTGCCACAGGCATTGCTACCAGAACATGTAACATTTCCATTTTGCGCTCCCATATTAACTGTTATTGAAGTAGTACCCTGACCTGATACAATAGACGAGCCTGAAGGAACTATCCAGTTATCAATGGTACCGGCAACAGGATTAGCCGGAATAGTAAACACAACACCCGCCTGATTTTTGCAAAACGAAGATGGGTTAGCAGTAATAGCTCCTGGTGTTTGAGGAAATCCTTTTAACGGTATGCAACGAGGAGCACTGGTGCGACAATAATTTACACCCGATACACACAAGTTTGAATTACCGGGATTACCAAAAGAAATATCAACTGTATTGGTTCCTGCACCGGCACCAATGGTTGCGTTGGGAGGAAGTGTCCAGGAATAACTAGTTGCACTGTTTGACGTGCCTGCTGCATAAGTAAGAGTGGTATTGCATGCACTATAAATTTGACCTGTAAGTGTAGTCGGAATGCCAGGCATATCAATAGATGTTGCAAAAATTTTATTAGTAGATGTATAACAATGGGTTGATGCATTCACCAGAATATTTCCTCCATTATAGGTAGGACCAAAATCAATCACTACTGAATTTGTTCCCTGCCCACTTGCAATAGTTGCTCCGGCAGGCGGTGTCCAGTTATATGTACTTGCACCGGCTACATTTTGTGTTGCATAGGTTATGTTTGGCAGGTTATTACAAACCTTTGCAGGTCCCGTTACTATGGCTGGTGTCGAAACTGAATAGCGAGTCCAAACATGGCTTGAGTCATCACTAGTTCCACATTCGTTAAGTGCGCGAACGTTTATGTAATATCCTGTATTGTTCATTGAGCTAAAGTCCACAAGCACAACCTCACTGCCTTGTCCGCTGGCAATTGATACTCCATCACTACCAAACCAGTCGTAACCAAATGCATCAGGCTGTAATGGAATACTGTACTGGACTCCCGTTGTTCCGGGACAGGTTACCTGCGAACCACCTGTTATTGCACCCGGAGTTACAGGCTTGTATTTAATGGTAAGAGGTGCCACAGAAGAAACTTTATTAGGATTGCAAGAGTTTGTAACTTTTACATCATAATTTCCTGCATAAGAAATATCTGCTTGATTAATGGTAAGTGTATTTGTGGTTGCTCCCGAAACATTAGGTCCATCAACCAAATTAACACCGTTTAATCTCCATTGGTAATTTAAATTTAATCCTATTGCAGAAACGGTAAACATTGCAGATGTACTATCACATACTTCAGTAGCAGTTGGCTGCACCGGAATGTCAATTACTTTGGTTAACTGCAAACAGCGAGGCAGGCCTGTGCCACAAGCATTGGTAGATGTTACACACACACGTCCTGTATTATAATTTTGAAGAAAGTTAATATCTACCTGTGGTGTATTTTGACCTGCAATAATTGATGCTGGCGCAAGTGTTGTCCAATTGTATCCGGTAACACCCGGTAATACCGGAACTGAATATTGTGCCACGCCATTGCAAAGTCCAGCAGCAATGCCTGTAATGGAAGCTGGCGCATTAGGAGCCGAGCGAATCTGCAAAACTTTTTCTTTGCTAACTCCACATCCGTTGTTTGCTTTAACGCCAACATTACCTACTGTAAAGCCGGCAGGCATGGTTATAGTTACCGTATTGGTTCCCTGCCCGGTAATAGTAGCTCCGATAGGTGCCGACCATGTATAAGATGTTACGTTAGCTACCTGCTGTACACTAAACACTCCGCTTTGTCCGGCACAAACTGTAGTCGGACCTGAAATAGTTCCAGGTGTAAGTGGTTTATCAACATAAATGGTTGCGAGCTGGCTCGGACTGGTTCCGCATCCGTTTGATACATTTACACTCAACGTTCCATTGTTTACAAATCCAGCGTTAAATTGAACCGTAATTTGATTGGTACCCTGCCCGCTTAAAATGCTTGCGCCTGTTGGAACAGACCATGTAAAAATTCGTTGAGCAATATTAGTTACACTATATGTATTGGTGGTTCCGGGACAGGCAAAAAAGTTTCCGCTTATACTTGAGGCACCACCAGGCACACCGGCCGAAGTAATGGTTTTGGTTAGCGGCCCGGTTGTAAAACAGGCATTGCTGGCATAAACGCTTATATTTCCTGGTGGCACAAAGAAAGGGCCGAAATTAACCGTAACTGTTGTTGAAGATGAAGTATATGGATTTTGGCCATTAATATTACATCCCGAAGGCAGATACCAAGTGTAATCGGTGGCATTAGTTACGGCAGTAACGGTATATGTGTTTGATAAACCCGGACAACTTTGTAAAGGACCCGTAACGCCACCAATACTACCAAGTTGCGGGCATTGTGCATTAATAAAATTAACTGACAATGCAAGAGCAACAGCTAGTGAAACCCGGTCAAAAGTTGTTTTTACAAAACGCAATAATTGTACATTCTTTTTCATGATACTCTGGAATTAAATTTATTGAATATTATACTCTACATAAGACCTGAGGGTTTCCTTATTATAGATATATATCAAAACAAAGCTTTACAAAAAGGGTGTAATTCTTACACTTTTGCAAAGTAAAAAACAATAAAAAAGTAAGGGTTTTAAAATCAGAGAAGTGCAGCAATAATCTTCTCAACCGAAATACCATCGGCTTCGGCTTTGTAATTGCGAACAATGCGATGGCGTAAAATAGGTGTGGCAACTGCTTTTACATCCTCTATATCAGGAGAAAATTTTCCGTTGATGGCTGCATGGCACTTTGCTCCCACCACCAAAAACTGGGATGCACGAGGGCCTGCTCCCCAGGCAACATACTCATTTACCATTTGAATGGAACTAACTGTATTAGGCCTTGTTTTAGCAGTAAGCGAAACAGCGTAATTCAAAACATTGTCGGGAACAGGAATTTTTCGAATTAAACCCTGGTAAAACAGTATTTCGTCAGCCGAAATAACTTTTGATGCCGATGACATGTTTTCGGCAGTGGTGTTTTTTACAATGGTAAGCTCTTCGGCTTGTGATGGGTAATCTAAAAACACATTAAACATAAACCTGTCGAGCTGCGCTTCGGGCAGCGGGTAGGTTCCCTCCTGCTCAATGGGGTTTTGTGTAGCCAGTACAAAAAACGGGTTACCTAGTTCAAAGCGCTTGCCGGCTACAGTAACCGAGCGCTCCTGCATTGCTTCTAATAAGGCGGCTTGTGTTTTGGGTGGGGTACGGTTTATTTCATCGGCCAGCACAATGTTGGCAAACACGGGGCCTTTTATAAAACGAAAGTGCCTGTTCTCGTCTAATATTTCTATTCCGGTTATGTCACTCGGCATTAAATCGGGGGTAAACTGTATGCGGTTAAACGTTACACCCAGCGCCTGGGAAATGGTATTTACCAAAAGTGTTTTGGCCAAACCCGGTACACCCACCAGCAGGCAATGCCCTTTGCTGAATATTGAAATTAATACATCGCGCACCACCTCATCCTGCCCTACTATTACTTTTCCTATTTCGGCACGAAGTTTTTTATAGTTGTCAACTAAACTTTTTATTGCTTCAACGTCTGATGAAAATTGTTTGTCCATACCAAAGGAGGTTTGCAGTTTACTTTTTGTGGTTTGCAGATTATGGTTTGCGGCTAATTAAATTTAAACTACAAACGTTACATCTTAAACCATTTTAATTAATCCACTTTTTTAAATCATCGCAAAGTACAAAGTCTTTGCTTAGTTGTATATAAGTTGTTTTCTTTTTTCGGGTTACCCATTCGTCAAGCAAACGGTTTTGTTTTGTTTGCATGGCTGCTGTTTGTATTCGCTGATAATCATCTACCAGGTTCGCAACGTGAGGTGTGGTTCGTTTTTTAAGATAAAATATTTTATACGACTGTGTTCCGTCTTTTTCGGTAATAAGTGCCGGGGTTGAAATTTCGCCTTCTTTAAGTTTATCAAGTTGAAAAAACACCATGGCATCTACCTGGCTTGTTTCAAACCGGGTGTTGCCCGATTGTGGATTAACCACATTGCCGCCATTAAGTTTTGTTTGCTCATCAGCCGAATATTTTATGGCAGCATCATCAAATGTAATTTCGCCAGCACGTATTTTATAGGCAATACTATCTGCTTGAGTTTTGGATTTTAATAAATCTTCGCTGCCAACAACAGGTTTTAATAAGATGTGACGTACATTAATCTGTTCGCCTCTTCTATCAATCATTTGTATGATGTGGTAACCAAACTTTGTTTCAACAATTTCTGAGAGTTCGCCTTTTTTTAGTTTAAAAGCTGCAGCTTCAAACTCGGGTACGTATTGCCCGCGGGGTACAAATCCTAATTCGCCACCATCCTTGGCTGTACCCTTATCATCCGAATACAATACCGCAAGGGTTGCAAACTCCTCGCCTTTCAAAATTCTTTGACGCAATTCGGTTAAGCGATTGCGCACCGCTTGCTTCTCTTCATTGCTTATGTTTATTTTACTTGCAATTTCAGCATACTCAATTTCTGAGTTTATAAACGGTAAACTGTCTTTGGGTATGCTGTTATAAAACTCCTTAACCTCGGCAGGTGAGGCTGTGGCTTTGCCAGTAATCTTTTGCTGCATGGCCTGTGCCTGCATTTGTTCTTTTATCAGGGGTTTAAATTCGTCTTTAATTTCGGGAATTGATTTTTGGTAGTACTCTTCCAACTTTTCAGTTTGGCCGCCAAATTGCTCAACAAAATAATTAATGCGCTTGTCAAGTTCACTTTCAACCTGTGCATCGCTTACCTCTACACTGTCAAGTATTGCGTAATGAACCAATAGTTTTGAAAGCAATAATTGGTCAAGCACATCGCAGCGCACTGCATTGCTGCCGTAATTGCCCTGGCCAAGGTACTGTTGGTACTGCTGCTCTAAGTCCGACAGCATTACAATGTTATTACCCACAACTCCCACCACTTGATCAATTACATTTTGCGGTTGTGCTAAAGCAGGTATGCTTATCGTTAAAAATAAACTGGCTGTAAAAATTTTATTTTGAATACACTTCAAAGTCATTGTTTTTTTGTGCTTGTTCAAAAGCTGCCTGCTGCATTTGCTGTATCAGTTCAAGCTTTCGTTTATTAATAATAAGGGCTTTAATGTTTTCTCTTTCAAAATCAAGTGGCGACATGGTTTCTTTAATCTGAAAGTCGGCAATGTTAACAAAATAAACATTTGCCGAATCGGTAATTTCTATAAAGCGGTTGTTCTGTAAAAAGGCTTCTTTATCATACGTTTTTATAGGAACTTTTTTAAGTAAATCGTCAAACAGCATCCAGTTGCTGTGATCAAGCAGGTAATCAATGCAGTACTGGTGGCAATATTCCTCAAGCTGCCGCTTGTCTTTATCAGCATTTGACCGCATCCATTTTTTTGCCTTTTCAATTTTAGGCGCTTTATTATTTACTTTTAAAAATGTTGCTTTAATGATGTTGTCTTTCAGTAAAAAATTTTTTTGATGTTCGGTATAGTATTTTCCTATTTCGTTTTCGGTAACTGTGGTATCAAGCCGCTGCCGCACCAACTCTTTTTCATAAATAAATGTGATTAACGAATTGCGGTACTCCTTTAATTGCTGCTCAACATTTTTCTGCTCTTCAACCAGGTTTACTTCAGCTTTATGCAAAACCACATTTTGCTTTATCCAGTCTTCAATAAAGTTTTTTACTATCATCATGCTATCCTGTTTAGACGCATTTTTTGGAACCAAACTTGCAAGTTCGTGTTTGTATAAGTACTTATCGTAAGCGCGGGCTACGGCATTTTGCTTTTCGGTGTCAGATGAAGGAAAATATTTGCACGATGCCATTACCATAAATAACACATGGATATAAAAAAGTTTTGCGTTTAGTGTTTTAAGTTTAGGTTGGGCTAACACTAAACTTAAAACACTAAACGCAGAACTCAATAACTGCAACACGAATTATTTATAAACTGTTTTTAAAACGGCTTCGTCAACACTTACCGGATACTTTTTGCGCAACTCATCAATCCATGATTTTTCAAGATATGTTTGATAGTCGGCTGTAATTAATCCCTTGGCTTCGTCAAGCGATTTGGGTGCCGGAGCCAGTTTGGTGCGAACGTTTATAAAAATGGTTTGATTGTTTTTGTTCATATCGGCAGTTATGCCGGGTGTCCATTCAATGCCATCAATGATATCGTTATCGCCTTTGCTAAACAGCGCTGTTTTTATGTTTACATTTAATGATGAATCTTTATTTATCTCAGCGGCTATGTCAGCATCTTTATTTCCTTTTTTAACCATTTTGCGCACCTTGGTTGCTATGCCTGTATTGGCACACGAATAGATGGTGGCATCCAAACGATCGCCCCACATATAGTTGCCTTTATTCTTATCATAAAACGCTGCCAATCCTGCCGAGTCTTTTACGGCTTTGCTCCACACCATTTTATCGGTAAGATCAAACAGCAAAATACCATCACGGTACTCCTGCATTAATGATTTAAACTCGGGGTACTTTTTATCCAGCATTGATTCTTCAAGGGCAATACACGATTCTTCTACAAACTGATTGTACTGTGTATATGCAACCGCTTGCGAGTTTGAGTTATTGTGTTTTACCTGGTGTTTCATCAAAAAGGTAGCAAAATCTTTTTGCGTATATGTTTTTGAGCCAAGTGTAAACAGCGGTTTGGTCATGCCCATAGCGCTGCTGTCATTATAGGTTCCGTTTACAAGCGAACTGTCAAGCGATTTGATAAAAGCGTCTTTGTTCAGGGGTGTTTCTTTAAACCCGTTTTCTTTTTTTATTCGGTTTACCAATGATGTTTTTCCTATTTCGGAACGGCTGTCGCGGGTAATAGCTGCTTTAAGTTCGGCTTTCTTTTCTTCAAAAGAGGGCAATGCACGTTTTTCCAATCGCTTAATGATGTGCCATCCATAAGCCGACTTAATGGGTTCAGAAATATCGCCATCATTTTTTAATGCAAATGCGGCCTTTTCAAATTCGGGAACCATGCGGCCTGTTCCAAACCAGGGCAATGCTCCGCCTGTTTTTGCCGAGCCTTTATCTTCTGTATATTGTGCTACCAGGTCGTCCCACTTTTCGCCTGCTTTAACTTTAGCATATATATCGTCAATTCTTCGTTTTGCTTCCAACTCAACTGAGTCGGCATCGTTGGCTGTTGATTTTATCATGATATGTGCGGCATGAATTTCGCCAACTGCAGGGCGCACATCTTCAACGCGTATTATATGATAACCAAAGCGTGTGCGCACAGGCATCGAAATTTGTCCGGGCTTGGTATTAAAGGCAACCGTTTCAAACGGATAAACCATTTGCATGCCGGTAAAGTAGCCCAAATCGCCACTGTTTTCTTTTGCCGAGGGGTCATCGCTACTGTCTTTTGCCATCTTGTAAAAATCGGCACCTTTTACAAGTTTCTCGCGAATGCGAATGGCTTTGTTATAAGCAGCAAGCGTATCTTTGGGCAATGCGTCCTGCGCTACTTTTATAAGTACATGGGTGGCTCTAACATCTTTCTGTAAGCGGTCATACGCTTCTTTAACTAAGTTTTCGTTTACATCCTTATCGGTAAGGTATGGCTGTGCCAACTGTTTGCGGTAGCCGGTAAGTTCGGTAACAAATGCTTCGGAAGTATCCATCTTTAAGGCTTCGGCCTCTTTTACCTTTAGCTTATAGTTTATGTAAAGTTCAAGATACTCGCGTACCGACTTTTGGTCGTTGCTGTTTTCTTTGTTATTGTTTTTGTAAAATACCCGTTCAAATTCAGTTTTCGAAATTTTATCACCGGCAACCGTAAGCAGGGTTTGCTCCTGGGCGTTTACGGTAACGGCAAAAGCTGTGGCTAACAGGCAGGCGTTTAGTTTTTTGTAAAACATGTTCATAATTAGTGTATGATTTTTTTTAGGGATGGCAAATGTATGGAAAAGTTTGTGGTTTAAGCTTGGCATTTTTTTGTGGATTATACCATTGAAATGGCCCGGATGCCTAAGCATCTTTTGCAATTGGCCGGGCGAATGTAAAAAGCCCTGTGTGAATGAGAAATGAAAAGGAAACAAACCCTGCAAGCCTTAAAAAAAATGTTTTTTTGCTTGAATAATGAGTATAAGGACTGACAGAATTTTTTTTAAAGGACAAAATGCGTTGTTTTTGTGACAGAATCATTTGTTTTTGTGATAGAGCGAGATGTTTTATTATAGAATAATGTTATACCACCATTCCATGATTTCGCTTTATGGCAGAATTATTTGCTGCCACCATAAAAACACATGCTTTTGCCACAGCAAGATGTGCTGCCGATATTTCATGATTTTACATTAAGACAGAGTCATGTGCTGCTGTTGTCAAAATAAATCCATCTAATATTAAAAAATAGCTACTCAAGCTAATGTCGCCACTGCCAACCTGATATATTGACTTTACTACCTTAGCCGCGTGAGCATTATACTTAAAGGCATTTATAAAAACTACGGCACCCTGCAGGTGTTAAAAGGAATAGATTTGGAAATAAGTCCATCAGAGGTGGTTGCGATAGTGGGGCCATCGGGGGCGGGTAAGTCAACGCTGCTGCATATTTTAGGAACTATTGACGAACCCGACCAAGGCCACATTACCATTAACAACACCGATGTGCAAAAGCTATCAGCAAAAAAACTTGCGGCATTTCGTAATCAAAATATTGGTTTTGTTTTTCAGTTTCATCATTTGCTTGCTGAATTTACGGCATTAGAAAACACCATGATTCCGGCATTTATAGCCGGCAAGCCAAAAAAAGAAACCATAGAAAAGGCAAAAGAGTTGCTTACTTACTTAAAACTTGAACATCGCCTGCATCATAAACCGGCCGAGCTATCGGGTGGCGAGCAGCAGCGGGTGGCTGTGGCGCGTGCGCTGATAAACAATCCGCCTTTTATCTTGGCCGATGAACCATCGGGCAACCTTGACAGCGGCAATGCAACCGATTTACACCATCTATTTTTTGAACTACGCAACAGGTTTAAACATACCTTTGTAATAGTAACACATAACCCTGAACTGGCTCAAATGGCCGACAGAAAAATTACCATGCGCGATGGCAGGCTGGTGTAGGTTTTAAAGGCTGGCGCTTTTATTTTTTAAAGTATGTGGCATTTACTTCATCCCATGTGGGAAAATCATTATGATGCCACATGTTTATTACCGTACCTTTTTTAAGAAGCAGCAAACCCGGGTTTGAGCGCACAATGGTTTTTAAGGCAGTGCCATCGCAAAAATAATAGTCAAACATGTTTTGATTCTCATGACGGAACAAATCGGTTTCATTTGGTGCTGTAGAGGTAATACCAAAAAACTGAATTTTGTTTTTATCACATTGCGCTACAAGCTCGTTAATTTTTTTCTGCACACCACTGTTTGTTTTCTTTAAATCATAGGCCACCAGCATAAAGGAGTAGTTGGGGTTGGTTAAAAAATCTTCGGTATAGTCCGAGCCCGCTGCATCTACAATGGCAAAGTCATGTATTTTGGGTTTATCGCCTTCACGTACAATTTTATCAATACGGTCAACGTATTCGTAATCGTCTAAATTTTCGGGCAGGCCATCTACAGTAAACTCTTTTATGGTGCCATCTTTTTTGTCTTTGTATTTAAACATAATCACGACACTATCGGTAACAGCACCGGGGGGCAACGTCATACCCTGCTGTATGTTGTTGCCAATGGCATAGGGTCTAAAGTCAATGTACGGTAAGTGAGCATACGTTTTATAGGTAAACAGCACCGATGCCACCACCGATGCGTAAACAGTTATGCGCGCAAATTTTAGCGAGATTAGTGGTTGAATTTTATTGCGCCACATAAATATGGGTAATATCAAAACAAGCAATGCAATATCTTTGCCAAACGACTCCCATGGTTTCAGGTGCAATGCATCGCCAAAGCATCCGCAGTCTTTTACCACATCAAAGTAAGCCGAGTAAAAAGTAAGAAATGTAAAAAACACAATCATAAGCAGCAGAAGCCAGGTAACCATGTTCATCCTCCACCCCACCAATGTGGCAAAGCCCAGCACAATTTCCAGCACACAAATAAATTGTGCCAACGCCACCGATACGGCACTCATAAACGGAATGCCAAACACCATAAAGTATTCATCCAGTTTATAACTAAACCCAAGTGTATCGTTGGCTTTTATAAAGCCCGATATGATAAATAAAACACCTACTAAGATGCGGCAAAGAATTACAATGTATTTCATTATGATAATTATTTACGATTTCTCATCTATTCGTATTAAAGCAAACATGGCATAGTTAATCATGTCGTAATAGTTTGCTTCGAGCCCTTCAGAAATGATGGTTTGTCCTTTGTTATCTTCAATTTGTTTGATGCGTAAAATTTTCATCATAATTAAATCGGTAATGGAACTTACACGCATCTGCCTCCACGCCTCGTCATAATCATGATTTTTATTTTCCATCAGTTTTTTTGCAATAACAATGTGTTTGTCAAAATGTTTTTTGCCTTCGTCAAGCGATAAATGCAAATTGCCCTGCAAGCTAAGCTCAAGTTGCGTAAGCGCAATTACTGCATAATTTATAATGCCGATAAACTCATCGCGTACACCGTCTTCTACCATCTGTGTGCCTTTTTCTTCAATGCTGCGTATGCGTTGTGTTTTTATAAAAATTTGGTCGGTAATTGAACTGGGCCTTAACACCCGCCACGCACTGCCATAATCTTTCATCTTATTGATAAAAATATCTTTGCAGGCAGTAACTGCCGTATCGTATTGCTTTGCTGTTTGGGTCATTGAAGAAGGTTCAAGGTTTGAGGTTTAAAGTTTGTGTAACTCAATAGCATCACATTATCAAATTATCATATCATCACATTATCAAATCACCACATCATCACTCCAATGCAATTAAACTGCCGAGGCACATTACTTGATTTATCATTACCCAAAGTAATGGGCATTTTAAATATTACACCCGATAGTTTTTTTGACGGTGGCAAATATATTGATGAGGAATCAATTTTACGGCAGGTGCAATTAATGTTAAATGAAGGAGCCGGTATTATTGATATTGGCGCAGCATCTTCAAGGCCGGGCGCTGCAGAAGTTACTGCTGAGCAAGAGTTAGAAAGATTGATGCCGGCTTTGCAGGCTATTGTAAAAAATTTTCCTCATGCAATTATTTCGGTTGATACATATAGGGCAAGTGTGGCCGAAAAAGTTTTACAAGCAGGGGCTCACATTATTAATGACATTACATCAGGCAGCGATAAAAAAATGCTTGATGTGGTATCAGCATACAAAGCGCCTTATGTATTAATGCACATGCAGGGCACACCACAAACCATGCAGCAAAATCCTGCCTATGTAAATGTTGTTAAAGAAGTTCTTGCCTTTTTTGTTTCTAAAATTGAAACTACAAAACAAGCAGGAATTACCGATGTGATTTTAGATGTTGGTTTTGGATTTGGAAAAACTGTTGAGCATAACTTTGAATTGCTAAAACATCTTGATGTATTTAAAATTACCGGCATGCCTATGCTTGCAGGCTTATCGCGCAAAAGCATGATTTGCAAAACGCTTAACATAAAACCTGCCGATGCGCTTAACGGAACCACAGCGCTTAACATGGTTGCATTAATGCATGGCGCTAAAATTTTGCGTGTACACGATGTAAAGGCGGCCGTGGAATGTTGCAGGCTGCATAATTTCTAATCCTAAAAACATTTTTATTCATTTTTATTAAGCCGGCAGCAGTACTGCCTTTTTTTTATTTCAACTACTTCGATAACATGTGTTAACCAAATCAATATTCCCCGCCCAAAAAAACATAAGTAAAAATATTACAGACTAATAGTTTAAAATTTTTATCCCCTCAGCAAAATCGTTTGCTAAACACATCTCACTATCTTTGCCATCTCATTTCTAAATTAAATGGCCGAATTTCCTCCCTGTCCCAATTGCAAAGAAGATTATACCTACCTCAATAATGGAATGCTCGTTTGCCCAATGTGTTTTCACGAATGGAATTCTGATACAACATCCGAACCTGAAAAGGAAGAAATAACTGAGGCACCTGTTAAAGATGCTAACGGAAACATTCTCACCAATGGCGACACCGTAATAATTATAAAAGATCTTCCTGTAAAAGGAGCTTCAAAAGCTGTAAAGGCGGGCACAAAGGTTAAAAATATTCGCCTTACCGATGGCGATCATAATATTGACTGCAAAATTGATGGCTTTGGAGCCATGGCTTTAAAATCAGAATTTGTGCGGAAGGCATAGTAATTTGTTCAGCCCTTAAGTATGCCGACCTCCATAAACAGGTAGCAAATTCGCTATACGTTAGCGTATTACACTTGTAAAATAATTAATACCTGAATATTATGAGGTTGAGTTTGAATTGCCCGGGTTTGAAAAAGTTGCGAAACAAAATAAAGACATGAGCCCTGGTGACAAAGAAAAATTGATTAATGAAATTGTTCCGGTGAGTTAATTGAAAATTGTTTTGAAAAGAGAAATGTCTGTAAAAAAATTACAGGAATTTTTATTTCTCAGAAACCCAGAATAAATGTGGCCTGATGGGAATGCAGAAGATAAGTATGCCTCGGTTTTTGTTTGAGTAATTGGAAAGGAACCTATTTTATATAACCGTACAACTAAGAGTCACCTCTTAATCACCTTCTCTGTCAACACCTGCCCCGACTTACTTCCCGTAACTTTTAAAAAATAAATTCCTGCATTAAGTTTATTCAGCGCAAACGAAAACTCGTTTTCTCCTTTTACCAAACTACCGTTATACAATTTATGAACAAGCTGATTTTGGGCATTGTACAATTCAAAACACAAAACCTGGTTTTGAGGATTGGTAAATGCTACCGTAATATTTTCGTCAGCAGGATTTGGAAAAACATTAGCTGACTCACTTTTAGCAGGCAATATATTAATATCTGTAATTCCATTACCCGATAGTTCAGCAATCCATGTGCGTGTGGTGTGGTTGCCAAATGAGTATGTACCGCTTACCCAAACTATACCGGGTTGATTATATTTTACCTGGCAACCGGAATAATCACCCCACCGTTCGGTACCGGATATCATACTAATGTAGGAAACTCCGCTACGTACATTTAGTATAGGCGAGTATTGAGTGTATCCATCAAACAGCACAGCTCCCATGCCCGGATTAACAGTGGCCGATGATTTTAAAAAACCAATAATGGAACTGTCGTTGGTTAGGTGGTTGCTTACCGGTGCAAGGTTGGCATAAGCTAAATCCATTGCCGTGTCGGCAAGGGTGGATGCTGTAACAGTATAAGTTGGCCCCACAGGATGAATCATCCCATGATATATTCCTACATTTCCTGTTGCTGTATCGGTAGTGTTACCCACAAATTGAATATCTAATCCGTTGCTAAATGCGCCAAGTATGCGCGCATCGTTGGTAGCAAGTTTGTCGGTAAAAGGCTGGTCGGCATCTACCGGCATGCGGTATTGATGGTTTGATTGCAAAGCCTGCACGGCAACCACCTGGCCGGGGGCAAAGGCCGTGTCGGATACAGTAACTAAAAAAATAGTGTCGTTGCCGGTGCTAAAATTTCGGTTCGAAAGAAATGTCATGCCCGGTGAGTTTAATTGCCACCCTGCCCGCACGGGGCATAGGTTACGAAGTGGTGCTCCGTTATGTAATATGTTATTGTGCAATTGCGCATTTAGCGTGTTGCCATTGTAGCCGTCATACTTATTCATTTGCCAAATAAGGCTTTCGTTAAAACCGGTTTGCCAACTGCTGTCGTTATACAAAAGGTTTACGGTAATAAACAAATCATTTCCTGATAAAGAAAGCATTGGAAAATCTGTCCACAAACTATTGTTAAGCGGATTGCCGGGCAGCGCGTAAAAATTCCAAGCACCATTGGTAGTATCGCTTTGAGAAAAACCAATAATTACATTGCTGGTTGAATCGGTAAATCCATTAAGGCAAACAAAAACAAAACGATTGCTAACGTGGTCGTAAATTATTTTAGGATCAAATTCCTCCTGCTGCAAACCAAGTACCGATGTGATGGTGTGCAGATTGTAAGTACCAAAAATTTGATTGGTGATAATGTTTTTTGTCCAAATGGTGGTGTTGGTTACCGAGCACACACGGTCGTTATTCCCAATGGCCATGTCATTATCATTTGGCACGTAGCCATTAAAAGCATTGCCAATAAAATTGCGAAGCATTGCAGGAGGATTAATTACATTTAACTTTCGCTCGTCATAAGCTGCGTATTTTTTTGGATAACGATTAGCAATTTCTTTTTTCGCTTTTTCTTTTTCAATATCATCAGCACCATGGTCGGGTTTTGGCAGATGGCGGTTTTTTACCTGCGGGTTAAAATCGTTTTGTTCATCGCTAAGCACAAGCGTTGCTTTTTTGTGTATCACAAATTTTTGTGATGATTGGCAAAATGCCTGTGAAATACACAAGCAAATAATTAGCGGAAGCGAAATGTGTTTCATACAAATGCAGTTTAGTGGTTAGAGTAATTATTAACTAAAAAAGTGGAGCCGGTGGGAGTTGAACCCACGTCCAGACACGGAATCAATGTGCTTTCTTCATGCTTAGCATTTGCTTAATTGTAGGGATAATGTGTGGCGAAATGCTTACCGTCATTATCCTTAGCTCTTTTATCTTATTGCTGTGGCAGAGCAACACAGCAACCAGCCTGTATTTTCGATGCCTCTGAACTTACCTCTACAAGCGTAAGGTAAGAGAGACAGCTTGTTCGGGTACTATCGTACCGGAATTAAGCTAACCCACATAGTGGATTAGGCAGCAAGCGCGTAGTCGTTTTCGCCATTTAGACGAGTGAGAATCGGGATTAACGGGTGGTATTCACAGCACCCGGCATGCTTACACACCTATTGCACATGCTGTCGATTCCTTTCGGCCCCAAAGTCAAAGAACTTTATTGCAAAGGTAACTCTAATAGTATTTAAAAATGATAAATTTTATCTTGAAAAAATACAATAAGCATCCATCAATAATTTTTAAAAACTTCTGTTGTCGTTCAAAATCAATCACTCCATGCTGATGTGGTTGACCAACTCTTCTATTCCAAACTGTTTTTATCCTATTTTCGCAGCCGTTTCAAACAACAAACCTTAACCTTTGTTATTTAATGGTTTGAAACAAAAATTGTGAGTTAATATTTTAATGAGTCAGGAAGTTTACATAACCAAAGCGGCCAAATTTTTACCCAATAAACCCATTGCCAATGATGAAATGGAATTGTTTTTGGGGCTGATAAATGGCAAACCATCAAAATCAAGGGGAATAGTATTGCGGAACAATGGTATTAAGTGCCGCTATTATGCCATGGATAAAAATGGCAATGCAACGCATACCAACTCTCAAATGGCTGCACTTGCAGTAAAGCAACTTTTTAATAATAACGCAAAAGAAATCAGTTCAATAGATTTATTATCCTGCGGCACTTCTTCTCCCGACCAGTTAATGCCATCACATGGTGTAATGGTGCATGGCTGGTTGCCCGAAACAAATGAAATTGAAGTAGTATCTCCAAGTGGAAATTGCTGCTCGGGTATGCATGCGTTAAAGTATGCATGGATGAGTGTAAAACTTGGTCAGGCAAAAAATGCTGTAGTAACAGGGTCGGAACGTTTATCGCGCATAATGCGTGCCGATAGTTTTGAAGAAGAGGCATCAAAACTGTCGTTGCTTGATGAAAACCCATACATATCATTTGATAAAGAATTTTTGCGCTGGATGCTTAGCGATGGCGCAGCAGCAGTTAAACTAAACAATGCCAAAAGCGAAAGTGGTACAAGTTTGCGCATTGACGCTATCGAAGGCTTTTCGTTTGCTCATAAAACCGAACCTTGTATGTATCAGGCAAGTGATAAAGTAAATGGTGAGCTAAAAGGATATTCGGACTTTTCGCAAAAAGAGATTATGTCAAAATCGGTTTTCAGCATTAAGCAGGATGTAAAACTACTAAGCGAAAACATTGTAACTCTTGGAATACCTGCACTTAAAAAAGTGCTTGAAAACAACCATGTTAAACCAACAGAGATTGATTACTTTATTCCTCACCTGTCAAGCGAATTTTTTAGAAATAAAATTGCCGAACAGATGGAAGCTGCAAACATTATGATACCCAAAGAAAAATGGTTTACCAACTTATCTGAGATAGGCAATGTAGGCTCAGCATCGGTGTATATGATGCTTGAAGAATTATTAAACACCGGCAACTTAAAAACCGGTGAAAAAATATTTCTTCTTGTTCCAGAAAGTGCACGGTTTAGTTATGTTTTTGCACTACTTACGGTTGCGTAAGTGAATAAAATAAGCATATAGCGTTTTGAAAAAAAAAGATTTACCCCAGGACCCAAGTGCGCTTGACAATGTTACACGCGATGTTGTGTATGTTACCGATGATAAAGGCAATTACACTGCCGAACTTAGCCGGGGGTGGGAAGTAAAAGCCACAGCACTTACTATTGCCTGGCAGGATATTGAACAACGGATAAAAGAAGCAAAACTAAAAGTTGACAGTGGCCAGGCCAGCCCGGTTTTATTTTTTATGGAATTAAAACTGATGGATATACCTACACTTGCCGGTTACACAGGCCTTTGGCAATGGCAGATAAAACGACACATTAAGCCTTCGGTTTTTAAAACCCTTTCGGCAAAAAAAATTGCAAAGTATGCCGAAGTATTTGAAGTAAGCGTTGATGACTTTAAAAACTGTATCGTACATGCAGGTTAACTTTAAACATACACAAGCAGCTCATTGCGAAAATGGTGTAACAGTAAATCTTTTGCGTCATATTGGAGTGGAAAAAATTACCGAGCCACTGGCATTTGGCATTGGGTCAGGATTATTTTTTATTTATATACCGCTTTTAAAAGTAAACAATGGCCCTGCGTTTTCGTACCGAACCATGCCCGGTCTTATTTTTAAACGCACGTGCAATTCACTTGGCATTCCGGTAACGCGAAAAAAATTTTCATCACCTGAAAAAGCACAGCGCGCACTTGACGAATGCCTTAGTAACAACCAGCCTGCCGGTTGCCAGGTAGGTGTTTACTTCCTCCCCTATTTTCCAAAAGAATACCGTTTTCATTTTAACGCCCATAACCTTGTTGTATTTGGCAAAGAAGGCGACAATTACCTGGTAAGCGACCCCGTAATGGAAACCACAAATGTACTTTCAGCTTATGAGTTAGAGCGTGTGCGCTTTGCCAAAGGCCCGCTTGCACCCCGAGGCCAATTGTATTATCCCCAATCGAAAACAGAAGTAACCGATGATATGATGCGCAAAGCCATAGTGCAGGGCATTAAGAGAAATGTGCGCGATATGCTTCGCATACCAGGCCCGGTGGCCGGTGTTAGCGGCATTAGATATACGGCAAAGAAAATTAGCCGCTGGCGCGATAAACTCGGCATAAAAACTGCCGGGCTTTATCTTGCACAACTGGTTCGCATGCAAGAGGAGATTGGAACAGGCGGTGGTGGATTCAGGTTTATTTATGCTGCATTTTTACAGCAGGCACATGCGTACTTTAAAAACGATGAGTTAATTCGCATTTCTGAACAGTTTACCAAATCAGGCGACCTATGGCGCTCATCAGCAGTTCAGGCTGCCGGAATTTTTAAAGGCCGAATTACTGCTCAGTCTGACTTTGACGACATGGCCGGTTACCTTTATAAAATAGCCGATATTGAAAAAGAAGCTTTTGTTTCGTTATCAAAAATAAAATGGAACTAAATGGATGCCGCCATTTCTGTTTCAAGCCTTCATTTTAAGTATCCCGGGCAAAAAAAAAATTGCCTTCAAAACATCAATCTTACCATTTTAAAAGGCGAGCGGTTTGGACTATTTGGGCCTAACGGGGCAGGTAAAACCACACTGATGAGCATTATGACAGGCCTGATAAAACCTGCAACCGGTGCTGCTCATATTTTTGGTTCCAAAATTTTTGGAAGCAATTCAATAAAAAAAACATTTGGTTATGTACCTCAGGATTTCGCATTCTATCCTGAGCTAACTCCTGTTGAAAATTTGCAGTTTTTTGGTGCCTGGGCCGGCTTGGATAACACAACCACTAAAAAGCGAACAGATGAATTGCTTGAGGTTTTGGGCCTTACCGATTTTAGAAACAAACAGGTAAAAACTTTTTCGGGAGGCATGAAAAGAAGAATAAATATTGCAATAAGTGCTATACATAATCCCCAAATTTTATTTCTTGACGAGCCTACTGTTGGTGTGGATGTTCAAACACGTGCAGCAATAATTGATTATTTAAAACAGCTAAATGCCTGCGGAACTACTCTTGTTTACACATCACATCACTTGCAGGAAGCGCAACAACTTTGCAATCATATTGCATTAATTGATGATGGAAAAATAATAGTTGACGGAAACCTTGAAAAAATATTGTCTGAGCATAACCAAAAACGATTGGAAGATTTGTTTTTGCAACTTACCGGACATGCTTACCGCGATTAAATAATTTATGACAAAATTATTTTCAGCTTTGCTTAAAGAATTCAGGTTGCTTGTTCGCGACAGGGTTGGGCTTGCGCTTATGTTTATTATGCCGGTAATTTTGGTAATTGTTATTACCAGCGTTCAAAACAGCACGTTTGAGATGGTAAACGACAATAAGATAAAATTGCTTGTTTCCAATAATGATTCAGGAAAAATTTCAAAACAATTTATTGGGGGCATAGCCAAACTTGGAATGTTTGAAGTAATTACAGGCAAAAGCAATAAAACTTCTGACGGCATTTCGGAGCTAATGAAAATGCATGACGCGCTTGTTGGATTGGTGCTTCCAGAAAATTTTTCAATTCAATTGCAGCAAAAAGCCAAACACAGTACTGCAAAAGCCCTCACCGAATTTGGAATGACAGGTGATACTGGCATTCCACACCCGGCAGTAATATCACCTGAACTGTATTTTCATCCGGTGCTTCAAAAATCGTACAGATACTCTATCAATGGAGCTTTGCAAAGTGTAATGCAGGTAACCGAAAACAAACTGATGATAGAGCAATTGTACAAAACCATTAACGATAAAGAAATGCCTGATGGTTTTGAAAATGATTTGATGCAAAACAAAATTGTGTTTACCGAAAAATTTGCAACCGTAAGTGGAAACAAAACAATACCTAATGCAACACAGCATAACATACCAGCATGGACCGTGTTTGCCATGTTTTTTATTGTAATAAGTTTGGGCGGCAATGTGGTTAAAGAAAAACTGAGTGGTAGTTTTATCAGGCTTCGCACAATGCCTACGAGTTATTTGCTCAATTTGGCTGCCAAACAAATTTTATATGTTAATGTAGTGCTGCTTCAGGTAGTGGTGATATTTGGTATTGGGGCTTTGGTATTTCCAAAATTAGGATTGCCCGTTCTTAATATACCTACCGATATTTTTTTACTGGTGCTTGTAACAATAATTTGTGGCTGGTGTGCCATAAGTTATGCCATGTGCATTGGTGTGTTTGCTAATACACAAGAGCAGGCCAATGGATTTGGAGCCGTATCTGTTGTTTTGTTTGCTGCCATAGGCGGTGTGTTTGTGCCTGCCTTTGCCATGCCTCAATCCTTTAAAATTATCATGAACATATCTCCCCTTCACTGGTGCGTTGAATCCTATTATGATTTATTTTTAACGGGAGGCAGTTTTAAAAACATTGCTGGCAATGTTTTACCTTTGCTTGCTGCAACAGCAATTTTTCAGTTGCTTATATTTATTGGTTTAAAACGAAAGAATTTAATTTAATGGAAAGAGAACAACTTACGCTCGAATTAAAACAACACATTATTAAATACCTTAATCTGCTTGAAAAAACTCCTGCAGACATTGCAAACGACCAGCCCCTTTTTGGTGATGGACTTGGATTAGATTCCATTGACTCCATTGAGTTGGTTGTAATGATGGAACGCGAGTACGGTATTAAAATTAACGATCCAAAAGAAGGCCGAAAAATTTTTGTAACCATCAATACCATTGTTGATTTTATTTTGCAGCATCAAAACAAAATTACTTCGTAAAAAGTGAGCCGCATTGTAGTAACAGGATTGGGTGTAATAAGCCCACTTGGAAACTCAGTAAGCGAAAATCACCGGGCACTTACCCAAAGCACCTGCGGCATTTCATCACTCGAGCTTTTTAAAACAAAATATGCAGCCACACTTCGCTTTGGTGAAATTAAAACCGAAAACGCTAAACTAAAAGAAGACCTTGCGGCTAATGAAGAAAGCGTAACGCGAACAAGTTTGCTTGCATTGCACGCTTTTAATCAGGCTGTTTCGTCAAGCAAACTAATGCCCTCACAGGTTTCATCACCTGATTGTGCACTTGTGGTTGCAAGTACCGTTGGCGGCATGTGTTTAACCGATGAGTTGTATAGCGACTCAAACAGCCATTCAAAAGGCTCTTCTTTTCTTTCATCATACGATTGCGCTTCTGCTGCCATGTATCTTCAGCACCGGTATCAAATCAAAGGTGTGGTTAATACCATTAACACCGCTTGTTCTTCGGGTGCCAATGCAATTATGTTTGGCGCACGCCTGATAAAAAACGGATTTGCAAAACGGGCAATTGTTGGTGGAACCGACAGCCTTGCAAAATTCACCATCAATGGTTTTAACTCCCTTAACATTCTTGCTCCACAAAATTGCAGGCCTTTTGATAAGGAGAGAAACGGATTAAATCTGGGCGAAGGCGCGGGTTTTATAGTTCTTGAAAGAGAAGAAGATTGTGAAAACAAAAAAATATATGCTTCGCTTACCGGCTATGCCAATACAAACGATGCATTTCACCCATCATCCATTTCAGAAAATGGCGAAGGGCCTTTTCTTGCTATGAGCAAAGCGCTTTTGCTTGCCGGCCTTGAGCCTGAAAAAATCAACTACATTAATACACATGGCACCGGCACAGAAAACAATGATGAAACAGAAAGTAAAGCGATGATTCGTATTTTTAAAATCGTTCCTCCTTTTGCTTCTTCAAAATCAAAAATAGGGCACACACTTGGTGCTGCTTCAGCTATAGAATCGGTGTTTAGCATTCTTGCGCTTTCAAATAGTGAATTGTACCCAAGTTTAAATTTTGTTAATCCTATCGAATCCACTTTGCTTTGTCCGGTTACTAACTATCAAAAAATGAACATACAAAACGTTATGTGCAACTCGTTTGGTTTTGGTGGAAATTGCAGTTCGCTTATTTTTTCAAAAAGCTAAGAAATCAACATCAAGGATACTGTTACTTTTAATCCTCAATGCTTGCCGTAAGGCCACGCTCAATAAGTGCCTGGCACATTGGGCGCAAATATTTTACAGTTCCGTTTTTTACATCACACCTGCCTTTGTTATGTACAATTACCGAACACTGCTCGGCTTGTTCCCGCTCATGGCTGCATATGTCAATAAGCGAATCAATAACATAATCAAAAGAGTTTACGTCATCGTTGTACAAAATCAGGTTGCTTTCTTTGGCTGCCTTTTTGTGTGAAGCAGGACTTTGAGATACAGATGGCTTGCGGCTCATGTGTTTTGAATTTGATGCACAAGTATAAAAAGCATTTTTCAAATTCAAAAATACCCAACAAAATGTTTTAAACAGTAAATATTAAGGTTTTAAACCGTTAGATGAACTTTTGCCCTCAAGCAAAACATTTACCTGAGCATCGGGCTTGTTCTCAAAAATTTTAAGATTACGTCTTATACTAACCGCATATCGCTCTTTATAGTCAGATGTTTTTGCACGTTTTAATTTAGCAATTACCGCATCGTCTTCAGAAGGTTGGCTTGCTGTTTTTAACTCAGTTTCAGTTTCTGCAATTGTTGTGGGTTGGCTAATTGCAACAGGCTGTTTGGGAAGTTCCTGTGTCTTTGGCACTGAAGTAATTTTTTCTTCTACAATATTTTTAGTAAGCGTTGCAACTGAAATATTCTTTTGTTGTGACGATTTAACGACAGTTTGTTTTGCAGGCTTGCTGTCAACCTTGGTTGATTCGATAGTTGTTGCAAGTTTTATTTCTTCAGTTGGCTTGCGCTCGGTAACTGCTGGTGCTGGTTCAACTACTCCTTTGGTAATTTCTTTTACAGTAATATTTTTTTGCTGATCGGCTTTAACTGCATTTTGCTTTACGGGTTTGCTGTTAACCTTAACTGGTTCAATGGCTGATGCAAGTTTTATTTCTTCAATAGGTTTACGTTCAACAACTGTAGATGCTGGTTCGATTACTCTCTTTGTAATTTCGTTTACAGCAATATTTTTTTGTTGCTCAGCCTTAACCGCATTTTGTTTTGCAGGCTTGCTGTCAACCTGGATTGGCTCAATGGCTGTTGCAAGTTTCATTTCATTTAAACTCTTTGCCTCGGTTAGTCCCTTCTGTTCTGATACTTCCTTCTTTCTTTGTGCTTCAACATAACCACTAAACTCTGCTTCTTTTAATTCGTTAGATTGTGGTTCCATTTTTTTTGTTTCTGGTGTGGTTTCAGCAGTCGCTTCACTTATGTTGTTTGTAATTTGTTTTACTGAAATATTTTTTTGCTGATCGGCTTTAACTGCAGTTTGTTTTACAGCCTTGCTTTCAACTTTTGTAGGCTCAATGGTTGTTGCAAATTTTATTTCTTCAACTGGTTTGCGTTCTTCTGCAACGGGCACAGTTGGTTTTGCAACTTCGGCAACTGGCTCAACCACACCTTTTGTAATTTCTTTTACAGTAATATTTTTTTGTTGATCAGCTTTAACTGCAGTTTGTTTTACAGCCTTGCTTTCAACTTTTGTAGGCTCAATGGTTGTTGCAAATTTTATTTCTTCAACTGGTTTGCGTTCTTCTGCAACGGGCACAGTTGGTTTTGCAACTTCGGCAACTGGCTCAACCACACCTTTTGTAATTTCTTTTACAGTAATATTTTTTTGTTGATCAGCTTTAACTGCAGTTTGTTTTACAGCCTTGCTTTCAACTTTTGTAGGCTCAATGGTTGTTGCAAATTTTATTTCTTCAACTGGTTTGTGTTCTTCTGCAACGGGCTCAGTTGGTTTTGCAACTTCGGCAACAGGTTCAACCACACCTTTGGTAATTTCTTTTGCAACTGGCGTTTCAGCAATTTTATTTTCGTCACCCTTTGTTTGACTAGTTTTTTCAACTTTTGATTTTTCAGGTTTAGCAATGTTGGTTTTGCTTTGCTCTTTTTGCAAATCTTCAAAATTCAATTCGTCCAAACTAAACGATTGGGCAAGTTGCTGATTTTGTTTAGTAATCGAATCCTGCTTTTGCTTTAAAGCAATCTCATCCTTTTTATCCTTCTGGTTAAGTTTATCTTTAGCAATTTGTTCCATTTCAGCATCCTGCTTTGGTTTTAGCTGCTGCGCGTATTTTGTGCGCTCTGCCTTCCAATTGCACAATTGCTTTATTTTAGTTTCAGCAACTGTGTAAGCAATTACCGGAGTTAACTTAATACCCATATCCTCAACATATCCTGCTCTTTTAATTTCGGCTTGCTTTTGTTCAACAGGTTTTTGTTCAGCAGGGTTTTTTGTGCTTACATGAGTATTGGCTGCAATTGGTTTTGTTGCTTGTTGCAAAGATGATGGTGCAGAAGGTGAACTGTTAGATGCTGCAGTTTTATTATTGGTGGCTTGTGCTGCATTTTGTTTTGCAGCTTTTGATGCTGCCAGCATTTGTTCAATCGTTTGCGGTTGATTGCTTGGTTTATCGGGCGCATTAGGATACTTTATGTTGATAGCAACAGTTTCTTTACCCGAATTATTTTTCGAAAGAATTACTTCCTGTTCAACTGCAGTATATCCGTCTTCTATAAAAAATTCGCCCATTAGAAATGTAAAGCCCGGCTTATCAATCTTGCAAGCGTATTTTTTTGCCTTAGGCAATTTTATTTCGTAACCACCAGTTTTTGTATCTACCTGTATTTGCGACAGCAGCTTATACGATTCGCCATCATAAAACATAAGTGTTGCCTGTAAATCTTCGGGACGGTATGTGTTTGAAAAATTTCCTTTGATATAAATTTTACCCTCATCCTTAGTTATCAAACTAATTTTAAATTTCTGTACTTTTCCTAAATCACAATCACGATTGCTTAAAAATTTGGCTGATTTATTTCCACTATCTGGCAAAAACAAATAATCATCATACGGGCTGTTTACGGGCATTCCTAAGTTTTCGGGCACACCCCAGTTACTTGTTGTTTCATTCCATGTACATTTAAACACATCATAACCGCCCATGCTCTGCTCATTGTTTGCACTAAAATAAAGTACGGTACCATTTTGAGCTGTGGTAGGATAAATTTCATCGGCAATTGTATTTACAGGCGATTGCAACCTTACAGGTTTATCATATTTTTCGGCACCTTTTTTATTTGCATAAAAAATATCGGCATGGTACGAACCATCCGTTCCTTTGCTTGAATAATAAACACGGTTTCCATTTGCTTCTAAAAATAAAAACTGTGGTTCGTTTAATTTTTTATCATAATTGGATTGAAAAGCCTCTGTTATTTTTAGCAATTTTCCATTTTCAGAAAAATAATTTCCGGCCACGTTTACCAGCTCTTCATTTGCCTTTTCATTAATTGGGTATTTATCTCCAAGTTGCTTTATTCTTAATCCTGATTTGCACTGTTGGATGCGTGTGTCCACTTTCCATTCGGTAAGCAATTCCTGCCCTGTATATTTTTTAAAAATCTGATACGACCGCATGCTTTGATCGAAATCATACGTAAGCTGATAAGCCAATCCTAAATAATAATATACATCCTTGGGTGTGTTTGCACTCATGGAGGCTTTTTCAAGATGCTTAATGGCATCAACAACATTTACTCCTGAAAGCACGCGGCTTACACCATACAAGTATTGATACCGAACATCGGCCGGATGATTGCTTACCAATTGTGCATACTGCCATGATGCCTGCCGATATTGTTTTGTTTTAAAATAATTATCGGCACTAATGGCAAGTTCCTTGTCCTGTGCATGCAAACATGCAATGCTCATTACAAAAAGTGCCAACAGTATATAAAATTTATTTGCTTTAGTCATGCGGATATTTTATTCCGTCAATAACTGTTATACTGCGATTTGCCTAATTGGTTACGATTAATAAAGGTTTTGGACTTTAAGATAACGATGCAAAAACAAAACTCCGGTTTTATTCCTCTTTTTTGCGATTGCCAAAAAGGTTGGCTTTGCTTTCGGAACCACGCAGTAAGCGTTCAATGTTACGCTGGTGGGTAACCAATACAAGAATGCAAACTGCCATAGAAAAAACGTTCATGCTTCTAACGGTTTCGTTAAAAATAAGCATGACAATAAAAGGAAATGAAATGGCGGCTGTCATTGAAGCAAGCGAAACATAATTTGTTGTAATTAAAATTACGGTAAAAACGCCAAGGCAGATTAAGGCAGCCGGAGGGTTTACTCCCCACAAAATACCCAACAAAGTGGCCACCCCTTTACCACCCCTGAAGCCTGCAAAAACCGGAAAAATATGACCAAGCAATGCAGCTACACCAAGCACAAGTTTAAAATTAATAAACTGTTGTGTGGCGGGCATATAGTCGCCAAAAAAAGTTGCCAATTGCACGGCAAGCCAGCCTTTGGCTATATCTAAAATCAACACAGGAATTCCTGCCTTAGGGCCAAGAACCCTAAACGTGTTGGTGGCACCGGCATTACCGCTGCCGTACTCGCGCACATCAATGCCCCAAAATATTTTTCCAACCCACACAGCCGATGGCAACGAGCCTAATAGATAGGCAACAAAAAAAAGTAAAATGTTTTCTGCGTTAATCATGCGCAGCAGTAAGCCTTGTGGTTTAAGTGTTGCGCAAATTTATTTTTTTAAACATAACTTAAAACTAATTGGGTTTTTAATAATAAACACCAAGCGTGTCAAAAGAATCTACTCAATGCCTTTGGCTGAAGTATATTTTTTCCACCTGTCAAGCAATGTTTCAAAATCCAAAGGAAGCGGAGCTTCAAAATATAAATTTTTATTTGTTGATGGATGTAAAAACCCCAACGATTGTGCGTGCAATGCCTGCCGTGGTAATAACTCAAAGCAATTTTGGACAAATGCTTTGTATTTGGATGATGTGGTTCCTTTTAAAATTTTATCACCTCCATACTCAAAGTCGCCAAACAAAGGATGGCCTATATGCTGAAAGTGTACTCGTATTTGATGTGTACGTCCTGTTTCTAATTTACATTTTAAAAGTGTAACATATCCAAATCGTTCTATTACTTCAAAATGTGTAACAGCGTGTTTGCCATGCGCGCCATCAGGAAATACATCCATAATTTTTCTGTCGGCAAGGTTGCGGCCAACATGTCCGGTAATGGTTCCTTTATCTTCTTTAAAATCGCCCCATGCAAGTGCCAGATAATGGCGTTTTATTGTTCGCTCGTAAAACTGTAAAGCCAGGTCATTTAATGCTTCTTCGTTTTTTGTAACCACAAGCAGGCCTGATGTGTTTTTATCAATGCGGTGTGCCAAACCCGGACGGATGGTTTCAGTTTTAAGGGGTTTACCAATAAGTTCGGGATGAAAGTGACCAGCAAGTGCATTCACCAACGTGCCGGTATAATTACCATAAGCAGGATGCACAACCATACCAGCTTTTTTATTTACTACAATCAAATCATTGTCTTCATAAACAATGTCAAGTGGAATGTTTTCGCATATAAGTTCCAGTTCACGCGGGGGATGAGCCAAAACAACAGTAACAATATCGTCAGGTTTAACTTTATAATTAGGTTTTACAGCTACGTTATTTACAAGCACGCTTGCGTTTTCAATGGCTGTTTGCAATCGGTTTCGGGTAGCATTTTGCAACCTGTTGGTTAAAAATTTATCAATGCGCAGTGGCTCCTGGCCTTTGTCAACCACAATACGGAAATGTTCAAAAAGTTCCTCACCATCGGCTGAATCGGGTTGTGTTTTTTTATCAACCATTTTTAATGTGATGCATACTTTGCGTAAACGCTTATGAGGTATGCTGTAAATTTTACATCGTGTTATTAAATAATCTTACTAAAGAAAAAAGTAGACGTTAACTACTTTAAATAAACATCAATCGCTTCGCCCTGATTCATAAATGCTGAGTCAGCCGGCATTGGGTCTTGTTTTATTACACGCGCAAGCATTGTATCTTTAACCACACCCTCGTAAAAAACTGAGCCAATGTTTAACGATGAGCCTTTTAGTACAAACATTGCTTCTTCAAAACTTAAACCTATCAACTCAGGAACAAGCACCTGAGTATTCCCTAATCCATCACCCACAATCAGGTCAATGATTGTTCCTTTGGGTATCTCATCGTTTTCTTCAATCATTTTCCCGTTAATCATTAAACCAAGCACGGCATTTTTTGCAAGGTCGGGTTTAAAAATGTGCTCGCCCGATTTTAATCCATAAGCTTCTAATATAGCTTCGGCCTGTCGTAGCGAAACATCTTTTAACGATGGCAGTTTAACAAGTGGTGCAGTGCTGCGTGTTATGCTTAAATAAATGGTGCGCCCCTGCTTTACTTTTTCATCGGCACGCGGATCTTGCTCTACGATGGTGCCGCTGGGCTTATCGGCTAAATAAGCCGAGGAATCAGAAATTTTAAACGATAGATTTTTTGTTTTTAAAAAAGATTCGAGTTCCTGAACGCGCATGCCTCGCAAATCAGGAACAGTTACCGAGTTTCCATGGTCGGTATAACTATCAAGCCACTTATAAACCAACCCAAGCAAAACAACCACAATTGCAATGGAGGCAACCAGATTTATTAAAAATTTACGCGACTTTAAAAACTCAATCACATTTTTCATTGCGGGCAAATTTAGTTATTGGGCTAACTTGCGTATTGGTGGCTTAATAAATTATTTTATTTTAAAAACGCCTGAAGTGTATATTTTATTTTTTGCTAAACAATACCGAAAAGCGGTCATCAATACCCCTGTGCCATAGGTTACACTTCTTAAAAAATTAATGGATGATGCTTCTTTAAAGTAACGAGCCGGGCAGGTAACTTCTGCAACCTCATAATTCAAAAACATAATTTGAGCAAGAAGCTGGTTATCGAAAACAAAATCATCAGAGTTTTTTTCGAACGGAATTTGTTTTAACACATGAGCATTGTAAGCCCGATAGCCTGTGTGGTACTCCGAAAGTTTTTGGTTCATCAATATATTTTGCGCAAAGGTTAACAGCCTGTTAGAAACGTATTTATAAAAAGGCATTCCTCTTTTCATTGCGCCACGGCCTAAAATGCGTGAGCCAATTACCACATTGTATAATTCGTTCTCAACCATACTTACCATTGGCTTTATCAGTTTAGGTGGATATTGATAGTCGGGATGCAACATCACAATTATTTCGGCACCAAGATTTATTGCGGTTTTGTAACATGTTTTTTGGTTGCCACCATAGCCCAGGTTTTTATCATGCTTTATAACGTGTTTAATGCCCAAAGCTTTTGCAAGTTCAACGGTTTTATCGGTACTTGCATCATCAACAAGTATTACATCATCAACTACATCAAACGGTATTTCATCAAACGTTTGTTTAAGTGTAAGTTCGGCATTGTAAGCCGGAAGCACCACTATTACCTTTTTTTTGCTCATAAAAAAACAAGTGCGTGAAAATAGCAATTGAAAATTGAATTTGACTTATTACCTATCACCTCACTTTTAAAATAGCAAGTATAGTTAACAGGCAATCACTTATTTTTTCAACTTATCTTTAAACACCTTTTTAAATTTTTTGAGCTTTGGTGCAATTACAAACTGGCAATAGGGCGCATGACCGTTTAACCTGAAATAATCCTGATGATAATTTTCTGCCACATAAAATTTTGAAGCCGGACTTATTTCTGTTACTACAGGGTTTGAAAATGCGCTTTCCCTGTTAAGTTTGTTTTTATAATCTGTTGCAAGTTTTTGCTGCCCGCTGTTATGATAAAATATAACCGAACGATATTGTGTACCAACATCAACACCCTGACGGTTTAAGATGGTAGGGTCATGGCTTTCCCAAAATGCTTTTAGCAGGTCATCATACGAAATAATTTTAGGGTCATACACAACCTGTATGCATTCGGCATGGCCCGTTTGTCCGGTGCACACGGCCTCGTACGTTGGGTTGGCAGTGGCACCTCCCATATATCCTGATGTGGCTTTTAATACTCCGTTTAATGATTGAAAAATTGCTTCGGTGCACCAAAAGCATCCGGTGCCAAAGGTGGCAGTGTCTGTAATGTTTTCCATTGGTAATGTGTTTATGTCGGTTTCAAAGCCCTGGTTTGCGTTATATGACGAAACTAAAACTATAGCTGAGCTTAATAGTAATGATAACTGCTTTTGCATTCTATTTAATTTTTAAATACACAAACGCAAACCAAAAAGGGGCTTGGCGATACCGATAGCTATCCGTATAAAAAGCAAGAGTAGAAGTTACTGCTGCTTTGCAAAAAAAATGCTCCCGAGTTTCGGGACGAGAGGACAACATTTTTCTGCCGACAAGTTGCCCCGATGCTTCGGGGGCATTTTTTTTTCATGCAGTAAAGGTAAAAAAGAATTACTTCATTTTGATAACCGATGCTGCCTTGCTTTTTATACGGATAGCTATCGGTATTGCTATGCTTGCTGTTATCTGCTGGGCTATGCGGTTTATAAGGGCTTATCTGCTTGGAGTTATGGCAGTATGGAAAGAAAAGTCCCGAAGTATGGGGTGATGTTAGCACAGCAGCTTTATCCCGAATAATCGGGACAGGCGGGATGTGCGGTTGGATGTATTATTATTTTTTTTAGGGAGGGCAAACCTTTTTATGAGCGGTACGCGAATTTTTGGGCTGGATTGCACACTCTTTTTGTTTGCGTTGGTGGTGTGTGTGGATTGAGCGGCAAACAAAATGTGTGTGCAATTTGGGCTGGTACGCTACGCATGATTTTTTAAGTATATATATAGCGTTATTTGATGAACTTATTTGAAAAATTTGGTTGCCGGTCTATTTGTGCAGAGTAGTGGTCTGTTTATGCCGAGTGGTCATCTCTTTATGCAGAGTATCGTTCTGTTTGCCCGGAGTGGCTGTCTCTTTGTCCAGAGTAGCCATCTCTTCGTGCAGAGTAGCGTTCTGTTTGTCCAGAATAGTGGTCTCTTTGTCCAATGTCGCCAAAACTTGTATGCTCCATTTCAATTTGGCAATTATCTCCATTAGGACAGTAAATATTCCATTTACCTGTTTGGTCAATTGTTTTTCCGTTGGATTCACCAAAGCTATTTAAAACATTGTCTGGAAGTTTGTAAAAATGATATTGATTACCTGCATTAAGTTCCAATCTACTGCTGTCAATATCATACCCTTGATGAATTAAAAACTGTTTTGAACCGTCATTGAGTTCA